>NZ_FQWL01000013.1 GCF_900129665.1 Flagellimonas flava
TTCAACGTTGGTGCCACTACAAGAAGAACTGTATTTGACCAAAATGGTGTAGCCAGTGACGGTCAGCAGGTATTTGGAGTGTTGAGACACTTCAATTTCTTGAACCAAAACGAGATCCAGACTTTCAACGAATTGAACATTGCAGGGGTTTACGCCCAGGCGGATTTTGATTACGATAATTTCCTTTATCTAACTCTTGCTGCTAGGAACGACTGGGTATCCAACTTCTCCAAGGAGAACCGTTCACAGTTCTATCCTTCTGCAAGTTTGTCCTTCATCCCAACGGCCGCAATCGATGGTTTGAAATCTGAAAATGTATTGAACTACTTGAAGATTCGTGGTGGTATCGGGGTTTCTGCAAACTTTGATGTATTGACCTCTGCTTATCCAGTTGTTGATGTTTTGGTATTGGATACTCAGGATGTTCAAGATGATAGCGGACAGAACATTGTGACCAATACTACAGGTACCCGTTTAGGTAACCCTAATCTTCAACCAGAAACTCTTGAAGAGATTGAAATAGGTATCGAATCCAGATGGTGGAACAACAGAATCACCTTGGATGCTTCCATCTACCAAAGAAAGACCAATGATTTGATCTTGGATAGACCTCTTGATCCTGCTACTGGTTTTACAGTAACTGCGACCAATATTGGTGAGATTGAGTCAGAGGGTGTTGAAATTGATTTAGGTGTGAACTGGTTCCGAGGTAACGAGGAAGGTGCTTTTGATTGGACTACCAATTTCAACTTTACCGCCTATGAGACAACGGTAACCGATCTAGGATTGGATACGGATCAGGTAATCTACTCTGGTTTTGCCAATTTGGGGAACGCAGCCATTGAAGGCGAGCCCTTAGGGGTTCTTTTTGGAACTAGAATCGCCACGGACGATAACGGAGAGTATATCATCGGTGCGGATGGTAACTTTGTTCAGGACCCGACCGATGGCGCAATTGGAGATCCAAACCCAGATTGGGTTGCCAACATGAGAAACAGCATTTCTTACAAGAACTTCACCTTAGGTTTCCAGTGGAACTGGACTCAAGGTGGGGATGTATACTCATCAACTATCTCAAC
>NZ_FQWL01000011.1 GCF_900129665.1 Flagellimonas flava
GACCTGTCCATTGAGTTGAGAATTGACGACGGAACTGACGGGGATTTGTTGAGCACCTTGAGAATCTTCAGAGAGTTTGTTGATAGAACTATTGAGGATGGCGATCCTGACCTTTCAGAAGCTGAAGCTGAATTGATCAGCTATGACATTTCCAGCTTGGAGCTTGTTGAGGAAACTGATGATGATGGTGAGGTGACCAACTCCTACAGAAGGGTAGAGTTCACTCGTACACTTGCTGAATTGTTGGGCGGTGCCTTGACATTCGGTGATCTAGGTGTCAACGACGAATTTAACTTGCGTGTTGAGATCGAAACTGCCGACGGCAGGATCATCACAACCAACGCTCCCGGTACAGAGAACTTTATTCAAGTTATCGTATTGGATTGTACTTTGTTGAATGCAGATGCACCATTCCCAGGTGAATATACCATCAACTTCTTCGATAGCTTCGGAGACGGATGGGATGGGGCTAAGATCACTGTTTCCATTGATGGTGGTTCTGCTCAAGAGTATACTATAGGCTCCGGGACTTCCGGTTCTGCCAAGTTCACTGTTCCAGAAGGGGCAACTTCCTTGGACGTTGAGTACGTTCCTGGAGCGTTCGAGTCTGAGCACTCTTATAACATTGCAGATCCAAATGGTAACCAAGCTGCAGTTGACGATGGTGGTGCCCTAGGTCCAGTTGTTGGACCTATTGGAATCGCGGTTTGTGAATAATACACTAAATCAGCATATGAAAAGGGCACCCATTTGGATGCCCTTTTTTTTGGAATGAAAACAATCAATCTTGGATATTTGATGTCTTCTCAATTAAATCACATTTTGAATCCTGAAGTTATGCAATGATCAGGTGAGACTTGTAGCTAAATCGATACCCTCAATTTCTTGAAAACTATTAATTAGGACATTATAAATTATTTATTAAATTCAGATTTCAGATATTAAAATTATGATGTTAAATGAACACCTTGACCTATAGTTCATATAACCCCAAAAATCTTATTAGGTATATAGAAAGCTACAATATTTATTGCATTAGTGAGGATAGTGAGCATATGCTCATACCAAACGGTCGCATGCAATTATTGTTTCAGTTGGGAGCTGCTGTAGATCATTCAACATCTTTTACCAAGGGTTGGGAAATAAGGCCAAATTGTTTTATCGCTGGCCCTTATACCAAAGGATATAGAATCAAGGTTTCGAGAGATTCAACATTGTTATCTGTTGTATTTAGACCTGGCAAGTATAAAAGTTTTTTTAAAAATTCAATTGATGATTTTACGGATCAGTTGTATGAACCAGAGATAGTTTGGAAAAAAACGGTTAATGAAGTTTACGATCAATTATCTCATAATAACTCAAATCAAGAAAAATGCAGTTTGGTCGAAAACTTTCTGACATCAATATTGCGACCAGATGAACCTTCTCCAATCGAATCCGCAGTGGAATCTATTATTCAGAATAGAGGAATTGTCAATATCGCTAACATATCTTCTTCTTCAGGCCTAAGTTATTCCCAGTTCAGAAAAAGGTTTAAAAAAGAAATAGGGCTGAGTCCTAAGAATTTTCAAAAAATTACAAGAGTCAATTCTTTGAATGAATTCAAAACTATACATAGAGATATTTCACTTACAAGATTGGCTTATGAATTTAATTATTCAGACCAATCCCATTTTAATAAGGACTTTAAATCAATCTGCGGATTAACTCCAAAGACCTACTTCAAATAGTGAGTGATTTTTACAATTTTTATTAAAACAAGCAAATTATTTTTGACCTATATACTTAATAAAGAGATGATTGCAACTTAGTCTTAAATCTCTTTAAAAAAGAAAATACTCGGGTCATGAAAATACTATGGGTTATAAGTGCTGTTCTTATTTTATCGACAAGCTGTACCACTCAAGGTAAGGAGAAAACAGCCGAAACTGCAGGTTTAAATCATATGACAAAAGATTATGGGAGCTTGGGTAAAGATGCCCCCAAAGAAACTGAGCAGTGGGGACAACTCGCGGGTGAATGGGAATGTATTTCAAAAGATTTGGATAGAAGAGACAAAGAAAACCCTCAGTGGTATTCCAATCGAGCTACTTGGCAATGGGAATATGTATTGGGCGGGCACGCCGTACTGAATAGGTATTGGCAAGAAGACAATTCTCCCAATCCGGTAACAAAGGATTTTTTTGCCACAGGTATTTTCATATTTAATCCGAAAACCAGTTTATGGGAGGCTGTCGTTTTAAATACCAGAGCTCACAGAATATCTTCTAAATTTCAGGCATCATTCAAGGATGGCAAGATTGAAATGCACGATGGTTCTGGTACATGGCTCGTTACTTTTTTCAATATAAAAAAGAATTCTTTCGATTGGAAATATGAAGTTTTAAAAGAAGATGGGGGTTGGAAATCAATAAGTGAGATAAGTGCAAAAAGAAAACACAAAATAGGAGAATTCAATATCTAACCTGTTGAATGTATTAAAAATGACCAATTCGATCAAGACTAAAATAAAACGAGTTCCTAAAAATGCAGTATATGAACTTGAAAGAATAAATGACATTATTGATAATAACTTCATTTGTCATGTAGGTTTTATCCATAATTCATCACCTGTTGTTATTCCCACGATGTATGGACGAAAGGAAAATTTCATTTTCATTCATGGAGCATCAGTCAGCAGATTAATTAAGAACCTAGAGAAGGGAGTAGAAATTTGTATTGCCATAACAAAAGTAAAAGCCCTTGTTTTGGCTAGATCAGCATTTAATCACACCCTAAATTATGAGTCTGTGGTGTTTTTTGGAAAAGGGAATCTAGTAGCTGAATCTGATAAACTTGGCAGTTTAAAAGTAATCTCGGATCATGTTCTAAAGCATAGATGGGAAGAGGTGAGAATGCCAAACCAAAAAGAGTTAAAAGCAACAAAAGTTATCAGAATTGAAATTGATGAATCATCTGCAAAAGTGCGTTCTGGAGATCCCCAGGACAGCAAAAGTGACTATAGTTTAGATGTATGGGCGGGGGTGCTGCCAATTTCCAACAATTTTGAAGCACCTATAGCAGATGCTCAACTAAAAAAGAATATTGGACTGCCAAAAAGTATTGAAATACTATTTGGCAATGGGAAACAGTAAAATGAATCAAGAATTCAGAAAACAAACTTTTGGTCAAATGTTTTCCATACATCCATAATTATCATATTAAAACAATAATCATGGAAATGCGTAAAGTTTGCGAAAAGTGCTTCATTTCATTGGAATTGGATAGCAAGGCCTATATCTGTAGTTATGAATGCACTTATTGTGAAAGGTGTAGTCTTAACATGGATTGTATTTGCCCTGTATGTTCAGGGGAGTTGGTTGCGAGACCTAGAAGAGTTACATCTCTAAAATGATCGGAAGTGATACCTATTCCTAGTTTAACATATCTATCGGGAAATTCTCTTTTTAAATTCAAAACCAGATTCATAAAGATCCATTGTAATATGTGCATAGATTTATCGCTAATATGGGACCCTCCTTGATTGAAATCTCAATTTAGGTTATGGCATAATTTAGATATGATGCCAAAGTATTCAAACTTCCAGCCTACTAATGTAAACTAATCAGGATGAATTTTATCAAATGGACAGAAACGAGAACTATTGCTAAAACCATTATTTCGATCTATGTATTCTCGTTTCTTATAGCATGCCAAGAAAGTCCGCAAAAGGAAAATGTCCCGATACACAAAAAGGTATTACCAGGGCATGAAGATATTGATTTACATAAAATCAAATTATATTCTTCAAAATACTTTAAACCTTTTGGTGAAATGACCTATGATTTAAACAAGGTCAAATTTGATGATAAACAATTGTTACAATTGAATATTGGATTCGAGGTAAGAGGCAGTCAGTCACCAGATACAGTATTCTTTGATTTGAAAACCCTAGCATTCGTTAAAAGATCTTTCAAGAATAGTTTCTCTAAGTATACTGGGAAATTGATGTTTAAAAACAACAAATTAACAGGGGCTCTAGAACCTTATACTGATGACTCGGATTTAAAAGAAAGTCTTCAATTTGATAAGCAATTCTCTCATGGTTTATTTGAGCCTGCTATGCTGAGTTATCTTCTAGGCTCTTTACCACTGCAAATTGGTTATTCCGCTTCTCTTCCGATGCTGGATTTAAACAATGGAGGTTCAATAGTTTGGGCCAATATAGAAGTTGTCGAAAAGAAGAAGATCAAGGTAAAAGGGGAATGGTACGATACTTGGAAAATAATTTCCGATGGTAGTAGAAATAAGATTTTTTGGATAGACGTTGCAGATAACAAACTTGTTAAAATGAAGAACGAGGGGGTTTGGTTTCAATGGAAACTAGAATAGCATCGATACTGTTATCCGTTTTAATAGATTAGGGTTAATCAGGTATTCGTTAGTATGAGTAATGTCCTTTCCCTAGGCAGACGTGCTTTAAGCAAGGAAATATGTGGGAGATTATAGTAGGATCATTATCCGTCCAATCTTTTTTTGTTGGGGTTTTATTTCTTATTAAAAGAACTGGTGACAAAGTAGCCAATAGGATATGGGCGCTATTTCTTTTCCTGCTTTCATACCATATTATTTATAACACTATGTACTGGGTTGGGGTAGATTCGAACTGGTTCAAAAAGCTCGATTTGTTCTACATGGTTCCTATGGCATTATATGGGCCACTCTTTTACATGTATGTAAGTAGAGTATTAACAGGTAAAAGACTTCCATATAAGGAATACATATTTCATTTTTTACCTGTGTTTTTTGTTATTGTTTTTTTTGGGAAATATTTCTTCTTACCACTAGAATTTAGGGGAGAGGCAGTGGAAAATGAAAGTTTTTTCGTGATTCAACCTTGCGATTATTATGGAGTTTTATGCCTGCATATTTTGGTTTATGCATTAATTGTTTCGGCAAAGAGATGGAGGGAAAAACATAAAGGCAACTCAACCTGGCTTTTTGCGATAACGGTAAGTTTCATCCTTTTCTCAGTGACGTTGGTGGTTTATTATTTGCTAGTAATTAACGAAAATTTAGAGCTTGAAGAGGACTACATCATTAATATTAGTATGGGCTTATTTGCATTAATCACAACTTATTTTGGACATATTTCGCCTGAAACATTTCAAGATAAGACATTCAAACAAGTATTGGGTTTTAAGAAGTATCAAAATACTGGTTTGTCAAAAGGAATGTCTTTAGAATATAAAAAAAAGCTAGTCCGTTTAATCGAGAATGACAAGTTATATTTAGACAGTGAACTGAGACTGGATGATTTGGCCAATAGGCTTGGAGCATCGAGGAACCATACATCCCAAATCATAAATGAACATTTCCATATGGGGTTTAATGACTTCATCAATAGCCATAGAATTCAAGAGGCAAAAAACATGCTTGATAAGAATAACGAAAATAACAAAATCATTGAAATCGCCTACAGGTCAGGTTTCAACAATAAGGTGTCTTTTTACAAAGCATTTAGAAAATTTATTGGAATGACTCCAGGGGAATATTTGGACATTTCCAAAATTGTCTAATCAAATCTTGATTGCAATTTGTCACTTTAACATTCCTTACAATTTTCTCAGTATGAGAATTCGTTCAAATTGAAATATTTTCACATTTGATGATTCAAGAATTGAATCAAATATGATGTTTTCGCAAGACCACTTGACTCTAGAATATAGTAAATGGTAAATTAAAAAACATATTTATTGAACATCAGCATTGCTACTCAAGAATTCCTTCGGCGTAATTTTCAAATACTGAAATTCTGAGAAATTTTTTCTGAAAAAATCTATTTCAAAAATCTTTGAGCTGATATAGCAAATGAACTGTGCAGCAATTGTAAGAATAGAAAATTATTATTCCATGCCAACAGTATATAAAGGTATCTTCTTACGAAGATTTACGCTTTTGCTGTTTTTAAATTTTACCTTTCAAAGGTTAAAATAGCGATTGACATGTTGTTAACAAAAAAGCAAACTTTCGTTCTTTTTATATTACTGTTGAGCTTAAATCTATATTCTCAGACGAAGAAAACGAATAGCTTGAATGAGCAAAAAAAACCTTCAACTCTATATGCAAATTACGACTTTTGGATAGGAGATTGGGATGTTTCATGGAAGGAAAAAAATGGTGATAAAGGGAAGGGAAGAAATACAATTACCAAGATTTTAAATGGAAACGCCCTTCAAGAGAAATTCATTGTAACGGATGGAGCAGGAATCGGATTTAAAGGTCAAAGCATATCATATATAGAAAAATCCACTAACCAATGGAAACAGTTATGGGTCGATAATAGAGGAATTAGCTATGAGTTTTTTGGCGATTTCCAAAACGGGGACCCCAAATTTTGTACCAAGTCGATAGAACGAAATGGAAAAACGATTTTCTACAGAATGGTTTTTAAAAATATTTCAGAGAATACTCTTATTTGGGATTGGGAAAAATCCATTGAAAACCAGCAGTCATGGGAGTTAATCTGGCGCATTAATTATAATCGTATTGAGCTCTGATTTTGCCAATATACCCTGGAATATAAAAACATTTTCTATAAAGTTCGATTGATATGATGTTCGTAGGCTGTCAGTTAAGTATATATAGTTTTGTTCTATACTTTTTGTTTAAATGACTCATCCGACCGACCGTTGATTGTTGATTTTTTAAAATTGTTATGGAGCGATTCGTACGACTCGTAGAGGTAAATATTCTCGAATATGGAAAAAGACTTTCATTTAACACTTAATAAAACCTTGATGTAGGAAAGTTTCCATGGAAGAACTTTTTGCTTGTATATAAACTAATATTGGAGACTGTTTGGGGCGTGCACTTGTTAATACACTTTTAGTCCTACCCAACCTAATCAACCTATTAACGCACATGAATTCGAAATCAAAGATAATATTAAGTAGTCCCTAAATTTTGGTTTTAACTTGTTTTTCAGGAGAAAAATAAGAGCTACTTAATCATCCTTTTACTTGCTTGAACCATTTGGTATATTGGATATATGAAACCATTTTAAACTATCAATGTTATTCGATTGGAAATGTGTGTTACTGCTTCTAGGAGCTGGAAATTGTATTATTATTGGTTTGATTTTACTTTTTGGAAACACAAGCCATGTCAGTAAATTTTTGGGTCTACTCACTACCTTCTTTGGATTCCATTTTGCCGAATATGGGGTGTTTGGGAGTGAAAAATCATTTGATATCCTGGCATCAATTTTCGCTTACAGATATCCTTTCCGGCTTTTAATGGGGCCTTTGATTCTTCTTTTTGCCCAAAGAGCATTGAACCACAGAAAAAAAAATTTACTTAACTCTTTAAATTTTATAGCTCCAGCACTGTCATTGGTTTTTTTATTTCCTTTTTTTCGGTTAGATGTATCGGAGAAAAGCTTGATTCTTAGAAATTTTAGGCCATTCACTGGAGATTATTATTCTATGCTTTTTTCCATTTTATGGATACTTTCTCTGGTATCATTATTTGTATATTCTTTGATAAGTCTAAAGAAGATAGGCGAGTATAACAAGCAGAATTTGAACAGATCTATTGCCGAAAACGAATTTGTATTATTAATATCTAAACAAGTGTTAGTTCTATGTATATTGGTGCTGGGTGGATATATTATCTGCCTTTTTTTAAGATTTACGGGTATATTTCATTCGTCACCATTGTATTATGTTCTATCGATTATCTTAACAGGACATTTGGTTTTCTGCAGTGCTAAGGTTGTAGCTGCAAGTGTTCTAAGTAAGACAAGTTTCCTCCTTTCTAAAAAGGGAAAAATCAATAGCCCAAATAACAGAGCTTTTGAAAGATTAGCGGAAAAAAATATCAAAATGTATCTTCTGGAAAAAGAATGTTATCTAAATTCAAATTATTCAATTGATCATCTTGCGATAGAATTAGAAATCAACAGGGCTACCCTTTCAGCGTACATTAACAATACATATGGCACAAGCTTTCCAAACCTTATAAATCTGCTGAGAATTGAACATTCGAAAACGTTGTTATGGACAACCGACCTGAAAATTTTAGCGGTAGCTTTAGATTCGGGTTTTTCAAACAAAACAAACTTTCACCGAGTTTTTAAGAGTCAGGTTGGCACAACCCCAAACAAGTTCCGTCTTCGAAAAGATAAATTTAAGTAACAATTTGTAAAGATGTTACTCCAATTAGGACAGAAACGCATCTTTCTTTCTACTTCTTTATGTTCTTTTGACTTATAAAATATTTAAGACATGGTTTTTAGAAGAATACTCATACTTATTACCTCGATTAGTTTGGTAGGTTTGAACGCCCAAACCAATGATTTTGAAAAACGTTTGGAAGAAAGTTATAACCTTTATACTAACGGCGAACATATAACAGATTGGTTGGATGGTATTGAATCACTTGAAAAATTGGGGAATGAATTTTCAAGTAAAACCTTAGCCAATTACTGGGCCAGTTATTTTTACACCCAGGTAGCCAGGGCCTTGGTCAATGCCAAAGAAGTACCTAAAGAGATAAATACGAAATACTTACTTGATAAATCTCAAGGGAATTTGGATCTGGTACGTAGCAGAATTGATGGGTCATCTTCCGTCAAACCATCAGACATCCATGCACTGCAATATTTAATTTATAGTTTTAGAAATGGGACCTCTAAGGATGATTTAATGAAAAAGAAGTTTTCGGATAAAGCTGAAGAAGAACTTAAGAAGGCAATTTCTTTGAACCCCAACAATCCTTTATGTGATGTTATTATTGCGACAAACCTTATTAAGAAACAAGACCTTGAATCAGTTTTTGCAGGAAGAATTTTATTGATAAATGCTAAAAATAAATTTGATCAAAGTATGGAACCAAAATTTCTTACCACTAATTGGAATGAAGAGTGGATTAAATTTTGGTTGGCCGGAGCAAATAAAGGGGTTAAATTCTTAACGAATCCCAAGCAAGTTAAATCTTAAAAGTGAGCTGGTAACTTCATCATTGTCAGCTTTGAAATTTTTCCCCATCAAATAACCGATAAAAATGATTTGAGCCAGCTTGTTTGTTCCTAGTTAAACCATTGCTTTTCACTTTATCTGCGGAAGAATATTGTATTCAAGAAATCACTCTCGACAGCGATTTGTAATTCCGTGAGTTTATAGAAAAGCAACTAAAATGTTACGACTTTTGACCTAACATAAGACAGTGAAATTCTGGTAATTTTCAACGACGAAATCAAATCAGATGATGGAGCGCCAAACTACTAATTGTATTGCGATTTACACGAATTTGTTATTGGTTGTTTTTGATGTTATGTATGGCCCCCTAAAGGGGGCTTTTTTCACTCCTTAAAGGCAGTTTGACCGGTTATTTCTAAAAGAACTTCAACTTGGGATTCTTGCTGAAAACCCTCAATAAATATCTAGTTAAATGATGATTTTAAATGTATTCAATATTTTCCATGTAAAATTTGATGCATTTCCATTTCAAGTTTGTAGCAATCTAGAAGCTACTCCTCCTATACATATGTTACAACAAATTTCCGACTTATTCCCGACCTAAAGTCACTTAAATAAGTGTAATTATTTGAAAAACATATATTTATATATAATTATTTCTGCCTTCTAAGCAGACGGTCGCAGGTTCGAATCCTGCCGCGATCACCACCTCAAAACCCCAGTATAACTGGGGTTTTTTCGTTTCACAACATTTTTTGTGTCATCAGATAGAGGGGTTGAATTCCACTTAAATACGTCTTTAAACAGACTTATTCCGATTCTAATGAAGATTTGAGTTAAGCCAGCACAATTGGTCAAAGCTGTTATTCCACTAGTCTCATAAATCCATTGATAAACCTGCTTATAAAGAAAGCTACTTCGCATAAGAAAACCTGTTACTCCCCATTTTTTATGTCATCCTGTTTTGGCAATCTAAATCTATGGGTTACTTGCCCCAATAATTTTACGCATTCAGGACAATTAGATGCTCTTATTTCACTTAAATCAGTTCCTGGATTATAGGATTTTCTACAATCGGAATAGACTTTCATAAAACCCATTTTGAAATCCCTTGTTTGAATCTTAATGAATGAATTTTATTAATCTTATTATCTACCTATTACTATTGAATAAAACTTCAGGGAATATCATTCAATAATATGACTTTAATTCCCTTGGACAACTTCTGTAAACTTCTCATCCCATTTCATCATTGTTACATAACGAAAAGCATTTGTTACATATTAAAAATGGTATAGTACTGCCTGACATTACTTTTGAAACATTCAATAGGCCAATTTGACCAAAGACAAATAGATCTAGAAAAACTTCCCTCTAAAAACAAGGTTAACATTAAATCTAAAATCATGAAAAAACTACATTTCATTTTTTTGACCATTGTTGCAATGGCATGTACAGTTTTGGTTGCTTGTTCTGCAGAGGATGGTGAGACAGGACCTCAGGGACCACAAGGAATTCCTGGAATTGACGGACAGGATGGGTTAGATGGGCTAGATGGAACAGATGGTCAGGACGGAACTGACGGCCAAGATGGCAACGCTAACGTAATTTTTTCCAATTGGATGGAGGCAGATTGGAATGTGCAAGACGACCCTAGGGCAAAGACAATGAACATGCTAATTACAGAGATAGATAATATTGAGCTTAGGAATAAAACCTTGGTGTTTGTATATCTACAACAATGGGGAACGTCAAGTATTTATCCCATGCCCAATGCTGGCCGTTGGTCAAACACATTGTATTCCTATACGTTTGGAAATAATGGGATAACCTTAAACGGTATAACCGTAACGCTTATAAGTACCAACGGGGTTGATTTAACTGAATTTCAGTACTCGGGCTCCAGAGGAAACAGGTTTCGGTATGTGTTGATTCCTGAAAGCGCCCAATCGGGCAAATTGGATTATTCCAACTATGAGGCGGTAAAATCTTTTTACAACCTTCCAGATTAAGCCTTTTAAATCAGTAACAATGAAAAAACAATAGGATTCATTCTCTCGTGCACTTTGGTAAGCCCTATTTGGAGCCGCCAAAAAAATGACACGCTTTTACTAGTTCAGCATGGGTTTAAATTCGACAATAGTTTTAAGAACATCTTTATAGATGCCATTGATTGGGGAACGGGAGGACTTTGAGGGGTATGTCCTTTGCCTCTTTGGATTATTATCACGCTAGAAGCATATCCCCAAAAACCGCCCTTCGTCACACGGAAGGGAGCGCTTTACAGAAATACCTTTATGACCGTCAGGTGCCCTCCATAACCTCTTCAAGAATGGAATTTGATATAAATTTCAGGGATATAACTTTTTTAAACGAATACCTTTTCTCCTCGGTTCCAATTTAGCCGATGACACTGTATTTTTTCCTATACTCCGCAGGTGTAAGTTTGTTGTATTTCTTGAAATTACTATAAAAAACTGAAAGGCTATTAAAACCACTTTCAAAGGCTATGGCCTCAATACTTAGATTATTGGTGTTCACGTCCTTTAGTAATTGTAGTGCGTATTCAATTCTAAAATGGTTTAGCAGTTCTGGAAAACTCTTGTTCTCAAAGTTGTTCAACGCTATGGAAAGAGTATGTCTGTTGGTACCTATTTTGTTAGCAAGAATAGATATGGAAAGATCATTTTTGGTATATAACTTATCCTTTTTTAGTACGGTGATTGCATTTCTTGCTATATTCTTCAACGCTAAATTCCCCAACAAGAGCCTGTTGGTTGATTTTACAATAAAACCATAATTCCTCATGGCAACCCAAGCAATACCAAAAAACACTAGTGCCTCACCGAAGGTCACAAGAATATAAAACGATCTATCTTTTAGAATTGCCTGCATCACAAATCCTATCCATATAAAAAGCATTGAAACCGTTAATTTGGAAACCCATTGTACCTTCCTATACTGTCCGCTGTGACCCGACTTACGGTTTTTCCAAATGCCCCAGAAGCCATTCACAAAGTAAATCAACATATGAACCAGACTAAAAACATAAATAAAAAGTAAAATTCGATGCTTTATGTTAAATGGTCCGTTATGGGCTAGCCATGGAAGAATCATCAACACCAAAAGCATAGGGGTCAAATGCCAGTAATTAATTTCCAACCGCACCAAAATAGCATTAATGTAATACCAATACAGTGGTCCAATGGCCAACATGCCCACGATTCCAAATGAGGTTAAGGTACTGGCATACTCTGGAAAGAGGATGTAAATTACCGACTTGGCAATCCTTAAGGCAAAGGCCAGTAGGATAAAAGCTAGTAGGTGTCTTATGATTCTATACCTCCTATTTCTTTTATCCATAAAGAGGTACAGGGCAAAAAAAATGGAAAGTCCCAATAATAGGGAACTGGCCATCACCATTAAGTGTGTGTAGTCCATAGGAATGATTTCTACAAAAATAATTGCCTGTTTTGAAATTCTATTTCATGATTTGCAAATCAGGAGGGGTAACCTCTCTAAAATTATCAAATTTGAGTCGTTACTACCACATTTATGAAACAATACCCATTTTTATTTCTTTGGCTTTTGTTGATGTCTCCACAACATATTTGTAGCCAGGAAACGGCAGCTAATACTGCGGTACAGGAGTTCCTTGAGAATATGGGCGGCGAGGAACTTTGGAAATCAACCAACTTCATTTACTTGAAGGAGAAAATGTGGAACAAACAAGCTAACGTCATTGATATGGAGGTCTGGCTTGATCTAACATCGCCAAAATCAAAAATCAAACTGAAAAACGAAACCTTTGACCGAGTAAGGGCATTTACCGAACACGGAGGTTGGGGCAAGCTAGAAAATGGCAGGCAATATGAATTTGATTCGTTGCGGTTAAAACAAGAAATAGCCAACTGGAAACGAAATATATATGCCATATGCCGCAGAATTGCCCTAGACAAGGAAGAACTGACCTTTGATCTTAAACCAAACAATATCTTAGAAATCTATGAAGACACGGGTACGTTATTGTGCATTGTTGAGCTTAACGTTAATAGTATCCCAATAAAGTGGGTCATGAAAAGTAGCTATGGTGAGGAAGTAACGCTGCATGGGCCCCTGGATACTTTTGGAAGATACAGGTTACCTGGATGGAGTACCTCTCAAGATGGTCACTGGCAGTTTGAATATGTTGAGGTAAAAGGGTATAAAACTGCACCTAATATTTCCTTTGAACCAGAAGATCATTAATACTGAAAAAGAACATCATGAAAAAAACTTTGATTTTTCTCCTTGGAACAGTAATGTGTTGGTATGGAAATGGTCAAGAGTCAAACTCCGAAAGACCGGAACGCATTGATAATCTAATGCAAGCTGTTGGTGATGAGAACGCTTGGCGAACGGCCAGAGGGTTTTATATGCTGGAAATTGCCCATGTTAGTAGGTATAAATTGCCTTTGGTAAGGGAATTTTGGATTGATTTTGAGCAACCTAGGATTATGATGGTAAGCAATAATGTAGAACTAAATGAAATAAGAGTCTTGAACGTTGACCGCGGTTGGACCTCAAAAAATAATCAGGTAACAGCATGGGACGAGCAGATGGTTAATGGTTTCCGTTCTTTTTGGCCAGGAATACCTACGCGAATTTTCCACCTTATTGCCTCCAATGACCCCCATCTCACCTATGAGATTAAAGAGGATAGGATCATTTTTTATATTGATGGAGAATTCGTGGTTTGGATAGCAACCGATCCAAAGGGAAATCCAGTGGCTTATGGGCGGTCCAACAATCATGCAGAGACCCATTTTCTAGGGGAAATGCTGCCATACGGGCCAGTCCGTTTGTGGAAAGAAGCCTTTGAGCCAGGAGGGCAATGGGGCGTTCTTATGGCGGACTATCAACTACTACCTACCCTATCCAACGTGTCATATTCCCAACCCAAAGACTAAAGGTTCAAGCGTTAGACCGACATACCTATGAATAAAGGATTTATCTACATTTTCTTGATTTTTTGTTGCTCAACTGCTTGCCAAAAACGCACTGAATTCCATCATGTTTTGCTTTATACATGGTCAGAAGTTACAGAAACCCACGAGAAAGAAGCTTTCCTAGAACTCTTCGAAAATCTACCTTCTAAAATTGAAGGCCTAGAAAATGTCAGTATTGCCAAGGTTGAAAACTCGGTAGACGGTCATGATGTTGTAGTTGATATGACATTCCAATCAAAGACGTTTTTAAAAAATTATCAAAACCACCCGAATCATCAAAAAATTGAACATTTGGCCGACAAGATAATTAGGGATTACTCTTACTTCCAATATGCACTGAAATAAACAATTGCACTGAAATTCTTCCCTAGGCATAGACACTTGGCCATGATGATTTTTAAATGATTCAGGTGGTTTTTATGTGAAACAGCCATATAAAAATATAGAAAGTAAAACCAGACCCGCTACCATGTTTCTAACTGATGCTATTTTTGGAACAATTTCACATCTCTCAATAAACAAGGTCTTTTTTTGGAACTTATGAGATATCAATATTTATTTTCATGATTTAAAAAGCTAAATGAACATTAGACCAACTAGTATTCCTATTATTACTAGCAGGGATTCTATTTTGGTCAGCAAATTTTTGTCTTCAAAGCTTACCCTCAAAACAATTCCTACTAATATGTATATGGGACCTATCAAAAACACCCCTAAACCAATATATCCTCCCCAAGGCTTACCTGGTAAAAAACTTTTCCCAGTGATCAAATACATAATACCTGTTATTGTGTATATCAACCCAAATATTGTCAAAATGGGTATGTGTATTACTTTTTCTTTTAAAGAAATCCGATTGTTTGACAACTCTTGATGCTATTTACGAGGTAACATTAATTAGAAATTATATGTCAGAATTTTGTGCACGGTAGTTCATATTCTGGGTTTATTCGATTAAATAAATCTCAGTTTTATATTTCTCAAATTGCCTTAAGTCGACTTGTGAATATTTTGGTTCTACGGATGAATAGAATACATCTATTTCAGAACCAATACAGTGATTTTCACTAGAGCACTCAAAATACCGGACCCCACATTTTCCAATATATTTGTTGCCATCAACTAGATAGGTGTATTTCAAGTAATAACTAGATTTCTTTATATGTTTTAGTTTAGCGATTTTTCCTATTGTGTGGGTTCGATTATCAGCTACACTCTTGTTTTTTATAAGATGAAATATAGTTACACATAGTAATACAGAGACTAAAAAGATAAAACCGATTTTGTCAACTTTTTTAGCATTTTTCAGAAATTGCATTAGATTTTTTTGACTTTAATGGCTAATTTTCTCGCTCATGCCCTTCTCATATAACCCCATTTTGTTCCATATGGAGTAGAATTGATCAGCACCTTTCTCATCAAGATCCGTATTTACAAATAGTAACTTTCCAGTTTTCGAATTTGGATTAAAAAACATAAACGTTGACACACCGGGATCTCCACCCATGTGGCCTATTTGTCCGATAGGCGTATGACCAATAAAGAGTCCACTGTTATATTCATCATCAAAGGGTCTATCTGTGTCTCGTTCCCCGTCAAAATTGACGTCGGAAAGAAACTCGCTGAAGAAAAGTTTATAACTCTTTTCTGTCAATAGTTTGCCATTTCCTGAAAACCCTTTAATAATCTCAGAAAGATATTTTGCTTTGTCATTGACCGAAGTTATTAGACCACCGTCTGGATAGGTGATTAATTTATAATTGGGAATTCGTTTACCGTCAACGGTAAAAAGTGAGGTAAGCTGTGTTGTGTCCAGTTCGGTTAACTTCCATCCGGATGAAGTCATTTCCAAGGGGTCCAAGATATGTTTTTGGGTGAAATTGTCGTATGGACTCCCTGTAACTTTTTCAATTATGTAGGGTGCCAAGGTGGCGCCAACATTAGTATACTCGTAGTGTTCTCCAGGTCTGTTCTCTAAAAAACTCGTCTGCTGGTACCATTTACCCTCTGTTGATAAAAAGCTTTGGAGAAATGTTCCCATGTCCATGTCTGATTCGGGAGCATTGAACCCCTCCGCGCTCGGTATCGACTTGATTTTTATGGTATCTTTTGCGCTCTCAAGAATATACGATTTCTCTCCATATAAATCCCCGTCTTGGATGGAGGAAGTATGCGTAGCTAACTGCTTAATGGTTATCGTATCCTCTGGATAAAAGGGATTGAATACTTCAAAAGGTAAATAGTTGTTTACCGGGTCTTCGATATTAAGCTTGTTCATTTCTTGTGCTTTCAACAGGGAAATACCTATAAGCGTCTTTGAAACAGAAGCTATGTTTTGTATAGTGTGTTTGGTATAGGCTTTTTTATGATCAAGTCTAGCATAGCCAAACCCTTTGGCATACAGCGTGGTGTCTTCATTTACGATTGCAACACCGAATCCCTTTATACTTCCTTGCTTATGAATTTGCGTCAACTCAGAGGATAGCGAGTCCTTTAAAACTTCAAAGCTTGAAGAATTTTGGACTGTGCCTTCTTTTTTACACGAAAAAAAAGAAATACCCAATAGGACAATTAATGATGCTTGCCTTATATTTTTTTTCACTTGATTATTTGTTTTGTTGTGCTTTGCAAATAGTCAGTATTTCATCAATGTAGGTCAGTAGTTTTTCTTGATATTCAACTCTGAGTGTTTCTAGCCATGTCTTCGAAATCAATAATCCCAGATAGACATTATTTGTAATTAATTTCTCAACTGGCTCATCAAGTTCTTCATAACTTAATAAGACGCCAAGTTTTTCCCGTTGAATATCATGAAGTAGGGCAGGAGCCACATCGGCTGATATTCTGTTCATTTCGACCAAATAGCTCATGGATTCATCATGGTCCTCAAAACCTGAATTGATATCAGCTGCAAATTGTGATAATATTCTTTTCAGGTCATCACTTTCCAGGATATCAATCTTACCGGAACTTACCATCGCATCATAAGTTCCTGTGACAAATTGCGCTTTCCACCAGGATTTAGCCCCCGAAGCAACCCAGAATCTGACCGAATCCTTGTTCACAACCTTTTGATTCGATTGCATGGCAGCAATTAAGGACCTGCTCATCTCAATCATGTCTCTTTCCCTACTTATGGCTTCCTCAATTCTGATTTTGTTCTGTTCAAAATCTTCTACCAAGGCAACCAGTAACCTCTGCTCTTCCGCACTTCGCTTTCTAGTCTCGCTCCAATTATTGATTTGAAGCGCAATTAAAATTCCAATAACCACAAGTACCACCTCACCTATGATGTAAAGTAAATACTTGCTAAATCTATTTTCCTTTAACAGCGTTCGCCGAATTTTCCCAAAAACACTAGGCATATGGAGGACTTTTGATTTAAACGGAACCTATTCTCTATTCCGTTATTTCATAAAGATAAACGATTACAAATTTTTTGATGTCGGGAAATCAAAGAAGGTGATGTGTTTATTCTGAAGCTTTTTAAGAAAAATTAAAAACAATTACAATAATCAGTACGATGATGCAAAGCAACTGAATAGCTCTTTAGCTCATTATCATATCTACTAATTTGAGGTTGGGATGGCTACCAAATATTTTTTTAGAAAATTCATCATCGTTTTTTAAAATTATCTATTCCAAACCTTCTTTTCATAATTTCATAAACAAAATAAACATCAGACCAATTGATATTCCTAATTAACGACAACGGGAATTCTCTTGTTTGACAACTCTTGATGCTATTTACGGGGTAACATTAATTAGAAGTCGTTTATTTAAACATTACTAGATATTGCTTACAAACTAATCCAACTTTCGAGGACATGGTGAAAATTTAATGTTCTTGTTGCAACAGCACTAAAAACCGCGGGTTAACGTTTTTCTATCCCCTTACATCACAATATCGTTCTTCCACTGATAGGGAGCAGGAATATCCGTATCATCAATAAGTTGTCGGATATCAATTTCAATACCCCGACTCATATCGGTAATGGGAACATCATTTGGTCCTCCTTCAAAGGGGTTTTCCGTATTTTCCCCTATGGCTTCCATGGTATGAAAAACCCAGGAAATTAAGGCGCTAAAGGGAATAGAGAACCAAACAAAGTGCTTTCCAATAAATAATTGTAGGTTTTGGGTGAATTGGAAATAGGCCGGGTTTACTTCAAGATACAGTACAATTTTGTCGCCTATGGCCTCAAACTCCTCCATGATCCCAAAAGGAATCAATAGTACAAAAATCCATACGAAAACATAGTTTAGGGTAGCAAACTGCCTAGGATACGGAAAATTCTTTATCCGTTCACTTTTTCCTTGGAGAGCATAGAACTCAGTTAACATGGACATCATTTCCATATGCCGGAAGTCTTCAATCAGGCCTTGATGCATCAATTCACCAAGACGCCGGGATTGTATTCCCAATAGTTGGGAAGCCTGATTGCCTTTGGCAAAAATTTCATCAATTTCATCCTTCGAAATGTAAGGAGCGATTACTTCCCCGATGGGCACAGTATCCTCGAGAACCGTAAGTTGGGCTGCCCTGAATTCCCGATTGGATTTTTGGTTTTTAAGATGGGTTTCCCAGGGTTTGTCTTTTCTAAGCTGGTACCGTAACGCAGTTAGCCAAGCTACATGTCGGTGCACCAATTCCCGTTTTATAGCTTTAAGCTCATCAGCGCTTATAGGTTTTTTGGAGTGCTCTGGGGTTACAAAATCTTTCACCATTATGGTCCAAGAACGGGAAGCATTTACAATTCCTCCCCATATTTTGCGAGCTTCCCAGAGTCGATCATAAGAAGCATTGTTCTTAAAACTGACGATAAAGGCAACCGCTGTACCCAAAACGCCGAGCGGAAGCCATGGCACGTGCAACCATTTCCATCGCAAAACCTCAAAAAGAAATACAGGGATTGTTGAGAGTAGAATAAACAAGAATATATGTCTTCTGGTCCAGTGGATGACTCCTTTTATGGGAAATATTCTGCGTGTGTACATGGGTTATGGCGGTCTATTAGATTGATTACAAAATAGGGAATTTCAAACAGAAGTTATAATACACATAATCGGGGCCTTCATACTTTGTTGATTTATAAATCCATCAGAGTTGCATCCAAATCGGTTAGGGCATCAACAAAAAAAAGGAAATCTTCCAGGACTTAATGTTCCATGCTTATGCGATTTAGAAACCATATAATCCTTTTTATTTTGCTCTGTTTGTTGTGTGTTCTTGGCTCTTGCCACCCAA
Source organism: Flagellimonas flava (assembly GCF_900129665.1). Taxonomy (GTDB): domain Bacteria; phylum Bacteroidota; class Bacteroidia; order Flavobacteriales; family Flavobacteriaceae; genus Flagellimonas; species Flagellimonas flava. The sequence continues at coordinate 19,197 of NZ_FQWL01000011.1, forward strand.
CGCAAGAAATACCCGTATTTAAGAGCGAGGAAGTAAACTTTAAACTACGTAAGATTGCAGATAGCATCCGTGTGCCTTTCGGAATGGATTTTCTTCCGGGCGGGGACATTTTGGTGACCAATAGGTTTTCAGGTGAGCTGATTCGTGTGGAAATCCAAACAGGTCATAAAACAGTTCTTACCGGTGTTCCAAAATCTTATTCGAGGGGTGATGGCGGAGCTTTGGATATTTTGCTGCACCCTAATTTTGAAAACAACAAGTGGTTGTATTTTTCGCACTCTATTGGAGACTCCACAAGTAGTTCAATGGCCATTGATAGGGCCAGGTTAAAGGGAGATTCTTTGGTAGGCATACAGCGCATTTTCACGGCTTTCCCATTTTACCGCTCCCCCAGTCACTACGGTTCAAGAATGGCTTTGAAGAAGGGCCATCTATATTTCACCATGGGAGATCGTTACGATCTAATGGATTCCTCACAAACTTTGGGAAACCACCTGGGCAAGGTAATGCGCATTCTCGAAGATGGCCGCATTCCGGGCGATAACCCGTTTTTAGGTAGGCCAGGCACAAAACCGGAACTATGGAGTTATGGGCATAGAAATCCTCAGGGACTCACCCTGCATCCTGAAACAGGACAACTTTGGATACATGAGCATGGTCCCAAGGGCGGCGATGAGCTTAATTTGGTGAAACCAGGTTTAAATTATGGCTGGCCTGTCATTTGCCATGGGATAGACTATGATGACACGCCGATTGGCGCAGGAATAACCCATAAAGAGGGAATGGAGCAACCTGTTCACTTTTATACCCCTTCAATTGCTCCTAGCGGAATGGAATTTTATACAGGAGATAAGTTCAAGGCATGGAAGGGAAATCTGTTTATTGGGGCGATGGCATTGACCCATTTAAATCGATTGGTGCTGGAAAATGGAAGAGTAGTTCATGAGGAGCGGATATTACAGGATTTCGGTAAGCGAATCCGCGTAGTTCGGCAGGCACCAGATGGATTGATTTATATAGGAGTGGACGGGGGAGCCATTTACCGATTGGAGCCACTTTAGTCAGAACTGTAAAACTAAGGTCTAAATTAACTCTTGTCACCTTACATTTTACGAAAACCCTTTCGTAAAATTTCGTTATTCACGAAAAAAAGTTAAACAGCTTGTAATCAGGTATTTAAATCTATTTTTTTACTACTGAATCGGTATTTGCCTTTTTGATTTTTACATTTACTATCCTGAAAACTCCCGTTTTGGACGTTGCATTTTTTACATTTGAAGAAGACCAACTCCAGAACAATCCATGTATTATTTAGGAATAGACGTAGGAAGCTCCTCTGTTAAAATCGCACTGGTCGAAATAAAATCAGGAAGAAGCCTCGGTGTTGTACAACAACCTGAGCAGGAGATGACTATTGATGCACCTCAAGAAGGATGGGCGGAACAAGAGCCGGAGATGTGGTGGAATCATGTTTGTGAGGGTATACATAGAATAAAGCAAAATCTTGGTGTTTCCAGAAAAGATATCCTGGGGATAGGAATCTCATACCAAATGCATGGCTTGGTCATTGTGGATGAGAATGGAACACCCCTTCGTAAATCCATTATTTGGTGCGATAGCCGAGCCGTAGTTACAGGGAATAAGGCCTATGAGGCAATTGGCAAGGAAAAGTGTGACAAACACCTTTTGAATTCCCCGGCCAACTTTACTGCTTCCAAATTGAGATGGGTCAAGGATAATGAGCCGGAAATCTTCGAGAAAACGGCTAAGTTCATGCTACCGGGGGATTATATTGCATTTCAATTTTCTGGAGAAATCAACACCACCGTTTCCGGACTTTCAGAGGGCATATTTTGGGATTTCATCAACGATAAATTAGCACAGGATGTAATGGAACATCACGGGTTTTCCAATGATTTGGTTCCAAATGTGGTGGATACTTTTGGGGTCCAGGCCGTGGTTTCAAAAAAAGGATCTGAGCTTAGTGGACTTTTGGAAGGCACACCAATTTTGTATAGGGCCGGCGACCAACCCAACAATGCATTGTCTCTCAACGTATTTCATCCGGGTGAAGTGGCGGCTACAGGAGGTACCTCGGGCGTGGTGTACGCGGTCACTGATAATCTTTCTGTAAAAGAGAGTTCAAGGGTAAATAATTTTGCCCACGTCAACTACAAAAGGGGCCAAGTGCAAAATATTGGAAAACTATTATGCATTAATGGAGCCGGAATCCAATACCGATGGCTGTTGAATAATTTAGCAGTTTCATCCTATGATGAGATGAATACATTGGCCAGCGAGGCGGAAGTTGGGGCCGATGGTGTTTGCATAATCCCCTTTGGTAATGGTGCTGAGCGCATGCTTCTGAACCAAAATATTGGAACGAGAATCGTGAATCTTAATCTAAACAGACACTCAAGAGCCCATATCTGCAGGGCCGCGTTGGAAGGCATAGCCTTTTCCTTTGTTTATGGTGTTGAAATCATGAAATCTGACGGAATCAAAGCTGAGGTACTGCGAGCAGGTAACGATAACCTCTTCCGATCGAAAATATTTGCCAATACCATCTCCACACTTATTGAACAAGAAATCGAAATCTACGATACCACCGGGGCTATAGGTGCGGCTAGAGCCTGCACCATTTATAAAAATGGCTACGGAGCATTTTCGGGCTATATGAAAAACGATCATGTCAAGACATTTACACCCATTAAGGACAAAACAGAGTATAAAAGGGCATACGAAAATTGGAAAAAAGAACTGGAACTAATCATGAACAAATAGCATAAACAGATGGCACTACTTGGAGATAAAGAGTTTTTTAAAGGAATTGGCGAGATTAAATATGAAGGTCGGGAGTCGGACAACCCCTTGGCATTTAAATTTTACAATCCAGACAAGGTGGTTGCTGGAAAAACCATGAGAGATCATTTTAAGTTTGCAATGGCCTATTGGCATACCCTATGCGGAACCGGAGGGGACCCATTTGGACCTGGAACCAAACAATTCCCGTGGGCCTCTGCCTCAGACCCTATACAGGCGGCGAAGGACAAAGCGGATGCAGCTTTTGAATTTGTTACTAAAATGGGTTTTGGTTACTACTGTTTCCATGATTTTGATTTGGTCGATGAAGCAGACAGGCTGTCCGAGTCCGAAAAAAGAATTCACACAGTAGTAGATTATTTGAAGGAAAAACAAAAAGACTCCGGAGTAAAATTGCTTTGGGGAACGGCGAACTGCTTCTCCAATCCCAGATACATGAACGGCGCCGCTTCCAACCCTAATTTTGATGTGGTAGCTCATGCTGGGGCACAGGTGAAAATTGCACTGGACGCAACCATAGCACTAGATGGGGAAAACTATGTTTTCTGGGGTGGAAGAGAGGGTTATATGTCCTTGCTCAACACCCAAATGAAGATGGAACAGGATAACATCGGGCGGTTCCTAAACATGGCCAAGGACTATGCCCGAAGCCAGGGTTTTAAAGGAACCTTTTTCATTGAACCCAAGCCTATGGAGCCTACCAAACATCAATACGATTTTGATGCCGCCACCAGTATCAATACCATTAATGCTTACGGACTTCAGGATGATTTTAAACTGAACATAGAAGTGAACCATGCTACTTTGGCCCAACATACCTTCCAACACGAACTTACTGTAGCTGCCAATGCAGGAATGTTGGGAAGCATTGACGCTAACAGGGGAGATTATCAAAATGGATGGGACACCGATCAGTTCCCAAATAATGTTTTGGAAACGACCGAGGCCATGCTGGTTTTTCTAAAGGCAGGAGGACTACAGGGAGGTGGAATTAATTTTGACGCTAAAACCCGAAGAAACTCCACGGATTTGGAGGATATTTTCCTGGCCCATATTGGCGGTGCTGACACCTTTGCCAGGGCCCTTTTGGTAGCTGATGCCGTACTTCAAAACTCACCTTATGAAAACTTGTTGGACAAGCGATACGCTTCCTTTGGCAAGGGAAAAGGAGCGGAATTTACCGCCGGCAAGCTCAGCTTGAACGATTTGTACGATTATGCTTCTTCCAAAGGAGAACCTGAGCAAATAAGCGGAAAACAGGAATTGTTTGAAAACATTTTGAACCAGTATACCTAAAACTATCTGATATGGAATCAATATTGGAAACAGCGGATTGGTGGGTATTGGGGGCTTACTTGGCAGCGCTTATTGGGGTTGCCATTTGGGTCGTCCTTCAAAAGAATAAAAACACGGAAGATTATTTTCTGGCTGGAAGAAACGTGGGTTGGTTTGTTATCGGAGCTTCCATTTTCGCCTCCAATATTGGCTCGGAACATGTAGTGGGACTTGCAGGAACAGGAGCGGAATCTGGAATGCCAATGGCCCATTATGAACTGCACGCCTGGATCGTGTTGTTGTTGGGATGGCTTTTTCTTCCATTTTATTTCCGGAGTAAGGCTTTCACCATGCCAGAGTTCTTGGAGAAACGCTTTGACAGCCGTTCTAGATGGTTCCTCTCCGTCTTCTCCTTGGTGGGTTATGTGATCACCAAAGTATCCGTGACCATTTATGCCGGAGGGATTGTAGTATCTGAACTTCTTGGAATCCCCTTTTGGTATGGAGCCATCGGCATTGTGGTTTTTACTGGGGCGTATACCATTATTGGTGGCATGAAGGCCGTCATTTATACGGAAACCCTCCAGACCATTATTTTGATTGCAGGTTCTTTGGTCATTACCTATTTGGGACTTCAAGAAGTAGGGGGGTGGCAAGAATTAAGATCGGTTGCGGGAAGCGAACACTTTAATATGTGGCGACCTATTTCCGATCCGGACTTTCCATGGACAGGAATGCTCATTGGAGGCACCATAGTCGGGATTTGGTATTGGTGTACCGATCAATATATCGTCCAACGTACATTGGCTGCAAACAATATCAAGATTGGGCGTCGTGGAGCTATTTTTGGGGCCTATTTAAAACTTCTCCCGATCTTCATCTTTCTAATTCCTGGTATCATAGCATATGCCTTATCCCAACAAGGGGTGCTTTCCTATGAAAAAAGCGATCAAGTATTTCCGGTTTTGGTGAAGACACTCTTGCCGGTAGGTCTTAAAGGTCTGGTGGCGGGAGGGCTTATGGCAGCATTAATGAGTTCCTTGGCTTCCGTGTTCAATAGTTGCTCTACCATTTTCACGATTGATATCTATAAGAAATTAAAGCCCTTTACCGAAGAGCGCAAACTACTTCGTATCGGAAAGATTGCCACGTCAATAGTAGTTATTTTGGGAATTATATGGATACCCATTATGAATAAAATTGGTAGCGGGGTACTGTATCAATATTTGCAGAGTGTCCAGTCCTATATAGCGCCACCCATTACAGCGGTGTTCTTGTTGGGCATCATTTGGAAAAGGGTAAATTCAAAAGCGGCCATTGTTACTCTTTTTGCCGGACTTGTGATGGCCGCCCTGCGCATTTTAGCTGAAATCTATGAGGCTGAGTTAACAGGACCGTTGTTGGCCTTTGCCACTATTAATTTTGCCCACATGGCAATATTCATGTTTTTATTCTCCGTTGTACTGTGCATTGCGGTGAGCCTGGCGACCAACCCTCCGGATTATGCTGCAATATCCGGACTTTCTTTTGGTACCTTGACAACAGAGGACCGCAAACACAACAAGGACAGTGTGGCTATTATAGACATTGTACTTTCCATACTTTTGATTGTTGTTGTTGTTTTAATTTTGGCATACTTCGTTGGATAGGTATTTCGGGGAAAAAGTAAAAGGGAATGAAAAAAATCACCTTAAAAGACATAGCTGACCATTTTGGGGTGTCCATTTCCACGGTGTCCAAGGCCATCAATGACAGTCATGAAATTAGCAGGGATGTTAAGTTGAAAATCCGCCAGTATGCCAAGGCACACCATTATCGTCCCAATCGCATTGCCTTGAGCCTTCTCAAGAAAAGTACCAATACCATTGGTGTGATCGTGCCCAATATTCTCAATTATTTCTTCACCCAAGTTTTCTATGGTATTGAAAAAACCGCAAACTCTAGGGGCTACACGGTCATTAGCTGTGTTTCGGATGAATCCTTTATCAAGGAGCAACAGACGATGAAACTCCTTAGTGCTGGCACTGTGGATGGAATTATCATGTCTTTGGCAGAGCAAACACAGGCCAAGGGTGATTTACAACACATTTTGGATGTTATGGAGAACCAGATACCAATGGTCATGTTCGACAGGGTAACGGATAAGGTGGAATGTGATAAAATTGTTGTGGATGATTTTGAGGCAGGTTACAAGACCACAAAATACCTGCTACAGACCGGGTGCAAGAAAATAGCCATCGTATCGTCCATATTTAATTCAAGTGTTGGGAAACTTAGAGTGGAGGGATATCGTGAAGCATTGCAAGAAATGGGATTGGACTATGATGACAAGATGGTGGTAAAAGTAGGGGGGGCGGACGACTTGGAAATTTTGATTTCCTTGTTGTTGGATTCGATTGCCGTGGATGCAATAATTGCACTGGACGAGATGACTGCCGTGGACACTTTGAATATTCTAAAAATGAAAGGTATTGACGTACCCGATCAAATTTCCATAGTGGGATTCACTAACGGACGCCTGTCAAAATATGTGTCCCCAGCACTTACCATGGTAAGTCAACATGGGAAATACATAGGTGAGTTGGCAGCCAACATCCTTATGGATAGACTGGCTTATGAAGGCGATATGCCTTTTACTACCAAATTGGTTAAAACCAGTCTAATTGAGCGGGACTCCACCAGAAAAGTGGATAAAAACCATAGAGCTTACCAATAAATAATTAAAGAGGGTTAATTAACCATTATATTTCCGTTTGGGCTTTGAAGATGCGAGGTTTTTTCATTCCTTCGAGCTTTAAATTTTGCTTATGACGCTATTTGTTGACATGGATGAGGTGGTGGCTGATACCTATGTGGCCCATTTGGACCTATATTATGAGGAATATGGAATACAACTGAGCCATGAGGAATATAACGGTAAGGAGGCGTGGGAGGCTGTCCCCATGGAACATGCCTCATTTATGAAAGACCATGCATGGCAACCGGGCTTTTTCAGGGATTTAAAGGTGATAAAGGACAGTCAAGAAATCATGGAAGAGCTTAATAAAAAATATGAACTCTATATCGCTTCCGCGGCCATGCAGTTTCCCAATTCCTTAAAGGAGAAATCAGAATGGTTGGACGAATTTTTCCCTTTTATCCCTTGGCAGCGAAGAATCCTATGTGGGCATAAATACATCCTTAAGGGCGACATTTTGATAGACGACAGAACCTATAACTTGGAAAGCTTTGAAGGACGCTCCATTTTGTTTACCTCACCGCATAATGTAAATACCAATGGTTTTGAGCGTGCAAATTCTTGGAAGGAAATCGCCGATAAACTTTTGTAACTTGGAGCATGCGAAAACCCCAATTTCGAAATTTGTTGGTAGCGTTCATTGGAATGTGTTTAATGCAATCCTGCTCGGCCCAGTCCCATTTAATAGAGGATGAAATAGAAACGGTTTCCAAGGAAAATCTCAGATATTATCTGTATTATCCCCAAGACTACGAATCCAATCCCGATAAATCGTTTGGATTATTACTCTTCTTGCATGGGGGGGGAGAAGCTGGGGGAGATCTATCCGAGTTAAAAGAAAACGGACCTCCTAAAATGCTGGTCGAGGGTAAACAATTTCCATTTTTGGTGCTTGCTCCTCAGAATCCTCACAAGAGAAAATGGTGGAGCACCCAAGCCGTTATCCAATTGTTGGATTCGGTTGTTGCCCAAAACAGAATCGACGAATCTAGAATTTACCTTACTGGGTTAAGCCGGGGTGGAGGTGCGTCTTGGGAACTGGCCACCCAATACCCCAAAAAATTCGCCGCCATGGCCGTGGTTTGTGGAATGGCTCCCCTGCCGTATGCCCATTGGATTGATAAGAATATGCCTATCTGGGTATTTCATGGAGATAAAGATGAGGTGATTTCCGTGTCTGAGTCTGACAAAATGGTTAGGAAGCTCAAAGAAATGAATTATGATGTGCGCTATACCAGATACGAGGGCGTAGGACATAATTCTTGGAGCAGGGCGTATGCCAATGACTCCTTGTATTCATGGTTTAACCAACAAAAAAGGAAGAAATGAAAAAGTTGATAGGGCTCTTTTTAATACTTGCATTTTTAGCCTGTAAACGAAACGGCAACTCATCGGTAAGTTTTATTTCGGGAAATACTGAAGCCACGGATACTCTAGTTGCAGTTGATTCGGTAATAAAGGTCCCCGTTCAGGAAAAGGCTTTAAAATCTTTTGAAGGCTTGGCGGACACCACCTTTGTGCGCTTAGCAGATTTCAGTAACGATTTTGCATACGACATGCGCTACGCAACCGAGAATAATTTTTTAAAGGCAAAGGTGTACGACTGTGCCGAATGTTATACCCGGGTAAAAACCGCAAAGGCATTAATTGCTGCAAACCGGGATTTCATGTCGAAAGATGTGAAGATTAAATTTTTTGATTGCTATCGACCTAATTCCGTCCAATACAAGATGTGGGAAATTGTGCCCAATCCCCAATATGTGGCCGATCCAGTCAAGGGATCTATCCATAATAAGGGAGGAGCCGTGGATATCACTTTGGTGGATATGGAAGGCAACGAACTTGACATGGGTACCGATTTTGACTTTTTTGGAAAAAGGGCATATCATGACAATACGGACCTACCCCAAGAAATTTTAGATAACCGGACACTTTTGAAGGAAACCATGGAATCACATGGGTTTTGGTCCATTAGAACGGAATGGTGGCATTATAACTTGTCGGCCGGCTCCAATGATAAGGTGGCTGATTTTAAATGGGATTGTGCTACTGAATGATGTTATAAGAAAATCAAATTGAAGTCAATCACATTTACGAGTTATTATAGCCATTAAATTGTCATTGATAGATTTAGTAAAGAACAAATAGAGCTCACCCCCATCTGTAATCTTGTGTTTTTTCCGAAGCTCTGCAACGGAAAGAGGGAAATTCCTAGTGGTGATGTTCGCCTTTTGGATGGACATCCGTTTCAAGGCGTGTTTGGAGTAGGGTAGTACTTCAAGGATTTCAAATCTTCGTCCGGGGAAATCCACAAGTGTTTCCGAGGTATATAAATGGGAATGTGGATGTAGTTTTTTCAATCCGTAATGTGCTCCTATGGATTTAAAACCACCTGATTTCAAAATTGCAGCGTTAGGTTCATAGAGGAAGTTCTCCGGAGGACCAAGAAGGACAGTCACTTGGTTTTCCCCAATCATCCTAAAATCGAATTGTATTTCCTTATCTTTTTTAAGATCAATAGTTTTGATTTCGATTTCCCCGGAAAAATCCTTTTCCAAAACAAAGAGCAATTCCTTGACTTCATTTTTCACGGCTACCGCATGCACCTCTTTTACAAATTGTAATTCAGAAATACCTTGGGCAATATCCAACAGGGGAGAAGTTTTGATAAGTACATTTTTGGTTTTTTGGAAAATCAAGGGAAGAAGCCGGGGCACATTTGGCAAACAATCTTCCAAACGAAAGACTTTTCCCTTCTCGTTATTTCGTCTTGAGGGGTCGATAAAAATCCAGTCCCATTCCCTAGGTTTCTCAGCTAGATAGTCCAATCCATTTTCGGTAACACCTTCTATGTTTTCACACCCCAAAACCTTAAAATTATAGATTGCAATTTCGCTGAGTTCAGCATTCATTTCACAGTGTGTTACCCAATCCATTTTCTTCGAAAAAAAATAGCTGTCCACACCTAAACCACCGGTAAGATCCAACAAGGTATTTCCATTGACCAATCTTGATTTATAGTGAGCGGTAATTTCAGAACTTGTTTGTTCCAGATGTAGTTTTTTTGGGTAAAAAATCCCGTCTGAATTAAACCAAGTGGGTAACTTTTCTTGTGCCCTTTTTCGGGATTCAAGCTGTTGGGCGAGCTCTTTTTGGGCAATCCCATTAAATAGTAGCTTTTTTAACAAAACTGACACGATGTCAGTATTTAAATTTTCTTTTATAAAATCTTGAACACCAGTATTTAAAATTAACTTATTCAAATAATTACTATAAGTTTTTCGTTAGCTTTTTCACAACCTCGTTTTCCGCTAAAAACTCCTTCAAAATCACTTTTATTGCGGTATATCCGGGCACTGCCACCACCATTCCCACTACCCCGAAAATGAGTCCGGCTATAATGATGACCAAGAAGATTTCCAAGGGATGTGATTTTACACTTGTGGAAAAAATAAAGGGCTGGGAAAAGAAGTTGTCAATAAGCTGGCCAATCACCAAACCGAGAAGTACATAAAGTGCTTTTGGAAGAATTACAGTACTAAAATCAGCACCTAAAAAACTGGTCATGGTAAGGGTCACCATTATGGCTCCCCCAATAATTGGACCTATGTACGGAATGATATTGAAAAGAGCGCAAAGAAATGCGATTACGATAGCATTTTCGACACCCACGATCAACAGCGCAATGGTGTAGATCACAAAGAGAATAAAAAGCTGTAAAAGTATACCCGCAAAATATCGCGAAAGCAGATTATTGATCTTATCCACCGAGGCAACCAGATTACCTTCCTTGTGATCTGGAACAAAAGTCAGCATACCGTTTTGGAACAGCTTGCTGTCTTTTAAAAAGAAAAAGGAGATAAAAAGAACGGAGAATAATCCAATGCTAAAATTGCTAAGGACGTTCAAAAACGAATTAAGAAAGTTGGGAATAAAACCGAGATCTAGACCTTCCAACACATTTTTTTCCAAATCGGAATCCTCTATCAGATGGGTAACACTATCTGTTGTGGCTCCAAAATATTCCAATATTTGATGGTAGAGCGTATTGATGTCCCCTTTTAAGGCGTCAATATCCAACAGGGACAGATTTTTACTCTGCTCGGAAATCAATGGAATAAAAAGGGCGAGTATGCCCAAAAATATTGCCAGCATAAAAACCATAGCTACTATTACTGCAAGGGTATTGGGAAACTTAAGCCTTCTACGTAAAAAAATGACCACGGGTCTCCCCAATAGGGCAATGACCGCCGCAATGGCCAAATAGGCAAGGACAGACTGGATTTTAAAAAGAAAGTAACACAGAAGTACGATTCCAACGATTATGGCAACCGCCCTAAGGATTCCATTTGCAATGGTTTTTGATGTCATCTGTTAGCTTTTAAATGCATATTCAACAATATTGGCTCCCATTTGAAGGGCCCTTAAACGCACCTCCTCGGGATCATTGTGCACAGCGGGGTCCTCCCAACCGTCCCCTAGGTCACTCTCAAATGTGAAAATTAAAAGCAACCTGCCCTGGTCAAAAATACCAAGAGCCTGAGGTCGTTTCCCATCATGTTCATGGATTTTGGGCAAACCATTCGGAAATTTAAACCGTTGACTAAATATTGGATGGTCTCCTCCAAGTTCTTCCAATTGCTTATCTGGGAAAACCTTTTGTAATTCCCTGACCAAATAAGGTTCCATACCATAGTTGTCATCGATATGGAGAAAACCCCCAGATAATAGGTATGTCCGCAGGTTTTGGGCTTCTTCTTCCGTGAAAAAGACGTTGCCATGTCCCGTCATGTGGAGGTATGGATATTGAAATATGCCTATGCTTCCAGCTTCCACGGTCTTTGGTTTAGCTGCTATTTTGGTCCCGATGTTGCCATTGCAAAACTTGATAAGATTGGGCAACGCGGTCGGATTGGAATACCAATCCCCTCCGCCTCCGTATTTCAGTATGGCAAGCTCTTGACCTTGGACAAGTGCAATCATAAAAAAAGTTAAAATAAACAAGGATTTGGTAAGTAGTTTCATGAGAATGCGATTAACCAATAAACCAAATGTACAGCATTCATGTTTAAAAAAATCCTAATTCCATCATTTGCCTTTTTTGGAATATCCTTGATAGCGCTATACGCTGCTGCAGTGGAACCGGTTGTCCCAAACGACAAAAAAGAGGTACTGGAGGAAACCTATGAGCCTGTTGTAGTTTTGGAACTCTTTACTTCGCAGGGATGTTCTAGCTGCCCTCCGGCGGATGTGCTTTTGAACAAGGCCAAGAAGCAGTTTCCGGAAACCGTTTTTGCCCTTTCCTATCACGTGGACTATTGGAACTATATCGGATGGAAAGACCCCTTTAGCAAATCGGTCTACACTAAAAAACAGCGGGACTACAATCGCAAATTTAGATACAGTAGCAATTATACCCCGGAAATGGTAGTGAACGGAAGGGAGCACTTTGTTGGTTCCAATGCATCAAAACTGTTCACAAAGGTTGATGCCTACAAAAATCGAAATAGCGCTAACAAGGTTCTCTTGACAAACGTGAAGCAATCTGGTGGCACCATAGATTTTGAGTATTCCGTTTTAGGCGATGTGGATACCAAATTGTTGAGGACGGTATTGGTTCTGGATGAGCGCACCACTTCCGTTACCCGCGGGGAGAACAGGAATAGGACCTTGAAGAATAGCAATATTGTTGTTGCTGAAGATTATATACCCCTATCAGCTAGGGAAGGTAAAGGTGTTTTATCTGTCCCTGAAATCGTTCGCGGGAACGATAAATTGACCTTAATAGCACTAGTGGAAGCGGATAATTTGGATATTACTGCTGCCGCCAAAGTTGGCTTGGATTAGTTGTTCAACATGGAAACCGTGGTACAGGCCACCAAGGCGGCTGTTTCGGTGCGAAGTCTGGTTCTACCCAGTGATACAGGTAAATACCCCTTTGCTAAGGCCAAATTAATTTCGTCTTTTGAAAAATCCCCTTCTGGTCCTATGAGGATGATAACATCTTTGTCCGCTGCTACTTTTCGTTTTAACTCCATTTTTTCACCTTCATCACAATGGGCAATGAACTTTAATCCCTTCGGCTGAAGTTCCATAAACTTTTTAAAGGGAATTGGGGGATTGAGTTTTGGCAAGAAAGTTTGCAAGGACTGTTTCATGGCAGACTGCAATACACGTTCCATCCGTTCTGCTTTCAACACCTTTCTCTCTGAATGTTCGCAAATGATCGGGGTAATCTCATCTATTCCAATTTCGGTCGCCTTTTCCAAAAACCACTCATAACGATCGTTCATTTTTGTGGGGGCTACGGCAAGGTGCAAGCTGTGTCGTTTGGGAACACTTTTCTTTTCAGATACGATTTCCGCCTTACATTTCTTAAGGTCCGCAGACAATATTTTGGCCTCATATAAATACCCTTTGCCATTGGTGATATGGAGCAGGTCACCTTCTTTTTTCCGAAGCACTTTTATAATGTGTTTGCTTTCCTCGGATGAAAAGAAGAATTGCTTAAAACTATTGTCCAACGAAGGGTTGTAGAAAAGTTGCATAGGCTATAATTTACTTTTGGCATGTTCCACTCCCAACTCGACCCAATGTTGTAATTGTTCTTCGGTGTTGAACCCCGCCTTGGAAACAAAAACAAACTCTTTCATGGGTTTCCCTGTGAAATCCATAGGTCTTACTGCTTGCTGTTGCAGTGTGCCCTCCATTTTTTCGCCAACAACCCTGACCATAAGATCATCATTTATTGCGCCCACCGTCATTTTGCCTTGAAATAGAAATGCTATTCCTCCAAACATCTTTTTTTCAGTAAAAGTTTCTGGGAAAAGTGCGGTCGCAACCCGAATTCGTGATACAAGTTCTTCGCTATATGCCATGGGGTAAAGTTACGTGATAAAAGTCTAAATGGTTAATGAAGCAATGAGTCTAAGGATCAATGCTAAATTTTGAATTTTAAATGTTCAATTGGACTCGCATTCAACCTCAAAGATTCAAAACCAAAAAAACTGACTTCTGATTGCTGACATCCTATTCCACGGAGACAAGAAGCAAGAACTAAGAGACAAGACTCGGGATATCAAAAAACAGGTTTAAGTTAAACTCAAGTTCAAATATTTAATTCTGCTTTCCGGCCTCTGATTTCTCAAAAGACTTAAAAATCAAGAAACAAGACTCAGGGCATCCAAAAATCCAACCATCCAAAAACAAATTCAAACTCAAGTTCAACAATACTGATTTCTGATTGCTGACATCCTATTCCAAGGAGACAGGAAGCAAGAGTCAAGATATAAGACTGGGAGTGTCCAAAACAAGTTCAAGTTCAAAGATGTAAGGCTTAATGCTGAATTTTAAATACTCGTTTGATATCCCTTAAAATTCACAATTCATAACTGAACATTAAGAACCTATGGCATACCTCGCCTTGGCCGCCACACTTTGGTCCGTGAATTTACCCTCCAAGAATTTAAGGTAACCCACAATTCCGATCATCGCTGCATTGTCCGTGCAATAGGCAAATTTTGGGATATACGTTTTCCAACCCTTGGTGTGTTCTGCATCTTTTAATCTGGCCCTGATTCCGGAATTGGCAGCAACCCCGCCTCCAATGGCTACTTGTTGTATCCCGGTTTGCCTTACGGCCAACTCAAGTTTGCCCATCAAGATTTCCAAGATGGTATGTTGCACGGAGGCACAGATGTCCCTAATGTTTTCCTCGACAAAATCTGGATTTTTACGGGCTTCCCGTTGAAGAAAATACAAAATACTTGTCTTTAATCCGCTAAAACTAAAGTTGAGTCCTTCCACCTTAGGTTTGGGAAAGGGATAGGCAGCTGGATTTCCTTCCCGTGCATATTTGTCCACCAAGGGCCCACCTGGATAGGGTAAACCCATAATTTTGGCGCTCTTGTCAAAAGCTTCGCCCACCGCATCGTCAAGCGTTTCTCCCAGAACCTCCATGTCAAAATAGCTGTTGACCTTCACAATTTGGGTATGTCCGCCGCTGATGGTCATGGCCAAAAACGGAAATTCTGGTTGGCCGGTATCTTCATCCTCAATGAAGTGGGCCAAAATATGGGCTTCCATATGATTGACCTCAATTAACGGAATATCTAATCCCAATGCCAGCGATTTGGCAAAGGAAGTGCCCACTAATAAAGACCCCATAAGACCTGGACCTCGGGTAAAGGCTATGGCGGATAGTTGTTTTTTATCGATATTTGCTTTGGCCAAGGCCTGGTGAACCACTGGAACAATATTTTGTTGATGTGCCCTGGATGCCAACTCTGGGACAACACCTCCGTATTGCCTATGGATTTCTTGGGTTGCAACTACGTTGCTCAGCACTTTGGTGTTGCACAATACCGCTGCTGAGGTATCGTCACAGGAAGATTCTATTGCAAGAATGTATTTTTTTTCTGTAGCCACGGATTTTGGAACAAAAATTGGTCGAGCAAAGGTAAAACATATAGCCCTATCAAAAAATTAAGGAAAATACTGCTCCGTGTGCTCTTGGCAATTCTGCTCCTTATGGTCTTGGGCTCCTTGATTCTGTCCATCCCAGCGGTCCAGACCCGAATGGCCCGTTATGCCACCAAATCCCTGAATGAAGAGTTTGGCACCAATATCAACATAGACCGTTTGAGCCTTTCCTTATTCAACCTAAACACGGGTCTCAAGGGAATTTATGTAGAGGACTATAAAAAAGATACCCTGGCCTATATCGAAAAACTTTCCACTTCTATTCTGAACCTTCGGAATATGGCCAATGGAAAAATGGAGTTTGGGGATATTGATGTCAATGGTCTATTTTTCAATCTAAAGACCTATAAGGGTGAAACAGAGACCAACTTGGATGTTTTTGTGGCCAAATTGGATGACGGGCAACCCCGTGCTCCGGGAACCCCTCCTTTCTTTCTGGCTTCTGATGAGGTACAGATAGAAGGTAGCCGTTTTAAATTGGTCGATGAAAATCTAGAGCGGCCCACCACCTTGGACTTTGTAAACCTGGAAGTGCTTGCCAAGGATTTCCAAATCTTGGGTCCGGATGTTACACTGGATATAGAGGAGTTATCCTTTTTGAGCAAGCGCGGGATCCAGTTGGAAAACCTGTCCACCAAGTTTACCTATACCAAGGAGCAGATGCGGTTTGACACCTTGGACATTCGCACCAAAGAATCCCATTTACAGGGAAATTTGGTGTTCAACTACAATCGGGAGGACTTTGCCGAGTTTTTGGACAAGGTGAATGTGGATGCCCAATTTGTGGAATCCACCGTTGCGCTGAACGATGTAAATACCTTTTATGACGAGTTTGGGGCCAATAAGACCGTTTCGTTTTCTGGTAACTTTAGCGGGGTACTCAATGGATTACAAGTGGAGGACCTATTTGCTCAGGCCGGAAATACTGGAATTCGTGGGGACTTTGAGTTCAACAATATGTTCAGTCAGGAAGCTCCATTCGTAATGCGGGCCGATATGAAAAGGGTAACCTCCAGCTATTATCAGTTACGCTCCATATTGCCCAATATTTTGGGGAAGAACATTCCATCATCATTCCAGAAACTGGGGCAGTTCACTATTCGAGGAGACGCGGAGGTCACTGAAACTTCCTTGGACGTTCAAATGAACTTGGATACGGCCATTGGAAGCAGTTACTCGGATTTACAGATGACAAATATCCAGGCCATAGACGACGCCTCTTATATCGGATTTATTTCGCTTATCGATTTTGACCTGGGCAACTTTACGGACCAAGAGGAATTTGGATTGACCAGTCTGGATGTAAATGTAGAGGGCAAGGGCTTTATTGCCGAATACCTGAATACCGAGGTCATAGGCGAGGTCTATAAATTGGAATATAACGGGTATGAGTACAACAATCTAAGGGTTTCCGGGATTCTGAAGGAACAACTATTTGATGGTTCTCTCGTGAGCAACGACGAAAATGTAAAATTCAGTTTCAAAGGGTTGGCCGATTTTGGGGATGGAGAAAACAAGTTCAATTTTATTGCTTCTGTAGCCCATGCGGACCTGAAGCGGATGAATTTTATCAATGATAGCGTTTCTATTTTCAAAGGCGACCTAAACATGGATGTTGAGGGCAGCACCTTGGACAACATTATAGGTCAGGTGCGTTTTTCCAATACGGTGTACCAGAATAAAAACGAGACCTACTATTTTGATGATTTTGCCGTTTCCTCTTCCTTTGACCAGGATACGGTCAGAACCGTGGAAATTAATTCGCCAGATATTATTACGGGCTATGTTCGTGGAAAATTCAAGGTGAATGAAATTGGTAAGCTGGTCCAGAACTCCATCGGTAGCATTTATACCAATTACAAACCTTTTGAGATTTCCGAAGGGCAGCGGCTCAACTTCAATTTTAAGATATATAACAAGATTGTGGACGTGTTTTTCCCCGACGTGGCTTTTGACCCTAATACCTTTATCAGGGGAAGCATCATTTCCGATGAAGGAGATTTTAAGCTCACATTTAAATCCCCCAGTATTAAGGCCTATGGGAACGATTTTGATGAGATAGAATTAAAAATAGATAATAAAAACCCGCTCTTTAATACCTATGTGTCGGTCGCGGATATGTCCACCATTTATTATGATGTCAAGGACTTTAATCTTATCAACACCACGTTGAAGGACACACTCTTCTTTAGGACGGAATTTAAAGGCGGTAGGGGATACGACGACAGCTATAAGCTTAATTTTTATCACACCTTTAACGAGAACAACAAATCGGTTATTGGATTGAAGAAATCTGATATTAATTTTAAGGGAAACACTTGGGTCTTAAACAAGGATGGGGATAATAAGAACAAGGTCATTCTGAATAAAACCTTGGATAGCATTCGAATAGAGGATGTGGTCATGGACAATAACAATAGGGAGCAGATAAGATTACGGGGAGAATTGGCTGATTCCACCTACAAGGATTTAGATCTTCAGTTTAAAATAGTTTCACTGGATAAGATAACTCCAGCCATAGACAGTCTAAAGCTTGATGGTTCGGTAGACGGATTCTTGAACATTCTCCAAAAAGATGGCAATTACCTTCCAACTTCCAGTTTGAATATTACCGATTTCAGCGTGAACGATTTACGGATGGGTGACCTGGAGATAGGCATTTTCGGAAATAATGACCTTACGCAATTTGGCGTGAGTTCATGGTTGATTGACAATGGAAGGGAAAAAATGAGTGTCAATGGGAAAGTGCTTAACCGGAACAACAAACAGGAGCTGAACCTCTTTGCCAACTTTACCGATTTTGACCTAGAGCCCTTCAGTCCGTTAGGAGACGGGGTTATTTCCAATATTCGGGGAAAAGTCAATGGAAACACTAGGTTGGTAGGAGATATTAATAATCCTTCCATCAACGGTGTGCTAAGTTTGAACGAAGCGGGCCTTGGAATTCCATACCTTAATGTGGACTATGATTTTGCGCCCTATTCCAGGGTTCGACTCTTTGACCAGACCTTTTATTTTGAGGAAGTGGGCCTCTCGGATGTTGTGGAGGGTACAAAAGCGACTTTGGATGGTACGATCAACCATACGGCTTTTGGGGATTGGTCCCTGGATTTGGATGTGGATACCAATGGGGATCGATTTATGATTTTAAATACAGACTTTGATGAGGAAGCGCTCTACTACGGAACGGGCTTCATTAATGGAACAGGAAGTATTTACGGCTCTACAGATGCGCTTACCATTGCGGTGGATGCAACAACGGCCAGGGGAACCTCTTTAAAAATACCTTTAAGCGATGTGACCACGGTTGGGGACTATTCCTTTATCAATTTTATTGAAAAAAGCGGAGCGGAATCCTTTACGGAAGAACGCGTATTACAGGACTATCAAGGGCTGGAGATGGCCTTTGACTTGGCAGTAACCCCAGAAGCTGAGGTGGAAATTGTTGTGGATCAGAGTACGGGAAGTTCCCTAAAAGGAACTGGGGAAGGGATTCTTCTTATAGAGATCAATACCAACGGGAAGTTTAATATGTACGGGGAATTTGTGGCGGTTACCGGAGAATACAATTTCAAGTATGGCGGTGTTATTGACAAGAAATTCCAAGTGCGACCTGGTGGAACTATTCTCTGGGAGCGGGACCCGCTTGCGGCCCAACTCAATCTGGAAGCGGTCTATAAATTAAATGCCAACCCTGCACCTTTATTGGATAATCAGAACAATGTAGCTCGGATACCAACAGAAGTTGTGGTGAGGTTGGATGGAGAGCTGGAAAGTCCAAATATTGCGTTTGACATCGATTTTCCTGGAGCAAATTCTGTATTTCAGTCCGAACTTGAGTACCGATTGCAAGATCCTGCCGTGAAAGAGCGCAATGCCTTCTTTTTATTGGCCCAGGGTACTTTTGTAGATGAACAGTCGGGTATCAACCAACAGGCAGTAACAGGTAACCTGATTCAAACGGCCTCCGGGCTTTTAAACCAAATACTGGGTAGCGACAATGATAAGTTCAATCTGGGAGTTTCATACGAACAGGGATTGCTCAATAGCGAGGATATTAGGACCGAAAATAGAATAGGTGTCACCGTCTCCACACAAATTTCCGAGCGTATTTTGGTCAATGGTCGGGTGGGGGTTCCCGTGGGAGGTGTTTCTGAGTCTGTAGTCGCCGGTGATGTTGAGGTTCAAGTACTATTGAATGAGGAGGGTACCTTAAGTGCCAAGATTTTCAATCGGGAAAATCAGGTGCAGCGATTTTTGGCAGAGCGCCAAGGCTATATTCAGGGGGTTGGTCTTTCTTATCAGGTGGACTTCAATAGTTTCAGGGAACTTATGCAAAAGATTTTCAAGAAGAAGGAAGATGTGGTTGCACCTTCTGAAGAACCCAAAGAACAGTCTACGGAAATAATGGGCAAGGACAGCCTGATTCGATTTGCTCCGAAAAACAGGATTACCAAAAAATCATTCAGATAGTGGTATAATTCGCAATTTTTCAATAAAAAAATCACGAAAACGTTTGCGGAACTACCTGAAATCAAATTCGGTATCATGTCATTCATTTATTAAATAAAGTTTCCTAGTTTTGGCTTTTTAAACTTTTGAATGGCTTCAGAAATTAAGAAAATAGCGGTGTTTACCTCAGGAGGGGATTCACCAGGAATGAATGCTGGAATCCGATCTGTTGTCCGTACTTGTGCGTATTTGAACATTGAATGTGTTGGTATCTATAGAGGTTACCAAGGTATGATCGAAGGGGATTTTAAATCCCTTGATGCACGTAGCGTAAACAATATCATCAACAAAGGGGGAACTATCTTAAAATCAGCTAGATGCGATGAATTTAGGACCAAGGAAGGTCGTAAAAAAGCGCATGAACAGCTGGTTAAAGAGGGTATTCAAGCCTTTGTTGTTATTGGTGGAAACGGAAGCTTTGCGGGTGCAGTGGCCTTTAATGAAGAGTATAATTTTCCGGTCATCGGTATTCCAGGTACTATTGATAACGATATCCTTGGGTCTACCTATACCATAGGATTTGATACTGCCATCAACACTGTAGTGGAGGCTATTGATAAGATCAGGGATACCGCAAGTTCACATAACCGTTTGTTCTTTGTTGAGGTTATGGGAAGGGATGTGGGCCATATCGCTTTAAATGCTGGTGTGGGTGCCGGTGCAGAAGAAATCCTGATTCCAGAACAGAACTTGGGGCTGGAGCGTTTGCTGGATTCCCTTAAGAGGAGTAAAAAATCCGGAAAATCGTCCAGTATCGTTATCGTGGCCGAAGGCGATAAAATTGGTAAGAATGTCTTCGAACTTAAAGAATATGTGGAAGAGCATTTACCTATCTATGATGTTAGGGTATCGGTTTTGGGTCATATGCAAAGAGGGGGGAACCCAACCTGTTTTGACCGAGTACTGGCGAGTAGAATGGGGGTAAAGGCCGTGGAAAGTTTGCTTGAAGGTAAATCCAACTACATGGTTGGGATTCGCGATAACAACTTGATATTAACTCCAATAAGCGAGGCTATCAAGGCACATACGGAAATTGATGAGGAATTGATCAAGGTTTCCGATATAATGACTACATAATTTAAACCAAATAAAGTAAAAATGTCAAATTTAAAAATAGGAATTAACGGATTCGGTAGAATTGGAAGATTGGTGTTTAGGGCTACCGTAAAAAGAGATAATGTTGATGTTGTTGCCATCAACGACCTTTTGGATGTGGAACACCTTGCCTACTTGTTGGAATACGATTCTGTGCATGGAAGATTCGATGGCACCGTTGAAGTGAAGGATGGACACTTAGTGGTTAATGGAAAAACCATTAGAATTACGGCTGAGCGCGATCCTAAAAGTCTAAAATGGGATGAAGTTGGTGCTGATATCGTCGCAGAATGTACGGGTATCTTCACTTCTCTGGAAACTGCACAATATCATATTGACGGAGGAGCCAAGAAAGTTGTGATTTCCGCTCCGTCCAAAGATGCCCCTATGTTTGTTATGGGCGTCAACCATCAGGATGTTAAGGCTTCTGACACCATTGTGTCCAATGCATCCTGTACAACCAACTGCTTGGCTCCGATGGCCAAGGTTCTGAACGATAAATTTGGAATTGCAGAAGGTTTGATGACTACTGTACATGCCACGACGGCCACACAAATGACAGTGGACGGACCGTCCAGAAAAGATTATAGAGGTGGTAGAAGTGCCCTGCTTAATATCATTCCAGCTTCAACGGGAGCTGCCAAAGCTGTGACTAAGGTAATTCCTGAGCTATTGGGAAAACTTACAGGAATGGCCTTTAGGGTTCCAACGGCGGATGTTTCCGTGGTTGACCTTACCGTTAAATTGGAAAAAGAGACTTCCTACGATGAAATCAAAAAAGCCTTCAAAGAAGCTTCTGAAGGGGAATTGGCCGGTATATTGGGATACACCGATGAAGCCGTGGTTTCCCAAGATTTTGTAGGTGATGTTCGTACAAGTATTTTCGATGCTGGAGCCGGGATGGAGTTGAACCCTACCTTCTTTAAGGTGGTTTCTTGGTACGATAACGAAACAGGATATTCCAACAAATTAGTAGACCTTGCCGAGCACGTTGCAAGTCTATAATTTAGTATCTTAATACAAAAATCCGGGGAGAAGGTTCCCTTCTTCCCGGTTTTCCAACAAAACTTGACTTATGATATTGATTGTTGACAGTGGGGCGACCAAATCGGACTGGATTGCTTTGGACGATAAAGGCGAGCAACTTTTCATGACACAAACGTTAGGGTTAAGCCCTGAAGTGCTTACGCGTGAGGTAATTGAGGATCGTTTGGCCAACAATTTTGAGCTTTCCAAGAATAGGGAAGACGTAAGTCATTTGTACTTCTATGGTGCGGGCTGTGGTACCGATAGAATGAAGAAATTCCTAAAAGAAATTTTCAAGGATTTCTTTCCCAATGCCAAGGCAGAGGTTCGCGAAGATACCTATGCCGCCATATACTCCACCACCAAAATTGGTCATCAGGGCATCGTTTGTATTCTAGGAACAGGTTCCAATTGTAGTTATTACGATGGACATCAGTTGTTCCAAAAAGTTACGTCCTTAGGATACATTTTAATGGATGATGGCAGTGGGAACTTCTTTGGAAGAAAACTGCTGCGGGATTATTACTTCCATAAAATGCCCCAGGATTTGGGCATTAAGTTTGCCAAGGAATACAACCTGGATGCAGATGTCATAAAGGAACATCTGTACAAACAACCCAACCCAAATACCTACTTGGCCACCTTTGCCCGCTTTATCATTGAAAATAAGGAACACCCTTACTGTAGGGGCGTCATTGACAAGGGGCTACAGCAGTTTGTGAACAATTACATCATGCAATTTGAGTTGGCTACCAAGGTTCCAATCAGTTTTGTGGGAAGTATTGCTCATTTCTTAAGAGACGAGCTGACCACAGTTTTGGAACGAAACGACCTTATTTTAGGCGTTATCCGTCAGCGACCTATTGAAGGTCTGATGGAATTCCATAGGGAGACTATTTAACCGCTATCATCGATATTTCCACATTTACAAACTTAGGAAGGTTTGCCACTTCAACGGTTTCCCTGGCTGGTGCCGTATCAGCATCAAAATAGGTAGCGTACACTTCATTTATTTGGGAAAACTGGTTCATATCTTTTATAAATATTGAACTCTTCACCACTTGCTCAAAACCCATTCCCGCTTCGGTAAGAATGGCCTTGAGGTTTTCCATAGATTGCCTGGTCTCGTCCTTAATGCCGCTCTGAACCAACTCGCCCGAGCTTGGGTCCATCGGAATTTGACCCGAAATGTAAAGTGTGTCCTTTATGAGTACTGCTTGGTTGTAGGGTCCAATTGGTGCCGGAGCGTTTGCGGTGTTGATAATCTTTTTCATGGAGTTAAAATTAGATTCAATGTATCCGTAAAGGAAGTAATTTATTTGAAATTATCGTCTGCTTACGAAAGGTTGACTCCTATTTTCCCATTTAAGGTCTTTAAGAATCGAGGCTTTTATCCCTATAAAGAAATACCATCGTTCAAACCGGCCAAAGGGGGTCCAGTCAAAACTAAGACGGAAACTATTAAGGTCGCGCTTAAAAGCAAACCGTGTATCGGCAAAGCCCTTATTTTTTATATCATAACCAGAATTGAATCCCACTTCCCATTTTGGGGACAGTTTTATGTTGCCGGAAAACATCAGTGAATGGTTGGTGATCTCACTTTGCCGATTACTGTTGTTATAGGTAGCAACATAGGTTATTCGTGCATCCCAGGGCATTTCATTTTTGTATAGGGGATTGTCTACATCATCCGTATCCGAATCGTCCTCCTGGAAAAAGGGTTGCCCATCCCGTGCGCCTTGGAGCTCAAAGGGGTTATTGCCGTAACCCGGATCCTGATCTTGGTCATCTTGATCGGATTTACCGCCGCCCTTTTTGAACATATCACTTTTGAGGGAGAATCCCGTGTTCAATCGCGCCGAAGTTAATCGGAACAAACCACCTCCATTGTTAATGTTGAACGTATTGATTCTTCTCCCATTGTTGTCAATGGCATAAGGGTCAAAGGTGGCGGAAAAGTTAATGGGCACGTTCTTGATGATTTCCGTAGCCCCCGTCATATTTATGGGACTTAGCTTTAGGGAATCTGCTTCAAAGTTATAATTGGCCGAAAAGGTGAGATTACTCAGTATACTAACTTTTCTGGGTTCCGTGGCGGTTGAATCCTTATCTCGCACTTTGGCCTCAAGGGAATTTTGTAGGGAAAAACTTAAGGAATTCCCCTTACTCAATGAGGGTCTTCCATAAATACTGGTTTCGAAAGGGGTATACTGGACCTCTTCGTTATCTCCGTCCAAATAGGTGTCATAAAACTGTTCGAACGATGGCGCATAGCTATATCCGATGGATGGTCGCATTACATGGCGGATTGCTTGGATTTTTTTGTCTTCACCAAAGTTGAAGGTACCGTACACCGTAGTTCCAATGGAAGCACCCATATTGTACCGATTAAATCGGTCAAAGCCAGGTATCGTATCTGTGACAACGGCTTGCTCATCCGTATCAAATCTGCGACGAATTGTTTCCAAGGTCCAGACATCTTCATAACTACCATTAAGACTGACACTTAAATATTTAGCAACTTTAAAGTTGGTTCCGATGGGAATTCGATGTCGCGCTCCAACCCTTGCGTTTTCAAACATTTCCGAGGTAAAGAAATCCTCTTCTGTAGTGGTAATGCTGTTTTGGGCATTCACATCATACTGAAAGTTCACGTTTTGTACGATTCCCTTTTTTATCCCATCCCTTTTGGCGAACGGAAATATACGTTCCATACTGGCCTGAAAGGTTGGCAAGGACATATTGATGGCCTGTGTACGGGAGTTTTGGGAATGTGTCAGGGTCAAACTCGTATTTACGGATGGATAGGCCGGAAATGTCTTGGAGTAGCTGATAGACGAGGCGAAGGTATTAGTTTGTGTTTGGGAACGGTTTACTTGGTTTAGGGAATTGGTAAAGAACTGGCTACTACCCAGGTTGACCGAAGCGGAAAAACGCGAGTAGGGACTAGCTTTGGGGTCCTGGGTATGTTGTATACGGATGTTATAGTTGCTGGTTCTACTAAAGTCATCAAATCCCTTCTGGCTTTGAATAATATTTTCATAGCTAAAGTTGATGTTTCCTCGAAATTTATAGCGTTTCGCATAAATGGAATTCCCTCTAAAACCATAGCTTCCGTTCGTATAAAAATCCCCTGTAAGCTGTAGGTCGACATATTCACTAATTGGTAGGTAGTATCCACCATTTTGCAAGAAGTAGCCGCGTTGTGGATCATTCCCGAAGGTCGGGAAAATAAGTCCGGCCGTGCGCCCACTGCTTAGCGGAAAGTATGCAAAGGGGAGCGCAATGGGAGTGGGTACATCAACAATATAAATATTGCTTAGGCCAGCAATGATTTTCTTCTTGGGCACAAACTTGGCCTTCCGGATACGGATATAATAGTCAGGGTCAACTGTATCCTTGGAAGTTGTTAATTTTCCTTCACTAAGGAAATATACAGAATCGTTTTCCTTCTTTGTGACCTCGGCATAAACCTTCATGGCGTCACTACCAATTTGCCCAAGACCGGCCTGTTGCTCGGTCCGTGAATTCCAGATGAGTGCCTTTTGGGTATCAAAGTTAAACCGGATGGAATCTGGCCGTACCTCGTTGGTGCCCTGCTTAAAATAAGGCAATTGTGAATAGGTCCCGGTGGAATCCTTGAGCCTGCCAGCGTAAACCTCGTTTTTTATATAGTCCATGACGATGACGCCGGCCTTAAGTTCAGTATCCTGATAGTAAATCTCGGCCTCATCGTATAAGTAAATTTTATTATCTTTCTGGCTTAACTTCACGTAATCCTTGGCCTTGTATTTTATTTGATCCAATAACAGGGGCTTTTTTCCCGAAAGGGAATCTGTCTCTACCGAATCCACGGAAATGGAATCATTTAGGATATTGGGAGGTAACAAGGGAGCAGTTATACTATCTTGTAACGCCTTTATGGGCAGAGGCATGATTAGATCCTCCTGAGCTCTTAGAATTAGGGTGTTACCAAGAAGAACAAATAGGAAAACTAAAAGATGTTTGTTTGATTGCAACGCGATAAATCCTATTTTTGTGCTAGTTTGGCGCAGTTTTTGGGCTCAAACTTACATATATTTTTTGTTCTGTTGATTGGGGATTACAATATTTTTAACCTTAACGGAATACCATAATTACTCAGTTCTTATGATTAAAAGTCGGTTATCTTTTTTAGCTTTTCTACTCCTCATACCTATATTGACGTCTTCCACCAAAAATGGTACCGAACTGCCTCCAAAAGACAAATTTGTTGTGGTTTTGGATGCCGGACACGGAGGGCACGATCCCGGAAACCTTGGGAATGGATATTTGGAAAAGAATATTGCCCTTGCCATTGTGCTAAAAGCAGGTAAGGAACTTGAAAAACATGCCGACGTAAAAGTGCTGTATACCAGAAAGGACGATAGTTTTGTGGATTTGTACGTTAGAGGGGAGATTGCCAATCAGGCCAATGCAGATTTATTCGTATCCGTTCATTGTGACTCGCACAGCTCAGATGCTTATGGTGCTGGGACATTTGTTTTGGGACTGCATGCCAATCGTCAAAATTTTGAGGTAGCCAAGAAGGAGAACTCTGTAATATATTTGGAGGATAACTATGAGCAACGCTATGCAGAGTACGATATCAATTCTCCAGAATCCGTAATTGGACTTACAATCATGCAGGAAGAGTTTTTGGAACAAAGCATTCAACTGGGTAAAAAACTTCAGGATAACTTCACCAAAAAACTTAGCAGAAAGGATAGAAAGGTGAAACAAGCCGGTTTTATTGTACTTCACCAAACGTTTATGCCCAGTGTTTTAATAGAGGCTGGCTTTTTGACCAATAAGAGTGAGGGCGGTTATCTAAATTCCGCCAAGGGCCAGACAGAAATGGGCAAGGCTATTGCTGATGCAATAATGGCGTATAAGAAGAGTGTTTCCACAGGGTTGCAACCGGATGATGTGCCTGTAGTAATCGAAGATTCATCTGGAGCTGTCCATATGACAACCAAAAAAGAAGATGCCCCAAAACAGGGTACAAGTACCCCCAAGAAAACCGAAGTGGCGAAGACCGCACCTGTCAAGGAAACGAAAACTACAGTACCTAAAAGTGAATTTATATTTAAGGTTCAATTGATGGCCAGTGCTAAGAACATAGCCCTAAAAGGTGCAAACTTTAAGGGGCTGGATGTGCTTTCCAAAGAGCCTTACAAAAATCTCTACCGGTATATGTATGGCAATGCCACCTCTTATGACGATGCCAAGACCCTAAAGTCAAGAGCAGATGCCAAGGGCTATACCACTTCATATATTGTGGCTTACAAAAATGGCACGAGAGTGTCCTTAAAGGAAGCACTCAAATAGGAACTATTTAGGGTAGCGACCTTGTCAAAATTATTCCTAATTTTGTTTGAACCGTAAACCGAACCTTTTGAAGCTATCAAGGGAAATCAAAACTGGAATTATTGTACTTACAGGAATTCTAGCCGTTGTTTTTGGACTCAATTACCTTAAATCATCCTCGTTTTTTGAAGATACTAAAACGCTTTATGCGGTTTACGACCATGTGGGTGGGCTGCAGCCAGGTACCCAGGTTACCATAAACGGACTTGCCGTTGGAAATGTAAACAGTATCCGTTTTAAAGATGGCTCGGGGAAACTTTTGGTCACGTTTTCCATTAATAGCGACTTTGAGTTCTCCAAAAACAGTAGGGCAGAACTTTATGATACAGGTATTATTGGTGGAAAAGGTATCCAGATAAACCCTGTTTTCGATGGAGCGGCCAATGCCCAGTCTGGTGATACCCTTACTACAGATACAAAACCTGGAATCACGGAATTGGTCCAACAAAAATTAACACCACTTCAAATGAAGGTAGAGGGAGCAGTCTCCCATGCAGACACCTTGCTTATGAATGTGAACAAGGTGTTGGATGACCGCACACGACTGGAACTGAGGCAAAGTATTGCTGGCTTGAACGATTTGATAGGTTCATTCAAAGTGAGCGCCGACAAGCTGAACGTACTTTTGGAAAGCAACAAGGAACAATTGGATAATTCCCTTAAAAATGTGGACAAAATAACCACTAATTTTTCCAAACTTTCAGATTCCCTGGCCAATGCCGGGTTAGCCGAAACAGTTACCAATTTTAAGACAGCGGTAGAACGTTTGAACACGGTTTTGGGTAAAATTGAAAAAGGGGAGGGGTCGCTTGGCAAGCTGGCCCATGATGATAAATTATACGACAATCTATCTGCCGCTTCCCGCGAGTTGGACTTGTTGTTACAAGATTTTAGATTGAATCCAAAACGTTATGTCAACGTTTCCGTTTTTGGAAAAAAACAAAAAGATTACGAGCTTCCTGAAAACGACCCTGCAGCTGAAAAGCAAAATTAACTTATGGAATATATACCCAATATCCTATTTGCGCTAGCGCTCATTTTTGGAATTACCTTTTTCACTCGAAATGTAAAAAAGCTTTCCCGAAACATTAAGCTTGGTAAAGATGTTGATGTTTCCGGAAATACTTCCCAAAGATGGAGAAACATGGCTCGAATAGCGTTGGGTCAGAGCAAGATGGTGGTGCGGCCTATTGCAGGTCTAATGCACATTATTGTCTATGTTGGTTTCATCATCATCAACATTGAGGTACTCGAAATCATTATTGATGGACTTTTAGGCACTCATCGCATCTTTGCTCCTTTAGGTACTATTTACAATGTTTTAATCGGTTCTTTTGAAGTTTTGGCCTTACTGGTTATCATTGCCGTTGTCATCTTCTGGATTCGAAGAAATATTATTCGATTGAAACGGTTCATCAAACCCGAAATGGAGGGTTGGCCCAAAATGGATGGCAATATGATTCTCTACATTGAGATGGTGCTGATGTTACTGTTTTTGACCATGAATGCTGCGGATTTTCAATTACAACAGCTGGATGCCCCTCATTATACGAAGGCGGGGGCTTTTCCTGTAAGCCAGTTTATAGCTGTATTGTTCCAAGAAGCCTCAATTTCGAGTTTGATCATATTGGAGCGAAGCGCTTGGTGGATGCATATTTTGGGCATTTTGGCATTTCTAAATTACCTCTATTATTCCAAACATCTTCATATTTTGTTGGCATTTCCCAACACCTTTTATGGCAAACTGAAACCACAGGGGGAATTTAATAATTTAAAAGCCGTTACTGATGAGGTGAAGTTGATGATGGACCCATCTGCGGACCCTTATGCAGCACCTCCAGAAGATGCGCCGGAGCCAGAAAAATTTGGGGCATCCGACGTCATGGACTTAAACTGGGTGCAACTGATGAATGCCTATACCTGTACGGAATGCGGTCGATGTACTTCGGAATGCCCGGCCAATCAAACCGGGAAAAAACTATCACCACGCAAGATTATGATGGATACACGTGATCGTCTTGAAGAAGTGGGAAAAAACATGGATGCCAACAAAGGCGAGTTTGTACCAGATGGCAAGCAGCTATTGGATGATTACATCAGTAGGGAGGAATTGTGGGCCTGTACCACCTGCAACGCATGTGTCCAAGCCTGCCCAGTTAGCATTGACCCACTATCCATTATTGTGGAAATGAGAAGGTTTTTGGTTATGGAACAATCTGCTGCACCGACCGAATTGAACAACATGATGTCCAATATTGAAAACAACGGGGCTCCGTGGCCATACAATCAAATGGACCGCCTGAATTGGGTAAACGAATAAAATTTCGGCAATGAGTGAAGAACTTAGGGTAAAAACAATGGAAGAGCACATAGCTCAGGGCACACAGCCAGAAATATTGTTTTGGGTGGGGTCCGCAGGCAGTTATGATGATAGGGCGAAGAAGATTTCAAGGGCCTTTGTTAAAATATTGAACAAGGCCAATGTTGAATTTGGATTATTGGGACCTGAAGAGAGCTGCACTGGAGATGTCGCCAAACGAGCCGGGAATGAGTTCCTATTCCAGATGCAGGCCATGATGAACATTGAAGTTTTGAATGGTTATGAAGTAAAGCGTATTGTTACATGCGACCCGCATTCCTTCAATACCCTCAAAAACGAATACCCCGGTCTTGGGGGAAACTATGAGGTTATCCATCATACACAATACATCAAAGAGTTAATCGATAATGGACGTCTGTCCTTGGAAGGTCAGGTTTATAAAGAAAAACGAATCACCTTTCACGACCCCTGTTATTTGGGAAGGGCCAATTCGGTTTATGATGCACCACGAGAGGTGCTTAAAAACACCAACGCAACTATTGTGGAAATGAAACGCCACAAAAAATCTGCGCTTTGCTGCGGTGCAGGTGGCGCCCAAATGTTCAAGGAACCGGAGAAAGGCGATATGGATATTAATGTGTTGCGGACGCAAGATGCTTTGGAGACCAACCCCAATATTATTGCTACCGGGTGTCCCTATTGTAATACCATGATGACGGACGGCATCAAAGCCCATGAAAAAGAGGATAGTGTTACCGTTTTGGATGTAGCTGAACTTATCGCAAATTCTATTTAAAATGCTAGTTGATTTTCAATCTCTTCCAGATACCGCTAGAATCTGGATATATCAATCCAACCGAAGTTTTTCGGCTGAAGAGCTTGTAGAGGTAGAACAAGCCTTATCAGGTTTCTTAACCGAATGGACAGCACACGGCAGTGCCTTACATGCAGGTTTTGAGATTAAATACAAACGATTCATCATAATAGGTTTGGACCAGTCCAATGCCAGCGCATCGGGATGCTCTATCGATGCATCGGTACATTTTATCCAAACTTTGGAGCAAAAATATGGCGTTGAACTTCTAGATCGAATGAACGTTTCCTTTAAGCAAGGTGAATTTGTGGCCTATAAATCCCTGAAGGACTTTAAGAAAATGGCCAAGGACAAAGCTATCTCCAAAAATACCACTGTATTTAATAACTTGGTGGCCAATAAATTGGAATACCTTGAGCATTGGGAAATTCCGGCAGGGGAAAGCTGGCATTCACGTTTTTTGTAGAAGATTTCCGTAAATAATCCCAATTTCAGTGCATTCTTCGATGAAATGCAATATTTTTATCAGCAATAAGTTGATGTCCTAGATAGTTTCTTATGCGGATAAACTTTTACTTCCCCCTATTCTTATTGTGCTGTGTTGTCCTCCGAGGTCAGCAAAACCCATTGATAACCAATGATACTATAGCCCAACAGGCATGGGTGAATATTCAATATGATGCCATGTCATTGGATGAACGTATTGGCCAATTGTTCATGGTAAGCGTGGCGTCCAATCAGGCAAAGTCTAGCACCGATAGGATAAAAACCCTAATTGCCCAGCATCAAATTGGTGGGGTTATCTTCTCCAGAGGTGGGCCAGATAGACAGGCTAAACTCACCAACCAATATCAAGCGGTTTCCAAAGTACCACTACTAATTGGTATGGATGCCGAATGGGGATTGGCCATGCGACTGGATTCTACCTACGCCTTTCCATGGAATATGACATTGGGAGCCATTCAGGATAGCGCCACAGTGGAAAAAGTGGGTTTCCAAATTGGCAAACATGCCAAGCGATTGGGCGTGCACATCAATTTTGCCCCAGATATTGACGTCAACAATAATCCCAAAAATCCGATTATAGGAAATCGTTCATTTGGGGAAGATCCGATCAACGTTGCGCAAAAGGGTATAGCGTTCATGAAGGGTTTGGAAAAGGCTGGAATTCTTACCTGCGGAAAACACTTTCCGGGTCACGGGGATACGGCCACCGATTCGCATCACGCTTTACCCGTAATTGAATCCTCTAAACAGCGCTTGGACTCTATAGAATTATATCCTTATAAAAAGCTTATTGAAAGCGGATTGAACTCGGTAATGGTGGCGCATCTTGGAGTACCTAGCTTGGAACTTCGTGAAGGTCTTCCTTCCACACTTTCAGAACAGATTATCTCTGGCGTGCTAAGAGAGGAGTTAGGGTTCCAAGGTTTGGTTTTTACCGATGCCCTGAATATGAAGGCGGTTTCTGAGTTTGCACCAGAAGGTGAAGTTGAACTTCAGGCATTTTTGGCGGGAAATGATGTGCTGTTAATGCCAGAAAATGTGCTGGAGGCCAAGGCCAAATTTGTTGAGGCATATAATGCCGGACGAATCACCGAAGAACGCTTGTCCGCATCGGTAAAAAAAATACTGATGGCCAAATACAAGGTTGGACTGAATACATATAAACCCATTGAACTGGAGAACCTCTATAAAGATTTAAATGGGGTTGAAAATGACGTGGTATATGAAGAAGCCATGGAAGGTGCGATTACGGTCGCAAAAAATAACTTCTCCATCTTGCCCATCAAAAAACTTGAAAATAAGCGCATTGCCTATGTTGGATTTGGGGATGATCCAGGTAGCACATTCCTAAACACCCTAAACCAGTATGCGGATGTGGCATATGTAAAGGCAAAGGATATTGCTAGTTATCGTAAGGAACTTGCCAAATACAATTTGGTTATCATCGGGTTCCATAAAAGCAACAAGAGCCCTTGGAAATCATACAAGTTTTCGGAAAATGAACTTTTTTGGCTGCAGGAAATATCAAGGCTAAGGACCAGTAACACCATTTTAGCACTTTTTGCCAAGCCTTACGCCCTACTGGATGTTGCCAATTTTGATACAATTGATGCCTTGGTGGTGGGATATCAGAATAGTGGAATAGCTCAAGAAAAAGTTGCAGAGGCGATTTTTGGGGCCATTGGGGCAAATGGGAAGTTGCCCGTTTCCGCTTCGGATACCTTTCCGGTTCATACAGGGCTTAAACTAAAACCCTTGCAAAGATTGGGCTATAGTTTTCCGGAACGTGTGGGGCTTAACTCCAGCAAATTGGCAGCCGTGGACAGTTTGGTGCAGGTAGGTTTGGATTCCCTCATGTATCCTGGAGCTCAAGTTTTAATAGCCAAAAAAGGGAAGGTAGTATACAATAAAAGCTTTGGAAAGCCCACATATACAACAGAACAGCAAGTAAGCCAGGAACATATATATGACTTGGCCTCTTTGACCAAGATTCTTTCCACCCTGCCTTTGATCATGAAAATGGAGGAGGAGGGAAAGATAGCATTGAACAATACATTTAAGGAGCTGGTTCCGGAGTATGAGGAATCTGAACTAAAGGACGTAACAGTATTAAAGGCCTTATCGCATTATGGACGTCTCCCGGCATGGATTGCCTTTTACATTAGAACTTTGACCAAGAATAGAAAGCCCTCTCCTGAGTTCTATAGGAACAAACCAACAGCTGGATTTTCGTACAAGGTGGCGGACAATCTTTATCTGACGGACGCTTACAAGGATTCCATTTACAATAGGATAGGGCGACAAGAGCTAAAATCCAACCGTTATCGTTACAGTGATGTGGCCTATTATGTCTTCAAGAAGTATATTGAAGACACCTATGGAGCCTCTTTGGATACATTGATCAATGACTTTTTATATGTCCCCATGGGATTAAAGCATACCAGTTTTAATCCTTTGGAAAAATTTGAAAAGGAGGAAATTGTTCCTACCGAAGAAGACAATTATTATCGCTATCAAACGGTTCAAGGTTACGTGCACGATATGGGTGCGGCCATGCAGGGTGGAGTAGGGGGGCATGCGGGCTTGTTCAGCAATGCCAACGATGTAGCCAAAATTATGCAGATGTATTTGCAAGGCGGAGTCTATGGCGGGGTGAGATTTCTTAATGAACGGACGATTAAAAAATTCAATACTTGTTACTTCTGTCATAAAGATGTGCGCAGGGGGGTGGGCTTTGACAAACCCCAGATTAAGGAAAAAGGTCCTACATGCGGATGTGTTTCCCGAAAAAGCTTTGGACATAGCGGCTTTACAGGTACCTATACTTGGGCTGACCCCGATGAGGAATTAGTGTATGTCTTTTTATCCAATCGTACCTACCCTTCGGCCAGCAATACTCAGCTTGTAAAATCTGGATTGCGAACACGAATCCAGCAGGCGATTTATGATTCCATTATAAATTAAAAAGCAAATATTGCTTTAGATTTGTTTTTATGAAGATAGCTATAGTCTGTTACCCAACTTTTGGTGGAAGTGGCGTCGTGGCCACTGAACTCGGAATAGCCCTGGCAGAACGTGGGCATGAGGTGCATTTTATTACCTACAAACAACCGGTACGTTTAGAACTTTTAGGAAATAATATCCATTTTCATGAGGTTCACGTACCCGAATATCCTTTATTCCATTACCAACCCTATGAGTTGGCCTTATCGAGTAAACTTGTGGATACGGTTAAGTTTTATGGCA
Source organism: Flagellimonas flava (assembly GCF_900129665.1). Lineage (GTDB taxonomy): Bacteria > Bacteroidota > Bacteroidia > Flavobacteriales > Flavobacteriaceae > Flagellimonas > Flagellimonas flava. The sequence continues at coordinate 53,421 of NZ_FQWL01000011.1, forward strand.
TAGAACTGCTTCATGTGCATTATGCCATTCCACACGCCTATGCGGGGTATATGGCGAAAAAGATGCTACAGGAAGAAGGTATTTTTATACCAATGATTACTACCCTTCATGGTACGGATATCACTTTGGTTGGAAAACACCCATTTTACAAACCTGCGGTGACGTTTAGCATCAACAAATCTGATGTGGTTACTTCGGTTTCCGAGGATTTGAAGCAAAGCACCTTGAAATTGTTCGATATTGAGAAGGAGATAGAAGTAATCCCCAATTTCATTGATAGGACAAAGTATAGCACCGATTATACAGATTGCCAGCGTTCGCTAATGGCGAACGAAGATGAACGGATCGTGACGCACATCAGTAACTTCAGAAAAGTAAAGCGTATACCGGATGTTATCAATATTTTTTATCGGATCCAAAAGGAAATTCCAGCCAAACTAATGATGGTTGGCGAGGGACCTGAGAAAGAATATGCAGAACAGCAATGTGATGATTTGGGCATTAAGGATAAGGTGGTGTTTTTAGGCAACAGCACTGAAATTGATAGGATTCTTTGTTTTTCAGATTTGTTCCTATTGCCATCCGAATCGGAAAGTTTTGGCTTGGCGGCACTTGAGGCCATGATCAACAGGGTAGCAGTTGTTTCCAGTAATATTGGGGGTATTCCAGAACTAAATAAAGAAGGTATTTCCGGATATTTGGCCAATGTTGGCGACGTAGATGAAATGGCGTCAAAAGCACTGCAGATCCTAAAGAATGATGAAACTCTTTCAAGATTTAAGGAAAATGCCTTTAAAGTGGCTTCCAAGTTTGATATTTTGAATATCTTACCACTCTATGAAGAAGTATATGAAAAGGCATATAAATACCGTTTCAAGAACACCTATTGATTGATGAGAAATGTCATTTTACTTGTCATGGCCTGTATGGCCTCATGTAAAGCCCAAAAAGAGGTGAATACTGAATTCCAGTCGGATTCCAATTTAATTTTGGTGGCCGAAGATGGGTACAGTGGTATTATGGAGTATGAAGCTTCAACAATCAGGGATGCCAAGTCGTTAAACAAGTTTTATTCCCGAATCAATAGAACCAGAAAACCTGGATTGCCTGTTCCTCAAATCGATTTTTCAAAAGAAATGGTAATCGTGGTGTGTATGGGGGAACAGGAAGGGAACATGATACCCATCATAAGAAAATCTTCAGAGGATGAAAACCATATTTCTTATTTGGTTGGCCGTGGAACTAAAACAAAGGCAAATTCAGAAAGCCAAAACGTAACTTCCTATCCATTTTATATTTACAAAGCACCAAGGAGCCCCAAAGAGATCGAGCTTGAAAAGACGAATTGGTAGTTTGTCGATTATTTAAGTAGTTTATCTTATCATCGAAAATAAAGGCACTTAAAAGTGCAAACAGGGTAATTTTGTAAAGTTGCGCTAGATTTGTCTTTTAAAACCTCAAATTCCTCCGATGAAGACCTATAGTTATTTTCTCACAGGTTTGGCCTTTATGTTTTATTCTGCTATTCAAGGTCAGGAACCGCAACTCACTGCAAAAGACAGTATTGTAAAAAGCTCGTGGATGGTCACCGTAGGGACCAACGTTGTTGACGACTCTGGAGACGAGTTTGGAAACTTATTCGACATTGAGGATAGTTGGAACTCAGTTCCGTTTCCTTCTCGAATCAGTATAGGACGTTTTTTTGAAAATGGTCTTGGATTGGAGGCAGTCGCAACCTATAACAAGTACAAAGAAGGGAAGATTATTGATAATGTGGTGAACCCAGAGGATGTGGATTATTTTGGCCTGGACTTTCGGGTAAACTATGATTTAAACGCTATTTTGGGTGAAACTGGTTTTTTTGATCCCTATGTTGGCATAGGTGCTGGGTACACCGATGCAAATAACCAGGGTAGGGGAACCTACAACGCATTTTTTGGTTTTAGAACATGGTTCAGCGATCACTGGGGCTTGGATTTCAGTTCAACAGGAAAATGGACAATGAACACTGACAATTCCTCTAATCATATTCAACATGCGGTAGGCTTGGCATATCGTTTTGATGTAAAAAAAGGACTTTCCAGAAAAGGAGAGGAGAAGAAGGCCATTTTGGAAGAAATGGCACAAGAGCAACAGCGAATCCAGGATTCCATAGCGGCACAGAAAAAAGCCGAGGAAGAGGCTCGGTTATTGGCAGAACGACTACAAAGGGAAAAGGAAGCCGCGGATTTAGCCGCTGCTGAAAGAGCTAAGAAAGAAGCAGAGGATGCTAGAAGAGCAAAACTAATAAGTAAGATTGAAAATTTAGGTAATGTACTCTTCAGTTTAAACTCCTCCTATCTGACCAAAAATGACAAGGATATTTTAGATCAGTTGGTACAGATTATGAATGATAATCCAAGCTTGGTCATAAATATAGAAGGGCATACTGACTCACGGGGAAGTGATAGATATAATCAATGGTTATCGGAGCGAAGAGCGAAGCGGACGGTGGAGTATATACTATCCAAAGGAATTGCCGACGATAGAATTTCGGATAATGGATTTGGTGAAACTAAACTTACCAATGAATGTACTGATGGTGTGAATTGCCCTGAAACAAAGCATGCAAAGAATAGAAGGTCCCAGTTTGTAATCATTAAACTGAAATGATGGTTAATGTAATATAACCTTTATAATGAGCAGGTTAGCCTTAGATAACACTTTAACGCTATATGAAGAAGCAAGTATTTGGTAAAATAGTACCACTACTTTTATTTATTTTTTCATCCTCCCTTTTTGCCCAATATGACAAGGTAGTGGTTGTTGGTGCTTCGATAATGGAGCAGGTGTACGGAAGGGACATAAATACACCAAACCCCACTAGGACAATAGAATGGAAGGCTAATGGTGTTGACGTGGATGTTTATGGATATGGATTTGGAGGATTCGACATAAATGGTATTATCTCCGTTCTTCAAACAGCCATGACCACGCATACCTCGAACACATTGTTTATGGTCCATATTGGGGGAAACAATGTAAGTGATACAAGACCATTTAGCACGGCTACTCCAACAGAACTACAAGGAATAAGTGATGATTATGATGCTTTGATAGCTGCTATAGGACAGACTCGAAAAGATGATGTCATAATCATGCCTATTACATTTCGGACTTATGATATTTCTGAAGATATATTCAATAATGAATCATTGGGGAGTCTACCTTATAACCAAGATATATTAATTCCCAAAATACTTGCCAATACACCTTCGCAAATCAATATTGATGGAAACCCGATAGTCGACTTGTATAATTTCACTAGAACCAATTACCTCTCATATTTTGATATTGGTGCTGTAGATTTTGATGGTGTTCACCCCTCTGTTTTAGGAGAGGATTTACTGTCTGAGTTTATGAGAACAAGGGCGGCATACTTCGTTAATGGTGGAGCTGTTCCAGACCCTTTGACATCAAATATTGCGGTAACAGGAGTTAGTTTATCTCTTAATAACGTAACCTTAACCACGGGTGAAGGTGTTACTTTGAGTGCAACCATAACTCCAAATAACGCAACCAATCAGTCGTTGACATGGTCAAGCGATAATGTATCTGTAGCAACTGTTAATAATGGTATGGTGAGCACTAGTTCTGCTGGATTCGCTACAATTACCGTTACAACAGATGATGGAGGCTATTCCGATACCGCTTTAATCAGTGTTTATGATGATACGGACGGTGACGGTATCAACGATAATCTTGAAGCCACTCCAGCTGAGGTGTTGGACCCTTGCCTTCCTGTCCAATCTGCGGGTTACACTAACTATGTTGTTGCAAACCCTATTTGGGCAAATGCTGACTGCGATGGAGATGGAGTAACCAACGGAGATGAAGATGGCAATGGAACCGACCCTTATTTTGCATCTGGAGATACTGATGGCGATGGCATAAACGATGACAATGAGGTAAATAACGGAACCAATCCAACATTGCCTTGTGACCCGGTTCAAACTGTGGGATATATAGGGTACGATTCGGCAAATCTTATTTGGGCCAATGCTGACTGTGATGGAGATGGAGTGACCAACGGAGACGAAGATGACAATGGAACCGACCCTTATCTTGCTGCGGGAGATACTGACGGTGATGGTATAAATGACGACGGTGAGGTGAACAATGGAACCGATCCCACATTGCCTTGTGACCCAGTTCAAAGCGCGGGATATACCGGATATGACTCTGCAAATGCAACTTGGGCAAGTGCAGATTGTGATGGGGATGGAGTTACTAACGGTGATGAGGATACAAACGGAACAGACCCTTACCTGGTTTCTGGGGATACCGATGGTGATGGTATAGACGATGACAACGAGGTGAACAATGGAACCGATCCCACATTGCCTTGTGATCCTGTTCAAAGCGCGGGATATACCGGATATGACTTTGCAAATGCCACTTGGGCAAGTGCAGATTGTGATGGAGATGGGGCATCTAATGGTGATGAACACAATAATGGAACAGATCCCTATCAAGGAAGCTCATCTGAAGATACGGACAGTGATGGGATTGATAACGCGGATGACAATTGTCCTATTTCATATAATCCGGAACAGGAAGACTTTGATAGAGATGGATTCGGCGATGCCTGTGATGACGATATGGACAATGATGGGGTACCCAACGAGGAAGACCTTTGCGACAATACTATGGCAGGTGCAATTGTGAACGAAGATGGTTGTGAAATTCCACTACAGGCAGACAATTTCCTAATTAAGTTGACAGGCGAATCTTGCGTAGGGGCTGAAAATGGCATCATCGAAATAACGGCCAAGTTATTTTTAGATTATGTGGCACTACTATCTGATTTTCAAGGAAATGAATTAAGCAGTAATGAGTTCCGTGAAAGCTTAGTGCTCGATGAGTTAGCTCCTGGTGAGTATACCTTGTGCATAAGAATCAAAGACAACAATGTCTATGAACAGTGTTATACGTTAAATGTTCAAGGGGTAGAGCCTTTGGGAGTGAGCCTAGGTTCGATATCATTGGAAAACAAAGTCAATTTGGAACTCTCCGGTTCAGATTTGTATAACATAGAACTCAATGGTCGGCTATATACCAGTACTGAAAATCAAATCGAATTGGCCCTCAAAGAAGGGGAGAACAGTATTAAAGTAAGCACTGATCAGGATTGCCAAGGTACTTATGAGAAGACGATACGGCTAGGAATAAAGGGTTTTGTGTATCCCAATCCAATAGGAGGGAATGACTTAAATGTTTACGTGGGACCCGCTGGCTTCGAAAAGGTACAAGTATATGTTTTTGACAGCAACGGGGCGAAGGTTATGGAATTAGCCTCGGAATCCGATGGAAATGGATACATTCAAGTTAATGTATCCTTATTGTCCCAAGGAGTATATTTCTTGACTACCACTACATTAGATGCTTTGACCCATTATAAAATCATTAAAAAATGATTTGGGAAACGATATATTTACTAATCCAAAAAAATTGTTAAAACTAATTACCAGATGACTTATTCGATTTTTAGAAAAAAGGGTGCTGTTCTAACAACCTTGCTACTGTTCCTGCTGGGTGCTAGTTCCTTCGCCCAAACGGCAAATACAGAAGATTTTGATGGAGATGGAGTCCCTAACAGTATTGATTTTGATGACGATAACGACGGTTTACTCGATTCAGAAGAATATGATTGCAATATGGATATTCTAGATATGCCATGGGGATCTCTTACTTGGTTGGGAGGAGACCCAGGTGATGACGTTTCATCTACTTCTACAACAACGGCAAGTGACGGAACAGGAATTACAGCTAGCAACTCTGAAACTGATTTCCCAGAACTTGCAAATCCTTTTTTTGCTACAAATGGTACCTCTTTCAATGGCGTGGATGGGCTGCTTTTACAAGCACCGACTGCTCAATTTCTAGATAGTGTTAACATTTTAAGGTACAGAGTCAGTTTTAATAGGCCCGTAGTAGGACTTTCCTTTCGAATAGTTGATGTTGATTTGAGGGAGGTAGCCGATGGAGACCCTTACATTGGACAAGTTAAGGTGACCATTTCGAATCAAGGTGAAGTACTCACACCTGTGGCTGTCACCGATTATACTTTAGGTTCTGCTGTTACCGATGTGGGTGGTGGCTTCTTTAGAGGTAATTCTTGGGTAAATGGCACCCCAAATATCGGAGATGTTGTTTATAATTTGAGTTACCCAGTAGATGACGTTTTTATCGAGTTTATGAACGTTGATCCAACAACCACAGCACTCACCCCAGGAAATATGGCAATTTTGATTTCGGACATGACATGGGACTGTGCGTATCGTAATTTCGATGCCGATACCCTGGCGGATCATTTTGATACTGACAGTGATGGGGATACATGTCCTGATGCGCTTGAAGGGGATGGTGGATTCACTTTGACGGATTTAGATGGCGACAATAGTCTTGGGGATATTGTGAATTTGGCAAATGGTATTCCAATAGTTGCGGGTGCTGGTCAATCTAATGTAAGCAGTACCAACGCATCGATAACTTCTGGCGAGTGTGATGATGATGGTGATGGGGTTGCTAATTCGACAGATGGCGCAAATGCACTGGACCCCTGTCTTCCCGTTCAGCCTGCGGGCTATACCGGTTACGATGCCTCAAATGCGATCTGGGCTGCCGGGGACTGTGACGGCGATACGATATTGAACGGAGCTGAGGATACTAACGGCACCGATCCTTACAATACCGATACGGATGGTGATGGGACAGCGGACAACCTAGAGGCGAGCACTGCAGAAGCGCTTGATCCATGTTTACCGGTTCAGGCAGCGGGCTATACAGGCTACGACGCCACAAATGCGATATGGGCCGCCGGGGACTGTGACGGTGATACCATATTGAACGGAGCTGAGGACACTAACGGTACCGACCCCTATAA
>NZ_FQWL01000010.1 GCF_900129665.1 Flagellimonas flava
GAGTTCTGAGTTCTGAGTTCTGAGTTCTGAGTTCTGAGTTCTGAGTTCTGAGTTCTGAGTTCTGAGTTCTGAGTTCTAATAACAAAACAATTTTCAATTCCACACCAATTACCTTTTACCATTAATCCACAAGAAAACAAGCTCAAATCTAAGTTCAATGCCTAATTCCCAACCACTGATTTCTGATTACTGAACTTTGACCACTGACCACTGACCACTGACTACTGACTACTGACTACTGACTACTGACTACTGACTACTAATAGAACAATTTTCAATTTCCCATTTTCAATTCCCACTCCCTTAACCTTTTACCCATAAACCCTTAACCCAAAACCCCCATCCGTCAATCCAAACAGGGCATCCGTCAATTGGCGAACCTACCAATGCCCACAATCAAGTTTCTTGCTTCTTTAACCATAAAACATTTAAAATGAAAAAAATTGTCTACTTCGCCTCACTTGTTCTCTTGGCCAGCCTTTTGATTGTGGCCTGCAAAAAAGATGATGATTCCACACCACCGGTAGAACACACAATAACAACTTTTACCCCAACAAGTGGACCACCAGAAACACTAGTGACCATAAATGGGACCAAGTTTACCAATCAGAACATTTCGGTAAAATTTAATGGTGTTGATGCCGAAATTAGCAGTGTCGCAGCTTCAGGCAATCTGCTTATGGCCTTTGTGCCTGAAGGTGCCCAAACCGGGAAAATTTCCGTGACCATAGATGGTGTAGAGGTCAAAAGCACCAATGTATTTACCGTAACCGAGGAGGTTTCTGGGCCAGATGCCATTGAACTGGCCGCAACCACCTTGGAAATGCACACCTTGGACACTTCGGAATTTCCAGAGATCACCAATTTGGATGAGTTTCCAAATGGTTCTTCCTTTCAAATCGAATCCAACAATCCTGACATTGTTGCCATTAATGAGGAAGGGGATTTGGTTGCCTTGCAAGCTGGCAGTGCAGAAATTGAGGTCACCATGGCAGAACTTTCAGCCACGGTTGATGTAGATGTAAATTCAAGTGAAATTATAACAGGATATGTCAATAATGGAACCTATGATATCCCAACACTTTGGATCAATGGTGTAGCTCATGATCTTAATGATGGCACCGAAGATGCCACCGCAGAAGAAGCCATCATAAAAGGTACTACAATCTATGTTGCAGGGTATGGTGGAAATCTTAATAGAATAGCCAAATTATGGACTATTCAGGGGGAAGATATTACCGAACTAGATTTGACGGACGGGACCAGAGATGCGTATGGAAGATCTTTAGCGGCAGATGATGATTTTGTATACGTGGTTGGGGACGAAAAAAGAATTAACATAAATGATAAAGTTGCAAAATTATGGAAACTTGTTAATGGGGAATTGGTCGCGATTACCCCTCTCACCCATCCAGAGGGTAGTGACGCCAACGCCAGCGCAATTGCCATAAGTGAAAATGGCACAAGATATATTGTAGGGCATCAAGAAATTAATGGTGCGTGGAAAGCTAGAGTATGGGAAAACGAAGAAAATGAAACACAGCTGGAAACAAGCAATATGGACAATGAGTCGTTTTCCAGTGATATTTATGTTGACGGAACACAAGTATACATCTTGGGAAGGCAAAGTAATGATAATGGAGACTATCCTACAGTATGGGAAGAAGGACAGCCCCATATTTTACCATCTTCTTCACAATATGCTTATGCCTCATCCATTATCGTAGACGGTGGCACTATTTTCGTAGGTGGCCGCCAACTTGGAGACCATATGCAAGGTGCCATTTGGAATAATGATTCTTACCAAGATCTTGATGACTCTGGAGTGGACTCTTCAGTCAATTCAATTTTCTATTATAATTCCAAAGTTATTGCTGTTGGTTACGATTTAAATGATGGTTTTAAATCTTTTGCAGTAAAGTGGGTTAATGGGGAAAAATCCATAATTGCTGGAGATGGAATTAACGACGCCCGCGCTAAATCCATTATTATAAAATAACCATCATGTGTTCGTTCAAGTGTCCTTCTGAAACAAAATACACCTCAGGTTACAACGCAAGGTTGCAAAAATTCCTTTCTTACCAAAAAAGCCGCCCAAAGGGCGGCTTTTTTATTTCCTTTTATAAAGCGGCACCGCAGAACAAGCCTCACCATACATTACACTTTTGGCAACCTGCTGTATTTGGGTCATGGCCAAGATATAGGCGTTTTCCGGTACGGGTTTGTTGGAGCAGCCTTTGATGATCACTGGTTTTTCCTTAAAAGGTTCCAAGTCCAGTTGGGAAAGTTGTTCTTGGTACAACGAAGTTTCCAAAGTTTCCAAATTCCCCACCACTACTTTTTTTGCAAAGGGGGTAAGCTTGGAGGCTACCAGCATAAAAGCCCAGCCGGGTACAATCGCGTCCGTGGAGCAGGTCAAGGCCACATAGGCATCTTGGTAATTAGACCAGTCTTGTTCATCCAAGTGAAATCTAAATTCCTTTTCCCGAAGAATAAAACCTTCATACAGCCAATCTTTAATATCCACAACTTCCCTGCGGCCTTCTTGGTAGAAATCCTCAAGGTCAAAGGTGATTAGTTTGCTTTCAGCTACGCGGTTTCTTATTTCTTCCATCGGTTGTAAGAGTTCAGAATTCAGTCGTCAGTAATCAGTAGTAAGTTCTCATGGTTTTAATGTCTGATTTCTGACCTCTGTTATCTGATATACAAAGTTAGTTCTTGTTTTTTAAATGCTGGATCAACCCGTAAATGGTCTTGGATATTTCTTCACAAATTGCATAGGTCTTTTCAAAATCCTTTGCTGTTATATAATTGGCATCTATGGCCAAATACAACTGCGATTTTACTTCGTAGCATGAAGCCTTGGCAACATTTAAAAAGTAAATGAACTCCTTTTTTGACTTTCTTCCGAAACCTTCTGCTATATTGGAAGAAACAGAAATGGAAGCTCTTCTAATTTGATCTTGTAAAGCAAAATCCCAAGAAAAGGAACTTCCACTGGTCAACCTATGAATTTCTTTGTTCAGTTTTCTGGCCCGCTGCCAAGAAACCAGCTGTTCAAACCCCTTATCCATAATAGTATCTTCTATTTTAGGATATCCGAGGTTATGATATCAATATTTGATTCTAATTTGTTACTCTTTTTTGGAAGTCTGATGTCTGAAAATTTACAACAATCCCAACTCCAACTTCGCTTCCTCGCTCATCAAATCCTGGGTCCAAGGAGGGTCAAAGGTGATTTCCACTTCCACATCGTTCAGCGCGTCCAAAGATTTTACCTTCTCCTCTACCTCCACTGGAAGTGTCTCGGCAACAGGACAATTCGGTGATGTCAAGGTCATTAATATCTTAACATCATAATCCTCATTGACGAATACGTCGTAGATCAAACCCAATTCGTAAATGTCCACGGGAATTTCTGGATCGTAAATGGTCTTCAATACTCCAACGATTTTCTCGCCGAGTTCTTGGGTGTCTATAGTTGTTTCTTCGCTCATTGTATTCTAATTCAATTGTGTCTGATATGCCACAGCATACAATTTCAATTGCTTGATCATGCTTACCAAACCATTGGCCCTGGTAGGGGACAAATGTTCTTTCAACCCGATTTCATCAATAAATTCAGTATTGGCATCAATGATATCTTGCGGTCTTTGGTTACTAAACGCCCTGATAAGAATCGCAATGATTCCCTTGGTAATGATTGCATCACTATCTGCTGTAAACACCAATTTATCCTGGTCAAGCTCGGCATGCACCCAAACTTTGCTCTGGCATCCTTTGATGATGTTATCTTCGGTCTTATATTGATCTTCTATCAAAGGAAGGGACTTGCCCAGTTCGATCATATATTCGTAGCGCTGCATCCAGTCATCAAACATGGAAAACTCATCAACGATCTCTTCCTGTATTTCTGCTATGGTCATCTATAAATTTTGTTCAAAAGTACGACTCGGTTTCCTGTCAATCAATTCTTTAAGAGAAAGATAACTTTAGACTAGAGCAGCATGTTCCTGGCCTTCTTTACGCCTTCCACCAAGACGTCCACTTCATCTTTGGTATTATAAAAGCTAAAACTTGCCCTAACAGTGCCTGGTATCCCATAGAAATCCATAATAGGCTGGGCGCAATGGTGTCCGGTACGCACGGCAATGCCCAACTTGTCTAAAATGGTTCCAATATCATACGGATGAATACCTTCAATATTGAATGAAATCACCGAAGTCTTGTTCTCCGAAGTTCCGTAAATTTTCAAGCCCACAATATCCAACAATTGTTCCGTGGCATACTTTAGCAACTCCTCTTCATAGTGCGCCAAAGCCGCAAATCCTATGGAATTCATATAATCCAGTGCAGCGCCAAAGGCAATGCCCCCACAGATATTTGGTGTCCCCGCTTCAAATTTATGGGGCAAATCGGCATAGGTCGTTTTCTCAAAGGTAACCTCAGCAATCATTTCTCCCCCGCCTTGGTACGGTGGCAGCTTATTCAGCCATTCTTCCTTTCCATAAAGCATTCCAACACCCGTAGGTCCACATATTTTATGGGCAGACACGGTATAGAAATCTACATCCAAATCTTGCATATCCGCTTTAATATGGGGTGCCGCTTGAGCTCCATCAATCAAGACTGCAGCTCCCATCCGGTGTGCGGCGTCGATAATTTCTTTTATGGGATTTATAGTCCCCAAAGCATTGGATACATGGTTACAGAACACCAATTTGGTCCTATCGGAAAGAAGTTTATGGTATTCCTCCATGACCAATTCCCCATTAAGGTCCATTGGAATCACTTTCAGAACTCCACCCGTGCGCTCGCAAAGCATCTGCCAGGGCACTATATTGGAGTGGTGTTCCATGGCTGAAACCAAAATCTCATCACCCTCCTTTACAAATGCGGTAAACCCGTTGGCTACCAAATTGATACTGTGGGTAGTCCCAGATGTCAGAATGACCTCATGGGCTTTTGCAATATTAAAATGGGTTTGGATTTTCTTCCTTGCTGCTTCATAGGCATCCGTGGCCTCTTGGGACAAGGTATGCACCCCGCGATGGATATTGGCATTGTACCGTTGATAGTACTCTACAATAACATCGATTACCTGCTGCGGGGTCTGGGAAGTAGCGGCGTTATCCAGATACACGAGAGGCTTTCCGTTCACTTGACGCTGCAGGATGGGAAAATCCTTTCGGATTTTTTGTATGTCCAACGCTTCCTTTATCATGAACTACAGCTCAAACCCAACACGAACTCCTAAAGTGTTGGCGATAATCTTATTGATCCTGGTCTTCAACTCCGGGATGCGAACACTTTCCAAAACGTTATTGGCAAAGGCGTACATTAACAAAGCTGTGGCCTCCTTCCTTGGTATTCCCCGTGACTGTAGATAGAAAAGTGCATCTTCATCCAACTGACCAATGGTGCATCCATGGGAGCATTTTACATCGTCCGCAAAAATCTCCAACTGCGGTTTGGTATTGATGGTGGCCTTATCACTGATCAAGATATTATTGTTCTGCTGAAAGGCATTCGTCTTCTGGGCAATCTTGTCCACAATGATTTTTCCATTGAAAACCCCGGTGGATTTTTCCCCAAAAATACCTTTGTAATCCTGATGGCTCTCGCAATTAGGCTGCGCATGGTGCACCAGGGTATGATGGTCTACATGTTGCTTGTCACCTAAAATCGTGACCCCTTTTAGGATAGAGTCAATACGCTCACCATTCTGATAAAAATTAAGGTTGTTTCGGGTTAACTTTCCGCCAAAGGAAAAGGTATGTACCCGTACTACGCTATTATCTTTTTGTGAAATATAGGTGTTATCAACAAGAGAAGCCGTCTTGGCGTCGTTCTGAACCTTATAATAATCCACATTGGCATCCTTGGCCGCAAAAATCTCCGTTACCGAATTGGTGAATACCTCATTCTCGGTTAAGCTTTGGTGCCGCTCTATGATCTGAACCTCCGCATTTTCTTCGGCAATGACCAAGTTTCTGGGCTGCAACATCAAAGCGGCCTCGTTTCCTGTCGCAAAGTGAACAATCTGAATGGGCTTCTTGGGCACCTTGTTCTTTGGAATGTAGATATAAGCACCTTCTTTGCTAAATGCCGTGTTCAAAGTGGTCAAGGTTTCATCCTTGGAGGCCACCTTATTGAAATATACATCAATAACCTGTTTGTATTGTGGTTTGGTCAAAGCGGCACTCATCAAACAAACATCAACACCATCGTGCGTGGTCTCAGAGAGGTAAGAACTATATACTCCATCCACAAACACAATTTTATAAGTGTCTATCTCATGAAGGAAATACTTTTTGATATCCCTATACTCCAAAGCACTTTCCTTTTTAGGAAAAACACTGAAGTCCACTTTTTGGATATTGTTCAAGGAAGTATATTTCCAAGCTTCGTCTTTTTTGGACGGGAAGCCCTTGGTCTCAAAATTCTTGATAGCCTCGGAACGAACCTCATGAACTGGATGATCCAAATCCACGTTATTCTCAAAGGCTATAAATGAAGAAAGTAATTTATCTTTTAAATCCATATAATCAGTGTTCAGTTATCAGTGCTCTGAAATCTAATGTCTGAAATCTCAATTCTTTTTCCTATACAACCGTCTCCTGCTTTATCCAGTCGTATCCTTTTTCCTCAAGCTCCAGCGCCAATTCCTTGGTACCGGATTTTACGATCTTGCCATCGTGTAATACATGGACAAAATCTGGAACGATATATTCCAATAATCTTTGGTAGTGGGTAATTACGATAATGGCATTCTCTCCACCACGCAGCTTGTTTACCCCGTTGGCCACTATGCGCAAGGCATCAATATCCAAACCGGAATCGGTCTCATCCAAAATAGCAAGCTTTGGTTCCAACATGGCCATTTGGAAAATTTCGTTTCGTTTTTTCTCTCCTCCTGAAAAACCTTCGTTTAAGGAACGGGACAAAAACTTTCGGTCGATTTCCAATAGTTCCGATTTTTCCCGAATCAATTTCAACATCTGATTGGCGGGCATATCCTCCAATCCACGAGCTTTCCTTGATTCGTTAATGGCCGTCTTCATGAAATTGGTCACGGTAACCCCGGGTATTTCAACCGGATATTGGAATGAAAGAAAGATTCCTTGATGGGCTCTTTCCTCGGGAGAAAGCTCCTCCAAATCCTCACCATTCAGGGCAACGCTCCCTTTTTTGACCTCAAATTCCTCTTTCCCTGCAATTACTGAAGCCAAGGTACTCTTACCGGAACCGTTTGGTCCCATGATTGCATGAACTTCCCCGGCCTTGACCTGAAGGTTGATTCCCTTCAAAATCTTTTTATCCTCTACGCTAGCGTGTAAATCCTTTATTTCTAACATGGTGTTCTACTCAATTTTATTTTAGGTAATTATCCTACTGATCCTTCTAAGCTGATTTCCAACAATTTTTGGGCCTCTACCGCAAACTCCATGGGCAGTTTGTTCAGTACCTCCTTGCTAAATCCGTTTACGATCAATGCAATGGCCTTTTCCGTATCGATTCCCCTTTGGTTGCAATAGAAAATTTGGTCCTCCCCAATTTTACTGGTTGTGGCCTCATGTTCTATTTGAGCCGATTTGTTTTTCGCCTCAATATATGGGAAGGTGTGTGCACCGCATCGGTTGCCCATAAGCAGTGAATCACACTGTGAAAAGTTTCTTGCATTTTCGGCGCGACTGTTCACTTGCACCAAACCTCTATAGCTATTCTGCGATTGTCCAGCTGAAATTCCTTTGGAGATGATAGTGCTCTTAGTGTTTTTTCCCAAGTGGATCATTTTGGTACCCGTATCTGCTTGCTGAAAGTTGTTCGTTACAGCAATCGAATAAAATTCTCCAATGGAATTATCTCCTTTAAGTACGCAGGATGGGTATTTCCAAGTCACTGCGGAACCGGTTTCTACCTGAGTCCATGAAATCTTGGCATTTTTCTCGCAAAGGCCTCTTTTGGTAACAAAGTTGAAAACGCCACCCTTTCCGTTCTTATCCCCTGGGAACCAATTCTGTACCGTAGAATATTTAATCTCTGCATCGTCCAAGGCGATCAATTCCACAACTGCGGCATGCAACTGGTTCTCATCTCGTGACGGCGCCGTGCAACCTTCTAAATAACTCACATAACTTCCTTCATCGGCGATTACCAAAGTTCTTTCGAACTGTCCGGTCCCAGCCTGGTTGATCCTAAAATAGGTAGAAAGCTCCATGGGACATCGCACACCTTTTGGAATGTAGCAGAAAGACCCATCTGAAAACACCGCCGAGTTCAGGGCAGCATAAAAATTATCCTTTTGGGGAACCACGGTCCCGATGTATTTCTTCACCAATTCTGGATGCTCTTGAATCGCTTCGGAAATGGAACAGAAAATAATCCCTTTTTCGGCAAGGGTTTTCTTGAATGTGGTAGCTACGGAAACCGAGTCCATGACAATATCCACGGCCACACCTGCCAATTTCTTTTGTTCGTCCAACGAAATTCCCAAACGCTTGAAGGTATCCAGCAATTCTGGGTCTACCTCATCCAAGCTATTATACTTGGGCTTTTTATTTGGAGCGGAATAATAAGAAATGTCCTGAAAATTGGGTTTTTCATAGTTGACATTGGCCCATTCCGGTTCTTCCATTTGCTTCCAGACCCGGAAAGCTTCCAACCGCCATTCGGTCATCCACTCCGGCTCCTGCTTTTTTTGTGAAATGGCAATAACAATATCCTCGCTCAGTCCCTTGGGAAAAGTTTCGGATTCGATATCGGTATAGAAACCATACTCATATTCTTTGGTTTCCAATTCTTTTTTTAACTCTTCTTCTGTGTAAGCCATACGCTCAATGAATCAATGACCTGAGGTCCATTAACAATTTTAGAGTGAAAAACTCTCTCCGCATCCGCAAGTGCGCTGGGCATTTGGATTGTTGAATACAAAGCCTTTGCCATTCAATCCACCCGAATATTCCAAAGTGGTTCCCACCAAGTACAAAAAGCTCTTTTTATCCACTAAGATGCGAATTGCATTATCTTCAAAAACCTTGTCGGTTTCGCCTGCAGATTTATCAAATTTCAACTCATAGGACAATCCACTGCATCCACCACTTGTGACACCAACACGAACAAAGTCGGTAGTGGAATCAAAGCCCTCTTCTTCCATCAAAGTCGCCACCTTTTTTTTGGCTGTTTCTGAAACCTTAATCATTCTTACTTGGATTAGTTCTAAATAGCTTACAAATATAGGTTATAAGTAGGGTTTAACCTCATTTCCTAACATTATAATAACGAATGATCCAATAGGGGTTATCTATAGAACTGGAAAGTTATTTTATTTTGATGACCACCATATCGGTGAGCCCTTTAGATTCCAAGGATGGAAAGTCATCACTTGCAGTTTCCCCGACCAGAATCAAGCTGCCATCCCCATTTTCCAAAACATCAAAACCGAAGTCGATTCCCGTGCCACCAAATGTCTGTTGAAAAATGAGGTTTCCCTGGGCATCCGTGCGTAAAATCCAGAGATCGTTCTCTCCATTGTTTTGGGAAGCATCCCCATCCAAACTTTTGGAATTTCCCGCTATGACAAAGCCACCATCAGAAGTTGACCTAACCGCTTGCGCAGCATCAAAAGCTGTGCCTCCATAACTTTTCTCCCAAAGCAAGTCGCCATTGCTGCCAACCTTGACCAACCAAACATCAGATTCACCCTTGTTCTCGGAAACATCTTCATCTGTGCTAAAGGTATTGCCTGTTACCACGTATCCCCCATCGAGGGTTTTAGCGATCGCATAGGCTTTGTCTATCCCGGTTCCTCCAAACGATTTTTGCCAAAGCATCTCGCCCTGATCGCTCACTTTCACGACCCAGAAGTCGTAGCTTCCCTTGGGGTCGGTGATGTCAAAATCGTCACTCTCTGAAGCTCCTGCCAGCACAAATCCCCCGTCATCAGCTTGCAACACCCCATAGGATCGATCATTGTTGGTCCCGCCAAAATACCTTCGCCACTCCAGATTGCCATTGGCATCCAATTTGGTCCCCCAAAACTCGCCTACGCCATGACGGGTCAAATAACTGCCCTTCCCTTCATTGCCCGCTCCCCCCGACGAGGTCACATCCAAAAATCCAGCAAAAAAGAAGCCGCCATCGGTGGTCTCGACCACATCATAGGAATGGTCATGCCCTGAAAATCCGAAGCTTTTTTCCCAAAGTATATTTCCGGAAGCATCCAAGCGTAAAATCCAATTGTCATGAAATCCTTCATTATTGCTTCCATCCCCGTCATCACTCATGGCATAACCCACAATGGCGTATCCTCCATCCAAGGTCTGAATGACAGATTGCCCACGATCATCCTTGGTTCCCCCATAGGCTCTATCCCATTGCAGATTCCCATCGGCATCCAGCTTTACCAACCAATAGTCATTTACATCGGTGGTCTTGCCGGACAGGTCTCCATCCATACTATTGCTAAACCCAAGAACCGCATAGCCTCCGTCCGTGGTCTGTATTACCGACTGGGCGGTATCTTCACCACTGCCTCCAAAGTTTTTCACCCAATCAAGCTCTCCCAAAAATGTTTTTTGCACCAAGGGCGGGGTTTGGGAATCATCAGAAGTACATGCCACCGTTAGTAGCGCACACAAACATCCAAACAATTTTTTCATAGCATGTACTAATTGGATTTTTGAAGTACGAACAGTCCCGAATTGATATCGTTGACAATGATCTTACCGCTGGAAAAATAGGGATAAACACTCCATACTCCCTGAAACCCTGCAGTATCGTTGGAAGGATAGGTGTCAAAAAAAGCTGTTTCGGTGATATTCTCGTTTTCAATATCTGAAATATCCAGCACGCGAAGTCCGGCCGTATAATTGGCCAGAAAAAATTCATCCCCCAATACATAACCGTTATGGTCAATGGCTCCTGTTGGGCCCAAATAGGTAGTGTGTAATTGTGGGCTTTCCAAATCGGAAAAGTCGAAAACAAGAGTCCGTGAATTGAATCCAAAATCCGTTTCATCGAGTTCATCCCCAAGAATAAAATAACGTTGGTCCTCTGTAAACCATCCTTGATGGGTGTACCCAATATTGGAATATCCCAGGGTAGCTATTTCCACCGGATTGGATTTGTCGGTAATGTCGGCAATGGCAATTTGATTCTCATTGGCGCCGATAAAAATCTCGCGCCCGGTGTAGTCCGTGTCTGGACCTTGGTAGGTGACCACCTGTGCATCATGGGTATACCCGTTGGCTCCATAGCCCCCTATCCCAGTAGGACTTGTTGGATTCTGAATGTCTATAAAATGGACACCTCCACTGAAGGCATCATTTCTGGCCGTGCCAACCGGATACGCGAAACCCATGTCCTCATTGATTACGATGTTATGAGCGTTACCAATTCCGGTATATCTGGCATCATGGGTAAAAACTTGCGGTGGGTCGGCCACATCCCTCAATCTGGTCAGGTCAAAGACCTGCATTCCGTGGTTTGGTGCCTCTGCAACCACAAAGACATGATTGCCGTATACTTTAAGATCACGCCATGTACTGGATGATGTTGCTGTTGGAAGTTTGCCAAGATAGACCGGATTATCGGTATCGGTTATATCAACAAATGAGGTCCCATTGTCAAGACCAATTAGGGCATATTCCCGATTGTTTTGGCTATCGGTCCAGCCCCAAATATCGTTTCCGGCATTTCCAGCAAATGCGGACAGATCCATTTGTAATAAAAGGTCATAGCCATCACAGGAAAAAATAGCGGCAGTGCCACTTTCACAGGGGGTGAGTCCCCTTGTGACCTCACCGGTTCCAACATCAGATCCGTTATTGCCATTTCCAAGACCGTTGTTTGTTGGGGCATCGTCATTGGAACAACCCATCACCAGAAAGGCGATGAGGAGCATGGCCAAAGCAGGTCTCATCATTTCAAAGCAATTTTAAGTTCATCTTAAAGATACCATTTTATAATTATCCTGTTTACTTTTGCGCCATGTTAGAAGACAAGAATCCGCAGCGTACCAACTTGGAAAATCTAGGGGAATTTGGGTTGATCAAACACCTCACCCAACATTTTGAACTGAACCAACCATCTTCATTGACAGGCATCGGAGATGATGCCGCGGTGCTCGATTTTAAAGACAAGAAGACAATCGTCTCTACGGACTTATTGGTGGAAGGGGTTCATTTTGACCTTAGCTATATGCCACTAAAACACTTAGGGTATAAATCGGTCATGGTGAACCTGTCCGATGTCTATGCCATGAATGCCAACGCCACCCAAATAACCGTTTCCCTAGCTGTATCCAATAGATTTCCATTGGAGGCCTTGGAGGAATTCTATGCGGGAGTGGCCCTGGCCTGTAAAACCTATGATGTGGATTTGGTAGGAGGTGATACTACCTCTTCGGCTAAAGGAATGCTAGTTAGCGTTGTGGCCCTGGGTATGGCCGATTCAGATGACCTTGTTTACAGAAAGGGCGCCAAGCCCAATGACCTGTTAGTAGTCACCGGTGACCTAGGTGGTGCTTATCTGGGATTACAGGTTTTGGAACGCGAAAAGGAAGTTTTTAAAGTGAACCCCAATAGTCAACCCGATTTGGAGCCCTACTCTTATATTGTGGAACGCCAACTTAAACCGGAAGCGAGAAAAGATATGGTGGAACTGCTCGAAAAACTGGCCGTCAAGCCTACTTCCATGATCGACATTAGCGATGGGCTTTCATCCGAAATTTTGCATTTATGCGAGCAAAGTGAGGTGGGCTGTAATCTCTTTGAAGATAAAATTCCTTTGGATCCAACGGTAATCTCCGCCGCTGAGGAATTCAAAATGGACAGCACCATGATCGCGCTCTCAGGAGGGGAAGATTACGAGCTGCTGTTTACGATAGACCAAAATGATTTTGATAAAATTAAGGGAAATCCCAACTTAACCGTCATTGGGCATATGACATCCAAAGAAGAAGGGGCACATCTGGTAACAAGGGCCAACACAAAAATTGCGCTTACTGCCCAAGGCTGGAACTCCTTTGCGGAATAAAAAAATCCCGAAAACCAAGGGCACTTCTCGCTAAACGGTCTTGGGGCACTTGACTGAATGGAACGAGCTGCTTACTCAATCTCCGGGATAAACCTTAGAAATTGTAGTACTTCATAATTTGTAACGCGCTATTAGGCTACTTGTGGAACTTGTCTGCTGCGTCTTTTACGATACATATCTTCAAGAGTGCTGTTGATGTCCTGCATTTGAGGCGTCAATGCAGAAAGTCTGCCACTGGCGTCAGTGGTAACTTCTTTTTGACAATGCAGGCATTTGTACTCTTTAATGTGTTGTGTTACTTTTTTGGATACTACATAATGGTGTCCAAATAAGTTGCAGAAGAAAGAAGAAAATTTGTTGCCATGGTGGGTAGTGGTGGTCTTCATAAGATAGGTGTTGTTTGGGGAAGCATTCAGGTCGATTTGGGGATCGAAGAAAATGCGATAGTCTGGTGTTGTAATTTTATATTATACAGTCAAAATTTGATTACACTTTTATTTAGCAACGGTTGTTGATAACTTTTTATTTTGTGAACCAACATGAAAAACCCTTTTTTCGACGAAATGCACGAATCTCGATTAAAAGAGGAATTACATCGTTGAATTACGTGTTCGAAATATAGTATTTTGATTTATTTTAACAAAAAATTATTAACACTTTATGAACAGAAAAACCGTCGCCATAACTGCCTTTGCACTTTTCTCACTCTTCTTCGGAGCGGGCAACCTTATACTTCCACCCCAATTAGGGTTTAAATCGGGAGGACTTTGGTGGCTTGTTGCCTTGGGTTTTTGTATTTCCGCAGTTCTAATACCCATTTTGGGTATTCTCGCACACTCCAAACTTCAGGGCACCATGTTCGATTTTGCCAAAAAGGTATCTCCTACGTTTAGCGTTTTCTATTGTTATATCGTTTATGCCATTTCCATTTCGTTGCCATCGCCCAGAACCGCCTCCGTTACCCATGAAATGGCAGTGCAGCCCATTTGGAATTCTTCCTCATTGATTACTAGTATTATCTATTTCATCTTGGTCTATATTTTTGTGGTGAACCGATCCAAAATCCTGGACGTGGTTGGGAAGTTTTTAACCCCGGGAATTTTGATTGTGTTGCTATTGATTATGGGAGCTGCCATTTTTAACCTGGATTTCAACTTTGGCTCCTCGCAGTTTGCCAACACCTTTACCCATGGTATTTTGGAAGGCTACCAGACTTTTGATGCCATCGGAGCGGTAGTTGTTGGAGGGGTCATTATTATATCCATCAATATAAAGGATGGTAAAGCTTCTTATGAGGAAAAGAAAAATCTAATTGGGAAAGCCGGTTGGCTTGCTGGACTTGGATTGTTTTTGGTCTATGCGGGATTGATCCTGACCGGGGCATTGTTTGGTGACACCTTTGATGCGGATATTTCCAGAACGGCTCTTCTTACCGGTATAAGCCTTGAAACTTGGGGCAATACGGCTACATTTCTGCTCAGTATTTTAGTAGGTTTGGCCTGCTTCACGACCGCTGTGGGAATTGTAACCGGTACCGCGGATTTTATCAAAGGTCGATTTAATGAGTCCCGAACTGCCTACACCCTTACTGCGATAATAGGTTGCGTTTTGGGAGTGTTAATGGGACAATTCAATGTGGGCTACATTATTGCGGTTGCCTTACCGGCCCTAATGTTTATTTATCCTATTACCATTGTGTTGATCATCTTAAATGTGGTTCCTGAAAAATGGGCCTCCCCCAAAGTTTTCCGGTGGGTGGTGGCTGCTACGGTCTTATTCAGCATTCCAGATTTTTTAGGGAGTGTAGGATGGGGAGATGCCGTTGCCAGTTTTACTTCATGGATACCGCTAAGGGAAAATCATATGGGATGGGTACTGCCAGCCCTGCTGATGTTCTTGGTGGCAAATCTTACCAAGTCGAATCAATCAAATCCATAATGCCACTATTTTGAAAAATAGTCGCTCCATGTGGCCAAGGAAGATCGCTCTATTCCACCTTCATCAAGTAGACCTGTATCTCTCCAGAGTTGTCCAAGGTCCTTAAGTTCATCTGGAAAGGTCTCCCAAAGTGCATCATAATCCCTATGACCCCACCAAATCACAAACTCATAGTTTTGATTCTCTGCGTTGGCCAGCAAGGTTTGTAGGTATCTATTTTGTCCGGTCTCATTCCCTGCAATGTTTACATTAAGGTTTGGAACCACCAAATCTTCTGCTATATGACCCGTTTCCACAAAGGCGATAGGTTTATTGACCCGGTTATGTAAAAAATCAAGGGCTTGCTGAAACCCCTCTTCCGTAGTAAGGTTCTTAAAAAAAGGATAGAAGCTAATGGCCACAAAATCCATTTGGTTCATGCGGGTCACTATCTCATTAATATAACCTTCTGGTTCGGCAACAATAGGGTCATAGAGGTTATGGAGTGAAATGGATTCAGAAATTGGGATGCCGGGATGGATTGTCCTTATCCTTGAAATTACATTTTGCATCAAACGCGTATAGGCCGGCCATTTGTCCGCTGACCGTAGCCGCAATTCGTTCACCTCAATGGCGATGACCAGATAATTGGGTTGAAACTGACCCAACAGGTAATCAATATGTTTTACATAGGCGTTTTCGATCTCCTCATCGTCCAAATTGGTATATGCTGGAATGCTCCCATCTAGATCCTCGGCCAAATCGTCCCTGTTGGAATTCAGAAGGCTCACGGAAAGCAAAAGTTGTTTTTGGGCTATTTTCCGGTTTGCCCTTCCGGTGATTTCATTGGTAAACGCAGTGGGAAGGGGTTCATCGTTTATCCAGGCTTCCCACGGAATTTTGTTATCAATGTGTTCGGCATAGATATCGCTATTGTCCGCAATAAAGGAATAGGTATTGTTTAAATCCTCGAGGTTCGGCCCATAACTCCAAGTGGTGAATCCCATCTTAAAATTTCTTTCAGTTGGGCTTTGATTTTCCTCAAGATCATCACTGCAAGCGGATAGGGCTAAGAATAGTACCCAAAAAGTATGATGGAATTTCTGAAACATAGTCGAGGGGTTCAAATTTTGAACGGCACCCACAAAAAAATATTGCGTTTCCTCTACAGTTCTATAAGACCATAGGAGTCCTCAGACCATCAGATAAAATCGCCTCTCCCACTCTTAATCTTTTTCGCTTGGACTAAACCAACTCCAATAATTGTTTGCTGCCGCAATAATGGAAAACTCGGCAGCAACGGTTTGTCCAATGGCAATCAACATGGATGCGTCATTCGCATAATCTGGACGCAGACGCTCCCGTACCTCGGCATCGGGTTGTGTGATTTTGATAGTGAGCCGGGCAATCTTTAGGGCTAGTGCCCTACCTTCTTCCGGTGTTGCCGTTAGCAAGGAGTTTCCCGGAATCAATTGGGTTTGTTCTGACATGATATTCTAGTTTTATTATGGAACAAAACTAGTTTTGGTGCGGAAGCAAAACAGTGACAGGTGTTACTTTACAGTAATTTTATTTTTCGGCCTTGCTGTTCCACTTTTTGGGTAATCCCCAGTTTTTTCATCACACGGGTAATCACCTCCCTGGAAGTCCCAAGATCATCCGCTATATCCTGATGCGAAATGGAGAGCAATGTTGAATTCTCCAGTTCCGATTTGGTCCTTAGGTATTGCAGCAATCGCTCTTCCAAATTATGACAAACCAATTGTTTAGTGGTTTGCAATAAATCTGAGTAATGTTTTTGGTAATCCCCCACCACCAAGCTCCCAAAAGACGGATATTGGGTCATCCAAAGTTTTACTCGCTCCACCGGAAGCAGCAGCAGCGAACTATCCGTCTCGGCAATTGCCGAAAATTCAGCTTGGTTACCATTTAGAATATGTGCAAAGCTATAAATGCACGAGTTGCCCGATGTAATGTAGTACAACAAAAACTGCACGGTGTCCTCTATGCAAAACACCTTGACCTGCCCGGAGACCACAATGGGAAGATACTTTACAAATTGTCCTTGCTCAACTATAAATTCCCCTAGATTATAATCCTTTAAAATAGAATGTGCCTCCATCTCCTCCATCAAGGGTTTCTCTAGAAAGGGATAGCAGTCGTTAAGGAAAGAGGTGTTCATTTTACCAAGGGTTCGCTAGCCTCTTTTTTTCTTGCTGTAATAATAGATGGCATAGGCAATGACAACCAATAGTACAAATGGGATATAGGACCCGATAACCACTCCAATCTCATAAGCGCTGTCCGGGGCCTCCTCCATCTTCTTTTCAATATCCACCTGCAATAGGGCCAGTAGTCTCATTTATTTGTTCATCAACTCTTCTATCTCCTCAACTTCTATGGGAATATTGCGCATCAGATTAAAGGGCTCTCCCTTTTCCTGGATGACCACATCATCTTCCAAGCGCACTCCAAAACCTTCATGGGGAATATAAATACCTGGTTCTACCGTAAAGACCATATTGGCTTTCATCGGGGTTTTCAGTTCTCCGTAATCATGCGTGTCCAGTCCTATGTGATGACTGGTGCCGTGCATGAAGTATTTTTTATAGGCGGGCCAATTCTTATCCTCGTTTTGCACATCGGACTTGTCCAGCAGTCCCAATCCCAGTAGTTCAGAGGTCATGATTTTTCCAACCTCTTTATGGAATTCTGCCCAAATGGTCCCGGGAACCAGCATTTTAGTAGCTTCATCCTTTACCCGAAGTACAGCTTCGTACACTTCTTTTTGACGGGCTGTAAACTTCCCATTGGCCGGAATGGTCCGGGTCATATCACTGGAATAATTGGCATATTCAGCCGCAACATCCATCAATATTAAATCTCCGTCTTTGACTTGCTGGTTGTTTTCAATATAGTGCAGCACATTGGCATTGTTCCCTGCTGCAATGATTGGTGTATAGGCGAAGCCTTTGGACCTATTTCGGACAAACTCGTGCAAATATTCCGCCTCCATCTCGTACTCCCAAACTCCCGGCTTGGTAAATTCCAAAATCCTACGGAAACCCTTTTCTGTAATATCACAGGCTTGTTGCATTAAATCCAGTTCTTCCGGTTCCTTCACCCCTCGGATGTTTTGCAAAATGGGATTGCTCTTTGCCCATTGATGCGCCGGAAAGTCCTTTTTACATTGTTCAATAAATCGGTCCTCACGGGTCTGGGTCTCAACGGCCTGTCTGTAATGCTCATTGGTATTGAAATAGACAGTGTCCGCTTCCGTCATCAAGTCAAAAAACACCTTGTCAAAATCGGTCAACCAATAAATGGTTTCGATTCCTGAAGTAGCCGTAGCCTGTTCTTTCGTCAACTTAGCCCCTTCCCATATGGCTATGTGCTCGTTGGTCTCACGAACGAAAAGAATCTCCCTGTGTTTGGAATCCATCGCATCGGGGAAAAGTACCAAAACGGTCTCTTCCTGATCAGCACCGCTCAAGTAAAAAATATCCCTATGCTGGGCAAAGGGCATGGTACTATCCGCACTAATGGGATAGATGTCGTTGGAATTGAAAACAGCTATACTCTTTGGGCGCATCTGTGCCGTAAATTTTTTTCGGTTTTTAATAAAGAGCTGGTTGCTAATGGGATTGTATTTCATGCGAAAATTACTTTCTCCAAATGTAGCCAATTGTAATACCCAAGACAAATTCATACCTTCCATCGCGAAACAAAATCCTGACTGCATGAAACCATTTTTACTCCTCGCTTTTTTCCTGCTTTTTCAAATGTTGCCTGCCCAGCAGGAAGCCACTGCCGCCGACCAGGTTATGGATGCCCTGATCAAGAAAAAGGAGATGGCGGAAACTTCCCTTGTAAAGAATATACCATTAAAAAATATTGGCCCCTCCATTATGAGTGGAAGAGTGGTGGATCTGGATGTAAATCCAAAAGACCCATCGGAGTTTTATGTAGCCTATGCTTCAGGGGGATTATGGCACACCAAGAACAACGGCATTTCCTTTGACCCGATAATTGATAGCTCAGACACCCAAAATATTGGGGACATTGCTGTGGACTGGAATACCGGTGTACTCTGGGTTGGCACCGGGGAAAACAACTCTTCACGTTCTTCATATGCGGGTATCGGGATTTTGAAATCAACAGACCACGGAGTCACTTGGAGCAACATGGGCCTTCCAGATTCGCATCATATTGGTCGAATCTTGGTCAATCCAAATAATCCAGATGAGGTAGTGGTAGGAGTCACGGGACACTTGTATTCCCCAAACCAGGAACGGGGAATTTATAAAACCACAGATGGAGGGGAAACTTGGAAACAGACACTTTTTGTCAATACCACAACCGGAATTATTGATGTCGCCTGTTCACCAAACAATTTCAATATCCAATATGCGGCCGCTTGGGAAAAGGACCGTAAAGCTTGGAATTTTAAGGGTAACGGAGCGGCTTCTGGCATCTATAAAAGTGTGGACGGCGGGAGCAATTGGACTTTGATCACTGCGGAAGGAAGTGGATTTCCGACCGGGGAAGGCGTAGGTAGGATAGGCCTTGCTGTTTTTGATGATAATACGGTTTACGCTGTCCATGATAGCCAATTTCGAAGGGAAAAGCAGGAAAAAGAAAAAACAGACGAACTCACCAAAGAAGACTTAAGGTCCATGAATTCAGAAACCTTTTTGACCTTGGATAACAAAAAATTGAACGATTATCTCAAAAACAATGGCTTTCATGAAAAGTACAAGGCTGAGAACGTAAAGCAGATGATCAGAAGCGGAGCCGTAAAACCCATAGACCTGGCCAAGTATCTTGAGAATGCCAATTCCCTATTGTTCGACACTCCGGTCATTGGTGCAGAAGTGTATCGAAGTGACGATTCGGGGAGCAGCTGGAACAAAATGAACGATGATTACATCAACGACCTTTTTTATAGTTATGGGTATTACTTTGCCCAAATTCGGGTCGACCCCAGCAACAAGGATCGTATCTATTTGGCAGGAGTCCCCTTGATCAAATCCGAAGATGGCGGAAAAACCTATACTTCCATAGGAAAGGAAAATGTACATGCGGATCATCATGCGTTGTGGATCAACCCAGCAAAACCTGGACACTTGATCAATGGCAACGATGGGGGTATTAACATCTCCTACGACGACGGGGCACATTGGATGAAAAACAACACGCCAAAAGTGGGACAGTTCTATGCCATTAATGTGGATCAAGAAGAACCTTATAACGTCTATGGGGGCTTACAGGATAATGGAGTTTGGAAGGGCGCCCATGATAATAAGGAGGATTATGCATGGCAGCAAAATGGAAAAAACCCTTGGCAGCGTATAATGGGAGGAGATGGGATGCAAGTCCAAATAGACCAGCGAAATTCCAATATCGTCTATACAGGATATCAATTTGGCAACTACTACAGGCTTGACCTGTCCAAAGGCAAGCAGACGTATATTCAGCCCAAGCACGAACTCGGGGAAGCCCCATATCGATTCAATTGGCAAACTCCCATTCTTTTATCGGAACATAACCAGGACATCCTTTATTTAGGCGGGAACAAACTACACCGCTCCCTGAACCAAGGGAAAGATTGGGAAGCCATTTCTGAGGATTTGACCCAAGGCGGAAAACAGGGGAACGTGGCTTATGGAACTCTGACCACGATTTCGGAATCCCCATTCAAATTTGGCCTATTGTATGTGGGCACTGATGATGGATTGGTGCAAGTATCCAAAAATGCTGGTGGCAGTTGGACAAACGTTTCATCTATGTTTCCAAAAAACCAATGGGTAAGCGAGGTGGCCGCATCCAAACATAAAAAGGAACGTGTGTATGCCACCCTTAATGGGTATCGATGGGATGATTTTACTCCTTATATATACGTAAGCGAAGATTATGGCCAAAATTGGAAAAGCATTTCAAAGGGTATTCCCACGTCTCCTGTGAATGCG
Source organism: Flagellimonas flava (assembly GCF_900129665.1). GTDB lineage: Bacteria > Bacteroidota > Bacteroidia > Flavobacteriales > Flavobacteriaceae > Flagellimonas > Flagellimonas flava. The sequence continues at coordinate 20,925 of NZ_FQWL01000010.1, forward strand.
CTGGTTGAAGACCCAGAAAACGAAAATTTACTTTTTGCCGGTACCGACAATGGCCTTTATGTTAGTTTTGACCGCGGTAATTCTTGGGAGCTGCTCCAAAATGGAATGCCCAATGTTGCTGTCCACGATTTGGTGATACAACCGAAGGCCAAACATCTTTTAGTGGGAACCCATGGCCGTAGTATTTACAAAGCCGATATTTCCATTTTGCAACAAATGAGTCCGGAGGCAATGACCAAGGAGTTTGTTGTTTTTGATTTGGAAACCATTAAACACTCCAAGTCATGGGGCAATCCTGGCTATACATGGGATAAACCCAATACTCCGGGATTGGACGTCAGTTTTTATTCGAAAAAAGCAGGTAGCTGTTCCGCCAAAATAACTACTGTAAATGGAACTATTGTAAGCTCAACGGAAATGCCTGTTGATCGCGGCATAAACGTTTTGTCCTATGATCTGGCCTTTTCCAAAAAAGGAAAGAGCAATTTCTTAAAGCGTAACAAAATGAAGCTGAAGGAGGCCAAAAATGGAAAAACCTATCTTCCTAAAGGAAACTATGTTGTTGCGATAACAACTAACGGGCAAACTGAAAAAACGGAATTCAAAATAGAATAAATGCAACTGTCGCTAAGCATTCCCGCTTTATTGTTCCCTGCCATTTCATTGACGATGTTGGCATACAATGCTCGTTATTTGGCCATAGCTGCACTCATTCGCCAACTGCACAAACAATATTTGGAGGAGGATTCCCAACCTTTGAAAAAACAGATTGAACAACTGCGCCGTAGATTGCGCATTATCAAAAACATGCAGGCCTCTGCCATTATAAGTTTTTTACTCTCGGCAGTGACCATGTTTTTAATTTATGTGGAAATGAACTTTTGGGCCAACATCATTTTCGGAGTTAGTTTGATTGCCTTAATGATTTCACTTTTACTTTCCCTGGTTGAAGTCCAGCTTTCCACCAAAGCCTTAGGAATTCAACTCAGTAATATGGAAAAATAGTGGTCAGCCGTCAAAAATTTACCTTTTAGTTGTTTGGGATTGCGATTTAACCCCAAAGAATTTATAATTTTACCCCTTCCAACACTCTTTATTGGTGATTTAAACCATGGTTACTTTGGTTATGCAGTGTGTAAAAGAAATTGATTTTTTTAGAAATATCAGGGAAATCCGGGAATACGAATTCGGGGTGTTTTATTTCTTTGATGGTTTGGTAATTTCCGAAATCAAGAAAGATGTTGTATTCAATTGGGCCATGGCGCAAAAGGCCATTGATGCAGCCTATGAAATCATAGGGAAGGACAAACCCATTGCCTATATTTCAAATCGCATCAACAATTATTCGGTGGTTCCAACCGATTGGATAAAATTCTACACCAACAGAAACCAGCTTGAGTTCTATTCCGTAGTTGCCTATAATAAGGGTGGATTGGCCAGCTTAATTCTGGAGCGGATGTTTTTTCGGAACAGCATCAGACAATTCTCCGATTTGGACAGTGCGATCAAATGGAGCCTTACCAAAATTTCCGAAATGGAAAATAAAAAGGAAGTGCTGAAATAGTTACTGCCCTATGTGAAAAAGAGCATCTCCCTGATTCACCACTGCCTGGTGGTTAATACAAAAAACATATCCATCAAAAGGTGCCTTTATCTTCTTGTTCTTTTTGGCATAGGTATCGGTTAACAAACCCAAAGTCTGGCCTTTTGCCACTTTTTTTCCATTTTCTGCCTCAGGAATGAACATCCCGGCCCTTGAGGCCCTGACCCATCTCTTTCGTTCCAAATGGATCGTTCTTCTTTTCTTTGAGGAGGAATTTTTGGGAAGCATACCCAAATTTGCCAGCACATTATGTACGCCTGTGATACCCACTTCAATGCTATTTTCATCAAATCGCATACTTTCTCCCGCCTCAAAAACAATGGTTGGAATTCCTTGTTTCAAAGCTGTTTTTCTAAAAGACCCGTTGATCAATCTACTGGCAAAATAAAAAGGGGCATCAAAGGCCTCGGCCAATTGCTTGCTTTTATCATCTTCCAGCGAATATCGTGTTTGGGGGAAATTATGCCGCTGCCCACCTCCAGTGTGCAGATCAATTCCGAAATCCACTTGGGGTAGTATCTGTGTTGTATAGGTATGCGCAATGCGACTGGCCAAGGAACCTACCTTACTTCCGGGAAAGCTTCGATTGACATCTTTACCATCCGGTACATCTCGTGAAAAATGAATAAATCCAAAAACATTGAGAATTGGCACCACGATCACCGCTCCCTTTTTTATTTGAAATACATTGTCTTGGAGCATACGGCGAACGGTCTCCACGCCATTGATCTCATCCCCGTGCAGGCCCGCTTGAACCAAAACCGTTGGGCCCGCTTTTTTCCCGTTGAACACATGAACGGGAATATGAATAAGGGTGCCCGTTGGTAAACGCGCAATATTGATTTGGACCAGTTTGTTTTGTCCAGGGGAAACGTCCTCCCCGTTGATGTGTATGATTTTATTTTCTCCTTCGCTGCCCATTTTTCTCAACAAATTGTATGATGTGCTTAGCTACATTAATACCGGTTGCCCCTTCTATTCCCTGCAATCCCGGAGACGCATTTACCTCTATGAGCACTGGACCCCTTTTTGACCGCATTAAATCAACACCCGCTACGCCAAGGCCCAAATACTTTGTAGCATTTAAGGCTATAAATTGCTCTTTGGCCGTGGGTTTTATTGCGGTGGTATCCGCCCCTCTGTGCACATTGGACCTAAAATCGTCCAAATCACTGGTGCGTTTCATGCTCGCCACAACTTTGTTCCCAACAACTATGATCCTAATGTCTTCCCCGTTGGCCTCTTCAATATACCGTTGCAACAAAATACTGGTGTCCATTTTATAGAGGGTATCGATAATGGATTTGGCCGATTTTTTGGTTTCGGCCAATATAACTCCCATTCCGTGGGTACCTTCCTGAAGTTTGATAATGACCGGCGGTCCTCCCAACAGCTTAATCTGTTCCTCTATATCGTCAGGATTGATGGAAAAAACGGTTTCCGGGATTGGGATGCCTTTTCTGGCCATGATCTGAAGAGTTCTCACCTTGTTCCTAGCCCTGGTAATCCCTAAAGATCGAGCGGTACTGAACACATTGTTCATTTCAAATTGTTTCACGATAGCCGCTCCATGGCGTGTTACCTTTGCACCAATCCTAGGAATAATAGCGTCAAACTCGTCGGTTACATTGTCATCACCAAAAAAAATCTGCGGTTTGCCCTCGCCCAATTTTACAGAGCACTTGGTATGATCAATAAGCTCCACATAATGACCTGCAGCTTGAGCCTCATCAACTATCCTTCGTGTTGAGTGCACATTAAGACTAACCGATAAAATGGCTATATCCAAAATCTTGGTTTAGTGTTTGAGAAACTTTGCCTCAATATCGCAAAAAAACAATCTCTCCCGACTATAAAAGTTTATTTCCGAACCATCCATACAGTTTTGAAGGTCAATCAGGAACAATTTCGTAAGGAAAGGCAGGAGCAATCCTACCTTTAATTGTTCTCCATCGGACATGCCCTTTATTCTTATGACTTGGAACCTCTACAATAGTATCATTTTGGGAATCGGAACGCCTTTGGCCATGCTGAGTGCTTACCGAATGCTCTTGGGCTGGAAAAGACCATTGCACCGGTACCTTTTTGCCTTCATTCTTCTGTCACTCGTGGTCATCTTGCAGGTCATTCTAATTGATATTGGGTTGACAAAGGCCTATCCTCTATTGCTTTTGTTCTATATGCCGTTCCAATTTCTATGCCCTGCTCTTTTTACCGCTTTTGCGTATACGTATACAGACCAACTGCATCTGTTTAAGAAGTACAAATGGTACTTTTTTGCCCCTTTCATCATTTTTTTTGGACTCTATTCCTTTCTTAAGGTCAACGTAATAAATGGTTACGCGTGGATATCCGCCCAGACTGCGGCCCATATAGGGGCCGAATGGGATGAAAACAGTGCCTTAACCCTATCCCTCCTAGCCGCTCTATGGAATTACCGTTTGCTCAAAAACTACGAGCGGGGTATGGGCAACCTTCCACATCAGGTCGTATTGAGAAAGACCAAGTGGCTCAAGACCATGTATTTGGTCATGGTGGTCTTAAGTCTACTCTGGCTCGGTGTCATAATAGGCATCAAACTTATCGACTCCTGGTCTGGCCATGGTCCTTACTATCCTCTTTGGGGCTTGTTTATTGTATTCTATTATCTCCTTTTCTTCATGGGGAATCGACATTTGAGGATGGTACATAAGGAAAAGGAATCCCAAAGAAAAACCCTGGAATCCTTTCAGCATAACTTCCAAGTGACTGCCCTTCAAAAGGTTTTTAACGAAACCGAAATGCTATCCATCCAGGAAAGTCAGTCCGATGTCAACGAAATTCTGAGCTACTTTGCCACTTCTTTATTTGACAAAAAAAATGAGGACGAAGTGGTCTGGGATATCACAAAGAATTGCATTTCTAAATTGGGTCTTGAAGATTGCGTATTGTATATCTGGAACGACGCCAAGGGTATCTTACAGCAAAAGGCGGCCCATGGCGAAAAGGAATTTGCAAATCGAAAAATCCTAAGTCCCATAGAAATCCCGCTTGGTAAAGGTATTGTTGGCTCTGTGGCCCAAAACCAAAAATGGGAATTGGTGAACAACCTGGACGATGATGTCAGATATATAGAGGATGATAAAAAAAGAAGCTCAGAATTAGCCGTTCCATTGGTTTATGAAAATCGATTATTGGGGGTTCTGGATTCCGAAAATTCGGAAAAAAACTTTTTTAATGAGCGACACCTATTGTTATTTCAACTGATTGCAAAATTGACATCGACCAAATTGGGGCAGCTCGTTAACCAAAACACCTTTGAACTGACCGACGACAACACCCACTACCAAGCATTGCTCCACTGGTTTGCCGAAGACAAGCCTTACCTGAATCCTTATCTCAGCCTAACAACAGTAAGTCAGCACTTAAACATCAGTGGCGGATATCTTTCACAAATCGTCAACAAACTGGAGGAGACCAATTTTTCCGAGTTTTTGAACAAGCATCGCGTCGAAGAGGCCAAGCAAATATTAGTGAACCCCAACTATTCTTGTTACACCATAGTTTCCATAGGACTTGAATCGGGCTTCAACTCCAAGTCGGCTTTTTATACCGCATTTAAAAAACATACCGGCCAAACTCCATCTGGGTTCCGCCAAAGGCATTTGATCTTGTCCTGATTCTTCAAAATTGAAAGAAACTGGACTCCTTTCACTCCATCAAGTCCTAGGTTTACCCCAAATTTTAAACTTTATAATTTATGCAAACAAAAAAATTGTTTAGAACAATGTGTATGGCCCTTTGCGGTGCTTTGGTATTGGTGTCCTGCTCCGCAGAGGATGGGGCAACCGGTCCTGCTGGACCCGCCGGGCCGCAAGGAGAACAGGGGCCTGCAGGAGCCGATGGGCAAGATGGTGCACAAGGCGAGCAGGGTGAACCAGGAACTGCTAACGTCATCTATTCCGATTGGATAACCCGAGATTTTGAAACTGGAGGAGCTTCTGAAACCAATGAACAGCTTTTGGAAACTTTTGGTCTCACAGATTTTAACTTGAATGAGGACGTCCTTCTGGTATATGGCAGAAGAGAAATCAATGCCCTTGTCAATGTAGTTCATCAATTGCCTTATACCCATACAAGTCAACAGGAGTACTATACATTCAGTGTTGCAAATTTTATTGGGGGTAGTTCATTAAGAATTCTGGCATCTACCCTAGATGGCGGCACAAATCTTTTTACCTATTTTGGTGAATTTAGATACGTTATAATTCCTGGAGGAACACCGGTTACCGATCCGGCTTCCAAATCCTATAAAGATTGGAGCAACATGTCCTATAAAGAAGTTGCAGACTATTTTGGAATTACCGAGTAACTCTCCTTAAAAAGTTCCCCCTTTTTACTAAATCTGTTTCCTTTTCTTCAAAAAAAACAGGCAGTCCGAGCCTACCAAAACCCAAAATTGTTTGATCTTTATAGCATCTTGATGCCATTTTCAAATTTTTCTTTCAACGCCAAGGCGCACTGCTTATAATCCTTCTAAATAAGACCGTATCCAAGGCTTAAAACTTGTTAAACATACGTCCGTGCCGTAAATTTGTAGGTAAAACCAGCACTGATGAGTGGATTGATAAAATCTTCGATTGCCCGTAAAGTCGTGATGGCACTTTCGGGTCTTTTTTTGGTTGTTTTCCTAACACAACATTTTGTAATTAACATTACCTCGGTCATAGATCCCGAGACCTTTAATTCCTGGTCTCATTTCATGGGATATAATCCGTTGGTTCAATTTATCCTTCAGCCCATTTTAATAGCGGGTGTCATCATACACTTCGTTATGGGCTTTATTCTGGAAATCCAGAATAAAAATGCAAGGGGTGTCAATTATGTAAAATATAAAGGAGGGGCCAACGCTCCATGGGTGTCCAGAAACATGATCTATTCAGGTTTGGTGGTGCTTGCTTTTTTGGTGCTTCACTTTTACGATTTCTGGGTTCATGAAATGGCGTACAAATACGTAAACTTCCTTCCCGAGGACCCAACTCGTTACCATGAGGAGACCGTGGTTAAGTTTGCTCCCTTCTGGAGAACCATTCTTTACGTAGTTTCCTTTGGACTTTTGAGCCTTCACCTGTGGCATGGGTTTTCCTCATCCTTTCAAAGCATGGGGTTGAACAATAAATACAGCTCTGCCATAAAAACTTTCACAAAAATATTTTCAGTGGTCATCCCTCTTGGCTTTGCATTCATTGCCTTATATCACCACCTTAACCCAATAACACATTAATTATGGGCATATTGGATTCTAAAATTCCATCCGGTCCTTTGGCCGATAAATGGACCAAGCATAAAAATGATATTGATCTGGTCAATCCGGCCAACAAGCGAAATATTGATGTGCTAGTGGTCGGTACTGGACTTGCAGGAGGTGCTGCCGCGGCCACCCTTGCTGAGTTAGGGTATAATGTGAAGACATTTTGTTATCAAGATTCCCCAAGACGGGCCCACTCCATTGCGGCCCAAGGGGGTATCAATGCAGCGAAGAATTATCAAGGGGATGGGGATAGTCCCTATCGTTTGTTTTACGACACCATTAAAGGTGGGGATTACCGTTCCCGGGAAGCCAATGTATATCGATTGGCAGAAGAGTCTGCCAATATCATAGATCAATGTGTGGCACAGGGGGTTCCCTTTGCACGTGAATATGGTGGGCTATTGGACAACCGTTCCTTTGGTGGAGTATTGGTTTCCAGAACGTTCTACGCTAAAGGTCAGACTGGTCAGCAATTGCTCTTGGGAGCCTATGCAGCCATGAACCGACAAATCAACCGTGGTAAAATCCAAGCTTATAACCGTCATGAAATGATGGATTTGGTATTGGTTGATGGTAAGGCAAGAGGTATCATTGCGCGGGATATGGTCACGGGAGAAATCCAACGGCATAGTGGACATGCCGTAGTTTTGGCCACAGGAGGTTATGGAAATGTATTTTTCCTTTCCACCAACGCCATGGGAAGCAATGTAATGGCAGCCTGGCGGGCGCACCGACGAGGTGCCTTCTTTGCCAATCCATGCTATACCCAGATTCACCCAACCTGTATTCCTGTTTCCGGAGAGCACCAGTCCAAATTGACATTAATGTCAGAATCATTGCGTAACGATGGTCGGATTTGGGTGCCCAAACGCAAGGAGGATGCCGATGCCATTCGCGCAGGAAAATTGAAGCCTACCCAATTGGGAGAAGAAGAACGTGATTACTATTTGGAGCGAAGGTATCCTGCTTTTGGAAATCTTGTCCCCCGCGACGTGGCATCAAGAGCTGCCAAGGAGCGCTGCGATGCCGGATTTGGCGTGAACAAGACAGGGGAGGCCGTTTATTTGGATTTCGCCTCGGCGATTGAGCGATACGGTAAAGAGAAGGCTCTTACTTCCGGATTAAAGGATCCAGATAAGGAAACTATCACGAAATTAGGTGAAGAAGTCATCGAGGCCAAGTACGGAAACTTGTTCCAGATGTACGAAAAGATTGTAGATGAGAATCCGTACAAAACCCCAATGATGATTTACCCAGCGGTACATTATACCATGGGAGGTCTTTGGGTGGATTATAACCTTCAAACCACTATTCCAGGTTGCTACTGTGCCGGAGAGGCCAACTTTAGTGACCACGGCGCCAACCGTTTGGGAGCCTCGGCATTGATGCAAGGTTTGGCTGATGGCTATTTTGTGTTGCCTTATACCATCGGTGATTATCTATCCGATGACATTCGGACCGGACCCATCCCAACGGACTCCGCGGAGTTTGAAGCTGCGGAAAAAGGAGTCCGTGACCGTATGGAAAAGTTAATGTCTGGCACCGGAATCCATTCCGTGGATTATTACCATAAGAAGTTGGGTAAAATCATGTGGAACAAATGCGGAATGTCCAGAAATGGGAAAGAACTTGAGGAAGCCATTAAGGAGATTGCGGAGCTAAGAAAGGATTTCTGGGAGAACGTCAAGATTCCTGGAACGATCGATTCAAAAAACCAGGAACTGGAGAAAGCTGGAAGAGTGGCCGACTTTTTGGAGTTGGGCGAATTGTTTGCCAAAGATGCCCTTCATAGAAACGAATCCTGCGGGGGACATTTCCGTGAAGAATACCAAACTGAAGAAGGAGAAGCCTTAAGGGACGATAAAAACTTCAAATATGTTGCAGCATGGGAATTCAAAGGTGAACCAAAGGATGCCGAACTGCACAAAGAAGATTTGGTTTACGAAAACATTGAACTAAAGACAAGGTCCTACAAATAAAAAGCTATGAAACTATACTTAAAAATTTGGAGACAGAAGGATGCAAACGCCAATGGTCAAATAGTAGACTATACCCTTGATGGGGTTGAGGGCGATATGTCTTTTTTGGAGATGTTGGATATCCTGAACGAAGAACTGGTCTCAAAAGGGGAAGAACCGGTAGAGTTTGACCACGACTGTAGGGAAGGTATCTGTGGAACCTGTTCTTTACAAATTAATGGGGAGCCGCATGGCCCGGACAGATTGATCACCACATGCCAATTGCACATGCGCAAATTTAATGATGGGGATACTATTGTTATTGAACCGTTCCGCGCCAAGGCATTTCCGGTAATCAAGGATTTGATTGTGGACCGAAGTTCTTTTGACAGAATCCAACAGGCAGGGGGATATATCTCGGTAAACACCTCTGGGAATACAGTTGATGCCAATGCCATCCCTATTGAAAAACATGCGGCCGATGCTGCAATGGACGCTGCCACATGTATTGGTTGCGGAGCTTGTGTAGCAGCGTGTAAAAATGCCAGTGCCATGTTATTTACTTCAGCCAAGGTTTCCCAATTTGCACTGTTGCCGCAAGGTCAGGTAGAAGCTGCGGACCGCGTGCAAAACATGGTAAGACAAATGGATCTTGAAGGTTTTGGTAATTGCACCAATACTGGAGCCTGCGAAGTGGAGTGCCCAAAGGGTATTTCCCTGGAAAACATTGCACGGATGAATCGCGAATATCTGTCGGCAAGCGTAAAAGGATAATTTTCATTCCTGCAATGCAGGGACACTTTATTGTAAAACCCAAATTCCACAAAGAGTTTGGGTTTTTTGCTTTATAGTAATCTTAAGTCCTGACCATCCTTAACATCCAGATTTGATAACCAAAACCACATCCAATTTAATAGCATCGGAAATGATGCTCTCTTTTACGCTTCCCATAACCCCTTTGGATTCATATTGGATGCCCCAGCGGGTTCTGTCAATTACAAGCTTGGATTTAAACACAACTGTCTTATCCCTTTCTTCCACACTAATTCTAAAGTTAATGGGATGAGTAACCTCCTTTATGGTCAACAGGGCTTCGACCTTGATTTCGTCCTCTTCAACATAAAGGGCATCAACAATCTTTAATTGCGCAATGGGATGGTTTCCCACATCAAAGAAATCTTCATTTTTTAGATGCGAAACCAGCATTTCATTGTGCTTGCCATCTGTATTTACAATAGTATTCATGTCGGCCTCAAAATATCCCCCCATGACCATATCCCCGGACCAAAAAATTGTGCCTTTTGAAAACTTTACTGTGCCATAATGCTCATTGAACTGGAATAGTTTGGACCCACTCCAATTAATGACACTCTTTTCCGTGTCAATATTTGTGCTACCTTGTCCATACACTGCGGCACCAAATCCAATGCCCATAACTAATAAGATGATTTTTTTCATTGTCTTGTTTTGGACAAAACTAGGTTTAGGCGACTCCCAAGTGGTGAAGAAAGTGTAAATGAAATGTAAAAAATTGCAATTTTTTGAATTGACAAAAACTGGTCATTAAATGAAAATCGCTCTCTACATCGGTACGGTTATTTTTACGTTTGCCCTCACGCTTGTGGCAACAAAAAATGAATCCAATTCTGAAGATGACACTTTTCCGAATAGGGTGAAGGTTGCCCTAAGAAATACTGGGAATACATTGTTACTTCAAAGTGGCGATTCTACCTCTTTGGTCTTTCCTGTAACAAAAAATGGCCCCAATACTTTTCAATTGACCTTTCAAATGAGGTTGTCCATTGTCCCTGATAGCTTGGTCGCATCAGTTCATAAAAGTTTTAGAGCCATGAATTTGCCAAACGATTATTTGGTAGAAGTAGTGGATTGCAGCAATCTTGAGGTATCCTACAGTTATTCCATATCCAACAACGAGGAGAGCAATATTGTCCCTTGTTTGGGCAGAAGTCTGCCGATGAAGTGCTATACCATAAATGTTATCTTCCCAAACCCTCCAGACATAAAGAAATCCCCAATACCCAAGTCATGGTATACCTTGGTTTTGTTTGGAACATTGGGCGTTGGCATATTTTTTTGGGTCAGGCACAAAGAAAAAGGAGAGATAGCAGAGACGGTGGAACGCACCCAGATCGGCAACTATGCTTTTTATAAAGATCGGAACATGCTGGTCAAGGGCGATGTATGCATGCAGCTTACGGCAAAGGAAACAGAATTGTTAAAATTGTTCTCGGATAATCTAAACCAAGTGGTCAGTAGAGATCAGTTGCTCAAGGAAGTTTGGGAAAACAAGGGCATTTTCGTGGGAAGAAGCCTAGATACTTTTATTTCGAAATTGCGGAAAAAGTTTCAGGATGATGAAGACATTAACATCCTTAATGTTCACGGGGTCGGTTACAAACTTGAAGTACTGAAAAAGTCCCGAAAATAGTTTTCGAACATGCCCAATAAATACTCTAAAGATCGCATAAAGGTACCTCGATTTAATGAGGAATCGGGTTTTTATACCACCCCAGAGCGTTCCAAGATCATGGGCAAAATCCGCGGAAAGAACACCAAACCCGAGCTGGCATTTCGAAAAGCGCTATGGGCTTCAGGATATAGATACCGAATAGATTACAAGAAACTTATCGGTAAACCCGATATCGTTCTAAAAAAATACAAAACGGCTATTTTTATTGATGGGGAGTTTTGGCATGGTCATAATTGGGAAGAACGGAAACATAAAATAAAGACCAACCGTGAATTCTGGATTCCCAAAATTGAACGGAACATACAGCGGGATGAAGAAGTGAACGAGGCTTTACTAGCCATGGGCTATACCATCTTCCGTTTTTGGGAACGGGATATAAAAAAGGATTTGGACACTTGTCTGCAAAAGGTGATCTTCCATCTCCAAAATCAACAATCCAAATGATAGATTCTAAACTTCCCAAGGTAGGGACTACCATATTTACGGTAATTGGTCAACTTGCCCAACAGCACAACGCCATTAACCTATCACAGGGGTTTCCAAATTTCAGTCCGGACTCCAAGCTCCTTGCCTTGGTCAACAAAGCCTTAGTAGCGGACCATAATCAATATGCTCCCATGCAGGGGGCCATGGGCCTGAGGGAAACCATATCGGAAAAAACGGAAAACCTATACGGAAGGTATTATGATCCTGGTTCCGAAATTACCATTACCGCAGGTGCTACCCAGGCCATTTTTACCGCCATTGCGGCTTTTATAAAACCTGGGGACGAGGTCGTAGTGCTGAAACCTGCTTACGATTGCTACGAACCGTCCATTGAGCTTTTTGGCGGAGTCGTAGTGCCGGTGCAGTTGGAGGGCCCAGATTTTAAGGTCAACTGGGATGTCTTCAAGGCCGCCATCACCCAAAAGACCAAGATAGTGATTATAAACACCCCCCATAACCCAACAGGCTCCATTTGGTCGGCGTCGGATATGCTTAGGCTTCAGTCGGTTCTTGAGGGCACCTCCATCCTATTGCTCAGCGATGAGGTGTACGAGCATATCATATTTGATGGAGTGCCACACGAAAGCGTTTCAAAATTTCCGGACCTTGCTTCGCGCAGTCTTATCTGTTCCTCCTTTGGAAAGACGTTTCATGTCACCGGTTGGAAAATGGGCTATTGTATTGCACCAAAAGAACTGATGAAGGAATTCCAAAAGGTGCATCAATTCAATGTATTTTCCGTAAACCATCCCGCTCAAATCGCATTGCAAGATTACTTGAAACACTCCGAGCATTATCTTGAGCTCGGTGCTTTTTATCAGAAGAAAAGGGACTATTTTTTAGCCGCAATCCAAAATTCGAGGTTTGGAATGCATCCCTCACAAGGAACCTATTTTCAATTATTGGATTATAGCACTATTACCGATAAAAAGGATACGGATTTTGCGGAGCGATTGATCAAGGAGTTTGGCCTGGCCAGCATCCCGGTCTCTGTTTTTTGCACGGAAGATTATGACCAGCGACTGCTGCGTTTCTGTTTCGCCAAAACTGAAGAGGTTCTTGATCAGGCTGCGGAAATCCTGAATCGCATCTAAATTCCTAGAATTGTCTTCTTACTATTTTGAAGATCTGTAAAACATCTTCCAGCGCCAATTCAAAATCCTGAAATTCCGGTGAAGTATTAAGGTTATGACAGTTTACGCTGTTCTTTTCCGAATTGAACGTGGTGACTTGTTTACAAAGAATTCGATTTTTACAAACGAGCACATAGGGCTTGTTCAACCAAGGTTCCACTTCCTTTTCAAACAGTGACCTTTCCAATTCCTGACCAAGAACCAGACATTTGTTCGGAATGGAGTCAATAGTACCATTGTTCATGGAATCTCCGGTTACCTCAAATGCCATATAGGGACTATCATCCACATAATCCAAGACAAAACCAGTTTGGAAGGCGTTTTGCGAGGGCGTATTGGTCAATACCCGCGCGATATATTCTTTTTGCTGTTCCATCAAGACCAAGGGCGACATGGCCAGATACTTGCCATGATCTAAGGGATAAAATACGTTCCCGTGCTTGGTATGGGGTTTTCGGTTTCTGTACGAGCCCTGTGGGTCATGGAATTCATAGATGTAGAGCTCGGGAATGGTCATGTCGAAAAAGTCGGCGATCTTCTTCAAATTCTTCATGGGTATGTTGGCCTCCTTTCGCTCATAAAGCTGCACAGTTCTTAGGCTAACTCCAATTTCTTGCGCAAATTTTGATTGACTTATCCCTATTTTTCTTCTTAATTCTTTTATGATGTGCATAAAATTACTATCTTGTGTAATATTTTTACGCCATGCTGCAAGTATAGCGTAGACTCAACCTCGCCCCTGTAATTCACTTACGATCAAATATAGAAAAAGGGAATTACTTCAACAGTTACAAATCATTTAATACAGTTAAGCTATGGGAACACTCAAATCCTCTGACCTACTAATGAACAGTAATAAAATGTTTTCAAAAAGTGACTACGGAAAACCTATTGGTGAGTTATTGTCCAACATCCTTAGACGTAATCTATCCAAAACGGATTATGCCAATATTGCCGCAAGGAGCAACATTAGCTTCTCCACCATTAGGGATGTTGTTTATCGCTCCAATAGTCTAACCGAAGCCAATGCAGTGGCCATAAAACTACTGGTGCATGCGGCCTTCGAAAATGCGATCGCTTATAAACTGCAAGTAGAGGGAGACATTATGTTTTTGGATAAAATGCTAAAGATCTAAACGCAGCAGCCAATCTGTTTGTTTGTCCTTGCCGATGTAATAGGGATGCGTGCCAAATTTCTGGAAGCCATAACGCTCATAGAATCGTATGGCTCCAGGATTACGCTCCCAAACACCTAGCCATAGATAGTCAAGTGCCCTGTTCCTCGCAAGGGCAACCACCTTGTGAAGCATAGCTGCTCCAATGCCTTTGCCTTGGTGGGAGCTTTGCACATAGATACGCTCCAACTCCATGGCATTTGGGTCCTTTACATCGGTTTGGGCCTCTCCCAGATTGAGTTTGAAATATCCCACTAAATGATTGTCCTCCAAAACAAAATAAAAAAGGGAATCTGCGTTACCCAATTCTTCAGATAACCTTACTTTGTTAAAAGCAGAAGACATATAAGCCTCAAAATCCTTTGGGTCGTTGTCCTTTTCAAATGCAGCACGGAAAGTATCCTGCGAAATTTGAACAAGTGCATCAAGGTCCGATGCCTGACACTGACTGTAGCTTAGGGATAACTGACTTTGTTTCATCCCCCAAAATTATTCAAAAAAAAGAGCCTAACATAAATGTTGGCCCTCAGTATTTTATACAAAATCTATCTTCTTAAAGCATGAAAAGCTTCTTGATCAATAGCATAAATCCTGTAAAAAAATCGTTTCTGTAAACTTGTACATTCTCCTCTACTGAAGAGCGGGTAAATTTGGGTGCCATGATGTTGATTTTTATGGAGTTAATTTGGGAAAATTATTCTACACTACCAAAATACAGCCGAACTTTTAAGAAATAAAACTTTTGTTGTGTAATCCCCTTTATCTGTGGTCAACAAACCGATGGGTATAGATTAAGATTCCATCTCCGGTATTTCGCCTTCTACCAGCAGTTTACCTTCGGTAGCAACTACAATTTCATCCACGGAAACCCCGGGGGCCCGTTCCAATAATTTAAAACCATCTTGGGTCACTTCCATAACGGCCAAGTTGGTCACAACCTTTTTGACACACCCCACTCCCGTTAAGGGAAGTGTACATTCTTTCAGTAATTTGGATTTCCCGGCCTTATTGGTGTGCATCATGGCCACAATAATATTTTCGGCCGAGGCGACAAGGTCCATAGCACCGCCCATCCCCTTCACCATCTTTCCGGGAATCTTCCAGTTGGCAATATCCCCGTTCTCTGCAACCTCCATGGCTCCCAAAATTGTGAGGTCCACATGCTGTCCCCGAATCATTCCAAAACTAGTGGCCGAATCAAAAAAAGAGGCTCCAGGAAGGGTTGTGATGGTCTGCTTCCCCGCGTTGATAACATCGGCATCCTCTTCACCTTCAAATGGAAAGGGGCCCATTCCCAGAACACCATTCTCACTTTGGAACTCCACACTGATATCGTCGCGAACAAAATTGGCCACTAGGGTTGGGATTCCAATTCCGAGGTTCACGTAATATCCATCTTTGACCTCTCTTGCAATTCGTTTCGCGATTCCGTTTTTATCCAACATGCTTAATATGCTAATTTTTCAATTTGGTAATGTCCTAATTCCTTATTTCCTCGAATTTCTTTTACTTGCACTTACAATTTTACCTAAAATCAATCCTAATTCCTTGGTCATTGGTCCCAGCAACATTCTCCTTCATTCCCACAAACTCATTAGGCCATTAGCACATTTTCAAATTAATTCCGACTTCGAACAGTCCTTTGCTCTATCCTTTTTTCATATTCCACTCCTTGAAAAATCCGTTGTACAAAAATTCCAGGGATATGAATTTCATTCGGGTCCAAACTTCCTGCGGGAAGCAATTCCTCCACCTCGGCTACAGTAATCTTGGCCGCCCCGCACATACAGGGGTTAAAATTTCTGGCCGTACCCTTGAAAATCAGGTTTCCCGCCTCATCCCCTTTCCAAGCTTTTACAAATGAAAAATCGGCTTTGTAGGCTGGCTCCAGCACATACATTTTACCGTCAAACTCCCGGGTTTCCTTTCCTTCGGCCACCTCAGTGCCATAGCCTGCAGGCGTATAAAAAGCTGGAAAACCTGCTTGGGCCGCTCGACATTTTTCGGCCAAGGTACCCTGGGGCGTCAACTCAACTTCCAGTTCCCCGCTCAGCATTTGGCGTTCAAACTCATCATTTTCCCCAACATAGGACGATATCATTTTTTTTATTTGATGCTCTTGCAGCAGCAAGCCCAAACCAAAGTCATCTACTCCGGCATTATTGGATATACAGGTGATATCCTTTATCCCCAATGTTACCAATTGGGCTATTGCATTTTCCGGGATTCCGCACAATCCAAAGCCTCCCAACATAAAGGTCATTCCGTCTGAAACACCTTCAAGTGCCTCTCTAACATTGGCTACCGTTTTCTTGATCATGGAATTCTTATTTTCTTGGGCCTGAAATTACGATTTTAATAAAAAAGCCCCAAGGAACATTTGCTCCCCAGGGCCTATTTTTTTCTTTTATTATATCGCTAGAAACCTATATCATCATCAAGGTCGTCTTCGGTATCGGTTTCCTCCTTAAATTCTTTGAGTACTTTGGTGCAATCTACATTGATGGTCATTTCCTCTGGTGCCTCAAAAGCCTCTTTTGAAACGTCCAATTCCTCATTTTCATAATTCTTTTTCATGTAGAGTGCCCAGATGGGTAACGCCATGGAAGCCCCTTGTCCGTATGACAGACTTCTAAAGTGAACAGAACGGTTATCGCCACCTACCCATACACCGGTCACGAGATTGGGTACCATGCCCATAAACCATCCATCACTTTGATTCTGGGTGGTCCCTGTTTTTCCCGCAATGGGATTTGTAAGCTCATAGGGATACCCGGTAACTACATCTTTATAGACCCGCTGCTCCTTGGCAAAGGTATGTCGAAGTCGGGTCCCCGACCCTCCTTGGGTAACTCCTTCCATAAGATTCACCACTGCATAGGCAACGTCCTTGCTCAATACGTCTTTGGTCTCCGGAACATATTCGTACAAAACCGTTCCATTTTTATCCTCGATCCGTGTGACCATTACAGGTTTAACGTATACCCCTTGGTTGGCAAAGGTTCCGTAGGCACCCACCATTTCATATACGTTCATATCTGGTGTTCCCAAAGCGATTGCAGGCACTTCAAGAATCTCCCGGGTGATTCCCATATCCTTGGCAATGGCAACTACAGACCCAGGGCCCACTTTGTCTATAAGCTGCGCCGTGACCGTGTTTACCGAGTTGGCCAATGCGTTTTTAAGGGTGAGGTTCTTTCCAGAATATTTCCCGTCTGAATTTTTCGGACACCATGCCTCAGGATTCCCATGCTTCAGCGGCTCTATACAATATTGGTTGTCCGGTAAGGAGTCACAGGGGGAATAGCGTAGCTGATCAATTGCCGCCGCATAAACAAAGGGCTTAAATGTGGATCCTGCCTGACGTGCTCCCTGATATACGTTATCATATTGAAAATGTTTATAATCCACGCCCCCTACCCAGGCCTTTACATGGCCCGTTTGCGGTTCCATGGACATCATGGCCGTCCGTAGAAAAGTTTTGTAGTAGCGGATGGAATCCAGCGGGGTCATGATCGTGTCCTTTTCATAGGAATCACTGTTCCAATCGAAAACGGTCATCTCTGTTTTTTCATGAAAAGATTTTTCTATCTCCTCAGCACTTTTTCCTTCGCGGGCCATGCTCCTCCATCTAGGGGATGTTCTCATCCCGCTGCGCATGATGGTATCAATGGCTCCCTTGGTCAAATCCAAAAATGGAGCTGTAGGGTTCCGCTTTGGTGTATTTTGGTGAAAAAACTCAGCCTGCAAATTCTTCATGTGCATCTCCACCGCTTCTTCTGCATTTTTCTGCATCCGTGAATCGATGGTCGTGAAGATTTTAAGGCCATCCATATAAATGTTGTACTTCTCCCCGTCTGGTTTTGGGTTGTCGCGCACCCATTTGTTAAGCCAGCTTTGGGTATACATCCTAAAATAGGTGGCCAATCCTTCACGGTGCGATTCTGGACTGAAATTGATATCCATTTCCAGGTTCTGAAGTGAGTCTTTTTCCTTTTCGGTGATATAATCGTATTTGGCCATCTGGCCCAAAACCGTATTTCTTCGATTTTTAACCAGCTCCGGCCTACGGATGGGATTAAAGTAGGACGAGTTTTTCAGCATACCAACAAGCACTGCCGACTCTTCTGTTCTTAGATCCTTGGGCTCCTTTCCAAAATAGATCCGGGACGCGGAACGAATTCCATCGGCATTGTTCAAAAAATCATAGATGTTCAAGTACATCGCTATGATTTCTTGTTTGGTATAATTGCGCTCCAATCGGGTAGCTATTACCCACTCCTTTATTTTTTGGGTTATTGCGGAAAAAATGTTCTTGGATCTTACCCCCACGAAAAGTTGTCTTGAAAGCTGTTGTGAAATGGTACTGGCTCCACCTTTGGTTCCCAAATAAGCGAAGGCCCTAATGGTTCCCCTGGCATCAATCCCCGCATGATCATAGTAGCGCGCATCTTCGGTTGCTACCAACGCATCAACCAAGTTTTGTGGCAAATCTTCATAGGCCACGGGTGTCCTGTTATCATCCAAATAGAGCTTTCCCAAGGTTTCCCCATCGGCAGAAATAATCTCTGTGGCCAGATTGGTGTTTGGGTTTTCCAAATGCTCAAAAGTGGGCATATCACCAAAAGCTCCCCAAGAGGCCAAAAGAAAAATTAAAACTGCCAGAAGAATGCCCGATCCAAAGAGAATCCAAAACCATTTAATGAAAGGAAAGAAGCTTTTTTGCTCCTTTTGTTTAGCTTTTGCCATTGTTCTTATTGGGTACTTTTTTCTATTTCCAAACCTACATCAGTGATGCCCTGCAAAATGTGAAGGCCGTCCACTTCGCCATTTTTTCGCATGGCATGCGCAACTCGTAGTTTATATACGCCCGAATCTGGAAAAACGATGTTTTCCCGATACCAAAGCTTGTTTTCCTTAATGCTTCCCACACCTTTGCCCAACCATTCCCCTGTTGGCTCGGCCATTTTAAATTCCAGGGTGTCCTTGATGGTATTTCCATCCGGGTATTCCAGTTCGGTAATCAAAAACAGATTGCTGAACTCAAAGGTGTTATCATTTCTAATACTGATGAACATGTGATGGTTCTGAACGGAGTCGAGTTGGGAAAACTCAAAATCCATGGCCTTGCCTATTTCCCATTTTCCATTTCCAACAGGCACATAGTCCGAAAAAACCAGATTGCTATTGCATGAAACCATGCACAACAAGAAAACCAAGGCATAGCATATTTTATTGCGCATTAGGGGAGGCTTTTCGTTTGTTTTTTCTTCTTTTCTTGTTTCGTTTCTTTTTATTGGGACGATCAAAACGGGTTAGACTGTCCTGGCCAACAACATTCTCAAAAACCATTTTCTCCTCACTTACGTTGTCCTGGGCATATTCCTCAAGACTGGCGATCTTTTCATTCTTTTTGTTTCGCTCCAAGATTTCCAAAACATGATCTTTGTCTAGAGCGTGCCAAGTGGCCGGATCGTCCCGGTATGAAAACCAGAGTGTTTGTTTAAAAATATCTGCCTTCTGACAAAATGCGATTCCCTTTTTGGTTTGCAGTTTACTGTCTTGAGGAGGAAAGTCCTTCAATGCCTCCAAATACATATCCAACTCGTAGTTGAGACAGCATTTAAGTTTGCCACATTGCCCCGCCAATTTTTGGGGATTCAGTGCCAATTGTTGGTATCTGGCGGATGCGGTACTCACTGATCTAAAATCCGTAAGCCAGGTGGAGCAGCACAATTCCCGCCCGCACGATCCTATTCCGCCCAAACGTTGGGCCTCTTGGCGGTAACCGATCTGGCGCATTTCTATACGAATGCCAAAAGCTTTGGCCATATCCTTGATCAGCTGTCTAAAATCCACCCGTTCTTCGGCGGTATAATAAAAAGTGGCCTTGGATCCATCGCCCTGAAATTCCACATCACTCAGTTTCATCTGCAGTTTAAGGGAGATGGCAATCTCGCGGGAACGTTTTTGAACTTCGGCCTCCTTGCTCCTGCTTTTTTGCCAGATGTCCATATCGCGTTGCGATGCTTTTCTGTAGATTTTGGGAAGGGTCTTATCGTCCAGTGCCACTTTTTTCTTGCGCATCTGCACCTTTACCAGTTCCCCGGTCAGCGTTACGGTACCCACATCATGTCCGCTTTTGGCCTGGGTGGCCACCACATCACCAATGGCAAGGGGAATACCTTCCACATTTCTATAAAATTCCTTTCTGCTGTTTTTAAATCGAACCTCAACGCAATCAAAAGGTTTTTGCCCGTTGGGGAGCGACATATTGGAGAGCCAGTCAAAGACTGTGAGCTTGTTACAACCATCCGTGCCGCAAGTACCGTTGTTCTTGCAACCCCGCGGTTGTCCATCCGTGCCGGTTGAACAACTGCTACATCCCATATTTAATATCTTGATTTAGAGCGATGCCGAAGCATTATTCTAAAAAGGGTTCATACTTAATCTAGATGTAAATATAGCACAAATTGGGGCAGTAGGGAAATGGCTCTTGATATCGCAGTGGGAGCAAATACCATGAACCGTCAACCCAAAAGGGGTATTCGTCAATTCAAAATGGGCATTCGTTAGATCTCTTCTTACAAATTGAACAATAGCTTCCATTTTTGGCCATTAATTATTAAACACCCAGACATGAAACTAAAAGCTTTATTTACCCTTGTGTTTTGCGCAATAATCTCATTTTCCTGTGAAGAAGATCCCGTACAGGAGAACCGACCTCCCACCTTGGAGGACCAAACTTTTACTGTCAGTGAAAAAACCTCACCGGTAGACGAAATAGGAACATTAAAAGTAGTTGACCCGGACGGAGACCCCATTTCTTTCTCCATAGAAACCAATGACAACGATTTTTTTGTGATGACGAATCGGGGGACCATAAGTCTTGCCAACGGCAAACGATTTGACTTTGAGATGGCAGAATCCCATAACATTATGGTAAGTGCCAGCGATGGAACAGCATCTGACAACGCTACCGTTACCATACGGGTCATCGGTACTGATCTTGCCCCTATTGTAAATTCGAATGCTTTCACTGTAATGGAAGATATCAGTACAACGGATATCATTGGAACCGTTGAGGCGGAAGACCCGGAAGGAGAAGAACTTGCCTTTTCCATTGCAGATCAAAATCCTCTTTTTCAAATAAACAATAATGGTGAACTAAGTCTCGCCGAAGATCAAAATCTGGATTACGAAACCTCAGAATTCCATAAGGTCAATATCGAAGTAAGCGACGGAACAAATACTACCCAGAAACAAATCACCATAAACGTGCAGAATGTTATTGATCCTCCCTACGCTTTGGAAAAATCTTCATTTGTTGTAACCTTTAAGACTACTTTGGCCAACGAGGAAGTCGGGTTTGGAGCAGATGAAAATCTTCCAAATGATTATATATTGGATTGGGGCGATGGTACCATTGAAAAAATTGATAAAGGTAGTCCTCAGAGCCATGTATACGAAAAACCCGGTACTTATAAGGTGGCCATCAATGGACAGTTCTCCAGAATAATTATGGACAACCATCCTTCCGCCACCAAACTAATGAGTATTGAGAATTGGGGCGCAGTTGAATGGAAAAATTTCCGAACCGCCTTTAAAGGCTGTAGCAATCTAACTTATAATGCTACCGATGCCCCCAATTTGTCCACAGTAACGGACTTGGCCTATATGTTTAGGGATGCATCCTCGTTCAACGGAGATGTAAGCAACTGGGATGTGAGCAAGGTAACAAATATGGAACAGATGTTCTATGGGGCCAGCTCATTCAACAGTGATTTGAGCAGTTGGGAATTAAAAAATGTCCTCTACATAAATTCAATGTTTCAAAATGCTACTTCCTTTAATGGAGATGTTACTTCTTGGAACGTAAGCAAAGTGAAGTCTATGGCCAACACGTTCAATGGGGCCGATTCATTTGACCAAAATCTAGGCGGATGGAACATTACTGCTGTTACCAATATCTCAGGAATGCTTTCGAACTCTAAACTTTCCGTAGAAAACTATAGCAATACACTTATCGGCTGGGAAGGGCAAGAAGGTACCCCAACCGGCATAACCTTGGGTGCACATGGCCTAGAGTATTGTGGTTTTGATGCAGTGATAGCAAGAAACACATTAACGGACATAGATGGCTTGGATTGGGTTATCCAAGGGGATGAAGGATGTCCACAGCCATAGACAAGTATTTTAATTTTAGAGCCCCAGAAAGCCTGGCTCTCCGGGGTTCTTTTTTACATAACACTTCCCTGATTTCGCTGCCCGAAATCTTTCCCTTCTCAAGAAGGGAGTTTGTCCATTTCATCAGAAATAACTCCCCTCTCGAGAGGGGCTGGGAGTGTGTTACCGATACCCTCCTGTTCGGAGGGCAGGCAACTTTTCCTGCCTTGCTCCGAACAGTCATCCGTTCTCGATACATCCCGAATAAAATTCGAGACACTCGAACTGATGGTTGCAAAATCCGTCAACCCAAACTGGCCATCCATCAACCCAAAGCATGTATCCGTTAATTGGGGCTGAGCAGAACAAAAAATAGGGGGCACTTTTAATGCTTAATTGTAAAATTCACAAAAAAATGAAACTGAAAAACCTATTTGTAATTGCCATTTTTACCTTGGCTGCCGTTTCCTGCAGCAAGGATGATGACAAAACCGATGACACTCCAAAGGCGAAAACCCCTAAAATTACCGGTCACACAGAAAGCGGACTAGTTGGCTCAACCTTGGTCATTAACGGAACCGATTTTGGAGCCGACATTGCCGATAACACGGTAACCTTAAGTGGTGTTACCGTAACCCTTAGCGATGCTAACACCACAAAATTGACCGGAACCGTGCCGGAGGGTGCCCAGACAGGAAAAATTAAAGTGACCACTGCTGAAGGAACTGCTACTAGCACCAATGATTTTATTGTAACCGTGGAAGAAACCAACCAAGTACCAACCATCACAGAAGGCCAAGTGTTTTCTGTTAAGGAAGACATCGATGATGCTTTCCAAATTGGCTCGGTAGAAGCCAATGACAAGGATGGCGACCCTCTCACTTTTTCCATTACGGACGAGGACAATACACTCTTTAAGGTTACTTCTGATGGCCAGCTAAGTTTGCTGGATGGGGTAAGTTTGGATTATGAAACCGTAACTTCTCATGAGCTTACCGTGGAGGTTGATGATGGCACGGACACCGCCCAAGAAGTTATCACCATTGAGGTACAGAATGTAATTGATGCCCCATATGCTTTAGAAGAATCTTCTTTTATTCTCAAATTTGAAACTACTACGCCAAATGAAGAAATTGGATTTGGAACCGACATAAATCTTGACTACGACTTCGTTGTTGACTGGGGAGACGGAACCATTGAGGAAATAAAAACTGGAGGCACCATGTTACATATGTTTAAAGAAGTCGGTATCCATACCGTTGCCATAAGCGGAAAGTTTCCTAAAATTTATTTTCCGAATCCTTTTAATATTCACGTTAAAAGCATAGAACAATGGGGAACCATTGAATGGAAAAGTTTTAATGGCGCCTTTCAAGAATGTGCTTACATGGAATATAATGCTACCGACGAACCTAATTTAACGAATGTGACTGACCTTTCCTTCATGTTTTACAAAGCCTATGATTTTAATGGCGATATAGGAGATTGGGATGTAAGTACTATCACCAATATGTCTTATATGTTTGGTAATGCAGAATCCTTTGATCAAAATCTTGGAGGGTGGAACATTACTGCTGTTACCAATATGTCAGGAATGCTTTCGAACTCTAAACTTTCCATGGAAAATTATGAAAACACCTTAATAGGTTGGGCCGGGCAAACATCTGTGCCTGGTGGAATAGTACTTGGAGCCACCGGTCTTGAACGATGTTCTGAAGAAGCTGACGACGCTGCTGGGTTCTTAAGCAACGACCTGGAATGGACAATTGTTGATGAGGGTTGCGGCACATAATACTACCTAAGCCCCTTTGCAAACAAAACCCTCCTTTGCCTTGCGTCGGAGGGTTTTGTTTTTTTATTTCTTATACCTTAACACCTCCGAACGGCCCTTTTTAAAGATTTTATTGCTGACCTCCTTACCCTTTCGTAAGCGTTTTTGCTCCTCAAAAGGTAGCGCATGTACCTCTTTGCATTCTTTGGAGCAGCAGTCGTCCATGGCCTTGGCACACTCCTCGCATTGGATAAAGAGTAAATGGCAGGCCTCGTTGGCACAGTTTACATGTGTATCGCATGGCTTACCACATTGGTGGCAGTTGGAGATGATATCTTCCGAAATGCGCTCACCCCTTCGATGGTCGAATACAAAGTTTTTTCCCAAGAATTTGTTCTCCAAACCTTCGGCTTTTACTTGGCGGGTGTACTCAATGATCCCACCTTCCAACTGAAATACATTTTTAAAGCCTTTGTGCTTGTAGTAAGCACTGGCCTTTTCGCAACGGATACCTCCAGTGCAGTACATCACCAGTTTTTTATCCTCTTTGTGTTCTTTTAGATTTTCCTCAATAATGTCCAAAGAATCCCGAAATGTATCCACGTCCGGAGTTACGGCATTTTTAAAATGTCCGATCTCACTTTCATAGTGGTTGCGCATGTCCACAAGAACCGTATCCGGATCTTCAATGAGCTCGTTAAACTTTTCGGCTCCAACATGTACTCCTTTGTTGGTCACATCAAAAGTGTCGTCGTTGAGGCCATCGGCCACAATTTTGTGCCGCACCTTCACCTTAAGTTTCAAGAAGGATTTGTTGTCCTGTTCCACGGCAATATTCAAACGAACGTTTTCCAGAAAAGTAATACTGTCCAAATGGGTCTTAAAGACCTCAAAGTTGTCGGCCGGAACGGAAAGTTGGGCATTGATGCCCTCATTGGCCACATAGATTCTTCCCAAGACATCCAGTTCGTCCCAAGCTATAAAAAGGTGGTTCCTTAAAATTTGGGGATTCCCTATGTGTGCATATTTATAGAAAGAGATGGTCAACCGGTCTTTGCCGGCCTCCTCAATAAGCTTTTCTCTTTCCTTTGCGCTTAACGTATTGTACAGTTGCATGCTATACCAATAATTTAAGTTAAAGAATGAGTTCTAAAATAAAGTGGGGCAAAGTTAAACTTCTTGGGCAAAAAAGAAAAAGGGTTTCTAAAAAGAAACCCCTCCCAACCGATTAATCCTTTTTCATAGCGCAGAATTTCCCTTTTGCCAAAAGGCAACGAACGGTGTTACGCGTCCGCTATGATTATTCGAGTTAGTACAAACAAGATACAGTTGTTCAAAAAGGTTGCGTTGGGCTGTTGTTGGGTGGCAAAAGAAATGGTATTTTAGCCTTCCTAACATTGATAATTATGAGCAGCGAGAAAGAAGCAAAGCTAAAAGCCTTAAAACTAACATTGGACAAATTGGACAAGACCTATGGCAAGGGTGCCGTAATGAAGATGGGCGACAGTGTTGTAGAGGATGTGGAGGTAATTCCTTCAGGATCTTTGGGCTTGGATATTGCTTTAGGTGTTGGAGGATATCCCCGCGGAAGGGTAATAGAAATCTATGGTCCGGAATCTTCTGGTAAGACAACGCTTACCCTGCATGCCATAGCCGAGGCCCAAAAAAATGGAGGTATCGCCGCTTTTATTGATGCGGAACATGCTTTTGACCGTTTTTATGCTCAAAAACTGGGTGTGGATATAGATAACCTGATCATCTCCCAACCCGATCATGGGGAGCAGGCCTTGGAAATAGCCGATAACCTGATTCGCTCCGGCGCTATAGATATTGTTATTATAGATTCTGTGGCCGCCCTGACACCCAAGAGTGAAATTGAAGGGGAAATGGGAGATTCCAAAATGGGATTGCATGCCCGTTTAATGTCTCAAGCTTTACGAAAGTTGACCTCAACCATCAGCAAAACCAACTGTACGGTAGTCTTCATTAACCAATTGCGTGAAAAAATTGGGGTTATGTTTGGAAACCCGGAAACCACAACAGGTGGAAATGCACTTAAGTTCTACGCCTCGGTAAGGTTGGATATCCGCCGTTCCACGCAAATCAAGGATACGGACGGGACCGTACAAGGGAACAAAACCCGTGTAAAAGTGGTGAAGAACAAAGTGGCGCCGCCCTTTAAGACCGCAGAATTCGACATTATGTACGGTGAAGGGGTCTCCAAAATAGGAGAAATCCTGGATCTTGGCGTGGCTTACGAAATCGTGAAAAAGAGCGGTTCCTGGTTCAGTTATGGTGAAACAAAATTGGGTCAAGGACGGGATGCGGTAAAAGCCTTGTTAGCCGATAATCCCGAGTTATCTGAAGAGCTTGAAGCCAAAATCAAGGAGGCGATCGCCTTGGTAAACGCCTAAACCCACTCCATACTTTCCATTGCTTCTCCCAAAGGTTGTGAAAAACATACGCAACCCTTGTCTTTACTATTCATCTAGAGGATAAAAAAAGGAATTTTTATGATGAAAAAGGCGATGGTGCTGTTAATGCTATTGGGGGTGGCCGGCCTGTTCAGTGGATGCGAACTGGATGATGGGCAAAACTTCCATTTTACGACACTGTCCATTGTGGATGTCACGCTGCCAGAATCATTTGAACTTAACAAAACCTACGACATTGAAGTGACCTATGTGAGACCCGATGCCTGTACATTCTTTGAAGGCTTTGAGGTAACCCGTACCGGACAAACCGATAGGGATGTGGTCGTTATAGGTTCTGTTTTTACCGATGAGCAGGCCTGCGCACAGGTAATTCAAGAAGTAAGTGCTACATTTGAGTTTCAGGTCATTTATTCCGGGGAATACCACTTCAGGTTTTTTTCCGGAAGGGATACCAATGACAATGCAAACTTTTTGGAATTCACAGTTCCTGTGGTAGAATAAGCATTAATAGATATCAATAATCCAAAATTGACCAACATTTGGATCTTGAAGAGCTGATACATAACTGCAAAAAAGGCAAGAGACAGGCGCAAGCCGAATTGTACCGGAAATATTCCGGTATTCTTTTCGGTATGTGTCTTAAATATTCTAGGAACCGTACAGAGGCGGAAGATAATTTGCACGACAGTTTTATGACCATCTTCAGCAAGATGGATCAATACAATTTTAACGGGTCATTTGAAGGATGGATCAAAAGGATAACGGTGAATACCGTGCTCCAGAAATTTAGAAAGGAACAATACCTCAACGTGGTATCAGAAAACGTTGGAGAAGAAATAGAGGTGGACACCGAGCAAATGGACGTAAGTCTGTCCACTCTTTTGGGCTACATACAAGAGCTGCCCAACAAGTATAGGATAACGTTCAACCTTTACGTGTTGGATGGCTATAGCCATAAAGAAATAAGTGAGATGTTGGGAACATCCACTGGAACCTCAAAATCCAATTTGGCCAGGGCCAAGATGATTTTAAGGGAGAAAATAGAAAAAGAAAATATAAACATTGCTTAAATGGGGAAAAAGAATTTAGAGCAATTGTTCAGGGAAAAGTTAGGGGACTTTCATGAGGTTCCAGATGAAAAGGTCTGGAAATCCATAGAGGCTTCCCTGGACAAAAAGAAACGGAAAAGGGTAGTGCCCATTTGGTGGCAACTCGGTGGAGTTGCGGCCGTATTGGCCATCCTATTGTACGTCTTTGGGCCTTTCGGCAACGAAGTCGTTGATGAACAGATTCAGGTTACAGAAACCGAAAATAAGAGAACTACAGAACCAGAAAACAATACTGCAGATGAGCTCCTAAATTCTGCAGATGTTTCGGGTGACGAAGGTTTGGCTAATACGGAAGAGAGCGCGGATTCTTCAAAAGAGGAAAATGCCGTAGCCGAAACCTCCGAGGATGCTATTGATAATCTCCAAAAGAACCAAAGCCGTACCAATACGCAATTGGCCGTCTCGGATTCCGAGAAAAAGAAGAATACTTCTGATCAGAAGCAATTGGCTCCCTTAGAATCAAATAAAGATGTCCGAACCACCGAAGTGGTGGATGCCGGAATGGAAAAAGCGGGGGAAAATAGTATCAACGAAAACTCGGAAGCCGTTGCATCCGATATTACCCAGCATCAGTTTGATACGGAAAAGAAAGACTTGTTTAAGACCACTACTGAGGAAAAGGAAACGGTGGCAGAAAACAAAAATCTGGACCAGTCGCTGGAAAATAAAGACCCATCCTTTATGCTAAAGGAGAAGAATGAGGAAAAGGAGGTCGTGGCATTGCAAGAAGAAGAAACGGAAAAAGAAGATGACCGACCCTCCATTTATGATGTGATAGCCAAACAGGAAGAAGAGGCCGTTGCCCAAAACTCTACAGGAAACAAATGGTCCATCGGTCCGTCCGTTGCACCTGTTTACTTCAGTGCTTCCGGTGAGGGGTCTCCGGTACATTCCAATTTTGCGGCCAATTCCAAGTCCGGTAATGTGGATTTAAGTTATGGCCTCACCGTAGCCTATGAAATTGGCAAAAAGCTCAAGGTACGTTCAGGGGTGCATCGGGTCAATTTTGGATACGATACCAATGATGTGGTCTTCTCATCTTCATTGAATGGGTCGGCAGACCAAATTGATAATATTGATTACAGCCGTACCTCCAGAAACGTTGTAGTGGAAAGCAAAGACAATAGTTCCTTAAATTCGGACTCTCCAGAATTTGCCGCAGCGGAAAGCGCTGTTTTGGATGGCAAAATGGTTCAGCAGTTGGGTTATGTGGAAGTTCCGGTTGAATTGAACTACAGTCTTATCGATAAGAAGTTTGGGGTTAATCTCATTGGAGGGGTCAGTTCTTTGTTCCTAGTGGACAATTCGGTGCTCCTAGAATCAGAGGGCCTAGTCACCGAAATGGGCGAGGCCAACAATGTGAACTCACTCAATTTCAGCACCAATATAGGAGTTGGGCTCAATTACGAATTCTCACCAAAAGTACAATTGAACTTGGAACCGGTATTTAAGTACCAGCTGAATACCTTTTCGGACACAGCAGGTTCTTTTAGACCTTTTTCCGTGGGCGTGTACAGTGGTGTAAGTTTTAAATTTTAAGGATTTATAAGAACCTTCGACAGGTCCAAATAAGAAGTTGGTTAGGAAGATTGCCCCTTAAGGCAATCACAAAGTGCCCCGCTTAAAGCGGGGCGTTTTTTATTCTGCACTTTGCATCAAACATTTTACCTAGGTACAAAAACAGGGTTTTGAAAAAAATTACTATTTTGAACTCCCTTCTTAAGTCCCAATCCCTTGAAAACCGAACAATTTGACGACATTCTTATCTATTTTTCCAAATCACTTTTGGGAAAGGAAGACGAGGATCAAATTCTATGGGATTTGGCCAAAAACTGCATTGCCAAATTGGGTTTTGTGGACTGCGTAATCTATCTGATAGATGAAAACCATAAATTTTTGGTGCAAAAAGCTGCCTATGGACCAAAAAACCCAAAGGACCATAAGCTGTACAATCCGGTTGAAATTGCGGTGGGCGAGGGAATCACCGGAGCCGTTGCACTATCCGGAAAAGCGGAGATTATTGGGGATACCTCCAAGGATAAACGTTACATAGTGGATGATGACCATCGACTATCAGAAATCTGCGTGCCCATCGCCCATGAAAAAATCATTTATGGGGTAATAGATTGTGAGCATCCGGAAAAGGGTTTCTTCACCCAACAACATCTAAAAATGCTTTCGGCCATAGCTTCTATTTGTGCCATCAAAATTAAAAGTGTGAGAGCCAACAATGCCCTTCGGGAAAAGCAGGAAAGTTTGCTTAAGATCAAGGAGGAAATGTTGGAATTACGGTTGAAAGTATTGAACTCCCAATTAAACCCACATTTTGTTTTTAATGCCCTGAACGCTATCCAGTACTATGTTACCCTTGGAAACAAAAAGGCCACGCTTGAATATTTGTCTGCCATAAGCAAATTATTGCGGTTTCATTTGAAACATCTAGATCGGGAAATGCTAGATCTTAAGGATGAGATTACTATGCTAGAGCTGTACTTGAAATTGCAAAAACTTCGCTATGAAGAGCATTTTGATTATGACATCATATTGGTCGAAGACGAGGTTAAGTTGGAGGCTGTAATTCCTTCGTTTGTGATTCAACCTCTACTTGAAAACCTTATAGAGGCTATCATGTCGGACCCCCGAGAAAAACAAAAATTGGATATCCATTTCATAATAGCCCAAGCCGAAATAATTGTGAATGTTACATACAAGGAAGATCCTGGAAGCCGGTTAATGGAAACCACACCCAGATATTCGGCCAAGGTGGCCCAATGGCAAGACCAGGTACGCTTGCTCAACTCAGTTAAACGGTATGGTATTAAAAAGGAAGAGGACTATGTAACAAAGAATGGGAATTCCTATTTAAGAACAAGTCTCAGATTGCCCAATCTATCCTCATAAATTTCGATTTTCCCTATATTATAATCCAGAACTAAGTTTCAAGCTAGCTAAGCTCCTTTAATATCACCTCCCTCACTTCTTCCCGTAAGGTAGATTTATCCTCTTCTGCCAAAATTCCTGTCTCAAAAAACCGATGCACCTTAGCCCGGACCCGGCCTGGACCTCCACTAAAAAATGAAAATGAAAATCGCTTTTTGTTATCATAAAAAGTCATGGGTACCACAGGTATTTTATGCGCAATGGCCATTTTAAAGGCCCCATCCTTAAACTCATCCAAGATTACATCCTCTTCAGGCACTCCACCCTCCGGAAAAATGCAGATACTTAAGCCCTGATCCAGACGTCGCTGAGCGCGAAGGTATACCCCTGTCCTGCTTCTAATACTGTCGCGATCCACCATAATGCAGACCCGCTTGTAGAAAAATCCAAAAACTGGAATTTTGACCAGTTCTTTCTTTCCCACAAAAACAAAAGGATTTTTGCTTACCACCAACATCAGCATAATGTCCAGCATACTGGTGTGGTTGGACACCAGCATATAACTTTTCCGCTTTTCCATTCGCTGTTCTCTTGTAATTTTTGGGAAACAACCCATTCCATAAAGAATAGGTCTTGCCCAAAGGTTCCTGGCCAACCAAAAGAATTGGGAATATGTTTTTTCAGATAGGGTGGTCAACAATAAAAAAGGAAAGAAAATAAAGATGGGAAGGGCTACCAATAGGTAAAACCAAATTCGGTACAGGGCATACCCAATGTTCCTGAAAAATTGAACCATGTTTCAAAAGTAGAATTTTTGAATATCTTTAGGGAAACAACCTTAAAAACTTGATTATGGGAATTTTGTATGCCATTTTAATCGGGGCTGCTGCAGGATGGCTGGCCGGTAAAATTATGAAAGGGGGCGGTTTTGGCGCACTTATTAATATTATTTTGGGTATTGTTGGTGGTGCTGTGGGCAATTGGCTTTTTGGTACTTTGGGCATCCAAATCGGCTCAGGATTGGTAGGCGACTTGATCACCGGGGTTATAGGTGCGGTGGTGATTCTTTTTGTGGCGGGACTATTTAAAAAGTAATTCTGAACATTTTATTTATAAGCGGCCCTAGGCTGCTTTTTTAATCCCTGCTGGATTGTTACTTTTACGGCCTAAATACTTGTTATGGCCAGAATTTTAACGGGAATCCAAAGTACGGGAACCCCACATTTGGGTAATATTTTGGGTGCTATTATGCCCGCCATTCAAATGGCGCAGGACCCCAAAAACGAGTCCTTTCTGTTTATTGCGGATATGCATTCCCTTACCCAAATTAAAAATGGGGAGGAACTCCGTAACAACACCTATGCCACCGCTGCCACATGGCTGGCCTTTGGGTTGGATATTGATAAAACCGTTTTTTACCGTCAAAGTGATGTGCCCCAGGTAACAGAATTGGCCTGGTACTTGAGCTGTTTCTTTCCGTATCAACGCCTTACCCTGGCCCATTCCTTCAAGGACAAGGCTGATCGACTGGAAGATGTAAACGCCGGATTGTTTACCTACCCTATGTTGATGGCCGCGGATATTTTATTGTACGATGCCCATGTGGTGCCCGTTGGAAAAGATCAACTGCAGCACTTGGAAATGACGCGCGATGTAGCCTCCCGGTTCCACCACCAGTTTGGAGAAACCTTTGTGTTGCCCGATGCCAAGGTACAGGAAGAGACCATGTACGTTCCCGGCACGGACGGGGAGAAAATGAGCAAGAGCAAAGGAAATATTATCAACCTATTCCAGCCTGATAAAAAATTGCGAAAACAGCTTATGGGGATTGTAACGGATAGCACCCCGATGGAAGAACCAAAAGACCCTTCCAAGGATAATGTATTCGCCCTTTATAGGATTTTGGCCCAACCCGATCAGATTGAGGAAATGAGTGCCAACTATTTGGCAGGAAACTATGGCTATGGCCACGCCAAACAAGCTCTTTACGAAGTAATCCTAGAGAAATTTGCCGAACCCCGTGAGCGATTTGAATACTACATGAATCATCTCAACGAAGTTGATGAAGCTTTGGCCATTGGCGCTGAAAAAGCTAGGAAGGTGGCCGATGGGGTATTGGAACGGGTCCGTGAAAAACTAGGGTATTAAGCTTAGATAGCTTCAAACAATTTACCGGGCAAAGGGCGTATCACCCCCTTCATTTCCATGCCAAGAAGCACTGACGAAACTAAATGGACAGGTAATTTACAGTCCAAAGCAACGACGTCCAGCAATTGTTTCCCGTTCAATTGCAGGTAGGAGTAGATAGACTTTTCTGTTTCATCCAATTGAACAAATAACTCTCTTTGCACTGGGCGCTTAGGCTCTTGTTGCAATTTCCAGTTCAACATATAGACCAAATCGGCAGCGGAAGTCAACAGCTGGGCTTTCTGTTGTTTGATAAGATTGTTGCATCCTGCACTGAACTTATCCGTGTGCCTGCCGGGCAATGCAAAAACTTCCCTATTGTAATCATGGGCGAGATTGGCGGTAATCAAGCTACCTCCCTTTTCAGCAGATTCAATGACCACAGTTGCTTGACTCATACCGGCAATTATCCGGTTCCGTTTTAAAAAATTCTCCCGATCCGGTTGACTACTGCTCCAAAATTCTGTACAGAAGCCTCCGTTTAACTCTACACTCTGTGCATACTTTTTATGGCTCTTGGGGTATATCTGGTTTAGTCCATGGGCCAAACATCCTATGGTTTGCAAACCGGCCTCCATGGCCATTCGTTGAATAGTTATGTCGACACCGTAGGCAAACCCACTAATGATCACCGGATTCAATGGTGTAATTTCCTCAATGAAGTTTTCACAGAACAGTCTTCCCTGGCTGGTGATATTTCGGGTTCCCACAACGCTTATGAGCTTTTTGCCTTTCAGGTCAATGTTTCCTCTTTGGAACAAAACAATGGGTCCATCCAAACAATGTTTCAGCATTTCCGGATATCCATCATCCATGAAGTAGGACAAGGCAACATCGTTTGAGGAAATATATTGCCATTCTTCCTCAGCTTCGTCTTGGTAAACTTTGTCAAAAAGACCTTTCAGGGTGTATTTTCCAATACCTTCAATTTTTAGAAGGTGCGACTTTTTATCCTGAAAAACTGCAGTTGGACAGCCACAATATGCAATGAGTTTTTTAGCGGTAAGGTCCCCAATATTGGGAACGGCCTGCAGGCGAAGGCAGGCAATAATTTCAGCCTCAGTCATTTGATTGGGTAGGTTAAGTTGTCCACAAAGTACCACTTTTCAAATGTTAATAAAAAGTTATGGGGTATATTTTGTCCTCTTGCTTTTTTTGCAATATTTGTGGCTATGCGGATTGATGCACATATAGAAAAACTTCTTTACAACTACAACTGTGTTGTGGTTCCTGGTTTTGGTGCTTTTCTAGCGCATGGCAAATCTGCAGAAATTGATACTGCCTCACAAACATTGCTTCCTCCCACCAAGGCGATTTCCTTTAATGCACAGTTGACCAAGAATGACGGTTTGCTCGTGTCACATATCGCCAAGGAAAAGAATTTGGGGTACGAGGAAATGCTTCAGGAGGTAGAGGCGGTTGCCCAAACCTGGCGAAGCAAGTTGGAGCAAGGTGAGGACATTGAGTTGTTCGGTGTTGGAAAGCTATCCTTAAACAGGGAAAACAAAATTCAGTTTAAGCCTGAAGACAAAATCAATTATCTTACCTCTTCCTTTGGTCTTTCAGCTTTTGCCGCTACTCCGATTCAAAGAGAGACCTTGAAAGAGGAGGTTGAAGAATTGGAAGAACGCATTCCATTCATCATCACACCTGAAAAAAGGGAAACATCTTCTTTTAGGCCATGGTTAAAGTATGCTGCCATTGTATTGCTGGCCGTATCCGTAGGTACCACTTCGTTCCGTGCCTATGAACAAGTGGAGCAAAACCAGGTTTCCGTAAGACAGGATGCCCAAAAAGAGGTGTCCCGACTTATTCAGGAGGCCACCTTCTTTGAAAACGCACCTTTGGAACTCCCAGCACTTAGCCTTGCCGTAAACAAAAGAAAGCTTGGCAAACACCATGTCATTGCTGGGGCATTTCGAGTGGAACAAAATGCGGAAAAGAAAGTAGCCCAACTCAAGAATAAGGGTTTTCGTGCCTTTTACTTGGGGATAAATCGTTTTGGACTTCACCAAGTGGCGTATGACAGTTTTGAAAATCCAAAGGAGGCTCTCAAATTCCTTAGAAAAATAAAGGCCACCGAATCTCCCGATGCTTGGCTATTGTCCGAGAAATAGTCCAGCTTTCTTTAATACCAGTATCCACTTCAATATCTTTGCGCAAAATTTTAAGGAATGAGCACAAAAAAGCCCAGTGAATCGCGAACTGTAATGACCGATATGGTCTTGCCAAGTGAAACCAATCCATTGAATAACCTCTTTGGAGGGGAACTTTTGGCCCGGATGGATCGGGCTGCAAGTATAGCCGCCAGAAGACATAGCCGCAGAATCACCGTTACCGCTTCGGTAAACCATGTGGCTTTTAACCGTTCCGTTCCATTAGGCAGTGTGGTTACTGTTGAAGCGTCCGTATCCCGCGCATTTAAAACCTCAATGGAAATTTATATTGATGTTTGGATGGAAGATCGCTTTACCGGGGAACGTGCCAAGGCCAACGAGGCTATCTATACCTTTGTCGCCGTTGATGAAACAGGTATTCCCACCGAAGTGCCGCAATTGGAACCTGAAACAGATTTGGAAAAGGAACGCTTTGCCGGGGCCCTTCGCAGAAAACAATTGAGCTTGGTGTTGGCTGGAAAAATGGAGCCCAATAAAGCTACGGAGCTAAAAGCTTTGTTTACTTCTTAAAAGTCAAAATTATCCGGGTCCGGGCCAAAGCGCTTTCCACGATCTAATTTGTCCAGTGCCTCCATGTCGGTTTCGCTGAGTTCGAAGTCAAAAATATC
The DNA here is from genome assembly GCF_900129665.1 of Flagellimonas flava. GTDB lineage: Bacteria > Bacteroidota > Bacteroidia > Flavobacteriales > Flavobacteriaceae > Flagellimonas > Flagellimonas flava. The sequence goes on from NZ_FQWL01000010.1 coordinate 56,394, forward strand.
CGCATTGGCTACTATCCGCTCTTTCTTTGAAGATTTAGGGATGGTTATCACCCCTTTTTGAAGATCCCAACGCAATACAAGTTGTGCCACGGTCTTGTTGTATTTGGCAGCCATTTCCTTAAGCAATTCAATACCGAAGATATTTCCTTGCATCATAGGAGACCAGGCCTCGTATTGGATGTCTTTTTTATTACAAAAATCAATGAGCTCCTGTTGCACCAAATAGGGATGAAACTCCATTTGGTTGACCATGGGAACAATCTCTGCCGCATCCAAAAGATTCTCTAGGTGATGTTGCAAAAAATTGCTCACTCCAATGGCACGCACCCTTTTTTCTTGATACAAGCGTTCCATAGCCTTCCAGGTTTCCTTGGACAGTTCTCCCTTAGGCCAATGAATGAGGTACAAATCCAAGTAATCCAAGCCCAAACGTTCTAAGGTGGCATCAAATGCTTTTAGGGTGCTATCATATCCCTGATCGCTGTTCCATACCTTGCTTACTACAAAAATATCCTCTCTAGGCACCGAACTTTCTTCAATGGCCTGTCCAACTCCGTTTTCGTTTTCATAGATCGAGGCGGTATCAATGTGCCGATACCCATGCTCCAAAGCATCCTTGACAGCACTGATAACCTCGTTTCCATCTTTGGATAAATATACCCCCAAACCAAAGTAAGGCATCTCCACACCGTTGTTCAACGTAAAAGTGCCCTGTAAATCTGTAATGTTCCTCATACTATAACTGATATATCCAATCTTCCGGGTTTAGACGATTGGTGTCCTGGTACAAATAGAATTTAAGCTTGGTAGTGCCATCAAACCGATTGGTATAAATATCTCCAAGCACGTCTTTCACAGCTACCTTATCACCTTTTTTTACATAGAGTTTAGAAAGGTTATAATAGGTGCTAATATAGTTTCCATGCTTGATTTGCACACCTCTACTTCCTCCGGGCACGGTCAGTATAGCGATAACCTCACCTTCAAAAATGGCTCTGGCCTTACTCCCTTTATCCGTTGCGATGGTCACTCCATTGTTCCGGTGTTTTATTCCCGGATATAGTTTGTCACTATACACCCCATATCCTTGACTTTTAATTCCCTTTTCAACGGGCCAAATCAACTTACCCTTATTCGCTGAAAAATTAGTGGCCACCAATTTGGCTTCTGGAGTAAGAACAAATTTGGTTCTAGAAGTGGACTTCCCAGACCTTTTATTAGTGCTGGCAATGGCACTTTTTATCAAACGCTCAATTTCGCGGTCAATCTTTCTGGCCTCTTTTCGTTTCTTCTCGATAGCAGCAGTATACTTGGTTTCATTTTGTCGAATGCTACGGAGTAAGTTCTTTTGGGTCTCAATTTCCTTGAAAAGCCCATCCTTGACCTTTCGATTTTCGGCCAGTAACTGTTCTTTGGTCTTTCGCTGCGCCACCAACTCTTGGTTCAATTTTGCCAATTCATCCGTCTTAAGAATGATGTCTTCTCCTTGTTTCTTCCTGTGTTTGGCATATTGCTCCATATACTGGAGTCTCTTAAACGCTTGGTAAAAATTCTCCGCAGAGAGCAAAAACATCAATCTGCTCCCCTGGTTTTTATTCTGATAAGATTTCCGGATAAGGTTTGCGTAATCGGTTTTCAGGATTTTGAGGTCTTCCCGTAACTTGCTGATACTTCTAATATTTACATTGATTTGACGGTTCAGCAGATTGGACTGTTGGTTCGTAACGCGAATCAATTCTTGTCGTACATTGATTCGTTTGTCCAAAGCTTCCATTTGGTCCAGAACATTGCCCTTTTCCTTTTTCTCCGCAAAAAGAAGTCTGTTGATTTCCTTGATTTCCTGTTGCAACCGTTCCCTTTTGGCCTCCAGCGCTTTTTGCTCACCGGTCTGTGCAGTCAAGCTTGATGTTAGCAAGAGCACAAATAGCAGTAAACAAATGTGATATGGAGCTTTACCGAACATACTACTTCAATATAATTTGGTCGTATCCCTTCGGGATTTTATATGGAAAATTTAGCGGTCTGTTCAGTTCAAGGTTCCTATATTCCAAGGCTATTGACGTTTTATCCCGGTTCTCCAAGGCAACGATATGAATTGCATTGGGAAGAATTTTTCCAGAAATATCTTGATAGGTATATTTTGCGGAAAACTGTCTATCCTCTTCTGGTTGGGAAATCTCTTGGGTGGCAATTTTAAAATTCCCTGGTTCCAATTGAAACAGAATTTTGAATAATTCCCTGGCCTTCTTAGGTTTTAACTGATAATTCCCCTGACTTATTGTTGAAGCATATTTGTCGGTCCTTAAATCCAAAACCGCCTCCCCTAACAATAGGTTTTGCACCTTCCCAAAATCCAGATCCGTCCCCAAAAGGTCGCTTAGATAACTAAAGTCCCCATCAAAGTATTCGTTTTGAAGCTTGTTGTAAAATGAAACGCGATCTGGGGTAATGCGTGCCTTAACCATGCCCAAGGGGGCACTGATCCATATCACACTATCTTTCTCCATACGGAGGCTGACATTTACGCCTTGGGAGCTTTTCCCATCCGAATAATCAATTTTAACCCGACCACTCAATGTTTTAAAGTCGACCTGATTGGCGTAATGGTTTTCAATGATTTTCTTTGCCGAGATTCGATTGTCGACTTCTCCGGTTACCACGGTTTTTGATGATTTACATCCACTCAAGAACAAAATAGCCAACACCATGAATGTCGCTTGAAGTTTTCCTGTAGCTTTCTTTGACCCCATCATAGACCTGATTTTATCTTGTTCAAATATTCATTGGCCTTGGTTGGATTTCCGATGGCATTAAATGCATCCGAAAGTTCTTGGTAAATTTTATTCGCCAATTGGTCATCATCGAAAAGGTAATCCAATGCGCCCTCCAAAACCTCAATAGATTTTGATGGATTGGAAAGTCCATTTAGAGCAGCTCCATAGGCATAATGAAAATATGGTTGCAATGGATAGGCTTCCAATGCATCTTTGGCCATATTCTCTAATTTTGGATATGCCTTTTCAGCTAACAGCTTTTCCATTTGGGCCTTGTACCCATCCACGGGATTGTCTTCCGAAACCGTTTCTTGATTTTTTTGGATAGGTCGCGCTTTGCGCTGGTCATGGTCCAATGAATCTTGGATTTTTATGCTAAGTTCTTCGGCAAATGCTGTACTTCCCAAACCTTCCAAAACCTCTAAGGCATCTTTATATCTTTTCTTTTTGAAGTAAATCAGTGCGAGATTTTCTTGAAGCTTCCGGTTTTCAAATGGAATTCGTTCCTTAACTACCTCAAAAGGACTGTTTTGCTTCTCCATGATATTGACCATATTCTCCAAATACCAAAAATCCGTTGGTTTCGTCGTCAATGTTTGGATGGCATATTCTTGTGCTTGAACGTATTGTTTGTCCAGAAAATGGGTTTTTGCCAATTGATAGTCGATCACCTCATTTCCTGGTTCTAACTGTTTGCAGCTTAAAAAGAGGTTTATGGCCTTATCGTAGTTTTGGATGCTCTTCTGTTTTAAGGCTTCGAAGAAATTTTCCTGAAACTCATCGGTATATTCTTCCAGAAACAATTCAGAGCTTTCTTCTTCTTGGGTATATGTCAACAATGGACATGAGACCAAGAAAAAGATGACGATTATGTGATGTAACCTTATTGACATAAATATTTACTCCTCCCCAACATATTCCTGCAACAACGTAAGCTTCATATAATTCTCTCGCAGCTTATCAATCCGATAATTTGCCTTATATGCGCAACTCAAGTTTTTAGAATTGGTATTAACTTCAAACCAGATACCATATGAAAGTGCTTTTTTCTCATAGTTTAAAAACCACACTTCACTTGTATAATAATTTTCAATTGTATCAATCTTAACAGAAGATCCTACTGGGCAAAAGAAACCTCTTGAATTTTGCCTTGGAAATTTTGTTTTACTGATTAATGAATCACCAGTAATCTTAAAACTATACGGGATTTTTCTGTCCTCTTCACTTAGCAACTTTTTATCTTTTGGGTTTCTCAAAACCAAATGATTTTCATCGGATTCATTATAAGAAACCGCCCAATCACCAAAAAGCATATCTAAATTGATTTCCTCTTGGGCATGTAATCCCATAGATAATACAAAACTCAACAGATATGTTGTCACAAGCCTTTTCATTTTATCTTCCAGCTCTCTATTAAAAGGGGCAAATTCTATACCAACACAGAATAATCCCCAATGCTGATGGTCTCAAAATTACCATCAAAAACAACATTATTGCCAATCATGGCATTGTCCAAATTGGCATTGGTAATCTTACTATTGCTTTGGATCAAACTGTTCTTCACTGTTGAATTTTCCAAAACAGTATCAGCTCCTATCGAAACATATGGTCCTACGGTAACATTTTTAAGTGTTACGTTCTCCCCAATGAAACAAGGTTCTATGATATTGGCATTTTCTTGCTTCACCGAATTGGAAATCAAGTTTTCCCCATCTTTTTCCAAAAAGCCCAACATGCGTTGGTTGGTTTCAACGGTCACATTTTTATTGCCACAATCCATCCATTCGTCCACTGTTCCAGGCACAAATTTCATGCCCTTGTCCATCATTCTTTTAATCCCATCATTGATTTGGTATTCCCCGCCATTGATGATATCATTGTCCAGCACATATTGGAGTTCATTTTTTAGAACGCCTACGTCCTTAAAATAGTAGATTCCTATTACGGCCAAATCGGAAACAAATTCTTGCGGCTTTTCAACTAGTTCCACGATTTCACTTTTCTCGTTGAGGTTCACTACCCCAAACGCCTCTGGCTTGTCCACTTGCTTTACCCAAATGACACTATCAGCCGATTTATCTAGATCAAATTCAGCTCGAATCAGGGTGTCCGCATAGGCAATTACTGCCGGGCCACTTAGGGATTCTTTGGCACTCATAATGGCATGACCTGTTCCAAGAGGTTCATCCTGTCTATAAATTGATCCCTTGGCTCCCAGTTCTTTGGCAAGCTCCATAAGGCTGCTGACCACATCATCACCGAAAAACGCCGGGTCTCCTAAAATAAATGCAACTTCTTCAATAGGTTCTCTCAATACCTTGGCAATATCGGCTACCAATCGATGCACGATAGGTTTTCCCGCTACCGGAATCAAAGGTTTGGGGACAGTTAAGGTATGTGGTCGCAATCGGGAACCCCGTCCCGCCATAGGTACTATAATTTTCATCTTCTTTTAAGTATAATGCAGTTAGTGTTTCTTTTATTGTGTGCCAGTACTTCCAAATCCGCCGGCCCCTCTCGAAGTTTCCGATAATTCCTCCACCTCAATCCATTCTGAACGTTCGTGCTTGGCTATCACCATTTGGGCAATTCTTTCTCCATCTTCAACCACAAAATCCTCAGTGGACAGATTTACCAAAATCACCCCTACTTCACCTCTATAATCCGCATCAACAGTGCCCGGTGCATTAAGCACTGAAATGCCTTTTTTGGCTGCTAATCCACTTCGCGGTCTTACTTGAGCTTCATATCCTACTGGAAGTTCCATGAAAATTCCTGTGGGAAATATGGCCCTTTCCAGGGATTTTAAAGTAATGGGTTGGTCGATGTTGGCTCTTAGGTCCATTCCCGCTGAAGCTGTCGTCTCATAATGGGGTAATGGATGTTTTGATTTGTTGATGATCTTAACTTTCACGCTGTAGAAATATGGTCTTTAACTTGTCCCCCTCCATTTTGTATACTAACATCAAAAATAACAAAAGTAAAAGCCCCCCAGCTATTAAATTTCGGTTAAAAGCGTAGAACGAAAGCGCCGAAAACACCAGTGAAACGGAAATGTAAAACACAATTTTCCTCATATTGTACGGCACGGGGTAGTATTTCCTTCCAAAAAAATAAGACATCAACATCATGCTGCCATAAGCGGCCAGCGTGGCGAGGGCAGATGCCATATATCCTATTTTGTTGATAAAAGCCACATTTATGATTAAGGTAATCAACGCACCAATAGAAGAAATATATGCTCCAAATTTGGTCTGGTCGGTTATTTTGTACCAAACGGAAAGATTATGATAGATTCCCAAACAAAAACTGGCCAATAAGATAATGGGAACCACTTCCAACGCCTCCCAATAGGTTGAATTTCTAATTAACAGTTTGCCCAAAGGATTTATGAAAACAACAACGGCCAGAAGAATCACACTGCCTAAAATGACGAAATAATTAGTAATCTGGGCATAGGTCTTTTGTGGCTGCTCCGTTTTGGCGTGACTGAAGAAAAATGGCTCCACTCCCATTCGGAATGCCGTCCCAAAAAGAGTCATGAAAAGGGCCAATTTATAACATGCCCCATATTTACCAACTTCAGTTTCAGCAATTTCAGGCGGCAGCAATTCGGTCAGCAAAATTTTATCAAACACTTCATTGATGGTAAAGGCCACCCCTGCCACCATAATCGGACCGGCATATTTTAACATACCCTTCCAAGTTGGAAAATGAAACTTAAGCGGAACCTTAAAGTATGTAGGCAGCAACAACAACAAGGTAACCCCGCTAGCGATAATGTTCGAAATAAAAATGTATTGGATTTCCCATCCCTCTTTGTATATGGAATTCCAAATCCCATCGGAAGCTTGTTGGGCCAATCCGGGCAATATCAAAAGGAAAAAGACGTTGAACCCAAGATTGATGGCCACATTGACCGTCTTCAGGAAGGCATATTTCATTGGTTTTTCCTTCGCCCTGAGCAAAGCAAAAGGAATAATCACCAAGGCATCCAACACCAAGATATACGCGGTGAATTTGATGTAATCTACACTGATGTTGGTCAAGTTGGATAAGCTTTCCTTTACCGATAACGCTATCAAAAGAAACAATACAGAAGAACACGCCAGCGACACCAGCGACGTGGAAATCACACGCTCCTTTTGCTCACTTTTGTGGAAAAACCTAAAGAAGGCCGTTTCCATTCCATAGGCCAAAAAAACATTGAATATGGCAATCCAAGAATAGATGTTGATATACTGCCCATAGCCCGCGGCATCCTCAAAAACCGAGGTGTAAAGTGGAAGCAGAAAGAATGATAAGACCCTAGGCAATACCGTGGCCAAACCATAGATAAAAGTTTGTTTAAAAAGCCGTTTAAGTGGGTTCAAAGGAAGCTCCGTGTTATAATATCATCGCTAAGGAACGTACAAGTTACACAAAACCCTTTAGTTCTCCCCTTTATGGAACAATTTGTACCTTTTACACATACAAACAACCCAACCTATGAGCTCTCATTTAAAGTCAATTATTACAACACTTATATTCTTAATCGTCCTGTCTTGTGGAAACAAGAAACAGGAGACTCCCTCAACATTGGACGAAAAGCCAAATATCATTTTCATCATGTCGGATGACCACGCCTATCAGGCGATAAGTGCCTATGAAAATCATCTTATCCAGACCCCGAACATTGATCGCATTGCCAAGGAAGGAATTTTGTTTTCCAATGCTAGTGTTACCAATTCCATTTGTGCGCCCTCAAGAGCCACCATTCTAACCGGAAAGCACACCCACATCAATGGAAAAGTGGATAATTTGATGCCATTCGATACTACACAGGTCACCTTCCCCCAGCTGTTCCAGAAAGTCGGGTACCAGACTGCCATGTTTGGAAAGCTACACTTTGGAAACAATCCCAAAGGAGTGGATGATTTTATGATTTTGCCGGGTCAAGGCCATTATATCAATCCAGATTTTATTACCCAAAACGGCGATACCACCATTACAGGTTTTGCTACGGACATCATTACCGACCTTACCCTGAATTGGCTGGATCAAAAACGAAATCCTGACAAACCTTTTCTACTCATGTATTTGCACAAAGCCCCTCACAGACCATGGTGGCCCACTCCTGAGAAATTTAAGGAGTTCCGTGGAAAAGAATTCCCGTTGCCCAATTCCCTTTTTGATGACTATGCTAATCGAGGTTCCGCAGCCAAAACTGCGGAAATGAACCTTCTTACCCATATGAAGTATAGCTACGATACGAAGGTGTGGCCAGAGACCATTGCGAAAATGGATCAAGTACTTCCCGAAGTGCCTGATTTGGTAAATGCATTCAATAACATTATAGGCAGAATGACAACGGAACAAAGGGCCCAGTACAAACCTTTGATAGACTCAATCAGCAAGGATTTTGAGGAAAATTGGCCCACCATGACCGATGAGGAAAAAATGATTTGGAAATACCAACGGTATATGCAAGATTACTTGGCCTGTATTTCTTCAGTGGATGATAACGTGGGAAGGGTGCTTGATTATTTAGATTCTAGTGGATTGACCGAAAACACCCTGGTCGTCTATACTTCGGATCAAGGTTTTTACCTAGGCGAACATGGGTGGTTTGATAAGCGTTTTATATACGAAGAATCTTTTAGGACACCGCTCCTGATTCGTTGGCCCAATGCAATTGAACCAGGAATCACCAATGACGAAATGGTACAAAACCTTGACTTTGCCCAGACTTTTTTGGAAGCCGCCCAAATAGAAGTTCCAGAAGATATGCAGGGGGAGAGTTTGATGCCGCTTTTAAACTCTGAGAGTGATGAATGGACCCGCGATGCGGTATATTATCATTATTACGAATACCCTGCAGAACATGCTGTTAAAAGGCATTATGGAATCGCTACCAAAGATTACAAATTGACCCATTTCTATTATGATGTGGATGAATGGGAACTCTATGACCGCAGCAAGGATCCTGAAGAGATGTTCAATGTATACCATGATACTGCCTATGCAGAGATAGTGGTCGGGCTGAAGAAAAAATTAGAGAAGCTAAGAGTACACTATGGAGATTCTGACGAGCTCAACCAGCATTATATTGATTTGCATAATGAACGGATGGCCCAAAGACATTGAATAAAAAAAGGCCGCTTAATTAAGCGGCCTTTTTTAATGGTTTGTTCTTTTTCCTAATTGTTCAGCGCTTGCGAAATTCTTATTTGGCTGCACTGCGTTTCGCCTAATTGTTCAGCGCTT
>NZ_FQWL01000003.1 GCF_900129665.1 Flagellimonas flava
TCACCGTAAGCACAACGTTCGTCAAAGGCTGGCTGTCAAGCACAACCGTGAAGTCGTCCGTGGTGCCACTCTCCGAGGTCGCCGTCGAACCGCCGCTCTCGACTATCGTGAAGCCCGGAACTTCGTCATCGGCATTGTCCACAGATACCGTCTGCGGGAGTACTCCGGCATAGGCGGCATCACTGCTACCCACATTCACGCTGATTGTTATATCGTAGTTCTGGGTGCCGTCCACAAGTGCATCGTCCACACCGGTGACCGTCACCGCCTGGGGCGTGCCGAAGTTCGCCGGGGTAAAGGTCAGTGTCGCAACGTCAACGGTACCCTCCCCTGTGTCGTCCGACACAACGTCAAGGACAACATCGGTCGCAGGCTGAACGTCAAGCACAACCGTGAAGTCGTCCGTGGTAACAGTCTCCGAGGTCGCCGTCGAACCGCCGCTCTCGACTATCGTGAAGCTCTGCCCAAAACCAATGGAAAAACCGAATAGCAGAAATGCAAAGGCATGTGCTTTCCGTAAATGGAATATGAAGGATTTAGAAAAAAGATATTTTACTAAGAAGGTTAACATCACCTATTTAATGATTTCATTTGGGTTCTTTACTCCATAAAATAGGTTGGCAATTTGGGAAGAGCCAATATTACCAAAAATTTAAAGAAAGCACCAACTTTGTGGATTAAAACTAAGTTTCTTGGGTGAAATACATTTGCACCTCCTAAAAAAGAAATTTATAAGGCCGCGGAAGCAGTTTCCACACCAGATTCAATCTTCCTAACCAATCCCTGTAACACCTTACCAGGACCTACTTCCACAAAGGATGTCCCCCCATCTTTCACCATTTGCTGTACACTTTGTGTCCATTTCACCGGAGCGGTAAGCTGAAGGATAAGGTTATTTTTAATTTCTTCAGAATCATTTACAGCAGTCGTAGTCACATTTTGATAAATAGGGCAAATAGGAGTATTAAAACTTGTGTTTTCGATAGCTGCCGCCAATTCCTCCCGGGCTGGTTCCATTAAAGGTGAATGGAATGCACCTCCCACCGGAAGTAACAGTGCCCTTCTTGCTCCAGCTTCTTTTAGTTTCTCACATGCTGCATTTACCGCATCAATTTCGCCTGAAATTACCAGTTGACCTGGACAATTATAGTTTGCAGGTACCACAATCCCATCTGTGTTTTGACAAATATCCTCAACGACCTGATCTTCAAGACCTAGAACGGCTGCCATGGTACTTGGCTTCAATTCGCAGGCTTTCTGCATTGCCTGGGCCCTTTGGGAAACCAGTTTAAGCCCATCCTCAAAATTTAAGGTATCATTGGCTACCAAAGCCGAAAACTCACCCAATGAATGACCTGCAACCATATCGGGTTTGAAATTATCCCCTAAAACTTTGCTTAAAACTACAGAGTGCAGGAAAATAGCAGGTTGTGTGACCTTCGTTTGCTTTAAGTCTTCAGCTGTACCTTCAAACATAATATCCGTAATGGAGAATCCCAAGATATCATTGGCCTGCTCAAAAAGTTCTTGGGCCAATGGATGGTTTTCGTACAGATCCAAGCCCATTCCTACAAATTGGGCGCCTTGGCCGGGAAAAATATATGCGTTCATTTAGTTCGGTTTTAGTGCCGCTAAAATAGGGATAATTTGCATTGCGCTGGCTTATGACATCCTTTAAAAAACGTACGGAAAAATGGTCAATTATTTAAGGTTGAAAATTAGTCTTCCTTAAACCAACCTGAATAGATAACATAGGCTTCTGCAATTCGGTCAATTTCTCCGGAGCTCAGTTCGGGACTAATATCCTTGATTTTCTTGGCGGGCATTCCTGCATAGATACTACCTGCCTCTACATGTGTACCTTGGGTGACAACGGCACCCGCTGCGATTATTGAATTACTTTCCACCACACAATTATCCATGATTATACTTCCCATTCCAACCAGCACATTATCTTTTAAGGTGCATCCATGCACAACGGCGTTATGACCAATGGAAACGTTGTTTCCGATGGTAGTCGCGGCCTTTTTATAGGTTCCATGGATTACCGCCCCGTCCTGAACATTCACTTTGTCGCCCATTTTAATGTAGTTTACATCTCCACGAACCACGGCATTGAACCAAACACTGCATTGATTCCCCATGGAAACTTCGCCTACAATAGTGGCATTCTCGGCTATAAAACAATCTTCCCCAATCTCTGGAGATTTTCCTCTTACGGGTTTAATTATCATAAGTTAATTTTTATTGAAAATAAGACAACAAGCCGGCTTTTTTGGATGCTGAAACAGAGAGTTCCTTCCCATTGGACAACACCACACTTCCCCCTTTACCTTTTTTATACTTTACGACCTCACCCACATTTACAAGATACGATTTATGGATTCTTGAAAATGCATAGTCTTTCAAGGTATCTTCAAAATATTTGAGGGTCTTACTAACCACAATTTTTTTGTGTTCCAAATAAATTTCCGTGTAGTTATCATCTGCCTTGCAAAAATATATATCCCCAACCTCTAACACTTGAAATCCGTCTTGCTGTGGTATGGTAATCTTACCCTCCGCTTTTATTGGTTTAGCCTTGAGAACCTGACCTTCCAGCGCATTTTCTTTTTCCTTAATGTCCTTCACATAATCCACTGCCTTAATCAACTCATCAATATTAATGGGCTTCATAAGGTAGTAAGCTGCATGGTTGTTCAAAGCATCCATGGCATACTGATTATAGGCTGTCACAAAAACCGTTTCAAACGAACGGTCAGGGACTTTATCCAATAGGTCAAAGGCATTTCCAAATGGCATTTCCACGTCCAAAAAAACCAAATCGGGCTTATGCTTTTGTATCAGCTCAAGACCTTCATCTATGTTGGAGGCCTCGCCCAAAAGCTTTACTCCTGGGCAGTACTTCGCCAAGTAGTTCCTTAGAATTTCCCGGCTATTGGCCTCATCTTCCACAAGTATCGCCTTTAAATCCATTAATTCTTCTTTAATTTCAAGTTTACCAAGGTGCCCGTTTGGTCTTCTAACAAATCTGAAACCGATACTTCCACTTTGTTTTTATACATATCGTTTAAGATTTGAATCCGTTTCTTTATGTTGCCCATCCCTTTGGATTTCTGTTTCTTTTGATTTGCAGTCTTGATGGCAGCAGATTTCTTTCGGCCAATACCATTGTCCGCAATAGTAATTTCAAGCAAATCCTTGGTCAATTCCTGCACATTTATTTTTAAAAAGCCTTTTTCCTCCTTATATCTAAGTCCATGCCAAATGGCATTTTCAATATAGGGTTGCAGCAGCATTGGAGGTATTTGATAAGCCTCGATGTCGATTTTGTCATCCACATCAATGGTGAAGTCGAATTTGTCGGAAAACCTAGAATGTTCCAATTTCACATACAGTTCCAGCAATTCCAATTCTTTGGCCAGGGGGATAAAATCCTCTTCGGAGTTTTCCAACACGCTACGCATCAGTACCGAGAAATCGCTCAAAAACCGATTCGCACTACGTTCATCACTTTTTGCAATGAAATTGTTGACGGAATTCAGCGCATTAAAAATGAAATGTGGGTTCATTTGGGTACGCAAGGACTTTAGCGCTAAGAGGTTATTGGCCAATTTCTGTTGCCTACTACTGCGATAGTACAAAAATGTGGTCAATGCCATTAGTGCCATTCCAAAAACCAAGGAATATATGATCCACTTTTGTCTTTTGCTAGTCTCTGCGAACAACTGCTGCTCCGTTACCGCCAAGCTATATTTGCTTTGTGAAAGCTCCCGCTCCTGCTCCAAACTTGAAATTCGGTTTTGCTTGGTGGCAATTTCCCGATTAAATCTCGCCGCCCTTGATATTTCTTGCTCCTTCCTGGCGTAGAGGCTATCCACCACCGCTACATAATCTTGATACGACTCCAGAGCCTTGGTAAAATCACCTTTGTACCGATACACTTCGGACAGTCTTCGGGTGGCATCTTTTTGCACCACCAAATCATCCTCGTTGTCTGCCTCCACAATACTCTTTTGCAGATAAGGAATGGCCTCATCCAATTTATCTTGGGCTATATAGGCCCTGCCAATCTTATAATTGATTTGTTGTGAGGTTATGGAATCAGGAAGGCCTGCCAATGCGCTATTATTATTTATGGTATTGCTCGGCAACTGTTGCAGTTCCACCAAACTTTGTTTGCGCAACTGTATCTCGTCATCATAGCGATTTTCCTCATTGTAGAAATCTGCCACCTTCTCATTTTCCTGGATCAACCGCTCGGGGGCCACTTCCCTCGAAAGGTTTAGCGAATTATTGAAAAAGCCCTCTGCCTCAATAAAACGATCATCACCGGCATAGGTATCGGCTATTTTCGAGTTTAGGTCTATCACCTTTGGTGAAATTTGGTTTTTCTGGGCTATTCGCAGGCCCTCCTGATAAAACTCCAGAGCCAATTCTGTTTTTGACAACCCTTTGTTGGCATCGCCCAACGCCTCATACAACTCTGTTCTTTGATAGGGCACCATTCCCTTTACTTCTTCCAAGGGTTTTAAAGTGGCCTCGGCCAAATTAAATTCATCGGTTAAAATGTATGCTTGTCCTAGCAACAATTCTGTTTTCACCATTTTATTTGCGGCCAAGGCATCCTTGAAACTTGTTATTGCCAAATCGTACTGTTGATGGTAGAGGTAAATTTCGCCCAAGGCCGTCAATGAGTTGGACAACTCCGTTTTGCTCCCTCTTTTTCCCAGTTGTGCAATGGATTTGGCTATGAAGTCTATACTTTTTTCCAGATTCGACTTTTTGTAGTGGTTGGCCGAATCCAAAAAACGCTGGTGCCCAAGGGCTGTTCTTGAACCCATGCTCGCCTTCTTTTCCCTTTTTGAACTTCTTGATGGAGCGTATCCTTCTACCTGCACTGCAATATCCTCATCTGAGGTAATTCTATGTTGGACTGTTTCAAAATCAGGACTCTCAAAAGTCAACAAATCTCCTACCGAAGCCCTTATTGAAAACTCTCCCAATCCATTGGTTGTTGCATAATAACCAGTATCTGTTGAAACCGAAACCCCCGAGATGGGCATGAAATTCCCCTTCCCCTTTACGGTTCCGTTGATTTCAAGCAATGGGCGTCCACTTCGCTCTTGGGAGAACCCAAATAGACTTGTGATGAGCAGGAAAATCAATATGTATTTTCGATTCAACATTTTATGGCAATACAATGGTAAACTTACTTCATCTAGAGCGTTTTAAAAAATGGCTTCGCACCATATAAGCGTAAAAAACCGGGCTATTTACCCTCTTTACAAAACCATTTGGACCATTCACTCACTGAGTGGGCGTGTTGCCTCATTTTCGGTTTTTATCCAAAAAAGTTGGTGCTAGTTTTAGCCTAAAATCAGAAAATATTGAATCATGAAAAATTTAAAACATCTATTAGGTATAACACTTTTTACCATAGCCGCAGGTACCGTTTATGGATGCAACATAAAGGTCAAGGAAAAAGAAGATATGGCCTTTTTAACCACAAAAGTATCTGAAAAGCCAGCCAAACAATATGTGAAAATCGCCCTCTTGTTGGATACCAGCAATAGTATGGACGGTCTTATCAATCAGGCCAAAGCCCAACTATGGGATATTGTTAATGAATTTACCCATGCAAGATGCGGTACTTCTTCCCGGCCATCCCTTCAAATTGCACTGTACGAATATGGAAATGATGATTTGGCCTCAAGGGAAGGCTATATTAGGCAGGTGATAGGGTTTAGCAGCGATTTGGATGAAATCTCTGAAAAACTGTTTTCCCTGACCACCAATGGAGGTGAGGAATATTGTGGTCAGGTGATTCAAACCTCCCTAAAGCAATTGGACTGGGGTAAAAATGCCGATGACCTAAAAATGATATTCATTGCAGGAAATGAGCCTTTTACCCAAGGGAAACTCAACTATAAAGATGCGGCCCACAACGCCAAGGAAAAGGATGTTATTGTAAACACAATTTTCTGCGGGAATTACGAGCAGGGTATCCATACCGATTGGAAAAGTGGCGCCATGTTAACAGGTGGAGAGTATATGGCCATTGATCATAACCGTCAAGTGGTACATATTGAAACTCCCTACGATGATGTCATTATTAAACTGAACACCCAATTAAATGGCACCTATATCAGCTATGGAGGCCTGGGAGCCGCTAAGGTGGCGGCCCAACGCGAGCAGGATTCAAAGGCTTATGGCATGAACAAAAGTGTTGCGGTAAAACGATCCGTGAGCAAAAGTTCACGATTGTATAAAAACTCCCAATGGGATTTGGTAGACGCTGTTGAAGACGATGAGTTTGAAATCGAAGAGTTGGAGGTAGAAGCCCTTCCGAAGGAACTACAGGGAAAAACGGAAGAAGAAATCAAGGCTTATGTTGCCGTCAAAAAGAAAGAGCGCGAAAAAATTCAAAAGCAAATTCAAGAATTGAATGCGAAGCGTGAGGCTTATATCGCCAAAAACCAGAAGGAGGAAACTGGAGAATTGGAAAATGCATTACTGTCCGCTATAAAGAACCAGGCGGCCAAGAAAAACTACAGGTGGGATTAGATTTTTGGTTGATTGTATGTAGTAAGGATGGTCCATCTTAATTGATGGGCCATTTTTTAGTTGTTGGCTGCAGGGCAATAGCAGTCGTAACGCTTGCCTTGATCGCTTTGTCCAAAATCGTAACCCAAGGTAATCTGATGGAACCCTCCATTATCAAAACGGATATCCCCAGTCTGGTACGAATAATTATAAGAGAACAGAAAGCGGTTCACATTGACCCCAACAATGGGAGTGAAAAGTTGCAATCGTTGTTCCCCAACTCCACCGTTGGTCAAAAATTGCGCTCCATCAAAGCTTCTTCTATATGATAATCCGGCCCAAACGGTTCCGAAACTTACATCGCGATAGACTTTTGCATTGATGTCCAAGGTCTTCTCTTGGGTAAACTCGGTCAATTGAAAAAGTATGGAAGGCTCTATCCTTGTTTTATTCCCAAAAACATATCCAACCGAAAAAAGATACCTTCTCAGGTTATCAAATTCTGCTAAACTATAAAGATCTCGCCCCGAGCCCAAAAGGTTTAAAACGGCGGCATGGGCATAAAATTCAAAAATATTATAGGAAACCCCTAAATCAACATTAAAGTAGCTGGTGGTGTTTTTTGTTCCAGTAATAACCGGATCGGGAATCACCGACCTAAACTCTGTTTCATCCAAACTACTAAGAATCACTCCGGCACTAAGACCAAAGGACAATTGGTTCAACGTCCTAAAGTCCCCTGCCAACTGTAAATGATGGGCATACGTAGCTTTAAAACCGGTTTGCGAATGATATCCATTTCTATCGTTGAACATAATGGCTCCCACTCCGCTTCGCTCTCCTACCCTTGAATTGAGGTTCACGGTCTGTAAACTCGGTGCTTCGTCCACATTGAACCACTGTTTTCTGGCTGTAAGCCTGATTTTGGTTCCCTCGGCAATACCTGCCATGGATGGATACACCAGATAATAATTGTCCGCCAAATAATCAAAATACACAGGTATACCTTCCTGCGCCTTTCCGGCAAGACCAAAAACAACGGTTAAGATGAATGAGGTTAGATAGCGTCTCATGCAGTGTTTGGGGCTATAAATTGGGGTTTAAAGGTAATCAAACAATTAAATAACGACCTCCGGCCCACATTATTATATATTTTGCCCCTCATCTTTACTTTGGTATTTTTGTACCAAATCTCAGCTATGAAAGAATTCAACATAACCGTTGTACCTACCAACAATCCCAAAATCCTAAAATTTGAGGCCAATCACTTCTTGAGCAAGGGAAATTACGAGTTCAAGAACATTGATGAAGCCAAGAATTCGCCCCTCGCACAACAGCTGTTCTACCTGCCCTTTATCAAAACGGTATATATTTCCGGAAACTTTGTGGCCATGGAACGATTCGATATTGTGGAGTGGGAAGATGTTAAAGACGAAGTGGCCCAGCAATTGGTGGATTACTTAAATGAAGGAGAGCCCGTGATACATGAGGAAAAAATCCAAAAAAAACAGCCCATCACCGTGTATGCAGAGGTAACACCCAACCCGGGAGTAATGAAGTTTGTTTCCAATAAAAAAATAGTGCCCGCGACATACGAGTTCAAGAATATTGATGAGGCCAAAGATTCCAAACTTGCCCAAGAATTGTTTCATTTTCCCTTTGTTAAAGAGGTTTTTATGGATGAAAACTATGTATCTGTCACCAAATATGATATGGTGGAATGGGATGAGGTCAACATGGAGGTAAGGGAGTTCATCCGCGATTTTCTGGCCGATGGCAAAGAGGTGGTATCGGAAGCCAGCATCGAAAAAAACAAGGAATCGGCCGAACAACAAAAGGCCCAAGTACATCATGATGATACTTCCAAACAAATCATAGATATTTTGGAGGAGTATGTAAAACCTGCAGTAGCGAGCGATGGCGGGAACATCTTGTTCCAGTCCTACGAAGAGGACAGCAAAACCGTAAATGTGGTGCTTCAGGGAGCATGTAGCGGGTGTCCTTCCTCTACTTTTACGCTTAAAAATGGGATTGAAACCATGCTCAAGAACATGATGGGTGACAAGGTGAACGAGGTAGTTGCCATTAACGGCTGATTTCAGCTGGATACCCTGCCAGATATGGTCAATTTTTCCTAAATTGAATAAATTTAAAATCATTAACTATTATGGCAGTATTAAAAGTAATCGAAGTATTGGCCAACTCGGACGAGAGTTGGGAACAGGCGGCTAAAAACGCTTTGGATCAGGCATCCAAATCTGTTAAAAACATCCGCTCTGTTTATATCAATGAACAAAGCGCATCTGTTAAAGATGGCAAAATAGATGACTATAGAGTCAACGTAAAAATTACCTTTGAGGTAAAATAATCAAAGGGCATCTATAAAAAGCGCCCAAATGGGCGCTTTTTTTATGTTCTTACAGCAACTATGATCAGAAAAATCTTCCTTTTGGCCGTCCTGTTTTCCCTAACACAAGGCTGTACGCAAAAAACAAGCAAAGTGACGCATAAACATACCAATGCCCTTATTAATGAAACCAGCCCCTATTTGTTGCAGCACGCCCATAATCCAGTAAACTGGGAAGCATGGAAACCTGAGGTGCTTGAGCGAGCTAAAAAGGAGGACAAACCATTACTTATCAGCATTGGATATGCGGCGTGCCATTGGTGCCATGTCATGGAGAAAGAGTGTTTTGAGGATGAGGAAGTGGCCCAAATGATGAACGAGAACTTCATTAACATCAAAATTGATCGGGAAGAAAGACCCGATGTGGACCAAATTTATATGGATGCCATCCAAATGATGTCCGGGAACGGCGGGTGGCCCTTGAACATTATCGCTCTGCCCGATGGCAAACCTTTCTGGGGAGCGACCTATGTTCCTAAAGACAATTGGATAAAATCTTTAAACCAATTGATTGAACTGTACCAAAACGATAGGTCCAGAATAGTGGACTATGCTACCAACCTATCCAACGGAATTACGGCCATCAACCTAGTTGAAAACAAATCGGACTCAGGCCTGTTCAACATGGAACAACTAGATCAATCCGTAACCGGTTGGGCCAGACATTTTGATAATTATTTAGGTGGACACAAACGGGCGCCCAAATTTATGATGCCCAACAACTGGGATTTTCTGCTGCATTATGCCCAGACCAACGACAAACCAGAATTGATGGAACAAGTCAATGTTACCCTTAAGCGAATGGCCTACGGAGGTATCTTTGACCATATTGGCGGAGGGTTCTCCAGATATGCTGTGGACACCAAATGGCATGTGCCTCATTTTGAGAAAATGCTCTATGACAATGGCCCACTTACCAGTCTATATTCCAGAGCATATGCAGTTACCAAGAACAAACTCTACAAAGAAGTGGTGGAAAAGACCATTGCCTTTGTTCAAGAAGAATTAACCGACGATAAAGGTGGTTTTTATTCTTCCTTGGATGCAGATAGTTTGGATAAAAACGGGGAACTGGAAGAAGGTGCCTATTATGTGTGGACCAAGGAACAACTTGGTCAGCTTTTGGGAGCTGATTTTGAAATTTTCAAGGATTACTTCAATATCAATTCTTATGGTCTTTGGGAACATGGCAATTACGTATTGATTCGGGATAAAGACGACGTTGAAATTGCAGAAAAGTATAATTTATCCGTTCCCGACCTAAAAGAAAAAATGAACAAGGCCCTTAGCGTACTTAAAACAGAACGGATAAAGCGCTCCAAACCGAGACTGGACGATAAAATCCTGACTTCTTGGAACGGACTTATGCTCTCCGGATTAGTTGATGCCTACCGCTATCTCGGAAACGAAGAGTATTTGACCATGGCCCTAAAAAATGCAGAATTTCTGGAGCGGGAAATGATTGGAGACGACTATTCCCTATTCCGAAACCACAAAAATGGCAATAGCGATATTGACGCATTTTTGGAAGATTATGCCGTTTTAAGCGAAGCATATCTTGGCCTTTATGAAGTGACTTTTGATGAAAAGTGGCTCAAACATTCCAAAGGATTGATGGAATATGCCAAAGCTCACTTTTATGACATCAATTCTGGGATGTTCTTTTATACCTCAGATAAGGACAAATCCCTCATTAGACGTTCCATAGAGACGATTGATAAGGAAATATCGTCATCCAACTCCATTATGGCTAAAAATCTGTTGAAGTTCCATAAACTTTATCCTGATGACGGTTATGGCGCTATGGCCAAACAAATGCTCAAAAATGTACAGGATGATTTTGCGGAGAGTGGTCAAGGGTTTGCCAACTGGTTGAATCTTGTTCTGTTTGAAAATCAAAACTTTTACGAAATCGCTGTTGTAGGTGAAAACTACAAAAAGATTGGAAAGGATATCAGCCATTCCTATCTGCCCAACAGTATTTTGGTGGGTTCAGAAAAAGACGGACCGGTGGAATTGTTGACCAACAGATATGCCGAAGGGGAAACGTTCGTATACGTTTGTATTGAAGGTGCCTGCAAGCTCCCTGTTCAGACCGCGGAAGATGCCGTGGGATTGATGACCAAATAGAATTACATATAATAAAACCGTACTGTTTTAAATTGCTAAGTCAAATCATGGAAGAACTAAGGAATTTTGAAAAGCACTTGGAAAATGCCATAGATTGGTTTTGGGGGTTTATGCCCGACCTGATCCTGGCCATCATTATCTTTTTTGTAGGACTCTGGATTGTCCGTTTCATCAACAAGATGGTACGTCGATTCTTTGACAAAAAGGATTATGACGAAACTTTAGAGAGTTTTCTACAAAGTTTTATCAGTATCACCCTAAAAGTACTCTTGTTTGTGGTGGTCGTTACCCAGCTTGGTGTAAAATCTTCCTCCTTAGTTGCTATGGTAGGCGCTGCAGGGCTAGCAATCGGTTTGGCCCTTCAAGGATCTTTGGCAAATTTTGCAGGCGGCGTATTGATTTTGGTTTTCAAGCCTTTTAAGGTAGGCGATTGGATTTCCGCCCAAGGTTTGGACGGCTCGGTAAAGCAAATTAGCATTTTCAGCACCAAGCTGAATACGTTTGGAAACCAAGTTGCCATAATCCCAAATGGTCAACTATCCAATGGCAGCATTGTCAACTATAACATGGAGGATACCAGAAGGGATAAATTTGACGTGGGCATTGGCTACGGATCGAATATTAAAACTGCCAAGGACATTCTACTTCAAATCTGTGCGGACAACCCCGATATTCTTAAGGACCCCATACCTGAAGTTTATGTTGGGGAATTGGGGGATAGCTCAGTAAATCTTACGCTACGATTTTGGGCAAAAAACGAACTGTTTTGGCCAGCTCATTTTTATGTTATCGAAGAAACCAAACTTCGCTTTGATGAGGCCGGTATCGAAATTCCATTCCCGCAGCGGGTAATCCATGGGATAGACAGCGATTAGGCTTTCTTTTTGCCTTGAAGCACAAAATCCTTTAAATAGTAGGGCTCAAAATAGGCGACATCTTCAAACTCACTTTTTTGAAACTTTGCAAATGCCAACCGGGCCATTTCATTGGCCGAGGGTATTACTGAAGTATGAAACTGAAAATTGTTATGCGAAATGACATCCTTGCATTTTTCTGCACCACTGCCCACGACATGAATTTTATCAAATTGCACAAACTCTGAAAAAGAATTTCCGTCTACGATTTCTGCCTTTGTTTCCCTGATTTGTTTCCTGGATTCATCAAAAACCGCGGCGTACACCTCCATACGCCTGGCATCCAAAGCCGGAATCACAATTTCATTAGGGCCTGTTTCAACTTGCTGGGCCATACTTTCAAGGGTAGGGATTGAAATTAGGGGCAAATCCAAGGCAAAACAAAGGCCTTTTGCCGCAGAAACCCCAATTCGCAATCCGGTATAGGACCCTGGCCCTTTACTAACCGCAATAGCATCTATTTCTGAAAAAGATAAGGAAGCCTCTTCCAAGACTTCCCTTATAAAGATGTGTAGCTGTTCCGAATGCGAATAACTGGCTGCATTGTTCTCCTTAAGAACAACAATTTCACCTCCATTGGATACACTTACCGAACAATTGGTAGTGGCAGTTTCTAAATTGAGTATTCTGGCCATAGCGGCCACAAAGATAACTACTAGTTTAAAGATATGGGAATACCAAAGTAGAACTCCAAAATCTTCAATCGGAAGATGTAGTCGTACTTTGTTCGGATGGCATCCGCCTCTGCGTTATCAACCCGCGATTGTGCTTGACTGAAATCAAAGGCGTTCATCAAGCCCACATTAAAACGTTCCTTGGCATAATCATAAGCCAAACGTCTAGCTTCCAACGTTTTTTCAGCCGCCTCATAGGCCTTGAAAAAGGTAGTTACATCTACATAGGCCTGCTGGATGTTGGTTTCCAAATCCAATTTATCCTGTTCAAACTGCAGTCTCGCTTTTTCCAGATTAATCTGAGATCGCTTTACATTATTGCGTGTACTCCACCCATTAAAAATGGGTACATTCACTTGTGCTCCGTAGGAAATACCATCAAAAATCCATAACTGGTCCGTAAAGTTTGGGGTAAACGGAACCCCATTGGCATCAGGAATCTGGGTTACATCCGAGTACCTTGTTCCGTATTGAAGGAAGGCCGAAAGCGTTGGGTAGTATGAACCCTTGGCTATTTTTAAATCATCTTCAGCCAGTTTTACATTGGATTCCGAGAACTTAATGTCGTTTCTAAAGCTTAAAGCTTTGTCAAAAATCACCTTGGCCGAGTTATTCAAAATGTCCGAAGGTGGAATCTCAAATTCCTCATCGGCAATATCAAAATTCTCATAGTCAGTTATCTGAAGTAACTGTGCCAGGTTGATTCTAGAGATCAAAACCAAACTTTCACCATTGACCACCTGCTGTTCCTGGTTAGCCGCTGTAGCTTCAATTTCCAATAAATCCCCTCGTGGCACAACCCCTGATTCTACCAATTCCTTGGTTCTATTCAGGTCTTGCTCTGTAACTGCCAATTGAGCCCTAAAGGTTTTCAGTTGTTCCTTGTTTGAAATCACCTGAAGATAGGCGTTGGCCACATTTAGGCGGATATCATCTTTAAGGTCGTCCAACCTATATTGACTGGCGATGGCATTCAGTTTTGCCCGATTCATTTGCCGTATGTTCCGCAACCCGTTAAAAAGGGTCACGTTAGAACTTATGGAACCATTAACGTTAAATGCTGTACTGTTGGTGGGCAAGTTGTTTGTAGGATTAATGGAAAAACCGGTGTTGCTGGACACGGTACTAGATCCATTTAAATTGGGAAGCATATTTCCCAAAGCATCCGACTTGTCAATTTTAGCATTTTCCAAATCCAGCTCAAACTGTTCAATGGACAAGTTGTTTTCAACCGCATAGGCAACACATTCTTCCAAGGTCCATTTTCTCATTTGGGCATTGGTCGCGAACACGGCACATAGTGCCATGAGTAAAAAGATCTTAAGTTTCATTCGTTTTTTGATTTTTTGATTGATTATTGATTGGTCGGTCTTAAGAGTCCTCATCTGTTTTCTTCTCCAATTTGTTCCAAACCTTGACCTTGGCGCCTTCATCCAATCCGGAAACCACTTCCACATCAATTCCGTCACTTACACCTAGTTCCAAATCTTTGCGTTCAAACTCGTTTTCCCCAGTTTCCACTTCTACATAAGGTTGCTCCGTATCCTTATCAAATTGTAATAGGGCCTCTTTTATGGCAAGTACATCTTTCTTTTCTTCCAGAACAATAGAGGCATTTGCGCTGTAACCAGCTCGTACATAGGTGCTATCATTAACTGCCAAGTCGCCTTCTATCTTAAATTGTACCGCACCCTCTTCCTCAACACCTTTTGGGGCGATAAACTTCAGCTCTGCGTTAAACTTGTTTTTCTCCAAGGCACCCAGACTGATTTCCAATGGCATTCCAACATGTAGTTTTCCTACCTCTGCCTCATCCACTTCGCCCTCAAAAATCATTTTGTTCATATCCGCAATGGTTGCGATCGTGGTGCCATCGTTAAAGTTGTTACTTTGGATGACCTGATCACCTTCCTCAACAGGAATCTCCAAGATAGTACCGGAAACTGTAGCCCTGATATTGGTATTGGCAGTGGACGAACCACCTGCTGAACCTCTTCTGATGATTTGATAGTCGGCCCTTGAGTTTGTCAGCTCTTGGACGGCTTGGTCATAGGTCAACTTTTGGTTGTTAAAATCCTGGCTTGAAATCACACCTTTATCAAAGAGCGCCTTGTTTCTATCGAACTCAATCTTGGCATTATTGAGTGCCAATTCCGCATTTCTTACTCTACCGGCAGCTTGATTCAAAGATTGTTCATTGGGCACCACCTTGATTACCGCGATCAGATCTCCGGCCTTTACATCAACACCTTCGTCCAAATATATCTTGTCGATAATACCAGAAATCTGAGGCTTAATATTGATCTCATCTTCTGGGATAACCTTTCCAGTTACGATAACCTTGTTCACGATATCTTTACGTTCCAATTCCTCTGTCTCGTAGATCTGGGTTGGCGTACTGTTCTGTTTCAGGAAATACACAATTGCAGCTAAAATACCGATACATGCAATTCCTATCAACCCATATTTTACGTACTTATTCATTACTCTTTATTTGATCGTTATTTATTTTATTTTCAAGCTTTTTATTCTTCTCGGAGTGCCTCTATCGGCCGTACCCTAATGGCTTTGTTTGCCGGAATCAACCCAATTAAAAGGCTAAGACTTACCATGAGCAGGAACGAGACCAGAAATTGGGGTATGCTCACCATAGGTTTTACAAAAGGGAAATCCTCCCCGCTGCCCCATAGCGAATCCAATACGGCCAATATTCCCACCGAAATTGCAAACCCTATCAATCCCGCAAAGGCTGTAAGTACAATGGCTTCCACCACAATTTGACGTTTTACCACCCGAGGGGTAGCTCCAAGTGCCCTACGAACTCCAATCTCCTTGGTTCGCTCCTTAACCGTAATCAAAAGGATGTTACTTATGGCGATAACCCCCGCTAAGAGCGTAAAAATCCCCACAAAGAATGAAAACCCCTTTAGGACATTGGTAAAAGAAGAGATATTGTTAAAGATTTCGGACATGTCGAAACTTCCGATGGCCCTTTCATCATCTGGATGAATATCATACTTGCTTTTCAAAATCTTCTTTATCTGATTCTCCACTATAGCAACTTTGGTATTTGGCTCTACAGCAATGGCCATCCATCCCATCCTGTCTCCCGAATTAAATGCCTTTTGGAAGGTGGTAAACGGAATAAACACCGCATTCTCACCATCAATATTGATGTTCTTGTTAGGTTTATAGATACCCACGACGGAAAAGAACACCCCATTGATTCGAATATCTTCGCCAATGGCATTCTCTCCTTTATCGAATAAAAGTTTGTAGGTTTCTTCCCCAATTACGCACACTTTTTTGGACTCCTCGATATCGGTATTGTTCAAAAATCGGCCTTCCACCAATCGTTTTTTGGTGATATTGTCGATTTCCGGATAATCCCCGTAAACAGAAGAACCACTTGTTTGCCCATTTCGGTACACAGTCACTACGCTCCTATGGCTCCCTAATTCTATTCTTGGCGCCAGTACCTGAATTTCAGGGATTTCACGCTTCAATATTTCAGCATCTTCAATTTTATAGCGGATTCTTCGCCCTCGTTCAAAACCTTTGTAAGGCTCCGAGGTAGACTGCCCCCATACAAATAGGCTGTTGGAAGCGGTACCTGCAAAAACTTTATCAAAACCATTACTCATACCATTGGCGGAGCCCAAAAGCAAAATGAGTATAATCATGGCGAAAATAACCCCCAGCATGGTCAGAAATGTGCGGAACATGTTCTTTCCAAGGGTGTGGAAAATCTCTATCCATAAATCTCTATCGAATAACCACATAATTATTTATCGCTTAATGCCACAATAGGTTTAACATTTGCAGCCTTGACCGCTGGGATAAGTCCTGCCAACACTCCGGCCACTATTAAAATAATGGTTGCCGTAACCACGGTAGATAAACTTACCGAAGGATTTGTGAACGCAGGCGTGTTGATCGTAGGCCCAATTAGGGACAAAATGATCCAAGCGAACACCAAACCAATAAAACCTGAAAGCGCTGTAATAAAAACTGACTCCAACAACACCAAGTTGATAATCTGTTTGGGTTGGGCGCCAAGTGCTTTACGCACCCCGATTTCCTTGGTTCGTTCCTTAATAGTAAATACCATGATATTCCCTATCCCTACAATACCGGCGATCAAAATCAGGAATCCAACACCTATACTTATTGCATTCAACACTGAGGAAAACTTACTAATATCGTCAAAGGCCTCCGCATAATTCCAAACATAAAGTCCCGCCTGATCTTCCGGGGAAATCTTATGTCTTCGTTTCATTAAATCCTCCAACTTGCCCGAAAATTCTAATGCCTTGGTTAGGTCATAAGTTGGATTATAGGTGAGTACTACCTGATTGATGTCATTGGTATTCCCGTAGATTCTTTGGTAGGTTGTTATAGGCGCATAAATTATTCGCTCGGCATTATCATCTCCTTCATCTGTAAAAATTCCGATAACCCGAAACGGCAAACCGTTAAACTCCACAAATTTGCCAAGCGGGTCCTCTTTTTTGAAGAGATCCTCCGCTACTTTTCTTCCCAGGACCGCAACCTTTGCCTTGTTTATAACATCCGATGTGTTAAAGAATCGACCTTCTGTGATCAACGTCTTTTCAATAATTTGATGATCTGGATGTACTGCCTGCACGGAATAACTTCCTGTCTCACTTTTATATCTGGCGGTAGTGCCCGAAAAGTACCTTGCACTTATATATTCAACATCTTTAGGGAAGCTGTTTTTAATGTAATCAAAATCGTCATTTTTAAGCTGGATTCTTCTACCCGCTTCAAAACCGGCATAGGCTTTTGCCGTTGTGCCAGGGCGAATAAAAATGGAATTGGTGGCATCATCGTTGAACTGCCCAGTGAATCCATTTTGCATGCCGTTTACCGAAGCCAAGAGCATCACTAAAATGAAGATGGCCCAGCCCACGGAGAAACCGGTCAGGAACGTACGTAACTTGTTGTTTCTGAGGGTGTGAAAAATCTCTTGCCAAATATCCCGATCAAACATATTGTTCTGCCCTTACCTGCTCTATTTTTTTATCTTCTACGATAACACCATCCTTAAGGTGTACAATGCGCTTGCACATATGTGCTATGTCTTCTTCGTGGGTCACCACCAAAATGGTATTCCCTTCATCGTTGATTTTTTGGATCAAATCCATGACCTCATAGGAAGTAGTACTGTCCAAGGCTCCGGTTGGCTCATCCGCAAGAAGAACCTTCGGTTCCGCAGCCATAGCCCTAGCAATTGCCACCCTCTGTTTTTGACCACCGGAAAGCTCGCTTGGCAAGTGTGTGGCCCACTCTTTTAGACCTACCTTATCTAGGTAACTCAAAGCTTTTTCTTGTCTTTCTTTCCTACCAACTTTTTGATAATAGAGCGGAAGTGCAACATTTTCTAAAGCTGATTTGTAATTGATCAGGTTAAAAGATTGGAAAACAAATCCAAGAAATTTATTTCTGTATTGCGCGGCTTTGGTCTCGCTTAGATCCTTGATTGGCACCCCGTCCAAAGTGTAGGCACCGGAGTCTGCAACATCCAACATTCCCAAAATATTGAGCAAGGTGGATTTTCCAGAACCTGAAGACCCCATTATGGCCACCAACTCCCCAGCTTCTGCCTTAAAATTGATGCCCTTGAGCACATGGAGAGAATTGCTTCCCATCTTATAGGATTTGTGAAGGTCTTTGATTTCTATCATGATTGGTGATATTAGCTATCCGGCATTTAAACTCCTGTAATATGACTTACAAGTTGTTAAAATGTTACAAGATTATTTGAAATTTTTTGTTAAATGATTAGTTGGCTTCTTCTTCGTCCTCGACCGCATTCCAGATTTTGACGTTATCCTCTGCCGAAAGTCCAGATTTCACCTCAACAAAGATGCCATCACTGATGCCCAGTTCCACATCCTTGCGTTCAAATTGCTGCTCTGAGGTTTCTATCTCCACATAGGGTTCTTTGGTCTCCCCATCAAATTGCACCAAGGCCTCTTTCAGGGCCAAAACACTGTCTGCACGTGCCAAGATAATGGACGCATTGGCACTAAGCCCAGCTCGAATAAATATAGAATCCTGTTTTTTCAAAGTGCCTTTTATCTCGAATTGTATAGCTCCATTCTCTTCTTTTCCCTTTGGTGCGATATAATCCAAAACCGCATCAAAAATTTGGTCCTCGATGGCCCCAACAGTAATTTCCAATGGAAGGTCTTCCTTGATTTTACCCACTTCGGACTCATCCACCATCCCTTCAAAAATCATTTTTTCCACATCGGCCACGGCGGCAATTGTAGTCCCCTCATTGAAATTGTTGCTTTCAATAACCTGGTTCCCTACTTCCACAGGTACTTCCAGCACCATTCCGCTGACCGTGGATTTTATAAGGGTGTTTGCTGCATTTCTAAACCCGCTCGTAGTACCCGTATTTACAATATCGTACCGTTTGTTGGCCGCTCCATAGGACTGTTTGGCCTGATCATAGGCCACTTGCGCACGTTCTAGATCCGCTTTGGAAATAACCCCCTTATTAAAAAGTGAAAGTTGTCTCTCATAGTTCCGTTTTTGGTCGTCCAAATTGATTTTGGCCTCATCAATCGAGTTTCTGGCATCATTAAGAGCATTTAGATTGGGCACTACCTTGATCTTGGCCAATAAATCGCCCGACTTCACATAATCCCCTCCTTCTACATAAATCTCTTCAATTACTCCTGAAATGTTGGGTTTGATCAACACCTCCTCCAGGGGAAGTATACTGCCCGTGGCCACAGCCTTTTTGATAATGTTCTGTTTGGACGGTTTTTCCGTCTCGTATACCACTGGGTCTTCAGAATTCTTTTGGTACAGATAGTACATGGAGCCCCCGAACACAATGACGATGAGCAAAAGAATGATAATGGTTACTGACTTTTTCATTTTGATTATTATAGTTATTTGATTGATATATTTTATTCGGTTCTCAAGGCTTCTATGGGTCTCACCCGGATGGCGCTATTGGCTGGAATAAACCCGGCCAATAATCCCGATACCATTAAAATCATCAGTGCCCCGCTGACCACACCAACACTAACACTTGGGCTGATGAACATGTCGACTGGCCCCACACTATCCAATAGGGAATTGATACCATAAATGACCAAGGTGCCAAAAATAATTCCTGTCATTCCGGAAATGATGGTCAAGAAAATGGACTCCATGAGTATTTGTTTTTTAATGGACCAAGGTTGTTCGCCCAGTGCTCTCCGAATCCCAATTTCCTTGGTTCGTTCCTTAACCACAATAAGCATAATATTGCTTACCCCAATGATTCCCGAAAGCAAGACCATAATTCCCACTAGATAGGCGATTGCCTTGAGTCCCACGAACAGACTCTCCACCCGGTTGAACTGCTCATACAAATCAAAATACCCTATGGCCCTATTGTCCTCAGGGTGTATCTTGTGGCGATTCTTCATGACCCCAATAATATCTTCCTTAAGTTGGGAAATGGAACTTCCGTCATGTGCTGTTATGGCCATCCAACCCACATCTTCCCCTCGATTAAACGCCTGTGAAAACGAGGTGAAAGGGACGAAAATCTCCTTCTGCGCTTCCTCTCCATCACCATCATTATTCTTCTTCTTATACGTTCCGATGACCATAAAATTGACTCCTTGAATCTTGATGTAGGTACCTAAAACCTCCTCACCCTTTTCATAAAGTTCTGATTTTACCCCTTGGCCAATGACCGCTACTTTTCGTTTGGCCTTGATATCATTGTGGTTGATAAAACGACCAGAGGTGACTGTCATGGGGTCTTGATTGATGATCTCTGGATAATCCCCATATACATTATAGGCTCCAACCCGGATACCACGGATTACATTCCCTCCGCCCCTAAATCCTCCCAATTGGTTTCTGGGGGATATAAATTTCAGGTTGGGCACATTGTCCCAAATCGCTTGAACGTCACTTACCTTGAATTCAAAAACCCTATCCTTCGGAAGTCCCTCATAGGGTTTAGTAGTTCTGCGGGTCCACATGAACATGGTATTGGTGGCAATATCGCCAAAGTCTGCGCGAATACCATTTTCAAAGCCCTTTCCCGCCGCCAAGAGGACGATTAGGATAAAAATACCCCAACACACCCCGAAAGCGGTCAAGATGGTCCGGCCAATATTGCTGGTGAGGACCTCTAAAATTTCCCGCCATCTATCCCTGTTGAACATAGTTATTCTCGTTTAATGATTGGTTATTCATCTCTCAAGGATTCTATTACCTGTACCCTTGCGGCCCTTAATGCGGGAACGAGTCCTGCTATTGCACCGGCCACTACCAAAACCATTACGGTGGTAAAGGCCACATTAAAGTTTACCGAAGGATTAACCACATAATCAATCTGCACATGGGGGCCAACGATTTCCAACAACAACATACTAAAAATCAAACCGGAAAACCCTGAAATTGCGGTCACAAAAACGGACTCATGCAGAATCATCCCTACGATGGACCAAGGTTTGGCCCCCAAGGCTTTTCGTATCCCAATCTCGCGGGTACGCTCCTTGACCACAATGAGCATAATATTGCTTACCCCAACCACTCCTGCTATAATGGTACACACGCCCACAAACCAGAAAAATATTTTCATGTTGTTGGTAATTCCATAGTAACGCTTGGCCTCTTCCATAGCACTCCAAACCCGAACTCCCGAATCATCTTCCGGAGCAACCACATGCTCTTCCTTTAAGTATTTTCGAAGGTTTTCCTTGAAAGTAACTGCTTGCGCCACAGCCTGGTCAAAATTTTCTACTGGTGGCAATGTATAGGTCAATGTGTTCAACTTGTCATTTCCATTGAAGACACGTTGCGCCGTAGTAATGGGGATATAAATACGTTCTTCTTCCCGTTCGTTTTGTTCGTTGAACACTCCAATTATGGTGAAGCGAATACCTGAGATCTCTATGGCCTCCCCTATAGGAGTTTCCACTTCCTTAAATACGTCTTGTTTGATTTTCTTACCGATAACGGCCACCTTTCCCAGTGAAATCTCATCCTTATAATTCACAAAACGTCCCTCTATGGTCGATACGCCCTCAATAAACTGGAACTCAGATGAAATCCCTTGGATGCCGTAAACCAATGCCTCATTTCCATAGTTAATCGTTACATTATTTACGAATACCCTTGGGGATTCATATTCAATGTCTTCCTTGAACATTCTTCCGGCCGTTTCATAGTCCTCGTTCTTAAACTGTATTCTTCGGCCTGGATTCAATCCTTTATAGGCTTTGGAAGTGGTTTCGGGCCATGCCCATACACTTGTGGTGGCATCTTGTTTAAATTCATGCTCAATGCCATTGCGCATACCTTGGCCAAAACCCAATAAAATAACAAGGATAAATATGCCCGAGGCCACGGAGAGCCCGGTCAAAAACGTACGGAGTTTGTTCTTCCGTATGGTGTCAAATATTTCTTGCCACCTTTCAATGTCGAACATGCTGGTTGGTGTTTGATGATTGATGAAATACGCAAGCGTATGTTAATAAGACAGTAACTAAAATATTATGTTACACCCAAACCAGAAAAAAAATGTTAAAATTTTTAAGAAACCTTAGCCACGAAGCTTCTTGTACACAAAAAAGAACAGTCCTGCCACCAAAATATATGGGATTGCCATTAGGTAAACGATTCCATTATTAATTCCTTCGGCAGTATTTCCACTAGCCTCACTTTCCACTACAGCACGACACATAGCACACTGCGCTTCCATAAATTGTGGGAAGAGAAAAAGTAAAGCTACCCATACAAAAATGCCACTCCGTATTGATGATTTTATCGGGATGCACCTGCGAAAAGAAAAACCGGATTTTAAGCCTTTAGTGTACATAATAAGGTGAAATCATAAGGTATACAACTACTCCAGTTACCGCAACATATAACCAGATGGGAAAGGTAAACTTGGCCCATTTTCTATGCTTTGCATAGTCACCTAAATAAGCTTTGGAATAGGTAATCAAAACCAAGGGTATTACCAAAATGGACAGGGCAATATGGGTTATTAAAATAAAGAAGTAGATATACTGCACAAAACCATCACCTCCAAATTTGGTGCTTTCCGAAGTCATGTGATAGGCCACATACATCACCAAGAACAAGGCTGAAAGCACAATACATGTTGTCATCAGCTTTTGGTGCAATTCCCGTTTTCCATTTTTTATGGATACCACCGCCCAAACCAACAAAATTGCAGTAATCCCATTTATTCCAGCATAGATTGGCGGCAAAAATGACAATGGCTCCGCATCTGGAATCTTATATCCGAACAGCAAAGCAACCACTAAGGGTATTACAACCGATACCACCGCTATCCATCTATTAAAACGTTTTTCCCTTAATGCAACTTGTTCGCTCATTCTTCCAGCAGTAATTTTTTAATATCCTCTTTCAGCATGGTGATCTGTTGAGGTTCTCCCTCCTTGTTCACTCCTTGTTTTTCAGTTATCGTTCCCCGATAGTAGATCAGCGGGTTACCATTTTCATCATCTCTTGAACGGATATAGCCTTCCTTATCCACCAGGGCAAACATCCCGGAATGTTCAAACCCGCCAGGAGCATCCTCTACTTCGTTCGCTACAATATAAAACCCTTCCTGGGCCAGTTTATATATAGCATCCCTATCCCCGGTTAAAAAGTTCCAATCTTTATCGTTCACGCCATAGCCTTCGGCATACTTTTTTAGTATGGACGGGGTATCGTACCGCGGATTTATGGTAAAGGAAGCCACCCCAAAATCTGGATATTCTTCAAAGGTGTTTTGGAGTTCCACCAAATTCTTGGTCATAATTGGGCAGATGGTAGGACAGGTGGTAAAAAAGAACTCCACCAAATACACCTTTCCCAAATAATCCTTTTCGCTAACAAGAATGCTATCCTGATTTAGAAAGGAAAAGCTTGGCACTCTTCTCTTCTTTCCATTGCTGACCACAAACCCCAGCTTTTTTTGGATGTTGGCAACACTCATTCTATCGGTTTCCACCATGGAACCCTCTTTGAGCTTTTTTGAAATTTCGTGTATCGCGAAAATTCCAAAAACCAAAACCACTGCGGACACCCATACGTAGGTGTACTTCTTTTTACTTGTTGCTCCTGTCGGCATTGTTTTTCTTTAAGGCGAGACGATATTCTGCCAAAATAATCTTGACATCGTCTTCCATTTTGTTGTTGAGTTCGGCCACTGAGGTGGTATTAAAGCCGTATTTGGTCCCTTCGTCCTCATCATCATTTCTGCCACGGAGGTTTCGATCCTTGTCGATGATGAAGACATAACTGGTTCCCAAGTCCGAATCCAGTTTTATGTTGCTCTTCAGTTGGTTGAAAATGGAGGTGATCTCATCCGTGGTCCCAAAGGCAAAATTCCATTTCTTAATTTCGGATAGCTTACCCAGTTCCTTTTTGAGATCCTCTACTTTTTTCTCCTCTCCTTTTGGCACCAGCATAACGATCTGAAAATCCTTGAACTTCCCGAAGCGTTTATAAATCTTCTGATTTAGGTTAAAGGCATTTCCCTGTTTAAGATCAATATTGGTTCCTAAGAACCCCAGAATGGTAATCTGGTCATTAAAGGTGGCACCACCTTCAAAATGGGCTATATCAGAAATATTTTCCGTTAGGATGGGAAGTCTCCCAAAGTTGTTCACCCCTGAAGCAAAGAACAGATAGGCCACTAAGGGAAAGACAAAAAGAATGAGTAAAACAGAGGCCTTTTTCATGTGAACTTTGCTGAGTGCAAAAATAAAAAAAGACGGTCAAGAAACCGCCTTTTAAAATTGTTAATACTTGTCAATTTGCTAGAAATTCCAAGCTAGAAAACCTTCCTTGAACACGGTATAAATATAGTCCGCTTCAAAAAGTAGGATGAAAATCAAATAGCAAATCAAGAATATGGGTGTCCAAACGATGGCCCTTCGCAATGAACTTCTTTCATCACGCAAGTGCATAAAATCCCAAGCAATATAATAGGCTTTCACCAAGGTAAGGATGATGAAAATCCAGTTGAGGAGTTTCATCCCAATAAAATAGGTCTTTGTTAAGAACTCTGGCTTGGTAATACCCAAGGCCACCTCCACAGCCGTGACTATGGTAAGGAAAATTAGTACGCCCCAAATTTTTTGGATGTTGGACTTAAACTTTACAAGTCCCCTAAAAATTTCAAGTTTATGTTCGTGTGCCATGCTTTATTGTTTTGTAAGATTCCCTCTCTGGGAATACCATAAAAATTTATACCAAGTAGAAGAATGTAAATACGAATACCCAGACCAAATCCACAAAGTGCCAATACAGTCCAACCTTTTCTACCATTTCATAATGTCCCCTACGCTCATAGGTTCCCAAAATGATATTGAAAAAGATGATCACATTGATCACAACCCCGGAGAATACGTGAAACCCGTGAAATCCTGTGATGAAAAAGAAGAAGTCCGCGAACAAACGGCTTCCATATTCGTTTCGGATAAGGTTAGCACCTTCAACCACAAGGGCCGCATCCTTTAATTTGGCCAAGGAGGCACTTCTATCCAAAACGGTTTTCTCACCTTCCTCGTTGATCGTTTCGGTACGAATCAGGATATTTGGAGAGGTTTTAAAACCTTCTACCACTTCATTTAGGGAGAAGGACGTTTTATAGCCTTCGTCCATATACCAAACCCCTTCGCTCTTCACGTGCTTTACCCTATCCTCAGGTAAAGTCTTGGCAAAATCGGCCAGGGCAGCCCGCTTACCGGTTTCGGCATTTACGAATTGAAGGATCCTACCACCTTTTGTTTCTATGGCTCCATAATCGCCTTTAATAAAAGTAGCCCATTCCCAAGCCTGCGAGCCCACGAAAATGGCACCTCCAATAATGGTAAGGAACATATATAGGATAACCTTCTTTTGCATCATTTTATGACCTGCATCCACAGCCAATACCATGGTTACGGAAGACATGATCAGAATAAATGTCATAAAGGCCACGTAGTACATGGGGAAATTCCCGTGGAAGAAAGGAACGTGGGTGAACACCTCATCGGCAATGGGCCAAGTCTCAATAAACTTAAACCTGGAAAAACCGTAGGAAACCAAGAATCCAGAGAAGGTCAAGGCATCCGAGACGATAAAAAACCACATCATCATTTTTCCATAACTGGCATTCAGCGGGCGATTTCCGCCTCCCCAAACGCTTTCTTCAGTACCGGTAGTCACCGTTGTATCCATATAAAAGGTCGTTTTAATAAAACTTTAGCAAAAATACATCTTTTGCCGTATTGAAAAAGACAAAGTGCAATGAAAACTACTTCAATAAAAATTTATTTCACCAAATACATAAAAAGTATGAGGTATACCCATAAAATATCCAAGAAATGCCAGAATGTGGCACCCAATTCCATACCCAACATATTTCCGGGCAGATATTTGCCCCTGAGCTGCTGTACCAATACCGTGAGCAAGGAAATAAGCCCCGCCACTACGTGGACAATATGCACCGCCGCGATCAAAAACACATAGGACATTTTTATGTTGCTGGTGGGGCCCGTAAAATAGTAGCCGTTGTCCAACATTTGCGAAAAGCCAACAAACTGCACCACAATAAAGGTAATCCCCAAAGCCAAGGTCAGCAGCAATAGCATGGTCGCCCTCTTCTGTTCGTTTCTGGCCACCGACTGTTTCGCAAAAAAGTAAGTGAAACTGCTTATGATTATGATGGCTGTACTCACCAAAAAAGCCTGGGGCAAATCCAAATCACTGATCCAATCTTCCCGTTTGGAACTTACAATATAGGCACTTGTCCATCCGGCAAACCCCATGATCAGGCTCACAATTCCGAACCAAAGCATCATCTTCTTGGCGCGCCTGTTCTTTACTTCAATATCCACTTCGGTCAAATCCATATTCCTAACCAATAAACTTATCTATTACGTAAACAATCTGTATCAATGAAATGTAGGTAACACTGGCCAGCATCAATCTCCTTGCGGCCACATTATCCCTTTTCTCGTATAATTTGAATGCAAAAATGAGCATTACCAAGCCTGCCAACAACACAATTGCTGCTGCGGGAATGGACAAATGTAATCTTCCTGTAAACCCAAAGGCGGGCATAATGGAAATGACGATCATCCAAATGGTGTATAAAATAATTTGAAGTGCGGTACCCGTATCCTTCTTTCCGGTCGGCAACATTTTAAATCCGCCGCGCTTGTAATCCTCGTCCAGCATCCAACCTAGAGCCCAGAAATGTGGGAACTGCCAAAAAAACTGGATCATGAACAGTGTGCCGGGCTCTATGCCAAAATCGTTGGTGGCCGCCACCCATCCCAACATAAATGGAATGGCGCCGGGAAATGCCCCCACAAACACAGAAAGTGGTGTTTTGGTCTTCAAAGGGGTATAGGCACTAGTGTACAAAAAGATGGATATAGCCCCGAACATGGCCGTTTTTGGACTCAAAATGTATAGGGCCACCACTCCAAGGATGGTCATGACAATGGCAATGGCCATAGCCGTTTTTACAGACATGCGTCCCGAAGGAATAGGCCTGTTACGGGTACGCTTCATCAAAGCGTCCAAATCTTTTTCTATAACCTGGTTGTAGGCGTTGGATGCCCCCACCATGCAGTAACCTCCAAAGGCGAGGAGCAATACGGAGACCAAATCTATCTGGTAAGCACCCAGAAAATAGCCAGCAATGGATGAGAACACCACACTCACGGCCAGTTTGGCCTTGGTGATTTCCTTAAAATCGGTAAAAATTAAGGATAAGGATGTTGTTTTAACAGAACCTACGGCAGATTTCATCCACATTTTTATTGGCGGCAAAGATAACGCCGACCTTCATCTTTTCCAACCTATTGACGGTCTTTGTGTTATTTTTGAAAGGACGAAACGTCCAAGTTTAGGTAACAACGCTTAAAACCATCATCATGGAAAAAATTTTAGCCGCGCTTCTCTTATTCCCCGTTTTGGCCCAAGCCCAGATGGAAGATGTCACTATAACCATAGATACCTTAAGTTCAAAAGTCTATATGCTCACCGGCCGTGGGGGCAATATCGGTGTTTATGTTGGGGCGGATAAGGTGTATATGGTGGATGACCAATTTGCTCCGCTGAGCAACAAGATCAAAACCACCATTACCACGCTTACGGACAAGCCCATTTCCTATTTGGTGAACACCCATATGCATGGCGACCATACGGGCGGAAATGCCAATTTTAATTCGAGCGAAACCACCATAGTGGCCCAGGATAGGGTGCGGACACGACTCCAGGAACGGGGTCAAAAAAGAGTTTCGGAGCAAAAAATGAGTCAAACCGATTATGAAAAGAGTCTGCCGGAGATTACCCACTCCGAAGGAATGACTTTCTACGAAGGCGACGAGACCATTCTTTTGATGCATGTGCACAATGCCCATACGGATGGGGATACCCAGGTGTATTTTATGACTGAAAATGTGTTGCATATGGGCGATACCTATTTTGCCGGTCGCTATCCATATATCGACATCAACAGTGGCGGCAGTATTGACGGTTATATTGAAGCCAGTAAAAATGCGTTGATGGTAATTGATGAGCAAACCAAAATTATCCCGGGGCACGGGCGACCGTCCAATAAAAAAGAACTGCAGGGCTTTGTTGCCATGTTGAAAGAGGTTCGGTCCCTTGTTCAAAAAGAAATTGATGCCGGGAAAAGTCTGGAAGCTGTAAAAGGTAACACTACCCTATTGGCTAAATATGATGCTACACATGGCAACGGTTACATTAATGGGGAACGAATGCGGGAGGCGGTTTATCGTAGTCTGACGGAAAAGTGAATAACCGGACATCAGATATCAGACTTCAGTTTACATACAGCTAGTCTCTGACTTCTGAACACTGATTACCCAAGATTCAAGAACCAAGACCATTGAACTTGCATTTTGAACTTGAACTTGAGCTTAATACTGGGTAAAGGGCGAAAGTTCAGATGTCAGACATCAGAGTCAAGAACCAAGACCATTGAGCTTGAGCTTGCGTTTTGAACTTGAACTTGAGCTTTAAAAGATTATTCCTCGAAATCAAAGAAACTTTGAATATCCACTTGTAAGGCTTTGGCCATTAAGTTTAAGTTGGCCACAGAGGTACTGATTTCACCTCTTTCTATACGTCCAATTTGGTTTTTAGACATTTTAGAATCGATTTCCAAAGCTGCTTGGGACAAATCGGTTTGTTCGCGAAGTTCCCTGATACGATGCCCCAGTTTCCTTAGAAATTCATAATCTTCTTTCGTGTACTTTCTTCTCATAGGCCAATTTGCATTATGACCACAAGTTTATTCACCACATGTATGTGTTAATTGATTTTAATTGCTTACATTGTTCATTGTAAATTGAATTTCTGCATAGCCCTGTTAACCAATACCATTGGCTATGGCTCCTATTTCTATTTTGGAGGAAATCCAAAACTTTTGGGAAAGCAACTCCCACTCCACCCTAGAACTCACCTTTGAAACCTTGGAAATTACCCTGTTCAACCATGGAAAATACGTGAACAATGTGGTACGGGAAGAAGCGGAACTTATCCTCCAAAAGTCCAGTGATCCAACGCTCCTAAAAATGGATGTGGTCGACAATCTAGTGTTCCCTTTTATGTTTACATTCAACGCACAGGAAGCTCTGTCTGGCCAAACCACCCAAATGCAAAAACTCCCCAGGCCTTTGGGCCAAGGGGGCTTGCATATTATAAGTCATTCTTTGGTGTTGGAGTTTACTATTGATTCTCCGAGTGAGGAATTGGGGTTAAAAGTACAGCATCAGTATCGCTACAATAAACACTTTTCAAAGACATGAAGGGTTAGAAATTGAAATTCACCATTTTTCAATCTTATTATCTAATACCAATTCAATTCCATTTAGCACAATCTGTTCATTCTCAATCTCAATATTGCTTTGCACCGACCTCGCAATGTATTTTCCCTTGGTAAGCTTTAAGTTGCAGTAAGAGTTAAAACTATTTTGGTTAACGGTGAAAACCCCCTTCGACCCTTTATTTTCCTCCAGTATTTCTTTACCCTGAAATGTTGCGTCATATACATACAAACCACCTTCATGGTTATTAATCAAAATATCTAAATTCTTCGTAGGTTGGAATTCTAGCTCTGAGAAATTAATTGATTCATTATAATAAAGCCCCTCACAAAGAACGAAACCTGTTTTTGATTCAAATAATTCAACCCTTCCCGACGGACTAAAATAAATGTGGTAAATCAAATTCTCATCCTTAGGATGCAAATCCAATTTATCATTGCTAAAACTTAAACTTCCTTGTAAACTATCATAATCAGAACCATATTCCGTATTTGAATGACAACCACCCCATAGTCTTAATGAATTTGAATCCGATATTAAAAAAATACGTCCGTTCAGTGCCCCTAGATATTTATAGTAACTCATAATTATTTGTTTCTAAGATACTGATTGACCAGCTACCACATAGTCCTCCGCTACCGCAAGATTACTTTGTCAAGCTCAGTGCAGGTTTCTCTTATGGTCATCCAAAGTAAACAAAAAACCAGCATTCTGGTGTGTTAGGGAAATCCATAACAGTCATCGGGAAAGATGAACAAACAAGAAGGCACCGCACAACGCTACTTTTGTTTCGATTCATTAACATCTTAAAATTTCTATTATGGAAACTACAATACAAGAACAAGAATTACTGGCAAAAGCAAATGAGGTTACCGCATTATTGGCCGAAGGCAAATTCATTGAGGCCATGGAAAACTACCTAGCCGATGATGTCCAACTTTTTGAGGGAAACAATCCCGCCAAGGTCGGCAAAGAATTTTGTTTGGCCGAAGAAAAGAAATTGTTGGATACGGTTACCGCATTCCATGGTTACAAAGTAACCAGCGGTCCTGCGGTAAAGGGGGATACTACTTTTTACGAGGCCGTTATGGAGTTCACCACTGATGATGGCACGGACCACAGATTTGAACAGGTTGTCCGAACACAATGGAAAGACGGAAAAATCAGCAACGAGCGCTACTATCACGCATAGTACTCTTCTTTGAAGCACAAAAAAAGCCCTGACGTTTCCATCAGGGCTTTTTCATTCCTGCCTCGACAGGAATCGTAAATCGTATTTTACTGTAGCTTAAAGGTAATTGGAATACTGAAAGGTACCTTTACAGCTCTACCCCTTTGCTTACCAGGAGTCATTTTTGGAAGCCTCTGGATGATTCGCAAAGCTTCTTTCTCCAAGTTCTTGTCCGGTCCACGCATTCTGATGTTTCCGATACTTCCATCCTTCTGGATAACGAAGATTACGTTCACCCTACCTTGAACACCCATTTCCTGGGCAATCTCAGGATAACGGAAGTTTTTACGGATGTGCTTCTGCATCATATCCTGGAAACATTGCTTTTTATTGCTGGATCCCTCACAACCAGGGAAAACCGGTACGTCTTCAATTACGGCAAATGGAACCGAAATATCTTCTTCCACTTCCTCAACCTCAACCTCTTCAACTTCCATTACCTCTTCTTCCTGGCTGGTTTCCGTGGACTCAATTACGGTTTCTTCAACTTCCTCTTCATCTTCAACAACCTCGATAACTTCCGGTGCAGCTGGTGGCGGTGGAGGCGGTGGTGTCTTGATCTGTTCGGTCATTGGCACCTCTTCGTCCAACTGATCCTCAACGTTCATTGAGATATCATAATCATTGGATTTATCATATTTTTTCCACTCCATGGCTCCATAAACCAACCCCAAAACAGCGGCCAACCCTATCACAAAATAGAGCGAACTGTTTTTTCCTACATCTGCTTTTGGATTCTTTTTTAGTTCCATCGTTCTGATTTTAGTGTTTGCTAATTTAATTATTAATTGATGAAATAAACAATTAAAATTTCCATTTTAACGGCCTTTCTTTGGAAAAATACCATTTAATTAGGATAACTCCTGCAAATGCCCCAATGGTATTGGCCAAAACATCACCCCATTCGGCCATCCGGTCCTCGGTGACCGTATGTTGTAATCCCTCAATAAGTATACCATAAAAAATTGCGGCAAGGGGTGCCCACACCAAGACTTTTTTTAATGGCATATTGCCTTGTGTCCTTTCACGAAACACCAGAGCTGCCAACACGACAAAAATGAAGTAAAAACCGAAATGTGTGATCTTGTCAGCATAAGGAATTTGAAATGTACCGGTATCCAAATCCGAAAAAGAAAATAAGCTGAGCGTTGTTAAAAACAAAACCCAGCTTATGAATAATAAGGTGTATCTATTTTTTTTAAGCACCAATCAATGCTTTGTAATCGGCGTCGCTCATCAATCCATCAACTTCCGAGGCGTCACTGATCTTAATCTTGATCATCCAGCCGTCACCATAGGGATCAGTGTTTACCTTTTCTGGTTCATCTTCCAAGGCCTCATTGAACTCAACGATTTCCCCACTTAATGGCAAAAACAGGTCGGAAACGGTCTTCACGGCTTCCACAGTACCAAAAACCTCCTCTTTTTCCAAGGTTTCATCCACGGTTTCAACTTCAACATAAACAATATCACCCAGCTCGCCCTGGGCAAAATCGGTAATTCCAACGGTGGCAATGTCCCCGTCAATCTTGATCCATTCGTGATCCTTGGTGTACTTTAATTCTGATGGTATGTTCATGGTCCAAATTTGTTTTAGTCAGGTAACAAATGTAACGGATCACCCATAGCTTTTCAAGTAAACTTTGCAACAAAAAAACTTAGGTCCAAAATTTAGGATTACACTACCCTTTTCCTAGTTTCCAAAATTGTAGCGGATGGTAAATCCGGTGTTGATGGTAGTCTGCGGAAATGCCGTGGACACGGCAAACTTGGAGAACGAGTGATCATAGAAGAACAGTGCGTTAAGACTCTTGCTCAGGGCATAATCCGCGGTAAATTTGGCTGAAACAAGCTGCTGTCCAGAAGTAATCTGGTTGTTGTCTATATCCAGGTTTCGTATGATCGTAATGTTATCCCTAAGGGATAAATCGGCCTTAAGGTTTAGATCCCCTTTTAAACGGGTACGCTCACCCCCAATATTGGTCACAAATTTCACATCCTTGAATCTGTACCCCAATCCAAGAGTGTACTCTTTTCCATTAATCTCTGTCAAAAGGTTGTTGTCAAAACTTAGGGATAAAGTCCTATCGGTGCGAACCTCAGCTAAGAAGCTAAAGGAGTTTTTCATCTCAAAATCGACTCTGACCAATGGGTTGAACTGGTCTGTCAATACCACATTATTGATAATCTGCTCTGGAAGGAAATCGTCATTCTCTGGGTCGAAAATCCCGTTTTCACGTTCCAAATTGGTCTGGAACGAATTGATACTATACGCAGCCCTATAGCCATGGCTTAAGGAGAAACGCTTGAATTTCTTCTTGAACCATCTGTTTTTCATAAGACCGGT
Organism: Flagellimonas flava; assembly: GCF_900129665.1. Taxonomy (GTDB): domain Bacteria; phylum Bacteroidota; class Bacteroidia; order Flavobacteriales; family Flavobacteriaceae; genus Flagellimonas; species Flagellimonas flava. The sequence continues at coordinate 33,109 of NZ_FQWL01000003.1, forward strand.
ATACTTGATGTTCCAGTTCGGAATTGGAATCTCGCGGAAGGCATCCAAATTTACCCGATTGACATCCTGTCCCGTATAGGCCGCAAAGAATGCCGGCAACAATACTTCTTGCTGCGTTTTCCCATAGCGTTCCGGAAAACCGTCCTCATCCAAGGTGCCCGGGCTTTGCCCTCGGTCCGACACCAATCGGTTGGCGATGGTGATCCTATTTTCCTTGAATTGTTCAAAAGTCTTGGAATCGAACTCGTCACTCTTATTGAACACCGTGCCGATCATTACAGTGGAGATGCTAAAATTACCCAGTTCATTGATAAGGCCATCGTTGTTGTTGATCCATTCCTCTGGACTGTAGTTTTCCTGAGAACTTCGGGACAATTGTCGGTCCGCGGTAAAATCTATGGTAAGATCTTGGGTAGGCTGTGCCGTGGCAGTAATATTGAGCTGCCTATTGGTATTTCTTAGGTATTGCGAGTTGAACTCTGGGAACGTGGTCAACCATCCATTTCGGGCCGCCTCAAAACGAACATCGGACTGGCTACCAAAGACAAATCCCAGCGTAGGCCTTGTTGTACCGATAAACCCTATGGATTGGGTATATCCCGGCAAGACCGTACCGCTATTTCTACTGTAGTTCACGTTGATACGCTTCACCATGGTCAATATATCCACAACAGTATTGAATGTTTTACTTGTTTTCTTAGGTGGTTTTTCATCCGTGTCCCCAGAAGCAGGGTTTCCAGCTTTGTCCCTACGTCGCTGTTGAGCCTGGACCGCCGTGACCTTGCCGTCCCGTTTCTTAAGTCCCAAAAAGTCGTACAAACGCTGCATGCTAAGATTGGCAGTTAAATTGTGGGTGCTTGCATTTTGAACGGTATTGACCTGTTCTCCTGGATTTTCCTCTTGCACCACCTCATTTAAGGCATCCCCGCCCCGCTGCCAGTCAAAATTACTGGTGTAGGTATATTGGGAATTGATGAAATTCAGGAACGGGAACTTACTGAACGGCAATTCATAGTTGAGCTGCATGCTTTGCTGGTGCCTGTTGGGTTCCCCTATATCGAAGAAACCATCCCAGAGATCTAGGGCTTCATTGATGCCGGAGTCCGGATTGTCATCCAGATTAAAATAGTTACGGACAATGTTGTTGTTTGAAGCGGTAAGGTTCAGACGAAGCGACTTCGAAATACTATAATTCAGGGCATATTGCCAGTTGAACAAGTAATTACGTTGTTGTAATAAGGGCAGTTCCAAAGCATCTACTCCAGGTTCCAGCACATCCCTAAAACGCTGCTGGTTAAAGGAGCGGTTGTAATTCGCATTGACCGATAAACTTGTAGGTAAGGGATTGAAATTTAAATCTTTTAGCCATTGCCAATATCTTCCGGTAAACAAGGAATCTTTTTTAGCGAAGGGCGCTATCGTTGCCGGCTTAAAATTGTGATTGTACACAAAGCCCGTAGTAACATTTTGATCCCTAAGGTCTGCTACCTCAAAATCCCTATGATTGGTTTCGTTGTACGAATAGTTGAAGGTGAAATTTTCCACATCGAAGAAGTTTTCCTTGGCTTCCTCTCCCCTATTTTTTCGTACACCAATAAGGTTGATACTGGTCCGTTTGGTATAGTCCTCTGCCTGTTTTCTTATCGTTTCCGCATCTTCTGCGGTAGAAGCGGCTGCAATCCGGTCGTCCAGCTTCAAATCATCGTAAACGGGGTCAAATTCTGGTGTGATCAAGGTTTCTGAAATTCCGTAATTGAACGGCAATTGAATACCCCATTTTTTTGGCAGCAACTGCCCTACGTTCACATTGGTCACCACATCATAGGATATGGCATCCTCTCGCGAACGCTCATTGGGCATCTGATCTATGGAACCAAAGCCGGAGGTACTTCTGCTACCTGTGGCCGTAATGTTAGCAAAATCAGCCATATTGGCGTCCAAGGCGGCTATTGCTGCCCAACCCCCATTATTGTCCAATCCGGCAAGTCTAAGTTCATTGAACCATACCTCACCCCTAGCTGGAAGATCATCTATGTTCTTGATACCGACCATCATTCCCCGGATACTTCCCAAGGATGGATTACCACTTATACCAATACGAAGCGTCCCGAGGGTGCGAGGGGCAAACTCGTCCACGGGAACCGCTTCGCCATTGACAATTTCATAATACCTAATTTGATCCAAGGTTTGCTCCGCAATACCTCTGGATTTTACCTTGTTCAAATCGCTGAGTGCGATATCTATCTGGTTTACATCGGGCCAAATCTCCTCTGGAGAAGTCACATTAAATGAAGTGAACTGCAGGGGCAATTCAATCTGATAGAAGTTTTCAGAGAAATCTGTTCCTATCCGAAGGAAACCAACCAATGGAGTATCGTCGTCAGAATAGTCACCATTAAGAATTTTTTCTGCGTGCATGAACATTTTAATGCGCTCATACTGCCTCACATCAATATTCACGTTTTTAAAGACCCCTCTAGAATCCTGGGATTCCAAGTTTTCCACCACAAAGGACAAGGATTGCTCGTTTTGGCGGATAATCGTATTGTTATTGTTCAGCTGTTCCCTAACCACTCCTGGCGGTAGGACATACGGTATAGGTTGTCGTCCAAAATTTTCCTCGATGTTTACCGTATTCACATCCGTTACGGTACCATCATCCGAAGGATCGTTATCCACATCCGGCTCCAAAGAGTTGGTATAGGTACGCCAGTCCCCCCGAACCAAATCCAAGGTAGCAAAACGAAGTACAACGTCGTCCGTAAATCCGGTCATATACATCCGCATAAAACTAATGGACCTAAAATCCGTAATTCCGCCCACAGCTTCGGTGAAGTCGCTTAATGGAATTTTATATTGAATCCATCTTCGGTTCAACTGCGTTCCATTGGGTAGGGTTTGGGTCAAGCCTTCCCTAATATCTGTTACATATTGATCATTGATATCCGTATTCGGTCTTATTTGAATACGATATTCATAATAGCTATTTACCGTATTCATGGTTAGGTCACGGTCAATATCCTCCACATCCGGTAAGGTGGTGGAACCTCTATTGGTATTCGTTACTGTCACGGGAGAGTTACCATCCGGGTTGTTAAAATCGAAATAGCGCTCCAAAATACTTCCCTCGCGATTCAGATAATACTGATAGTTGTCCAAAGCAGGATCCTCAGCAGGGCCATTGTAGATAGCTTGTTCTCCAGCATCATCTAAGCCGTCAAACCCAACATCCTGAAGGGTTCGGTTGCTCTCATCGGCATCAAAAGCGTAAACCAAAGACTGTGTGGACGGCACCTGACCCCAAATGGTGGTTCTGGGAATCTCGTTATTGGTGCTTGCAGGCAAACCGTTTTCATATTGCTTCCGACCATCTTTTAGAATATCCTCCGAGATATTTCCCAGATTCAGGACCAGTTCTCCTGCATTTCCGTCAGTTGTTTGTCCATCAATATAGGGGTCCAATACCCAAAACTGAACAAACTCTACATTTGATTGCTCAAAATTTGTGCTGCTCAAAGGGCGCATGATTCCTGCCCATTTATCTTGGGGAGTCTCTGCTCCAAAGTTTGGATTGGCATTGTAAGGTCCTTTGTCATTTGGGTAATACACCAAATCCAGAGTTCCTTGTACCTGGGTCTGCCCTTGTGCAATATCCGTTTCGGTAAACACTTCGTTGATGAACACCCTTCGTGTAGTGTTTAGAGAGATATCGTTATCCGATAATCCGGACGGTCTTTGATTGGTATAAAAAATAGGGTCGATGGTATACCAGGACATTTTGGCCCGTTCGTATCCCACATCAATATCTGTTCGGTCTTCCAAAAACTCCACCGGCGGGCTGGCCAGCGTCCATCCCAAACTAGATCGTATATCGATTAAGGCCTGAGCCCCTTCAAAATCATCTAAATATGTGGTGGTTTCCCCTTCAAAATCGGCGTTTTTGGGTGAATTCGGTTTTAAAAAGGCCACCTCACCACGTATGGAAAGGTTGGAGGGCACATCCGTATCTATATTGGGGAGCTTATTTGCCAATCGGGTCAGAAATGGAATCTCGGTACTGAAGTTTCCATTTAAACCAAAAATTGTGTTGTTCACGGGCTCCACACCAAAGTTGGATTTCTGGGTCAAAGGTCTTTCGTTCAGATTCAGAACGGTTCCCCCCAAGACAAAATTCTCATTGAACTGGTGCTCTACATTGATTCCGGTAAACCTTCGTGTCTGCTGTCCAAAAACCGCATTGTTTTCTACGGAAATGTTGATGGGTGTATTGGAAGCCGCCAAACTTGGGTCCAAAATCTGTACGGTCCCTGCCTGATAGTTCACGGTGTAGTCGATACCTTCTTGCAGCTGTCTCCCGCCAGCGGTAACCCTAACCGAACCTCTTGGCACATTGAATGCACCGATGGGAATACCATTATTTCCTTGTGATTTGTAGCGCCCTTTAATTTGGAAACGGTTCTTTTCTGCATCCTGCAACGAGGCCGCCTTGGTCTTGGCGTACATGTTTCGAAACACATAGCGCTGCTGGTTTACGTTGTATCCCTGATCGTTTTCCACATCATAGGTTCCCCCTCCCAATTCACCAAACAAGAATTCCCCAAAGGGTTCAACCTTCGTGAAAATGATTCGGCCAGACTGCGTATCCACAGTGATTCCCGGCACATAGTCAAAGAAACCGTCCCCGCCTGGTTGTACATCATTGTAAATGTTCAAACGGTCAAGATTAAAGACATCGATCAGAATGCGTTCTTCCAAACCTGCTGGCCAGCCCGCATTGGGGTCAACCGGTGTAATGTAATTTCTTGGTGTGGGGTCTGAATATAAAATATTGAGCTTAAAATCTTCCTGACTTAATTGAAATGCCCCTGTGGCATAAATATTTTTCATCATCAAATCCCAGATGGGATCGTCCACGTTGGTAATGTTACTTTTCAGCAACTTCAGAATCAAGGTATTGTTCTCAATAATAGGATTCACTCCACCGGAAACCGTAGTGGCATCCACTCCGCCGTTGGCAAACTCCCCTACTTGGAAAACCTCATCACCTATGGTGTATTGAAAAGCCACTCCCAACACCTCATCATTGCTCAATCTTTGGTTCAAGGAAATATATCCCAATTGTGAATCAAATTGATAGTCCCGACCCTGTTCCAATTTTCGGGCATTTTCCAAAATAGCGTAGTCAAACCCCTGGTTCACGGTATATCCGGGAATATTGAACCCTTGTTCCACAGTTGCAATATCCCTGATGGATTGGGTCAAAGCACCTGTACCGATCAAGGCCGGGTCAAAATCATTTGCCTCATTCTGGGGTGGTGCACCAGCACCAAAAACATTAAAGAAACCAGCAGGTGCTCCCCCGGCAATACCAATTCTTGTTTTTGGATTTCCGTTTTGGCCCAATTCAGCTTCTCCTAAATCCTGGATTGCCACAACATTTCGAACGTTTAAGGTCTGTTGGTTTCGGTTGGTTACCCAAACTTCTAATCGCGTAATCTGGACTTGACTTCTAATAAAGGGATAGTTCTGCAAAGCTTGGTCGTAGTTATCCCTAAAATATTGGGCCAGGAAGAAATGTTTATCCTCGTCATAATCCAGAGCGGTCAAAGAGAATTCGTTCAAAGTCCCTCCTCCTTGGGCCACTACCGTATTGTTTTGTGATCGTTGTTCAGAAAAAACAGCGGTAACCGTGGTTCTTCCAAACTGCAACTGTGTTTTCACCCCAAAAAGACTCTGCGCACCGGTAATAAGTGAACTGTTAAGCGGCATGTTCACATTTCCGATTTCTATCTTTTTAAGTATATCGTCCTCCGTTGGGGTATAATCCAGCTTGACTAGATTCTGAAAGTCAAACGTTGCTTCGGTATCATAATTTGCGGTGACTTGAAGGCGTTCCCCTACCTTTCCCAAAAGACTTAGACTTATCCTTTGATCAAAGTCAAAGGATAGGTTGGTTCGGTTTCTTGGCGAAAGTGCTGGATTATCATTTTTCTGCCATAACACCCCCAAATCCATGGCCACGGAACCTTGTGGAATTACCTCAATGGTGTTTCCTCCAAAAATGGATTCAAAGAAACTGCTGTTCACATAGAAATTGGGCAACAAGTTTTTGCGAGCTTCTTCGCTACCTTCCTTTTTCCCACTGAAAGCATCAATTTTTTTATGAAAATAGGCCTTCATCTGCTCCTTTTGTACCAAATCAAAGTATTGCTCCGGGGTTAGGATGATGGGATGGCTAATATCAAAATCCCCAACACTTTCAGTATAGATATACCGGTCCGTCTTAGGGTCGTACGTGTATTTTGTAATGATGCTATTGGGGTTTTCCAAAATCAATCGACCAAGATCAACACCTGTTTTCACAGAGTCCTGAACCTGTTCATTGGTTTCCTGGCCCATAGTGGTCGCGGCCATCAGAAAACATATACAAAAGAAAAAGTACTTAAATCCAGATGATTTAAGCATTGGTTTTGCCCCTCTTTTCAAACTTGTTACAAATTTTTCAGCGCCAGTTTAATAATGTCCTCAACGCTTCGTGAAGGATCTTCGGATAGTACTTTGTCCACAACCTTTTCGGATTGTCTTCGGACGAAACCGAGAACCTCTAAAGCAGATAACGCTTCTTCTTTGCTTGTATTGTTTGATTGAAGGGAAACTTCGCCCATATCGTAGACTTTTAAAATCTTGTCCTTTAGGTCGAGAATTACCCGTTGGGCAGTTTTGGCACCTATTCCCTTGATTGCCTGTATGGAAGCAACATCCCCATTGGCGATGGCATCCCGAACCTGGGTAGGCGAAAGAGATGATAACATGGTCCGCGCAGTACTTGAACCTATCCCTGAGACCGACAGCAATAATCTGAAAATCTCCCTTTCTGCCTTTTCCACAAAACCAAACAAGGTATGCGCATCTTCCTTGATTTGAAGATGGGTGAAAAGACGAATATTTTCCTCATCGCCCAGCAAGGAGAAAGTGTGCAGGGAAATATTCAAAAAATAGCCCACCCCGTGGCATTCCACAATTACATAGGTAGGATTCTTTTCAACCAGTTTTCCGGAAAGATGGGTAATCATAAAAGATATGTTAGAGAAATTCTATTTTTCGCTTATCAGTTTGTTAGTTTGAATATTATTCGGCCTCCATTCTTGCTTTTCTGCGTTTCTCCCGTTCCTGGGCATCTATAACGGCAACGGCCGCCATATTGACCATTTCATCCACACTTGCCCCCAATTGTAAAATATGGGCAGATCTTCTAAGTCCAACCATAATGGGGCCAATAGATTCCGCATTGTGCAGTCCTTTGAGGAGTTTGTAGGTGATATTTGCCGAATCCAAATTTGGGAAAATTAGCGTATTCACCTTTTTCCCAGCCAGTTTTGAAAATGGAAAATTGTTATGACAGAGCTCTTGATCCAAGGCAAAATCTGTTTGTATTTCTCCATCAACCACCAACTCTGGATTGCGTTCGTGCAATATTTTAACCGCTTCACGGACTTTTTGGGCATTAGGATGACTAGAAGACCCATAGTTTGCATAGGAAAGGAGAGCCATCACCGGGTTAAACCCAAAAGTACTGGCCACATTGGCTGTCATTTGAGCTATTTCTGCCAACTCTTCAGCATCCGGGTCCACATTGATGGAGGTATCTGCTAAAAATAGGGGGCCACGATCTGTGATCATAATATTCACGGTTGAAGCTTTTGCAACCCCTTTGGCCCGGCCTAAAACCTCAAAAACAGGTTTCAATACCTTGGGATAGGAGCGGGAGTATCCAGAAATCATACCATCAGCATCACCTTCCAGCAGCATCATAGCTCCGAAATAATTTCGCTTGCCCATGTTGATGCGGGCGCTGTATTGGGTTTCCCCCTTTCTTTTTCGGGATTCCCACAATTTCATGGCATATTGGGTGCGAATCTCCTTGGACTCATCCGATCTGGGGTCTATTATGGTAACTTCCGCATCAAAATCAAGTTCTTTCTTGAGTTCCTCAATAATCTCTCGGTTTCCAAGAAGAATCGGGATGGCAATGCCTTCATCATGTACAATTTGGGCCGCTTTCATTACATCCAGCAATTCAGCCTCCGCAAAAACAATCCGTTTGGGATTTAAACGAGCCCTGTTGTGCATCAATCGCACTGCCTTATTATCGTTACCCGAGCGCTGATAGAGCTCCTCTTCGTATTTTTTCCAATCTTGGATGGGTGCTTTTGCCACTCCACTTTCCATGGCAGCTTTAGCTACCGCAGGAGGGATTTTGGTAATCAGCCTTGGATCAAATGGTTTTGGGATAATGTAATCCTTACCGAATGCCAATCTGGTGGTGTCATAGGCGATATTTACCTGTTCCGGCACGGGTTCCCTGGTCAAGTCTGCCAAGGCTCTCACGGCGGCCATCTTCATTTCCTCATTGATTTTGGTAGCCCGAACATCCAATGCTCCTCTGAAAATAAATGGGAAACCCAGTACATTGTTCACTTGGTTGGGATGGTCGGAGCGCCCCGTGGCCATAATGATGTCATCTCTTGTTTTACAGGCAAGACCATATTCAATCTCAGGGTCTGGATTCGCCATCGCAAAGACAATAGGTTCTTTGGCCATGGACAAGAGCATTTCCGGGTTTAGGATATCCGCTATGGACAATCCTATAAAAACATCGGAATCTTTCATGGCTTCCTCCAAGGTGTCAATTTTCCGATCTGTGGCAAACTCCAGTTTTTCCTTCGAAAGATTGTCTCGATCACTTCGGATAACTCCTTTGCTATCCAACATTACTATGTTTTCTGCTTTCGCCCCAAAGGCCTTGTACAAACGTGTGCATGAAACGGCAGCAGCTCCCGCACCGCTCACGACTATTTTCACCTCATCAATTTTTTTGTGGGTAAGTTCAAGGGCATTCAACAAAGCGGCAGCTGAGATAATCGCCGTTCCATGTTGATCATCGTGCATTACAGGAATATCAAGCTCTTCCTTAAGGCGTTTTTCTATCTCAAAAGCCTCCGGAGCTTTGATGTCTTCCAGATTGATTCCTCCAAAGGTTGGAGCAATGGTTTTCACTGTTTCTATGAACTTTTCAACATCCGTAGTATCCAGTTCCACATCCATCCCATCGATATCCGCAAAAATCTTGAATAGTAAACTCTTGCCTTCCATGACAGGTTTGGAGGCCTCCGGTCCTATATTTCCTAAACCCAACACGGCCGTACCGTTTGATATTACGGCCACTATATTTCCTTTTGCCGTATACCGATAAACATCTTCTTTATTCTTTTCAATTTCTAGGCAGGGTTCCGCTACACCTGGGGAATACGCCAATGCCAAATCACGTTGGGTGGAATAGGGCTTTGTTGGAACTATCTTTATCTTACCGGGTTGGGGCTTTGCATGGTACAGCAGTGCCTCACGCCGTTGTCTTTCTTTACTCATACCTTAGGTTTGGATCGGTAAATTTATGCTATTCCATGGGATAAATGCCAATAGCTCCACTTAATCAAAAGAAAACCTCCAGAACCTACCAAACACGGTGGGTTACCCTATGTCAGTCTTTTGAAATGTTGAGGCGCATCGCCAAGAATCCAGCAATTACAAAGAAAACACCCCCAAAAACAATTGCGTTTACCGCATTGTTATCCAATACATTCTTGATGATGGGACCAAAGGATACGGTTTGAATCAGCATGGGAATTACAATCATCATGTTAACGATACCCATGTACACACCTCTTCGTTCTTCTGGGATTACCTTGGAAACCATGGCATAGGGTATACCCATCATAGCAGCCCAACCAATTCCAAAGAGAACCATAGGTGCCAGCAAGAGCCATTGGTTACTAATGTAGGGCATACTGAGCATGGCAATTCCCGTTAAGAACAGGCAGAGCACATACACCAGTTTTGAGCCAATTCTGGAGGCTATGGGCACCAACGCCAAAGCCACCAACATGGTGACCAAATTATAGGTTCCGTTCATTAATCCGGTCTGGGCCAAAGCCTGCTCTGCCAAAGATTGGACATTTTGTGCGAATGCCATGTCCTCAGCACCAATTACAGCACCTTCCTTACAAGCCTCCATGATTCCCTCGAACTTTTCGTTATCTGAATTGCTTATTCCATATAGGCTGTTCCTCAGCATAGGGGTTATGAACTGCCAATAGACAAAAAGAGCATACCACTGAAAGAAATATACTGCGGCCAATTTCCATAAAAATCCTGGCATTTCGCCAATGGCCTCTGCCGCCTCAACAAATGGATTCAGTACATCCCCAAGTTTTTTGATTGCTGGTTTATCAGGGTTTTTCTTGATAATACGATAGAGTATAAACAGCCACAGAAAGGCTATGATAAGCACAATGATTACCCAAAGGTTGATGTCCTCAAAAAGAGAGGGCACCATCTTTCCTATGACATAGCCCAGAGCAACCGGAACCGAGAAAATCACCAACAAGACACTTAGAATTTGAATAAGCGGTGCTGGTTTTCCCTTATTAAATTCGGTAATCTCTTCCAATTCTTCATCAGAAGGAGGGATTTCCGGAGTTTTCCAAACCGACCACATCACTGTTCCTATAGAGGCTATGGCTCCCAAAAAGAAAGAATAGTACACCCATTTCGGAATGCTTGTAACCGCTTCGGCACCTGTACTGCAAAGTCCGGTTGCCTCCGCAGGCACACTGAACCAATCTTGGAATAGAAATAGGGAAAAGTTGGCCAAGGTAATTCCCGCGCCCACAAAAAGGCTTTGCATCTGGTACCCAAAAGTCAGCTGTTCATCCGGAAGTTTATCCCCAACAAATGCCCTATAGGGTTCCATGGCCGTATTGTTACCCGCATCTAAAATCCAAAGTAGCCCTACTGCAAACCAAAGTTCTGGGCTGAAAGGAAATGCGAACAGACAAAGACTGGCCAAAATAGCTCCAATTAAGAAAAAGGGCTTTCTTCTCCCTCCCCATTTTGGTGACCATGTCCTATCCGAAATTGCCCCAATGATAGGCTGTATCAACAGACCGGTAACCGGCCCGGCCAAATTCAACAAAGGAAGTTCATCATGATGTGCTCCCAGAAAGGAAAAAATAGGGTTAACAGCAGTTTGCTGCAATCCAAAACTGAACTGGATTCCGAAGAATCCGACGTTCATATTCCATATTTGCCAAAAATTGAGACGAGGTTTGGTAATCTTTATCATGGTTTCGTTTGGTTTAGTTCTTCAAATATGGAAGGTTAGTGGTTTCAACTAACGCTTATCAAGATAACATTTTAAGTTTTTTCATAAAAATGATGCTTTAAGGAACCTTCATCAATAGTTGCTTGCCGCTTCCATTAATTCCCTGAATGGTAAATTTTTTGAGTGCCAAATCCACTTCTAGAGCAATCGAATCCTGATTATTTGTCCACTGAATAAGAAGCTGTTCATCCGTGGTCTGTTTTAAACCAAAGATTCCATTAAAAGCTTCATGATTATTTCGCAACCGCATCAACTTTGATAATTGTTGGAACAAGGGGGTTTCTATTTTTTTACGAATTTCCTCTTTTGAATAATAATGCCTATTGATGTCACGTCCTACGTTGGTACGTTCCAGCAACTCCATGTCATTGTCATCGCCAAAAAGACCCACATAATATACTTGGGGAACACCAGGTGCAAAAAACTGAATGGCCCTTGCTATCAAATACGCAGTTTCATCTTTTCCCAAGGCTTCAAAATAGGTGCAATTTACCTGATAGAGGTCCAAGTTTGATGCAGCTGCCCCAGTAGCTTTTCGACTTCTCCCTTCACTATTTTTATGGATTTGTTCTACAATCACATCCAATTCCTTGTCTGGTATCAATCCTGGCTTTCCTTCAAAGCCTGCAACATCAACAACGCCAATTCCGTCATGGGTATCTAAAACGGTTACGGCATTCCGAGGTGCTATTCTTAACCACTCTTTTAGATGTTTTGCATTGCTATTGAACAAGCAATCCAAAACCAGGACTGGAAGAGCGAAATCATAGACAAAATCCACTTTTTTGGCAATCTCCATCTGTGTTTCGTAAAATGAATGGATCTCCACCAAAACCTCAATTCCTTGTTTCTTTGCTTTTTGCGTCAGCTCGTCAATAAAATTGAAGGTCTCAGGAATCATGAAACAAGAGCTACCAGCTTTTTTTATGGCATATCCGGCAGCATCCAACCTGATCATTGAAATTCCAGCTTTACCGTAGGTTTTCAGCATGGATTCAAGGTAGGTGGACCCAGACTCTGAATGCACATCTATATCTATCTGTTTTTGAGTGAAGGTTGTCCAAATCATTTTTTCAGAACCATCGGACAACTTGTATTCTGTAAAGGGTAAACCTGGCCTGGGGCGATAAATAGATTGCAAATCGTCCTTTGAGGGGCCCTCTGGAAATACGGAATCAACGGTTAAGAACAAGGAAGCATACTTGGAATCATCCCCATGTTCCAAAAAATCTTGAAACTCCTTTGATTCCGAAGACATATGGTTCACGATCAAATCAGCCATAACGTCCAAAGTGGCCGTCAAACTTTTTACATCGGACCAATCGCCCAATCGAGGGTCTACCAAACTATGGTCTATGGGATCAAAGCCAGCATCCTCTCCATCTATTGGATGAAAAAAGGGCAGTACATGTATACCGCCAAAGAGTCCATCGAGTTCGTTCTGTAAAAGCGAATTCAGCTCTTTGAATCCCGAACAACCAATCCTATCCACATAAGTAATCAACTGAATTTTATTCTTCACAGACGTATCAAAATTGAAAGGATCGTTAATGTCGTGTACTAAAGTAAAGAGTGAAAGCACAGGTGAATGCTTTCACTCCCACATCAACTAAAAAAATAAACTAAACTTATTGAGCTACAATAATTTACAATGTTTTGAACATGTTTGCCCATTCCTCAATATACTTCTAATTTATAATAGTTCCAGCGGATAAAACAGTTTTTTCCTACGAAAACGTTTTCGACAAAGCTGTTGATCCTTTTTGTAACTTTATGTGATATAATTTCACTGATTTCGTACCAAAAAAATGGGCAGGACCACGCTTCAACAAATTGCTTTGAGCTTGAATCTTTCGGTGACCACGGTTTCCAAAGCCCTTAGGTCCTACCCAGATGTGAGCGAAAAAACCATTCAAAAAGTTAAAGAAGCGGCCAAACTGCTCAACTACAAGCCAAACACTTTTGCGGTGAACCTGAGAACCCAAGAATCCAAGACCATAGGACTGGTGATTCCGGAAATTGTGCACCAATTTTTTTCCAGTGTTATAAAAGGGGTCATTGAAGAGGCTGAAAAAAACGGCTATGTGGTCATTGTGCTGCAAACAAGTCAAGATTTTGAAACAGAAAAGAAGCGCATCGAATTCTTGATCGATAAACAGGTGGACGGTATTCTTATCGCCATTGCGGACCAAACGGTGGATTGCTTCCATTTGTACGAAGTACAATCTATGGATTTGCCCGTGGTCATGTTTGACAAAATCAGTAAGTCCGTGAGCTGTTCCAAAGTTATTATTGACGATATCAAAGCCGGATACGAGGCCACCAAACATCTCATTGACTGTGGTTGCAAAAACATTGCGCATTTTAGGGGACCTCTCACCTCCCAAAACTCCATAGACCGGTATTTGGGTTATAAAAAAGCATTGGAGGAATCAGGACTAAAATTTGATGAATCCAATGTATATCATTGTATCAAAATGAATTTTGAGGAAGGTCAGGAACAGGCCCAAAAATTATTACAAAATAACAGGAGTGTAGATGGTATTTTCATCAACACCGACATGGTGGCGGTAGGGGCCATGACCGAGTTTAAGGCCCAAGGCATAAAAATACCTGAGGAAATCTCCATTGTGGGATTCGGCAATTGGTTTCTTTCCTCGGTGATCACACCTTCATTGACCACCATTGACCAACCCAGCTATACCATGGGCAAGATTGCGTTCAACACCCTGCTTTCCGAACTCACGAAACGAAAGAAAAACGAACATGTGGAACACGAAACCGTAATCCTTCCCACAGAAATCATTGAGCGCGAATCCACTTTAGCGCGAAAGAAATTTAATATTTCGTTGTAAACCGGAATATTTGGTCCGCTTTACCGCTGATTTTTTAAATATTTTCTTGAAAACATCCTCCGTGATTTCTTCCCAATCCTTTTTGGTCATGGAAAGAAGCTCAGGTTGAGGATGGAACAAAGGCTCTTGATGGGACTTGGAGAATCTGTTCCATGGGCACACATCCTGGCATACATCACAGCCAAACATCCAATCATCAAATTGACCCTGAAAGGTAGATGGAATCTCATTTTTTAACTCGATTGTAAAATAGGAAATGCATTTACTCCCATCCACCACGTAGGGTTCTACAATGGCCTGTGTTGGGCAAGCGTCAATGCAAGCTGTGCAGGTTCCGCAGTGATCGGTAACCGGATGATCGTACTCCAATTCCAAATCCAAAATGAGTTCCGCAATAAAATAGAAGGAACCTACTTGTTGGGTAAGCAAGTTGCTATGCTTCCCGATCCACCCCAAACCACTTTTGGCCGCCCAGGCCTTGTCCAAAACAGGGGCCGAATCCACGAAGGCCCTACCCTGCACCTCACCAATTTCATCCTTAATAAAATGAAGCAAAGATTTAAGTTTGTCCTTTATCACAAAGTGATAATCCATACCATAGGCATATTTGGAAATTTTAAAGGCATCCTTATTCTGCTCTTCCGAAGGAAAATAATTGAGTAAGAGGGATACCACAGATTTAGAATCTTCGACAAGTTTTGTTGGATCTAATCGCTTGTCGAAATGGTTTTCCATGTAATGCATCTCGCCATGCATGTTCTGATTGAGCCATTTCTCCAGACGTGGCGCCTCGTCCTCCAAAAATTCAGCTTTTGAAATACCACATGACAAAAAACCGAGGCGCTTGGCTTCGGTTTTTATCATTTCGGTATGTTTTTGATTTGATTTCAGTGCTGATTTTCATTGAACATGAACTAAAGTACAATTAATTGAAAAATCAATCTAAGTTTTTTTGAGGCATGGTTAGAAAATCAAGGAATCTCCCTGGACCGCCTTCATGTTTGGACTCTTGTTCCTACTCAGAAGTGGATGGATTAATTGTTGTGGACAACTCTTGAATTGAATTTACAGGAAAACCTCCCAGTTCTGCGTGTCTCCTGACCATGTCTTTGTTTTCAGCCTTATACAAGCAATATACCTTATCATCTGTAACATAACTTTGCAACCATTCGATACCTGCACCCATTTCTCTTAATACGGAGCAAGATTTTTGTGATATGCCCTTCAACTGTTCCTTGGTAAGCTTTCCAGCTTCGGGAATTTCCCGTTCAATCAAATACGTTTTCATGTTATTGTCTTCTCGTTGCTCGCTGGACATCTTTGTGTAAATGACTTCTTGTTGCTGTGCTATTGCCATATGAGAGAAAAAAAGGAATCCCAAAATAGTAAGAGCACAAACATTGATTTTTTTCATGACTTTCAATTTTAAAGGTTAAACACCTCAAAACTAATGTCATAAAAAACTACAAACTCAAAGGAATATGTCAAAAACTAAAAGAAATGGTTCAGTTAACCCAGTTTTTTATAGGCCAAAGGAGAGATTCCAAAACGCTCTTGGAAACACTTTGTGAAGTAGGAGGGACTGCTAAAACCTACATCAAAAGTAGTTTGGGCTATATTACGGTCGGTCTTTAAGAAGGATAGTGCCTTTTTTAGACGGTAATCCCGAATCAATTCATTGGGAGACATGCCTAAAAGCGTGGTGCTTTGCCTGTATAGTTTGGATTTGCTCATACCTGTACTTAGGCAAAAATCACTTATTGCAAATTGTGAATCCATATGCCTGCCTTCCAAGACATCAAACATCAATTGCAATACGTTTTCATTGGTCGGTGAAACGGATTTGAAAGCCGATTCGTCAGCAAGGTTGTTTTTCCCGTCATCCTTGTAGATTTCGTTGATGATGGATGCCATCACAATCTGGTTTGATGCTCCTGTACAACATAGATATTCCGCCATCCTAATCACATCCCCAAAAATACTTTTATCCTGGGTAACGGGCATTCCCGCATTGAGCCCCACACGCAAATCAATCAATTCACCGGCAACATGAAGTCCTTTTTGTATGCCGGCCGCGCAGGCCATGGCCTGGGTCACAGAAACGAAGGAAGCTATGAACCGCTCACCCTTCAACTCCACTTCCCTACCCTGATTTTCGTGCAATTGTTGACGCATGATTTCATGGTAAAGTGCCAACAACTTTTCTGATTTACGAACGCCTAAATCGTTCTTTAATAATCTGGAATCTTTTGTTTGTGAAACGAGGATAATCCTAAAAGCGGGATCATTAAAAATCTTAAGGTTTGGCTCATTGGGATCATAATACCCTTCTGGGTCTGTGACGCGCCCCAAGAATGCCTCCACTACGTTACTATTCACCTGAACGATTTCATGAGGGATTAGACCATGGGCTTGATCATGCATCTTTTTGACGGCCTCTTCATCAGGTGCATCAATCAAACAAAATGCACTCCCCCTTTCTTCGTCTACCCAATATGTCATACATCGGCATCCATATTCATCTTGAATTTTCAAATCTTCACGATGAGCTTGAGCCGCATGTTTAGCCTCAATTCCCGGAACAATATGACGGTCCATGTATATAGGCATATCAGATAAAATTGCCGATTCTGTAAAAAAGGATTCAAAAACAGCTATATAACTCTAAAGAAACTGATGTTTTAGCTAAGAAAATAAAAAAAATAAATCAAAAAATGGCAGAAATGATTCAATATGAAGCCTTTAAAAGAAGTTCATCAGGACTTTAAAACAACCCACCCTGTGTTCCGTCCTTAATTTTACCCAGATGTTTATAGGCCAACTCGGTCACTTCCCGTCCGCGTGGAGTACGCATAATAAAGCCCTGTTGAATCAAAAATGGTTCATAAACTTCCTCTATGGTCTCAGCGCTTTCCGAAACCGCGGTTGCCAAGGTGGTAATGCCCACCGGGCCGCCCTTAAATTTGTCAATGATGGTGGACAATATCTTATTGTCCATTTCATCCAAACCGTGCGCATCCACATTCAAGGCCTTGAGGCCAAACCTGGAAATTTCCAAATCAATGTTCCCATTACCCTTGATTTGGGCAAAATCCCTGACACGTCTTAAAAGTGCATTACAAATTCTTGGAGTACCCCTGCTACGTCCGGCAATTTCAATTGCAGCTTCATTGGAAATGGGTACTTTTAAAATATCCGCGCTCCGTTCCACAATGGTAGAGAGCAATTCGGTATGGTAGTATTGTAATCGACTTTGAATTCCAAATCGGGCACGCATTGGTGCTGTTAAAAGTCCAGAGCGTGTTGTTGCCCCAACCAACGTAAAAGGGCTTAGATTAATTTGAACGGTACGGGCATTGGGGCCCGTTTCAATCATAATATCAATCTTATAATCCTCCATTGCTGAATACAGGTATTCCTCAACAATGGGGCTTAGCCTATGGATTTCATCTATGAATAGCACATCGCGTTCTTCCAGATTTGTCAGTAATCCTGCCAAATCCCCAGGTTTATCCAACACGGGTCCCGAGGTCACTTTGATTCCAACACCCAATTCATTGGCCAAAATATGGGCCAAGGTAGTTTTTCCCAATCCTGGAGGTCCATGGAACAGGGTATGGTCCAGCGCTTCTCCCCGAAGATTCGCTGCCTGTACAAATACCTTAAGATTTTCGAGGACCTGCTCCTGCCCAGTAAAGTCATCAAACGTAATGGGGCGTAATGCCCTTTCAATATCCAATTCCTCTTGGGAAAAATTCTCAGATGATGGGTCTAGGTTTTCATTCATGTTCCAACAAATATAGTTGAAAACAAAATGAGGCAACAATCCATTCCCGTACCATTCTTTTCCTAAAAATCTATGACTTAAATTAGATACCAAATAGCAACATGCTCAACTTTGCGATATGATCCCTTTAAAATATTCCATTGGTATCTTACAGTATATCCCATTTTTCTATGTGATTTGGTCAGACGACCTTCTTTCAGTTTCCGAGATTTCGGTTGTAAAGAATGCCATCGGGGAGGATCTGTCCTTGAATACAGGAGAAAAAAAGCAGCTTGAAGGATGGTTAATTCGTGAGAAATCACCCTCCGAACAAGAATTCAAATATTGGAAACAACTTATTTCCACTTCGGGAATAAAGCTTGTGGAGAGTGACACTTATCCCCTTAGTTCTTTATCCCAACGATTGGGAAATGCATATTGTGAGGATTGTGATTTTAACAATCAGCTTAAGCATATTGAAATCAACCTCGGTATTCAACCTAACCATTACAACCACCTTTTTGATGTGGAGGTGGTTCATAAAAAATCTTCCAACCACTACAACGCCAAGAAACTTGACGCTATTTTAAAAGGAGGACATGTCAAGGAAGTGGATACTTTTCGAGTCTTTTTAGACCAACCCAATTTTGCTTGGGATGTAGTCCGTGATAAATCTGAATTTAGAAACAAAGTATTACAACAAGTTCAGCTTCTGGGGCAAGAAGGATATGGCGCGATGGGATATGAAAAGGTTTATGGGGGCACTAACAATATGCCAGCTTATGCGGCCATTTTTGAACATCTTATGTTTGTGGACGGAAGTCTAGCTGTAAAGTTCGGAGTCCAATTTGGGCTTTTTGGTGGAAGCATTCAGAAATTGGGTACCAAAAAGCATCATGACAAATACTTAAAAGCTGCCGGCGAGGCTCAACTTTTGGGTTGTTTTGCCATGACAGAAACCGGACATGGTTCCAATGTGAGAGGCATAAAGACCACGGCAACCTATGATTCCGGCTCGGACTCTATTGTCATCCACACCCCTGGGAAAAACGATAACAAAGAATATATAGGGAATGCCTTACATTCTAAAATGGCCTCTGTTTTTGCACAGCTCATCGTCAATGGAAAAAATGAGGGTGTACATGCCATATTGGTGCCACTAAGAGATGAAAATCACCAAGAATTGGAAGGCATCACCATTAAAGATAATGGCTATAAGCTTGGACTGAATGGGGTGGATAATGGTAAGATATGGTTTGACCAGGTACGGGTTCCGAGAGCAAATTTGTTGGATAAATACGGTGAAATCAATGACGACGGCACCTATTCTTCCCATATCAAAAATCCCAACAAACGTTTTTTTACCATGTTGGGCACCTTGGTAGGAGGCCGTATCTGCGTTGCAAGAGGCGCGTTAGGAGGCGCAAAAATGGCCCTGTCCATTGCCATAAAATATGCTTTGAACAGAAGACAGTTCAATGACAATGTCAAGATACAGGAAGACCTGATTATGGACTACCCTACCCACCAGTTACGTCTAACACCGGCGGTTGCAAGCACCTATGTATACCATTTTGTGCTAGAGGAGATGATGCAACGGTACAGTGATGATGCGGTACCAGATAAAAGACAGGTGGAAACCCAAGTGGCCGGGTTGAAATCCGTAATCACCTGGTTTGCCAACCAAACCATTCAGGAATGCAGGGAGGCCTGCGGTGGCAAAGGATATTTGCTTGAGAACAGGATAGCGGACCTGAAGGGAGATGTGGATATTTTCACCACTTTTGAAGGGGACAACACGGTGTTGCTTCAACTTGCGGCCAAGGGGGTATTATCTGATTTTAAAGCGGAGTTCAACAGTGCAGGATTTACCTCTGTACTTAAATTATTGGGTAGTCAACTAGCCGATAAACTTAGCACACTTAATCCCATATATGCCAACAAGGTTGATTCTGAACATCTCTACAATCTGAAATTTCACCAACATGCATTTGATTACCGAACACGTCGGCTGACCTATACCTTGGCCATGCGCATTCGAAACTATATAAAAAAAGGTATTCCTTCCTACCAGGCATTTTTGAAGGTACAGACGCACTTGGTTACCCTGGGAAAAGCATATAGCATTGAATTGGCGTATCAGGTTTTTACTGCGCAATATGAAAAGGAATCCGATGAAACATATAAGGCATTGTTGGAAAAGTTAGGCACTCTATTTGCCCTGCATCATATGCGTGAAGACGCCCAATGGTTTTTGGAACAGGGTTATATTTCAGGTACCAAATCCAAGGCGATTCGGCAGCGGGTGGAACGATTATCTACGGAACTGCGTCCACACTTAGAAGTTCTCGTGGACGGATTTGGTATTCCCAAGCATTGTTTAAGCGCACCTATTGCCCAATAGATTCATTCCACTTTTTTAATGAGCTGGGCCGTATCCAAAAACTGCAATATGGTAATCTGGGGATTTCCAAAAAGATATATACGGGAATTGCCCTTTGCGCTTAATTCTAAATCGCGATAGGCATAGATGCGCGCATTGGCGGTATTTTCCAAATTTACTGTGAGTGTTCCAGCCTCCATCTTTTCTGCCTTCAATTTGGCACTACCTGTTAAGGTAGTCTCCATACTGTCCGAAGTCCCTTCTAACGTAAGTGCTCCGTTTTGCTCTACTTCAATCAAGCTTTTCTCGTTTACGGCGTAAACATAAGCCTCGGCCCTATTGGTCAACCTAATATTTAAAGAATCTACATCAAGGTTAAAATCGGCGCGACTACTGTCCTCTAAATTGATATCCATAACGGCTGCACTGGCTTTCAAATCGAGACGGGTATCGGCAAAGGCATCAACAAACAATTCATCACTGTTGATAATATCGTCAGAAGTAATACGCCCCTCTTTTACAGAGATTGCCTTAAGGTCTGTATAGTTTACGGTAATATCCAATTGTTTTTTCGCGGTAACATCGTAAAAAGAGGTGATAACCAGAGTGCTATCCTGTACTTTAAATTTAAGAATATCAATAAGATTGTCGTCCGCTACAATATCATAGCCGGGGCCAAAGGATTTTTTTAGCACGATATCCAAATTGTCATTGAGCTGAACTGCATTAAAGGCAGGAAGTTCACCATTCACTTCCGTTACAATGCGACTGCCCTTGATTTTTGGTTTACGCTGTGCCACAAGAGCTACATTGCATAACAGAACGAGGAGGATTGTCAGATTTTTCAAAAGTGTTTGATTTAAAGGGTTATTAAAGATATTACAATTACAGCTAACAATCGTTGTACCAAACTCCCCTAAAACAAAAAACCCATCCGATTGGATGGGCCTTGTTAACTTATATTCTCCGCTAATGGTTGAGTTCTTCCTCGTTTTCCTGAAGTGGTACTGTTTGCGGCACAAAATCTTGGCCTTCGATGATGTACTCCCCATTTTCATGGGTTTTGCTATAATCATATGCCCAACGGTGCACATGTGGGATTGCTCCCGGCCAGTTCCCATGGATATGCTCCTGCGGAGCGGTCCATTCCAAAGTAGTTGCCTTCCAAGGGTTCAGAGGACCTCTCTTGCCGTAGAAAATACTTCTTACGAAATTGAAGGCAAATACCAATTGTGCTGCTGCAGTAATTATTGCAAAAACAGTCATCAACACTTGCACATTGGTCAATTCGTCAAACATTGGGAAGGCGGTATTTTCATAATATCTCCTAGGCACCCCAGCCATTCCCACAAAGTGCATTGGGAAGAAGATTCCATAGGAACCAATGGCGGTAATCCAGAAATGGACATAGCCCAAGTTTTTGTTCATCATTCTACCCTGGAACATTTTCGGGAACCAATGGTACACTCCTGCGAACAGACCGTACAAGGCAGAGATACCCATTACCAAGTGGAAATGAGCCACAACGAAATAGGTGTCATGCACATTGATATCCAGTGTACTATCTCCCAAAATGATACCGGTCAAACCTCCAGAAATGAAAGTGGAAACCATACCTATGGAAAAGAGCATTCCCGGGTTGAGTTGAAGATTACCCTTCCAAATGGTGGTAATCCAGTTAAATGCTTTTACAGCGGAAGGAATCGCAATCAAAAGGGTGGTAAAGGTAAATACAGACCCCAAGAATGGATTCATTCCTGATATGAACATATGGTGTCCCCATACAATTGTGGACAAGAACGCAATGGCCAATATAGAAGCAATCATGGCACGGTATCCAAAAATTGGTTTTCTGGCGTTTACGGCCATTACCTCGGATACGATTCCCATTGCTGGAAGAATTACGATATATACCTCAGGGTGACCCAAGAACCAGAACAGGTGCTCAAACAATACAGGTGAGCCTCCCTGGTAATGCAATACTTCTCCTTGAATGAATATATCCGATAGGAAGAAAGATGTTCCAAAACTTCTATCCATAATCAGCAATAGCGCTGCGGACAACAATACCGGGAAAGAAATAACCCCAATGACCGCAGTCACAAAGAAAGCCCAAATTGTTAATGGTAGCCGGGTCATGGACATTCCCTTAGTTCTTAGATTCAATACGGTTACAATATAGTTTAGGGAACCTAGCAAGGACGAGGCAATAAAAATTGCCATAGAAACCAACCACAAAGTCATACCAGCCCCAGAACCCGGTTGGGCCATCGGCAGTGCACTCAAGGGCGGATAAATCGTCCAACCAGCTGCGGCCGGACCTGCTTCCACAACCAATGAAATCACCATAATCACAGCTGACAAGAAGAACATCCAGAAAGAAAGCATATTCAAAAATCCGGATGCCATGTCTCGCGCGCCTATCTGTAGTGGAATAAGAAGGTTACTGAAAGTACCACTCAAACCGGCGGTAAGTACGAAGAACACCATAATGGTTCCGTGCATTGTCACCAAACCTAAGTAAATGTCCGCATCCATAACACCTCCTGGTGCCCATTTCCCTAGGACTGCCTCAAAAACAGAAAAAGATTCTCCGGGCCATGCCAATTGCATTCTGAATAACAATGACATTGCTATTCCGATGAAACCCATAATCAAAACACCTGTGATAAGATATTGCTTGGCAATCATCTTATGGTCTTGACTAAAGATGTATTTGGTCACAAAGGTTTCCTTATGATGATGTCCGTGATCCTCGTGTCCGTGTTCGTGTCCAGTAGCTGACATATCCTTCTTTAATTTTGTTTTTTATTTCTTCTTTTCCTGGCTCGTTTTATTCTGCTGGGGCTATGGTCTCCTTAAAAGTAGCCTGTTCCGCAATCCATTTATTGTATTCCTCCTCGGTCTCTACAATAATCTTCATCTGCATATTATAGTGGGATTTTCCACAAATCTTGTTACATAATAGGATGTAATCAAATTCCCAAGGTTCGGAATTGGGTCTGCCTTCCGCAGCCCATTTTGCCCTTAAGGCATTGGTTCTTTTTACTTTGTCCACAACATCTGGATTCAAACGCATCTCCTCCGTTGTTACCGTGGGCGTAAACGAGAACTGAGTAATCATACCTGGAACACAGTTCATCTGTGCTCTAAAGTGAGGCATATAGGCCGAGTGCAAAACATCTTGTGAACGCATCATAAAATTTACCTTCCGACCTACGGGCAAATGCAATTCTTTTACTATAACATCATCAGATGCATTTGGATCCGCTTCGTCCAAACCTAGAACATTGGCACGGTCGATATCAATCAACCGAACACTTGCATCACCTAGCACATTATCCTCGCCTCCATATCGAGCGGTCCAATTAAATTGCTGGGCATAGAGCTCAACAATCAATGGGTCATCGTCATCATTGATATCCATGATATTGGTCCATGTATACAATCCCCATAGAATCAATCCTGCCAATACAATTACCGGGATTATGGTCCAGATAAATTCCAATCGGTCGTTATCGGCGAAGAACAAAGCTTTTTTGCCCTTCTCCCCGCGGTATTTATATCCGAAATAGTGTAATAGAAACTGGGTAATGGTCTGCACAAAAAAGATAATGGCAAAAGACACCCACATTAACTGGTCGTATTCACCACCATGAGCCGATGAAGACTCTGGCAATAGCATTTTTCCATATTTTGCAAAGCTGAATATGGTAATCCCGTAGATAAAAATTACGAACCCAAATAAAAGGTAACCATTGTATTTGTTATCCTTATCCGTGGCTACCTCTGTATGCTCTGCTTTAAGTTGGGACAATTCGAAAATCTTGGTCATTTGCCAGATTGCAATTGCCACCAGTACTAAAACAGTCAATGTTAATAATGCAGTCATTGTATATCTCTCTAAGACTTAATCGTATTAATAATGAAATTGTCTACTCTCTTCCAAAAATGGATTTCGCTTGGGTTGCAATGGCGCTTTGGTAAGCGTATTGAACACCCAGAACACGAACAATCCTCCAAAGAACAAAATCCCTCCAATTTCCGGTATTCCAATATGCCATTGGTCACCAACAGTTGCTGGCATGATCATATTGAACACATCCAAGTAATGGCCCAATAGCACAATGATACCTGCCATGATTACAAACCAATTTACACGTTTGTAGTCGCTGTTCATCAAGACCAATAAAGGGAATATGAAGTTCATGGCCAACATTCCGAAGAATGGCAGTTTATAATCTTGGAACCTTGCTATATAGTATGTTACCTCCTCAGGAATATTCGCGTACCAAATCAACATGAACTGTGAAAACCATAGGTAGGTCCAAAAAATACTGATGGCAAACATAAACTTGGCCAAATCATGTATATGACTATCATTCACATTTTCCAAATATCCTTTGGATTTCAAATAAATGGATATCATGGCGATTACCGTAATTCCCGAAACGAACATACTTGCAAAAACATACCATCCGAAAAGGGTACTGAACCAGTGTGGGTCCACACTCATAATCCAATCCCAAGACATCATGGATTCTGTAATCAAATAGAACACCAAGAAGGCCGCTGACCATCTAAAGTTCTTTACAAAGTTTGTATTGTCATCGGATTCATCCTGTGCCAATGATAGCTTTCTTGAATACTCCCTATAGAATATCCAACCACCGAGGAAAATAGCGGCCCTCACCAAAAAGAAAGTTGGGTTTAGGTAACCAGCTTTTCCCTGTAGTAACTTATCATGCGCCACCACATCGGCATCCATCCAAACAAACATGTGGTTCATGTGCAGTACGGAAAGTACCAAGATTACAAAAACGATTATTCCACCAGGCACCAAATAAGCCGTTATCCCTTCCATAACCCTAAACAGAAGAGGGGACCATCCTGCCTGTGCGGCTCGTTGAATAGCGTAAAATGCCAACACCCCCAATGAAATCATAAAGAAAAAGAAGGCAGCAACATACAGCGCCGACCAAGGTCTATTCTGTAATTGGTGCAATAGGTGCTCATCATGCGAGGCATCGTGAGCAGCTTCTTCTCCATGGGCGGTCGAAGCACCATGTCCTTCATTTCCTCCTTCATGGGCATTCACCTCACCATGTCCTCCCCCGTGACCATCATCATGGGCAGCGGCCACTATGGCTTTAGCTTCCTCCACCGTACTTGGGGCAGAAATAAAACCGATTGCCAAAAAAATCAGTCCCACTGCCATGGCAATGAAAGATCCTATTTTAAGTCTGTTTGAAAACGTGTACATAGTATACTAATCCAATTATTTTGTTAGGTCTTCCTTTAATTTCATCACATACTCGGAAACCTGCCACATTTCTTCCTCATTGGCCAACTGGGCGGCATAGGACCCCATGGAGTTCAGTCCGTAGTATATGGTATGATAGGTACTTCCCACAGTGATGTTACGTGCAACGTCATCATAACTGGGCACACCCAATATCTTTTCGCGCTTAACAAGAGTTCCCTGTCCTTTTCCCTTAGGGCCATGGCAAATGGCGCAGTAGATATCGTACAATTCCTTTCCTTTTGCCAGATTGGTTTCCATATCCAAAGAATCCAATGGACTAGGTTCTAAACGAGCCAAATCCTTTCCTTCGGGAGTGTTTTCAAATTTATAAGGCAAATATCCCCTTGCCACGGTGTTTTCAGCAGGAAGTAAAGCTTCAGTTCCCTGAGGAAACAATCCGTTATCAACACCTTCGTAGGTTTCATAGCCAACTGATTCGTACATATTGGGCATGTACTGATAGTTGGGACTATTTTTATCAAAGCAAGAAGTCATTAGAAGGACCAATGCCAAGACCATACTTATTTTTCCGATACGCTTCATAGTATTAAGACTCCTTTTCTGTAACTTTTAGTTCCACTGCTCCTGTTTCCCACAATAATGCAGTCAACTCATCTTCGTTATCGTGTATCCCAACTTCCATCAAAAAATGGTCGTCCGTTGTTCTAACATCCGGATTTTCCGCCTTCTTGAAAGGCCACATTCTACTTCTTAGGTAAAAGGTGATTACCATTAAATGCGCCGCAAAGAACACGGTCAACTCGAACATAATTGGAACGAAAGCGGGCATATTCTCCAAATAGCTAAAACTTGGCTTACCCCCAATATCTTGAGGCCAGTCGTCAATCATGATATAATTCATCATCACAATCGCCACCGCAAGTCCCAAACAGCCATACATGAATGAAGTAATGGCGATACGAGTATCCTCCAAGCCCATAGCCTTGTCCAAACCGTGTACTGGGAAAGGAGTATAAACCTCTTCTATATGATGGTGATCCGCCCTGACCTTTTTCACGGCATGCATCAACACATCGTCATCAGTATAAAGTGCCTGTATAACTTTTGAAGCCATAACTACTTTTTATCGTTTAATTTTTTCGCCTGTCCGGCCCAATCATCGCGTTGTGCCCTTCCTGGGAACGACCCGGTAATGGAATCCAATAGGTCATATTCTTTTTCGGTCATCTTACTTACTTGTTCAAAAGTGTAGATTCCGATTTGGTTTAGGGTCTCCTCCATTTGAGGACCAATACCCTTAACTTTTTTCAAATCATCGGCAGTCTGCTTATCCGCATCAAATGTCCCGATAGCATCCAATAGTGACGACACCTGTTTCTCTTCCGCTTCGGGCTTTTCTACCTTAGCCTCGACTTTTTCTACCTTTCCGGCCTTTGATGGCTTTTCATATAAAGGTTTTCCGGCATCCCGAAGTTTTTTATATCGCTCACCTGAAGCCTTTAAGATAGATTTCACCTCAGCCTGGGCGATTACCGGGAATGTTCTGGAGTACAATAAAAACAGTACAAAGAAGAACCCAATAGTTCCCACAAAGATTCCTATGTCCACAAAGGTTGGAGAGAACATGGTCCAAGAAGATGGCAAGTAATCCCTGTGCAAAGAGGTAACAATAATAACGAAACGCTCAAACCACATTCCAATGTTCACCACGATAGAGATAAAGAAAGAGAACATGATACTGGTACGCAATTTCTTAAACCACATGAACTGTGGTGAGAACACGTTACAGGTCATCATGGACCAGTAGGCCCACCAATAAGGTCCAGTAGCCCTGTTCAAGAATGCATATTGCTCGTATTCCACACCGGAATACCATGCGATAAAGAGCTCCGTAATATAGGCACAACCCACAATGGAACCTGTGATCATGATTACGATATTCATCAACTCAATATGCTGAACCGTGATATAAGCTTCAAGATTACATACCTTTCGCATGATGATCAAAAGTGTATTTACCATCGCGAATCCGGAGAAAATCGCACCCGCAACAAAATAAGGCGGGAAAATAGTTGTATGCCAACCAGGAATTACCGACGTGGCAAAGTCAAAGGATACAATGGTGTGCACAGAAAGTACCAAAGGAGTAGCCAAACCGGCCAAAACCAAGGAAACTTCCTCGAAACGCTGCCAGTCTTTGGCCCTACCTGTCCAACCAAAACTCAACAGGCTGTATATTTTCTTTTGGAAAGGCTTTATCGCCCTGTCGCGAATCATAGCGAAATCTGGAAGCAATCCAGTCCACCAGAACACCAAGGAAACCGAAAGGTAGGTGGAAATCGCGAACACATCCCATAGGAGAGGTGAATTAAAGTTAACCCATAACGAACCAAATTGGTTGGGAATGGGAAGTACCCAATACCCTAACCATGGACGCCCCATGTGTATAATCGGGAACAGACCTGCCTGAATCACCGAGAAGATGGTCATCGCTTCCGCAGAGCGGTTAATGGCCATTCTCCATTTCTGACGGAACAACAGCAATACCGCTGAAATCAAGGTACCTGCGTGACCTATACCTACCCACCATACAAAGTTGGTGATATCCCATGCCCAGTTTACGGTTCGGTTAAGACCCCAAACCCCAATACCTGTTGAAATGGTATAAATGATACATCCTAGACCCCAAAGGAATGCCACCAAGGCAATGGTAAACACAATCCACCATTGTTTGTTGGCCTTTCCCTCAACCGGAGCAGCAATATCCACAGTTACATCGTGGTATCCTTTGTCTCCAAGTACTAAGGGCTTTCGAATAGGTGCTTCGTAATGCGACGCCATAATATATCTTCTAGTTACTTCTTATTTATTGATTAAGCCTCGTTGGTATTTCTCACCTTAACATGGTAGAACACATTGGGTTTGGTACCCACATGCTCCAACAAATGGTACATTCTATCATCATGTTTCAACTCGGACACTTTACTGTGCTCGTCATTAACGTCACCAAATACCATGGCGCCACTGCTACAAGCAGACGAACATGCAGTTTGGAACTCGCCATCCTTAACGACGCGTCCATCCCTCTTTGCATCCAAAATGGTCTTTTGTGTCATTTGAATACACATAGAGCATTTTTCCATTACACCTCGGGAACGTACGTTGACATCTGGATTGATGACCATTTTACCCAAATCATTGTTCATGTTGAAATCGAACTCCTCATTGTCATGGTACAAGAACCAGTTGAATCGACGTACTTTATAAGGACAGTTGTTGGCACAATATCTTGTACCCACACAACGGTTATAAGCCATATGGTTTTGACCCTGTCTGCCGTGCGAGGTTGCCGCCACAGGACAAACTGTTTCACAAGGCGCATGGTTACAGTGTTGACACATTACCGGCTGGAATGCAACCTGGGGATTGGCCGATGCATCTTCCATCTCACCAAAACCGCCCAAGGCACCATTGTCCCCGAACAGGCCTTCCATACCTTCCTTCTTCTCATTGTCTTGTTCAAAACTTTCTTCCGAAGAATAGTACCTATCGATACGCAACCAGTGCATATCCCTTGAACGACGAATTTCCTCTTTTCCAACAACGGGTACATTATTTTCTGCATGACATGCGATAACACACGCCCCACAACCTGTACAGGCATTTAAGTCGATGGACAGGTTGAAATGATGTCCAATAGAACGATCAAACTCCTCCCATAAATCGGCATCTGGGGAAGTAACAGGGATCTCTTGGTGATTTAGACTTACATGTGGCATTGGATTCCACTCATGGTGGTCCTTGGTATTGAAAATCTCCAAGGTAGTTTCCTTGATGATATCCCCACGCCCCATCAATGTTTTATGTAACTGAACGCAGGCAAACTCATGCTCTCCTGCTGCTTTTTCAACGCTTACCGATTGCACATTGGAAAAATCCTTGTACAATGCATAGGCATTTACTCCAGTTGCCATTTCTTCTTTCATTCCAGCTTCCCTTCCGTATCCGTAGGAAAGACCAACTGTACCTCCTGCTTGACCGGGCTGAATGATGACCGGCACACGTTCCAAAGTGGTTCCGTCAACGGTAAGATTCACATAACTACCATTTAGACCTCCATTGGCCACGTTGGTATTTTCCAAACCTAATGCCGTGGCGTCAGCCTTGGAAATAGTAACATAATTATCCCACGAAACCCTGGAAATTGGATCAGGAAATTCCTGCAACCATGGGTTGTTGGCCTGTTTACCATCTCCCATGCCCACTTTAGAGTAAAGCACCAATTCGGTTCCTTGACTAGTTGCATTAACCAGAGAACGGACAGCAGCCGATATCGGCGCAATGCTCTCCACTTCCTCAGTCTCCTCATCCGTTTCAGATATCACCGTAGCAGCTCCTTCAGCATCGGCATCAGTCACGGCCGCCGGAACAAAAACACCGTCTTGTAATGCTTTATTCCAGTCACCACCTTGCAACAGATTGGTATTCCAATTGTCTTTAATGTATTCGTAATAGCTCTGCTCACTGCCCATCCAATTCAACAAGGCCGACTGGAACTGGCGCGTATCAAACAACTCGCGAATTGCGGGCTGCATCAAACTATATTGTCCTTTTTTAATCTCCGCATCTCCCCAAGATTCCAAATAGTGGGACGCAGCGGCAACAAATTGTGAAGATTGGGCCGTTTCATCATTGTTAAATGAAAAACTAACAGAAACATCAACCTTTCCAACTCCTTCAATAAACTCAGCAGCATTGGGAAGTGAATAGGCAGGATTAACTCCATCCATAATCAACAATCCCACACGGCCAGCATTCATATCTGTAACCAATTTGGACACTTTGGCGGTATCTCCTTGGCGTACAAATTTTGGGTTTTCAGCATCAAACGCCTCACTGGCCAACAATTTGTTGATGGCCAACACCACAGTTTGAGCGTTAATATCATTTAGACCGGTCACAACAACCGCTTTATTTCCTGCTTTTCTGATTTGCGCCGCTACACTTTCCACAGCTGCATCAACTTCAGAAGTTCCACCACCCACATTGCTGCCATTAAGCTTGCCATACAATTTGGCCAAGGCAATTTTCTGCTGGGTAGGCGTCATGGGGTAACGCTTGTCCGCATTTGCACCCGTCAGAGACATATTAGCCTCCAACTGCACATGCTTGGACATTTTCCCATTCTTGGGCACACGTCCTTTTGCATAACCACTGTCATAGCCTCCACCTTGCCAATCTCCCAAGAAATCAGCACCGAAAGAAACTATCAAGTCAGCTTTTTCAAAATCGTAATCCGGCAAAGCTCTTTTGCCATAGGCAGCATTGAAAGCATTTAGCGCAGCGTCCTCGGAAATGGCATCATAAACCACATGGTTTACACTATCCCCATATTCCGCTTTGAACTCCGCAATCAATTTATCGGTAGACGGACTTGCATAGGTCTGCGTCAACAAAACAATTTGACGATTGGACCCCTTGAGACTTCCCAATTTAGCCTTTACATTGGCATCTAAAATATTCCATTCTACAGGTTCCCCATTTTGCATAGGCCCCTGAACCCTTTTACTATCATAAAGTGACAATACGGATGCGTTCACCCTAGCATTGGCATCTCCATTAACTTTAGCGTAGGTATTGTTTTCGATCTTGATCGGCCTTCCTTCCCGTGTCTTTACCAAAACACTTGCAAAGTCAAATCCATCTGCAATGGTAGTAGCATAATAATTGGCCACTCCCGGAACGATATTGTCCGGTTGAACCACATAGGGAATGGATTTATGAACAGGCCCTTCACAAGCCGCAACCGTAGCAGCTGCAGTACTAAAACCAACGTACTTCAAAAAGTCTCTTCGACTAGTAGCAGTTTCCGACAGATTCTCTTTATCTCCCAAAAACTCATCTACGGGAATCTGCTCTGTGAATTCGTTATTTCTTAGCGCCTCAACAATGGAATCGTTCGGATTTAACTCCGCTTCGCTCTTCCAGTATTTTTTGTTTGATGCCATACGATATATCTGAGATTATCTTCTTTTATTTTTAATAGTGGCACTTACCACATTCCAAACCGCCCATCATGGCCGCCGTAAGCTCCTCTACTCCATATTTCTTGGAAAGCTCAGCATGAATGGCCTCATAGTATTCGTTGCCTTCCATTTTCACATTTGTTTCCCTGTGACAATTAATACACCATCCCATGGTCAATGGAGCGAACTGGTACATGACTTCCATCTCCTCAACAGGACCATGGCAAGTTTGACATTCGATACCTGCTACGGATACGTGCTGAGAGTGATTGAAATAAGCAAAATCGGGCAGATTATGAATCCTTACCCACTCTACAGGTTGAGTCTCACCAGTGTATCTCTGGTTCTCCTCGTCCCAACCAACTGCTTTATACAATTTTTTTATTTCCCCTGTGTAGAATTCATTGGTATACCCATTCGCCACATCCTCTGCACTTGGTCCTTCTGGATTACCCTTGTATTCATAAATTGATTTATGACAATTCATACATACATTCAATGCGGGAATACCCGAGTGCTTCGAAACCCTTGCAGATGAGTGACAGTACTTACACTCTATCTTGTTATCTCCTGCATGGATCTTATGGGAGTAGTGAATTGGCTGTACTGGAGCATATCCCTGATCCACTCCAACCTGCATCATCCAACCGTAGGCAAAATATCCACTTGCCAACAAAAGAAAGATGGCAGTGACCAATACCAGGAACTGATTCTTAACAAAAGCTTTCCAAATTGGAAGTCCTTTATCAGCTTTATCTTTTTCGATAACAACACCATTGGCCTCGGCAATTCGCCTTAGCGTATTGTTGACCAAAATCAGCATAACCACCAAGAGACCGAATACCAATGCCAAGGCTCCAAGAATAATCTCATTGGAAATACCACTTCCAGATTCAGTTGTGGCTGCGGTTGCACCAGAAGCTGCTGCAGCGACCGGCGCTGGGGGTGGTGCCGCGGTATATGCCAAAATATCATCTATATCCTGATTGGACAATGTAGGAAAAGCGGTCATTGCCGCTTGGTTATACTCTGCGTAAATTTTGTTGGCATAGGCATCCCCGGATTTGATCATCCCGGGGCTGTTCTTGATCCAAGTGTAAAGCCATTCCTTGTCCAATCCCTCGTCTTCGGACAACCTGCTTTCCACATTGGCCAAGGCAGGACCGGTCATTTTTCGGTCCAAAGCGTGGCACGCCGCACAATTCTGGTTGAACAACTGCTTTCCCTTCACTGGATCACCTCCACCAGCAGCTTCTGCAACAACCTCAGTTGGAGCAGCTTCTTCTTGCGCATAAAATGAAACGGAAAAAAGTAGGAGAGAGAAACCTAAAACTTTTGAAAATAGATGGCGGTATAAAACCTTTTTCATACTAACAGAATTTCTATCGAAATCTTTGGCACGATTATTCCAATTGATACTGAGAACAATAGCTTTTGGATGGCCTAAAATCGCAGACAAAAGTACGACATAAGGTCTTTTTTCAAAATGTTAATGGATCTATAATTTCTAATTTATAAGGATTCTAAATAACATAAAAGACCAGTGGTTATACACTAAAAATTTACATTTGCACGTATACATAATTGGTAAGGAACCATTTACTATGAAAACCCCTGTATTGACATTGTTTTTGTTAGGTTTGACTTTTCATCTTTCTGCACAGGAAGGTCAGGTCAGTATAAATCAAGACCCAAGGATTGATGAGTTGATGAAGTTGTACACCCAAGTCAATTCCAAGGCAGATTATTATCAAATCCAAGTAGGTTTTGGAAGCTATCAAAAGGCACAAAACCTAAAATCCAAAATTGATATTGATTTCCCGGGATGGTATTCCAAAATTGAATTTGAATCACCTACTTATCGTGTTCGTTTGGGAAAATTCAAGACCAAATTGGAAGCTGAACGCAAATACCTCGAAGTCCGCAAAAAATACCCCGATGCCATGCTCCTAAAACCGGAGAGCAGTTCCAGATAGGTTCAGGTGCATCGCCAAAACAAAGTCCCATTTTAACAGCATCCTAAACTACGGGGACCTACTGGATTCAAAAATCTAGACTTAAAGGCCACAGACTACCAGCTATTTGCCGAAAATCGACATCCCACCCCAAAATATTGTGCAAAAAAAATCCCGCCGAAGCGGGACTTATTAATATTGATTTATTAAAGTTTCTTCTTAACGGCTACCTCTTGGAAGGCTTCAACTATATCACCTTCCTTGATATCATTGTAGTTCTTAATCTGCAGACCACAATCATAACCTTTTGAAACCTCCTTCACATCGTCTTTGAATCGTTTCAATGAAGTCAGCTCTCCTGTAAAGATAACGACGCCATCCCTGATCAAACGAATTTGTGAGTTTCTAAATACCTTGCCACTGGTCACCATACAACCTGCAATGGTACCAATCTTGGAAATCTTAAAGGTTTCACGAATTTCCGCATTACCGGTAATCTCTTCTTTCATTTCCGGGGAAAGCATTCCTTCCATGGCATCCTTAAGATCGTTGATCGCATCATAGATAATGGAGTACATTCTAATATCAATTTCCTCCTTATCGGCTACGGTACGCGCATTACCCATGGGCCTTACATTAAATCCGATGATAATCGCATCTGAAGCACTTGCCAACAGCACATCAGATTCCGTGATGGCTCCAACACCTTTATGGATGATGTTCACCTGGATTTCATCCGTAGAGAGTTTCTGGAAAGAATCGGTCAAGGCTTCCACGGATCCATCCACATCACCCTTAAGGATTATGTTCAATTCCTGGAAGTCACCTAGGGCGATACGTCTTCCAATTTCATCAAGCGTAATATGTCGCTGCGTCCTAACGGATTGCTCACGCTGTAATTGCGAACGTTTGGCAGCTATTTGCTTGGCCTCCCTCTCATCATCCAATACATTGAACTTATCCCCGGCCTGCGGTGCACCATCCAATCCTAAAATTGATATTGGAGTAGCCGGACCAGCCTTTTCAATATTTTTTCCACGTTCATCCTGCATGGCTTTCACCTTACCACTGCAAGTCCCCGCCAATACATAATCACCTATCTCCAAGGTACCGGATTGCACCAAAATAGTTGAGACATATCCACGACCTTTATCCAAGAAAGCTTCCACAACGGTACCGGTGGCAAGCCTATCCGGGTTGGCCTTGAGCTCTAATAATTCCGCTTCCAAAAGCACCTTTTCCAAAAGTTCGTTGATTCCCTGTCCAGTTTTGGCCGATATATCATGGGACTGGATTTTTCCTCCCCAATCTTCCACCAGCAAATTCATGCCGGCAAGACCTTCCTTAATCTTATCTGGATTGGCCGTTGGCCTATCTATCTTGTTTATCGCGAAAACAATAGGAACACTGGCTGCTTGGGCGTGACTAATGGCCTCCTTGGTCTGTGGCATAATATCATCATCAGCGGCCACCACAATAATAGCAATATCCGTTACTTGCGCACCCCTAGCACGCATAGCGGTAAAGGCCTCGTGACCCGGAGTATCCAAGAAGGTTATTTTTTGCCCGTCTTCAAGTGTTACGCCGTAAGCACCAATGTGCTGGGTAATACCTCCACTTTCACCGGCGATTACGTTTTCTTTACGAATGTAATCCAACAAAGATGTTTTACCATGGTCAACATGACCCATTACCGTAACAATAGGGGCTCGTGCCTGCAAATCCTCCGGAGCATCCACATCTTCTTCAATAGACTCCTCAATTTCAGCGGTAACGAATTCTACTTCATAACCAAATTCCTCCGCCACAATCGAAAGGGTCTCAGCATCCAAACGCTGGTTCATGGTCACCATAATTCCCAATGACATACAGGCGGATATGATCTGGGTAGTGGAAACGTTCATCATAGTGGCCACCTCATTCACGGTAACAAATTCGGTAACCTTAAGGATTTTACTTTCAAGTTCCTGCTGTTCAAGATCCTTTTCAGTCTGCTGCCTGTGTTGATCTCGTTTCTCCCTTCTATACTTGGCTCCTTTGCCCTTATTGGATTTCCCTTGAAGTTTTTCGAGGGTCTCCCGCACCTGTTTTTGAACTTCCTCCTCTGTTGGCTCCACCTTTGGAACCGAACTTCGCTGTCCCCTTCTTCCCGGACCGCTTCCACCTCTTTGGTTTTGACGTCCGTTACCGGATTGTTGGGAATTCTTGCTTACAATACGTTTTCTCCGCTTCTTGCGGTCCGTAGAACTATCCGAAGCTTTGTCAGAGCTTTTGACCTCTTCCTTTTTCTTCTTTGGTCGTGCAAATTTGGAAAGGTCAATTTTATCACCGGTTATCTTGGGACCGGAAAGTTTCTTGTATTGGGTCTGAATGGCCTCTGGCTCCTTAGGCGCCTCGGCGGCTTTTTTGTCCTCCGCTGGCTTCTCTACCTCAACCTTTTTAGTTTCTGGCACGACCTTCTCCTCCACTTTGGTTTCCTCTGGTGCCTTCTCAGTTTCGGCCACCTTTGGTTCTTCCTCGGTTTTAGGAGCCTCCGGTTTTTTCTCGAGATCTATTTTACCTACAGTTTTAGGACCGGATAATTCGGCTTTCGCCTTGATAACTTGCTCGGCATTTCTCTTTTCCCTGGCAAGCCTACGTTCTTCCTGCTCCTGCTCAATTTGGATTCTGAGCGCCTCTTTTTCCTTCCTCTTTTCCTCACCAACTTCCTTGGAGGCTACTTTTTTGCTCTTATCCGTTTGGAACTCATCCAACAGCACCTGATACACTTCATCCGTGATCTTTGTGGTAGGCCTTGCCTCTATATCATGCCCAGCAGATGAGAGATAGTCCACAGCCCGATCCAAAGAAATGTTCAATTCCCTGAGAACTTTATTAAGTCTTATTGTTGGGTTTCCTGCCATAAATTGTTTTTCCTAGCCCTAAAATTCGCTGCTAATATATAGTTTAATCTTCAAATTCCTCTTTGAGAATGCGCACTACCTCCTGAACAGTTTCCTCTTCCAAATCAGTACGCTTGATCAAGTCCCCTACTTCCTGCTCCAAAACACTTCGTGCGGTATCCAGTCCAATTTTCTTGAACTCTTCGATTACCCATGCCTCTATTTCATCCGAGAACTCGGTAAGCTCCACATCCTCCTCGACACCTTCACGGAATACATCAATCTCATAACCAGTTAATTGACCGGCCAATCTAATATTGTGACCTCCCCTACCGATAGCCTTGGACACTTCCTCAGGCTTCAAGTATACTTGGGCAGTTTTCTTTTCATCATTCAACTTAACAGACGAAACCCGAGCAGGACTCAAAGCCCTTGTCACCATCAATTGGGAATTATTCGTCCAGTTGATAACATCTATATTTTCATTCCCCAGCTCGCGCACAATTCCATGAATACGACTTCCTTTCATACCCACACAAGCACCTACAGGGTCAATTCTATCATCATAAGAGTCCACAGCTACTTTGGCTTTTTCCCCTGGAATCCTGACCGCTTTCTTGATGGTGATCAAACCATCGAAAACTTCAGGAATTTCTTGGAAGAACAATTGTTCCAAGAATGCCGGAGAAGTTCTGGACATAATAATGGCGGGCTTATTGCCTTTCAGCTCCACGCTTTCTATTACCCCTCTTACATTATCCCCTTTGCGGAAGAAGTCAGATGGAATTTGCCTATCCTTTGGAAGAATGATCTCATTCCCTTCGTCATCCAATAAAATAATGGCCTTATGGCGAATATGATGCACTTCAGCCGTATAGATTTCACCTTCCAAGTCCTTGAACTGCTTATAAATAGTGGTATTGTCGTGCTCATGAATTTTGGAAATGAGGTTTTGGCGCAACGCCAAGATAGCCCTTCTTCCCAGATCCATAAGTTTCACTTCTTCGGAAACATCTTCACCTACCTCAAAGTCAGGTTCAATCTTTCTGGCTTCAGTAAGCGATATCTCCTCATTGGGTTCTTCCACCTCTCCATCTTCAACCACGATTCGGTTCCTCCAAATTTCCAAATCCCCTTTATCTGGATTGATTATGATATCGAAGTTCTCATCTGAACCAAACTTCTTTTTCAAGGCATTTCTGAAGACATCCTCCAAAATGGCCATTAAGGTTACCCTATCAATAAACTTATCGTCCTTAAACTCCGAAAAGGATTCGATGAGCGCTAGGTTTTCCATTTTTGAACTACAATTAAAATTTTAAAATAACTTTTGCTTTATGGATATCAGAAAATGGAATCACCTCCTTCTTCTGTACCGTAACTTTTCCTTTACCCACAGGCTTGGGCTCTCTGGCCTTCCACTCCAAGGTAATAGTATCCGTTGTGGCTTCGGTCAAAGTTCCTTCCAACTCTTTATCTTCCGTTTTGACCGCTAATTTTCTACCAATATTTTTTTTATACTGACGGGGCAGCTCCAAAGGTGATGTGGCGCCGGCCGAGGTCACCTCAAGTGAAAAATCCTCGTCTTCCCGATCCAAATTGTGCTCTATGGCCCTGCTAATGTTCATGCAGTCCTGAAGATTCACACCCTGATCACCGTCCAACACTACCCTGATCGTGTTATCGCTTCCCATCGTAAAATCGATAAGGAAAAGCGAAGGATGTTCCTCCAAGGCTTTGTCCAACAGCGATGTTACTTTCTCCTTCAGCATAAAATCAAGTAATAAAAGAGGGGACTAGAAGTCCCCTCATGAATACAATTATATCCGTTCAGTGGTGCAAAGATACAATAAATATAGAGTTTGCAAAATTGTTGTCCATGAAGGTATTGCAATGGTTTTAATCTGATTCCTGCATCCACCACAATTGTTCCCAAATATTCTCATCACCATCGTTTTTTTGGGATTCACCTGGCGTACTCCTTCCATCCTGAACATATTTGGTAAGCAAACTTTTGAGCTCTTCCACTTTTTGCGGATTTGAAGACTGTAGATTTTGGGCCTCACCAGGGTCATCTTTTAAATTATACAATTGCAGTTTGGGCAGTTCTTTCAACACATCCTTATCCATAGGTGTCGGATAGCTCCATCCTCCAGAACCAGGACACAGAATCAGTTTCCAATCCCCTTTGCGAATGGCAAAGCTCCCGTTGATGGAATGATGCACCGTAGCCTCTCTAAATTCTCCAGCAAAAAAATCCCCCTCAAATAAGGGCAGCATATTATAACTATCCTCCGCTTCGTTGTTTTTAAGCTCATACCCAACAATAGCGGCACAAGTGGCAGCAAAATCAGTAGTGCAGATGGTTTGGGTGTTTTTGGAACCTGCTTTCACCTTTTTGGGCCATTTCACCAAAAAAGGCACTCGATGTCCACCTTCAAAAATATCTGCTTTATGGCCTCTATATATATGACTGGGATTGTGTCCTTCTTCAACAAGTTCTTCAATTTTGGCTGCAGGCGAACACCCGTTGTCACTCGTGAAAATAACAAGGGTATTTTGCTCTGCACCAGATTTTTTGATAGCCGTGTTCAATTGTCCCACGTAATCATCCACCATCATCATAAAATCCCCATATGGGTTCAATCCACTTTTACCCTGCCATTCCGCCGAAGGTAAAATTGGGGTATGCGGTGATGGTAATGCCAGGTAAAGAAAAAAAGGGTTTTCGTCCTGCGCATGTTCCTTTATATAGTCTATGCCCCTTCGAAAAAAGTTAGGAGTAACGTCTTCATGAACGAAATCTTTGGATGTGGGCCCTTTCCTCCACCAAGAATATTTCCCCCTACTGACCGTGGTTTCTTCAGGAATTTCAGTCGCCATCCCATTTTCCACATAAACATAGGGAGCCATATCCAAGGAGCCGC
This sequence comes from Flagellimonas flava, assembly GCF_900129665.1. GTDB lineage: Bacteria > Bacteroidota > Bacteroidia > Flavobacteriales > Flavobacteriaceae > Flagellimonas > Flagellimonas flava. The sequence goes on from NZ_FQWL01000003.1 coordinate 72,390, forward strand.
TATGCCCGTAAGCATACTCAAATCCCAAATCATTTGGGGTGTTCTTCACCGGCTTTGTATAATCAATATTGGTGAATGTGGTGTCTTGCCAACCTGTTGTTGGTTCCAGCTCTGGATTTTTAAGTGCCCAGTCCCAACCTAAATGCCATTTCCCAATAAAAGCTGTGTTATATCCTTTTTCCTTTAAAATGGAAGCCACTGTTGTTCTTGAATTCGGAATCAAGGCCTTGGAAGCACCTAACAATACACCCTCCTTTAGACTACTTCTCCAATTGTAGCGGCCTGTAATAATACCATATCGCGTAGGGGTACAAACCGCTGAAGAGGTATGGGCATCGGTAAACATCATACCTTCTCTTGCCAATAAATCCAATTGGGGAGTTTTGATTTTGCTGTGCTTGTTAAAGGCAGTGATATCACCGTAACCAAGATCATCGGCCAAAATGAAAACAATATTTGGGTTTTTGTGGGTCTGCTTCTTCTTTAGCTCATTGTTCTTGCAACCAAAAGCCAATAGTAAAATGGTGAGAAGTGATATTAATCTAAGGTGACTCATAGTTCAGTGGACCAGTTTTGAGTTGAAAGTACCCAAATTACTCCAAACAAAAAATCCCAATTTCCTTAGAAATCGGGATTTAACTCTTTCTGTTGGCCCACTAGGACTCGAACCTAGAACGACTGGACCAAAACCAGCTGTGTTGCCAATTACACCATGGGCCATTTGCCATTAAGAGGGTGCAAATTTATAACAAACTTTGGTTTCGGCAAATATTTTCGAAATAATCAGAACTATTTTTTCAGGAAAAAAGCCTGTTAAAGCTTTTCCAAAATTCCACCATCGTCTCTACTATATTTACTAAATTCGCCCCAATCCGGTAAACACCATATTTATGTTTGCAAAAGACTTCAAAAAATGGGACACCATCCTTGGATGGGTATCCTTTGCCATAGCATTTATTGTCTATGCCTTAACGGTTGAACCCACAGGAAGTTTTTGGGATGCCGGAGAGTATATTACCACTTCCGCAAAGTTACAGGTAGGTCACCCACCAGGTGCACCCTTGCTACAAATGATAGGTGCTTTTTTTGCCATGTTTGCTTTCAACGACCCTTCCAAGGTCGCTCTAATGGTCAATGCAGTTTCAGTTGTTTCCAGTGCCTTTGCTGTGCTGTTCACATTCTGGACCATTACCAATTTAACCCAGAAAATGATTTCCAAAAAGAAGGATTTATCCAACGCTAAGGCCATAGCCGTTTTTGGCAGTGGTTTAGTTGGTGCCCTGGCCTTTACTTTTTCAGACAGTTTTTGGTTCAATGCAGTAGAAACCGAAGTTTATGCAATGGCGAGTCTTATTATGGCCTTACTGCTTTGGCTTGGATTGAAATGGACGGATAACTTAGAAGACCAAAGAGGACACCGATGGTTATTGCTCATATGTTTCATGATCGGTCTTACGTTCGGAATCCAGTTTATGGGTTTCCTTGCCATTCCATCAATAGGATTGCTTTTTTACTTTAAGAAGTACAAGAAGACCACCGTTAAAAATTTCTTGTTGGCCAATATTGCTGTTGTGACCATTTTGATGCTGGTCTACAAGTTCTCCCTTACCTATGTGCTAAAACTTTTTGGATGGAGTGAAGTGTTCTTTATCAATAGCATAGGATTACCTTTCAATTCGGGGACCATAATCATGGGGCTATTGTTTATCGCTGCCTTTTATTTTGGATTACGTTATACACGAAAAAATGGTTTCCATGCTGGAAATTTAATCGTCCTTTGCCTCATGTTCCTTCTATTGGGGTTCTCGTCTTGGCTTATGTTGCCCATTCGCGCCAATGCCAATACGGTAGTGAACGAAAACAATCCGTCGGACGCCCGTTCACTTTTGGCCTATTATAACAGAGAGCAATATCCAGGTGTTGAAAGTCCTTTTTATGGAGCTTATTACTCCGATACATTTGCGCCAGCAGGTGAAGACCAAGATGATCGTCCAAAATATGAGAAAGATGAGAAGCTCGGCAAATATGTTATAGTAAACAATTACAAAGGGGCCATTCAAGGACCCAATAGCAAACATGTAGGTATACTTCCCCGCTTATGGAGCGATCAGCACGCGGAAAACTACATGCGTTATTTTGGAGTATTGGATTTCAAGATTAAGTCCGAGTACATCTCCCAGAACGATTTAAGGGATGCTGTGGCCCAGTTCAAAAGTGCATTTGATAGCGGCGAACTGGACACTGATCAATATATTCGGTTCCTTCGGGAATTTAGCGACTACATTGAAGTGGAACCTCCTTCTTTAGGACAAAACATCCGCTACCTATTTGAATTTCAGTTTGGGTATATGTACATGCGATATTTCATGTGGAATTTTGCGGGAAGACAGAATGATGTTCAGGGACGCTACGACGAAAACGGAAACTGGCTCAGTGGAATAGGTTTTGTAGATAGTATGAGATTGGGGAGCCAGGACAACCTCCCAAGTGATTGGAAGAACAATAAAGCCCGAAACACCTACTTCTTTTTGCCCTTGCTCCTCGGAATTTTAGGCATAGTGTTTCAGATTTCCCGAAACCCAAAGCAATTCTGGGTGCTCTTTGTATTTTTTATGTTCACCGGTCTTGCCATCCAGTTTTATACCAATCCCTATATCTTTCAGCCAAGAGAGCGGGATTATTCACTGGTAGGATCATTCTATATTTTTTGTATTTGGATAGGTATTGGAGTTTATGGGCTTTTTGATGAGTTCAGAAAATTGTTGTCAGCCAAAATAGCTGCCCCGGCAATAACCACAATCTGTCTGCTGGCAGTTCCTCTGTTAATGGCCTTTCAAAATTGGGATGACCACGATCGCTCAGGTCGATACACAGCCCGATCAACGGCAAAGGCCTACTTGGATTCCTGCGAGGAAGATGCAGGAGCTATACTCTTCACCATCGGGGACAACGACACCTTCCCATTATGGTATGCACAAGAGATAGAAGGACACAGAACAGATGTACGTATTGTGAACACCAGTCTCTTTGCCACGGATTGGTATATCGATCAAATGAAACGAAAAGCTTATGATAGCGACCCTATCCCTTCGCAGCTTACCCATGACAAGTATCGTTATGGTTCCAGGGATGCTGTTTATTACCAAGGCATAACGGACAGCCGATGGGACATCAAGGACTTTATCAATTGGATTGGTAGCGATAAACCACAGACCAGATACCGTTACTTGCTGGAAAAGCAGGGTGCCGACGTAAGTGATATTCCCGAGGGGACCTTGAACATAATTTACTATCCAACCAATAAGATTCGGATTCCTGTCAATAAAAAGAATGTTTTGGAGAGCGGTTTGGTGAAACCAAAAGATTCCGCCTTAATCGTGGATTATATAGATATTGACCTTCCACAGGGCGCACTTCCAAAAAATAGGATCCTCATGTTGGATCTCATTGCCAATAACGATTGGAAACGCCCAATATATTTTTCAGGGGGAAGTTTCGACCGAGCCGAATACATCTGGATGAAGGATTATTTGCAACTAGATGGCTTGGTGTACAAACTGGTTCCTATAAAAACCCAGAACCAAAGTTCCTTTGAGATGGGCAGGGTGGATAGCGATCTTATGTACGATATTGTGAAAAAATGGGATTGGGGAAATTCTGGGGACACTTCTATTTATCATGACCCACAAACCCGTTCGCAAGGTCTTTCCTTCCGCAGTAATCTAGCAAGGTTAACCGAAACTTTGATTGCGGAAAACAAGATTGACAAGGCCAAAGAAATCATAGATATCGCCATGACCAATATGCCGTTGGAGCAATATGGGTTTTACGCATTTGTGGAACCATTTGTGGATGGTTATTTTAAGGTTGGTGAAAATGAAAAGGCCCTTGTCTTATTTGAAAAATTGAAAGGAATTTATCAGGAAAGGCTGGAATACTACGCAGAAATACCACTTGATGAGCAGTACGAGAGATTGGATGACGTACTAGCTGACATGGAAGCCTATCAACGAATTATTTATATCCTAAGTGACAACCAAGAAAGGGATCTTGCTGAAAAAGAGATGGCGGTATTGCGGGAACAATATATCAGCAAGTTCAGTTTTGTGGATGATGAGGAACTTGAGGATTTGGAAGAGGCCCCAATCGTAGACCCGGATATGTTGGATTCTGTCCCCGTGGACACCATGGTAACCGGTGAAGATACAGTGACTACAGTTACAGGATAAAAAAACAGGGCAAAAACCCCGTTTTAGATATATTCGTTTAAAATACCAATGAGTGTATTGGCATCTTGTTCACCGCTCTGTCGCCAGACCATCTCACCTTTTTTATAGATCATTAAGGTTGGAAGGCCTTTTATTCGCAATGCTTGGGACAATTCCTTGTTTTTATCCACATCGATCTTAATTACCTTGCCTTTGTCTCCAAGGGCCGCGGCCACATCGCGCAATACCGGATGCATAGAGGTGGATTGTTCATTCCATTCTGCATAAAAGTCCAGTAATACCGGCACTTTTAAATCAATAAGTTCACCAAATTTAGACATGTATATTCCCTGGTTTACTAGCCAAAAGTAAGAAAAATTGTTAAAATTTAGTGGAGGCCCTTGTTCAACTCCAAACGAAGTGCGTTAAATTCACGTTAAACCTTTTCTTTTTAGGGTGATCACGGTGATTTCAGGCCAGATACCAACACGCCCTGGATATCCAATAAACCCAAAACCGCGGTTCACATTTATAAATTGACCCAGCTCCTGGTAAACCCCAGCCCAATATTTATATCTCCATTTTACTGGGCTCCACTTTACCCAACCGGGAATCTCGACGCCAAATTGCATTCCGTGCGTATGTCCGCTCAAGGTCAAATGGAAATGATAATCATCCTGAATAACCACATCTTCCCAATGCGATGGATCGTGGCTCATCAATATTTTAAAATCTTCTTTGGAAATACCTTTCTTGGCCTTCTCTAAATCACCAGCTTTTTTAAATCCTCCCCGTCCCCAGTTTTCCACACCCATCAGGGCAATGCGCTGTCCGTCCTTTTCTAAATAGCGATGGGTATCCAATAGGAGATCAAAACCTATTTCCTTTTGGAGGTTTTTTAAATCCTCCAAATTCCGTGTTTTGTCATCATCAGATGGCCATGACGTATAGTCCCCATAATCGTGATTTCCCAGAATGGAAAATTTCCCATCCTTGGCTTTCAAAGTGGAAAACAAATCTGCCCAAGGCTCCATTTCAACAGCTTTGTCGTTGACCATATCACCTGTAAACAGGATAACATCACTTTGTTGCTTATTGATCAAATCAATCCCGTAGGCCACCTTTTCCCTATTGTCAAAACTTCCACTGTGCACATCGGAAATCTGAGTAATCTGATACCCATCAAAGGCTTCGGGAAGATCATCAAACTCCAGTTCGTACTTTAATACCTTGTAATTATACTTCCCTTTGTACATACCATAGAGCAATGCTCCAAAAGGAAGTGCCGCAATGCCCAAGGCAATGCCGCTAATGAATTTTCGTCGTGATGGGAAAAATCTAGTTTGATCATCGGCCACCCCTGAAATCTTGTTGTATCCGAACACAAACAATCGCACTACATCTTCAAGCAGCAATACAATCCCCAGCACCAAGGCCAACATTAAAAAAGAAAAGAAAATTCCTCCGGCAAGCGCGATCTGCCCTCTGACCCCATCCCCAGGAGTATAATTAAGTACCCGAATGATCAAGTTGAGCCAAGCAGCCAAGAAAAATACGCCGTAGGCAATCTGCACCCATACGCTTTTGAACAGGGTCTTGAAGCCTTGTAGCCCATAAAAGGCCATAACGAGGTAAATAACTGAAAGAACTATTAAAAATCTAGGCATGCATTTTTTTTGTAAAGATATTTTTTTAGATACTGGAACTTAAGCTTTTGACTATTATTTAACGCTCCGAACCATTTGACGAATGGTTTCCGGTTTTGTTACGGCCAACCGGTCTTCCCGTAAATGTTTGCTCGAATTCATGGGGATTTTACCTTCCAAGGAAAGTGATTCTCCCAAAACCGTTCCCGAAAGATGTACCGCTTGCAGCCCTACCTCTTTAAACTTATGGGCATTCTCCGGATGTACGCCCCCTCCAGCCATAATGGTCACATTGTTTGCTACGGAATGCAATTCTTTGAGCAATTCCAATCCATCCACTGCCGAGGGAGCCTGACCGGAAGTCAAAATGGTATGGATACCCATATTTTCAAGCTGCTCCAATGTAGTTATAGGATTCTCAACCCAATCAAATGCTCTGTGGAATACCACTTTCATGTCCCCTGCTGTTTGCTTAAAGGTTTTCATCACATCTCCATCCAGGGTAAAATCCTTTTTTAAAGCACCAATAACCACACCCTCAACACTCAAAGAACGACAGTGGTCAATATCGGCCAACATTACATCAATTTCGTGATTGGTGTAAGAAAAGTGCCCGCTTCGTGGGCGAATCAGCACATGAACAGGAATACCAAGTCGTTTTTTTACCAATTCCAAAAGGCCTGCCGAAGGAGTAATTCCTCCCACGCCAAGCTCAGTACAAAGTTCAATTCGGTCTGCCCCGGCCTTTTGGGCATTTAAGGCGGATTCTAAAGAATTGGCGCAAACTTCTACTAGCATATCCCTATATTTATCAGGCCTAAAAATAAACATCCAATTCATGCGACGAAGAAAGTTTCTCAAAAAATCCGGGTTGAGCACGGCCGGACTTTTATCAGCGCCAGTGCTTGCCTCCTGCAATACCAAATCGAATGCAACTGTTGCGCAAACCACCTCCAGCTCCACAAAACCGATTGTAATCTGTACCTGGAACTTTATGAATGCTTCTGCAAAAGCCTGGGAAGTTTTGGAGAATGAAGGTAGTGCCCTCGATGCCGTTGAAACTGGAGTGAAGGTTGAAGAAGCGGATATAAACAACCAGACCGTTGGGATTGGAGGACGTCCCGATCGTGAAGGAAGGGTTACCCTGGATGCCTGTATTATGGACAAAGATGCTAATTGCGGAGCCGTGCTATGCATGGAAAACATAGCCCATCCAATTTCAGTGGCCAGAAAGGTAATGGAAGAAACCCCGCATGTCATGCTCGCCGGATTAGGCGCGGAACTGTTCGCCTATGAACAGGGCTTTGAAAAAACCAATCTACTTACCGAACAATCCAAAAAAGAATGGGAAGAGTGGAAAAAGACATCCAAATATGAGACCATAATCAACATAGAAAACCACGATACCATAGGGATGTTGGCCATAGATGCCAACGGAGACATTGCTGGAGGCTGTACCACTAGTGGTATGGGTTACAAGATGGCCGGAAGGGTCGGCGATTCTCCCATAATCGGGGCCGGGCTCTTCGTGGACAATGAGATAGGTGGTGCCACCGCCACGGGAGTTGGTGAAGAAGTTGTACGAACCGTTGGGAGTTTTTTAATTGTGGAGCTCATGCGTCAAGGAAAATCCCCGCAAGAAGCTTGCGAAGAAGGTGTAAAACGAATCATGAAAAAAAATGAGGGCAGGAAGGACTTTCAAATTGGGTTTATTGCCGTCAACAAAAAAGGAGAGACCGGCGGTTATTGTGTTCACCCTGGTTTTACCTATAGGGAATACTCTGAAAATGGACATGAGAACAAGGCCGTGGAAAGTTTTTATCAAGGCGGGTAATTCCAAAATATTATCACTTTTCCCTACTTTTAAAGACTGTTCAACAAAATTTACGAATACGTAATTCGTACGTCTAATTTCATACTTCAAATTTTTGACCATGTCCAATCAAAAACGTCTTTTCCTGCTAGATGCCTACGCTTTGATATTTAGAGGGTACTATGCCCTGCTTAAAAATCCTAGAATCAATTCCAAAGGCATGGATACCTCCGCCATAATGGGGTTCGTTAATTCTCTGTTTGATGTGATCAAAAGGGAGAAGCCGGACCATTTGGCGGTATGTTTTGACAAGGGTGGCAGTGTGGAGCGTACCGAACTGTTTGAAGCTTACAAGGCCAACAGGGATGAAACTCCTGATGCAATAAAAATCGCAGTACCATATATCCAGGATATCCTCAAGGCTATGAACATCCCCGTAGTGGAACTGGCAGGTTATGAAGCGGATGATATCATTGGAACATTGGCCAAACAAGCCGAAAAGGAAGACTACCAGGTTTTTATGGTGACACCTGATAAGGATTTTGGGCAATTGGTTTCCGAGAACATATTTATGTATCGCCCTGCCCGTATGGGCAATGGGATTGAAATCTGGGGCATCCCCGAAGTACAAAAACGTTTTGGGGTGGAGCGCCCAGACCAAGTAATCGATTATTTGGGGATGATGGGTGATGCCAGTGACAACATTCCTGGACTTCCGGGAGTTGGTGATAAAACTGCCAAAAAGTTTCTAGCGGATTTTGGTTCCATGGAGGAACTTCTGGCAAACACGGACCAACTCAAGGGAAAAATGAAAGAAAAGGTGGAGGCCAATGCCGAACTGGGCAGACTTTCCAGAAAATTGGCCGAAATCAAGATAGATTGCGATGTAACCTTCAATGCAGATGATTATGAAATGTCCGAACCTGACGGCGGAAAGGTACAGCAGATTTTTGATGAACTGGAATTTCGTCGACTTAAAGAACAGTTTGCCAAGATATTTTCTGGCGAGACAGAAGCCGCTCCTGTGGAAGCTTCAACTTCAAAAACCGTGACCAAACCTCAGGCAGCAGGTAGTGGTCAATTCAGTCTATTTGGTGCCAACCCTGCCGATGCTCCGGCCACAATAAAAGATGCCAACAGCAGAAATACGATAACCGACATTTCCCATTTGTATCAAAATGTATCTTCAGGACTTGGGCTGAATCTTTTTATGCAAAAGCTCATGCAGCAAACTTCCGTTTGTTTTGACACCGAAACCACATCCATCAATCCTTTGGAGGCGGAACTGGTAGGTATTGCCTTTAGCTGGGAGGCAAAAAAAGGTTTTTATGTCCCTATTCCAGAAAATCGAGAGGAAGCCATGGAAATCTTGGACCAACTGCGTCCCTTTTTCGAGTCGGAGACGATTGAGAAAATTGGACAGAATTTGAAGTATGACATAAAGGTCATGAAAAACTATGGGGTTGAGGTCCGTGGAAAGCTCTTTGATACTATGTTGGCTCATTACCTCATCAATCCGGATATGAGACATAATATGGATGTCTTGGCGGAAACCTACCTCAACTATAGTCCGGTATCCATTACCGAACTTATCGGTAAAAAAGGTAAAAATCAGTTGAGCATGCGCCAAGTCCCTTTGGACAAACAAACGGAATATGCCTCTGAAGATGCCGATATCACCTTGCAGTTAGCGCAACATTTCAGACCTGAATTGGCAGAAGCCAAAACGGACGAGCTTTTTGAAACCATCGAAGTGCCATTACTCAGGGTATTGGCGGATATGGAGACCGAAGGCATCAACTTGGACGAAGGTTTTTTAAATTCCCTTTCGGATGATCTGGACACCGATATTAAATCCCTTGAACAAAAAATTTACGATGCCGCAGGGGTACAGTTCAACATTGCATCACCAAAGCAATTAGGAGAAATCCTGTTTGAAAAAATGAAGTTGGTGGACAAGCCCAAAAAGACCAAAACAGGTCAATATTCCACCGCTGAGGATGTTCTGTCCTATTTAGCCAAGGATCATGAGATTATCCAAAACGTATTGGATTTCAGAGGGCTTTCAAAACTTAAGAGCACCTATGTGGATGCCCTTCCCAATGAGGTTCAAAAGCATAGCGGTCGGGTACACACGGACTATATGCAGACTGTTGCCGCTACTGGCCGATTAAGCAGTAACAATCCCAATTTGCAAAATATCCCCATCAGAACGGAGCGGGGTCGCCAAGTCCGAAAGGCTTTTATTCCGCGAGATGAAAATTACACCTTATTGGCCGCGGATTATTCGCAAATTGAACTTCGAATCATTGCCGCCCTAAGTGAGGAGAACACCATGATAGAGGCCTTTAAGAACGGAGAGGATATTCATGCCTCAACCGCTGCACGGGTGTTTAACGTTCCCCTTGGGGAAGTAACACGAGAACAACGTAGCAACGCCAAAACAGTGAACTTTGGAATTATTTATGGAGTTTCCGCCTTTGGATTGAGCAATCAAACCGATCTTAGTCGGTCCGAGGCCAAAGAATTGATAGACACGTATTACAAAACCTATCCCAAACTCCGAAACTTCATGGGAGACCAGGTAGACTTTGCCCGTGACAATGGTTATGTCCAAACCGTACTGGGAAGAAGGCGCTATCTAAAAGACATCAATGCCGGGAATCACGTGGTGCGCGGAGCGGCCGAACGAAACGCGGTAAACGCGCCTATCCAAGGTAGTGCGGCGGATATTATCAAAATTGCCATGATCAATATCCATAAAAAACTCTCAGAAGGGAATTACAAGACCAAGATGTTGTTGCAGGTACATGATGAATTGGTCTTTGATGCCTATAAACCAGAATTGGAAGAGGTGAAGACACTCATCAAAACCGAGATGGAGAATGCCTACCAACTAGCTGTTCCACTTGATGTAGAAGTTGGCATTGGCGACAATTGGCTTGAAGCACATTGATATGGTTCTGATTGACTGGGCAGAGATTCAAACGCATAATGCATGATACAGTTCCTGAAGACCGTTTTCAAACATTTTTTTAATAGCAATACCTTTCAAAAAGGTGCGGCCTTGGCCTATTATGCGGTCTTCTCTATATTTCCCATCATAATAATTCTTATTTCTCTCTTGGGAATGATCTTCGGTAAAGAAGCGGTTTCAGGGGAAATTTTTGCGCAACTAAAGGATAATCTGGGAAGTGATGCCGCATGGCAAATTCAGGATTTAATCAAAAATCAACATGTAAACCACAACTCTTTGCTTACCGCAATCATCGGTTTTGCCACTTTGGCCTTAAGTGCTTCGGGAATGCTAGGACAAATTCATAATGCTTTCAATGCAATCTGGGGCATTAAAGCCAAACCCAAGAACAGTATTCTACGATACTTTACCAAGCATCTTGCCTCGCTATCAGTTTTGATCTTCCTTTTTTTCATCCTGTTGGTAAGCACTTCGGCCAATTCCTTTTTGGTAAAACATAACGCCTACGTAAATCCGGATCACCAATTCTTGCTCATTTATGAACATTTAGTTTCATTCGGCATTGTCTCCTTAATGTTTGCCATTATGTTCAGGTTTTTGGGCGATGCCCAAGTGCACTGGAAATCTGCTTTGTTTGGTGGTATTTTTACAGGCTTCCTATTCATTTTCGGAAAAATTGGAATAGGCATGTATCTGGGGAAAATGCATATTAGCTCCGTCTTCGGTTCGGCCAGCGTTTTGGCATTGATCATGCTTTGGGTATATTATACCTCACAAATTATGTTCCTAGGTGCCTCTTTTGTCAAGGTATTGAGTGATACCACAAATCGGAAAATCAAGCCCACCAGTAATGCTGTAGCTATTGAAAATCAAGAGATTTCCTCGTAAAAACCCACCCTTTACACCACTATTATGATACGCAAAATTTCAACCTTATCAGTTTTAATCGGTTTTCTTTTGATCGGATTAGAATCGATTGCGCAAGAAGGAAATTACAAACCCAATATCGTCTATTTTCTTGCCGATGATCTTGGATATGGCGAAGTGGGAGTCTACAGTCAGGAAAAAATCAAAACACCCCATATGGACGCATTGGCGAAAAGCGGAATGCGCTTCACACAGCATTATTCCGGAGCACCAGTATGTGCCCCGGCACGATATATTCTTCTGACCGGCAAACACGCTGGGCATGCCTACATTCGCGGAAATGACGAATGGGATGAGCGAGGGGATGTCTGGAACTACGAGAAAGCGGTCGCCGACCCAAGTCTGGAAGGACAGCGTCCAATTCCCACCAACACGGTAACTCTTGCAAAAAAACTGAAAGAAGCAAACTATGTCACCGGAATTTTTGGCAAATGGGGCCTCGGCGGGCCGGGAACCGAAGGCGTTCCAACAAAGCAAGGTTTTGACCAATTCTACGGTTACAATTGCCAACGACAGGCCCATACCTTATACCCCAACCATCTTTGGGAAAATGAGCAAAAAATAATGCTCAATAATGCCTTGATCCCTCCGCACACACCGCTTCAATCTGATGCAGACCCTAATGTTGAAAACAGCTACTCAGATTTTATCCAAAAAGACTATGCCCCGCAGCTTATTCATGAAAAAGCACTTGAATTTGTGGAAACCCATAAAGACTCCGCTTTTTTTCTGTATTATGCCTCACCCCTTCCCCATTTACCTTTACAGGTACCTAAGCAAGATGTTGACGTATACCGTGAAGTTTTAGGTAGCGAGAAACCCTATACGGGTGATCAAGGTTATTTCCCAAACCAACATCCCAGAGCTGCCTATGCTGCCATGATTACCTATCTCGACAATCAGTTGGGAGAGCTTGTTGGGAAACTCAAGGAACTGGGACTCTACGAGAACACTTTGATTATTTTCTCCAGCGATAATGGCCCGACCTATACCGGCGGTGTTGACTTTGACTTCTTTGAAAGTTCTAAACCCTTTGGCAATGGAGCGGGTAGAACCAAAGGAAATGTGTATGAGGGTGGAATTCGGGTTCCCATGATCGCCAGTTGGCCGGGGAAAATCAAAGAAGGAAGCACATCCTATCATATTTCTTCCTTTTACGATGTATTGCCAACGCTGTGCGATATTACTAAAATTGAAATACCAGAAGCTATTGACGGCATGAGCTTTAAGCCAACCCTTTTTGGGGAAGAACAACCCAAACATCACTATTTGTATTGGGAATTCCCAAGCTACAAAGGGCAGCAGGCGGTACGTATGGGAAAATGGAAAGGGATTCGTAAAAACATTTTCGAAGGCAATCTCTCCATAGAACTCTATGATTTAGAAACAGATGTACTTGAGGAAGTGGACGTATCACGTAAACACCCCGATGTTGTAGAGCGCATAGCGGCCATTATGCAAAGAGAACATGTGCCGGCGGAGAACCCAAAGTTTCGATTCAAAGAATTGGGGGATAAATAGGTCCAAACAGGATTTGCTTCCGGATCATTACTTTTCGTAGTTCTCGCCAATCTGGTTAAGAACCCTGAGAAATGCTTCAAACTCTTCACCATTCAAATCCCGAATGGCCTTTTTTCTAAGTTCGACAGCGTGGGGCAGTATAAGGTTTATAACTTCCTGTCCTCTTGGAGTGAGTTCCAGCTTAAAACGTTTTTGATCTCCTTTAAAGCGAAGCTTGCTGATCCATCCTTTGGCTTCTAGTTTTCCTATGACCCTTGAAGTTGTCGCCCTGTTCCGAAAATTGGTACGCACAATTTCCCTTTGGGATGCCTCATCACCCAGTTCCGCTATCCGATGTAGAATTACCCATTGCTCGATCGTTAGGTCTACGCCAAGCTCCTCAAACTTGCGCAAGTAGGCATCTTGCACCTTGCGAAGCACAAGATCTAAGTGCAGTCCAATACCGGAAATTTTGTCAATATGGTTCAACATTTCTTAAGAGGATCGCTTTGATTCCATAGCACATGGGAAACTACAACATAAATATCTATCAATTTTAACAAAAATTTGTCCAATACCTGATGAAAATCATTTCAAAAATACTATTTTTGTTGCACTAACAACAATTTTAATATTTGTATCAAAATAAAACCTATGGAAACCACAGCAATACCAAAAATTCACGATACGGCAAAAGACTTCATGCCGATCAACGGTACAGATTATGTCGAACTGTATGTAGGGAACTCCAAACAGGCGGCACATTTCTATAAAACTGCATTTGGATTTCAATCCCACGCCTACGCAGGTCTTGAAACCGGACTAAAGGACAGGGAGAGCTACGTGGTTATCCAGGATAAAATTAGACTGGTACTTACCTCCCCTCTTAAAAGTGGTACGGATATAGGGAAACATATTGATAATCACGGGGACGGAATCAAAGTAGTGGCTCTTTGGGTGGATGATGCCACCTATGCCTATAACACGGCCATGGAACGTGGTGCCAAATCTTATATGGAACCCCAAACTGAAGAGGATGAAACCGGAAAGGTAGTCCGATCTGGAATCTACACCTATGGGGAGACCGTACATATTTTCGTGGAACGAAAGGCTTATGAAGGTGTCTTTTTACCCGGTTACAAAAAATGGGAAACGCCAGATTACAACCCAGAGCCGGTGGGTCTTAAATATGTGGACCATATGGTAGGAAACGTGGGTTGGAACAAAATGGACCATTGGGTTGAATTCTACGAAAAAGTAATGGGCTTTGTGAACATCCTTTCTTTTGACGACAATGATATTTCTACCGAATACACCGCGTTGATGAGCAAGGTAATGAGCAATGGTAACGGACGTATCAAGTTCCCAATTAACGAGCCGGCCGAAGGCAAGAAAAAATCCCAGGTTGAGGAATATTTGGATTTCTACGAGGGCGAAGGTGTACAGCATGTTGCCGTAGCTACAGATGATATTATTACCACAGTAAGACAATTGCGTAGTAGGGGTGTGGAATTCCTAAGGGTTCCTGACACCTATTATGACGTGGTTACCGACAGGGTTGGTGAAATTGATGAGGACATCGCTCCATTGAAGGAATTGGGCATTTTGGTTGACCGGGACGACGAGGGCTATCTGTTGCAGATTTTCACACGTCCTGTGGAACCAAGACCTACCATGTTCTTCGAAATCATTCAAAGAAAGGGTGCACAATCATTTGGAAAGGGTAACTTTAAGGCACTGTTCGAAGCCATTGAGCGCGAACAAGAAGTAAGGGGAACTTTACACTAAACAAGTTCAGAGGTAAGAGTGCAACGTTGATTCTGTATTGTTAACTACGTGCTCTTAGCTCATAACTCTAAACTTTTAATAATGCCCATTTATCACAAGCTTGGAAAGATTCCGCAAAAAAGACATACCCAGTTTACCAAATCTGACGGGAGTCTTTATTACGAACAATTGTTTGGCACCATTGGTTTTGATGGCATGTCGTCATTGATGTACCACGAGCATCGTCCAACACAGGTTTCATCGATAGGGGAAGCCATTGATCTAAGTCCAAAAATTGCGGTCCAAAAAAACATCACTTCTAGAAAACTAATTGGATTTGATGTACAACCAAAGGATGATTTTTTAGAAGCGCGAGAACCTCTTTTGGTGAATTCGGATGTCCATGTTGGACTAGCAGCTCCGAGAAAATCGATGACCGAATATTTCTATAAGAATTCGGATGCCGATGAAATGTTGTTCATCCACCGGGGAACTGGTACCTTAAGAACTTTCTTGGGCAATATCCCTTTTGAATATGGGGATTACCTTATCATTCCAAGAGGCATGATTTATCAAATAGATTTTGACACCGAGGACAATCGCATTCTATATGCGGAGTCCTTCCATCCCATTTATACACCAAAACGCTATCGAAACTGGTTTGGGCAACTCTTGGAACACTCTCCCTTTTGCGAGCGTGACTACAAACTGCCTGAGAATTTGGAAACCCATGATGAAACTGGGGAATTTGTTATTAAGATAAAGAAACAAGGCATGCTCCATAGTTTGGTCTACGCTTCACATCCTTTTGATGTGGTAGGCTGGGACGGTTACAACTACCCATATGGGTTCTCCATCCATAATTTTGAACCCATCACGGGCCGTGTGCACCAACCGCCACCTGTGCACCAAACTTTTGAAACCAGTGCTTTTGTCGTCTGTTCATTTTGCCCAAGGCTATACGATTACCATCCCAAGGCCATTCCTGCACCTTATAACCATTCCAATATTGATTCCGATGAGGTCCTCTATTATGTGGATGGGGATTTCATGAGCAGAACAGGTATTGGACCAGGGTATATTTCGTTGCATCCAGCAGGTATTCCCCATGGACCACATCCTGGCACCTATGAAGCCAGTATTGGCAAAAAGGGAACCGAAGAGCTAGCTGTAATGATAGACACCTTCAAACCTTTACAGGTGACCGAGAATGCCCTTAAGATAGACGATGGCACCTACTATAAATCTTGGGTAGAGTAGTAAATAACGAAGTTAGACCATAGATGTTGGATAAGTGTGCTTCACCACCCAAAAACCTGCTCACATCAAACGTCTAAAATCTCATATCTAAACAAAATATGATCATTAATATTCCTGATAATTCAGACTTTTCAATACACAACATTCCCTTTGGGATATTTTCCACCACAGATCGCGCTCCGCGTGCCGGGGTTGCCATAGGCGACCACATCTTGGATTTAGCTGCAGTGGCCGAACTGGACGTGTTTGAGTTCAACACGGCGGTTTTGGAAAAGGATACGCTTAACGATTTTATCGCGTTGGGAAAGTCCATCACCAAAAAGGTTCGGAAAGACATCCAACACTGGTTGCAAGAGGAGGATTCCATTTTGGCTGGAAGGCCCGAATTGTTTGTGCTACAATCCGAAGCCCAAATGCATATGCCGGTAATCATCGGTGATTATACCGATTTCTATTCCAGCATTGAACATGCCACCAATGTAGGCAAAATGTTCAGAGATCCAGCAAATGCCCTTCTACCCAACTGGAAACATATTCCTGTTGGTTACCATGGACGCGCATCTTCCATAATCTTAAGTGGAGAACCCATTTATAGACCACAAGGACAAACCATTCCCAACGGAGCGGACCAACCCGTTTTTGGGCCCTCTCAACGCTTGGATTTTGAGTTGGAAATGGGATTCATTACGGGAAAAAATACCCAATTGGGTGAATCCATTCCTACCGATGAGGCAGAGGATTACATTTTCGGAATGGTGCTCTTTAATGATTGGTCGGCAAGAGACATTCAAAAATGGGAATATGTGCCCTTGGGGCCATTTTTAGCCAAAAATTTTGCTTCCCATATTTCACCTTGGATCGTAACCTTAGAAGCCCTGGAACCCTTTCGCGTTTCGGGACCTGAACAACAACCCAAGGTGCTCCCGTATTTGGAGTACAACGGAGAAAAAAACTTCGACATCAACCTTGAAGTGGGAATAGCACCGGAAGGAAGTGAGGAACAAGTGGTTTGCCGGTCTAACTTCAAATACATGTACTGGAACATGGCCCAGCAGTTGGCTCACCATACGGTAAATGGGTGTAACATCAATGTCGGTGATCTATATGGTTCCGGTACTATTTCAGGTAAGGATGAAGACTCTTATGGTTCTATGTTGGAATTGGCCTGGATGGGTACCAAACCATTGACGATGAAAGATGGTACGGAACGTAAGTTCATCCAAGACGGCGACACTGTGATTATGCGTGGTCACAGTCAAAAAGGGGATGTACGTGTTGGTTTTGGCGAAGTAAGTGCCAAGGTGCTTCCGGCCAAATAGATGTTTATCTTCGCATAAAATCCTTAGGAATGTCCAGTATAAAAACAATTGACCCCTTATCCATTCCCCAACCAGAACTGCATGCTTATTTGTTGACGGCCGTAGCGCCAAGACCCATCTGTTTTGCGAGTACAGTTGATGCCGAAGGAAATGTAAATTTGAGTCCATTTAGTTTTTTCAATGTATTCAGTTCCAATCCGCCAGTGATGATCTTTTCTCCGGCTCGGAGTGGACGGGACAATTCGCTAAAACATACCCATCAAAACATAAAGGAAATTCCTGAAGTGGCTGTTAATATCGTGGATTATCCCATAGTGGAACAGATGTCTTTGTCCAGCACGGCCTACGACAAAGGGGTAAACGAGTTTCTTAAATCCGGATTGACAGAGGTCGCCAGTGAAAAAATACGTCCTCCAAGGGTTGGCGAGGCACCGGTTTCTTTTGAATGCACCGTGGATCAAGTTATTGAGCTTGCCGACACTCCTGGTGCAGGAAACCTTATTATAGCCAAGGTAGTTTTATTGCATATTCGTGAAGATTTCTTGGACGAACTTGGAAAGCTGGACCCTAAAAAATTGGATTTAGTTGGACGAATGGGAGGTAGTTGGTACACCCGATCAAGTGGGGATTCTCTTTTTGAAATACCGAAACCAATCCGAAACAAGGGAATTGGCGTGGACAACCTACCTGAAAGCGTAAGGAACAGCACGGTACTTACCGGGAACAATCTTGGTCGTCTGGGAAACATGGAACAACTACCGTCGGACGAATTGATCGATTCCATCGGAAAAGGCGATGAAGTCTTAATGCTGGAAAAGAAACTTAAATCGAATCCTAAAAAACTACAGAAAGAGCTGCATTGGTTGGCCCAGCAAATTTTAAAGGAAAATCATACCGAAAAGGCAATGGCAGTATTGATGTACGCAGAAAAAATAGCTTAATGAGCAAAGGAATAGAGTCTATTTTCAAGCCATATCTACAACCCAAAAAAGCTTATGAAGGAGGCAAGGGCTTACCCACCGACAAAGGGAAGAAAATCTATAAGCTCTCATCCAATGAGAATCCTATAGGACAGTCCCCTAAGGCCAAATTGGCCATCATCAAGGCTATTGAAAAGTTGGACATTTATCCGGACCAAACGGATATTCGTTTACGCGAAGCGCTCGTAAAAGATTTCAACAATCAACTAACCGAAGACCAGTTTATTTGTGGCAATAGTGGTTCGGAGCTTATTGATATGATTCTTAGGGCCTTTATCCAAGAAGGAGATGAAGTGATCTATTCCAACCCCTGTTTTTTACCCTATTCCGTGTTTTCAAGGTGGTATGGGGCACAACAGGTGGATGTTCCCCTCCTGGAACCGGATTATAGATTTGACTTGGATGGAATTTGCAATGCGATTACGGACCGCACCAAAATAATATTCCTGACCAGTCCCAATAACCCTACGGGTTCCTATATTCCAAAATCTATTTTAGATGCATTTTTTAACAGCATCCCAGATAATATTCTTGTGGTATATGACGAGGTGTACCGGCATTTTGCTGATGCGGAAGACTATGCTACGGCTCTTGACTATGTAAAAGAAAGGCGAAATATCGTAGGTATCAACAGTTTTTCCAAGACCTATGGTTTGGCCGGGCAGCGAATCGGATATTGTTACTCCACTCAAAAAATTGCCCAATATATAAGACAAATACACAAGCCCTTTCTCTTGCCTATTACATCTATTGAAGCCGGAATTGGGGCCTTGGAAGACATAGCGTTCATCGACAAGACTGTTACGACCGTTTTAGAAGGGCGTAACTATCTGGCTAATGCATTTCAGAGGTTGGGTATTAGGTTTTGGCCCACACAAGCCAACTTTTTCCTGATAGACCCACCCCTACCAGAATTTGAATTCACGGATTTTTTAATGGAGGAAGGGGTCATGGTACGTCCTGTGTCACAATTTGGTGCTCCCGGCAAGGTAAGGATCACCATCGGCGATGAAGAGGCCAATAAGGCCTTGGTGAGCGCTTTGGAAAAAATAAAGCCCCGCAATTAAATTACGGGGCCTTTTATCCTTTCTGGCAGGGTACTACTGTCTCGTAAATACAGCATCCGCACCAGCATAGTTATTTGCATCTACACTTTCGCCCGGCACAATAAGCGTATTTCCATCCAATTCGATGGTAAATGCCTCATCGGCCTCCCCTTCTTTGGAGATGGTGAGCTGGTCGCCATTCAACACCCATAGGGCAGACTCTTCATCCACTTCGGTAGGACATGGAATATCCAAACCTCCTGTTCCAACATTAATGGATAGGTGATCTACCTTACTATCGGTATCCAAGGTACCGCTTTCGTTAAAGGTGAATGTTATCAATTCGCAGTCAATTCCTTGCAAAAAACCAAGAATCTGTTTGGCAAAATTTAAATCGTCATCATTTGTCCCAGCATCAATGCGAATATCCGTCAACAACCACGTACCGACAAGACCATCGGATTCGGCTGGCGTATCATCAGAGTTGTTATCCTCAGAACAGGAAAAGGCAATTGTGGCGACATAAAACAGTAGCAATATATACTTCTTCATTTGGGGTAGATTTAGAAATCCTATCGGAATAACGGAAAAAACCCAAAATTAGTGCAATAGTTCGCCAAGTGGCTACAGCACAAATCTATAGGTGGCCTTGAGCAGAAAGATGTTCTGTGGTTTCTGTCCGAAAATATTATCCCCCAAACCAGACAATAGCCCTGAGGAAGGATCTCCATCGCGCGAAACATCTTGGGACCACACTAGAAAAATCTCCGAACCAGGTATGTACTCCCATCGAATCACCAAATTGGACCGAAACTGCACCGCTGAAAAATCAGGATCATCAAAACTGAAATCCTCAGTGCCACTCAAGTCCTCATCAACCGAATAAGTGCCGTCAGCAAGGGTCAGTTGATTGGCTGTATATGGGGTAAAACGATCTTCGAAGTACTTTGCAGTTGGATTGGAAACATGTTTAAAATTAGAATACCTTCCTCTTGATATAAACGGTTGCCCCCAATACTGTATCGTCAAATTTGGATTGATGGTATAATTCAATCGAAACGACATGCTCAACGTACGCTGGCTGATTTCACCATTTAGATACCGTGTTGCCCCATTAACATCGTCAAAATTGTCAATGTATTGCAACCCGTCATTGTTGATGCGCAAGGAAGGAAAGGCAGATATGCGCAATGCGTTTATGGGCTGATAGGTTAGGCCTGCTTCCACAAAATAAGACTTAAAGGAATTGTCAACCGCTTTTCTACCATTGTGAAAAAAGCGAAATACCACCTTTTTTCTGCTGTCTGTGTTGATACTGTTCCAAAAGCTTATCCATGGCGACTGGCGTAATCTAGGTCCTCCCCGTAGCGCAAAATTGTCATATTGGATAGGTGCATAATTGAATCCAAAATTTGTAAACCAATTGTTCTTCCAATTTTGCCAACTATTGGTATTGAATTGCAAATAATTATGATTACCTCCAAAATCCCATGCGCTCCAATGGTTATAGTTAATCCCTACCCGTCTAAAGGTACTGTCGGGTTTAAGGGTTTGATAGCCAATCCATGTGTAATGCCTTATATCGTCCGCTTGGCGCTGAAACCCAATGTCGTTCAACTCCAGTTCAGGGGAACGCCAGGTACCACCGGATTCAAATCGCCAATGTCCGTTTCCTATCTTCCCGATCTGAAGGTTACCCCCGCTTCCTGTCAGGGAGGTTCTATCTGAATCTATTTCAACATGATCCGCCCCTTCTCTTTGGAACAAATGGGTTATGGATTCTTGGGTATTTGTTATAGCTTCCGTACTTCCCTGGACATGACTTAGGATGAGGTTACCTTCAAGATACCAATCACGATTGTTCCATTGGTGTTTAAAGTCCACCCCACCAGTAAATGCCGACTTATGCAGAAAATCCAGTTCTTGGGTTAAGTTGTCCCTATTGGTCGCTGTGAAAATTCCACCTATATAGGAGTTCCTATTGTTAAAATCCTTTTGAAGTCGTCCTACAAAATAGTTGGTCAAGGGCTCCACCACTTCCCTATACTCATCGCCATTTTCTTCGCGGACTGTAGCATAGCGTTTTGCGGTGACACTTTCCAAAACCCCAATAGCCCATCCATTTTTGGTCTTTCCACTGAATTTGGCCGCCCCTACGATTGGAGTATTGTCCGGCTGTTCCACAAAATCGGTGTCCTCAGTATCTGGTGAACCTTGGGGACTTCTTCCAATTCGTCTGGAATAGAAAACATTATCAAAACCAAAAGTGTTACCCGCCTCGGATTGGGAAAGGTTGAAATCAAATATGTTTTTGTTTTCCACGAAAAATGGACGTTGTTCCCTAAAGAAAATTTGGAATCCGTCCAAGGCAATGGCAGATGGGTCTGCTTCGACCTGACCGAAATCTGGGTTTACCGTTAGGTCTAGGGTAAGGTCATTGGTGACGCCAATCTTGGCATCCAGACCAACCGTAAAATCGCTCTCGTTCCCATCCCTAAAGGGGTTGCCTTCTTCTGCTTCATAGGTTTCCCCGCTTGTAACAGTATACGGTTGAATTTCCAGTTGCTTCTGAGGCTCTATATTCTTCAGCCCGTGTAGCTCTCCAAACTCGCTCACCCAACCTGGCTGATCTATAGGTTTTCGCTGCCACAATGATCGTTCCTCGGCTCGGAATATCCTTCTGGTAGATTGCAGTCCCCAAACTTGGTCTTCTTCTGCCCCAAATTTGAGTTGACTTAGGGGAATCCGAAATTCGGCCGTCCAACCCTCTGCATCCACATTGGTCTTGGTATACCAAATGGGGTTCCAACTAGAATCCCAGTTATTTCCGTTATTCGAAACAAACTCATCCCCTTTGACACCAGACACTGTTGTAGTAAATGAAAAAGCGGTGCGTTTATCGTGATAACTATCTATATTAAATTCCACCCAATCCCCTTCAAAACCATCTCTCCGGGAAAGTCGCTTTTCAATTTTGTCCGGTTCCCCATCATAACATCGTACTCCTATATATAGATTTTTGCTGTCGTAAACAATCTTAAACTTGGTTTGCTGCTCTGGAGGTGTATTCTCATCAGGTTGGAATTCTATATAGTCACCGGCCCATTCGACAAGGTCCCAAACAGGGTCGTTCAACAGCCCATCAACCGTTGGGGGCTGTTCCTCCCCTATGGGCTTGGTAACATAAATCTTCTTTGGAACCACTGTAGTTGAATCCTGAGCACATAAAAAAAAGGAAATACAGAACAAAGGGATAAAGATGATTAGTCTGTTCACCGTGATTTGTTTTTGATTGATTCGTTGAAGTAAAGACCGCCAAAAATCCAAACAGTTACACTTCTTATTATCTTTGCCCAGATTTTAACATAAAAACCATCACTTTTGATTTCGGATTGGGTGCGGTTTTACCCTGACTGGAAAAAGTCAAAAATATTCCCGATCAACCATTTGTAATTCAATCTAATAATTGTACATTTGCAGCCCGTTATTCGGGATAGGTTTTTAAATCAATAATATTCTAGGAGTGGACACATTAAGTTATAAGACTATTTCTGCCAATAAATCTACCGTTGACAAACAATGGTTATTGGTTGATGCTGAGGGACAAACATTAGGAAGAATGGCTTCAAAAGTAGCCAAGTTGCTTAGAGGTAAACACAAGCCCAATTTTACCCCGCACGTAGACTGTGGTGATAATGTTATTGTTATTAATGCAGAAAAAATCAACCTGAGCGGAAACAAGTGGGAGGACAAAGAATATTTGAGGTATACTGGATACCCTGGAGGTCAACGCTCCACAACCGCAAAAGAGTTGTTGGACAGAAACCCAGAGCGTATTGTTGAAAAATCCATCAAAGGAATGCTTCCAAAAAATAGATTGGGAGCTGATTTGTTCAGAAACCTAAAAGTATATGCTGGACCTGATCATGGTCAAGAGGCACAGAAACCTAAAGCAATAAACTTAAACGACTTTAAATAATGGAAGTGGTTCATAAGATTGGTAGAAGAAAAACTGCTGTAGCTAGAGTATATGTTTCCGAAGGAAAAGGGAACATCACCATCAATAAAAAAGATTTAAAGGACTACTTCACCACCGCAACCCTGCAGTACAAAGTGAAGCAACCTTTTGCCTTGACCGACACTGAAGACAGTTACGATGTTAAAGTAAATGTATACGGCGGTGGAATCACTGGTCAGGCCGAGGCAGTTCGTTTGGCCTTGTCCAGAGCGATGTGCGAAATTAATGAGGAAAACAGAGCTGTTCTTAAGCCAGAAGGTTTATTGACCAGAGACCCAAGAATGGTAGAAAGGAAGAAATTCGGTCAAAAGAAAGCCCGTAAGAAATTCCAGTTCTCTAAGCGTTAATATTTCAGGTGCTAGCACCTATTATATAAGTTCATTGAAAACCCTGGATATTTTTTCAGGGTTAAATTTTTAACCAAGTTGTCGTTGTTCCAAAAGGAAAAAACGAACTTTTGGAATTTAGTTTAGCATCTAAATGGTAAGGGCGCGCATGTTTTTGCAACCACCGGACCATTGCTACTACAACGGAACGTAAACTAATTACAGAAATGGCAAGTAAAATCGAAGTCAAAGACTTATTGGAAGCAGGTGTGCATTTTGGACACCTCACAAGAAAGTGGAACCCCAACATGTCTCCTTATATCTACATGGAGCGAAACGGTATCCACGTTATCAACCTTTACAAAACAGTTGCAAAATTGGATGAGGCCAATGAGGCCCTAAAAAAGATTGCAGCTTCTGGCCGAAAAATCCTTTTCGTTGCCACTAAGAAACAAGCCAAGGACATTGTTGCGGATAAAGTATCCAAAGTAAACATGCCTTACATTACGGAAAGATGGCCAGGTGGTATGTTGACCAACTTCGTTACCATACGTAAGGCGGTTAAGAAAATGGCCGCTATTGATCGCATGAAAAAGGACGGTACGTTCAACACACTTTCCAAAAAAGAAAGACTTCAAGTTGATCGTCTTCGTGCCAAATTGGAAAAAAACTTAGGTTCCATTGCTGACATGACCCGTTTGCCAGGTGCAATCTTTATTGTTGACACCATGAGAGAGCATATCGCAGTTAAAGAAGCACAAAAATTGAACATTCCAATTTTTGCCATGGTGGACACCAACTCTGATCCAAGACCTATCGATTATGTGATTCCAGCCAATGATGATGCTGGTAAATCCATTGAAGCGATCATGACCGAGGTTACCCAGGCTGTAGCAGATGGTTTGTCAGAGCGCAAGAACGACAAACAGGAAGAAAAAGAAGCCAAGGCGACAACTGAAGCTGAGGCTCCAGCTGCCAAAGCGGCCGCTCCTGTAGAGGCAAAGGAAGCAGCTGAGCCTAAAAAAGAAGCTCCGGCTCCAAAAGCAGAAAAAGCTGAGGCTCCCGTTGAGGAAAAAGTAGAAGAGGCACCTGTGAAGGCCAAAGCAGAGCCAAAAGCGGAAAAAGCGGATGACCTTACCAAAATAGAGGGAGCTGGACCAAAGGCAGCCGAAGCCTTGGTAAACAAGGGAATTGACACCTTTGCCAAACTTGCAAAGGCCGACCCTGAAAAAATCAAGGAGATTTTGACGGAGGCGAGTTCAAGAATGGCCCATCTAGATCCAACTTCTTGGCCAAAGCAAGCGCAAATGGCCGCTGACGGAAAATGGGATGAGCTAAAAGAATGGCAAGACAACGCTAAAGGTGGAGTTGAATAAATCAACCCATCTTATTTAACGTGTTTTACTTTACATAAATTTTAAAAAAAGAAAAAATGGCAAAAATTACCGCCGCAGAAGTAAATAAATTAAGAAAGACCACCGGAGCTGGAATGATGGACTGCAAAAATGCGTTGGTTGAGGCTGATGGTGATTTTGAAAAAGCAATTGAGATCCTTAGGAAAAAAGGACAAAAGGTAGCTGCTAAAAGAGCGGATAGAGAATCTGCCGAAGGTGCGGCCATCGCTAAGGTCAATGCAGAAAATTCAACTGGGGTTATCATCTCCTTGAATTGTGAAACCGATTTTGTTGCCAAGAACGACAGCTTTGTAACATTGGCCAATGACTTGGCCGATTTGGCCCTTGGTTTTGACAGCAAAGATGCTTTTCTAGCTGCTTCCTTCAACGGAATGACGGTTGCCGAAAAACTTACAGAGCAGACAGGGGTTATCGGAGAGAAAATCGAGATTGGTGGATTTGAAAAATTGAGTGCTCCTTTTGTAGGTTCTTATATTCACGCAGGAAACAAAATCGCTACTTTGGTAGGTTTGTCTGCTGCAGTTGATGGTGCCGCCACAGCTGCCAAGGATGTAGCTATGCAAGCTGCCGCTATGAATCCGGTTGCATTGAATGAAGAAGGCGTTGATCAGTCCGTTATTGACAAAGAAATTGAAATAGCCAAAGATCAACTACGTCAAGAAGGAAAGCCGGAAGCCATGTTGGAAAACATTGCCAAAGGAAAATTGAAGCGTTTCTTCAAAGACAACACTTTAGTGAACCAAGCTTTCATTAAAGACAGCAAGCAAAGTGTTGCCCAATATGTTAAGTCAGTGGATTCCAACCTTGAGGTTACTGGATTCCAGAGAGTGGCTTTGGGTTAAGAAAACTAGTGTACAAATAAAAAAACCGCCTCAGTTGAGGCGGTTTTTTTATGCATGAAAACTAATCTATTTCGATTTTATAAGAATATTACCATTAAAGGTCTTAAACAGCATCTCGGGTCCACCTCCATTGATCTTGCCCCTAACCCACTGCTCCAATTGCACCTTGTAGGTCCCTCCGGAATTATTCTTTTTAATTTCTGGTTGATTGGAGCCCACCTGCATATCAAAATCAGTAAAAATATCGCCCATATCGGTCTTGGCCTTTACATCAGCTTTTAAAGAGCTTGGAAACGTAATATCCAAATCACCATTTAAACTGCTAAAGGCCATATTCGCATTTTGGTCGATCGTAATGAAATCGACCTTAATGTCTCCATTAACCGTATCGGTTGTAGCAGAACCACTGACGGCCTCCATGGTGATCCCTCCATTGACGTTTGTAATTTCCATCTCTCCGTTGATACCCTTTACGGAAATCTCACCCTCATTAATCGTTCCCAGCTTCAATGAAAAGTTCTTGGGCACCTTGACCTCAAGATCAGTAACCTTGTTTACCTGGTCATTGTCTACAACAACCACATTGTTTTTCTCTTCGGCACTGATATCCATGGAGGAGTTTTGGATTCTTTTAAGTCCAGAGGTGCCTCCTTTTGTCCGATGATGACCACGTCCATCGCCAAAACTTGCCTTAACGACCACTTCCGTACCTTCATAGGCCTCCACATGGATAGAGCCCGTTACCTGTTCAATAACAAGTTTCCCGGGACTCCCAGGATTGCTTAGCGGGATGGTAAATAAATCCATGCTCTTCTCCTGCCCCATTAGACTATGGGCAAACAAAAAGGCCATAACGATACCTAGCATATTCAACTTTTTCATAACCTTATATTTTTTTGATAAACACATTTCCGTTCAACGTTTCAAAATCGAAGTCAACCACTCCAGAGCCAATCTGTACAACCGGTCGAGCTTCGTATTTGTATTTGGGCTTATTTCCTTTCCCGGTTTTTTTCTTGGTCCGCATAAATTGTTTGTTCACCTCAAAATCCGTGAACATCTCCCCATTCATGCTTTTAAATGAAATATTTGCAGATAGGCTCTTCTGATAGGAGATATTGATATCCCCATTAAGTGAATAGTACTCCGAAGCACTATTGGGATTATCAGCATAGCTGATATCCACAGCACCGTTAATGCAGTGCACCTTGGTTTTTCCAGTTACATTGGTTAGGGCAATTCCCCCATTTATGTTTTCCGCTTTTATATCAGTCCCACGGGTTTCTTTTATCACAACCTCACCATTATTGACCGTACTTATATTCAGCTTAAGCTTATTGGGAACCTTAATTTTAATGTTTAGCACATGTTCATAAGATGGTTCATCATGGTTATTGCACCAATTATACTTTAAGTTTTTACCATCAAAGTCAATGTAAGGTGCATCCGGATGCAATACCACCCTATTAGATTCCTCAATAATGTTGAGCTTAAGCTCTTTTTTTCCCAATTCCAGTTCCTCTTTGGTGTCAGCGGTAATCGTTTTTTCAGCATCCAGTTGTATGGTATTACCATTGTACCCTTCCACGCTAACTGAGCCAAAAACATTTTTTACCACTAAGGTGTTGCCGTTTTGGTTCCCCATTTGGATTTCCTTTTTTATCACCTCCGTGAATTCCGTTTCTTGGGCCGTGCAGCCCGGCACACTGATCAAAAAAATCAGTGCCATTCCTAAAACTAACTGTTTCATCATGTTAAAATTTAACTGTTCGTGATTTGATTTTGCCCGATTGGGCGATTGATAAATAAACTAGATTATTGATTCTATTGAATTCTGAAGCTTTTTCTTCACCGTAGTATCCAATTTCTTTTCCTTGAGCAATTCTTTAAATGGTTCTACCGAGGCTTTTTCCTGAAGGGCTACCATTAAATTGGCCAGGGTAATCTGAAGAATCGGTGATTCTTGATTGGGAATGGATTGCACTAAACCTTGACGCACCTCTGGCCTGTCCACGTAATTCGTCAAGGATTCTATGGCCGCCAGCCTAACATTTACATTGGAGTCATTGTTTAAGGTCTGGAGCAAGGCACGTATTACAATCTCATCAGCCTCCTCAAACTTATTGGCCTCACTTACACCCTGCAACCGTTGATTGGCTGAAGGTTGTTCCAAAAGGGTCAAGACCAATTTCTGCCGCATACTTTCCGTCTCATCATCTTGGGTGACTACTTCAATTGGCTCAGGACCTTTTTGATCATTGAGTAAATACCCAATGGCCAATCCAAGGCAAAGCACAACTAGGCCCAAAATCCATTGCGATTTTTGAACTGGCCATAGATACCTCAGGAAACCGATGTCGATTTGCTTGGCTTTTTGCCTGCCAATCTCCTCGGATAAGCTTGAAAAGAAAACTGTGTCCATTTTGGCACTTGGTTCAGGGGCGTCCATTGTCTTTACCATTTCCAGAGTGTCCTGTAATTCCTGCAATTCAATTTTGAAATTGGGATGCTCTCCAATAAACTTCTCAAAGTCCAACTTTCTTTCATCCGTCATTGCCCCTGACAGATATTCCATTGCCTGTATTTCAAATTGTTCCTTGTCCATCACATTAAACTATTTCCAATTCTAAAAATGTTCTTTTTAATTCCTTAAGTGCCCGATGTACCCTTACTTTTGCTGCACCCTCGGAACACCCTAAAATTTCACCTATTTCCCTGAATTTTAGTTCCCGGTACTTGCTCAATACCAAAACTTCTCTTTCATTTTGGGACAACTTGGCCATCGCCCTGTTCAATATTCTGGTATCCTCTTCTTTTTCTAATCCATCCGATAGACCCTCTGCTTCCATTTGCACTTCCTCAGGTGCAATTCCCGACGTAATCCTAAACTTGGATGCTTTTTGATGGTGGTCATAGTTAATATTCCGGGCCATACGGAACATCCAAGCCGTAAATGAACCCTCGCCCGTATAGGACCCCCTATATTTCATCATCCTAACAAATACATTTTGCACCAAATCCTCACTAATGGATGGATTATTTCCCAGGTTGTAAAAGAAACCGAAAAGCCGCTTCTTATGGCGCTCATATAACAACCCCAGTTTATCCAGGTCTCCAGATTTCACTTTTAGCATAAGTGCTTTGTCGGTTAGGTCGTGCAATTTGATGGTATTTTTAGGCTTGTTGAAGGATATACTGGCGATTTTACAAAAGGTTACAAAAGCTATGGTTTTTTTATTCAATTTGAGGGGAAATCATCCTATTTTTGGGCAATTCCCCATAAATAATTTTGATTATTTTTGTCCGGACTTCAACAAATCCTCAATGCAGTACAAAAGAATTTTATTAAAGCTTAGTGGTGAAGCCCTGATGGGTGAACAACAGTACGGAATCGATGCCAAACGTTTGGCGGAATACGCGGAAGATATCAAATCGGTCATCGGAAAAGGTGTTGAAGTGGCCATCGTTATAGGCGGAGGCAACATTTTTAGGGGACTCTCCGGTGCCAGCCAGGGAATGGACAGGGTTCAGGGCGACCATATGGGAATGTTGGCAACGGTAATCAATGGGTTGGCATTGCAAAGTGCTTTGGAACTACAAGGTGTGGAAACCAGGTTGCAATCGGCCATCAAGATCAATGAGGTGGCAGAGCCTTTTATCCGACGAAGGGCCATACGGCATTTGGAAAAGGGTAGAGTGGTTATTTTTGGCGGTGGTACGGGCAACCCCTATTTCACTACAGATTCAGCCGCGGTTTTGCGCGCTATAGAAATTAAGGCGGATGTAATCCTTAAAGGCACCAGAGTAGACGGAATTTATACATCTGACCCTGAAAAAGATAAAACAGCGACCAAATTTGATAAGATTTCCTTCAACGATGTGCTTTCCAAGGGGTTGAAAGTTATGGATACCACTGCTTTTACCTTAAGTCAGGAAAACGAACTCCCAATTGTAGTTTTTGACATGAACACAAGGGGTAATTTGATGCGAATTGTATCGGGGGAGAATATCGGAACCGTGGTCAACATCTAATTTTGGTACAACATTTGAAGCCAAGCGTTAAAAATTACTATTATGAACGAAGAAGTTAGTTTTATACTGGACACAACAAAAGAGAGCATGGATGGTGGTATTTCCCATTTGGAAAAAGCCCTGGTAAAAATTCGTGCCGGTAAAGCAAGTCCTGTTATGCTTTCCACCGTAATGGTGGAATATTATGGTTCTCCAACGCCGCTTTCGCAGGTTTCCAACATTAATACCCCAGATGCACGTACTATTTCAGTGCAGCCCTGGGAAAAATCCCTTCTTCAAGAAATTGAGACCGCTATCATGAATTCCAATCTGGGCTTTAACCCGATGAACAATGGCGAAATGATCATCATCAACGTGCCTCCGCTGACAGAGGAACGAAGAATCCAGTTGGTAAAACAGGCCAAGTCTGAAGCTGAAGATGCCAAGGTTAGTATTCGAAACGCCAGGCAAGATGCCAACAAAGAGCTCAAGAAATTGGAAATTTCGGAAGATTTACTGAGCAACGCCGAAGTCGATGTTCAAGAACTCACGGATACTTTTATCAAAAAAGTAGATTCCATTCTCTCCGTGAAGGAAGCTGAAATCATGAAGGTTTAATTTCCAGTATTCCCCCTTGGTTTTCCTTAGGAACACAGCTTATCATTTTCTACCTTTGCGGCCAATAAAAATGAGATGGTAGCAAAGTTCACAAAAGGATTTTGGCCCCTTGTGGCCCGTATTATTCTTCGTAACAGAATCCTGATTCTTTTGGGCGTTGCGGCCTTTACCGTCTTTTTGGCAATGCAATGGAAAAATATGCAGTTCTCCAATACGGAGGCCAATATTCTTCCAGATGACCATCCGGCCACCATACAGTATAATGCCTTTAAAAGTATTTTTGGTGAGGAAGGAAATGCTATAGTCTTGGCTATCCGGGATTCATCATTGTTTACGCCAAGTAAATTCAATCGTTGGAACAAGCTCAGCAAACAACTGGAGGCATTTCCAGAAATCGATTACGTAGTTTCCACCGATAATTTAAAGGTTTTAAAAAAGGACAACGAGCGACAGGTATTTGTCATGGAACCTTTTATTAAGGAGGAGCCAAAAACCAAGGACAAGATTGATGAGTTGACGCACCATCTGTTCGAAGAACTCCCTTTTTACGACAATCTAATTTACAACCCGGAAAGTGGCACTATCCAAACCATTATCTACTTGGATAAGGATATTATGAACACAGCGGTTCGGAACGAATTTATTCTGAACGACCTTGGCGATCTCGTTCAAAATTTTGAGGATGAGACCAATCTGGATGTGCGTGTTTCGGGGATGCCCTACATCAGAACTTGGAATACCAAGTCCATAGTTGATGAAATAGGAATATTTATCGGAGCCGCCCTGTTGGTAACCTCCATAATCTTCTTCTTTTTCTTTAGAAGTTTCCGTGCAACTTTCATTTCCATGTTTGTTGTGATCATAGGGGTAATGTGGGCCTTTGGAATTTTGGGACTGTTCCGTTATGAGATAACCATTCTCACCGCCTTGATTCCGCCATTGATAATCGTAATAGGTATCCCCAACTGCATTTTTCTCATCAACAAATATCAGCAAGAAGTAAAAAAACACGGAAATCAGGCGCTTTCCTTACAACGTGTCATTTCTAAAATTGGTAATGCCACCTTGATGACCAACATTACCACAGCTTCCGGTTTTGCCACCTTCATTATCCTAGATAGTGACTTGCTCAAAGAATTTGGTATCGTTGCATCCATCAACATTGTGGGAATTTTTATTCTATCCCTGCTGATTATCCCGATTCTCTATAGTTTCATGCCCCTTCCAAAAACCAAGCACCTAAAACATTTGAACAAAAAATGGATAGACATTTTTGTGAGTTGGATGGAACGTATGGTTAGGCACCATCGGATCGGAGTCTATATTACTTCTGTAATTGTTTTGGTATTGAGCATTATTGGGATTTATCAAATCAAAATCACCGGTAGCCGGATAGAAGACCTACCAAAAAACACCCATTACTTCAAGGACATCCGTTTCTTTGAAGAGGAGTTCGATGGGATTATGCCGATGGAAATTGTGGTGGATACCAAAAGAAAGAACGGGGCCACAAAACCTGCTACCCTAAAACGCATAGACCGCCTTGGAACCGTTATCGATGAAATCCCAGAACTATCCAAGCCCATTTCTGTTGTCAATTTGGTAAAATACTCCAAGCAGGCATTTTACAATGGCATTCCAAAATATTATCAATTACCCACATCCCAGGAAAACACTTTTATCATGGATGTGGCCAGGAAATCCTCGGGAGATAGCGATTTATTGGAAAGTTTTGTGGATAGTACTGGCCAAACGGCCAGGGTTACCACTTTTATGCGCGATGTAAAAATAGAACGCATGGAAGAAATAGAGCAGGATGTCCAAGAATCCATTTCCAAATTTTTTCCTTCCGAACGGTACAGTGTTTTTATGACGGGAAAGGCCCTCCTCTTTTTAAAAGGAACGAGGTATTTGGTAAAAAACCTGTTGCTTTCCCTCGCATTGGCCATTGGCCTTATTTCCTTGTTCATGGCCTATCTGTTCCGGTCATTCAGAATGATAATTATCTCCCTGGTCCCCAATTTATTGCCTTTAGTTATTACAGCTGGGCTGATGGGATATCTCGGTGTGCCCATAAAACCATCAACAATTCTGGTGTTTAGTATTGCCTTTGGTATTTCCGTGGATGATACAATTCACTTTTTGGCCAAATACCGACAAGAATTGGCGGCCAATCGTTGGCAGATTAAAAAATCGGTCTATGCTGCACTACGGGAAACAGGAGTTAGTATGTTCTATACCTCTATAGTGTTGTTTTTTGGTTTCTCCGTATTTATCATTTCCAGCTTTGGGGGCACCAAGGCCTTGGGAGGTTTGGTATCCGCCACCTTGTTGTTTGCCATGCTGGCAAACCTTGTTTTGTTACCATCTTTACTTCTTTCACTTGAGCGTAGTATAGCCAATAAACAGGTGCTTCGAAAACCACAGATCGACATCCTCCCAAGGGAAGAAGTCAACATCAAGGATAAATAGCGGGGTTTTCATCTTTTATTGGATGGAGCATTGCCTTCATTTTTGTCCAAAAACCTATCTTTACCGCTTAATTTATCAGAAGTTAAAATGAACTCGTATTCGGTAAAAGAACTGCTAAGCAAGCAACCTTTAGGAGATAGTGTTGAAGTGAATGGTTGGGTAAAGACCTTTAGAAGTAATCGCTTTATTGCGTTAAATGATGGGTCTACCATACACAATGTTCAATGTGTTGTCGATTTTGAGAATTTCAGTGAGGACTTGTTAAAGCAAATTACCACTGGTGCGGCACTCAAGATAACGGGGACCCTTGTGGAAAGCCAAGGTCGTGGGCAACAGGTTGAAATCCAAGCTTCCGATGTCTTTGTACATGGAACGGCCGACCCGGAGACCTACCCTATTCAGCCTAAAAAACATTCTTTGGAGTTTTTAAGGGAAAAAGCGCATCTAAGAGTTAGGACCAATACCTTCTCAGCGGTCATGCGGGTAAGGTCTGCTCTGGCATTCGCCATCCATAGTTATTTCCAGAAAAATGATTTCTACTATATGCATCCGCCTATTATAACAGGGTCGGATGCCGAAGGTGCCGGAGAAATGTTCAGGGTGACTACCATGGAACCAAAAAACATACCGGTTGATGAACAAGGAGAAGTTGATTATTCTGGGGACTTCTTTGGAAAAGAAACCAATCTTACCGTGTCTGGCCAGCTGGAAGCCGAAACTTATGCCATGGGGCTCGGCAAGGTCTATACTTTTGGGCCCACTTTTCGTGCAGAAAATTCCAACACCTCCCGTCACCTTGCGGAGTTCTGGATGATAGAGCCCGAGATGGCCTTTTACGACTTGGATGCCAATATGGATTTGGCGGAGGATTTTATCAAGTCAATTGTTACATATGTGCTGGACAACTGCCAAGACGACCTGGAGTTTTTGGAAAAGCGATTATTGGATGAAGAGAAATCCAAACCACAAAATGAACGCTCCGAAATGGCATTGATCGAAAAGCTGAAGTTTGTTGTGGAAAACAATTTTAAAAGAGTTACTTATACGGAAGCCATTGATATCCTTAGAAACAGTAAACCCAATAAGAAAAAGAAATTCCAATTCCCAATTGATGAATGGGGTGCAGACTTGCAAAGTGAACACGAACGTTTTTTGGTGGAAAAGCACTTTAAGTGCCCGGTAATTCTTTTTGATTACCCAGCAAACATCAAGGCCTTTTACATGCGCCTCAACGAAGATGGAAAAACTGTAAGGGCCATGGATGTTCTCTTTCCCGGTATTGGGGAGATTGCAGGTGGTTCCCAAAGGGAGGAGCGTTTGGAGGTACTACAACAAAAAATTAGTGACTTGGGAATTGAAGAGAAGGAGTTATGGTGGTATCTAGATCTAAGGAGATTTGGTACAGCCGTACACAGTGGTTTTGGACTCGGATTTGAGCGTATGGTTCAGTTCGCTACCGGAATGGGAAATATTCGGGACGTTATTCCTTATCCGAGGACACCGCAAAATGCGGAGTTTTAATTGTAATACTTAATTTTATAGGAAAGGAAGCAGTATAGAATCCATATGCTAAAACAACATCTCCAATTTAAGCTCTCGCAAAAGCTGTCGCCACAGCAAATTCAACTGATGAAGTTGATTCAGCTGCCCACACAGGCTTTTGAGCAACGATTGAAGCAAGAATTGGAGGAGAACCCTGCGCTGGAAAGTGGTAAAGCTGAAAGTGAAGGCGCCGATGATGGATTTGATGATGCTTATGACGACAGTGCGGATAGCGAGACCATTGCAGCGGAAGAAATCAATATAGATGACTATCTGAGCGATGACGAAATCCCCGATTATCGCACCCAAACCAGTAATTACAGTGCTGATGATGATGAAAAGAGCATTCCATATGCCTCTGGAACATCCTTCAACCAATATCTTATAAGTCAGCTGAACACTATTTACCTGGATGACCAAGAATGGGCCATTGCAGAATTTTTAGTGGGCAGTGTGGATGAAAGTGGATATATCCGTAGACCCTTATCGGACATTATGGATGATCTGGCCTTTACCCAAAACATTTATGCCGAGGAAACCGATATTGAAGCGGTACTTAAAACAGTTCAGGCCTTGGATCCGCCAGGTGTAGGTGCTCGTTCGCTTGGAGAATGCCTTATTATCCAACTAAAACGAAAGGAGAAGACCCCGTCCATTGAATTAGCTATTGCCATTTTGGAAAAATCGTTCGAACAATTTACCAAAAAGCATTACACCAAGTTGCTTCAGAAGCACCATATTTCAGAACAAGAATTGAAGGAGGCCATTTCGGAAATAGAAAAGCTCAATCCAAAACCTGGAGGGTCTTATGCAGGTAATACCCGTATCATAGAACATATTGTTCCTGATTTCTCCATCAAAATTGTAGAGGGTGAATTAGAACTCACCCTAAACGGCAGAAATGCACCTGAACTTCATGTTAGCCGTGATTACAACAATATGCTGGAAGGTTACAAAAATTCCAAGGAAAAGTCCAAAGCACAGAAAGACACCGTTCTATTTATAAAACAAAAACTGGATGCCGCCAAATGGTTCATAGATGCGATCAAACAGCGTCAACAGACTTTGTTCATTACCATGAATGCCATCATGAACTACCAACATGATTACTTTTTAAGTGGTGATGAGCGAAAGTTACGGCCAATGATATTAAAGGATATCGCGGACCAAATCAACATGGATGTTTCCACGGTATCACGCGTGGCAAACAGTAAGTACGTGGATACTCCTTATGGCACCAAGCTAATTAAAGAATACTTCTCTGAGGCCATGAAGAATGAACAGGGAGAGGACGTATCCACTAAGGAAATCAAAAAGATATTGGAAACCGTAATCGGCGAAGAAGAGAAAAAGAAGCCACTGACGGATGATAGGCTGGCCAAAATCCTCAAGGAAAGAGGGTACCCTATTGCCAGGCGGACTGTAGCCAAGTACAGGGAACAACTTGGAATCCCTGTGGCGCGGCTACGAAAGCAAATCTAATGCATCATTTTTTAAACGCTGTTTCTTACATTTTCCATCCCCTATTCATTCCTATTGGCGGCACGGTGCTGTATTTTATGGTAACTCCCTATAGCAGTCTGGAGGTTCAGAGTGGAAACATCCTACCTATTTTCATCCTTACGGTCATTATCCCCATCATATTCTTTCTTATTCTTAAAAATCTTGGTGTCATCAATTCCATTTTCCTCCCTACCCTACAAGAACGAAAATACCCGCTGTACATAAGTTGCGTTTTGTTGCTGATGATCCTTTACAAGGTAATCCCAAATAACTACGTGCATGAACTGTTTTATTTTTTCACCGGGCTATTAACCGCTACTGGGGCGGCCCTCATTCTACTTTTCCTGAAGTTTAAGGCCAGTATTCATCTATTGGGTATGGGAAGCCTTCTCATGTTTATGATTGGCCTAAGCATCCATTTTGAAATCAACATAACATTGGCCATTAGCTTGTTCACATTGTTAACAGGCGTTGTAGCTACCTCAAGGCTATACCTAAAGGCCCATAGCAGGGCGGAACTATTGATTGGTTTTTTTATTGGATTGGGATCCCAGTTGCTAATCCTGAAATACTGGTTATAGGATATAGAAAATCACTCCGATGCGAAGCACTCTGGTATCTATGGGTTCGGTGCCGTTTAGAGATGTACTATCTTCCAACAAAGGATTTAACGCATAATAGGCATTAATGTTCCATGTATTGTACCCAAAGCTCAGTGTAAGTCCATACTGTAGTTTTTGGATATCATTGTTGGAAAAGCCCTGTGCGCCATTTTCATCTGTAACCAGACGGGAACGACCCGAAAACACATAGCCGATTTTCCCTCCGGCATAAATCCTCCAAAACTTATAATCCGCAGGCGTGGACGTCCGCCAACGCACTTCCAGCGGAAATTCAATGGCATGGGTCTCCAACTTGCTTCTAGTAAAATCTTCTGTGCTTCTTACCTCGTAAGTTATCGTATTGGTCTCATTTGATGCGACTAAGTTTGTGTAGTACGAATTGACAGAGTAGCCCAGTCCCAGTCCCAGTCCGAAATCCCTGTCACTGTTTAATGGGATATCTTTAATAAATCCCATCTGAAGATTATAAGACAGATTCCGTTGCACCACGTCAGAAGGACGATCCAATAAAAAGTTGAATCCCAACCCTATATAGAATTGATCTTCCAAATATTTACTATCGACTTCGGAAATACTCTGGGCGCACATGGTGGTACCGGTGCCACCAAGAACTAAACATAATATAGCTATAGTACAACTAAGACTTCTCATCTAGATTACAAAAGTAAAACAAACCAAAGTACACATCTGGATTGTTATTAATGAAATTTGTCAGCATACCTTCACATTATTGGTATTGCTAATAATGAGCATAAAAAAACGCTCCAAAACCATGTTCTGGAGCGTTTTCCACTAAATCTAAGTTATTGCCTACTGCAAATTGTTAAAGGCATTACCCTCATAGGTCGTATAGTTGACCTTTAGAGCGTTAACTTCCCTTAATTGTTGTTTAATATCAGCAATAAGGCCCATATTGGCATCCTTATCCACCTTAAGAGCAGTAGTCAATACATTTTGTAATTCTTGTGGTTTTTTGGCGCGTTCCGCTAAAATATAGGAACCCACCTCATCGACACTGGCAAATTTATCATTCAACTGGATTTTTGGTTCTGTACCAAAAACCTTTTGATATTCTTGAGTGGGTTTACCCACATAGATATAGATCACCCTGTCTTTCTTCTCAAGCTTCTTAATCTCAGAAGCATTGGGAAGCGTATTTTCAACCAACAAAGAACTATCCTTCATAGTTGTAACTGTCATAAAGAAAAACAGTAACATAAAGACGATGTCGGGAAGCGAAGCAGTGGATACCGCTGGCAAATCCCCATCCTTCTTTTTTGCAAATTTTGCCATACTATTTTAGTTTAATTGGTTGATGTTTCCGCCTCGGACAGTTTCTGTGGAAACATGTCCTGAACGCGCTTAACTTTGTCCTTTAAATCATCCCTCACGTTAGACGGCGTTTCTGGATTTAGATATTCCGATTCCATCTCCGTAAAGTCCCTTCCGAACAATTTTTGAGCTTCTCGGTTTCTCAAATCATTATACGCTCCTACCAACTCATTCTGAACCGTTATATAAGTACTATACTTTGTTTCACGGTCGTTTTTTAAGGAAATAATTGCTTTTGAAGGATTATCAGATGAAGCAGGATCTTTTCTGCCACCGCAATAGTTGCATGATCCATCGGCCCCATTTTCCAAGAAAGCCATAGCGGCACTTCTTAAACCTTTTAAGTCCATCAATTCGTCCTCTACAAGCAACTGACCATTTTTATTGATGTTTACCGTAAAAATGTTCTTCTGTTTGATAACTACGTCCTCCTCTGGCGGTTCCATAGGTGGCAACATACGATCTAATCCCGCATCAGTCTCAATGGTTGTGGTAACCAAGAAAAAGATAAGTAACAAGAAAGCAATGTCTGCCATAGAACCGGCATTCACTTCAGGTGCTCCTTTTCTTCTAGGCATAACTTTTAGTTTTTTACTTAACGAACATTTTTTTCAAACCTGGGAAGACCATAAGCACTACAGCCACGGCGGTAAGGATAAAGAATACATTCAATCCCATCCCAATATTCTTAACTGTACTTTCCGTTGCTCCTTTATCTGCCATGGCATCAGCTACCGCCTTTGCCTCAGCTCCAGAAGAAAGTCCATAAGAAATAGCAACAACAATTGCCAATCCACCAATACCAAACAATGCCTTTTTAAGGCTGCCCGGAGTGGACAACAATTTCTTAAGCCCAAAAAACACTGTAGCAATAACAGCAATGGCCAATAACAGGTACATAATGATAAACATGAAGTTCATTGAACCACTGTTTATAGCATCAGGGTCATCACCGGAAGGCATACCAAACCAAAGTACCGTAGCCAACAGCCCTATGATGATAAGTACTATTTTAATTATTTTATTCATGACTCTCGATAGTTTTAGTTCGTAATTATTTCTTGTGCGCCGCCAACATATCTATTAGAGATATGGAGGAGTCTTCCATGTCGTTTACGATACTATCGATTTTAGCAATAATATAGTTGTAGAAAATTTGAAGGATAATCGCCGTAATAAGACCAAATACTGTGGTCAATAAAGCAACCTGAATATCACCTGCAATCAACGAGGCGCTCAAGTTACCAACAGCAGCAATTTTCTGGAATGCCGCAATCATACCGATTACCGTACCCATGAACCCAAGCATGGGCGCAATTGCGATAAAGAGAGATAACCATGAAACATTCTTTTCCAATTGACCCATCTGAACACCACCATAAGCTACAACAGCTTTTTCAGCGGATTCCAATCCTTCTCCAGCTCTATCCAAACCTTGGTAGAAAATGGAAGCAACAGGTCCTTTTGTGTTTCTGCACACTTCTTTTGCAGCTTCTACCCCACCTGAAGCCAATGCGTCCTCAACTTGCTGCTTTAGTTTGGCAGAGTTGGTACTGGCAAGGTTAAGATAAATTATTCTTTCAATGGCGACGGCCAATCCCAAGATCAAACATAATAGTACAATTCCCATGAAGGCAGGACCCCCTTGAATAAATTGTTCTTTCAGTACTTGGGTGAAACCTTTGCCCGCTTCGGCCGCAGCTTCATCTTGAAACATGGCTGCAGAAGCAGTTGTGGTTCCCATAACAAACATTCCGGCAGCAGCCAGAGTAAAGGATAATTTTTTCATTTTTCTCAAACTTAAATTTAGTTAGTTAATAATGTTAAAGATATAAAAATTTTATAATTGAAAAATTAAAATACCTAGCAGAGAGGAAGGGATTCGAACCCTCGATACACTTTTGGTGTATACACACTTTCCAGGCGTGCGCCTTCGACCACTCGGCCACCTCTCTAATTTGTATAGTTAGGCCGAGCAATAAACAAAAAAATAATTATTAAATGAAATTTGGGGCGTTAATTTTAGTCCATTTCACCCCGTATCGAAGTCTCAAAAATGGTCTTGAACAACTTTCCTGACACCCCATTGCCTAAAAGGTACATAGCCTTGGCAACAGCTGCCTCGGTTGTAATGTCCTTTCCATTAACCAATTGCAATTCCTTGAGCTTTTCGCTTGTCTCATAATGTCCCATGGAAACCGCTCCGCCAGAACACTGGGTCACATTGATGATATGGAGTCCAGCTTTAACGGCCGCTTCAACAGCGGAAAGAAACCAATCGTCCATGGGGGCATTTCCCGCCCCGTAGGTCTCCAGAATGAGGGCCTTAAGTCCCGAAATGGTCAATATGGATGTCAGTACCTGCTCGTTCAATCCAGGAAAAAGCTTTAACACAGCCACATTGTTGTCCATGTTTTTGTGTACCACCAGCGATCTGCCTCCATTCTTGGTTTTGGTTAGATACTCATGGTGAACATTTAAATGCACTCCTGATTCCACCAGAGGAGGATAGTTCAACGAAGCGAAGGCCTGAAAATGCTCGGCATTGATTTTAGTGGTCCTATTGGC
Source organism: Flagellimonas flava (assembly GCF_900129665.1). GTDB lineage: Bacteria > Bacteroidota > Bacteroidia > Flavobacteriales > Flavobacteriaceae > Flagellimonas > Flagellimonas flava. The sequence goes on from NZ_FQWL01000003.1 coordinate 113,103, forward strand.
CCGGTATAATTTGTACTCAAAATAAAGACCAACTTCCTGAATAAGCGGTCTACCCTTCTCACGAAGGGCTGCAATCTCTATAGAAGTAATAAGGTTTTCCTTGGCATCGGTCCGTAAATCCCCAATGGGTAATTGCGACCCTGTGAAAATCACAGGTTTTGATAAGTTCTCCAACATAAAGCTCAAAGCAGAAGCAGAGTAACTCATAGTATCACTTCCATGAAGTACCACAAAACCATCATACACATTGTAATTCTCATCGATTATCGAAGCAATTTCACCCCAATAGGTCGGGTTCATATTGGAGGAATCAATGGGTCGGTCAAAGGAAACCCCTTTGATATTGCAATCCAATTGGTTTAATTCGGGAATATTGCCAACCAATTCTTCAAAATTGAAAGCTTTTAAGGCACCAGTATCATAATCCTTTACCATGCCAATGGTTCCTCCTGTGTAAATGAGGAGAATGTTCGTTTCTTCTTTCATACCTTAAATACCAAAAACTTGTTTTGAATTGGACGTGGTGGTTTCCGCAATCTGAGCCTGAGGCAGATCATAGATCAACGAGAGTTTTTCCAGCACCTTTATAATATAGGAACTTTCATTTCTCTTACCCCGATACGGGACAGGCGCCAGATAAGGCGAATCCGTTTCCAAAACTATATGCTTCAAATCAATCTGGTTTAAAAACTGATCGATTTTTCCATTTTTAAAAGTGGCCACTCCCCCAATACCTAGCTTCATATTATAGGACAAGGCCCTATGGGCCTGTTCCAGGGTTCCTGTAAAGCAATGAAAAATCCCGTACAAACCATCTCCCTTCTCCTGCTCAAGTATCTCAAAAATCTCATTAAAAGATTCCCTACAATGAATCACTATAGGAAGTTGCAACCGCTTCGCCAATCGGATTTGATGTACGAAAGCTTCTTGTTGCTGCTTCAAATAACTCTTGTCCCAATACAAGTCAATCCCAATTTCCCCAACGGCATAAAATTTTCTGGATGATAACATTTCCTCCACATGTGCCAACTCCTCCTTATAGTTATCCTTTACATGGGTTGGATGAAGTCCCATCATCAAAAAAACATTGTCAGGGTATTCCCTTTCCAAGTCGAGCATGGCCTTGGTGTAGGTAGAATCTATGGCCGGAATAAAGAAGCGTTCCACCCCCTGTTCAATAGCATTTTGAATGATCTGGTTTCGGTCTTCATCGAAAGCCTCACTATATAAATGTGTATGGGTATCCGTAATTAGCATACCGCAAAAATAGGTTTATCTTTAAGAAAAAATGCGAATGAAATCCCTCAAAAAGTTTCTAAGGTCAAAAAGCTACGTGCGCATTCCGCTGGTGTTGACCGAAACCAATCATTTTGAGATAACTGCCAAAATCAATGGGGTTTCAGGCCGCTTTATTTTGGATACGGGAGCCTCCAACACCTGCGTGGGAATGGACAAAATTGAATTCTTTCAGATGGTCTCTGAAGTATCGGACATTAAAGCAGCAGGAGCCGGAGCTACCGAAATGGAAACCCTTATATCTTCCAAAAACAAAATTGAAATTGGTGATTGGTCCAAGAAAAAACACAAAATCGTTTTATTCGACCTAATCCATGTAAATCAAGCCTTGACGTCGCACAATTCACTACCCGTTGATGGGATTATCGGAGCGGATATCCTAAAGAAGGGAAAAGCGGTAATCGATTACAATAAAAAAAACCTTTACTTAAAAAAGTAAAGGCCTTTTACAATTTAAAAATTGTATTGCCTAAAGCTCTAAAGCCTTTTTCACATTATTGTCCATCAACAATTCTTCAGGACTTTCCAATGCCTCCTTCACGGCTACCAAGAATCCCACGGATTCCTTACCGTCAATAATTCTGTGATCATAGGAAAGCGCCACATACATTATTGGGGCAATAACCACCTGACCATCCTTAGCGATGGGTCGTTCCACAATGTTGTGCATGCCTAAGATTGCACTTTGAGGCGGATTGATGATTGGCGTGGACAACATAGAACCAAAGACCCCTCCATTGGTAATGGTAAAGGTTCCACCTGTCATTTCATCAACTGTAATCTCACCTTCCCTTGCGCGAATGGCCAATCTTTTCACCTCAGATTCCACCCCTCGGAACGTTAAATTCTCTGCATTTCTTATAACGGGCACCATGAGTCCCTTAGGTCCGGAAACCGCGATACTGATATCGCAAAAATCGAAAGACAGCATTTCCTTGCCATCGATCATAGAGTTTACAGCGGGATACATTTCCAATGCCCGTACCACAGCTTTAGTGAAAAAGGACATAAATCCTAAGCTTACACCATGCTTCTCTTTAAAAGTTTCCTTGTATTCCTTACGAAGCGCAAAAATAGGCGACATGTCCACCTCGTTAAAGGTGGTCAACATTGCCGTTTCGTTTTTTGCAGCAACCAAACGTTCAGCAACCTTTCTACGCAACATGGAAAGTTTTGAGCGGGATTCACCACGACTGCCGCCAGTTGGTGTTCCCATGGACGGAACTGCTTTTACAGCATCTTCCTTGGTAATTCTACCGTCTCTTCCTGTTCCTGTTACCGCAGCGGCCTCAACTCCTTTTTCATCAAGGATTTTCTTGGCTGCTGGTGATGGTGTTCCAGAAGCGTATGTTTCTTTTTTAGTCTCGGTCGGTTTGGGAGCTTCGGCCTTAGCCGGTTCTTCCTTGGTTTCCTTTGTCTCAGCAGCAGGGGCAGCATCACCTTCGGGCTTTGCGGCACTGGTATCGATCAAACAAACCACTTCCCCTACGGCCACGGCATCGCCTTCCTCTGCCTTCAATGTAATCACTCCGCTTTCTTCCGCTGGCAACTCCAAAGTAGCTTTATCGGAATCGACCTCTGCGATAGCCTGATCTTTTTCCACATAATCCCCATCTTGCACCAACCATTCTGCTATTTCTACCTCGGTAATGGATTCCCCCGGTGAGGGAACTTTCATTTCTAAAACCATCTTATTTTAGTTTTATGCTTTTAAATTTTTTCTGATCATGTTGTCCTTTGACTTATCAAAGACGTATTCCAAAACTTGGGCATGTCTTCTTTGTGAGCGTACTGCGCTACCAGCGGCAGGAGCTCCATAAAATCTTCTTGAAGCCACTCTGAACTCTTTGGCTTCGTCAAAATGCATCAGTAAATGGCCCCAAGCCCCCATATTTCTGGGTTCTTCCTGCGCCCAAACCACATCATCTGCATTTTTGTATTTTTTAATGATGGATCGCATCTCCTCGGCAGGAAGCGGGAACAACTGCTCCAAACGGACCAAAGCCACATCATTTCGCTTGAGACTCTCTTTTTTATCGAGCAAATCATAATAGAATTTCCCGGTGCAGAACACCAAGGTCTTCACCTGGGTCGCTTTTACATTCGTGTCATCTATCAAAGGCTGGAAAGCTCCCTTTGCCATTTCCTCTTTTGTGGAAAGGACCTTGGGATGTCTCAAAAGACTTTTTGGCGTAAAGACGATCAATGGCTTTCTAAAGTTGGCCTTCATCTGTCTACGAAGCAAGTGGAACATATTGGCCGGTGTGGTTACATCTGCCACATACATGTTGTCCTTCGCACATAGCTGGAGATATCTTTCCATCCGTGCCGAAGAGTGCTCCGCACCCTGACCTTCATAACCGTGGGGCAACAATAGCACCAAACCATTTTGAAGCTTCCATTTATCCTCTGCGGAGGATAGGTACTGATCGATTACAATCTGAGCCCCGTTACTAAAATCACCAAATTGTGCTTCCCAAATGGTCAATGTTTTTGGGCTCGCCATGGCATATCCATAGTCAAAGCCCATGACTGCATATTCCGAAAGCAATGAATTATAGATATGGAATTCCCCGTTCTGGTTTTCGCCCAATTCATTCAGCAGTACCACCTCTTCTTCATGCATTTCCGTTTTGATTACAGCATGCCTGTGTGAGAAGGTTCCCCGTTCCACATCCTGGCCGGTCATACGCACATCAAAACCTTCTTCAATAAGGGAACCATAGGCAAGTAATTCGCCCATGGCCCAATCCAATTGGTTGTCCTCAAAGTACATTTTGTTCCTGGCCGTAACCAATCTTTCCAGTTTCCGAAGGAATTTTTTTCCTTCGGGAAGAATTGTGATTCCCTCGGCAATCCTATCCAATTTGGACAATGGATAACTGGTATCTATGTCGCCCAACATGGAATCTTCTGTCACTTGACCAAAACCTTCCCATTCATCTTGCATGAAAGCGGTGATCCTTGTCTTTTCCACCTTCCTAGAATCCAAAAGATCTTCTTCAAGGTTCTTTTTATATTCCGCTTCCAGGCCTTTTACATAATCTTTGTCGATAATGCCCTGGGCAATAAGTTTTTCAGCATAGATATCCCTAGGGTTTTTGTGCTTAGAGATGGACTTGTACAAGAGTGGTTGGGTAAACTTGGGCTCATCCCCCTCATTGTGCCCGTACTTTCTGTATCCCAATAAATCCAAGAAGACATCTCTTTTATAGCGCATTCTGTATTCCAGGGCAAAGGTAGCAGCATGCACTACTGCCTCGGCATCATCCGAGTTCACATGAAGCACGGGTGAAAGGGTCACTTTTCCCACATCCGTACAATAGGTCGATGAACGGGCATCCAAATAATTGGTAGTAAAACCAATCTGGTTGTTCACCACAATATGAATGGTACCTCCTGTGTGGTAGCCATCCAGTCTCGCCATTTGCACAATTTCATAGACAATACCCTGCCCGGCAAAGGCGGCATCACCATGCACAAGGATCGGAAGCACTTCCGAAACATTTTCCTGATGATGACGGTCCTGTTTTGCACGCGAAATACCTTCCACAATGGAGTTTACCGTCTCCAAGTGCGATGGATTGGGAGCTATGTTCATATTGACCACCTTACCAGAATCGGTCTCCCTTCTGGAAGTCCATCCGAGATGGTATTTTACATCACCATCAAAAATGGTTTCCTCGTAATCCTTGCCGTCAAATTCACTGAAAATGTCTTTGGGGGATTTACCAAAAATATTGGTCAATACGTTTAGACGCCCCCTGTGCGCCATCCCCATGACAAACTGTTTTACTCCGGCATCGGCGGCTTTTTCAATAATCACGTCCAAGGCAGGAATCAAAGACTCGCCACCTTCCAAGGAAAATCGTTTTTGTCCTACATATTTGGTATGCAAGAAGCCTTCAAAAGAAACGGCCTCGTTCAGTTTTCGAAGGATGTTCTTCTTTTCCTCTGGGGAAAAGTTGGGATGGTTGTCATTCACATTGAGCCAATCCTGAATCCATTGGATACGTTCAGGGGTTCTGATGTACATGTACTCCACCCCGATGGCATCGCAATAAATCCGTTCCAGATGGGCCACGATATTTTTAAGACTGCTCGGACCAATCCCGATGATTTTACCGGCATCGAAAACCGTTTCCAAGTCTTCATTGGACAACTCAAAGTTTGAAAGGTCCAAACTGGGCTCGTATTTTCTTCTCTCCCGAACTGGGTTTGTCTGAGTGAACAAATGCCCTCTGGAGCGATACCCATTTATCAGTTTAATGACCTGAAATTCTTTTTGAAGTGATTTTGGAATGGTGACTTCCTGTCCATTGGAAAGGGAGAGCACACCATTTGCAGAAGCCAGGTCCAACTCATCCAGAGAGCTTTCCAAGCCAAAATCAAATCCTTGAAAAAAAGCCCTCCAACTGGGTTCAAGACTATCAGGGCTCGTTAGATACTTATCATATAGCTCCGCAAAAAATGAAGTGTGCGCAGCATTTAAAAAGGAATACTTATCCATTGATGTTTTCTAGCAAAATGCTAACCAAAAATTTACTCAAAAATACAACAAATCCGATAGGTTGGTCAACAAACTTGCCCATATTTGACAAAAATGGTCTAGGAGTTATATTTATGCTTAAACCAAACTTTCTGCCATTCCCTTTTCAGAATCAAAAACCCCACTTGCGAAGAGGCATCCACAGCATCCAAAACTGCTAGTTTTTTGATCTCCCTTTCGGAAATATCAACGATATACAAAAGGTTCAGGTATTCCTGAAATTTCTCCAGTATAAGAACATAAAGTTTTTCCTGCACAAGAGCATTCAACGTTTTCGGGTCCATATCCAAATCTATGGCAATGCGCACGTTTGCACGGCTAAAATCCTTCTTCAACTGTGCCAGCAATTGGGTATAGAGGTTTTCTTTTTGTGCGGTTTGGAGTACCTCAAGGCCATTTTTGAACTTAAAAACCATAGGGTACTTACGTCAGATTAAAAGAAAAAGGTTTATTGTGATTTATATACTTTGCCCTCCTTCATAACAAACACAACGTCCTTGAGGGTTTCTACATCTTCTTTGGGATTTTGGTTCACCGCCACAATATCTGCCAAAAAGCCTTCTTTCAGTTGTCCAAGATTGTCTGCCATTCCCAAAAGCTCGGCATTGGTCACCGTTGCTGATTTAATGGCCTCCATAACAGGCATTCCCGCCTCAACCATGTACACAAACTCCCGGGCGTTTTCTCCGTGGGGAAAGACACCCGCATCGGTACCAAAGGCGATGGGAACCCCTTTTTTATATGCCCTTTGGAACATGCCTTGAATCTTTGGTCCTATTTCACTGGCTTTCTTGGCTACCACAGGCGGAAAAAACCCTTCCACCTTGGCTTTTTCGGTAACTTGTTTGCCTGCAGTAATGGTTGGCACCAAGAACGAATTGTATTGCACCATGAGGTCCATGGTCGCATCGCTCATTAAGGTACCATGTTCTATGGTCTTTATTCCACCTTTGACAGCTCTTTGCATACCTTCATCCCCATGGGCATGGGCAGCGGTCAACATACCATAATCTTTTGCGGTATCGGTGATTGCCTTTATTTCCTCAATGGTGAATTGTGGATTTTGACCGCTTTTCGCCACACTTAGAACACCACCCGTAGCCGTGATCTTAATAACGTCGGCTCCATCCTTATATCGCTGGCGGACGGCTTTTCTTGCATCTTCCGGGGAGTTGACCACACCTTCTTTGGGACCTGGATCCCCCATTAGCGCTTTTTTCATTCCATTAGTGGGATCGGCATGTCCTCCGGTTGTTCCAATAGATTTTCCGGCCGTAAAAATACGCGGCCCCTTAACAGTACCCCTCGCTATAGCTTTTTTTAGTGCAATGTTTACACCACTGCCACCCAAATCCCTAACCGTGGTAAAACCCGCCATCAAAGTGTTTTTGGCATGCTGGGAAGCAATAAATGCGACATCGGCCTCATTAAGGGTAAATCGCTGCACATAGGTTTGGGGATTAAATTGTGTTTCGATGTGCACATGCATATCTATAAATCCAGGCAGGACCGTTTTGTCTTTGAGGTCAATAACAACATCCTGATTATTCCCGCTTTGATATCCGTTTTGGATAGCTTTGATGGATTTTCCCGAAACCACTATGGTCTTCTCGGACAATACCTTTCCCGAGTTCACGTCCACAATGCTTCCACATTGCAGGTAAGAGTCTTGCCCTAAGGCAACCGAAACAACTAGTAAGGTTGAAAATAGAAGGAAGTTTTTCATTTTGAATTAGCTATTGGTTATACTGCTAAATGTACGGATTGATTCCTTTTCCTCAACAAATGATGCCCCAACTTTCTATTTAAAAAAATAAAAGCCCGTCGTCTGACAGGCTTTAAATTGTAGCTTAAGATGGCTCTAACTCCGTACTTTTCGTTCCCAATCCCAAGCAGATTTCATGGAATCGTCCAAGGTAGATGCTGCTTGCCAGCCCAGCACATTATTGGCTTTGGCTGTATCTGCATATGCTTGTATAACATCACCTGGTCTTCGGTCCACAATTTGATAGTTCAAATTTTCACCTGAAACACGCTCAAAACTTTGGATTACCTCCAAAACTGAACTTCCTTTCCCAGTACCTAGATTGAATACCTCGTAGTTTCCTTCATTCTTGTCTTCCAACAACCTTTTTAGGGCAACCACATGGGCTTTGGCCACATCAACAACATGGATATAATCCCGAATACAAGTACCATCTTCGGTAGGATAATCATCTCCAAAAACGGATAATTTCTCACGAAGTCCAATCGCTGTTTGCGTAATAAAGGGAACCAAATTTTGTGGAACTCCCAAAGGTAGCTCACCAATTTCAACGGAAGGATGTGCCCCGATTGGATTAAAGTAACGTAACGCTATCGCAGATAAATTCGGATTTACATTGCAGGTGTCGCGGATAATTTCCTCCCCTATCTGTTTGGTATTTCCATACGGAGATTCAGCAGGTTTTACCGGAGCGTCTTCTGTTATGGGCAGTTTATCAGCCTGACCATACACCGTACAAGAGGAACTGAAAATGAAATTGGCATTATCTTTTTTGGTTAGTTCCTGAAGCAAATACACCAAAACACCAAGGTTGTTCTCGTAATACAACAAAGGTTTATCGACACTTTCCCCAACTGCCTTGGAAGCTGCAAAGTGAATTACACCCTGCACATCTCCATGGTTCTGGAAAAATGCCACAACCTTATCTTTATCACGAAGGTCCATTTTCTCAAAAATGGGGCGTTTACCAGAAATGGCCTCGATACCATCCAAGACATCCTCAGAGGAGTTGGAAAGATTGTCGATTATCACTACTTCAAAACCCTCATTCTGAAGTTCAACAACGGTATGTGACCCAATAAATCCAAGACCACCAGTTACCAATATTTTCATAGTTATCCGTTTACGAAGTTAATCACCAAGTTCGTTATAAACTCGATTTGTTCATCGTCCAATTCCGTATGCATCGGCAGCGATATCACCTCTTTCACCAACTGATTGGTAACTGGGAAATTCGCTTCATTGTATCTGTCGTCCCGATAGGCCTTTTGGCTATGCAAGGGAATCGGATAATATACTCCACAAGGAACGCCCTTATCGTTTAAATGTTGCACTAATGCGTCTCTTTTTTCGTTCAATATTCGAAGGGTATACTGATGAAATACATGGCAACTGCAATCCTCACATGGACCCATCTCACAATTTGAGAATTTTGGCACCACAATATTGGACTGACCTTCAAAGGCTTTTGAATATTTTTCCGCAGCATTTCTTCTACTTCTATTGTAGCTGTCCAAATTAGGGAGCTTGGCACGCAGCACACCAGCTTGAATGGAATCCAAGCGGGAGTTCACCCCAACCACATCGTGATGGTACCTTTTATACATCCCATGGTTTACCATTCCCCTAATGGTATGCGCCAGGTCATCATCATCGGTAAAAATGGCACCTCCGTCACCATAGCATCCCAAATTTTTTGACGGAAAGAAGGAAGTGGACGCCACATGGCCAATGGTTCCCGCTTTCTTCTTTTCTCCGTTCTCAAAGGTGTGCGAGGCACCAATGGCCTGTGCATTGTCTTCGATTACGTATAAATTGTGCTTTTCCGCCAATTCCATTATGGCATCCATGTTGGCGCATTGTCCAAAAAGATGGACAGGAACAATTGCCTTGGTTTTCGGTGTAATGGCCTTTTCAATGGCTTTAGGGTCAATATTAAAGGTGTCCGGCTCCACATCTACCAAGACAGGGGTAAGATTCAGCAGCGCTATAACCTCAACAGTAGCTGCAAACGTAAAGTCGGCCGTAATCACCTCATCGCCTGGCTTTAGCCCAAGACCCATCATACAGATTTGAAGGGCATCGGTACCATTGGCACAAGGAATCACATGTTTAACCCCTAAATAATCTTCCAGTTCTTTTTGAAAGGCATGTACATGCGGACCATTGATAAACGTTGATGATTCCAGCACCTCAGTAATGGAATTGTTCACCTCGCTCTTAATCCCTTCGTACTGACCTTTTAGGTCGACCATTTGTATTTTTTTCATCCGACTAAATTGAGTGGCAAAATTAAGAAATAAACATACCATAATCTGCTATTGCCGAAAGAATGTATTTTTGCGGAAATCGATTTCTGTGCGAGGACTCTACAACCTTTTAGTAAGTATTGCTTGGTGGATTTTGCAACTAATTGCCATTTTTAGTTCTAAAATTAGGCTGTTTGTAAAAGGAAGAAAGGCCTCAAAAAAGCTCCTTGCAACTATCTCTACCTCTGACCAACCCTGTATTTGGATGCATGTTGCCTCCTTGGGCGAATACGAGCAAGGACTTCCCATTTTGGAGGAAATCAAACATTCCTATCCGGCACACAAAATCGTACTCACCTTCTTTTCCCCTTCAGGATATGAGGTAAAAAAGGACTCCAAGGCCGCCGACCATGTACTTTATCTTCCCATGGACACACAATCAAATACCAGGCAGTTTCTGGACACCTTCAATCCTTCCTTGACCATATTCATCAAATATGAAATCTGGCCCAATTATCTTGCGCAGCTCAAACAGCGTAAAATTCCAACCTTATTAGTATCCGCTATCTTTTCGAAAAGACAAATTTTCTTTAAACCCTGGGGTGGTTTCATGCGCAAAAGCCTTTTGACATTTGACCACTTTTTTGTCCAAGATCAAAATTCCAAAGTACTGTTAAATACCCTGGGGCATCAGAATGTTACCATAAGTGGAGACACACGTTTTGATCGCGTTTACGAAATACTTAAGCGCGACAATCAGTTGGAATTTATGGCGCGATTTAAGGGCGGAGATTTTTGCTTGGTTGCGGGAAGTACCTGGCCTGAAGATGAAAAAATCTTAGCAGAATACATCAACAATGCCCCAAAAGGTCAAAAATTTGCATTGGCCCCACACACTATAAAACCTACCCATATTCAAAGAATAAAAAATGGTATCTCCAAAAAAACAGTTTGTTTTTCGGAGATGGGCGAAACAGACTTATCACAATACGATGTGCTCATCATAGATACCATTGGGTTGCTGACCAAGATTTATAGCTACGCAGATGCAGCTTATGTTGGAGGTGCCTTTGCTACCGGGCTCCACAACACCTTAGAACCTGCTGTTTATGGTATCCCTGTACTTATTGGACCAAACTATGACGGTTTCAAGGAAGCGGAAGACCTTGTTGCGCAAAAGGGGATTCATTCTATCTCGAATTTAAAGGAGTTCAATTCACGAATGGCCAGTCTTACCACCGACCATCCTTTCAGAACCAAAACGGGCATGATAAATTCAAATTATATCACAAAAAATGTTGGTGCAACCAACCAAGTAATGGATTATGTAAAAACTATTCTTTAATTTTTCCCTAGTTTTAGAAAAATCTGACCTCCATGAACAACCGTATTTTTAGAATTTCCCTCACCGCTGCTCTGGCGGGTTTTTTGTTTGGTTTTGACACAGTGGTAATCTCTGGTGCCAACCTCCCCATAAAAGAACTTTGGAACACCAGCCCATTGTTCCATGGTACTTTTATTATGAGCATGGCGCTTTGGGGAACTGTTCTTGGAGCTTTGCTTGGTGGAATTCCCACAAAAGTATTGGGCAGAAAAAGAACCTTGTTTTGGGTCGGTGTCTTCTTTTTGGTCTCCGCTCTTGGTTGTGCCGTTGCACCTGAACCCTATCTCTTTTCTTTTTTTCGATTTATTGGTGGTGTGGGTGTTGGAGTATCATCGGTGGCCGCGCCTATTTATATCTCTGAAATAACCACCAGCGACAATCGAGGGAAATTGGGTGGATTGTACCAGTTTTGGCTTGTATTCGGAATTTTGGTGGCTTTCATCTCCAATTGGGCACTTAAAGGTTTTGATGGAGGAAATGACTGGAGATGGATGCTTGGAATAGAAGCTGTACCAGCATTGTTGTACACGCTCATGGTATTAAAAATACCCAACAGTCCAAGATGGTTGATTTCGCAAAAGAAAGATGTAGATGCGGCATTGAAGGTGTTCAAGGGCATTTATTCTCCAGAAGAAGCTGAGAATCAAATTCGGGAAATCAAGTCAAATCTCGAAGATTCCACATCCAATGACAGCCTCTTTCAAAAAAAATACTCCAAGGTTCTATGGTTAGGGTTTTTCATTGCATTTTTCAATCAGTTATCTGGGATCAATTTTGTACTGTACTACGCTCCAGAAATATTGGAACAGGCAGGATTGGGTGGAAAAGAGTCACTCTTCAATTCTATAGCCATTGGTATTGTAAATCTGATTTTTACCATTATCGGGGTGCGACTTCTCGATAAATTGGGTCGCCGTCAATTGATTATTATTGGATCCATCGGATATATCTTCAGTTTAATTATGGTGGGAATTTGTTTTCAACAACAACTTGCTCCCTCGTTTACCATTCTATTCATCTGTCTGTTTGTAGCTTCCCATGCCATTGGGCAAGGCGCCGTAATATGGGTATTCATTTCCGAAATTTTCCCAAATCGTGTTCGCGCCTATGGACAATCATGGGGCACCAGCACGCATTGGGTCTTTGCCGCATTGATTACCTTGATTACCCCAATTTTTCTGGATGACCAGGAAGGTTACATGAAGGATTCGGTTTGGTATATCTATTACTTTTTTGCGGCCATGATGATCTTACAACTGTTATGGGCCATCTTTAAAATGCCAGAGACCAAAGGGGTTTCCCTGGAAGAATTGGGCAAAAAACTAAGTTCTGGGAAATAGTCTAAGGCCACACAATTATACAGCACATACCTGAAAGCGCCCATTTAATCGAATATTGGGACTGGTTCCGAGGTGGTTACATGAATAATTCCGTACATTGAAAGGAAATAACACTATTATGACTGATGAAGTTTCTTTTGGCAATAAAATGCTAGTGGGCTTTTTAAGGCTCATGGTTTTTGTATTGGTCCTCATTTTGATCGCTATTCCCGTTTGCATATTATTGGACTTTTTGGGAATTCTGCCCTCATAGGTTCTTTCCTTAAAATGGTGATGAGCAGACCTTCCCATCCACAATGGAGGTCAAGATTAAGGAGGTTGTCAATTCTCCATAAATCGCCAATCTTGTATTTAAATCTTCCAAATGTTTTGGGTCACGGACGTATCCTTTCATTAACATGCAGTCATGCCCAGTCAGCTTATGGCATTCGCATATTTCAGGAACGGAGGCAATGTAGTTTTCAAATTGCTGTACTTGCCCAAATCTAATCTTAATAGAGATATACACTCCCAAGGTATACCCCAGCGAATGCATATTTAATTTGGCATTATAGCCTTGAATAATGCCCGCATCCTCCATTTTTTGAATACGCTCGGCCACAGTAGGCGAAGCCAATCCTACGAGCTTGGAAATTTCTTTCAGCGATATCCTCGCGTCCTGCTGGAGTGCTTCCAAAATTTTCCAATTAATCTCATCAACCTTCATAAATTATGCTTTTTGTTTAAAAAACATTCAAAAGTAACATAAATTATTAATTATACATTATATATTAATTTACAATACAGAGCCTTTGCACTAACTTTGATTTCATTAAACAAAAGCATCTATGAACACATCCGATCTAAAATCCATCGAATACGATCCTTACTATCAAAGATATCTGGATAAAGTCCCACAAGGGACAGAGCTCAAGGAAGGTTTCAAAAAAGGCGGGGACAATATCCTTACGTTTTTCAATTCCATTCCACAAGAAAAGCACAATCATGCCTACCAATTTGGCAAGTGGACCATAAAGGAAGTGTTACAGCACCTTATTGATACCGAGCGGATTTTCATGCACAGGTGTTTTCGAATTGCCCGCGCCGACAAAACTCCTTTGTCCAGTTTTGACCAGAATATTTATGTAGAGCCCTCCCATGCCAACGTGAAAACAATGGCTGCGCTGTTAGAAGAGTTCAGAATCAACCGCCTGGCATCCATTAACCTTTTAAACAGTTTTACCGATGAAGACTTAGAACAGATTGGAAATGCGAACTCCGGAGCAATGTCCGCTAGGGCAGCCGCCTTTACCATTATCGGACATGATATTTGGCATACAGAAATCGTTGAACAAAAATATCTCTAGAAAATGCTAGCTATTAGACCCAATTGCGAACACTGCGACAAAGCTTTACCTAATACCTCCACAGAGGCCATGATTTGTTCCTTTGAATGTACCTATTGTGAAAAATGTGCCAAAGAGGTTTTTAAAAATGTATGTCCAAGCTGCGGAGGCAATTTTGAAAAACGCCCCATCCGACCTTCCGAAATGGTGCAAAAATACCCGGCTAGCACAGAAAAAGTGTTTAAGCCCAAGGACCTTGAGAAAATTCAGCCAAAGATCAGTTTACTGAAGAACATTCCACCCGAAAAAAGATGAGTATGGAATTTGAAGCCTATAGACCCCGAAAAATCAGCTTTCTTCAATTGTCCGAAGTGGATGATTGGAAGGTAAAGATCTATGCAATAACGAATAAAAAGGAGTTTACATCCTACACCATTCTTCAAAAGGCAATCACCAAATTACCCCTTTGGCTGAAAAAGGCTGAAAAATCCAAAATTCCGCTGCACCGAATGGCGTTCCTTATTGTGCACGAGGCCAGGGAAGGAGTTTGGATATTGATCAACTGGTGGACAGGTGGGGAAATGATAGAGACCAAGGTCTATTTTGCGCGCTATAATGCGCCAAACCTCATTCGTAAATCGCCCCACAGCCCCCACTCCCTACTTTGCGTCTGGGAGCTTGAAGTGTTTCTGCATGAACGTAAAACCTGGATCAAGGAAGTGCTTCAAAATCCAGGTCAACCCAGGTTCAACAATTATTTGCACGATGTAATACAGCACTAAAACATGAAGAAAATATTAGTATTAGCATCAGCACTCCTGTGTTGGATGCCAGGAATCCTTTTGTCTCAAGATTCCATCCCAAAACGAATCTACACCACTGCGTCTGTTGGAAAACTTCCATCGCCCAAAATTGATGGCAAGCTTCAAGACAAAGCTTGGGAACTGGTGGAATGGAGCGGAAACTATATAGAGCTAAGTCCACAGGAAAATACCCAACCCACGGAGCAGACCCAGCTCAAAATCATTTATGATGATAAAAACATTTATGTGGCTTTTCGCTGCTTTGATAAAGACCCAGATGGAATTGTTAGAAGACTATCCCGAAGGGATGGTTTTGATGGGGATTGGGTAGAAATCAATATTGACAGTTTTCATGACCTGCGCACCGCTTTTTCCTTTACACTTTCCGTTTCTGGAGTTAAGGGGGAAGAATTCATCACCAATGATGGTGGTAATTGGGACAATACATGGAACCCTATCTGGTATGCCAAAACCAATATTGACGATTTGGGGTGGACCGCTGAAATCCGTATTCCCCTGAGTCAATTGCGATTTGGAAAGGGTAAAGATCAGGTGTGGGGAATCCAATCTACCCGAAGGTATTTTAGGAAAGAGGAGCGTTCCGTTTGGCAACGGAGTCCAATTAACGCGCCGGGCTGGGTAAGCAGTTTTGGGGAATTGCACGGGCTAAAAAATCTGGTCCCGCAGCAGCAATTGGAATTGCAGCCCTACATAGTTTCCTCCATTACTACCTATGAGGCAGAAACCGGAAATCCGTTCAGGGATGGTCGAGATTCGCAATTGAATGCCGGACTTGATGGAAAAATTGGGATCACCAATGATCTGACCTTGGACTTTACCATAAATCCGGATTTTGGACAGGTAGAAGCAGACCCATCTGCCATTGCCTTGGACGGTTTTCAGATTTTCTTTCCTGAGCAACGCCCTTTTTTTGTGGAGAACAAAAATATCTTCGACTATACTTTTTCCGCATCCAGAGCGTGGCTCCCCACTGGAGGAGTGGATAATCTTTTTTACTCCCGAAGGATTGGCAGGGCTCCTCAAGGTTTTGCCAATATTGGTCCATCCGAGTTTGCCGATCAGCCAGCTGTTTCCACTATTTTGGGAGCGGCCAAATTCAGTGGCAAGACCAGGGACGGATGGTCCATTGGGGTTTTGGAAAGTATTACCGAGGAAGAAAAAGCACAGATTTCCGATGGCATTAACGAGCGGAAAGAGGCTGTCGAACCTCTTACCAATTACTTCGTTACCCGAATCCAAAAGGATTTCAACAACAACAATACCTTTATTGGAGGAATCTTTACAGGTGTCAATCGGAAGTTGGTCGACAACCTTGATTTTTTACATAAATCGGCCTACTCTGGCGGTTTGGATGTCACCCATCAATGGAAAAACCGGGCCTATTACCTCAAAGGAAATTTGGTATTTAGTCGGGTAAACGGAAGTGCCAATGCCATTACCAGAACGCAACAATCCATCACCCGTTTGTTTCAGAGGGATGGCGCGGACCATGTATCAGTAGATACCACCAGAACTTCATTGACCGGAACCGGGGGCAACCTACAGTTTGGAAAAGCTTCGGGCAACTGGAGATTTGAAACCGGAGGCACATGGCGTTCCCCCGAACTGGAACTCAATGATGTGGGCTTTCAACTTGTTGCGGACGATTTCAAACACTATCTCTGGGTTCAATATCGCACCACAAAACCACTGGAAAATATCCGGTCCTATGCCATCAATTATACCCATGTGGGCAACCATGATTTTCAAGGCAACTTCAACGACCTTAGTTTTAGGGTCAATGGATGGGTCAACTTCAAAAACAATTGGTGGCTCAATGGCAGCACCACTATAAGTCCCCATCGCTACTCCAATGCCGAACTTAGGGGAGGCCCCCGATTACGTCGTCAGCCCTGGATTGATTACCAATTGGGCATTATATCGGACAGTAGAAAGAAACTACGGTTGAACATGACTTTCAGGGATCTTTACGATTTTGGCACGGACAACAACTACCGGGAACTCAACACCACAATCACCTATCAACCCACAAATGCATTGCAGGTTTCGCTGGCCCCTTTTTATGCTAAAAACAGGAAACAGCTGCAATATGTAACGACTTCAGCCTTCAACAACTCGGCTCGATACATTAATGGAACCATAACTCAAGAAACGCTAAGGTTTCCCCTGCGTGTAGATTATATCATAACCCCAAATCTAAGTTTACAATATTGGGGACAACCATTTGTCTCAAAGGGTACCTACAAGGATTTGAAATACATCACGAATCCATTGGCGAAACGATTCGAGAGTCGTTTTTCTACTTATGATACCCAACAAATCACTTTGGACAACGGTTCATACACCGTGGACGAGGATAGGGATGGAGTCACCGACTATAGTTTTTTCCAACCCGACTTTTCCTTCGTTCAGTGGCGTTCCAATATGGTATTACGATGGGAGTACATTCCCGGTTCCGAACTTTATTTGGTATGGTCCCAGGACATTTCCCAGTTCGGGGATTTTAATGACGGATTGTTTGAAGGACTCAATAACAATATTCTTGATACCAAGCCCCAAAATATTTTCCTATTAAAAGCCACCTACAGATTTAGACGATAACATGAAACTTGATATTAACATCAGACCTGCCAAGCCAGAAGATATTGAGGGCATCATCCCCCTCTGTGCTGCCCATGCAGCTTATGAAAAATGCCCTTACCAGAGTTCCGGTAAAAAAGAAGGGTTAATTACTGCAATTTTTCAGCATCCAAAAAAAATGCATTGCCTAGTTGTGGAGTGCGATAAAATCCTGATTGGCTATGCCACCTACATGGAGCAATTTTCCACCTGGGATGCCAGTCCGTATCTTTATTTGGATTGTATCTTCCTCAAAGAGTATGCAAGAGGGCTGGGGATTGGCGAAAAACTATTGAAACGGATTCAGGATGAAGGCCAACGCATGGGCTGTTTGGAAATGCAATGGCAGACCCCGGTTTTCAATACCAGGGCCGTACAGTTCTATGAACGCCTTGGGGCAAAAAGAAAAAGCAAACTGCGTTTCTTTTTGAACACCCAAGGCTTCAACTAACTAAAATATAACATCTTCCTCCTGCATGGCGGAAGTCATCAATTTGATATAGGCATCAATGGTCTTATCCACTTTGGAAGGCTCCTCAACCTCGAAGTCACCTTTCCAGATAAGCTCCCTTTCCTTGTCCACACAGATACAGTACAATGCGGTTTCTATATGGTACAGATTAAAGGTTTCGTAGTACTCTGGATCGTAGTAAATGTCCTGATGCCCCAAATAATCCGAACTAAAGCGCGTGTAGAGATTACTGAAATTGTTCATCCGCTCCCTAAAAGTGCGCTTGTTCTCCGTACCCACCACCTTGGTAAAAAGTATGGCGTCAAAACCTTTATCCAACAACTGTTGCTCTACTTCGGACAACTCTTGTTCCGATTTCTGGGAGGACGTAAACTCCACATCAAACAGATCTATGCTTCGCATGGCATCAACTCCGGCAGCCTTCAATCTTTCGGTCATACGCGTCTCAAACTCAGTTTGAACCTCCTCATCTTGACTCATCCCCACCACCAATACCTGGTAAGCATCAAACAATACAATATCTGGGTTTTTCCAAGTTCCTACCAACTTTGTTGAAGAACATCCAACCACAAACCACAGTACAAGAAAAATCAACTTTGTTTTCATGGTATTTGTTTTACTATTTTCCTATTGACAATGGGGAATGATCTCAATTAATGTCTGACAAATTGCCCCTGTCTTTTTTCCAATTGTCTTTTTAAATCATCAATTGTTTCGGCCATGGACTTTTCAAAATTATCCGAATTGGACTTCGCAAAAAGCCTAGGTCCGGGTGCACTCAGTTCAATCTCACAGATGTTTCCTTCCCCCGTCCTATCCGGCTCCGTTTTAAATAGGACATTGGCCTTAATGACCCATCCATACTTTGCACTAAGCCTGTTCATTTTTTTCATTAGAATCCTGTTCAAGGATTCGCTGGATTGCATCTTCTGATATTGAATGTTCACAACCATAACGCTATTTTTAAAGTTCTATATAAAACTACTTCTAGCGGTTACGGAATAAAATGACAATTGTCAGGTTTGGGATGCTTCTAAACAAAAAACCCATCAAGTCAAGGGACTTTTAAACTGATGGCTGTTACCTCTTTAATGGAAAAATTTGATCGTGAATGAAGTCATTTCAAAAGAAAAGGCTGGCCGGTACTTTGCAAAACCGAAAACCAAAACTCACTTTCAAGATTGATTTTCTTGCGCTTTTTGGTCACCTCAGAAATAGGGATATAGACAAATTTGTTGTTGACCTTACAGGCAACAAACTTGGTCTTGCCCGCCATGGCACCATGTACGGCATGATAGGCCAATCGGCTGCAATATACACTGTCACGGGAATTGGCCGGCGCACTTCGTACGATATAACTGGGATCAATATACTTGATGGTCACCGGAATGTTCGCATCTTTGAAATAAGAGCCTATTTTTTCCTTTAGGAAAAGACCAATATCTGCATGTTTTATGTTTCCCGAGGCATCTTTAATCCGCTCTTGACCCTGAAAAAGTTGTTGCCCTGCGCCTTCGGCCACAACTATTACTGCATGTTTTTTCCGTTTCAATCGCTTTTGTAAAACACCAAGAAAACCGAGCTCACCTTCCAACTGAAAGTCCATCTCCGGGATAAGGACAAAATTCACGACCGGCATGGCCAAGGCAGCGGAAGCCGCAATGAAGCCGCTATCCCTACCCATCAATTTTACGATGGAGATGCCATTATAAGCACCTGCAGCTTCGTTATGGGCATCACGTATAATTGGACTGGCCACATCAAAGGCAGTTTCAAAACCAAAAGACTCATCTATAAGGTCAATGTCATTATCAATGGTCTTTGGAATACCAACAACACTGATTTTGGCCCCACGTTTTTCAATTTCCTCACCGATGGCGTTTACACCTTTCAAGGTTCCGTCCCCTCCTATGGCAAACAACATATTCACTCCGTTTGCCTCCAAAGTGTCCACCATAACCCCAACATCCTGACCTCCTCTTGAGGATCCTAAGAAAGTGCCCCCAAACTGGTGGATGTCTTTCACCTTATCTGGCGTCAGTTCTACAAAACCATGTCCAATTTCAGGATTAAGACCCTCATAGCCGTATGGAATTCCAATTATTCTTTTTATCCCATAGAAGTAATGCAATCCCATGACCACACCCCGTATCACATTGTTGATTCCCGGACATAGTCCACCGCAGGTTACAATGGCTGCTGTAGCCTCTTTCGGGTCAAAAAAGATGTTTTGCCGCGGACCTGCTTTTTCCAAACATTGCGGTTCCTCCCCATCGGATAGGCATTTGTTATATTGATCCAATGAAATATCAAAGACCAACTTGTCCGATTCGCTGACAAAATTAAATATGTTATCTCCCCTGACAGTACTCAACTGCAGGGGAGATTTAAACTTGGGTTTGCCAAGATCTTCAATATGGAAACTATGGGTGTTGTCCAACTTATGTATTATTAAAAATGTTCGTCCAAACTATGGTGCGAATCAATCAGTGGTCCACCTGCCAATATTTCCTCGGAAGCTTGACTAGCAAACTTGTCAAAGTTAATATGGAACGAATGGGCCAACTGAATGGCCTTGCTTACATAAGCACCTTTTTGCAACCAAGTGTTCATAGGATCCAATATTTCCGTTGGAACGCCTGGACAATATTTTGGCATATGTAAACCAAAGATAGGATGTGCATCGTAATCCACCTCATCCAATTTCCCCTCTAAGATAGCGGAAATCATGGCTCTTGTGTATTTTAACTTGATTCTGGAACCCACACCATAGGGGCCACCGCTCCATCCGGTATTGATCAGCCATACGTTCACGCCCGCCTCGGTCATCTTTTTGCTCAACATTTCAGCATAAGAAGCTGGATGCAAGGGCATAAAAGGCTCACCAAAACATGCCGAAAACGAGGGAACAGGTTCATTGATTCCCGCCTCTGTACCAGCGACCTTGGCCGTGTAGCCTGAAATAAAATGATAGGCGGCCTGACCAGGGGTCAATTTGGATACTGGAGGCAAGACCCCAAAAGCATCACAGGTTAAGAAAAAGATATTTTTAGGATTGGATGCGTAAGAGGGAATTTGAATATTGTCAATATGATCAATAGGATAGCTAACCCGCGTGTTTTGCGTGATGGAACTATCAAAATAGTCTACCTCTTTGGTTCCTTCTTTGAAGACCACATTCTCCAACAGGGCTCCTGGGCGGATTGCCCTATAAATATCCGGTTCTTTCTCCTCTGTTAGGTCGATAACCTTTGCATAGCATCCTCCTTCAAAATTGAAGATGGTATTATCAGCTGTCCAACCATGTTCATCATCCCCGATCAGTTTTCTATCCGGGTCTGCAGAAAGTGTGGTCTTTCCGGTTCCTGAGAGTCCAAAATAGATAGCCGTATCCCCATCTTTACCAACATTGGCAGAACAGTGCATTGGCAATACGTTTCTATCCACCGGAAGAATCAAATTCAAGGCCGTAAAGACACCCTTTTTCATCTCCCCAGGATATTCGGAACCACCAACAAGGGCAATTTTTCTGGTATAATTTAGAATGGAGAAGTTACCTGCAATGATTCCAAATTCTGTTGGGTTTGGACATTCATACCCCGGAGCACATACCACTAACCAATCTTCATCAAAATTTTCCAATTCTTCCTCAGGAAGTCTTAGGAACATATTCTTGATAAAGTAATTGGACCAGGGATATTCTGTAATCGTACGCACATTGGTACGATATTTTGGGTCCGCACATACCGCGGCATCCCTAACATAGATTTCCTTACCGGAAAGATAGTTAGCCACTTCGTTATAAAGCTTATCAAAATTTTCAGGAGAAATGGGCTTATTGATCCTACCCCACCAAATTCTATCCCTGGTATAGTCATCCTTTACCAAAAAACGATCTTTTGGAGACCTCCCCGTAAATTTTCCGGTATTGATACTTAGTGTTCCATTCCCACTTTCCACTCCCATCCCTTTTTCAAGGGTAATTTTCTGTAAAGTTTCTGCGCATAGATTCCAATGCGCAGTTACATTCTCCAAACCATATTTACTAAGGTCTTTGGTTTTTTCAATTACTTCGTCCATAATTTTCTGTTTTAAGGTTAAAAGCTCCATATCATAGGAACCAATACGAGTGTTGCAATAAAAAACAGGAGCAATAAAGGCCCTCCCACTTTTATATAATCCATGAATCTGTATCCGCCGGAGGACATCACCATGGCATTGGTGGTAGTCCCTACCGGTGTTAAAAATGCTGTTGATGCGCTAATGGCCACTGCGATCATATAGGGTTTGGGTGATACCCCCAAGGTTGTCGAGGCCATGATGGCTATTGGTGCCATTAAGACCGCGGTGGCCGAGTTGTTTATAGTTTGGCTAAAGGTTGTGGTAAGCAGAAAAATCCCCGCCAATAAAGCCGTTGGATGTATACTTCCCAAAGCTTCCACCAAGCTATTGGCCGCCATTTGGGCCACACCGGTTTTTTGCAGTGCCAACCCCATTGGTATCATAGCGGCAATCATTACCACACTGGTCCAGCTTATACCCTTGTAAGCCTTGCTTATGGGAACACAACCGGTAAGCATCATGATACCGGCGCAGGCCAGAGCAGCAATTGCCCCTGGGACAATTTTAAATACCAAAAGCAGTACCATTAAGACCAAAGTCCCTAGGGCTATATAACTTCTGGGGGTCAACTCATCCACATTTTTGGACAGGGCCTCTGGACTACCGGAGATTACCAAGTTTTCATACATGGATGTCAGAGCTTCAATGTTCTCCCACTGCCCCCTAATAATGAAGGCATCCCCAGCTACAATCTTAATTTTTCCAGTAAGCGGCCTACTGTTTCTAGAGGCAGCCAACAACTGTACTCCGGCTTGTTTTAGGTAATGCCCAAGTGGAAGAGTTTTGCCCACAAAGACTGATTTGGGGGTTATGATCATTTCGGCCATACCCACCTCTTGGTTGATCAGTTCCTTCTTGAGAAGATCCTTTTCCGGTTTCCAGGGAATGACCCCCAAACTAAGTTTCAATACCAATTTGTCAACATCTCCGGCTTCTCCCTTTACCGTTATGATGTCGTGGTACCTCATCTCTGTCCGAGGGTCGGGTAATTCTACAAATTGATGAATTCCCTGCAAAGGATGGGGATGTCTCCGTTTTAAACGCATCAGGGAAACATTGTGCTCTTCTTCAAAATTCCAGTCCCCAACTTTGGTGTTGATCAAGGGAGACATTGAACGAATGCGTAAACGATACAGGTTATCCCCTATACTGTAATTCTCAATCCATTTATGCATCTCCTCGTCCAAGGCCATGGGTTTATTTTTGGTTCGGTGCTTTGGCAAAAGCCTATATCCCACATATCGGAAATACAAAATGGAAATAAACAACAGCGGTAATCCTATCAAGCTGAACTCAAAAAAGGAAAAGCCTTCAAAACCGTTTTCCACGAGCGCATTACTGGCAATAATATTGGGAGGCGTACCGGTCAAGGTCAGCAATCCACCCGTATTAGATCCAAATGCCACGGGCATCAACAGCTTGGAGGGTAGTGTTCCCGCATTCCATGCGGCTGTAACTGTAACCGGGAGCAAGGCGGCCACCGTGCCTGTATTACTTACAAAACCGGACAGTAGACTGGAACCCAATGTTACGATTACCAATAGTTTTGGAACACTGCTTTTGGCCCATTTTACAAAGCGTTGACCTGCCACGGCTGTCCATCCTGTTCTAGAAAGTCCTTCACCAATAATGAAAAGGGCGGCAATCATAATCACCGTAGAATTACTGAAACCAATCAAAGTTTCATTCAACTCCAAAATACCGGTCAGGTATAACGACAACATAGACATCAGGGCCACCACATCCGGCGGGAACTTTCCCCAAACAAATAATAGAATTGTAATACCAAGTATTACCAAAAGCGTTAGCATAACTGTTGTGTTGGGTGCATCAGTCCAAGGTCAACAAAGGAATCTCGGAGTGCAGCGTTAACAGTTTGGTCAATCGTCCCTCAGATGGGGAACTCAATCGAGTGTGGTTTCTTGGTAAAATTGCCAAAAGATCTATGTTCTTTTTGGTGATATACTCCAAAATACCTTCCTCTACATCTTGGTTCTTGCTAAAGGCATGTTCCACATAAAAATGCTCTAGGTAGTATTCCAGGAGATTTTCAGTACTATCCACAACAGAGTCTTCGGCATAAACCGATTCCTTATATATGGTAAGCACATGTACTCTCGAATTGAAGGTCCGTGCCACATCCAAAAGGGTCTTCAACACTTTCTTATCATCGATCTCCTCTCCACCCATGACCAAAGCAATATCCTTTGGCTCTTTTATGGGGCATCCATAAGGAACAGAAATGACCGGGCAATTAGCCTCCAGTACCAATCGGGAGGTATTGGTAATGGCTTCATCCGTAACCTTATCCCCCATGGTTCCCATCAAAATAATGTCGCTGTCGACTTCATTCTGCTTTTCAAGAATACTGGAGATGACCTCACCGGTAACGGTGGCAAAACTTGGCTTATGCTTTGTTTTCCATTTAAAGGAACCCAATACCTTGTCAAAATCCGTTTTCAATACTTTTTCTTCGGATTCGGAAGTGGGCATAGCGGCCACGTACAATGTTTGAATTTGAATATCCCTTGAAGGGCCAACAAAATTAACTGCATATTCCAGGGCATTTAGGGATGCCTCTGTAAAATCGAACGGAACTAAAATATTCTTGATACCCATACCTAAAAGTTTACTTGATTAAAATCTTCAACTCAAAAGTAGAACTGGACCACCACCTAAAATATGACAGATATCAGGTTTGGATTTTTCACATGGAACGATAACCTTTTCGTAACAAATTTTATGATTTTACATATCTGGCATCTCCATTTTAAATGTCAAAACTTTAAGGAATCCAGCCTAACATGATATGTGTCATATTACACTATATGGTAAATGCCAAACTTTGTGTCGTAATTCCAAAAACACTTGGAAATGGTGTATGTGAAACGCCTGACACTTCCTCTTTTTTTGTTCTTTATCCACATTTCAATTGGGCAGACCTTTGACGAGAATCGTTCGGGATCTTGGTTGGAATTTTCAGGTGTGGGGAAAATTGGAGACGACTGGAGCATTCCCTTGGCTGGGATCTTAAAGCACCGGGATGTATTTGACACTTACGACTTCTCCTTTATTCGAACAGGCATTTCGTACAGGACAAGCCCTTCAACCGTTTTCACCCCGGGAATTGCATTCCTCAATACCAACTCGTTCACAGATAGGGATGCTATATCCGTGACCTCACAATTTTGGGTGTATGAGGAATTTTCCGTGTTCTCGAATCGAAAACGACATGCTTTTTCACATCGGTGGCGATTGGAACATCGGTGGATCCGTAATGACAATAACACCGAATTTAACCATAGGGTTCGCTATAGGCTTCAGTACAAGACTCCCTTACATGGCAATCTATACTTTAAAGTTTGTAACGAGATTTTCTTGAATACGAGGGGACATGCCTTCAACCAAAATCGTTTTTTTATTGGAGTTGGGCGGACACTTTCCGAGTCCATTAAAATAGACCTTGGTTTTTTAAAGAATCATTTCAGGACTTCGGGATACGGTGCCGTTAGAATGGGCCTTTACTTTGACCTTGATTTTACTACTACAGAAGTGGCACAAATTGATAATTAACCAAATTTTAGGCGTTAAAATTGGGAATATTTCAATGAAACTGACTTATATCATGTTATTTGACATTCATTGACTCTACTTTTATTTCAGTTAAATAAGAAAAGTCATGAAACCCAAAAAGAACCCTAACGCTGACATAGGCCGTAATAGCAGCCTATATTTTATGATAGGTTTGACTTCTGTTTTATTTGTTACCTGGCAATCATTTGAGGTCAAGACCTACGAGAAAGAAACCCACGTTTCGGATGTTGTCCACGTTATGGACGATTTAAAAGAGGACGTTCCCGTTACCGAAATTGTGCAGACCACACCTCCACCACCCCCTCCTTCCGCACCAGATGTTATAGAAATTGTGGACGATGTTGAGGATATTGAGGAAACTATAATAGAAAGTACAGAAAGTAACCAAGATGCCTTTATTGAGGATGCCATCGTGAAAATTGATGATGTGATGGTCGAGGAGGAAGAGGAGGAAGAAATTGTTCCTTTTGCCATTATTGAACATGTACCTGTCTTTCCAGGATGTGAAGATTTGACATCTGAAGAAGAGCGCAAGGAGTGCTTTAACCAAAAGGTTCAGGAGCATGTAAAAAACACCTTTAAATATCCAACAGCAGCCTTGGAAATGAATATCACTGGAAAAGTATTTGTTCAGTTTGTGATCGACTCTCAAGGTAGGGTGACCAATATTCAAAAAAGAGGCCCGGATCGATTGTTGGAAAAAGAAGCCGTACGAATAATCTCAACACTTCCCAAGGTTCAACCTGGGATACAACGTGGTAAAGCGGTTAAAGTGACCTACGCCATTCCTATCAGCTTTGTAATGAAGCGGTAGTTTTATTTAACTTGTTCTCTGGCTCCCAGACATAATGTTTGGGAGCCTTTTTTTAGTACCATTTTGAATCTTTGTACTCCCAATTCCGTGAGGCAGCTTCCCTGTTTTTCACAACCAAATGGGTCTTGTCCAATCTTCGAGCACGATAACCTAGCAAATGAAAAAAGGATTTGGCCATAAACCTGGCTATGCGCTGGTCTACAAGAAGTACATCCTTCTTTAATGATGCCCATTGGATACCAGGAAGGTACACCAACAGACCATCTACCCTAAACCATCGAAGTCCCTTGGAAATCCAGAGCAAAACCCTTGGAATTGTCCGGATAAAATAAAAGCCCTCACTTCCCAACTCTTGGTACAACGGCATAAAAATCTGTCGTTTTTTACTGGTCACCAATGGCTTGTTATTCTCTTCAGCGATATCCCTCCCCTTGGGGATAATCTGAAAGTTTCTGAAGCCGGGCAACATCTTAAACCGATTGCCCTTGGTTATCTTATGTTGATAGTAAATCTCATAGAAAGTATTGGTCCTACGATCAGAACTCAAAATCTGTTGTTCCAATACATTTCGCACAGGAGTACTAAGCTGGACAGCACCTGAAATGTTTAAGGTATAGAAGATAAAATCAATAGAATTTCTTATGGAGGAAATATCATCATGCTGTCCGCTTTCATAACCAAGGGAAACATACCCAAGCTCATTGATATAACTTAGTAAGGCCCCAACAAGGTATTCCTCAATTCCAAGTATGATGGGCAAGGGATAGTTAGAGGCAAACTTCCGATTTAACATACTATCGTTCAGCACAACAAAGGGAGCGGTTTCGCTAGAGGTGGTATGCAGGTCAATAAAGTAATAAGGCGCTTTTTCTTGGCTTAATATTTCAAGGAGTAGTTGGTATAGCTCCCAAAGTTCCTTTTCATCAGACCCAAGGTTTTCAGCACTATTTGCAATTTGATTGATTTCCTGAACCGTCCAAATCCGATTAAGGTCTTTCTCCAAGAAGCGAACGTTAGCCTGAAGCGCTTTTAAATTTCCAGCAATAGCGTATATCTGGCCATAAATTGGTGTCTGTCTCACCCGAAGTTCATTCAGCACATGCTTAAGGGCAAAAACCCCTGCTGGCTCATTACCATGAATTCCAGCAAAAAAAACCACTGTGGGACCCGGACAATTTCCAGATAAATGTCCTATTACACGATCAATATTTGTGGACTCCCCCAAGGCGGAACTAAAGACTTTTGCCATAATTATAAATCCACTTTGCTTACAATACCAACCAGATGTGAACCTACACAGACCGGAAGGCAGCCTATTTGATAATCTGCCATTAATTTTTTGGCGGTGGCAATTGTGGTTCTAGGCTGCACTGTTACCACTTTTTTGATCATAATATCGGAAACGCGGGAGTTATTTTCAACCAAATCCGTTTCAAGAGCGGAAAGATGACTCCATGTAAGAAGTCCTGCCAACTCACCCTTGTTATTTTCAACCGGAATATGATGGATGTTATTCCAAGCCATAATGGAAAGCGCTAGGTTTACGTAGTCGTTTTCATATAGTTTATAAAGTCTGGTGGACATGATTTGATCCACCCATTTATAAGGTTCCTTCTTCTTGGATTTGGTGGTAATCAAGGGCCATTCATGAACCGGTGACCGTGATTGTTGATTCTTGTACATGGATTCGGTCAATTTCACCAAAACCGTATCCATTTTCATATGCTTTCTAAGGTTCCTAAAGTTTTTAACCTGCCATTCGGCACCAGTTCCCTTTTTGACCCGTTGTTCTATGATTCCGAGCAAACGGTCACAATCCTCGGCGCTTACCCCATACTTGGTCAAACCATGATGGGCAATGGGAAGGAATTCTTCCAGAATAAGTTTTTTTAGTGTGAGGGTCTTGCCCATCCAAGAGAGTACGGTTTGCCGACCTGTTATGGCCGATTTTACAAAATTGTGTTTGGCCTCCTTAAAGTCCATCACACTGTCCATATCATCAAACTGAACCGGTCTGCCCACCATCAGTCCGACCCAAAAAGCAAAGTTTGCCATTTGATCTATCACTGAGGGGCCAGATGGGATATACCGATTTTCAATACGCAGATGTGGCTTCCCGCCACCTATGCCATAACACGGTCTATTCCAACGGTAAACCGTTCCATTGTAGAGGTTCAAAGCTTCCAGTTTGGGAATGGCACCATGCTCCAGAACCTCCAAGGAGTTTTTGGCAATGGGCTTGGTCAGCACAATTCGGTGCGTAGAGATATCCTCTTTGAATATTTCGGCCACTGATTCCTTTTGCCAGTGGTTTCCAAACCCTACCCTAGCAACCTGTTCCTTAAGTGCGTAAGACCATTTACGTGTGTCCAAGCTCTGCTGAAACAAGGCAATACGGGTTTCTTTCCAAAGTTCCCGTCCCATAAGTAATGGAGAATTGGCACATACACCAAGCACCGGACCGGCTATGGCCTGAGCCCAATTGTAACTGGATATAAAGTCTTCAGGGGGAATCTGAAGGTGTAGTTGAAAGCTGGTATTACAGGCTTCAAAAAGTACGGAATCATGTCTAAGGGTAAGTTCGTCCACGCCCCGTATCTTTAAGGAGAAATGGTCCCCGCGATACTGTTTTAGCACCTCATTAAGCTTATGGTACCTTGGGATGGGCGTCATAAAATCAATTCCCAGTTCACTCTTGCTTATGGTAGGTAAAATTCCTGCCAAAACAATTTTCAATCCAAGTTTTCCAGCTTCACTTTCCGCCTTTTCCAATAATCTTGTCAACTGTTCCTCAACCTCTGAAAAACAGTTTTCCTTAAGCTCAAAAGGGTCCAAATTAGCTTCCATGTTGTAACTGGCCAACTCCGTGGTAAAATGGGAATCGTTAAGATTTTCCAATAAGGTCATGGATGCTCCTGAAGGACGATACGAGGAATCCAACAGACACATTTCCTGCTCGGCCCCAATGCGAACTATATCATCCTCAATTAGGTTTTGTGACAACAGATGCTCCAGTGCTTTTATGTCATCTAAAAGATGCTGCACGAAGGCCTTGCGTTCAATATGATCAAATTTGCTTACGGAAATATGTTCGCCCATATTTAAAGAACTTCACTTTGTATTCAGATGGAATAAAACTACAAAGGGGGCTTTTGTTAAAATATGATTGTTGTCAGTTTGGTTTTGACCCCTTACTGACAATTATCATGTTTTTTGCCAGTGTCCAAGGGTAATTTTGACTTATAAATCTAAACCCCCATGTGTCACTTAGTTCAAAAATATAATGTCCCCGGACCGCGCTACACCAGCTATCCTACCGTCCCGTATTGGGATCAAGATCATTTCTCCGGAAAAAAATGGAAAAGTAGTGTTCTTAGAGCCTATAAGGAATCTGCAAGCGACGGGATAAGTTTGTACATCCACCTGCCATTTTGCGAAAGTATGTGCACCTTTTGTGGTTGCCATAAACGCATTACCAAACGACATGAGTTGGAGCTTCCGTACATCAAGACTGTTCTAAAGGAATGGAAACTATACTGTGATATTTTGGGCTCAAAACCCCTTATTAAGGAACTCCACCTTGGGGGCGGAACACCTACTTTCTTCTCTCCAGAACACTTGAAAATGCTCATAACTGGTTTGTTGCGATGGGGAAAGAAATCTGAAGAAAGTGAATTCAGTTTTGAAGGACATCCAAATAACACAACCAAAGCACACCTGCAGGCTCTTTTTGATGTGGGGTTTAGAAGAGTCTGCCTGGGTGTGCAAGATTACAATCTGACCGTCCAAAAGGCCATTAATAGAATACAGCCCTTTGAAAATGTAAAAAAGGTTACCCAATGGGCAAGGGAAATAGGCTATACTTCTGTGGGGCATGATATCATTTACGGACTCCCTTTCCAGACTTTGAAAAATGTACAGGAAACCGTTGTAAAAACGAACGAACTTCGCCCGGACCGAATCGCATTCTATAGTTATGCCCATGTACCTTGGATGAAAGGAAACGGGCAACGGGGCTATAAAGATTCCGATCTTCCCAGATCTGAAATAAAAAAACAGCAATACGAGTTGGGGAAAAAGCTGCTTACCGAGTACGGCTATAAAGATGTGGGCATGGATCATTTTGCCCTAACAACCGATACATTATACCAAGCCTTGGAAACCGGAACCCTGCACCGAAACTTTATGGGATATACCCCTTCCAAAACCCAATTGATGATAGGTTTGGGGGTTTCGAGCATAAGCGACAGCTGGTACGGATTTGCCCAAAACGTAAAAAGCATTGAGGAATACCAAAATCTTGTTGATCATGGGATCATTCCAATTTTCAGGGGACACATCCTTAACGAAGAAGATGAAACCATTCGAAAACACATATTGAATTTGATGTGCCGGTTTGAGACACAATGGGGGTATGGGGAAACCGGAATTGCAGATTATCAAAAAATAATAGAAAACCTATCGGAACTGGAAGCGGATGAATTGGTCGTTATTGACCCCAACCAAATCAGGGTAACCGAAAAGGGAAGGCCGTTTATACGAAACATCAGTATGGCCTTCGATTTGAAGTTACATCGAAAAAAACCAGAAACCCGATTGTTTTCAATGACAGTTTAACCTTTAAAACCCGAATCCTATGAAAAGTATAATTGTACCCGTAGATTTTTCAGAGCAGTCCGAAAAGGCTCTCAAGGTGGCCGCCACCATAGCCAAGAAGCACGACTCAGAATTGTTGGTTCTTCATATGCTAGAGCTTTCACCTGCTATCATGTCCGAGTCTGGCTATGTATCCCAAGAACAGGTTGTGCACCTTATAAAAATTGGAGAGAAACGATTTAATGACTTTTTGGACAAGCCCTATCTGAAGGGCATAAAAATAATTCCCATAATCAAGCATTACAAAGTGTTCAATGAGGTGAGCGAAGTTGCTGAAAAGCATGAGGCCGACCTCATTGTTATGGGCTCACATGGAACTGATGGTCTTCAAGAGATTTTTATCGGTTCCAACACCGAAAGAGTGGTTCGTACCTCCGAAGTTCCCGTTTTGGTCATTAAAGGCGATATTAAAAAGTTTAAACCAGAACGTTTTGTTTTTGCCTGTGATTTTAAGGATGAAAATATTCCTGCACTTGTAAAAGCAATTAACTTGGCTAAAGCATTTGAATCTAAATTGCACTTAGTGTACATCAACACCCCAGGGGATGAATTCTTAAGCACGGAGGATATTTATAACCGGGTTTCCAAATTCCTAAATCTTGCAAAATTGGGTCTGGAAGTGGAAATCTATAACGACTATACTGTTGAAAAAGGTGTTCTAAACTATAGCGAATCAATTGCTGCGGACCTTATTGGTATTCCCACCCATGGACGAAAGGGCCTATCGCACTTCTTTATGGGAAGCATAGGCGAAAACATTGCCAATCATTCCAACACGGCGGTTGTAACTTTTAAAATCTGATTGGCAATTTAGATTGGGTTTTACGGAGAAAGGGGGAGATTTTAGTTTCCCCCTTTTTTTTGCTTTTTACCTTTCTTGATAAGTTTTAAGGCCCAAACATAGTGACTGGACAGCACTCCAATGATATAGGCGGCCATGGCATTGTTTCCCGTCCATGCATACCTTTTCCTTTCAAACAATTCTTCTTGGGAATGATGCTGAACCAGGTTTGTCACCTCAGCATGGGAATTCGAAAATGCTTTCCTAATGGATTCAAGACTATGGTCTTGGTATTTTTTCCAAATCTCCCGATTGAGATCAGGCAATGTTCTCCAATTGTAGCCTTTTGCAGGTATTGCAGGACGTCCCCCATCCATTCCTTCGGTATACCAACCCAAAAACATAAGGTGCCAATGATGCAGATGCGCAAGTACATCCCTTATATTTCGGTTCATGGTTGGAGTTTCAAAATCACGGAGCTGTTCTTCCAAGGACAAAGAATTGATAAGTCCATTTAGCTTGTCCAAATTTTCTGTGCTTTGGGAAAGAAGCTCGGTTTTGGTCTTGGGTCTGGGCATAGTACGATTTATCTTCCGTTAAATCTCTCGTAGGATGCTTTTTCCAAAACTTCCCGATGCTCGGGATGGGCAATGGAAGTTAATGCCTTCGCCCGTTGTTGCAGATTCTTTCCATATAGATTTACCACACCAAACTCAGTGGCTACGTAATGCACGTGGGCCCTTGTTGTGGTAACTCCGGCTCCCTCTTTTAAAAATGGGACTATCTTGGAAACTCCTTTTTTGGTAACCGATGACATGGCAAAAATGGGCTTGCCCCCTTCTGAGAGTGAGGCACCACGGATGAAATCCATTTGACCGCCCACACCAGAAAACTGGTAACTTCCTATGGTATCCGCACATACCTGGCC
Source organism: Flagellimonas flava (assembly GCF_900129665.1). Lineage (GTDB taxonomy): Bacteria > Bacteroidota > Bacteroidia > Flavobacteriales > Flavobacteriaceae > Flagellimonas > Flagellimonas flava. The sequence continues at coordinate 145,821 of NZ_FQWL01000003.1, forward strand.
GGTAAGGTCTATTTCTATGGCGCTATTGATTGCCGTCACCTTTGGGTTCCTTCGTATTCTAGCCGTATCATTGGTATATCCGGAATCCCTAAAATCGCATATAGGGTTGTCATCAATGAAATCATATAGCTTTCTCGAGCCCACCGCAAAACAGCTCACAATCTTGCCTTTTTTTACAATTTTGTCTTCACCGGTAATCACACCTTGTTCAATCAGTGGTAAAACACCATCGGAAAACATTTCAGTATGAATACCCAGTCTTTGGTGATTTCCCAGATTGTCAAGCACCGCATTGGGGATATTCCCAATACCCATCTGTAGTGTTGCTCCATCCTCGATCAAGGAAGCCACATTGACCCCTATCTCATGTTCAATATCAGAAATGACACCAGGACTATGTTCGTGAATGGGCCTATCCACCTCCGTTGCGAATTCGATCTCATCCACATGGACAATTCCGGTACCGTGGGTTCTGGGTACATGGGGGTTGATCTGAGCTATAATCTTTTTGGCTGTCCGAACTGCTGGTAGTGCAACGTCCACCGAAACGCCCAAAGAGCAATATCCATGTTTATCTGGACTGGACACCTGTACGATGGCCACATCCAAGGGCAAAATATTTCGTTTGAACAACCATGGTATCTCACTAAGAAAAATGGGGATATATCCTGCATCTGGTGTGTTCACACTTTTGCGGACATTCCCGCCTACAAAACACGAATTAAGAGTAAAGGACTCTGAATATGGTTTCTCGGTGTAGGGTGCATTTCCCTCTGTATGGATGGAAACAATTTCAACTTGGTCCAATTCCTTATGACGTTCACAAAGGGCCTCGATCAGTTCATTTGGGGTCATTGCCGCACCTTGGATAAAAACACGGTCTCCAGATTTTACAATTCCAACCGCCTCTTCTGCCGATGTTATTTTCACAATTTTTAATTTTTAAGGTTGATGGCATTCAATGGTTGATGATGCCATGGGAGTCTGTACTTGCTTCGGTGACACATATGGAATTCCCAATCCCATGCCACGAATAATGAACAAAGCTCCAATCAGGATCACAAAAACTGGGATCAATTTTCTGATTCTTGACTTGATTGCATTTCCTATCAAGTTACGGGAAAATACCGTAGCTGTCATTAAGGGAATCGTTCCCATTCCGAAAAGGATCATATACAACCCTCCTTGCCATGGATTCCCCACAGCCAATGCCCCTATCAAAGCCATATAGACCAACCCGCAGGGCAAGAATCCGTTAAGAAATCCAATCGTTAAAAAAGTATCGGGAGTTTTTTTCTTCAGTTCTGCCCCTAATTTTGATTTTAGTTTTCCCAACCATCTATACACGGGTTTGGAAATGATATTAGCATTAAAGGTTTTGGAGGGAATCAGAACAAGGATTATCATAAGCACTCCCATAGCAATGGATAGTTTTTGCTGCATCCCGAAAAGAGAAAGTCCCTTTCCCAAAAAACCGAATACGATTCCAATGCTACCATAGGCCAACATTCTGCCAAAATGATAGATGAAGACCTGAGACGTTTTTTTTGCTATGTTATCGTGGTCCAGTGGCAACATAAAAGCAATGGGGCCACACATGCCCAAGCAGTGCAGGCTTCCCAAAAATCCCAATGCCAAAGCAGATGCCAACATAGTTAATAGGTCAGTTTTTCTTTATGCAAAAAGGTTTTACCTTCATACGTCCACTTTACAGTAATGTCCCAGCGACCGCCCACCAAGCTATTGTCAGGTATGAGCAAATGTGTATTGGACAAACTTATAGGAAAGTCTATATCCAAATGCTTGTTGGACGGTCTGTAAAGGGACACTAATCCTTTTATTTTTTTAGGATCGAACTGTTTTGGAAAAACCACTGTCAATCCGTCCACAGTTTTCTTGATTTTCAATTTGGCATTCATTTTGGAAGCCGAATTGGAAGCGTCTATTTCGTTCTGATAGGCCAATTCTTGCTTGTAATAATCATCGGTCACCAAATCATGGTTGGCACTATCATCCATACTCATCCGTACTACAAAATAAAGTATGAAGCTGATGAAAGCCACAAACGCCAGTACAATTCCCGTTCCCCAGTTTATTTTCATTTTTTCAGTTTTATGCCAATTGTTAATTATAACTTCTTGGTGCCAAGAATTGGGTTACCGTGGTCTCTATCAATTTCTCACCACTGTACACTCCAATCTTCAATTTATCCTTATCACCTGTTAGGGCTGATGCATTAATCTCTATAAACAACGTTCCCTCTGCCAATTCTTCTGCCGGCACTACAAAACGGTCCATGGAAACGAGTTTGATCTGTCCCTTATGTGAAAGTAACTTGAAACTCACATCTTGTACATCCTTAGTGGTCTTGTTCACTAGCTTATAGGTATATACATTGCTAATCATATTGTTTTCCTTTCGCTCATACAACTGACCTGGCAATCTCAAAATATTGGCTTCCAACTCATTTCTCAAGAACAGCATCCCAATCAAAATCCCTGTCAGTATAGCCAGCACAGCAGTATAGCCTTTCATGCGGGGCGTGAACTTGAACTTTGTTTTCTTGTTGATTTCTTCCTCGCTCGCATACCGTATTAGACCTTTGGGCTTTTGGATACTCTCCATAATATGGTCGCATTCATCAATACAGGCCGTACAGTTCACACATTCCAGCTGGGTTCCGTTTCGAATATCTATTCCCGTGGGACATACATTTACGCATTGGAAACAATCAATACAGTCTCCATGACCCAGCACTTCCCGATCTTCGTTTTTCCGAAATTTTTTCCTTCCGCTTTCTCCTTCCCCACGTTTATGGTCATAGGCCACCACAATGGATTTATCATCCAGCAGTACACCTTGTAATCTTCCGTAAGGGCATGCTATGATGCATACCTGTTCCCTGAACCATGCAAAGACAAAATAGAAGACCCCAGTAAAAATCAATAAGGGAACCATGGTGCCCAAATGAGCCATAGGGCCATCAATTACATATCTTATCAGTTTATCGCTCCCAATCAAATAGGCTAAAAACACATTAGCTATGAGGAAGGAAATGATAAAAAACAGGGTCAATTTCAATGATCGTTTCCAGATTTTTTTTCGGTTCCAGGGCGATTTTTTCAACCGTTGCTGCGCACCCCTGTCCCCATCAATCCAATATTCAATTCTTCGGAACACCATTTCCATAAAAATGGTCTGCGGGCATATCCATCCACAAAATATGCGCCCGTACGCCACTGTGAACAGTGCGATAAAAATCACCCCGATAATCATGGAAATCACCACGAGGTGAAAATCCTGTGGCCAAAAGGGAAATCCAAAAATATTAAACCTCCTGTCCACCACATTAAACAGTAAAAACTGGTGCCCCCTTATCTTGATAAACGGCGAAGCAAACAAGAAAAGCAATAAGGCATAGCTTACATATTTACGATACTTGTAGAAATTCCCACTTGGCTTTTTGGGATAGATCCATGCTCTCTTACCGTCATCAGTTATAGTACCTATGGAATCCCTAAAATTTTCCTCCATCGCAATTTTGTTTACCCCTCTGTCCTTTGGACACCTCCCCGAATTTTACGGGGAGGCAATTAATTAAAGTTAGTTCATGGCCACATCTGTGGAGTCTGAGACCTGCTCCATAGGTGCTTCTTCGCTCCCTTCCTCTTCCGGAGCATCGGGATCAATCCAAATCTCTCCCTCAGCTGCCTTTGGATTTGCAGGAGTTGTTCCTCCCATCGTCAGTACATAACTGGCCACCTGGGCAATCTCGGCCGGTTTTAAACTTTGTTTCCATGCCACCATTCCCTTTCCATCGCGACCTCCTTCAGATATGGTGTTGAAAACATTCTTAATACCCCCACCAAGAATCCAATATTCATCGGTAAGGTTGGGGCCAATTCCACCCCCACCATCAGCCATGTGACAGGCTACACAGTTTGTGGTGAATATCTTTTCTCCAGCACTTAAATCGGAAGCCTCGGATAGAAATTCCACGGTATTTACATCCACCAAATCCTTGGCGGTCTTTTTATATTCTTCGATAGCTATTTTTGCTGCCGCTACTTCCTGTTCGTATTCCAAGGCCTGATCGTAATCTCCCATGATATGAAAACGCACGAGATAAACTACTGCAAATACAATGGTACCATAAAATAGGTACACCCACCAGGGAGGTAATACGTTGTCCAGTTCACGGATTCCATCATAATTATGGTCCATGATAATTTCGCTTTCCCTTTCAATCTCCCGACTTTTGGTCAGGCGTCTGTACATATTTTTGGCCCATGTCCATTCCCTTTTCCTTTCCTTTTCCGCTAAATATTTCTCTTTTGCTTCCTCTGAAAGGGTTTGGAACATTACATTTTCAATGGACTTTAGAATAAGCTCTATTGCAATCAAGATCATCAACACCAATAACAGAAAGAACTGGGTTATTGGATATTCAATAATTGCGGGTTTGTCTCCTGAGTCTATAAAGTATTCCATTAATCCGAAGATTAAAAAGAATAATACCGGGATACGAATCCACCAAGGTGTTCTTGTGCTCATAATACTATAGTTTGTTAGGTTGATCGTTATCTAAAGGCAGTTCGCCCATCTCTTTGATATGTTCTTTGGTTGCCGTGAAAACCCACCAAAACAACAAAACAAAAAACACAAAGAAGATCATCAATGATATCATGGGATAGCTTGCTATTCCATCGATACTTTCCATATGGTTTTTTACGAATTTCAACATCTTTTCAGCTTTTTATTCTTTGTTCTGTGATAATAATTCCTCGGTCTCCTGTACTTTGATATCCGTGCCCAAACGTTGCAGATAAGCTATCAGTGCCACGATTTCACGGTTTCGCATTTCCACAAAATCCTCACCATTTTCTTGGGCGTATTTCTTATCCGCCTCATAAGTCTTGGCAAATTCTGGATCTGTGTACAGGTTCTTCTCGATAGTCTCAGCTTGGGTAGCCATGGATTGCTGGGCATTGGCAATGTCCTCATCTGAATAGGGTACGCCAAGTTTTACCATAGCTTCCATTTTGCTTTCCACACCACTGCGGTCATGCTGGTTTCTCACCAGCCATTGGTACGCCGGCATGATGGATCCAGCAGAAGTACTTTGTGGATCGTACATATGATTCAAATGCCAGTTGTCCGAATATTTTCCACCTATACGAAGCAAATCTGGTCCGGTACGCTTACTTCCCCAAAGGAATGGGTGATCATACACAAACTCACCAGCTTTGGCATACTCTCCGTAACGTTCTACTTCGCTTCTAAAAGGTCTGATCATTTGGGAGTGACATCCCACACAACCTTCTCTAATGTAAAGGTCACGACCTTCCAATTCCAAGGGGGTATAGGGTTTGACGCTCGTTATTGTAGGAATATTGGATTTCACCAAGATGGTAGGGACAATTTGAATAATCCCCCCTATTAAAATGGCTACGGTGGCCAAAATGGTAAGCTGCACAGGTCTTCTTTCCAACCAGTTGTGGAAGGTTTCCCCGGCCACACGTCTTTTAGAAACCCTTGTCAAAGCAGGTGCTTCTGCCAGCTCATCCTCAACCTTGCTTCCTTTTCTAATGGTAACGATTACATTATAGACCATTATCAGCATCCCTAAAATGAACATACTACCACCTATGGCCCTCATCCAGTACATTGGGATAATTTGTGTAACTGTTTCCAAAAAGTTACCATAGACCAAGGTTCCGTCCGGGTTAAAGTCTTTCCACATCAAGGCTTGTGTAAACCCAGCAACATACATTGGAAGGGCATATAGAATAATACCCAAGGTGCCTATCCAGAAATGGAAATTTGCCAATCCCTTGGAGTGAAGTGTGGTTTTAAACATCTTGGGAACCAACCAATAAATCATCCCGAAGGTGAGGAATCCATTCCATGCCAGGGCGCCTACGTGTACGTGGGCAATAATCCAGTCGCTAAAGTGGGCTATTGCATTTACATTTTTCAAGGACAGCATTGGGCCTTCAAAAGTGGCCATACCGTAACCCGTAATCGCAACGACCATGAATTTAAGCGTTGCATCACTGCGTACCTTATCCCAAACCCCTCTAAGGGTGAGAAGTCCATTGATCATACCTCCCCAAGATGGAGCTATCAACATCACGGAGAATACCACCCCAAGATTTTGGGCCCAATCCGGTAGTGCAGAGTAAAGCAAGTGGTGTGGTCCGGCCCAGATATAAATGAAAATCAAGGACCAAAAGTGGACTATGGATAGTCGATACGAATAAATCGGTCTATTGGCCGCCTTCGGTACAAAGTAGTACATCAATCCCAAAAAGGGAGTAGTTAAAAAGAAGGCCACGGCATTATGTCCATACCACCATTGTACCAGGGCATCTTGTACCCCAGCGTATACCGAATAACTTTTTAAGGCGGAAACCGGGAGTTCCAAGCTGTTGAAAATGTGAAGCACGGCAACGGTTACAAAGGTGGCGAGGTAAAACCAAATGGCCACATAGAGGTGTCGTTGTCTACGTTTCAGAATTGTAGCGATAAGGTTCCATCCGAAAACTACCCAGACCACGGCAATGGCCAAATCTATGGGCCATTCCAATTCTGCGTATTCCTTGGATGTGGTATACCCCAATGGCAATGTAATTGCAGCGGCCACAATGATCAGCTGCCAACCCCAGAAATTAATATTGCTCAGTGCGTCACTGAACATCCGGGTTTTAAGCAAACGCTGGGTGGAGTAATAGACCCCTGCAAAGATGGCGTTCCCCACAAAGGCGAAAATCACTGCATTGGTATGCAAGGGGCGTAGACGTCCAAAACTGAGCCATGAAATGCCATCAGTAATGTTGGGAAACAAAAACATAAAGGCCAGCAGAAGTCCCACCAGCATCCCAACAACGCCCCAAAGCATGGTGGCGTATAAAAACTTTTGTACGATTTTGTTATCGTAGCGAAACTGTTGTATTTCCATATTTATTGGTTTGATCTTTTAGTTTGTGTGATTTCTTTTTTGGGTTCGGATTGGTCCATATCAGGCTTTACCTCATCATCAAACAACATGCGGACCGACGGGGTATAGGCATCGTCGTATTGTCCGTTTTTAACGGAGAATACGAAGGCGGCAAAAAATATCAATGCAACGGTGATACTTATGGCCAATAACACATATATAACACTCATACCTACCTGAATTATGGTGTAAAACTACTGTTAGGGTCTTGCCAAAAAAATGACATATATCAGCTTTTATTTATTAATCATTCTATTCCTATAATCTTCTTTGAGCAGCGTTAGCAATGCCGCCACAATAATGAGGTTCTTGCCTATATACTGACCGAGCAATGTTGGTACCCATGGAGGTTGTTGAAAAGAGTCCAGGGGAAACAATACCAAAGGGGTGAAGGTGAAGACCATGTGCACCAAAGCGATCAACACCACTTTTCGTTGCCATAGGTTCAAAATCAGAAGGAGTCCTACGGCCACCTCCCATAGTGCCAATAAATTGATGGCCAATCCTTCCGATAAAAAACCGAATGTCAATTGATGGATTGTCCCCTTGGCTAGATTCTCCGCTGGGCTCATGTTTGGGAAAAACTTTAGGCTCCCAAACCAGAGATATACCAACCCAATACTTATGGCCAACATATTTGGCACTATCCACTCCCGAATTCCCAAGATTACCTTCTTTACCATTGTACTGATTTTGTGGGTTGACTTAGTTTTCTTCCTAATAGGTTTGTCATTACCGTTGTAAAAAGCACAATACTTATGGAGCTCAAGGGCATTAAAATAGCTGCAATTACAGGCTGTAATTGGCCCGTTACCGCGAAATAAAGTCCCACAAGATTATAGCACAGCGAGAGTACAAAACTCATCTTGATCACATGAATTGATTTTCGTGATAAAGTCACGAAACTGGAAAGCTGCGTTAGGTTGGTAGCGTCCAAAATGCCATCACAGGCCGGTGAGAATACATTGATATCTTCCGAAACCGCAATACCCACATCACTTTGGGCAAGTGCCCCTGCATCGTTTAATCCGTCACCCACCATCAGCACCCGGTGTTCGGATTGCAATCTTTTAATGTGATTCAGCTTGTCCTCCGGTTTTTGGTCAAAAAGCAATTGGGTCTTAACAGGAAGTATTTTTTCCAGTTGATTTCGCTCACCATCATTGTCCCCGGACAGGATGCCCAGTTGCATGGTTTTCCCCAGTGCTCCAAACAATTCGTGAATACCGTTCCTATAGCTGTTTTTAAAGATGAACTTTCCTTTGAAGTCTTTGCCCGCACTTACATAAACTGAAGTACCCTGCGCTTTACCATCCCCTTGTTGTCCAACATAGGAGGGAGAACCAATTCGAATTGAACGTTCATTGGCCTTTCCTTGAATGCCTTGGCCAGTATGTTCTTCGAATTCGTCCAAGGTCATTATTTCATTGGATTTCAGCAGCCCATACAACGATCTACTCAGAGGGTGGTTGGAAGCTCTCAGGGTAGTTTTGAGCAAGGTGGTTTCTTCCCGAGTGAGTTCCACGCCTTCATAAATGATGGTATCTTTTTGTGTGGTGGTCAAGGTGCCCGTTTTATCGAAAATCGCAGTATCAATTTTAGCGAGGCGCTCAATAACATTGGTGTTTTTTAAATAGAACCTATGTTTGCCAAAAATGCGAAGCATATTTCCTAATGTAAATGGGGCCGCTAGGGCAATGGCGCACGGACAGGCAATAATCAAAACCGCAGTAAAGACGTTCAGCGCCATGCTAGCGTCATAATACAGCCAAAAACCAGTGGATAAGGTAGCGATGGTCAATACAGCTGCGGTAAACCTTTTTCCTATGCTATCCGTTAAGGTTTGAAACGCTCCCGTCTTGTCCTTGGAGAAAACCGCATTGCCCCATAATTGGGTAAGATAACTCTGGGATACCGAATTGAGCACTTCGACTTCCAACGGACCTGAAAGCTGTTTTCCCCCCGCAAACAGTTTTTCGCCAGAATGTTTAAATACTGCATGGGATTCCCCTGTCACAAAACTATAATCAATTTCGGCAGTACCTTTGATCAGGATACAGTCGACAGGAATTATTTCACTGCTTCTAATAAGGAGCTTATCACCTTTTTTTACCTTATATATCTGTACATTTTCTTCAGATTTGTCTCGCTCCAGCTTTGTTACGGCAATTGGGAAGTACGATTTATAGTCCCTTTCAAATGATAAGAAAGCGTAGGTCCTTTGTTGAAAGTATTTCCCTAGCAATAGAAAAAATACCAATCCGGTAAGACTGTCGAAAAAACCTGACCCTAAATCAAAAAATATATCCACTGTACTTCTCAGAAAGAGTGTCAAAATTCCAAGGGCAATGGGGACATCTATATTAAGCAGCTTGGTGCGAATCCCCTTAAAGGCAGAAACGAAGTAATCCCGTGAGGCATAAAAAACTACGGGCAGGGAAAAGGCAAACATCAACCAGCGAAAAACCGGTTTATATTGTTCCAGCCAAAACTCCTCTACCTCAAAATATTCGGGAAAGGACAAGAGCATTACGTTCCCGAATGCAAAACCTGCCACTCCCAATTTATAAATCAGTGAACGGTCGGTCCTTTTATCTTTTTTGTCAAATTCTTCTAGAGAAATATAGGGTTCATAGCCAATACTGCTGAGCATCAGCACCAAACCCTTAAGTGAAAAACCTTCGGTGGCATAGGTTACCCTGAGTGTTTTTTTAGGGAAGTTCACCTGTGAATTGGAAATGGAGGGATGTAGTTTGTTCAAATTTTCCAGTACCCAGATACAGGAACTACAATGGATTGAAGGTATACTCAAATTGATGACCTGCACCCCTTCTTCATTAAATTCGACCAAGCGTTCCACGATTTCAGTATTATCCAGAAAATCGTATTTCTGCCTTACCTCTTTGGGTGTGGTCCCTGCGCCTGCCTCAATATCATAAAAGGTTGACAATCCATGTGACGTAAATATCTCATAGACTGTTTTGCAGCCATGGCAGCAGAAATCCTTGTCATCGAAATGCACCCTATCCCTGCCACAGTCATCACCACAATGATAACATGTCATGTTTGTCATTTACATTTGCTTTACCTATGACAAAATTGGGACGCATCCTTTTCAAAAAATATGACATTTATCAGTTCTTGTTCAATTGTTTAGGCCTAATTTTGTGACATCAGGTAAAGCTAAACGTTATGGAGAGTAGGTGTGAAAATTGTATTATAAGGCAGTTCAATGCCCTAAGGGCCATGAGTAAGGAGGAATTAAAGAAAGTTTCCGATTCCAAAACCACAAAAACAATCAAAAAAGGCGAGCCTCTTTTTGATGAGGGCGATAAGCTCAATGGTGTGTTTTGCGTCCGAAATGGCGTTTCCAAACTTTCCAAACTGAGCGCCAATGGTAAAGATCAAATTGTGAAATTGGCCACCAAGGGCGAAGTAATCGGTCAGCGTTCCGTAATTGCCGAAGAATCTACCAATCTATCTGCTATAGCCGTTAGCGATATGGAAGTCTGTTTTATACCCAAAGAAAGTATCACCAACACCTTACACAAGAATCCGGACTTTACCTTAGAAGTGCTCCGTCATATGGCCCACGACCTTAAGGAAGCGGATGATGTTATTGTAAACATGTCCCAAAAAACGGTAAAACAGCGTATCGCCGAAGCTTTTTTGTATCTCAAAAACAATTTTGGGGAGGATGAGCAGGGATTCCTGGCCCTAACACTATCCAGGGAGGATATTTCCAATGTGGTGGGCACTGCTACAGAGTCTGCTATCCGTATCATCTCTGAGTTCAAGAAAAAGGGACTTATACATACTTCCGGTAAGAAAATTGGCATCAAAAACGAACGAAAGTTAGTGGAACTAGTAGAAGGATTCTAGACCTTCCATTCCAAAAACTGATATTTGTCATAGAATCCCTCTTGGCATAGCGCTAATTTTATTCTGTCTTTATTTTTAGCCAAATGCAGAAAATTTTAATACCTACAGACTTCTCGGATAATGCTTGGAATGCCATTGATTATGCCATGCAGTTGTTCCGAAACAAGGAATGCACCTTCTATCTTCTCAACACCTATACCCCCGTTATTCCAAGCGGGAGGTTTATGGCCAAAATGATTGACGGGGTCCGTATTGTTGATGCAGTGCGCGATTCCTCACAGGAAGGACTCCGAAAAACGGTGGAGCGTATCCAAAGCAAATACCGTAATCCCAATCATAGGTTTGAGACAGTCTCTTCCTTTAATCTGTTGACCGAGGAAGTCAAGGACATTGTGGATTCTTTTGGCATTCATTTGGTAGTAACCGGCACCAAAGGCGCATCTGGAATTGAAGAGGTATTTATGGGCAGTAATACGGTACGCATTATCAAAAACACCAAAAAATGTCCAATTTTGGCCATTCCACAATATTTTGAGTTCGTTACCCCAACCGAAATTGCATTTGCCACCGACTTTAACCGTTTTTATTCTGACTCTGAGCTTGAGCCTTTATTGGAACTATCAAGAATGTTCGATGCCACCATTAGGATCGTGCACGTACAATATGGCATCAAGGCACTCTCCGAACTGCAACAATTTAACCTGAACATGTTACGGAGGTACTTAAATGGGACTGAGCACTATGTGCATACTGTTTCCGAGCTCAATTCAGTTTCCCAAACCTTGGAGGTGTTTTCCCAAGAACTCAACATCCACTTGCTCGCCATGTTAAATTATCAGCACAGTTATATGGAGCAAATGACACGGGAACCTATTGTAAAACGCACTGCGTTCCATACCCAAATTCCATTGTTGGTCATCCCTGAATTGGGCATGGACGGTGTTTCGCCAAACAATTCGAACAAAGTAGAGGAAGTGCTTAAGCACTAGGCTACCTGTTTGTTGTGAAAATCCTCTTTTAGAAAATCAATCTCGTACCTTATTCTGTTTTGGTACCTTTATGGCATTACCATTAAATGAGTTGTTCCACTCTTCAATTATGGTAGGTAGCAGGTATGGCAAACATTATTCAGGAAAAATTACAACGGAGACTACTTAAAATTCGATTGTTCGTGGGCGGTATATATTTTAGCCTGTTCACTAAAACTTATAAACATGCAGGAGTAGTTCTCCATATTCCCTTTGATTTGACGACTTTCAAATTTAGGGGGCGGTTTGCACTGAACCTGTATGAAACGGAAGAGGCGAGATACTTAAAAAAACACCTGTCGCCCAAGGCACATGTATTGGAACTTGGGGCATGCTTGGGGTACGTGTCGTGCTTGGTGAACAATATCCTTGAAAAAAAGGAGATGCAGGTCAGCCTAGAGGCCAATCCCAACTTAATTCCGTGGATAGCAAAGAACAGGGATGCCAACAATTGCAAGTTTAAGGTGGAGCATTCCATTGTTTCAAATCAAAAATCGAATACATTCTACATCCATAGGCTTATAGTTGGTGGAAGTACCAAAAGGGAAACACCCAAGCAAACCGAAGTCAACGGTCTTACTATTGAAGAACTTGAGCAAAAGCACAACATTAAATTTGACACCCTGGTCATGGACATTGAAGGTGGGGAACTTAGTCTTTTGCGAAACTTTAAAGAGCGTATTTCTGGTTTCAAGCAAATCTTTTTTGAAATTCATCCTTTCGCAGGAATACTTACCCAAGAAGAAGCTCAGGAATGTGAGGATATTTTGACCGCTCTGGGTTTCAAATTGATCGTTAGGGATGGACATTTCCAAATTTGGGAAAAATAGGCAAGTCAACTGCTAAAACTGATCTAAAGTCCTTCTGGGTTGTTTCTTTTTTTGGGATTTTAGTGCTACTGCACACCAAAATACCAGCATCATGACAAAAAACACCCTGTACATTATTGGTTTCTTCCTTATCATTTGCTCTATGAACGGCCAGACCTCAAAGGATTCCCTGGAAATCAAACAAGCCGCGTTGGACTATATTGAATCGCAACACAATGTGAAGCCAGAGCAATTTGAACGGTCTGCCCATCCCAGAATGGTAAAGCGCACTTTTTGGACCAATAAGGCCACTCAGAAGGAGTATTTGAGGGAAACCTTTACAGATGCAATGGTGCTATTGGCCCAAACCTACAACCAAAATGGAGATAGGTTCCCGGCCAATCCCAAGAAAGAGGTTATTATCTTGGACGTTTTTGATAAAACAGCTTCCGTAAAACTCATCGCCGATGATTGGATCGACTATATGCACATTGTGAAACTTAATGGCAAATGGCAAATTGTTAATGTACTTTGGCAATTCAACGATTCATCAGTCCATTAATGGAATCCTAAAATTTCTGTCATGAAAAGAAGGAATTTTGTAAAAAATGTTGGGTACTCTTCCCTGTTGTTATCGGGGTTGCCCCTTTTGGGCTGTTCAGGGAATTCCAAACCGCTTAAACTTCTTGTTTTGGGGGGCACCAACTATTTGGGGCCAGCCGTTGTAAATGCAGCCTTGCAGGCAGGACATGAAGTCACACTTTTTAATCGAGGTATTACAAATCCAAATCTATTCCCCAATGTTGAACAATTACTTGGGGACCGTAATTTGGATTCGGAGAATTTGTCCGCACTTGAGACCAATAGAACTTGGGACTACGCTATTGATACTTGGCCGGCCGACCCGCGTATGGTGGAACGAACTACTAAACTCCTTCATGATAGAATTAATGCGTATGCTTTTACCTCATCTATAGCAGTTTATTCCGATAAAACCGTTCCTGGGATTACGGAAAGTTCTCCAATCCATAAAGTGGAAGAATATGTTCCTGGAATGTCCTATTACCAATCCAAAGTCCTCTGCGAGGCGGCGGTCACATCTGTATTCCCGAAAAATCATTTGATTACCCGCCCACCGGGAATCCATGGAAAACGAGACGAAAGTTGGACTCTGGTCTATTGGCTCTGGCGCATAAGAAACGGAGGAGACGTTTTGGCACCTGGAGATGGCAAAGACCCTCTACAGTTCATTGATGTGAATGATGTGGGGCGATTCACGATTCGCGCATTGGAATCCAAAGCCTTTGGACTATATAATACCATTGGACCGAGGAAAGAACCTTTGCAATGGCAAGAGTTTTTGAATACTGTGAATGCCCACTATGGAAACAAAGCCAACTTTATTTGGGTGGACAAGGAGTTTTTAGAAGAAAAACAAATCAGACCCGTAGTAGATCTTCCCATATGGGAACCTCGCACCCGACGAGCCGGTCGCCATACCATGAATTCCCAAAAAGCCGTCGCATCCGGTTTAAATTTCACCGCTATGGGGGAGACCTTCAACAATGCCCTTAACTGGTATGACCACTTTAAATCGCCCACCACCGATCCCGGTTTGGACAAGGACAGACCTTTTAATGGAATTACCCGGGAAAGGGAGTTAGAACTTTTAAAAATGTGGAAACAGTATTCCACCACTTAATTTTTCAAACCGGCCCAAACCCGGCTTTTGATTCTCAAATATTACAATTCAATTTCGGCCTCTAGTTTCATGGCTCTGGAAGAAGCTCCGATCTTAATTTTATAAGCTCCCTTTTCCAAGGCCCAGTTGCCTTTATCTTCATCCCAATAGCGCAAATCTTTTAAGGGGATTACCATTGAAAGACTATCTATAGCTTCTGGCTGTAAGCTTGTAGTTTTGGCAAATGCTTTCAATTCCCTTATAGGACGGTCTATCATGGGGTTTAGTTTTTCAGTATAGCATTGAACCACTTCTTTGCCTTGCACCTGTCCAATGTTCTTAACGGCAAAAGCGATTTTAAGGGTATCATTTTCCACCGTTGTGCTCAAATCGGAGTATTCAAAATTAGTATACGACAATCCATAACCGAAAGGATAGGAAACACTTAGTTTTGCCTTATCAAAATGGCGATACCCTACATAGATTCCCTCATCATAGTGGGTGTAATCCCTATTTTGTACTTTTTCATCCTGAGGACGCTCTTCTGGCGGAAACATAAGTCCCTTTAACAACCCAAAGAATGACAGATGCCCTCCCTGAAGGGGGAAGTCGGAATGGGATGCATGATCGTGGAGGTGCACTGGAAAAGTCATGGGCAACTTACCACTAGGATTTACTTGCCCACTAAGGATATCTGCAACTGAATTTCCACCTTCCTGACCCCCCTGCCACGCCAGAACAATAGCATCTGGCTTATCTTTCCATGAGGCTGTCTCTATTACCCCTCCAATATTTAGCACCACCACTAATTTTTTTCCGGATTCTTGGAAGGCCTTGCTAGTACTCTCAATCATTTCCTGCTCCAAATCGGTCAACAAAAAATCATCCTCTTCAACCCTGTCACCTCCTTCACCGGCGTTTCTTCCAATGGTAAGGATACCCACATCCGAAGTGGCAACAATTTCGTCCAGTTCTTCCTTGGTCAGGTTCAGTTGGGGAGGATTATACGGATTGAACATAGCATCTATACCTTCTGGTTTGACAAAGGCCTCCTCATTGGCTGCTTTATGTATTTCAAAAAGTTCTTTTGCCTTGGAATTGATTTTGAACCCAGCGTTCTTAAGCCCTTCTTCCAATGAAATGGTATACGCCTCGTTCACATCTCCAGAGCCGGTTCCCCCAGCAATAAATTCATAGGAGGTTACCCCAAGCAACGCCACCGTCCCATCAATCTGTATGGGAAGCGCATTTTCATTTTTCAGCAACACAATCCCTTCAGTGGCCGACTGTCTTGTGATGTTCGCATGTGCTTTCAAGTCAGGATTGTTCTCATACTTGTAGTCCTGCATCTTCTTGGTTTGAAAGACCAAATGCAGAATTCTAGCTGCAGACCGATCAATATCGGCCGTGGGCAAGGCTCCATTTTCATGCGCTTCAGTGAGGGCCTTCCATTGCTTTTTTGTTCCTGGTTCCAACAAGTCGTTACCAGCCTTAATTTGGGCTGCGGCATCTTTTCCACCAAACCAGTCAGTCATCACCAAACCTTCAAATCCCCATTCATCCCGAAGGATATCCGTAAGCAACTGTTTATCTTCGGAGGTATAGGTTCCATTGATTTTGTTGTAGGAGGACATTAGGGTCCAAGGTTGCGCTTTTTCTACAATAATTTCAAACCCTTTGAGGTAAATCTCCCTCAATGCGCGATCGGTAATGATCACATCGTTGAAGTTGCGCTCTGTTTCTTGATTGTTGGCCACAAAATGTTTGACAGAAGTGCCCACTCCGTTTGACTCTATACCATTTACTATGGCGGCACCCATATATCCACTAAGTACCGGGTCTTCGGAGTAGTACTCAAAATTTCGTCCACACAACGGATGCCTGTGGATATTGGCCCCTGGACCCAAAATCACATCAATACCATACTCCAAGGCCTCATTACCCATAGCGCTACCCACCTCTTGGACCAACTCCTCATTCCAAGTAGAGGCCAATAATGTGGCAATTGGAAAAGCGGTGCAATAGTAGGTTCGCTCCTCTCCTTCTCTCTTCGGTTCAATTCGAAGACCGGCAGGTCCATCAGATAAATACACGGTCGGAAGCCCCAATCGCGGAGTAGGTACTATGGTTCCCACAGCACCGGGAATGCCCTCTCCCGGCTCAACTGCCCCCATAGCGGATGCCAGACCCGAGCCTTTTAACAGATGGATTTTCTCTTCTAAGGTCATTTGTGATAAAACATCGGCAACCCGCTCCTTGGTTGCCCTTCTATCATCTTCATAAACATCTAGTTCACCATTACCGTTTCTGTCCAAAAAAGTGTATCCATCCAAAGTCAACTTCTTGGGTTGTACATGCTCAACATAATCATCTTCAAAAGACAAAAAAGTGGAGTTGAAATAGTTATATCCCAAGAAACCAAGAATAACGGCCAAGAGAATTAGGGAAGAGAGAAGAATAAGTGTTATTTTAAGGATTCGTTTCATGATAAATCAATTGTGACATGTTGCCACAAATATAGATATTTTTCTTGAATGTGGCATCTTGCCACAATTATTATTTTTGCATTTATGGAAGTACAGGATATCATTGAACATGGCGGAGATTACTTTCTGCCAAATCTATCCATCGATTTTGTGATCATTGGATATAAAGAGGATGAACTAAAATGTCTTTTGCTTAGAATCGGTGATAAATGGGCGTTACCAGGAGGCTACATTGAACTGGATGAGTCTGTGGACACTGCGGTGGGCAGAATACTGATGCAGCGCACGGGTCTGGAAAGGCCCCATTTAAAATTTCTTTCTGTTTTTGGGGATAAAGACCGCAAATTTGATACTGATTTCAAAGCTTTTTTCCAAAGGAAGGGCATGCCTTGGCGCGATGACTACTGGATCAACAATCGATTTGTCACCTTAGCTTTCTATTCTTTGGTTGATATTGATCATACCCATCCAATACCAGGCGAATTTGATGAGGCGGCCGAGTGGTTCAGTTTTGAACAACTTCCCGAAATGTGGATGGATCATAAATCCATAGTAATGGCCGCAAGAGATCGGTTGAAAAATGATATCAAACATGAACAGGTCACCTATAATTTGTTGCCCAAAGATTTTACCATGCCGCAGCTGCACCAATTGCATCAGACCATCTTGAAGGAAAATATAGATCGTAGTCGTTTTCAAAAGAAGATGTTGGCCTCAGGGCTTTTTGAACGCCTGCCACAACTTAAAAAAGAAACCCCTGGTAGAAATCCCTACCTGTACCGGCTAAAAAAATAAAATGGGTGCACGGGCAGGTTCTAATCCCGCTGATAGGTCTTAAAGGAGAACGCTATATTGTCGGTTCCCGAGCTTACCCAAGGATATTGCACGCGCATGGTATTATCCCCATCAAAACTAATTTCGGGGTGTCCCAAAGGATCATTCGGATTATCTGAAAAAATCAACCTGAAATTGGCATTGGGAAAGTTAGTCCCCTCAAATTCGTCATAGGTCCCGTCCCTAGTGCTATCAAAATCGCAATTACTACCATTGGGCCTGAAATTGTCCACCTCAAAGGTATTGTCGGACAAAAACCTATACTTTTGTCCTCCACCGCAGGCATCGGTATCGATTTCCTCACTGCCATCGTCAAAAACTACTCCAAAATTCACCACGGTCCATTCTCCCACAATGGGTCCTTCTTGGGGATCATCCATCATTTGATCATCACTCTCCGAGCTATCAGACGAACAACTTAGTAAAAGAATGGCAAAGCAAAGAGTCATAAGTGTTTTCATGGCGTAAATCTTTTGATAAAAAGTACGATTTTTTCCATAAAAAACCCAGCAGTAAAGCTTTCAAGAAAGAAATATTCACTTACAATTTCAACAAAGTTGAAGCACTCAAAAGTCGAGATATTTACAAAAAAAAAGCAAAGTTTTATTTCTCCAATCTTCCTTGCTCGGAAAAATACTTGTTCTCCAAAAACACTGAAACCCTCTCACGATAGCTTGAACCTATAGGGAATTCTTGTTCACATATCTCAACATCATGTTTTGAGAACCCTGTTAAATATGCGGTATTGATGATATAGGATCGGTGTATTCGCAAAAAACTTGGTTTCAGTTTTTTTTCAAATTCCCCAATATTCTCCTTTACCTTAAGTTCCCCCGTATTTCCATGAATTTTAATGTAATCCTTAAAGCTTTCGATGTACCTTACTTCTTGTAGGTCGACCTTAATTCTACGATGGCCTTGACTTACAAAAAGGTATGCTTTGTCATCTTTTCCGCCTTTTTCCCCAGTCTGGCCATGTTCCCTTTTTTCAACAGCCTTAAAAAATTTCTGGATGGCAAGAAAAAAACGTTCGAAAACTATAGGTTTCAACAGATAATCCACTGCGCTCACCTCAAAACCATCCAAAGCATATTCCCTATATGCCGTGGTAAAAATAACCTGAGGTTTATCCACGAGATTTTTAAAAAAATCGATGCCTTTTATGACGGGCATGTTAATATCCAAAAACAAGAGATCAATTTTTTCCTTGGCTATCAACGAAGAAGCCTCCAACGCATTACTGCACGTGCCCACAACCTTCAATTCAGGTATTTTGGCAACGTACTCCGCTATAAGCTCTTGCGCCAAGGGCTCATCATCAACAATTAGGCAGGTGTAGGTTAGAGACATAACTCCAGTTCAGTGGTGTAGGTATTGGATTTTTCCACAATGTGCAACTGGTGTTTATTAGGATACAAAAGCTCCAGCTGCTGTTTTATGTTCGATAAGCCAAGGGATTTTCGCTCAGTTTCCTGTTGCACCATGCCCGGCTTGGTATTGTTTAACTTAAAAAACAACATATTGTCCCTGTTTTCTACTTGAATGGTGATGGCCGCATTTTCGATAGCCTCGGAAACTCCATGCTTAAAGGCGTTTTCCACAAAGGTCAGTAATAATAGGGGTGCAATTTGCTCCTCTCCGGTAATAGATTCATCAAAGGAAATCTGTACTCGTTTTCCATATCTAATTTGTTCCAGTTCAATGTACTTGTTAATCAGCAAGAGTTCGTCCTTTAGCAGCACATACTTCTTATCACATCGATACAACATATAATCCAAAATATGGGAAAGGTTTTCTATGACCCGCACGGTTTTATCCGATTTTTTAAGTGCCAGAAGATATAAACTGTTCAAAGTATTAAATAAAAAATGTGGATTAAGCTGATTTTTTAGGGCATTCAGTTCAGCTTCCCGTTTTTTCTCATGAAGCATGAGCAATTGCTGCTTTTCCCTGTAAAACAAAATAGCCATAAGGATGATGCATGGATAGGCATAGTACAACGATTTTGAAAAAAACTGGTTAAAGTTAAAATAGATGCCCTGGAAAGAGGTGTTGTCAAATCGTCTTAAGAATGACTCATAGGATGATGGATAGGTAGGCACCAAATACTCCACAAGGTAGAGCGTGCAGACCGCATGAATCAGTGCAAATAGAGTCAAAACCGAAATAGAGAACAGCAAAACTCTCTTTTTGTTCAGCACTTTTGGAACCAAAAATCCAATGATCGTATAAGCCACTGTAATTTGAAGCAGCACCCTAAACCCATACACTTCAAATAGTTCTTGAAGATCCGCATAGTACCAGTTGGCACTCGCCGCTGAGAATGCAAAAACGCAGGCCCAAAAAAACAGGTGCAATAAAGATTCCCGGGTAGATTTTATAGGTTTCATCCTTTACCACAGTTGTTTAGTACTAGACCAAGATACTGGTAATTCCCATAAAACTTTGATGTAGATGACGAATAGCTGATTTCCGCATACGAAGAGTGTTTTTTCCCAAAAAGAAGGATTCATCTCCTAAAACCAGTCATAGTTATCCCAAACCCCATCCTTCGTAAGCGCTTCAAATTTTGCGTTCACCTCGGGATTAGATTTGACCCAAATCAAAAAATCAATTGTTGTGAGATATATCGTAGTGTCTATATTTTTTCTATGGTCCATTATTGCGAACGGACAGTCCTTCGGCTCAATTTCTGGATCGGTCAAGGACAAAATCACTAATCTCCCATTGGCCTTTGCCAGTGTCGTCCTCAAGAACAACCAAGAAAAGGTACTTACCGGTACCATTACCGATGGAAAAGGGATCTTCCAATTTACCGAATTAGCACCTGGAACTTATCTCTTGGAAATTGAGTTTATCGGGTACACAACACAACTTGTTCCGGTTACTTTGAACGACAAGCAAAATGTGGAGTTACCATCTTTGTTCCTATCGGAAAGTGCAGAAATTCTTGAGGGCGTCACCATTACGGCAGAGAAATCCACTATTGAACAACGCCTGGACAGAAAGGTGGTAAACGTGGGTAAAGATTTGATTTCCCAAGGTCCCTCTGCCATCGATTTAATGAACAATTTGCCTTCGGTAAACGTTGGTTCCGATGGAAATATCTCCTTCCGCGGGAGTGAAAATGTGCGAATTCTTATTGATGGAAAATTGAGCAATTTGGAAAACCCGGCAGATGCCCTACAGCAAATTCCATCGAACTCCATTAAGAAAATAGAACTGATCACCAATCCATCGGCCAAGTATAATCCAGATGGGCTTAACGGCATTATCAATATCGTGCTCAAGAAAACCTCACAAGAAGGTTGGAACGTTGCTTTTAGTGCTAATTCCATTATTGCCCAAAGGGAGCGCTATAACAGCAATGTCTCCTTAAATTTTAAGCCAAACAAAACGAATTTCTATTTGGAATACAGTAATGGTTTCGGAGATCAGATAACCGACGGGGTGGTGAATCGTTTTGATTTAAATTCCAACCAGATAACCCGAAACGTTAACAACCGCGAATCCAATGTTATCAGGTTGGGTGCCGACTTCTATCCCTCCAAAAACACCATCTTTTCTTTTTTTACCAATCAAAATTTCTACAATGCGGCCTTTGACGGACAGAAGGATGTGGTCTTTGAGGAAGCTCCGGTGAACGACTTCGCTCTGGACGATTTTTTAACCCGGAACAACCACACCCAAAACTATAATACCGTCTATAAATGGTTGATTGACGGAGCTTCCCATTTTTTGGAGTTTGAGACGAAT
This sequence comes from Flagellimonas flava, assembly GCF_900129665.1. GTDB lineage: Bacteria > Bacteroidota > Bacteroidia > Flavobacteriales > Flavobacteriaceae > Flagellimonas > Flagellimonas flava. The sequence continues at coordinate 167,297 of NZ_FQWL01000003.1, forward strand.
TACAACCTTTTCACAAGCGATCTGACCAACGATTTTGTATTCCTGGGAAACACCTCAGTTCCCTCGTACATAGAAACTGTAGATGACACACGTTCCGTATTCACTTTAAACTTGGACTATAGTCTAGCTTTAGGTGACAAATCAAAACTGGAAGTAGGTGGGGAAGGCCGAATCAATCGTATTGAAAATGAATATAGCTCCACCAATAACCAACTCCAAAATTCAGTTTTCACATACGATCGGGACATCTTTTCTTCTTATTTCATTTATTCCACCTCCCTTGGTAAGTTTAAGTTGAATTTGGGTTCCAGGTTTGAGCGCTATCTCGTGGATGCCCAATTTGATCAGGAGCAATCAGTAGCAGAAGTGGTAAACCAAGAACTATTCAATGTTTTTCCATCATTGTTTATAAGCTATCAAGATTCAGAAGAAAGTCCACACCAGTATCAATTGAGTTATGGCAGAAGAATAGAACGTCCGTCCTTCAATCAGGTGAATCCCATTCGGCAAACGACAACACCTCAAATTTTGGCCACCGGAAACCTAAGTTTATTGCCCCAGTTCAGCAATACCCTAGAGGCCAACTATTTGTACCGATTTGACAAGGGTTCCATCAGTTCTGGGGTTTTTTACCGACGCATTCAGGATGAAATCAACCGTACTGGAATATTTGATCAGGAAGACCCTAATCTCTTGCGCTTGAGCTATGATAATTTTGAAAGCAATGACGCTATTGGTGTGGAATTGGGAAGTAACTTGAGGATAACGCAATGGTGGCGAACCAATATCAACTTGGAATTTTACAACAGGCAACAACGCGGTTCCATAGAAGGTGAAGCGGTCGAGGTCCAAAACAGTCTGACCAATATAAAGTGGACCCATAATTTTACCCTGGGCAAAAATATCTCCGCATCCCTCTTTGGGTTTTACAGCGGGCCACAAGAAATTCTGCAGTACCGGCTCAAATCCAACTATTTTTTAAATACAGGTCTGCGCTACAATTTTGCCAAAGGAAAGGGGAGCTTAAGCATAAATGCCAACGACATTCTCGGAACTCGTCGTTTTGCATTTAGAACCTTTAGGACCGTATTTCAAGAAGGTGAATTCTTGCGCGACACCCAACAAATCTTTTTTGGGCTTTCCTATCGCCTTGGCGGCAAATTGTCCTCGCTATCACGCAAGAAAAGAAACAGCAATATTAAAGCCGATCGCTTTTTATAAACTCAATTACATCATTTAATCCTATACACATGAAATCATTTCGATTACACTTAACGTCCGTTTTTGTCCTGAGTTTTTCACTATTTTCTTTTGGACAAGACGATTTAGCCACATACAATTTAAAAAAAGGAGAGGCTTTTGACATTCTCTTGATCTCGACAAAACCAAACAGCAAAGAAGCCTTCAAAGAATATCGGGAAAAGGCGTTTCCTGTTGCGGTAGAAATGGGATATTCCTTCCTTCCAGGGTTCAATATCAGCGAAATACTTAAAGGAAGTCTTTCGCCCAAAGGTATGATCATGGGCAAATGGAAGAGTATCGCGCTAAGGGAGAAATTCCTTGCCGAAATTGATTCGCGTGTTCCCAACTTTCACGAAATGCGATCTCAAATTTGGTCTTTCTTTACCGTGACCTATTATGAAGTTCCGACTGATATTTCATTTCAGCTCGACTCAAAAAAAGTGATTGTGGCTACAGCCTTTTGGAAAAAGGAAAAGACACCGTCAAAATTGGACACCTATCTAACCAGGTTTAAAAGTGGAGTAAAAAAGACCGGTGGGACCTTAAAATTGGAGCTGGTTCAAGGCAAATCCCCATCTGGGTATTATTACAATCCGGATTATATGATCATCGCCCAATGGGACAGTCGGGAGGAGTTTGAAACTTTCCAAAAGGAAAATCTTAAGATAGATGGAGATTTCGTAAAGGACATAAACCAATTTATACTGTCCAAGTAGGAAAGCCTCTTCAATTCATTGCTTGTAACTGATCAACCTTAGAGGGAATTGGTAGCTCAATTTCCCTTTTTGGTTTCAGTGTTATGCCCTAGTGATGACCCTTGAAAACCAATACCTCAGCTATCTGTTCAGGTCAGAGCCATTTTTTAGAAGATCAAAAAACTCGCTACGTCTGCTTTCATCAGTAAACGCTCCGCCGTATTCCACGGTGGTTGTTGCGCTTTCCTTATCCTTGATTCCCCTAGAAGATACGCAGAGGTGTTTGGCATGCACTACCACAATGACATCCTCTGTTTCCAGCGTTTCCTGGAGGTCCTTTAAAATTTGTAAACAAAGCCGTTCCTGAACTTGCGGCCTGTGGGAATAATAGTCCACCAAGCGGTTAATTTTGGACAACCCTACGACCCTATCGTTGGGAATATAACCAATATGTGCCTTCCCAACTATGGGTAAAAAATGATGTTCGCAAGAGGAATCTATGGTTATGTCTTGCTCCACCAACATGCGTTTATAGCCGTATGTATTGGGGAATGTGGAGACCTTTGGTCTGTTTTTCGGGTCCAGTCCATAAAACAATTCCTTAACGTACATTTTAGCAAAGCGATATGGCGTTCCCGACAAGCTTTCATCGGTTAAATCCAAGCCCAGTTCCTCCATAATTTTGGAAAAATAGTGCTGAATATGCTCCATTTTTTCCGAATCGGTCCGCTGAAAAGCATCAGCCCTTAAAGGGGTTTCAATAGAAGTTGCAATGTGATTGTCCCCTAGAACTTCAATTTCGGTTTTATCCATATAGGTAATTTGAATTATTATCCCTCAGCGCAGCAGTTCTCATCCTTGCAGTGACAATACTGTCGATTGTAAAAGTGTAGAAAAACTAGGCCTAAGGTGGGTAAGTAAATTACTTGCTCCATCAAATGCACTATCCCCATTTTTTCATTTAAAATAATAAGGGCCAGCACCCCCCAAAGACCCCAGAAACCAACTTTTACCCATCCTTTGGTGGTCTTCTTAGCGGACCAATACACGGCTAAAAGTGAAATGGCAAGAAATCCCATGTCCAAGGTACCCCACCACCACGGATGGGACCCTTCTCCCGCAACCAAACCGGCTTGAACCACAAAAAGGAATGGAGCGGCCAAGCAATGTAAAAAACAGAGAATACTGGCTATAGCGCCAACAACATCGGATTTAGACGAAAGGTTAACCAAGTTGGCCATAAACTAAGGATTTAAGGATATTGATATTTGAACAACCGCTCTTCTACTTTAAATTGGTAGCAAATGTATTCAATTTTTATAAATGCAACTAAGTTGCATTTATATATTTTTTTATTTTTGTCAAAACAAGCTGATGGTTACAACATCGAATCTTTCTTATGCCTACCAAAATGGAAAAGAGATTACTTTCCCAGATATCGATCTTACTCCAGGGGAACACCTTTTAGTGATAGGACCTTCCGGCGTGGGAAAGACCACATTTTTATATTTAATGGCGGGGCTTTTACCTTCATTGAAAGGCAAAGTGTCCATTTCAGGGACAACACTGAACTCCCTGACACGAAGACAAATGGATAGGTTTAGGGGAGAACATATAGGACTGATTTTCCAACAATATCATTTTATAAAATCCTTGAACGTAGCCGACAATCTCAAGCTACGCCAACACTTTCCAAAAAACTCCAATGACAAAACAAGAAGGAACCAACTTGCGGATAGATTGGGATTATCAGAGCATTTACACAAGAAAGTTACAGCATTAAGCCAGGGACAGCAGCAGCGCTTAGGGATTGCCCTTGGTTTGATCCACAGACCCCAGATTATTTTTGCAGATGAACCCACTTCCAATTTAGATGACGTTAACTGTGCAAAAGTCATTGACCTACTCAAGGAGGAAGCCGAAATCTGCAAGAGCAGCTTGCTGATCATTACACATGATCTTCGGGTAATGTCCCATTTTAAAAATCAGGTTACATTATGAAATTAGGTTATCTCGCTTTTAAAAATCTAGTTTCCAAACCGCTGAACCTGTTGTTGAGTTTAATGCTATTATCATTGAGTGTATCACTGGTCACCTTTGTATTGCAATTGAGTCAGCAACTGGGCGGGCAATTGAGCAAAAACATTGCCCCATTTGATATGGTGATAGGCGCCAAGGGAAGTCCCTTACAACTCGTATTATCATCCGTGCTCCATGTGGATGCTCCCACGGGAAATATTAACCTTAAAGACGCCGCCGTACTGAAAAAGCACCCTTTTGTGCAAACGGCCATACCTGTTTCTTATGGTGATAATTACAAAGGTTACCGCATATTGGGCACCGAAGCCAATTATCTGGACCATTACAACGCCGAATTGCTGGAGGGAATGCTCTTTGAAAAGCCCTTTGAAGTGGTTGCGGGACACCATGTTGCACACCTATTAAATCTAAATATTGGAGACACCTTTGTAAGTTCCCATGGTTTGGCCTCCGGTGGCACTGAGGTGCACGATGAACACCTCTTTACCATAAAGGGAATTTTGAAGCCCTCAGGGACCGTGGTGGACCAGCTTTTGGTTACTAATCTAGAGAGTATCTGGTTGGCCCATGATCATGAGGAGCATTCTGAAGAGGAGGAACATATTGATAAAGAAGACCATGCCAAGGAAAGTGGGAATCACCAAGAGCACGATCATCATGGAGAGGACCACGACCATGAAGAAGCCCACTTGGGGGATGAACACCATGAAGAAAAGGAAATTACCTCCTTACTGGTCAAATTTAAAAGCCCTTTGGGCATGGTCCAGCTACCGCGGTTTATCAATGAGAACACCTCCATGCAAGCGGCCCTTCCCGGTTTTGAGGTTCAACGGCTTATGAGGTTGCTAGGTTCAGGGGTGCAAACCATCAATGGTATTGCCTTGGCGATTCTTTTGGTATCTGGGCTCAGTATTTTTATAAGTCTTTTAAAGACCATTCGAGAGCGAAAACAAGAATTGGCACTGCTTAGGACCTACGGGCTTCGCACTGGGCAGCTTTTAGGACTGGCATTGTTAGAGGGCCTCTTCTTGGCGCTCATTGGCTTTGTATTGGGGTGGCTATTAGGTAGATTAGGCATATGGGTTGTTTCCCGGTACATGCAAAATGAATATGGGTACGGCTTGCAAATCAATGCCCCAGAACAGTTTGAATTTTATCTTTTAGGCCTTATCTTGGTACTGACCACTATAGCTACTATGTTGGCTTCCCGTTCCATTTTCAAATTAAATGTTGCCAAAACCTTATCGGATGTATAGACCATTTTTAGTTGTTTTGTTCGTAATTTTTGTTAGCGCATGCGGGACTTCACAAGTTAAGTTGACCTGGGACGATTTTGCAGACGTTAGTTTTGAGCCGGAGTACAATGCAGTTTATGATGTGAATTTTTTAATGCCACAATTTGGTGACCAGATACAGGCCTTCAAAGGTGTACAGGTTCGGATAAAAGGTTATTTTCTTGACATTTCGGGAAGTGGTGAGATTTTTTTGGTTTCCAAAAACCCTATGGCCTCGTGTTTTTTCTGTGGAGCCGCAGGGCCGGAAACCATAATCGAAGTGCGCTTTAAAAAAACCCCTCCGTTTAAAACCGATCAAATCGTTACTATCACAGGTACCCTTGAACTAAATAGAGACGATGTGGAACATTGTAATTATATATTGAAAGAGGCCACGGGGCAGCTGGTAAACTAAAAAATGAGGTATTTCCTTTTGATAATATTGTTTTGGGTAGGAAACTATGGCAATTCGCAGACGGTTTTGGAATGGTCCGATCTCTCAAAGGGAATTTCATGGGAACAATCTTCACCCGAAGCTCTTTTCCCTGGGTTCCAAAGGGCTACTTTTTCACCTAAAATGAAGAACTTGGAAGGGAAACAGGTCATCATCACCGGGTATTTGTTGGTTTTGGACGGTAAACAATCCGTTTATCTGCTTTCCAAAAATCCAATGGCCTCATGTTTCTTCTGCGGTAATGGTGGACCCGAAACCATAGTCGATTTGAAATTTGCCGAAAAACCATCATTTGCGATGGATGAACTGCTTTCTGTAAAAGGAACACTTCACCTGAACGAGAATAATCCAAATGGATGTTATTATCGCATTGAAAATGCCGATACCCTGAGCTTTGAATAAAAATTCTTTTGATGAAAAACGAGAACCATGAAGTACTGCTAGAACAAAAAGGGTTGAAAAAAACCAAGGTCCGTATGGCCCTGCTTCAACACTTCATGGGTTTGGACCATGCCCAATCCTACAGTGACTTGCAGACAGCCCTGGCCAAAGAGGTGGACAAATCCACCCTTTACCGGAACCTGACCAGCTTCGAACAAGCAGGAATCATCCATCGTATCAACGACCATAGCGGAGTTTCCAAATATGCATTCGGAGAATCTCCGATTCAAGGAAACGAACATGCACATTTTGTCTGCGAGTGCTGCGAAACGGTATATTGTATGGAAGGGCTTGCCCCGCTCCAACTCAAGGTTCCGAAAGGATTCAAAACCAAGAAGGTACAGACCATAATTCGGGGGATTTGCGCGGCATGCTAACAGAAATTCTTTATTAACGCATTTCATAACCAACCTCAACACCCGTTTCACTTTTAGTAACCGTACTAATAATTGTCTAAAAAATAGAAATCAGACATGGAATATAATCGCAGAAAATTTATCAGTTTCTTGGGAAAAGCCAGCATTGGGACGGCAGTACTACCACCGTTTTTAATGAGCTGTGGAAATACCGCCAAACCAACGGAAAAAGACTTAAAAACCAGCAGCCAAATCTTAGATAAACTAAAACAATTGACAATTAAGGGGCTTTCGCCATCCAACGAGGATAATTTGGTATTGGCCAATGGCTTGGATTATCATGTTATTGTCCGATGGGGCGATAAAATTTCGAAAGAGGACTATTTTGGTTTCAACAATGATTTCACTTGTTTTATCCCTTTTGATGATAAGGACCCTACAGATGGATTGTTATGGGTCAACCACGAGTACGTCAATTCATTGTTTGTATCCGGGTTTGATGCCAATAAAAACGAGAATCCCGATGCCCATAGGACAAAGGAGCAGGTAGATGAAGAAATGTACAATGTGGGAGGTAGCATTGTTCGTATAAAACAGACCGATGGTATATGGAAAGTGGTGGAAAATGACCCCCATAATCGTCGCATTACGGCCAAAACACCCATCAAGCTTAACTGGGACCATCCCATTAAAGAAGCTTCCACAGTGATAGGGACCCACAGCAATTGTTCAGGGGGAATTACGCCTTGGAATACCTTTTTGACCTGTGAGGAGAACTACGACAGCTTTTTTGGAGAAACCGTTTACAATCCAAATAACCAAGCAACACACCGACCCAGCTCCTACGGTTGGGAAAAATACTATCCTTATCCGCCAGAACATTACGGTTGGGTAGTAGAAGTAAACCCGAAGGACGGAACAGCTCAAAAACACGTAGCCATCGGAAGGTATGCCCACGAGTGCTGTACCCTTTATGAATTGGAAGACAAACGTGTTGTGGCCTATTCTGGAGATGATAAAAACAATGAGCACCTTTACAAATTTATCTCCTCCCAACCTGGCTCTTTAAAAGAAGGCACGCTCTATGTTGCCGATACCATAAATGGAAAATGGTTGCCTCTCGATTGGGACACCCAACCGGTTTTGCAGGAACGATTTAAAGACCAGACCGAGGTATTGGTTCGTACCCGGGAAGCCGCGAAGATTTTGGAGGCCACCGAACTGAATCGTCCCGAGGATATTGAAATTGACCCCATAACCGGCAATGTTTTTGTATCACTCACCAATAACTATGGAAAAAATGATTTTCACGGATCTATTCTGAAAATTGAGGAAACCGAAGGCAAATATGACGCCCTGACCTTTAAAGCTTCTACTTTTATGGCGGGAGGAGAGGAAAATGGTTTTTCCTGCCCCGATAACCTCGCCTTTGACCTAGCGGGTAATTTATGGTTTACCTCGGATATGTCTGGCAGTAAAATGAACAAGGAAGAGGGTCCTTATATGGCATTTAAAAACAACAGTCTTTTTGTAATCCCGCGACATGGGGAAGAAGAAGGAAAGGTGATTCGACTCGTTTCTGCCCCCATGGATGCGGAGCTTACCGGCCCGTGGTTTTCTCCGGACGGCAAAACCCTATTTTTAAGTGTACAGCACCCAGGCGAGCAAACGAAGGACCTTACGAATCCGACAAGTACATGGCCTTTTGACGAGGACGGTATTCCCAAACCCGCAGTGGTGGCCATTACTGGAGACCTTGTGGAGAAGATGAACAAATTGCACCTGATCGAAAAAGCCTAGCATATTCGATTTTGGTGATCGATAATAATCAGTCACTGGTTAGCCATCAAATACTGTCTTATAGGCCGAGTTCTTTTGGAATTCTTTTTTCATCGAGATTAACTCGATTACATTGGGGCAACACTTTCCATGACAGCTCAGTTATGATTCCGGTTTAATGGAAATTATTCTTAAATGTTTAGAAATAAAAGACTTTACCTTATGGAAGCTTGCTTTCCCAGAATAATGCCCATGATGGTCAGCTAAAGTGTTCGGAAGACAGTTCCTGAATCAAATTTTTCAACATATCCACTCCCTTTTCCAGCTGTTCGCGTGCTATATATTCATTGGCTCTGTGGGCTTGCGCTATGGATCCTGGACCACAAATTGCCGACTGAAATCCTTCATTGGCAAACTGCCCGGCCTCCGCTGCATAAGACACTGTATTTAAGTTTGAATTTCCTGATATCCTTTGGGTCAAATCCACCACCTCATCGTCAGCTTTGGTATCTAAATGGGGAACAGGTGGATGGTTTTCAACAGTTCGTATGGAAAAGTCCGGGAAAATGGCCCGAAGTTTTTCTTCCTGACTTCGACAAAAGGTCTCAAATTCTTCAACAATTCCATCAATATCATCCATGGGAATGGTTCTTAGATCCCAATAAAAATGAGCCTTATCAGCAATGACATTTGGAGCGATCCCTCCTTGGACCAAACCTATATGAATGGAGGAATGAGGTGGGTGAAAACGTTCATCCAATCGCTGGTCGGCAATTAATTGGTTCATCTTATTTTCCAACCATTGTATTAACCGCATGGATTCATGGATAGCGCTAATCTCTTGCTTTATGCGACTGCTATGCCCAGCCGAACCATTGACATAGGTCTCTAAAATATAAATACCTTTTTGCCCTACGATGGGTTCCATCATTGAAGGCTCGCCAATAATGGCATATTTCGGAGTTTCCCTGTAATGGGTCCTGAGAGTATTGGCCAGTTCAGGTCCGGCCAAACAACCTACCTCCTCATCGTAGGAAAATGCAAAATAGATGGGTTTTTTCAAGTCTGCTTTGACCATTTGGGGAAGTACTGCCAAACAGCAAGCGATAAAACCTTTCATATCACAGGAACCTCTACCATACAGTTTTCCGTCCCCTTTATCCGTTAGCACAAATGGATCTGTGGTCCATTCCTGACCTTCAACCGGGACAACATCCGAGTGGCCCGAAAGGATAACACCACCATCTACATCCGGTCCAATTCGGCAATGGAGCGACGCTTTGTTTCCTTCTGCATTGGGCAGCAAGTTTACCTCAATTCCATAAGTTTCAATATGCTCCTTTATCCAATGAATGATACTTAAATTACTCTCACCCCCCAGTACGGGAAACGAGACGAGTTTGGCAAGGATATTTTCAACAGTCATATTAGCTATAATTAATTGCTACCGCCACCACCAAACCCAATATGGCAATGCACAGTAGACTTATCAGCGCGGGAAATATAAAACGAATCCATCGGTCTATGGGTACCCTACACATACTCAACATCGCAATCAGCCCTCCCAAAGTAGGGTTCACAAGATTGGATATCCCATCCCCAATTTGAAATGCCAAAATGGTGATTTGCCTGGTTAGACCCAAAGACTCGCCTAGGGGAAGCATCACGGGCAAAGTAGCCAGGGCCTGTCCGCTACCCGAAGGAATGAAAAAGTTTATCATGGTCTGGGAGATGGACATACAAATGGCCGAGGCATACAATGGCAAGCCCTGCAAAGCCACTGAAAGCTGGTGCGAAATAGTGTCGCCAATATTGCCCATTTCCATGAGCACCTTTATGGAGGTGGCAAAACCGACCATAAATGCGCCGGGAGCTGCCAATCCCACCGACTTCAACACCGTCTCACTCATTGTGGTTGCACTCATTCTTGACACCAAGCCGGAGAGAAAAGCTACCATGAGGAAAATAGCGGAAAGCTCATTGATGTACCAACCCAGATTGAAAACCCCATATAACACTACCAACAGTCCCATGACAAATATGGAAATGACCATCCAGTTTTGCCTACTCAATCCATAGTCTTGCAAAGGTTTGGACAATGCCAGGTTACTAATATCCAGACCTTGGCCCAGACTTTTATTTGGGTTCAAGGTTATCTTTTTGAAGTAGCGCACATTGTGGTAGGCCATAATGGACAAGGCCAGAAAACAAAGTGTACTTCTCAGTAAAGCTCCTGAAAACATGGGAAGTTCGGCAATCTTGTGCCCTGTCCCAACTGTGTACGGGTTAATTGGTGACAATCCAAATCCAATAGTCATTGCGCCTACGGAAATGCCTGCTGCCAAAATCAAATCCCCTCCCAAGGCCAGACTAAGTACTGCCGCAATCGGTACCATGGCAATATTGTTCTCATAACCAACAGCAACTCCGAGAATTCCGTAAATGAAGGTCATGATTACGATAATCATATGCTTTTTCTCCAGACCCAATTTCTTCACCAAGGTTCCCACGGCATTCTCAACAGCCTTTGATTTTTCCATAAAACCAAACATGATTCCACCCGACAGCACAATAAAGATAATTTCCACCGCAGCCTTGAACCCTAATGGAATTGCTTTGAACATGTCCAGAACACCAACCGGGGTTGAGGAAATGGTGCGATAGGAATTGGGCACAACGGTACTTCGTCCATCTACCAAAACCCGCTCATAAGAGCCAGCCGGTAACAGATAGGTTAAAATGGTTACCAATACTATGATACCAAATAGCATGGTTATCGCATGGGGTATGCGCTGAAAAAAAGAAAGGGCTTTGGTGTTGGTTTGGCTCATTAATCTTAAGGGAACAGCTTCACATTTTTCAGTTTTGAACTCAAACTTTTCGAATTTTCTTCGGAGATCAATTTAAGCTAAAATTCTCGGCACAAACCAAATCAGCATAGATTTTATAAAATGTATTGTTTGTCCCATCATAAATCTTACCTCCAATTTTCAATCGATAACCGCCAACATCAAAGGCCAGCTGCCATTCCTTTGTTTTCTCGTTCAGAGAGTATCAAATAAGAGCAAACCATTGGTTTTGAGGTCCAGTCCTGATGTTTGAGTTGTATTAGTAGCCAGCAGCCTGTCCATCTTTCCGGCTTTCCGAAGCGCCGTGATAGACCTTGTTTTTATCATCCCATAAAATTGCCTGGTAGCCTCCATAAATTCCGCGGGCTGTTCCCATTTTATGGCCTTTGTCCATAAGCCCACGAATGGTAGTATAAGGGATTCCGGATTCGGTTCGAATTAGGCCCGAGTTCTCTGTAGTTTTTCCCAACGGGCTCGCTCCACCAGTGTGGTCCCAGCGCGGGGCATCCCCAGCTTCTTGGAGATTCATTCCAAAGTCGATAAGGTTCATCACAATTTGTGTATGGCCCATTGGCTGAAAATCTCCACCCATAACCCCAAAACTGACAAAGGGCTTACCATCTTTGGTGACAAATGCCGGAATAATGGTATGAAAAGGTCGTTTCCCGGGTTCGAAGGTATTGGCCTGACCACGTTTTAGACTGAAAAGCTCCCCACGATCCTGAAGCATGAAACCCAATTTTGGCGGCGCCATTCCGGAACCCATCCCACGGTAGTTACTCTGAATCAACGAAATCATGGTGCCTTCATCATCGGCTACTGTCATATAAATGGTCTCACCAGCGGAAATCTCACCCGCAGCATAGGTTCCAGCCCGCTCACCAATTTGTTTTCTTCGACCTTCGGCATAATCCTCCGATAATAATTGTTCTACGGGCACATCAAAAAAATCCATATCAGCATAGTATTTTGCTCGGTCTTCAAAGGCCAATTTTTTAGCTTCCGTAAACAAATGCAAATGCTCCGCGCTGCCAAATTCAATGTCTGAAAAGTCATACCCTTCCAAGATTTGCAACATTTGGAGCGCAGCAATCCCCTGTCCATTTGGAGGCAGTTCCCAAACATCATATCCTCGATAATTAATGGATACCGGTTCTACCCACTCCGATTTATGTGCCGCCAAATCTTTGGCCGATAAAAAACCGCCTTGTTCCTTGATAAATTTACCAATGGTTTTGGCAATATCACCTTTATAAAAAGCATCTCGGCCTCCTTCGGCAATTTTTCTATAAGTGTTTGCGAGATATGGGTTTTTGTAGATTTCCCCTTCGTTAGGTAGTATTCCTCCATTCTGTGATCTATAGGTATCCTTAATATTGGGAAATCCTTTTGATTCGAAAAAGGGCACCGTGCGTTGTATATACCAGGCTATCAGCTCGGTTAAAGGAAAACCCTTTTCTGCATAATTAATAGCCGGGTCAAGAATCTCCTTCATGGATTTTGAACCAAATTTTTGGTGCAGTTCAAACCAGCCATCCACAGCTCCGGGAACACTTACCGGAAGAGGTCCATGAGATGGAATTTTCTCCATACCCTGCTCCTCAAAATATTCCAAAGTCAGCTTTTGGGGTGAACGCCCACTGGCATTTAGTCCATAAAGTTTTTTGGTTTTCCCATCCCATACAATGGCAAAGAGATCCCCTCCTATCCCACAGCCCGTGGGCTCCATAAGTCCCAGCGCTGCATTGGCCGCAATAGCGGCATCTATGGCATTACCGCCTTTCTTCAGCATCTCCAAGCCTATTTGGGTGGCCAATGGGTGGCTTGTCGCCACCATCCCGTTTTGGCCCAATACCACTGAACGGGTTGCAAATGACTCTCCCGTGATTCGGTCTTGGGCGTTTAAAATCTGAGTGACAAGAAAAAGGGAAACAAAATAGCTCAGGAAAGACTTCATCTTTATTTTTTAGGTTTTATAAATGGAAATTTATCGCAACAACAAGCAGAAATTGAGTGTAACTGCTATTAAAATACCTCTGTTAGCATTTGCTGCAAACTTTCCCAAGATTTTTGATCCGCTTCCGCATCGTAGGCCAACGGTAACTGAAACTTTTCCCCATTGGCATCCGCTTCCTTGGAAGTAAAGCTGTGCTTTACCCCAGGGTACGAGATATACTCATACTTGGCTCCAATAGAATCCATTGCAGTGGTAAAAGCAGTGATGGATTCTGGACTGATAAAGGGATCATCCGCACCATTGCATACCAATACTCTGGCTTTAAGGTCCTTATTGGGAGGTATAGGTAGCCCTACCCCGCTATGAAAGGCAGCCACGGCAGCAAGGTCCGCTCCACTGTTGGCCATAGTCAACGCCACACTCCCGCCAAAACAATAACCGATGGCAGCAATTTTCTCCGTATCAACGGATTCCTGCTGTTTTAATATGTTCATAGCCGCATTGAAACGCGCTTTGGCCTCAGGCAGATTGGTCATCACACTCATGGCAAACTTTCCAGCATCATCTGGATGGTTCGCCTGCTTACCATCTCCATACATATCTATGGCAATGGCCGTATAACCCAATTCGGCCAGCATATCAGCACGCTCTCTAACATAATCATTATGGCCCCACCATTCATGAACAATTAAGACCCCTGGTCGCTTCTCCGTTTTATTCTCATCATAAGCGATATAGCCTTTTAAACTAGTGGAGTCGGAAGCATATTCAACTTCCATCCCCTTTACTTTTACAGCTACGGGTTCCGGTTTCTTTTCAGTTTCTTTTTTTTGTTTGCACGAAAAGCCGAGGACTATTGCAGCAAACAGGACATAAGTGGAAAGTAGTTTCATTTTCAACAAATTTTATACTATAAATGTACGGATTGCTATCCTTATATAAAGTTGTAAACATCTTAATGCACCAAAGTGGGCCATTTTCAATGTGGAATGACAATTCATGGTTCCTGAGAATCTTACCCCATTTGCTTCCTTGACTCCTATTTTTTGGGTAATTTGTTGGTCCTTAACGATTAGCTAATTCCTTTCATCATGAAACACTCTCTGCTGTTATCATTTATTTGTTTTGCCTTAAGTGTAGACTTAGGTTTTTCCCAAAATAATAACTATGCCGATGCGCTCAAATCCTATGAATGGAGAGCAATTGGACCCGCCAACATGGGGGGCAGGGTAACCGATATTGATGGCATTCCAGGAGACCCTAGCACCTTTTATGTTTCCGGAGCGGATGGGGGAATCTTTAAGACCACTAATGGAGGGGTTGATTTCAATCCCATTTTTGAAGGGCAAAGGGCCTACTCGATTGGAGCGCTCACCCTTGCCCCTTCCGACCCCAATGTATTGTGGGTGGGTACGGGAGAAGGTGACCCTAGGAATAGTGTTGGGTATGGCTGGGGTGTATATCGCTCGGTAGATGCCGGTAAAAACTGGATCCATCTTGGTTTAAAGGAAACCGAGCGAATCAAACGAATTGTAGTGGACCCAACGAACCCTGATGTGGCCTGTGTATGTGCACTAGGCAAGGAATGGGGGCCTAATCCAGAGAGAGGTGTTTTCAAAACTACTGATGGAGGAAAAAGTTGGGAGAAAATATTGTATATCGATGAGGACACTGGCTGCGCGGATATTGCCATGGAAATGAGCAATCCGCGAATCATGTATGCGGGCATGTGGACCTTTAGAAGAAAACCTTGGCGTTTTGATGATGGAGGAAAAAACACAGCCATTTACCGTACTATGGACGGTGGCAAGACCTGGGAAAAAATTATGAATGGTCTCCCAAAAACACCTATGGCCCGCCCAGGCATCCACATTGCCAAAAGCCAGCCCAATATCATCTATTTGATGACCGAATTCCAAGGAGGGGGCACTGTCTTTCGGTCGGAAGATCGGGGGGACAATTGGGTCATGGTCAATGATGACCCCAACGTTAACTTTCGTCCCTTTTATTATAGTGATGTACGGGTAGACCCTAACAATCCAGATATTCTGTTTTCAATCTCCGGTAGGCTCAGCCGATCTGAAGATGGTGGCAAAACTTGGGAGCAAATCGCCAAAACAGTGCATGGTGACCACCAGGCCCTTTGGATAGACCCAGTAAATTCGAATCGCATTCTAAATGGTAGTGATGGTGGGTATCAAGTATCTTATGATGGTGGTGATAGTTGGGAAATTATCAATAATGTGGAGCTATCGCAGTTTTATCAAATCTTTATAGACAACAAAGACCCCTATAACATTTACGGAGGCCTACAAGATAATGGAACTTGGGTGGGGCCAAGTAATTCACTTTATACGGCAGGCATCTTAAAGAGACACTGGAAAGGGTTGGCCTATGGTGATGGTTACTATGCAGTGCCCATTCCGGGCAGCGAACACGAAGTGTACGCCAATTTACAAGGCGGGGTGATTTTTCACGTGGATTCCCGACACGGTAATGTGCGCAACATTCATCCTTATCCTAAAATTATCGGATCTGCAGGTGATGCAATTGAAGACCACAAATACCGATTCAACTGGGACTCCCCTATCCTGATCTCGCCCCATGACCCCAACACGGTGTATTTTGGCGGCAATGTAGTTTTTAAATCAACAGATCGGGGAAATTCATGGGAGGAGATCAGTGGTGACCTCACCACCAACGATAAATCCAAACAAAGAACATCGGGCGGTGAAATCTATCAGGACAATACAGCTGCTGAGTTCCACTGCTCTATTCTATACATTGACGAATCTCCGGTGGAAAAAGGTGTCATTTGGGTTGGAACGGATGATGGAAACATTCAGCTGACCCGAGATGGAGGGGCTACCTGGACAAATCTCAAAGACCGTATTAAAGGACTTCCAGCCTTTGCGTGGGTTGCCAAAATACATGCTTCCGAACACGATGCAGGAACAGCATTTGTGACCGTGGATCAACACAGAATGGATGACTTTAAACCTTACGCCTTTATGACCACAGACTATGGACGAACCTGGGCCAAAATTAGCGATGGCCTTCCACAAGATGACTATGTCAAAGTGGTGCGGCAAGACCCCATTAATCCCAACATAGTCTATGCAGGCATGGAGCATGGAATTTTCATGAGTTGGAACAAGGGTAAGTCTTGGAGTAAAATCAATAATAACTTACCCAATGTATCGGTCAGAGATCTTCGGATTCAAGGCAGAGATCGCGATTTAATTGTGGGTACCCACGGAAGAGGTGCCTGGATTTTGGATGATATCAGACCTATGCAGGAGATGGCGGATACCCAAGGAAAATCCACACATCTTTTTCCTGTTCGACAATCTACCCTGTGGCATCTTTTTTGGCGAATTGAAAACCTAGGTGATCGCCATTACAAAGCCAAAAACCCTGATTTTGGTGCCAATATCAATTACTATTTGGCTAAAGAAGAAAAAACAATGCCAGTGGTTGAAATTGCAGATGCAACGGGAAAGATTATCCGAACATTGACGGACTCAACGGCGACAGCCGGTGTAAACAGGATTGTATGGGATTTGGGGCATGAAGCCGCAATGAAGCTAGAAAACGACCCAGGTGAAGGCTTCTTCTCTGGACCAATTCATCCTTTGGTTGTTCCCGGCACCTACACAGCCCGGCTGAAGGTCAATGGAGTGGTATTGGAAACTCCTATAGAGGTTCGTCCGGATCCAAGGATAGAATTAGATGAAGCTTCGTATGAAGCTAAAACACAGGTTGCGCTTGAACTTCGGGAATTGTTATCCAAGACCCATACGTTGATCAACAACACTGACACCTACATGGCCCAACTAAAAGCGTTGAAGAAAAAACTGGAACAAAGCGACAGTAGTAATTCGGATAAGGCTCTATTTGATGGCATTGATGAAGCCATGAAAAATATTTCAGCATTAAAAGATGATATTTTAAAAAGACCGCCACCAGCCATGACATACAGGCAGCGACCAAGATTACGTGAGGAAGTCCGCTCTGTATTGAGAGCTGTTAATAGTGCTACGGCTGGACCCACCCAACCGCAACGTTCAAGGTTGGAGCAATTAAAAGGTGAAGTCAATACGGCACAAGCCACATTAAAGCGAATCATTGTCGAGGATATTCAAAAAATAAATGAACAGACGAAAGACATCCCTCAGGTAACTGTTGGCAAAAAATAAAAGGAAATATCCGGGCGCCGCTTTATAGTAATAGCTGCATCTAATCCAAAACGCTACGGTATTATCTATTAACGTAATTATTAAAAATGAGTATCCGCATACTTTTGGGACTTGTGTTTTTTTCCTGCCTTGGAATCCTTGGTTGTAAAAAAACCGACAAAGAAAATCCAAGCGCTCCTATCAAAACATACGCGTACGATGCTATTGAATATCCCACTGGGAACATTCAAATTGCAGATACCCTTAAAAAGGAATTTCTGAAGAATTTTTTTGCGCCATGGAGCATAACTCCTGAAAATTTATCTACTGAGTTAGATGCTTTACCTGGAAGGAAATTGTCCTATTTAGAAAATTATTTGAATGATGACGACTGGTACGGTGAAAACAAAAAGAAACACAAAAGATGGCAGCGGGAAGAAATTGTGGCAAATGTTAACGAGGTAGGTTTTCCCAACTTTCTCAAAAAGGGGATTACCATCTCGCATACCAATCTTAGGCGAATTCCATCCAACAAACCTGGATTCGATACATACTCAAAAGCTGGAGAGGGGTTCCCATTCGACTATTTTCAAGAAACAATGTTGTGGGCCAATACTCCCGTACTGATTGTGCACACTTCCATTGACAAGCAATGGAGCTATGTGGCAAGCCCTTATTACAAAGGTTGGGTTTCTATGCACGATTTGGCAATCGTTAACGAGGATTTTGTTACACAATGGGTCAATGGACCTTACTGTATGCCGCTATCAGATCAGGTTAATCTAAGTGATAAAGCATCCAACTTTGCCATAAACGCTAAAATGGGGATGGTTTTGCCCTATGAGGAAATCCCAGATAACCCGGACCAAATTTTGGTTTCCTATACCAATACCGATGCCTATCAAAATGCAAACATCTTAAAAGCCAAAGTGAACAAAACCGCTGTGGCATTAAATAACTATGAATTTAATGGACAGAGTGTGAATAAACTGGTCTCCAACTTTATTGGAAGACCTTATGGATGGGGAGGAAATCTGAAAAATAGAGATTGTTCATCCCTGATTCGTGATTTATTGGGCACGTACCGTATCTGGCTTCCAAGGGATTCCAAAGATCAAATTGAGATTGGCCATCCAGTCGATTTGCCGGATTCCACAGCAGAAAAACTAGCTTTTATTAAAGAGAATGGGATTCCCTTCTTGACCATTTTAAGAAAAAAGGGACACAATATGCTGTACGTTGGTATCAATCCAGATGGGGAACCTTTGATTCTTCATGCTATCTGGGGGCTTAAAACCTCCTATTCGAACGAACAGCTAGCCAATTTTGTTGAAAATTACCCTTTGGAGGGCATCCACCAAGATGAGGACGGAAAACTTAAGGGAAGACATCTCATCGGGGAAGCCGTCATAACTTCCGTCAACATTGGAGCTGATAACAATGATGTCACTATTCCCTTGATTGATGAGATTTACGCTATGACCAATATATTGGGAGACCCTACGAAATAGGGAAGTCGGGCTAAATGCTTAAAACTTCCCATTCATAAAATATAAAAAAGGCCCTTCCCACTGTTCCGAAAAGGCCTTTCAAGCTTTTTAATTTTGGGACAGCCTATTCTTTTAGTGTCTCAATTCTGGCGACCGCATTAAATGGCCCAGGAATCATATTGCCATCGGCATCAACTAGTTCCAGCGAAATGGTCACTTCACCCATAGGCAATCCTCTCACTACATGGGGAACCCATGAACAATACCAGCAGTGCAGAAAAGACTCTAGAAATAAACAAGTTACTTGTCAAGTAGCACTAATAGGGACATCAAAAACCCCTCCGAAGTCCACGAAAAGAGTGTACAGAAACCTAATGGTCCAGTTGGAATACAATGTTGAGGTTTGTATAGGCAAGCACCACTCATATCTCATTTCCAATATCAGGCAGTTCTTTGATATTGTATAACGCAGTTAGGGTTTCATCTGTTTATGGAAAATTTAAACAGACTGTTTGTCCGATAAATTTTGTGGTATAGACAATTTTCTTTTAGTTCGTTGAAAAGTTTCCTTGTGAGAAAAATTTTACCTATACTGTTGGCATTTGTTTTGGCTTCCTGTTCCTCAGATTCATCCGAAAGTAACACAGGTCCTGAAATTGACTTCAACGCATTTGACATGTCCATAGATTTGGACAGGACTGTTTTTGGCATTGATGAAAGAATAACTATAAATGCATCTTCCACTGAAACCTTGGGTACTGGATGCATTAAATCAACTTATTTCACTCAAGATGGATCGCAGAGTGGAGTATGTGTCAGTGGGGGCATTGGCAATGGTTTTCAAATAAATCTTAGTTTTCAGACTATAGGTACAAAAACCTTTATCGTTGAAGGACAGACATCTGATGGTAAAGTAAGCAGAATAGAAAGACAAATAGAGATTGATTCAACGACCAATTCTGTCAGAATATCAAAGGTTACTGTAAACAAGTACCCAAGTATGGGACTGGCACAGGACCCAGAGTTTTCTGATTCTGATTCTGAACGGCTTGCCGATTTAATTTTCCGTATTGAGAAAAGATATGTCGATATTACCGTTGGAGATGATGCTCCCAAATACCGCAATGCGGACCATTCAGAGTCTGCTGTAATAGAGAACGAAAACGGTTTTGAATGGAATTATGAAGGAAATGAGCTGCGCTTTAGCAGAGACAACGTATTACTTTTCCAATTGTATGACTTTGATGGAGGTCTTGACGTTGACCAAAATCTTGGTCATGTATTTGTAATATTTGGTGACTATGTCGAGGAACGACCTAGTCAGGTTAATATTGTTGAAGGGGGAGGCAGTATTGACATTACCATTGACCTTGAATGGAATTAACTGATTGTTGTTTTTCAATTCTAAAAGCCCCAAGTTATCGCTCGTCGTTTGTTTAATTTTCCATTACTAATCATTCTACTGTTTGCAGGGATTGGTTGTTCATCACATAAAAAAGCTAATAGGCTTGCATCCAAAATCCATTGTAATCGAACGATTTATTTTGTGTATGATGAAAGGAGCAACGATGTAGGATTTGAATACTCCGGGAAACATTGGGGCCAGTCAGATTATCCAGATTTTAAAGAGACTTTCAAAAAATCCATTGAGGATTTAGATAGGCACACTTCGATGGATTTGGTTTACTTGAATGGAAACATTTTGCCTACTGGTGACTTAACTGTAGCCAAAGTACGAATCAAGAAAATCCGTTGGCATTTTGGATTTTCCAGGATGATAATGGAAGTCGATTTATTATATGATGTTGAGGGCGTTACCGTGTCTATAACAGGCAAAAACAAAGTTCAAGTGGTCGCTACCAAGGAGGGCAATCTTTTCAAATCATTGAAGCATGGTCATTATTTGTTTTTATCCAATCTTTGTGAACGATAAATGGCCCAAAAATCCTGATTATATAAGTTCTTCGGGTAGCATAATCGAAGTCTTTCTTCACATCAATATGCGCGCACATCGTTTTGATTTTTGAATTCATGTTTGATTAATCATGATTTTTTCAAGCTCAGAAAAGGATTATTTTAATATGGCCATTGAATAACTAATTGTGCTAAAACAAATGATTCAGACAGATATGGTAAATGATTAACGAAAGGGTAGCGAAAATTGCCCTTTAAAGAAGTTATGGAAGACGATTTTTTTGATAGTCCTAAAACAATTTCCATAGATGAAATGTGCACCAAATTGTCCTTGAAATAGTGTATTTGGCACAATACATGTTGCTCTTTAATTCATGAGGTATGTCTGTCTTATATTCTGTTTGATGATGTTGGGCTGCCATGATGCCCAAGTCACCACTTTGGAGGAGATTATCCATCAAGAGAAACAGTTCTTCACCCCCAACTATCTCCAAAGCAATATGGAAGAAGGTTTCGAGGTGCTCAATTTAGATACCTATAATAATTATGGGGATTTGTTGGACGCTATGGAAACCTTATCCTGCGAGGAAAAAGGGATTGGGCTCAAGTTTGAACATGAAGGTATATCGTATCATACTACGGGGTTCGCCGAATGCCCAACAAGTTGGGTAATTGACTGCTACTTCAATCGGAACATGGTGATGGTAAAAAACGATTCCTTGCGCCATTTCACAAAAAAAAGGCATATAAGTGAGTTGCAGAATGAAATAATGGAATTTAATGATTATTCCGGATACCAAGGACTGCGTGGAAACAGAAGATTGAAGCCGTCATTGCTTTTTCTGTATGTGGAAGATAAATACCCTATTGCCAAGACAAAAGAAGTGCTTAAGGAAATCGTAACTCAGTTTGAAGGTATAAACAAGGAATTGGGACACCAAAAATATAGATATCACTTACAATTTGAAAGATTCTCAAATTTCGATATCCCGCCTCCGCCTCCGCCACCAGCCTTGGATGAATAGGTTTTGTTAGCACCATGTCTAAATGATCAGAGCAGAAGAAATAGTTGACAATAGGTTGACAGAATTAAAAAAACAAAAAACCTTAATCGTTGATATTTAACGATTAAGGTTTGCTCTTTTGTGCGGGTGAAGGGAGTCGAACCCCCACGCCTCGCGGCACTAGATCCTAAGTCTAGCGTGTCTACCAATTCCACCACACCCGCAAAAGGAGTGCAAATATAATCCAATTTTCTGATTACCAAATACACTCTTTTTAAAAACTTGTTTTTTGTACTTTTAGTACCCTTATAAAATGCTAAATGGAACAAATAAACAACTACATTGAAACCCATAAAGACCGCTTCATAGATGAATTGGTCGAACTACTTAAAATTCCTTCTATAAGCGCCGATACAGCTTTTTCACAAGATGTGCTGGAAACTGCCAAAATGGTGGAAAAATCGCTTGCAGATGCTGGTTGCGACAAGACCCAAATCTGCGAAACCAAAGGATATCCCGTGGTCTACGGTGAAAAAATAATTGACCCCAACCTACCTACGGTACTGGTATATGGTCATTATGATGTGCAACCACCAGACCCTATGAATCTATGGGATTCCCCGCCTTTTGAGCCTATCATCAAGGAAACCGAGTTGCACCCACATGGGGCCATCTTTGCGCGTGGTGCCTGTGATGACAAAGGCCAGTTCTTTATGCATGTGAAGGCAGTAGAATTCATGATCCAAAACAATACGCTTCCCTGTAATGTAAAATTCATGATTGAGGGCGAGGAAGAAGTCGGTAGCGATAGTTTGGCCGACTTCCTTATGGAAAATCAAGAGCTGTTGGAAAATGATATCATTCTCATTTCGGATACAGGGATTATTGGCAATGATGTACCTTCCATTACTACAGGACTTAGGGGATTAAGCTATGTAGAGGTTGAAGTGACTGGTCCCAACCGGGATTTGCACTCAGGAATCTATGGGGGAGCCGTTCCCAATCCCATTAATGTGCTTTCCAAAATGATTGCTTCCTTACATGACGAAAACAACCATATCACCATTCCGGGTTTCTATGATAAGGTGGAAATTCTTTCCGAAGCCGAGCGGTCGGAAATGGCCAAGGCACCTTTCGATTTAACGGAGTACAAGGAGGCTTTGGACATTGATGACGTATACGGTGAAACCGGGTATTCTACCTCAGAGCGCTACTCCATTCGCCCCACCTTGGATGTCAACGGTATATGGGGCGGGTACACTGGCGAAGGCGCCAAAACGGTTATTGCCAGCAAGGCATTTGCCAAAATTTCCATGCGGTTGGTGCCCCATCAAGATTGGAATGAAATCACGGAACTTTTTACCAAACATTTCCTCTCCATTGCACCTAAAGGAGTAAAGGTGAAGGTAACACCGCATCATGGCGGGCAAGGTTATGTTACACCCATTGACAGTGTTGGCTATAAAGCCGCTTCCTTGGCCATGGAAAAGACCTTCGGCAAAAAACCGGTGCCACAACGAACTGGAGGTAGTATTCCCATCGTGGCCTTGTTTGAGGAAGTACTGAAAAGCAAGACCATCCTTTTAGGATTTGGGTTGGATAGCGACGCTATTCATTCCCCCAACGAACACTTTGGAGTATGGAACTTTTTAAAGGGCATAGAGACCATTCCATACTTTTATAAGTACTACACCGAGCTTGCCAAATAAAATAAAGCCCTGATTTCAGGGCTTTTCTTGTAACAATTTGATAAAAACTGCGTTCTAATACCATTGTCAAGGAAATTCCAACCTATTAGGACCAAGAAGCATCAACCAACCTCTCTTCTTGGTTCTCAACAACATCCTTGGCTAAATTTTTATTATCAGAACCAAACGAACACTATCATGTTACAACGATTTTTTATTTTCTGTTCGGGTGCCGACACCCAAATTTTAGAAACCTGTTCCAATGGGGAACGGAACAAATATGTTGGGATTGGGGCAACCGTATTCTTTACCGCAGTCATGGCTTTTATTGCCAGTGGTTATGCGCTCTACACCGTTTTTGACAATATTTATACTGCCGTCTTCTTTGGGTTTATTTGGGGGTTATTGATTTTCAACCTGGACCGCTATATTGTCTCCACCATAAAGAAAAGGGACCACTTTAAAAGTGAATTACTACAAGCAGCGCCACGGATTGTCTTGGCCATCATCATTGCAGTGGTGATTTCCAAACCGCTTGAAATGAAAATCTTTGAGAAGGAAATCAATCAGGTGCTGTTGGAGGAAAAAAATGCCATGACCCTAGCCAACCAAGAGCAGATTGCCCTGCAATACACTCCTAAAGTTGATGCTATAAATCAGGAGATTTCCCATCTTAAAAATGAAATAGCAGCTAAAGAATCAGAAACCAATGCCTTGTACGATGTTTATATTTCTGAGGCAGAAGGCACCGCTGGCACTGGGCTTTTGGGAAAGGGACCGGTATACAAAGAAAAGCGGGAAAAACATGATGCCTATTTGGCTGAATTGAGGCAGCTCAAGGAAACCAACGGTCAAAAAATTCAGGCTCTTGAGGCCCAAATTATAGCATTGGGAACGGATTACCAGACAGCGGTCACTGATTCACAGCCCATTATTGATGGGTTTGATGGCCTTATGGCGCGCATCAATGCCTTAGGCAAACTTCCGTGGTTTCCTTCCTTTTTTATTTTTCTTTTGTTCCTAGCCATTGAAACAGCTCCAATCATTGCCAAGCTTTTGGCCCCCAAAGGCGAATACGACTATAAGTTTGAAGAACAGGAAAGTGTGGTGGCCACTTGGGTGACCCAAAAGGTGGCACAGCGTAAATTGCTAATGTCTACAGACGGAGCTGTGAACGAACAGGTCTATGCCGACATTAAAAATGAGCAAGAACTGTACCGGTACAAAAAAGAGAAAGCAGAGGAACTGCTTCGGTTACAGGCCGATTCTTTCCACAATGTGCAGATGAAAGGACTTTAAACTCCCCGAGGTCGGGTTCAGGAGTTAATCTATCTTTATTTTGGAATATGCGTTTAACGCAACAGCCAAGCTGTCCTTCCAATGAGGAATTTGCAAGTTAAAAGTGTTTTTGATTTTGGATTTATCCAACACACTAAATTTGGGGCGTTCGGCAGGGGTTGGAAATTCCTCGGAACGAATCGGTTTTAGGTCAACATCCAAATTATATAAATCAAAAATGGTCTTGGCAAAATCGTACCAACTGGACACTCCTTCATTACTATAATGGTAGACTCCGTAGTCTATGCTATGTGCATTGATGATATGTAGTACTACCTGTGCCAAATCCAAAGCATAAGTTGGGGTCCCAACCTGATCGTATATCACGGCAAGTTCGTCTCGTTCCGTTCCCAATCGCACCATAGTCTTCATGAAATTATGTCCAAACTCAGAATACAACCATGATGTCCGTATAATAAAATGCTCCTCCAAGTTACCCACAATGGCCCGTTCACCTTTATATTTGGTATCTCCATAAAAACCAATTGGGCGGGCTATGTCCTCCTCCAAATAAGGTGTATTTAAGAAGCCATCAAAAACAAAATCCGTAGAAATATGAATCAAGATGGTATTGCTCTCATTGCAATTCATAGCCAAGTTTCGAGCACCGGTTACATTCACCTGATATGCCAAATCATTTTCTGATTCAGCCTTATCTACATTAGTATAGGCCGCACAATTGATACAATAGGCATAGTTGGAAGCTACCAACACATTTCGTACAGCATCAAAATCAGTAATATCCAATTCCGAGGCAGATTTAAAGTCAAAATCCAATTCATTGGCAAGTCCCTTGGACTCTAAAGCTTTAAATGTACTACCCAATTGTCCGGAAGCGCCGGTCACCAATATTTTCATTCTAAAACGGTATTAATGGATTATTGCCTCGTTAAATGCGGGCAAAATTTTATCTTTTTCCGAAATAATCAAGTCCTCAGTATTCAAAATCCAGTCGATATTGAAGGTTGGGTCGTTATAAATTATTCCCCCTTCCGAAGCTGCATGGTAGAAATTATCGCATTTATAAAAGAACTTGGCGGTATCGCTCAAAGTTACAAAACCATGGGCACAGCCTCTTGGAATGAACATTTGATTTTTATTCTGTGAAGAAAGTAGAATGGATACCACTTTACCAAATGTCTTGGAGTTGGGCCTTATATCAACAGCCACATCCAATACCTCCCCTTCCAAAACCCTGACCAATTTGGCCTGGGCATGCACGCCTTTTTGAAAATGAAGTCCGCGAAGCACACCCTTCACAGAAAGGGACTCATTGTCCTGAACAAAATGGGGTTTAGCTCCTGTTAGGTGTTCAAATTTTTCTTGATTATAGCTTTCCATAAAGTAGCCCCTCTTATCTTCAAAGACTGTGGGCTCCAATATAAAGCATCCTTCTATTTCAGTTTGTTGTACTTGCATGAGTTAGGTTAAAACTTCCAACAATCTGGTGCTGTAACCACTTTTCAAAAACGGCTCCGTTAATTTTTTAAACTGACTTTTGGTGATGAATCCCATTTTATAGGCCGAAGATTCTATTGCCCCAATTTTAAGTCCCTGTCTTTCTTCAATCACTTGCACAAACTGTGAAGCTTGCATCAATGATTGAAAGGTTCCGGTATCTAACCAAGCCGTTCCTCGATCCATAATACTCACTTTGAGTTTACCTCGATTCAAATACTCGCGATTAACATCGGTAATTTCCAATTCGCCTCTTTTACTGGGTTGAATGTTTTTGGCAATTTCAACTACCTCGTTATCATAAAAGTAAATTCCGGGTACTGCATAACTCGATTTTGGATGTGTCGGTTTTTCTTCGATGGAAATGGCATTGCCTTCTTCATCAAACTCCACCACCCCATACCGCTCAGGGTCATTTACGTGGTAGGCATATATTATCCCACCATCTGGATCATTGTTAGATTGTAAAAGATCTTCCAATCCCGTCCCATAAAAAATATTGTCACCCAAAATCAGGGCCACCTTATCATCACCTATGAATTTTTCACCAATGATAAAGGCTTCAGCCAAGCCGTTGGGCTCATCTTGCACCGCATACTCAAACCGGCAACCATACTTTCTCCCGTCACCCAACAAACGTTGGAACATCGGTAAATCATGCGGAGTGGATATAATCAAGATTTCCCATATCCCAGACTCAATTAAGGTAGATAAGGGGTAATAAATCATAGGTTTATCGTATACAGGCATCAATTGTTTGCTTACTGCCAACGTAATGGGATGTAAACGTGTCCCAGAACCTCCTGCTAAAATAATTCCTTTCATTGCTTTTAGGGTTTAAAGTACTTGCCTCCTACTCAGGCCAGACTTTTTGTTTCGTTTTCAATAAACTTGTTCAAATACCAATCGATGGTTTTTTCTATTCCACTTTCAAAGTTCTCATCGGCCCTCCAACCTAGGTGGTTTTCAATTTTAGCGGCATCGATGGCATATCTAAAATCATGTCCCGCCCTGTCTTTGACATAGGTAATCAGGTCCTTGTATGAAGTCTTTTCTTTTTTCGGGAGCTTTTGATCCAGAATCTCACACACCTTTTGGGCGATATATAAATTGTTTCGTTCATTTCTACCACCAATGTTGTAAGTCTCACCAGAAACACCCTTGTCAAATACCAAGGCTATCCCTTTACAGTGATCCAACACATATAGCCAATCCCTAATATTGGAACCGTCTCCATATATGGGGATAGAGTCCCCTGATAAGGCTTTTCTTATAATGGTAGGAATCAGTTTTTCATCATGTTGTTTTGGCCCATAATTGTTGGAACAGTTTGTAGTCACAACGTTCATACCATAGGTATGGTGGTAACTTCGCACAATAAAATCCGACGAAGCTTTGGAGGCACTGTAGGGACTGTTAGGTGCGTAAGGAGTAGTTTCCATAAACAAACCCTCCTTGCCCAATGTACCATAGACCTCATCCGTAGAAACGTGATGAAATCTGGAATTTTTATAGGCTTCCTTGTACACTCCCGGGCCAACCATCCAATGCCGCTTAGCTACATCCAAAAGCGTAAATGTTCCCATAATATTGGTTTGCATAAAAGCATCTGGATTGGCTATGGAGTTATCCACATGTGATTCAGCTGCAAAGTGTATAACGCCTTGAATATCATATTTTTCAAATAGTTGTTCTATAAGTTTTCGGTCGCAAATGTCACCTTCTACAAAGGTGTACCGCTCATGATTTTCCACTTCTTTGAGGTTGCTTAAGTCGCCAGCATAGGTAAGCGCATCAATGTTCACTAAATGAACATCTGCATTTGCTTCCAAAAAAAAGGGGATAAAGTTGGAACCGATAAATCCCGCTCCTCCGGTTACCAATATATGTGTCATATTTTGCTATTATTTCTTAGTATGTAAATATAATCCTACTTTAATTAGGTGGTCAATTTATGTTGTGAACGGCTGGTTTTTGTTGGTAGAATCGGTTAATATAGACTTTAAGGTAGCACAAAACAATTTATTCAACCTTTTCACCTTTTATCGAAAGATATTCCTGAACAAACCTAAAATCTTTTTCCTACTTTCGCAAAAGGTCTTTTAGTCTTAAATGGTACACCAAGTTACGGAAAAACCTTATATCCTTGCGGTTGATGACGAACAACTTAATTTAGAGTTGTTACGATTTATCCTGGAACGAAATAATTACGAATATCAAGGAACAAGTGACGATGATTACTTCTTTGAGTTATTGGAAGATCGCAAACCTGATTTAATCCTTTTGGATGTAATTATGCCACGGATCGAAGGTTTTGAGCTGTGCCAGAAGATCAAGGAATTCAAGCAATATCGGGATATTCCCATTATTTTTCTTACCGGAAAGGTAAATGTAAAGGATAAGGTGAAAGGGTTTGAAGTTGGTGGGGTGGATTACGTTACCAAACCTTTTAATGAACAGGAACTCGTTGCCCGAATTCATACCCATGTTGCGTTGGTTCGCGCCAAAAATCAGATTGAGGAGCAAGCTCAAAACTTAAAGCAGTCCAATGACCTCAAAGACAGAATGTTTTCCATTATTGGGCACGACCTGCGGTCCCCCTTAAGTGCTGCCAAGCTTAAAATGGACTTCATTATGAGGGGCATTATTGACCCAAAGGACGATAAATTCCTGGACGAAACGGTTTTTGATCTTTTAAAGACCATGGACGAGGCGCTTAACCTGCTCCAAAACCTTCTGGGTTGGGCCAAATCTGAAAGTGATCAGATTCAAATGATTCCGGAGAAGCTTAATCTAACCGATTTGGTGGAGCAAACTTTTAGGTTGCTCAAGTTGGGAAGTGACCATAAGAGAATAGAGATGCAGAACAATGTTCCAGAAGGGGCATTGGCCTTTGCCGATAACAATATGATCAAAACGGTGCTGCGGAACATCGTTTCCAACGCCATTAAATTTACCCCGGTGGAGGGCATGATCAAAATCAATGGCAAACTAAAAAAAGATAGGCTTGTCATCGAAATTGAGGATAACGGCAATGGTATTCCAAAAGAAGACATCAAAAAAATATTGAATCCCAATGAGCATTTCAGCAAGTTGGGAACCGAAAAGGAACCCGGTACCGGCTTGGGACTTATCCTTTGTCAAAATTTTATGGAACGAAACGGTGGGGCGCTAAAAATCCGAAGTGAGGTAGGTAAAGGAAGTACCTTTTATTTTGACCTTCCCCTTTATTCCGACAAGGATTAGACGGCGGCTTCTGTTTGTACACCTCTTTTTGCGCGTTCCCATTTTACCGACTGATTCCCCTTAAGATATCTTCCAAATCCAAGAAATACAGAAAGGTTCATGATAAAAAAGTAATAGGGTATAAACAAAACCTTCAAGCGTATCTGCCTGTTTTCCAAAAACCAACCCAACAAAGCTGCTGCATAAAAAAGCACTTGTCCCCAAAAAAGTACACTAAACAACCCAAGGTCAAATAGTCCCTCGTTCTTTGCCAAAACAAAATTCATTGGGATAATAAGCAGCAATAATAAAGGTGTCAGGGTCCAGCGTAGCACACGATGCGAGATATACTGAAAAGACAGAGTTCCATATCTGAAGACATTAAGAAGTGCCCGCAGTCTTACTACCGATTGTATACCTCCCGCCGATATTCTAACTTTTCGCTTCAGTTCTTCCTTCACATTGGCAGATGCTGTTTCTATGGCATACGCCTCTGGGTTATATTGAATGGTATAACCAGACATGGCCACACGAAGAGAAATCATAAAATCATCCAAGAGGGTATCTTTTTCCACCTCTTGCCATAGTTCGGTCCGAATGGCAAAGAGTTCTCCCGCAGCTCCAACCACAGAATACAATTCTGCATCCCACTTTTTAAGTTGGGACTCATATTTCCAGTACATTCCCTCTCCTGCTCCAGCAGCGTTGTCGGCATCCTTGGCATAAATTCTTTTTTCTCCCGAAACACAGCCTACTTTAGGGTTGCGGAACAAGCGTACAATTTCTTTGATGGAATCTTTGCCCAAATCCGTATTTGCATCTGAAAAAATAACGATAGGAGTATCAACAAATTCCATTCCGCGGTTCATGGCCGCTATCTTGCCGGCCCGTTCGTTTCGGTGATAAACTTCAACACCCTCATACTTGCGCAATAGTTCAGGTGTGCCGTCATCCGATCCGTCGGTCACCCAAATTTGGGTCACTTTTTTCTGGGGATAATTCAAACTTTTCGAATTCTTGACCTTCCGGTCTAAGAAATCTTTTTCGTTAAAAGCGGAGACAAACAAGGTGACCTCTGGTTCATAATTTTCATTCCCTTTAAATTGCTTTGCCAATCCAAGAGTTCTTCTCAACTTAATGATTAGGAACAACAAGATTCCATATCCCAGATAGGAGTAGAAAATGATAAAAAGTGAGACCCAAAAAATTATTTCCAAAGCTTCCATATTCAAAATCTTTATATCTTTTAAACTAAACTGTCACTAGACCTTTTTTAGCGACTTTCTCCCATTCGCCTGTGCCATGGTTGTAAGTTTTAACCACTCTCGCCGGATTACCAACTGCTACGGAGTAAGGGGGAATATCCTTGGTCACCACACTGCCTCCAGCAATAATGCAATGCTTGCCAATGGTTACCCCGGCCACGACCACGGTATTGGCACCAATCCAGGTTTCCTCTTCCACAACAATGGTTGCAGTGGACACTCCCTGGGCATGTATGGGCTGAGTGACATCTTCATAATTATGGTTGAGTCCGGACAGCACAATGTTCTGCGCCAATCTCACATCGTTTTCTATAATGACAGGACCTATAATGGTATTGCCAAGACCAATGCGGGTTCTATCCCCAATCTTAACTGGCCCCACACCATTGTTGATGGTTGAAAAGTCCTCTATGGTAGAGTTGGACCCCAGTTCGAAACCATTCCAAGGCAGTACATCCATCCGGGTCCTACGGCAGATCGTTGCCCCTTTTCCTTTTTTGCGATAGAAGGGATTGACAAACCAACGCACCCAAAGTCTTGGCCTAGCTTGATTTTTTGGAACCAATAACCAATGGACAAACCTTTTTATTTTTTCGTTGTTTTTGATGTTATCTTTTAGTCCCATGATCTTTCTTTTTAAGCAGATTTTTTAATGGCTTCATAGATGGCCCTTACATTGTTTTCCCAAGTATGGCTCTTCGCAAACGCAATACGATTTTGCTGTCTTTCCAAGGAATTCTCGGCCAGCGCCTTTTCAGTCAATTGGATGTATTCGTCCTTTGAGCTTCCCAAATACACATAGTCTTTGAACATTTCCATGGCCTTGGTTCTCGTGGCCAGGGTTGGCTTACCCATGGCGAGATATTCGTCTATTTTTCTTGGGTAGTTTCCAATGGTCCAATCATTGACCACCTGAGGGTTCATGGCCACATCAAAACCTTTGACATAAGCGGGCAATTGTGATCCATCCTTGCTTCCCAGAAAGAATACGTTTTCCATTTGGTGCAACGCTGACTTTTGGAAATCATCATCTTCCGGACCTACCAAAACAATGCTCCACTCCTTTTTTGTTTTGGCCAAATGCTCCAATAAATCTATATCCAACCGCATACTGGTCAAATAGCCTACATATCCAATGATCGGACCTGGAATCCCATTGAATTCTTCTGGAATTTCAATGGTGTCATTTTCATCATTAAATAGGGAAACATCGCAACCTTGGCCCACCATATAACTGTTGTGATTATACTTGGAACCATACTCGGCATATAGTGTGGAGTTGTTTACCACTGTGTCCGCTTTTTTGATTACCTGGGGCTCTATCCGTTCCCCATGCCTTCTCCAATAGGGCACTTTAATCAAATAGTCGCGCATGTAATACGTGTAACTTTTTGGATTCAAGAATTCCTTGAGGTGAAGACCCAAGAACATGGAACTATCATTGAACAGCAATACATCTTTGAAATTGAGCTGCTTCATGGCCTCAAGAATATCATTGCTGAAAATTCGGGCATTTCTTTTGTTCAAAATTTTAAAAAGACCGTGGGAAGGAATCCAATTAATGGATTCGGTCATGGATTTTGGGTATAGATTCCAAAGGTTCTCTTGTATGGGTACCAATCCAGTGTCCTCCCCATTCCGAATGCGGAGTCTTTTCTGGACCTTTTCTGAATTTTTATCCCGGCGCAATGTAGCCCTGTCCAAAGGCGGATTCACATAAAGCACCCGGTTATGGCGGGAAAATTCCGTAGCAATGTTTTTACAATTACTCCCAATTTCAATATCCCATGCCTGGATACCCACTACAATTATATCTTGACCTGTAATCATGCTAGTTCTTTTTTAGTTCGTCATAGACATCCTCATACAGTTCGAGCACATTTTTCGCCATAGCATCCCATGAGAAATCCTTGGCTCTTTCAATTCCTTTTTCCGATAACAGTTTTGCGAATATTTTATCCTCTACCAATCTTCGCATGGCTTCAGTGATTTCGATTGGTTTAGCAGGGTCAACCATTAGGGCTGTATCCTCTCCGGCCACCTCTGGCATGGAAGAGGTATTCGAGGTGATTACAGGCACACCGCAAGCCATTCCCTCCAAAATTGGGATGCCAAAACTCTCCCGCAGGGAGGGATATAGGAAAATAGTTGCCTGATTAATGATTGCCGGTAGGTCTGTATTGGGCACGTAACCCGTTAAATGGATCAGTTCTCGAATTTCCGTACAATCGATACTATCCAATAGTCGCAATAACTCCAACTCATCATAATCCAACATAACCAAATGAAATTGCTTCGGATATATTCTGTTGAAATCGGCAAAGGCTTTCAAAACCCCTTTGGTATTCTTCTTGGGGTCTGTGTTCCCCAAAAAGAAAAAGAAATTGTCCGGTAAGTCATACTGCGTCTTTATTTTCGCCAATCTCACAGGATTGGCCACCTTTTTAAAATGAGAGCCCACACCATTATAAATTGCCGTTAGTCTACCATCACTAAACCCAAAATGACTGTTTATCCGTTCCTTTTCATAATTGGATACGGTTATCACCTTTTTACTTTTTCGGATTACTGGAGGAACAAAATACCTTCGGTACATATTCCCTAATTTTTGATACCATGTACCTTCCTTTTTGAATAAACTGATACTTTCCAAATAGATAATATCATGCAAAGTGGTAATTAAGGGTACGCGAGAAAACAAAGGACCGGTATTACTGGTACAGTGTAGTACATCGCATCCTTCCTTTCTGGCCGCTCTGGGTAAAACAAACTGTTCCCAACCTGGATAGCCCCATCTGGACTCCAATTCCACAATCTTGAAATTATCCGCCTTTGGAATACAGGTGTCATCAAAATCGGGTCTTACAAAGACCACATATTCATTTTTATAGTCAATTTTTTGGAGGCTTTTGATGAGCTCCAAAGCCACCATGTCCATACCGTGCTTTTTTTTCCTGAAAAGACGTTGTCCTTCTATTCCAATTTTCATGTTGTTATTATGGGGTGTTAACCGTACCGTGTTGTGTATGGATAAATTTTTTGTTTGCGCCTTTTAATCTAAAAAGGGAAAGAAACATGAGCATAAATGCCTTGGGTAAGGTCAAAATTGCACCCAAGGTCCTTGCACTGTAATATTTTCGGGGGATCGCAAAGGCAAAAGCCAATGCAACAAATCCGAAACAAGCATACCAAAAGAGACTAGGAACCCACAGTTGATTTTCCGGCAGGAATAGTTCGAAGCCCAGATAGCATAATGCAATAATGGTCACCAATCCAAGTAATAATACCCGTGGCGGGGATACCATTTGATATACCTTATCAAAAAAATCAATATTGCCCCTGGTAAAAAGTTCCTTTAGACCTGGCATGAAGTAGCGACCAAAGTAGACGAACTGAGCGGATAGCCAGCGCTTACGCTGGTTGGCGAACACTTCCGATTTTTGCACTTTTTCATCCAAAACCAAAGCATTGTCCAAGTATTCAATTTTAACCCTGTTTTTCAGTAGCTTCAGCTCCAATTCTTTATCAAAACCGCCCACCGCGTTTACTTTGGCCATGGTCTTTTTGAAAAAATGGTAATCGAACGCCATCCCAGAACCAATCAAAGCGGAGGACAAACCCAAAACGCGATGTCCTTTTCTAAAGATGTGATTGTTGATCTCCTCACTTATGGCATCTAATATTGCAAATGAAGTATTGGTATTCTTGGCCACTCTATGGCCTTGGACCACCTTATACCCTTGATTGAAGGATTCATTGACCTTTTCCAAAAAGCTCTCCTCCATGATGTTGTCCGCATCAAGAATAAGCGCTATATGGTAATCATCTCCGATTACCTCCATTGCTTTGTTCAAAGCCTTGGATTTTGTACTTTTTTCAAAAGAAACCTCAACTACCCTAATGGGCAATTTCTTTAAAACTTCTAAAGTTTCAGTTTTAAACGAGTCCGCAATGACCACAACTTCAAACATTTGGGACTGATATGTCTGTTTCAGTGCCTGCTTGGCCACATCCACAATGACATTGTCCTCTTTGTATCCAGGAATTAGTACGGCAAATTTTCGCTGGCGTGCCATGATCGACTCTCGTTGCCGCGCCCTAAAAAGTCCCGCTACGGAAAACACAAATACATAAATGGATGCAAATCCAAAGTAACCCAATACAAGAATTTCGAGACTGTTCAGTACAACTTTGACTACATCCATAACGCTCTTTTTATCCTTCTACCAATTCTTTGATCGACTTTTCTTGCAACAGATTGTTGAAGTACTCGATGGTCTTTCCAAGACCCTCGCGCAAATCAACCGATGGACTCCAATCCTGTAGTTTTTCTTTTGCCAATGAGATGTCCGGTTTGCGTTGCATAGGATCATCTGATGGCAACGGTAAATGAATAATTTTGGATTTGGTTCCAGTAAGATCAATTATATTTTGCGCCAACTCCAGCATGGTAAATTCTCCTGGGTTTCCGATGTTGATAGGACCAATGAAATCATCCTCCGTAGCCATCATTTTTATCATTCCATCCACCAAATCACTCACATACTGAAAACTTCGTGTTTGGGTTCCGTCACCGAAAATGGTGATGTCCTTACCTTGTAGTGCCTGCATGATAAAATTGGAAACCACCCGGCCGTCATCTGGCTCCATTCGAGGCCCGTAGGTATTGAATATCCGTACGATCTTCACCAATACGTCATTGGAGGTATGGTAGTTCACAAAGAGTGATTCTGCGCATCGTTTGCCCTCATCGTAACAGGAGCGAATTCCGATTGGGTTCACATGTCCCCAATAGCCTTCTGGCTGTGGGTGCAACTCCGGGTCACCATAGACCTCGCTAGTGGAAGCCTGTAGGATTTTGGCATTGATTCGTTTTGCCAATCCCAACATGTTTATGGCACCTAGAACAGAAGTTTTGATGGTCTTTATTGGGTTGTGCTGATAATGCACTGGAGACGCCGGACAGGCCAGGTTATAAATTTCATCCACCTCCAAGAAATAGGGAAGGGTTACATCATGGCGAATCACCTCAAAATATGGATTGCCCAATAGATGAACAATCTTACTTTTTCTTCCCGTGAAATAGTTGTCCATGCTTATGACCTCATTTCCTTCGTTCAAAAGTCTCTCACATAAATGGGAACCCACAAATCCTGCTCCCCCTGTTACCAATATTCGTTTCATCTTGTTTAATTAAATTTTAACGGTTTCTTCCTTGGTGCTCAACACAGCATCCCTACCAATACTGTAATAGGTAAACCCGAGTTCTTCCATTTCCTCAGGGTCGTATATGTTCCTGCCATCAAAAATGGACTTGTTGATCATCAGCTTTTCCAATATTCTGAAGTTGGGCATCCTAAATTCTGACCACTCCGTTACCACGATCAAAGCATCTGCGTCAATAATGGCATCGTACTCATCCTTGGCATATTCTATCTTATCGCCCAAGATGCGTTCCGCTTCTTCCATGGCTACTGGATCATAGGCACGAATATTGGCTCCAAGGGCCTTTAATTCATCTATAATGACAAGCGATGGAGCTTCCCTCATATCATCTGTTTTGGGCTTAAAGGCCAGTCCCCAAAGTCCAAATTGCTTGCCCTTGAGGTTCTTTCCAAAATGGTTCTTGATTTTCTCCACTAAGACTGATTTTTGCCTGTAGTTCACACTTTCCACAGCTTTCAAAACCTCTAGGGAGTGTCCGTATTCATCTGCTGTACGTACCAAAGCCTGCACATCTTTGGGGAAACAGCTACCACCATATCCCGTACCGGGGTAGATGAACTTGTTCCCTATTCTGGAGTCTGATCCGATTCCTTTACGCACCAAATCCACATTGGCACCCACCAATTCACAAAGGTTGGCGATATCGTTCATAAAACTGATTTTGGTCGCCAACATGGAATTAGCTGCATATTTTGTCATCTCCGAAGAGAAAATATCCATGAATAGAAGTGGATGACCGTTCATTAGGAAGGGTTTGTACAAACGCTTCATGACTTTTTCGGCCCGCTTACTTTCCACACCAACCACAATTCGATCGGGTTTTAAGAAATCGTCCACGGCACTCCCTTCCTTCAAAAACTCTGGGTTGGAAGCCACATCGAAAGGAATACGAACATCTCTTTTAGCTAACTCCTCCTCTACTGCAGATTTCACCTTAAATGAAGTTCCCACAGGAACCGTACTCTTGGTAATGATTACTTTGTAATCTTCCATATGCT
Organism: Flagellimonas flava; assembly: GCF_900129665.1. Lineage (GTDB taxonomy): Bacteria > Bacteroidota > Bacteroidia > Flavobacteriales > Flavobacteriaceae > Flagellimonas > Flagellimonas flava. The sequence continues at coordinate 204,168 of NZ_FQWL01000003.1, forward strand.
GTCCTATTTCCCGGGCCACACCAAGAACATACTTCAAATCCGCGCTTCCATCCTCATCTGGAGGTGTACCCACGGCAATGAAAATGGCATCACTATTTTTGATTCCCTTTTCCAAACTTGTGGTGAAGGAAATTCGTCCTTTGTCCATATTGCGTTCCAGAAGCACATCCAGGCCTGGTTCGTAAATGGGGATTTCCCCATTTCGCAACTTTTCCACTTTTTTCTCATCAATGTCCACACAGACCACGTTTATCCCGGTTTCTGCGAAACAGGTACCTGTTACCAAGCCTACGTAACCTGTACCAATTACTGTTATATTCATAATTTGAAGTGTATTTAAGGTTTGTTCTATTTTAATTTTTTGATTTATCGTATGTACCAGTCCAAATCTTGGGTGCCGCCCGAATTTGCCCAGTTGACAAACTTGGGATACTCAATGGTTATCGGAACTGATTCTTGGGGAGCCACAAAATCATCAAAGATGTTCAAGGCCCATGGCAAGTTTCTATCTGTCTTGTAAAAACGATCCAAACTTGGATCACTATCGTCATCTGATGTCCCCAGTGAAGCGGCCTTACTTGTTGGCGTGTAATCCGGTAGATGAATTTCATTGGAACGGGTACCATTGGAAATTAAAAAGGGATTGAAAGGCACCAAGCCCAAATTCTCATAACTCATGGGAGTGTTAAAATCGATTCCCAATTCAATAGTTTCACCTTCCATGGCAATTGTATTTCCTGCCACAAAAATGACTGTCTCGTCCGCAGCGGTTCCTGACTCCGTGCCGTTGGAGTTTAAGTTGATGTAATCGGCATTGATAACCTGACCTTGTACATCGTCTACCAGAGCTGGATCAATGGGGAAAGCCAAGGCAAAACCATTATGGAGCGCACCTCCAATATTATCAATGACAAAGGTTCCCTCTATCCTAGTTATTAAGTTTGAAGCGTTGGTAATCAAGTTATAATCATAGGTTACCACCAAATCATTAAAGTCGTAATCTCCCTGACTGGGCCACAAATCTTCGAAGGCCAATGCCCCGGATAAGTTGGCTGTTGGTGAGAAGTTGTTGAAGGCCTTGTTGACGTCAAACGGGAATTCGTCGAGCTCATCATTCACACCGTCACCATCCTCGTCATTCGCTGGAATCAAGGCCACCACATTTGTAAGTTCTATGGATTCCACAGGATTGGCCCTAGCGTAAAACACTGCATCATTGAAATCATCGTCGGACCCCTGGTCCCTTCTCAAATCTTCGAAGGCCAGAAAATTGATTTCCCGCGCACTATCATACAATTGCACAACGTGCGTATTCAGACTTGAGTTTTCTGGGTTAAAGCTGGGTTCCGAGTAGTAAACACCCCTACCATCTCCAACACCGGAACCTGTCCAGCCGTTGGCCACAACAAACCATGAGATGACGGTGTTCGGGGGAAATCTTCCCAAATACACACGATCTCCGGGCACCAATCCTCCAGATGAACCCACCATGGATACGTTAGGAAAAATAATGTTGTGGGCTGCGATATCGTCCACCGTTGCAGGATCGCTTCCCAATGGGTAAGAATAGTACCCCAATGCATTTCTATAGCCTGCGCCTTCGGAAACAAAGGTGACCCACACATCGGCCAAATCGGTAAGAATCATACTGCTTTCGCTAGAGTTGTCCAGGAATTGCGGATTGGCTATGGGCACCCTGCTCCTTTCCGGTAGTGAGGCATTTATATCATCCAGGAGATTTTGTTGGATTACATCCGGTAATTCCAACTCAGTGGGTACTCCCTGGCCGTCAAATCCCGTCACATAAGTGTAATCAACCTTTGCCGTAGTGCTTGATCTACCCTTCCTAGCTTTAGGACTAATATCTTTTTTGCTCGCTGTTGTTCTTTCATATAGTGGCCTATAATCATAGGTGATTTGATCACTCTGAACGGCCAGCCTAATATCCTTGGTCAATCCGATATAATCGGAATATAACAAGACACTATCTGCTTGCGCCTGAATAGCGAACCGTTGCTCGAAATGACCATTGGAATCAAACATTGCCCTCCCAAAAGGAATACTATCTTGGTTCCCAGTTTTACTGTAAAGTGAAAAAACGGCCTTGCTCAAAAAAGCTGGAACATCCAGGGTGACCTGAATTTCTTGACTAGTTGCGTAATTAAAACTTGCTGACACGTTGAGGGCTCCCAAGGGGCCATCATCGTCCATTGAAACGGGGTCGTCCTGTGGGGGGTCCAAATCTTTCTCGCTAACACATCCGACTATTGCAAATGATATGGTGAACAAGAAAATAACTTTTAACTTTTCAAACATTATAGTAGGCTTCATAATATTTGTAAATATTATCCTACATTTTAATTAAGAAAAGTATTTGTTGTGAAGCTAGTGATTCGTGTTGTAAATGGATGACAAGTATATATCTAGAAGCTTTAAAACCAGCAGCTCACAGTTGTTTAGCAGTTGTTCCATGGGTCAGGTTCCAACTCACGGCGTTCCAAAACGCCTTCAAATGTCCAAACTTGCGTTTTACTAGGAATGTAAGAACATTTTTTGGAATAGAAACCAATCCTTGGAACAGCATGCTCACAAATAACGGAAAGGGTTTGAAATTCCTTCGTGCGAACAAAATTCTATTTCTGGAAATATAGTAGGTCTTCAACGGACTGAACTTTCCTGTAGAAACCGATTCCTTATGAAGGATATATGACTTGGGTTGGTAGTAAATCTTATAGCCGGCCCGTTTTACCATTTCGGCCCAATCGTGTTCTTCATAATATAGAAAATAGATTTCCGTCATAGTTCCCACTTTTTCCACAATTCTTTTAGGAACCATCATGGCAGCACCATGAATGGATTGTGTTTCCCCAGGTTGATCAAAAGTCCCATCATCCTTTTGATGGTATCCTATGCTATTGTTGCGAATAGTCCAGTGACTCATTGGGGTATATCCCGCGTATTGAATGAGTGATGGGTCCCAATGAAATTTAATTTTTGGACTCACCATTCCAATAGTTTCATCATCTTCCAGGGTTTCCACTAAAGGTTCGATAAAATTTTCCGGTACAATGGTATCATTGTTTATGAACAACAAATAATCCCCATTGGCTTGCTTTACACCCAAATTGTTCCCTCCGGCAAAACCAAGGTTTTCTTTACTCTTGATCAGGTTCACTTCTGGGAATTGTTCCTTAATTACATCCGGATTGTCTTCGGGCGAAGCATTATCCACAACGACTACCTCATAGTTCGGATAAGAAAGTCCACGAATAGATCGCAACAAATCCAAGGTTACCCCGGACTCGTTGTAGTTGATGGTTATAATAGATACCAATGGTTTCATAGGTTGATTTTTACACAGCCGTTCCCAACTGCAATTGAACTTCTTTTTCTTCTCGGATTTTCTCATCCAGCCTTGGGGCAATGAACATAAATACCATGCCCGTATACATTAAAATGCAGGTAGGGAACTGTCCGAAAACACCATTCCCATAGGAAGCCAACATAATCCCGGCCATCCCACAGACCAAGGCTGTAATCTGTCCCTTTAACCAATCGTCCCGTATTTTGAACATGCAGTTGTAGGCTCCTGTAATAAGGATAAAGAATAAAATAAATAGGTGTAGGTACAGCCCTACGATGCCCGTATCCGCCCACACCGCTACAAACCAGCTATCTGTTGCCGTATTGGCCAAAAAAGTATTTGGTGAAAACCGTTTGCCCCAGTTGCCTGTAGATCCAATACCCCCGCCCAATGGACGCGTAGCCAAATATCCCCTCAGTTTTTCCTGATTTATTTTACGCATCTGCAAGGATGCATCATTTGGGTCGAAGGCCGTTCGCATTCGTCTGATCTGATCATTGTCGTTCCCAATGGTAGTGTACTTGAAAAACACAAATACCCCAATCCCCACAAGAACTCCAAGAACAATACTGGGAATATGCTTGCGCACTAAGATGAACATCACACCACCCATGGCAGGTACCGCAATGGCGCCACGTGTACCTGAAATCATCATCCCCAAAAGTCCGGCCATGGCCACTATCCCACAAAAAATTTGGAACCTTCGGTCCTTGGCGAACAGCGCCAGAACTCCGAAAACCACACCTGTATGCCCTTGTGAAGCACCGAATTGGCCCGCATCAGAATAAAAAGAGAATATACGCAACTTGCCAAACAGGATATGTGTGACATCCCCACCGGCATCCAACCATGCCTGTTCGTAACTATCGACACCAAAAATCAATTGTTGCATGCCCTTCATGGTCGCCAAAACTGAAAGCGTACCCCAAATCAAAAAGAACAGGTGTAAATCCTTTCGCTTGTTGAACAACAAAAAAACCAATGGCACAAACAGCCACTGATATAGCGCCAAGCCTCGCATGGCATAAAACCAAGCTGCCACACTTACTGCTTCCGGGTTGACAATCTGCAGCACTGCATAGCCAAACCAAATCGTCACCAAAAGTGTCAGTTGCGAATTGGCCCTTACCCAAGGTACTTTTATCCTAAAAGCTTTGAAAAATAGGGCTAAATACATCAGTACCATGAGGCCATCCATTAGAAGGCCCCAGGTCATTGGAATATACCTGCCAATTCCCAATACGAAGAAGTTAAAAATCAGTATGGTAATGACCCCAATCCTAGGGTTTACAAACAAAGCTCCCAAATAGATAATGGCAAATGGAATTACCATCACTCCAATACCAGCCACTAAGCCTTTTGTTGCTGTTAGATGTGCCGTAGTCAACACCACAGATAACAAAATGAGAATAGGCAATGGTTTTCTCAACAGGTCGGAACCATGTGTAGTTTCGAAAGTACTCATCAGCCCAAATGTGTTTTAAGGTTTTTGATGAAATGCATGCTTTCCGAAACAATGTGCCTTCCCTTTACCTGAATTTCCTTTTTTAGATAATGGAATCCAAGGAAAATACCCATGAGAGTGAACATAACCGTTCCAATGGCCACTGCCACCAAGCTTTTGAATACAAAAACTGCCAAAAGATTCAATATGATATTGGCAAAAGTCATTACCAACACCTTATACAGATTTAGTTTAGGCCTATTAATACTATCCAATAAAACACCAGTAAAGCGGTCCAACGGCAATAACATAATATATACCGTGAATACCCTAAAAATAAGTGTCAACAAAGGAAGTGAGTCCAAATATTCGTTCCCTCCCAGAAAAAGCACCAGATACTCTGCAAACACGAAACTCCCCAAGGCCACAGGGAAAAACAAAAGCGTAATGATGCCCACGTAGGAATAAAAAATCTTCTTGGTTCCGAGCAAATCACCCTCCAAGGCTTTTTTGGACATTCTTGGGTAGGCCGTCATAGCGAAGCTATGCAGTGGTATACCCAAAAGGTCCGTCAGTTTTAACGGAATAGCGTACATGGCAATACCCGCAGATCCCAAAAAAGGACTCATCCCAATAATAAAAGTATCCGAGCTTTTCAGCAGGCTGGAACTAATCAGGGTTCCCATTGAATATTTACCGAAGTTGACCAATTCCTTTTCCATCTTCCGTTGGGCATATTTCAAATAAAATAGCCCGTCCCAGCTTTTTACCGTACACCAAATGCTGGAAACGGCATTCACAGCTACATTCATCCAAATAATTTCTATAATTCCAAGCTTTAACCACCATTGGTTAAGCAACAGAAAAACACAGAACAGGCCCACATTGGAAATGCGCACCACCATCATTCGTCTAAAATTCTGCTCGGCCTGAAAAAGGGACATGGCATTGTTCCAACTTAAATTGGACAGGGCCAAAAAGGGGTAATAGAACAAAAACAGACGATATCCATTGTTGATTTGGATACCATAGAATTCCAATAGTCCGAAGATAAGCCAGCAAAGGAAGGTCAAGATTAATAGGAGAATCAAGTTGATTCTAAATGAGGCACCCAGAATGCTTTTTTGCAATGTACTATCCGCTCCTGACAACTGTCTGACCGATGAAGTCCTTGTTAAGCCAAAACGAAGAAGGTCAACAAAGGTGGCCAACGTGATAAAGAGCACCCATTCACCAAAAAGCTCCTTGTCCAACTGTCTCGTGAGGAGCATAAAACTAACCAATCCCATAAAGGCTACGCTTACATTGGCCATAAGCGAGGACAGATTTTTTTCCTTACCGATATGTTTCAGCTTACCCCACATTACATTACTGTTTTCTTGGTGAAGAATCTAAATTGAACCACCTTTTTGATCCAACTCCGGATCAAAGATCTTTTCTTGGGTAAGTCGCCGACAACGGTCTCCATTTCCAGCACTTTTACTCCATTTAAAATGATGGTCGGTTCAGGTCCCGTGGTCGCCTCATTGAACAAAGTCAGCGCATTTACATCAGCCTCGCCCCAGGCACGATTTGCCCTGGTAACCAAAAAGGTATAATCCATGGTAGAGGCCAACTTTACCGGGAAAGGGTTTTTTATGATACTTGGAATCTCAAGAACGACAAAGTCAAACTTGTTGAAGTCGGAAATGGTCCCATCCGTATCAAATTCTTGGATGTTCGAAATCTTGTACAGCTGATCACTAATTGGGTACAAAATCTTCTGGTAACAATCTCCAAGTAAACCCAAATTCTCTTCATCATAGGTTACGTGGAGGATGTTGTAATCCAACTCACAAAGCTTCGCAATCAAATTTTTGCATATAAATGTCTTGCCCTCATTTTCTTGGGTGGAAAACAACATGTTCACCACAGGTACATGCTCTTTTTCCTTTTTGAACTGGTTCAATATGATGTTCCTGGAAATGGCATTGACCGCCTTATTCTGCAAATAATCATAATCAATCTTGTTCTTTTTACTGCTGATGACTGGAAAAATGGAGGAAACCTTCAGTTCTATCTTGTCCTCAGCTCTTTTGGCCGTGTTAATGTTCCCGTCCAAAAGTTCCAGGATCAAGATGGTTGCAGCCACCAAAATAAAGCCCACCATTCCCGCAACGATCACTAGGAGCATTCGCTTACTGGGTTTGGGGCTAATGGGGAAGAAAGGAACTTCCGTTAGCTTAATATTTGATTTTAGCTCTACGTTCTGCTGCCTTAATTTAGCAAGACCCAAACTATGTAACAGGCTTAAATACTCCCGTTCTGCAATATCTATCTTTCGCTCCAAGCGTTTCATTGTGGCTCCCAAGGGCGAGAATTCCTGGTATAACTCTTCAAACTCCTCGCGCTTTTTCTCCATCACTTTTAGCTGGGCACCATACCCTTCATATTCAATGGTATTTTGCAGCCAATCCGACAATACACTTGTAGATGCAATGCTTTTAGTACTATAGTCCGTAGTGTACAAGGTGTCAATATGCGCTGCAAGTTTTCCCTCCAAGGCTTCTATACGTCGCATCTTTTCTGCCACTTCCTTGGCATCATTCTCCCTTTGCACCGAGTCTTTTTCAAAGCCCAAGGTTTTCATAGAAACCTCAAAATTTAACTTAGACAGCTCTTTTCTGACCTCCATGATGTTTTGACTTGAAAGTCTTTTTCGGTCGTGGGTCTCCAACTTGGATTCCAAAACCGAAAGGACGGCCTTAGAGGCATGGTACTTTCGCTGAACTTCAAAATATTTAATTTCAAACTCCTCCTTTTCTGCCGCAATGTGTTTCGTCTGCTCGTAGTAGTTGATGATGTTATTGGTCCGGTTGAAATCCAAAAGTTCGTCTTCCGCACCGCGTAATTGATCCGTGGATTTGTTCAGTTGTCCTTGAAAATACTTGACCACGGCATCTGACTGATTCACCTTTATATCAGCATTGAGCTGGACAAACACCTCGCACAAAATCAACAAGGTGTTTTGGCATATACCCGGGTCTTCCGATTCAAACTCGATATCCACAAAATCACTATTGGAGATACGCCGCAAACCCACTCTACCCAGTATCTTTTCGATACTATAATCCGGATGGTCAAGGTTCAGTAATTGATAGATGTAGTTGGTATGATTGGATTCCTTAAGCTTGACGAAGTTATCATACGTCTTTTCGGCATCTCCCTTTACAACCAATTCCTTGACCTCTTCTGGGACGGCCTCCATCAAGTTCCTGAACTTTTCACGGGAAATGATCTTGATATCGGCACTGTCCAATACCATATGTTGTGTGAACAGTTTTAGACCCACAATTTCTATAGTGGTCCTGGCCTTGATAAGGTTCAATAGGTTATCATAGGCCGTGTTGGTAGCCCGGAAATCGATCTTGGTATTTTCAAGTTCTATATTGGAGCCTGTGGCTATTCCTGTGTATACCCTAGCTTTGGAATTGAAGATTTTGGGTTCATCCCTGGTGAGATAAAACACCATGGAAGCCAATATAATCGGCATGACTATAAGCAAGCCCATATGCCTTAGTAAAAGGCGTACAAAAAAAAGGAGGTTAAACTTCATTCCTAAATATTCAATTCTGCCCCAATGATGTTTTCCAAGGCCATCACTGAAGAAATAAATTCGGACCGCTGGAGTTCAAAACCCATGGTCGCTTGGTTCATCATTTGCTGCAAACGCGTATACTCTGTTATATTGATTACCCCATTGGCAAAGTCTTTTTCCGCTCTTATGGACTGTACCCTAAAATTGTCCACTATAGATCCGGAAATAAAAAAAAGCCGGTGCGATTTAAGCAGATCGTTATAGAGTTCGGCTACTTTTTGTTCCAATTCAACCTCGGCTACCTGAGTCTCATACCTAGCCTTCTCGGCCTCTCCCTTTGCGCTCAAAATTCTTGCCCTTCGGTTTACAATGGCCGACAGGGGCAATCGCAGGGAAACCCCTACGGTATATCTACTTTGCTCCGTAGAAAAAAGTGTTTGACTTTGGGGGTCACCGGCAATCTGCGCATTACTTAGGTTGTCAAAAATGCCGTAGTTATAGCCGGCTTCAAGGTTAATGTATTGCAGCCAAGCTCTTTGCTCAGCGGATACCACACCATCCCTATATTGTTGTTCTGAGACCGTGACCTTAATAAAGGGCGAATAGTCTTTCGCCATGGCTACCAAAGTGTCCAATGGCGGCAGTTTTTTGGCAATATCGTTGTCCTTTAAGCTTTTTTCAATAAAGTCATTGATGGACTGTCCAAAGGACAGATGGCAAAACAGCACCAAGAGTAAAAAAACGAGCTGACTTTTTTTCATTATACGTTCTCTTTCTGGAACACTGCTTTGAAGGTTCTAAGCACAATCCACATATCTATAAGAAATGCGTATTTGCTATTTGCATATTTTACGTATTTGATATCAAGGCTTTTACGTTCTTCAGGAGACATCTTGGAACTTCTTCCCCTGGCCTCTACCTGCCAAAGTCCCGTAATTCCCGCAGGGCCATTGAATCTATCCGTCCATTCATCAGTGGTCAGTACTTCCGCTTCATAAAGTGGCAGTGGCCTATTTCCAACTATCGACATATCTCCCTTTAATACATTGATCAATTGGGGCAGTTCATCAATGCTTAGTTTTCTAATGATTTTTCCCACTTTGGTAATCCTGGGGTCATTATCAAATTTTACAAAGGCACTTTTTGCACTTTCTTTACGCTTGATATTATGTTGTAACTCATCCACTTCCGTATCATCACCTATTAGCACAGTGCCGGCAGCTGTTTTTGTTTGGTCCTCTTGGTCATCCAGAGATTCCTCTTCATCCTCATGTACATATTGGTTCAAATGCTCAAATTCTTTGAGTCGCTTATCAGCATCCGGGTACATGGATCTCAGTTTGTAGAAATCGAAAATCTTGTAGCCAGTGCCCACTCTTTTCGAGATGTAGTATACCTTACCCTTGGATTCTAAACGGATAGCAAGAATGAAAAGCAATAGAAATGGTGAAGCACACAAGAGTGCCAAACTGGCCACGGCAATATCGAACGATCGCTTCCAAAATCCTATTTTATATTCGCCATCATCACCGCTTGAGGGTGAGATTTTTTCTTTTTGCAAGTTGGCCTTCAACTCCTTGAGAAACCTTACCCGATCCAGAATATTAGTGGTGGACAAAGGCTGAACGTAGAAATCGTCAATCCCATTTTTCACGGCTTCGGACAGGTCATTCTTATCCCGGTTTTTGGCGACCAGGATAAATGGGATTGCATGCTTGTTTGCAAAACGTTCGCGTAATGTTCTATGGAATTCAATCCCGGTCTGTCCAGGAATTTGCTTTTCACATAGAATGGCATCCACTTCAGGGTTTTCTTCCAACCATCTGATTGCCAAAACGGCATTTTTGGCGATGTGAAAATCCACTTTTTGGGGATGGTCCATAAATTGATCCACCACGGTTTGATCCATGCCTATATATAATAGGCAAACCTTCTTGTCCGAAACTACTTCCATGATACTTACTATGCTCTGATGAGTAATTTTTCTACGCGAATCAACAGTTCTTCAGGATTAAAAGGCTTCACCAGATAATCATCCGCCCCTAATTTCAGACATTGGATTCGGTCAGAACTGCTATCCCTGCAACTCAAAACAATAATGGGAATGTTGGAGAAATATCCACTTTCCTTGATTTTCTGGATCAGTTCAAAACCGTCCATATTTGGCATCTCCAAGTCCGTAATTACCAAATCGGGGATATTACCTTCCTGCATCCAGGCCAAAGCGGCCAAACCATCTTCCATGGTAGTAACTGTGTAGGATTGCCCTAAAAACTGTGAAACCAGCTCGCTCAGGGATTGTTTGTCGTCAACAACTAAAATTTTCATAAGATCGATTTTTAATTTGTAGTACTAAACACAATTGCAAAGTAGGATTAATATTACTTTTGAATAATTCTATGTTGTAAAACCGAGGTAGCATGTTGTAAGCACTGTTATATCGGAGGTCAGGTCTTTGTTCCACTTATCGATGAACAACATCGGTGTTTTTTAAAAGTGCTTGAAGGTGGTTAGGATAGATTCCTATGAAAGGAATTCCGCCCCTCTTTGTGGAGCAGGAAAAATTGGAATTTATTTGGTTGTTTGGTCTATTTCCAGCTCCTGAAATGTCCTCTCCAATGGTTTTTTGGAAGGAAGGAATCTTTCGTTGCAGAATGGAAATGGTTTACCTGGTTCCCGCTTTGGCGGAAGTGCAGTGTATACATCCACATTTATGTATTTTGACCTACCCATATTGTGCAAATGCATGGCGAGCATGCCATCATCACAGCCGGAAACTATCCGTAAATCGGTTTCATAGCCAATTGGAGTGAGTACTTCCCTACGCATTGCCATACACACTGCCCTTATATGCTTGATCTTGTTGGTAAAACCTCTTGAAAACTTCCATCTGAAATAAGCCACTTTCAGCCGATTTCGAAAATGCATTTTGGTAGAAAGTTGAAAATCCTCTTCATAACTCTGGGAAACGGAATAGCAAAGCACCAAATCCTTATCCATAAAAAAAGGAAGAGCCATTTTATCAATGTAATAAGGGTCGTAGATAGAATCGGGATCCATAGTACATATAATTTGCCCCTTGGCTTCTTCCAATCCTTTTTGACGGGCATAGGTAATCCCCTGGCGAGGTTCACTCACCACGTTGGCACCCAACTGCTCCAAAATCGATAGGGTTTCTTTATCCGCATTGTTTTCCACAAAAATGATTTCGTAGGGGATTATGGTTTTTAGATTTGTCAAGCCCATAATATGCGCTATCAAAGTGTCTTTTGCCTTAAATACCGGTGTTACCAAGCTAACAACTGGCTTTTTAACCTCAGCGAGCAGCTCAAAATAGGTTGTTAACCTCTTAAAGTCATAATCGTTTAAAGTTTGAGGAGTGGCCTTAAAATATGATTGGTAGTCGGTAATTGTCATCTGCTGGATTTTTAGAGGGATTAAATCCTATCCGGGCTTAAAATGTAGTTGGTCTTAGTGGTTTTTAGAATTTCCATTAGTGTATCGTTCTGCCTCCCAATTAAAGAAACCACCTTGTTGTTTTCGGCAGAACTACGATATAATTTTTCAAAAAAATGAGCAGCGGAAGTATCCATTTGGGTGACTTTTTCCAAACTTATAACAATGTTGTCCTCTTGTTCCAGCACGGCATTGAAATAGGAATTCAAAGCTCCCAATTGTTGTGTTGATACTTTTCCCAAGATTTCGAAGATTCCTCGGTTTTCACGTATTTCCAATGACATATGCTAAAAGATTTAATGGTTATTCGCTTGTTTCCTTAACATTTTCAAAAGTGTCTAACTATCTAACGTAAAAGAAACCTATTATTGTAGTATTTTTCTTTCTTTTTAAAGCAGGTTTAGTCGTTGCATTAATTCTGGGCGGTTGGAACGACTTATGGGTATTACGCTTCGCTCTATTAAAACACTATTATCCTGGATATCCACGATTTGTGCAAAATTGATGATGTACGAGCGATGTATCTGTAAAAACCTTGACTCTGGCAGTTTTTCCTTGATTTTTTTTAAGGTGGAATGAACCCGATACCTTTCTTTTTTGGTCTGTATCTCTATATAGTCCCCTTTGGCCTCAATCAATTGGATATCCCCAAATTTAAGTTTGATGAGTCTTCTATCAATATTAATATAAAGATCTTCATCCTCTCCTGGCCCCATTTGATGATCGTCATCAGAACTGTTAATGGCCCGAAACGCGTTGCGCAGCTTTATTGCGCATTTCTGAAAACGCTCTGGGGAGATGGGTTTTACCAAATAGTCTACTATGAATTCATAGCCATAGGCCTCAATAGCAAACTCCTTATCGGATGTGGTCAACACTATTTTGGGTGGATTACTTACAGTTTCTATGAAGTCCACCCCAGTTAATTTGGGCATGTGGATATCCAAGAAGATGAGATCAACCTGGTTATGCTTTAAAAATTTTAACGCTTCAAGGGCATTGGGGAATTCCGACACTACCTCCATTTCAGGGATAGTGCGACACAACTCCAGCACAATGGCCCTTGCACTCGCTTCGTCATCAACAATAATACACCTCACTTTACGCTATTTTTAAAATAAACTCCTCTACCGCCGCCAAAATCTCCTGAAATTCTTCTCTGAGATTGGTATTGCCATATTTAAGGTCTTCCTCATATTTTATGGCCAATTTGTATCCTCCCGTAAGGCCCAAAATACCCAACTTATGTTTGATCTTGTGAACGATTTTGGCAGATTCCTCCAAATCGTTGGATTCCAAAAAATCCAAATAATCATTCATTTCCTTGGGAAACTCCGTCTGGATAATGTTTAGGAATTTTTTCTCGAATTCCTCATTTCCTCCGGAAATTTCCTTTATATAATCAAGGTTGGGTATTTCAGCCATCTTGTATGTTTTTAATGGTAAAAAAGAAGGTAGTTCCCCTATCTTCTTCAGAGGACAACCATATATCCCCTTTATAATAGTTTACAATTTTCTTCACCAAAGCCAGTCCAATTCCAGTTGCGCCAGCACTGTTCTCCAACTTCTTGAACATTCCAAAAATTCCGGTCTGAAGGTGTTTTGGTATGCCCTTGCCGTTGTCCGTGATGCTAAATAGCCATCCGTCCTTTTCCTCTTTTACATCAATCATGATACAACCATCTTCCTTATGCTCCGTAGCGGTTATGGCATTGGTAATAAGATTCTTGAACAATTGTTCTATGCGATACTTTCCAGTATATATTTTTGGTAGGTTCTTACTTCTTTTAATGGTGATATTATCGGGGACAAAAATGGTCCGTTCAATCTCATCGATCATAAGGTTCAGATCCACCACTACGGCATTTTCCTGTATGGAATCTATGGTGGAGTGCCTAAGGATACCATCGATCAGGCTATCCATTTTGGCCAGGTTCTGAAAAATGAGTTGCACGTTTTCCTGACTTTCGGCTTTAAAGGCTTTTTTCGCATCGTCAAAAACCCAACTTACTAGAGAATGTACATTTCGGATGGGCGATTTTAGATCGTGCGAAACCATATGTGCGTAATTGTTCAAGGACTCGTTTTGCTGCTCCAAGTTTCTCAAGAGCATGTCCTTTTCCGCGGTCATTTTCACCAATTTGTGCGCCTGTTTCTCAATATCTTCAACCAACTGTTGCGGATTAAAGTCCAACCCATTGATACGATCACTGGTCTTGTCCTGCATTGAGGCCACAGCCTTGCTTAGTGACTCCAACACCTTACGCTGACTTTCCGTTTCCCGGTTGAGTCTTTGGTTGGCCAAATACAATTCCTCCAAGCCTAAAGACGATGCTCTTTGGGTCATTTTCAACTTTTCATCAAAGTCTGAATACGACCTGTCCACCGCATCAAAGAAAGCTTCCAATTCTGGATGCTCTGCCCAATCTTTGGCCAAGAGTTTTCTTATTTGTCTTTTAAGCAGGGAATGCATTTATTCACTCAATAAGGTTAATGTCATGGTTTGGTTGTGCAATTGGCACTCGTTCTTTCCGGCAAAAGGTGCCATTTCCCCATAAGAATAAAAGCCTGCTATGCTGGCTTGCTCTCCAATTACTTCGGCTACCTCTTCTATTTCATCCTCGGTGCGTTGGTCCAATACCAATTTTCTTCCCACACAACTGACCAAAATGGCAAGCTCGGGTTTTTTCTTTCTACCGCGCATGGCCAGTTCCGCAGCGCTCGAGGCTCCTTCCGCAATGTCATCCGTGGTTGACATCATTAATTGTACCTTAGAATGCATGGGAACATCCCCGGCCAAAATCATTGAATTTTCTTTTTCGTCAATATTCAAAATGGTCCGTACCAAGGGTTCAGAGCTTTCCGTTTGCTGCACGGTAAGTGGATAGAGCAATGCAGCCTGGGGGAGTTCATTTGCTTTTTCACCCAGATATTTTTTGTAGAGATCCAATGCCGGTTTACCATCAATCTCGAACAGTACATTCCCCTCGGATCGGGTAATGGTACGTTCTGGGCCGAAAGGGGTCCAACCTCCAAAATTTGCATAGCTCACTTCCAATTCTTCCCCGTAGAAACCAATGGCCACGACCTCGCCCTGTTTGGGATTTTCGTTGTATGAGGTCAATGTCTTCTCAAAACGAGCACCATCGCCACACAGTCCACCCGTTATGGATGCGCTAAATCCTTCTACAGATTCCAGTCCTTCTATGAGGCCACTTCCGTTGACAAAACTTCCGTCCGATACGATAAAAAGATGATTGAGTTCCTCCATCCTGAATTGGTTGGAAATGGAAGCTCCCATTTTTCCGATATCCACATAATCCTTAATGTTTTCGCTAATGATGGAAAACTTCGTATGCTCAAATTCTATAGCGGTTAAGGTGATACTTTCCTCGTAAACATTGGTTTCCATAATTTCACCGGAAGTAGACCCAAAAACAAGATGTCCATCGGGATATAAATCCCGGATTTCCTGGAATAAGTTTTCAGATTCCAATAAAAACCTATCCCCAAATATCAATACCAAGGGTTCTTTTAAGGGTTGATCCTGTATAAATTCCCATGTTCCGCCTTTTAAGCGTTTCGCCTGATTTAATTTCATTTTTCCTTGTTTTTAGGTTGTTTCTGTAATGTGAAGTAAAAGGTGGTTCCTTTTCCAATCTCGCTTTCCAGCCAGACTTTTCCATTATATCTATCGATGATTTTTTTTACGATAGAGAGCCCAATCCCGGTAGAACGCTCCTTGTTCCCAATGGACTGGAAAATTTGAAAGATCTTTTCGTGGTACTCTTCTGGAATTCCCACTCCATTATCCTTGACACTGAACTCCCAATGTGTAGTATCTTCTTTGTAATCAATCTCAACAAGTCCATCCTCTTTTTCAATGTTTACCACTGCATTGCTCAAAAAGTTCTGGAACAATTGATGGATTTTTGTTTTATCGGCCTGAATAGTCGGCAGTTTCTTTTTAGCCTTTATTTCTACATTTTCAGGAATGTAGATAATCTCACTAATGTCTTTTATTACCTCGTTTACATCCACTTGGGTATCATCAAGAACATCACTGTTTACGGTGGAATACTTCAAAATTCCAGTTATCAGTTTATCCATGCCCTCAATTTTCTCTTGCATCATCTTAAGATTGTACCTGCCATTTTCGTCAAGGGTATCCTTGTAGTCGTCATAAAGCCATGTAGCCAAAGCACTTACACTTCTAAGTGGGGACTTTAGATCGTGCGAAACGATATGTGCATACTCTTGTAACCCTTTATTACTTGCTTCCAGTTCCCGAAGTAGGTTTTCTTTCTGCAGTTCCAGGCTTTTTTGGTCCGTTATGTCCAGGTGAACCCCGATTGAGCCAATGATGTTTCCGGCATCATCGTACCTTGGAGCCCCACTTACCAACCAAAACCTTTTCTCTCCGTTGGCAACTTTAACGGCCACTTCATAGGAATCTGAAATTCCTTCCCTTTTCTTTTTGGTCTGAAGTTTCAGTTCATCCCCTTCGCTGGATATGATTGGCATGGCTTCATACAGGTTCCGGCCTATCAATTCATCGATGGTGTACCCGATCATATCACTAAAACTCTGGTTCACCATGAGAATATTCCCATCAATATCCACCTCTACCAAGCCCAGATTCATATTGGCGATGATACTACTATACTTTTCCTTCTGGATTTCAAGATTTCTTCTATAATTCTTTCGGAGGGTTACGTCGTTATAACTCCATAAATGACCTTGGTACACACTGTTGTTGAAAAGCGGAATGTAGTCGCGCTCAAAAGTTCGGCCGTCCACCAATTCCATTTCATCTGCTGTGACAACTTCTTTTTTCTTCACAACATGACCGATTCGGTTCAGTGCGGTATCCGGCTCCAAGAACATTTTCTTGTATTTATGAATCGATTTTTCACTGTCCACTCCTTTAAGAACATCCGGTGAAACCGGAATTCCAAAAAGGTCGCAGAACTTTTGGTTCGCCAAGACAATCTTGCGGTCCTGATCTTCCAACAGGATTCCCGTCTGAAGGTTTTTGATTAGGGTGGCCATCCTTTCTTCGGATGCTTTAATTTTCTCCTCCGCTATTTTTTTTCGGGTAATGTCCTCTATCATCGCAACACTATATTCTATGTTTCCGTCGGCATCCACTACCGAGCTCATTGAAGTTTTCCCATATAAGGTTTCCCCATTCTTTTTATAAAACTTTCGAACAATGGAAAATTTCTTGGTATCATCCTCAATACTCTTTCGCAATAAATCTTCATAAAGGTTGCTGTCCTCAAGGGAGGAAACATCATTGATGGTCAGTTTTTTAAGCTCAACCTCGGAATAGCCCAAAAGATCCACAAAGGACTTATTGGCCTTGATAATTTTGTCGTTTACAATCAATAGGATACCTAAAGACGAATTTTCAACAATGATGTCCTGCTGCTTTTTTTGATCCTCCAAGAGTTTTCTAATTTCTACTTCTTGGGTAATGTCCCTTATAACACCCTGAGCAGCTATCGGTTGACCTGTTTCATTATAAATAAGACTGGCATTGATGTTGACATACTTCTCCTCGCCATTCTTGGTAATTATTTTTGCCGAGTAGTTTTTTAGAATGCCCACTTGAAGTAAGGTTTGGAACGATTCTGCGGTGTATTCGATGTAATCCGGGTGCACCAAATTGGACAACTGAAGTTCCTCCTTGGTATGATCATATCCTAAAAACTCCTTTGCAGAAACGTTCATATTGATGACGTTGGTCATCATATCCATGACCACATAGGGGTCAATAATATTTACGAATGCGCTGTCTATCCTACTTCCTTTTTTGTTTAATATGGATTCCAACTTACCGTTGGCTTCCTTTAAATGAAGGGAAGCGTCGTAAAGCTCTTTGGCTTTGTTTTCCAAAAGTGTTTCAGCACTTTTTCTGGCCCTCTTTTCCCTGGCCAATGCGCGTTTTAATATGGTGATTTCGTTACTATCCATTTTGGACAATGGCAAACTTGACCTCGGTGCCGTTTTCCTCTAAAAGTTTATAATCTACTTGAACCGTTTTCCCAAAGTGCTCAAATGTTTTTTCGATAAGGCCATGTGCCAAGGCATAAAGACCACGGGACGATTGATAAATCATCTCCAAAGAGTTTTCCGTTTTAGAAAGAATTTTGAATTGGGGGAGTTCTGCATCCGGATAGAGTTTTCTAACATGAACATGGATATGATCCTCAATACAGGTAAGTAACCCAATGGGATTTTTATAACTTGTCACCACTTCAGGGTGTGCAGATACCAGACCATTAAAAAGGTAATGCCCAAAAGAATACAACAGTTTTTCATGGGCAATTCCGGTTACCTTTCCCAATTCGGTCAGCAAGGTCACCATCTCATTGAAGTCGTATGTGCCAACAGAGGTGTAGGCACCTCCGGAGGGAAGTTTACAATTTTCAATAAGGGCATCCACGGTCTCCAATCCATAAGAGGATTCGACCATTTCCAAAAACTCGGTAAATACAATTCCTTTCACAATACAGAATATTATGATTTAAAAGTAGGAATTGTACTACCTTATATAAAAAAGAATGTTGTGAAAACGTGAATTTTGTTAGCGTTTGATCAATTCGCTGATTTCCCAATATTCAAAAACCTTTTGAAGTTTGGATTCGTAATCCTCATATTTTAAAGGCTTTATGATATATCCAGCGATACCGATCTCAAAACATTTTAGAAGATCTACCCGATTTTCGGATGTGGTCAAAATGATTGTTGGCAAATATTTTAACCGTTCATCAGCCTTAAGCACTTGAAGAAATTCTATTCCGCTCATTCGAGGCATGTTAAGGTCCAACAAGATGATATCGGGCAAGCTCCCATCCTTCAAAATTTCCAAAGCTTCTTCTCCATTTTTAGCCTCAGTAATCTGATGTTTGGTTTGAAACTTGGAAATCGCACGTTGCAATTTCATGGTCTCTATCATATCGTCCTCTATGAACAGCACATTCATGATCTTTCAGTTTAAGGTTCAAATGTCTAAAATACTAATCAGAAAAAGACTACAAAATGGTTAAACCTAAAAAAACTATCGACGAACTGTAGATTACTATCGGTGAACCTATTCCGGTTTTTTGGACTATTCCATTCCAGACAAGGCCTCTTTCAGCTTTTTTGTAAGGCCGGAAACCACCAGTTCATAGGAATGCTCCAACAGCTCCACAATCAGCTTTGGTGGAAGGTTATCCAACAACAAGGTGTTCCAATGCTTTTTGCTCATATGATATCCTTGGATAATATCCCCATCATATTCTTCCCTAAGTCCAATGGCCTTTTCCGGGTCACATTTTAAATTACATTGTGGCGGTTTGCGTTCCAGTGCAATAAGGGCAAACATTTTGCCCATTACCTTAAACACCAATGTACTTTCATCAAAAGGAAATTCCTCTGTCACACCTTTTTTGGAGATACAAAGTTCCCTAAGTTGCTCTACATTCATTCCGCTATTCCAAAAGAATCATAGACGATAACCTTTTCCCAAAGATGCTTACATTCCTCTATAAAGGTAAGATGCGCTTGTTCCTTTTGGTAGCCTTCTTGTGCTTCCGCCGATTCAAAGGTGACTATAAGGGAATAGGTGAACGAACCGTCCACAACATCCCTAGTGGCCACAGGCGGCTTACCGATAAAGTTGGTTTTCGCAAATTGGGAATGTTGCAGAAACTTCTTAAGCGAAGCTTCAAACAATGCCCTATCGGATGTATTGTCAGGATCTTTAAACCAGAAATATACGGTATGGGCAAAAGCAGGATCAAAATTTTTCATGCTGTCTTTGGTTTGTGCAAAGGTGCTGGTCGTTACGCCAACAATAAAAAGGGTTAGTATAAGGTTTCTCATGGCTTACGCTTCTATGGATCTTTTTTCTGAACTGGAAATTTCAAGTGCGGAATAATCCAAGGTCCAGCCTATGGTCTCCACAATCTTCTCTACCAAAAGTACGGCTTGCAATGCTTCTTTCCTAGCGGTATCCATTAATCCACTATCTGGTATCTTTTGCCTGACATGGTCCTTAGCCTCTTGGTTAAGGTTGGTCAAATCGTCTGGTGAAAAGCTGTTGAACAAACCGTTTTTAATATCATAAAACTGAAGGTCCGGTTCTATGGAAAGCACTTCAGGTTCTGGAAAATTACCAAGGATGATGGTTTTCTTTTCCTCATCTGCCTTGAGGTTCAGTTTGGAGAGATCATATCCAATGTGCGCTTTTGCCTTTACAATGATCAACGCCTTTTTTTTACTGCTCAACAAGCTAAAAAAGCCTTCCTTGGTATTCTCGTAGTTATAGATTTCAGCAAAATCGCCTTCAACAGACACCAATTTGCAGACGCTCTTGATCTTATCCAAAAGCACGGTGGATTGTTGCTTGGTAACATCCTTACTTTTCTTTTTCCTAAAAAAAGAAAACAGCCAATACATTAAAATGGCACCCAGTACAAGACCTAACAAAGTATCCAGAAGATTGTCCATACCTAAATATATAAAGTTTCAGAAAACATCAATCAAGTGGTTTGTATAGTACGGGTCTACTTGGACTGGCATCATTTTCAAATGGGGCTACCTGTAAATTCAGAAAATAGCAGCCGTCCTCCACTGTATTCGGCACATAAATAAATTCGGTAATGGTGGCACTCTTTCTCGGTTGGCCATCCACGTCCCAAAATGCTTTATGGGACAAAAGTTTCCCATCGTCCTTTTCCCGATCTACGGAGGGAAGATCAATCAACAAATGGTTGATTCCTTTGTCCACCAAATATTTTGTAGCTTCCTGTAACAGATATGGCGGGTTGGTATTGGAATAGTCCACCGAACGCTTAGTTTCCAGATTGGGTATGGTGCGAATTACCAAAGCATCCCTCTTTTTATTTCCCAATGCATATCGCAATTGCTTATCCGAGATTACAAAATCGTCTCCCTGCTTTTCCGGGGCCACAGTAATCACTTCAGTCAGAAAAAAATATGTATTCAGGTTTTGGTTGATGGAATTAAAGGCTTTGGTAATATGACCCAGGCATTCTGTGTGCGTCACATGCGAGTGGGGGTTGAAGAAGACATCATTAAAGTTGACCGGGGCACCTTCAGATACTTTTCCAATAAACCCATCTTCTTGGTGGGGTTTGATTTCTGGCGAATCCAAATACCAAGCGTTGATATTGGACGCCCCCCCTTTCAAAGGTATAGAAATATCCAAGGGCTGGGTAAGGTCTATTCTGAACGTTTTTGAATTGAACTTAATGGTGGCGATCATGATTCCAAGTTAATCATAAAAAGGTCGGAGGCAATTCCGTCCACCAAAAACTTTCCTTTTTTAGTTGCCACCCAGTTCTCTGTTTCAAGTTGCAGATGACCCGAGTCCAAATATTTCTGCGCATGCTGTCTGAAATATTCCAAGTACATAGGTCCAAAGTCGGACGCAATCTTGTTTTCGGAAACACCCCAAACTGTTCGAAGTCCGGTCATCACATATTCGTTGTATTGATCTTTAACCGATAGGGTTTCCTTTTCCATGGGCAATTCACCATGCTCCAGGGACTTTATATATAAGGTATTGTTGGCAACGTTCCACCCCCTGATCTTTCCGTCAAATGAATGGGCTGAAGGTCCAATACCCAGATAGGTTTTACCTTTCCAATACGAAGTATTGTTTCTTGAAAAATAGCCTGGTTTGCCAAAGTTGGAGATTTCATAATTAATGTACCCTCTGTTTTCAAGTTGCTCCAACAGCATATAAAACTGGCGTTGTGCCTGTTCATCGTCCACATCATCCATAATGCCTTTGTCTATAAATTTTTTTAGCGCGGTCTTGGGTTCAACGGTAAGGGCATAGCTGGAAACATGCGGAAGGTCATAGGACAGCGCAGTCTCAATATTTTCCAACCAACGCTTGTCAATCATCCCCGGAATTCCATAGATGAGATCGATGGAAATATTGTCAAAATGGGATTTGGCCTCTTCGATACAACTTCGGGCTTCCGCTGCGTCATGCGCTCTGTTCATCAATTTCAGGTCCTCTTCAAAAAAAGATTGAACGCCAATGCTCAAGCGATTTATTGGACTTTTGGATAGTTGCGCTACCCGATTCCCGGATAAATCATCGGGATTCGCTTCAAGGGTGATTTCTGGCTGCTCGGTGCATTGATAGTTGTCATAGATGGTTTCAATCAGCGCGTTAATTTCATCGGTTTCCAAGACTGATGGAGTACCTCCTCCAAAATAAATGGTATCTACCATTTCCCCTCCCAATTCGTTTTTGCGGAGCTCCAATTCTTTTTTTAACGCTCCCAACATAGGGACTTTCTTTTTCAGTTGGGTGGAAAAGTGGAAATCACAATAATGACAGGCCTGTTTACAAAACGGGATGTGGATATATATTCCTGACATTACAATTAATAATTATGAATTTTTAATTATTAATTTTTTTGGGGTTCTGCTTCACAAAGGCCTCCCATCCAGTGTAGCTCTTTCCCACTTCCACTCGACCTTCATTATAAAAATGACAAACGGCGGCGGCCAGTCCATCCGTACTGTCCAAGTTTTTTGGAAGGGTCTTAAGGTTGAGCAAACCCTGAAGCATTTTGGCCACCTGCTCTTTGCTCGCATTTCCATTCCCCGTTATAGCCATTTTAATTTTCTTGGGCATATATTCCGTAATCGGAATTTGACGTGATAGTCCGGCCGCCATGGCCACCCCTTGCGCCCTGCCCAACTTGAGCATAGACTGTACATTTTTTCCGAAAAAGGGCGCCTCAATTGCAATCTCATCTGGGTGGTAGGTGTCTATGAGTTCCAAAGTGCGCTCAAAAATTAGCTTTAGTTTGGTATAGGGATCATCATATTTACGTAGCAGCAATTCATTCATCTGGATAAAATGCATGCGCTTGTTCACCACTTTGATGATTCCAAATCCCATCACCGTGGTACCCGGGTCTATTCCTAAGATAATTTTTTCTGAAGCCAAGTCCTTACTGGGTATTTAAAACGATAGGGATTCTAAAACGTAGGCTAACCGGAATTCCCCGTTTTAAGGCTGGGGCTACCGTTAGGTCCTTTAAAGTGTTGGATATTTGGGTATTGAAATCCCCAATCTCGTTCAGCACATTCTGCTTTTCCTCAATATCGACTATGGAAATAAAGCCATGCTCGTCCACAACTAAGTCAATAAATATGGTATCCTCCAAATCTTGTTGCACCTCAAATCGCAAGCTGTCCAAAGCCTTGGATGCAATTTTCAGTATTTCGGTCTGAAAACATTCTCTTTGTATTTCCTTGCTGACGGTCTCATCACAGGCCTCAAAAAGCGGGTACTGATCTACATCGTTCCAATCAATGGCCAACAGTTCTTCATTGACCAATTGCTTGGTCTTGTCCTCTTTGGACATAAAAAGTTCACAGGAGGCGAGCAAAGCCAAAAAGAATAACGTCAAAAATTTCCGCATACAGCCCCAAGAATTTCGCTGAAATTACGATTTTTTGAGGAGTTTGGCTTTCTAGAAATTTTACAATCTGAGCTCTTCGCGCTGTAACATTTAGCCCCTATATTTGTCTCATAACCAAAAGATCGTATGGACATAGCTTTGCTGATTTTGGGTTTTATCTTAATGCTGGTTGGTATTCTGGGCAGTTTTCTTCCTGTACTTCCAGGTCCACCCGTAAGCTGGGTCGGACTTTTGTTGCTGTATCTTACCAAAGCGGTACCAGATAATTGGTGGATTCTTGGCGGCACGCTAATACTGGCCCTTGGCATTACAGTACTGGATTATGTCATTCCCGCAGCAGGAACTAAAAAATTTGGAGGAAGCAAGGCTGGTATGTGGGGTAGTATCATCGGTCTGTTAGTTGCCATTTTTGTGCCTATTTTAGGGCCTTTTGGCATTATTATCTGGCCTTTTGTGGGTGCCTTGGTGGGAGAACTGCTGAATAAGGCCGATCAAAAAACCGCCATGAAGGCCGCCTTTGGGTCTTTTATTGGCTTTTTGACCGGTACTTTTTTAAAATTTGTGATTACCGCAGGTTACTTCGTCTTTTTCATAGTTGTGGCCATAAAATATGCAGGAGATATTTTCTCATTCTAACCACTGCACTTTCTCCTCCATCGGTCTGCGTTCAGCTGTTGGAAGTTCGCCATCATAATGCCCCATATAAAAGAAGCCCAAACACTTTTCGCCTTCGTTCAAATCCAAAAACTCGTGCATATATTTGATCAATCCAGGTGAGCTCCAATAGCAGCCAATTCCTAGTTCAGTACAGCTCAACCACATATTTTGAACGGCCATGGCCGTTGCAGCCAACTCTTCCCATTCTGGAAGGCTTTCTTCGGGGTCTCTTTGCATGCAAATGGCTATCACCGCACCTGACCTAACGGGGTTTTCCTGCAGTTTTTTTATTTTAACCTGCTTGGGCTTGGCATCTATCTCCTGGTATTTTTTTGCCAGAAATTGTCCCAACTCCCCTCTTTTATCGCCCATGACCACTTTAAACCTCCAGGGTTCTGTCTTCTTATGATTGGGCGCCCAATTGGCCGCTTCCAATAACTTTTCAATGGTTTCTTTTGAGATGGGCTTGTTGTTGTATTGTGCTGGAAATACACTTCTTCGGTTCTGAATCAGGTCAAAAATCATCAATAGCAATTTAGAATCATAAAGATACGCTTCAAGCTTATTCTATCTAAGGTTTCAGCAACAAATCCATACAATTTTTGAGTGCCGGGTTCCTGTTATCCTCTTTCCAGACCATGGAGAGTACTGCCCGTTGTTTGATACGTTTCAGTTCAATAAACTTCACCTTCATTTGAAATCCGTCCTGCAGTGCGGTCGGTACAATGGCAATCCCCAATTTGTTTTCCACCAACTTGAATATGGTCTGGGCATGCACCGATTTATGCGAAACCTTTGGACTAAATCCGCCATCCTCACAAATACTGATTACCGTATCGTAATATAGTGGACTGTAATCTTGGGAAAACAGAATGAAATCATCTTCCGAAACCTGCTTGATATTTTTAAAGGTACTTGCATCCAAAGGATGGTCTTGGGGCAATACCAAGGAAAAAGTATCCTCGTACACCGGTTTTAACTTGAGTCCCTTCGGCACTCGCGAAAGCCGCACAAAGCCAAGGTCCAATTGATCGTGCAAAATGTCACGGATTTGGGCCCTATTCGACAGTTCTTCCAGACTGGTGTGTATCAATGGAAATTCCTGTTTTAAGTCCAGCAGTAAATTTGGCACTACATTCTGCATAGCTGAGCCCAAAAACCCAATCCGTATTTCTCCCAAATGACCTTGATCAATCAATTTGAGCTGTTTTTTGGTCTGTTCCAAATGATTGAGTATAAACTCCACCTCTCCTTTAAGATAGGCCCCTGCCGGGCTCAACCTAACCTTTTTTTTGTCTCGAACAAACAGCTGTGTGCCAAGGATTTCTTCCATTTGTTTGATTTGCGTACTCAATCCCGGTTGGGAAATGAACAACTTTTCTGCTGCCTTTCTGAAGTGCAACTCCTCTGCAACAGCAAGGAAATACACAAAATGCCGTAATTCAATTTGATAATCCATAGTTATTGATTCATACAAAAATAAGTATTGGTAATTATTAAATTGTCATGGTACCTTTATCTTTTTAATGTACTAATTATGCAACTCCCTGAAACATTTCATTTTGGAGAAGAACATTTAACAGCCGGCATCGCCTTGGGTATTGCTAAAGGAGCGGTTAAGGGAGTTTTCTCTGAAAACTGTCTTCAAAAAGTGAGGACAAGTAGTCAACGTGTGGAAAATATTGTGGCCAAAGGTGATACAGTCTATGGTATCAATACCGGATTTGGTCCCTTGTGTAACACCAAAATATCGAGGGAGGATACCAAAATATTGCAATCCAACATCTTGCAAAGTCATAGTGTGGGCGTGGGGGAACCCATATCCCAAAAACTGGCCAAGCTTATGTTGATTCTAAAAATCCATGCCTTGGCCAAAGGGTATTCCGGAATCGCGGAAACCACCCTACAACGGATGTTATGGCATTTGGAAAATGATGCTATTCCGGTCGTGCCATCCCAAGGTTCTGTAGGGGCCTCTGGCGATTTGGCGCCGCTCTCCCACTTATTCCTGCCATTGATTGGTTTGGGAAAAGTCGACTACAAAGGCGAAGTTATTCCAACAGGAGAGTTGTTTGTCAAAACCGGGTTGAAGCCATTGGAACTGGGTCCGAAAGAAGGGTTGGCTTTAATCAATGGCACCCAGTTTATTGCCGCCCATGCCGTGCTGGTGCTTCAAAAATTGCAATACGCACTCCGTCATGCCGATATTATTGGAGCTATGATGTTGGAGGGGCTACAGGGATCCATGAAACCGTTTCATGAAAAGTTGCATGAGGTTAGACCCTTCAAAGGTAATCAGCATGTTGCCGGCAGAATTCGCACCTTACTTCAAGGTTCCGAAATCTTGGAAGATCATATAGATTGTGAACGGGTGCAGGATCCCTATTCCTTGCGGTGTATGCCCCAGGTTCATGGAGCTTCAAGAAACGCCTGGCTTCACCTGAAAGAACTTTTGGAAGTGGAGTTAAACTCGGTTACTGATAATCCCGTTATCATAGATGACGAACTCACTATCAGCGGTGGAAACTTTCACGGTCAACCCCTGGCAATGGCTCTCGATTATGCCGCTCTGGCTGCTTCGGAATTGGGAAATATTTCGGACCGTAGAATCTATCTCGCCCTTGAGGGGAATAGCCCCGGTGTGCCCAAATTATTGATGCAAGACACCGGAATCAATTCTGGATATATGATCTTACAATACACCTCAGCAGCTTTGGCCAGCGAAAATAAAAGTTTGTGTTTTCCTGCAAGTGCTGATAGCATTCCCACCTCTCTGGGGCAGGAAGACCATGTAAGTATGGGGTCCATCAGCGGCAGAAAAGCATTGCAGATCATTGAAAATGTTGAAAAGATTCTCTCCATTGAATTGTTGACCGCGGCCCAGGCCTTTGAATACAGAAAACCACTTAAATCAGGGGTTGTTCTGGATGAAATCCATAAATTCATAAGAACCAAGGTATCTTTTGCTGAAAATGATCGGGTATTTGCCGATGATATTGAAATGGGAATAGCGACCATCCAAAAAGGCGAGATCATTGATTTGGTGGAAGGCGTAATGAAAAGAAAGAATTTAGAATGGAATACCCCCCATCAAGAAGCATTTGAAACATACTAATATGAACCAACCTGTTTTAATCGGCCCTTTTTCACAACTGTTGCCCATGTCGGGCTTACCGCTAAAAGGTTCGTTATCGGACACACAACTTCCCCTTATTGAAAATGGCGGAATTGTAGTTTCGGAAGGAAAAATTATCAGAATCGGGGTCTTTGAAAACCTCAAGTCCGAAGTAGATCATATCCATCGGATTGAAGGGGAACAAGTATGTTTACCTGGATTCGTGGATGCCCATACCCATATTTGTTTTGGTGGGACAAGGGCTCGGGACTATGCCCTAAGAAATGCAGGAGTATCCTATTTAGAAATTGCCAAAGCAGGAGGTGGAATTTGGGATACCGTGACCCAAACCCGGAAGGCAACACAAGCAGAATTAGAACAGGGCATCCATACAAGGGCCAAAGTTCATCTGCAAAGCGGAACCACCACTATTGAGGTTAAAAGCGGATATGGTCTTTCTGTCCAAGAAGAACTAAAAATGCTTCGGGCCATCAAAAATGCCAACAAAACCCAAGTGGCCGATTTGATTCCGACTTGCCTTGCAGCTCATATCAAACCTAAAGATTGGGAAGGTGAAGGTCCCTATTTAGATGAAATCATCTCAAAACTATTTCCTGTCTTAAAATCGGAAAACTTGGCACACAGGGTAGACGCCTTCGTGGAAGACAGTGCATTTACTCCTCAAGAAATTGAACCCTATTTTCAAAAGGCAAGGGAATTGGGCTTTGACATTACGGTCCATGCCGACCAATTTACAACGGGTGGTAGTGAAGTCGCCATAAAATTCAATGCCATCAGCGCAGATCATTTGGAGGCTAGTACGGAAACAGAAATCCAACTGTTCGCCAACAGCAATGTCATTGCAACCGCTTTACCAGGTGCTTCTTTGGGACTAGGCTGCGATTTCACTCCAGCACGTAAAATCTTGGATGCCGGTGGAGCTTTGGCCATTGCCAGCGACCACAATCCGGGTTCCGCGCCCATGGGAGACCTGCTGACCCAGGCCAGCATTTTGGGAACCTTTGAAAAACTCTCCAATGCAGAGGTTTTGGCCGGAATCACTTTTAGGGCCGCCGCCGCTTTAAACCTTTCTGATAGAGGAACCTTGGACCCGGGAAATCTAGCCGACTTTGTAACCTTCCCAACATCCAACTATCAAGAAATTACCTATCACCAAGGGCAATTAAAGCCATCTTCCGTTTGGAAAAAAGGCCATCAAGTTTTTGAAAATCAGTAATCATGGAGCCAAAAGATTTTAAATCACAAATCCTACAGGGTATCCCGGAACAACTTCCCCCATCAAGACCTTATCCCGAGAGAGGAAATCCTGCACCAAAGCGAAAAGACATTTTATCCCAAGAGGAAAAAAAGTTGGCGGTTCAAAATGCTTTGCGATATTTTCCAAAAGCATGGCACCAAGAATTGGCCAAAGAATTTGCTGAGGAATTAAAAACCTATGGCCGAATTTATATGCACCGGTTCAAACCGACGTACAAAATCTATGCCCGACCCATATCTGAGTATCCTTCTCAATCCCAACAGGCCGCTGCCATCATGCTCATGATTCAGAATAATCTGGATCCCGCTGTTGCCCAACACCCTGAAGAATTGATTACCTACGGAGGCAATGGGGCTGTGTTCCAAAACTGGGCGCAGTACCTACTGACCATGAAATATTTGGCCGAGATGACCGAAGAGCAAACCTTGCATATGTATTCTGGTCATCCCATGGGACTGTTTCCATCGTCCAAGGAGGCGCCTAGGGTCGTGGTCACCAATGGAATGATGATTCCCAATTATTCCCAACCCGACGATTGGGAAAAATTCAACGCTCTGGGCGTGACCCAATACGGGCAAATGACCGCAGGTTCATACATGTATATTGGGCCCCAAGGCATTGTACATGGAACCGCCATTACGGTAATGAATGCTTTTAGAAAGGTTTTGGACAAAGGAGACAATCCAAAAGGCAAGGTATTCCTCACCGCAGGTTTGGGAGGAATGAGCGGAGCCCAACCCAAAGCCGGAAATATCGCCGAATGTATCACTGTCTGTGCCGAGGTGAATCCCGAAGCTGCCAAAAAAAGACATGAACAAGGCTGGGTAGATGAGTTATGGAGTGACATTTCAGAACTTGTCCAAAGAACACGAAAGGCCATTGCACAAAATGAAACGGTCTCCCTGGCTTATATTGGAAACATCGTAGAAGTCTGGGAGCAGTTTTATAGCGAAGATATATTTGTTCATCTAGGATCTGATCAAACTTCATTGCATAATCCTTGGGCCGGAGGCTATTATCCGGTTGGCCTGTCTTTTGATGAGGCCAATGTAATGATGGCGGAAGACCCATCAGCATTCAAAGAAAAAGTGCAGGAATCACTCCGAAGACAGATAACGGCCATCAACAAGCATACGGCCAAAGGAACCTATTTCTTTGATTATGGCAACGCCTTTTTGTTAGAAGTTTCCCGTGCCGGCGGCGATGTTATGGCGACAAATCAAATCGATTTTAGGTACCCTTCCTACGTTCAGGACATCCTGGGCCCCATGTGTTTTGACTATGGTTTTGGCCCGTTCCGATGGGTATGTACTTCCGGCAACCGAAAAGATCTCCAAAAAACGGATGCCATAGCCCTGGAAGTAATGAAAGCTATCAAGGGTGAAGCTCCGGAAGAAATCCAGCAGCAAATGCAGGATAACATCAAGTGGATAGAAGAAGCAGAACAAAACAAATTGGTTGTAGGTTCACAGGCCCGGATTTTATATGCCGATGCCGAAGGGCGGACAAAAATTGCGGAAGCTTTCAACCAAGCCATTTCCAAGGGAGAAATCACTGCCCCAGTAGTTTTGGGAAGAGATCATCATGATGTGAGTGGAACCGATTCGCCCTTTAGGGAAACCAGTAATATCTACGATGGCAGTAAGTTCACCGCCGATATGGCCATCCATAATGTTATTGGTGATAGTTTCAGAGGTGCCACTTGGGTTTCCATCCATAATGGTGGAGGCGTTGGTTGGGGCGAGGTAATGAACGGGGGATTTGGAATGGTTCTCGATGGAACCGAAGAAGCTTCCCGTCGCTTACAAAACATGTTGTTCTATGATGTGAACAACGGAATTTCCCGAAGAAGTTGGGCCAGAAATGAGGAAGCACTGTTTGCCATCAAACGGGAAATGGAACGCACTCCAAATTTAGAGGTAACTTTGCCCAACTTGGTAGAAACCGATATTTTGGACCATCTCTTTTGAACGGAATGAAACATTATTTGGCACCGGACACAACTATTTGGAAAGGGCGTATCAGCAATAAAAGCCTATATCTTCACGAAAAAGTGAAGTGCGTTTCCTTGTCCGACATTCCTGAGCCGCCAAAAAAATCCATTACGCTTCTGGGTTATGCCTGCGATGAAGGCGTAAAACGAAATCAAGGTCGTGTTGGGGCCGTAAAAGGTCCAGAAACCATTAAAAATAGTCTTGGAAAAATGCCCAATCACCTGCCCAGTACAGTTCAACTGTATGATGGGGGAAGTATTACATGTTCCAAGGGAGATATGGAAGCTAGCCAAGAAGCACTGTCAGCTGCCGTTGCTTCCTTGCTTCAAAAAAAGCAGTTCCCCATTGTTTTGGGAGGAGGACATGATGTGGCCTACGGACACTACCATGGTATTAAAAATTATCTCGATTCCAAAAAAGAAGGCCAAACCATAGGCATTATTAATTTTGATGCGCATTTTGATTTGCGCCAAAACACCCATAACAACAACTCTGGCACGCCCTTCTATCAAATTGCAATGGAATGCGAAAAGGAGAATACCGATTTTAAGTACCTGTGCTTAGGCATCCGAAAAGATGCCAACGACCGGTCTCTTTTTCAAACGGCCAAGGAACTGGATGTTACCTATGTACTTTCCGATACTTTCCAAATTCAGTTTTTGGATGAGATCAACACTTGGATACACGCTTTTATCAAAACTGTAGATCATGTTTATCTGACCATCGATTTGGATGGGTTTTCTTCTGCCTATGCACCCGGAGTAAGTGCCCCCTCACCTATGGGCTTTACGCCCCACATCGCGCTGGAATGCCTCAAAACCATCATTGGTTCAGGGAAATTGATCAGTATGGATATTGCCGAAATGAACCCGAAATACGATGTGGATGGGCAGACGGCAAAACTCGCCGCTTCGTTGCTACACCATGTAGTGGACACCTTGTACAAGGCATAAAAACCCTATAAACAAAAAAAGCCTTCCAAATGGAAAGCCTTTCATTGGCGAGCATCATCCGATGCCTCAACCTGATTCCAATCGTATAGATTGAAATCCAACACAACGCGACAAAGATAGGGATGATTTTTGACAAATAGCGCCAGACAGTGTAATTATCATTTGTATATCATTTGTATATCATTATGATATACATTAGATTTGTTTACTACCTCAATCCAAAAAAAGATGAAAACGAAACAGGTTGCCCTACGTTTTGATGAAGAATTGATTGAACTTGTTAAGGCAAAAGCAAAAGCGCAACGCAGAAGCCTTAATAATTATATTGAGTTCTTACTCTATAATGACGTTGGCAATATTCCCAATGAGGAAACCAAATCCGCAATTGAAGAGGCAAGGAATGGTGAAGACCTGTCTCCAATCGACGATTTAGACAAGTTCCTAAACGAGCTTTAACCAACACTGCATGTACCAATTAATCCCTACAACCCGGTTTAAAAGAGATTTAAAGAAGGTAAAACACAACGAAAAAGATTTTAAACTGACCACCGCGGTTCTCAAGGTATTGCAAGCAAAAGGGATTAAGGGTATTCCGCTCAAAATGAAACACCACAAACTTGCAGGAAAGTACAGTGATAATTGGGAATGCCATATCAAACCCGACCTACTCATTATCTGGATTCAAATAGAATCCCCCAAAGTCATCAAGCTTATTCGGATTGGCAGTCATTCAGATTTATTTAAATAAGACAATCCCAGAGTATTTTCTAAAGATCTCTTGAGTTTAATTATTTGGATATTTTCCATTTTTTAGGAATTATTCCATATTTTAGCTTCCCTCCTAAACTAAACAATGAAAAAGACCATTTTACACATGGACTTGGACACATTCTACGTCTCTGTGGAACGCATCATCAATAGTGAGTTGAAGAACAAGCCCTTATTGGTGGGTGGCACCAGTGACCGAGGCGTAGTGGCTGCTTGCAGCTATGAGACCCGGGGATTTGGGGTGCATTCCGGCATGCCCATGAAAATGGCCAAAGAACTTTGTCCGGACGCTGTGGTAATCCGTGGCAATGCAGGCACCTACAGCAAATATTCCGATGTGGTAACGGATATCATCAAGGAACACGTGCCGCTTTTTGAAAAATCCAGTATTGATGAATTCTACGCGGATCTTTCTGGAATGGATCGTTTTTTTGGTTGTTACAAATACGCCACGGAAATGCGCCAAAGAATAATCCGGGAAACCGGATTGCCCATTTCTTTTGGTCTTTCTGTAAATAAGGTCGTTTCCAAAGTGGCCACCAATGAGGCCAAGCCCAATAATCAGCTTAAAATCGATTTTGGACTAGAAAAACCTTTTTTGGCACCCTTATCCATCAAAAAAATCCCCATGGTGGGTGACAAAACATATCAAACATTAAGAAATTTGGGTATCCGACAGGTCAGGACCGTCCAGGAGATGCCCATGGATATTATGCAGCGGGTCTTGGGTGCCAATGGAAGGGTCATCTGGAAACGGGCCAACGGCATGGACAATACCCCTGTAATTCCCTTTCACGACCGCAAGTCTATTTCCACCGAACGTACTTTTGACCGTGATACCATTGATGTGGCCAAGCTCAAAGGTATTTTACTTGCCATGACCGAAAATCTGGCCTTTCAATTGCGCAGGGGGGATAAGCTTACAGCTTGCATTGCGGTAAAAATCCGCTATTCCGATTTCAACACTTACTCCAAACAACTTCGGATTCCCTATACCAGTGCAGACCATATCCTTATCCCAAAAATCCTGGAACTGTTCAATGTCCTGTACAACAAACGTATGCTGGTCCGTCTCATTGGAATCCGATTTAGCCATTTGGTTTCGGGGAATTACCAAATCAACCTTTTTGAGGATACAGAGGAAGCTTTGAACCTATACCTGGCCATGGATCATGTACGGAAAAGATTTGGGAGTCGCAGTGTATTGCGGGCCTCTGCCATGGGAGCAAGGACCATTGGAAGCATGCACAATCCCTTTAATGGGGAACCCCCTGTGGTGTTAGCCCATCGGAAACAATAAATAATAGGTGATGGGGAACTAAAAATGAAAAATTGATAATTGTACTTAAACTGTCACACATATTACAGCATGCGCTATGGCACTTTCTCGGAGCTGGAACTCTTGGAATTGGCCCAACAAAACCATGTTACCCAATTGGTGCTGACCGATATCAACAACACTTCTGCCTGTTTAAATTTCGTCCGTAAGGCACCCGAATATGGTATCAAGCCCATTTTGGGAATCGATTTTAGAAATGGCGTACAACCGTGTTTTGTGGGAATTGCCCAAAACAATGAAGGGTATCTGGAACTAAACAATTTTCTATCGCATCATCTCCACAACGAGCTGGAAATACCACAAAGGGCACCTGTCTTTAAAAATGCAGTTGTCATCTATCCCTTTGAACAGGTCTTGCTCCACGAACTGGAGGAATTTATGGATCATGAATTCATAGGGATTTCGATTCAAAACCTTCGGAGGTTGCCGTTCTCCAAATTGGTGAAGCTGAAACCTAAATTGGTTTTTCAGCAACCGGTCACCTTTCGAAACAAATCCGATTTTAATAGTCATCGTCTGCTCCGTGCCATTGACAACAATGTGCTTTTGAGCAAACTTCCAAAGCAAGAGGAAGCAAATGAAGATGAAAAAATGTTCCCAATGCAAAATGTGGCCCTAGCGTTTTCCGAGTACCCCTTTATTTTAGAGAATACCGAAAGATTGTTGAACCGCTGCCATATCCATTTTGATTTTTCCAAAGGCCGGAAACCCCAAAACCTCAGCAGCTATTTGGGTAGTGTGGAAGAAGATGAACAGCTCATTGAAAAGTTATGCAACAAAGGGCTTTCTTATCGATACAAAGAGATTACCGATTCCATTCAAAATCGACTGGACAAAGAGCTAGGGCTTATCAAAAAAATGGGATTTGTATCCTACTTTCTCATCAATTGGGACATTGTATCCGAAGCCCATCGAAGAGGGTTTTATTATGTAGGCCGTGGTAGCGGTGCCAATAGTATTGTGGCCTACCTGCTCCGTATCACCGATGTAGATCCCATGGAATTGGACCTTTATTTTGAGCGCTTCATCAACCTATATCGGGCCAACCCACCAGATTTTGATATTGATTTTTCTTGGCGGGACCGGCCGGCGATGACCGAATACATTTTTAGACGTTTTGATCATGTAGCCCTTTTGGGCACTTATGTCACTTTTAAGGAACGGGGCGTTATCCGGGAACTGGGTAAGGTCTTTGGGCTGCCCAAACAGGAAATCGATTTCTTGGTAGAGGGCAGGTACAACCCAAACCAATTGGACAGCATGTCCAAACTTGTCCTAAAATACGGAGGACTTTTAAAGGGCAAACCCAATTACTTGAGCATCCATGCGGGTGGTATCCTGATAAGCGAAAAACCCCTACACTGGTTTTCGGCCACCCATCTCCCTCCAAAAGGATTTCCCACCACCCAATACGATATGGTGATTGCCGAGGATGTCGGTCTTTATAAGTTTGATATTTTGGGGCAACGCGGACTGGGAAAAATCAAGGAGGCTTTGGAAATCGTGGCCTATAATCAACCGGAGAAACACAAGGACATCGATATCCATGACATCCAGAGCTTTAAAACGGATGATATCATCAACAACCTCATTAAAACCGCCCAGTGTATGGGTTGCTTTTATGTAGAATCGCCCGCTATGCGCATGCTACTCAAAAAATTGGAGGTGGACAATTATTTGGGTCTAGTGGCAGCCAGTTCCATTATTCGTCCCGGCGTGGCCAAAAGTGGCATGATGCGGGAGTACATCCTACGCCACCGGAATGAGGGTCGAGCCGAAGAAAAGGCCCATCCTGTAATGCTGGACATTATGCCCGACACCTATGGGGTAATGGTCTATCAAGAAGACGTCATCAAGGTGGCCCACCATTTTGCAGATTTGGATTTGGGCGAAGCCGATGTGCTCCGTAGGGGAATGAGCGGAAAGTTCCGTTCCCGGGAGGAATTTCAAAAGGTAAAAGACAAGTTTATCTCCAATTGTAGGAAAAAAGGATATGCGGATTCGCTCATTTTTGAAATTTGGAACCAGGTGGCCAGTTTTGCAGGTTATGCCTTCGCAAAAGGACACTCCGCTTCTTATGCTGTGGAAAGTTATCAAAGTTTGTTTCTACGTGCTTACTATCCATTGGAATACATGGTGGCCGTGCTTAACAATGGAGGTGGGTTCTATCGCTCCGAATTTTACATCCACGATGCCCGAATGATGGGCGCTACCATTCATGCGCCTTGCATCAACAACAGTGCTGTTGCCAACCGTATCCAAGGCGCCCACATTTATTTGGGGATGCTATACCTTCGTGATTTGGAAAACAGGGTCATGGAACGCATCATCAAGGAACGAACCCTCAACGGAACGTTTGTTTCCTTGGAAGACTTTCTTGACCGAGTCCTCATTTCGGTGGAACAATTATCCATTCTTATCCGTATCGATGCTTTTCGTTTTACAGGAATCAACAAGCATAAGCTATTGTGGAAGGCCCATTTGATGCTTTCTAAAAATGACCGTTTGGAACACCCAAAGCTCTTCCCTCCGAGACATCAAAAATTTAAGATTCCCAAACTGTACACCACAAATCTGGAGACTGCCTTTGACCAATTGGAGCTTTTGGGCTTTTGTTTGTGCAGCCCGTTTGAGCTCTTAGTAGCACCTCCCAAAAATACCAATGGACAACGAGACCTAGAACGTTACCTTAACAAGCACATTGACATCTACGGGTATTTGGTCACCGTAAAAAACACGAACACCCATAGCGGTAAACGGATGCATTTTGCCACTATGGTAGACCAGCACGGAGAGGTGTTCGATACGGTACTCTTCCCACCCGTGGCCGCCAAATATTTTTTTAGGGGAAAAGGTATTTATCGCTTCTACGGAAAGGTGGTGAGTGAATTTGGGTTTTTGAGCATTGAGGTAATCAAAATGCAAAAACAGGATTATATCCCTGACCCACGTTATGCGGATATGAAAACGAGCAAGAAATTGCTCAAACCAAAAGCTGTAAAAGAATGATACTACTTAAAAGCCTGATGTCCTGTAATATCGGCTCCTGTGATCAGAAGATGGATGTCGTGGGTACCTTCGTAAGTGATCACACTTTCCAAATTCATCATGTGGCGCATGATGCTATACTCGCCAGTGATTCCCATTCCACCCAATATCTGTCGCGCTTCACGGGCAATCTTAATGGCCATATCCACATTGTTTCGCTTGGCCATGGAAATTTGAGCGGTAGTGGCCCTTCCTTCATTTTTAAGCTGACCCAATCTGAACGCTAACAACTGTGCTTTGGTGATTTCCGTAATCATTTCAGCCAATTTCTTTTGTTGCAATTGATAGGCCGCAATGGGCTTTCCGAACTGAACACGTTCCTTGGCGTAGCGCAATGCGGTATCATAACAATCCATGGCCGCGCCTATGGCTCCCCAAGCAATACCGTAGCGGGCGGAATCCAAACATCCTAAAGGTGCGCCCAAACCATTTTTTCCGGGAAGCAGATTTTCCTTGGGCACTTTTACATTATCAAAAATAAGCTCTCCGGTTGCCGAAGCTCGTAGCGACCATTTATTGTGGGTCTCGGGAGTTGAAAAACCCTCCATTCCACGTTCCACAATCAAACCGTGGATACGCCCTTCTTCATTCTTGGCCCAAACCACCGCAACATCGGCAAATGGTGAATTGGATATCCAAAGTTTGGCCCCGTTCAACAAAAAGTGGTCTCCCATATCCTTGAACTTGGTTTCCATCCCTCCGGGATTGGAACCATGATTGGGTTCTGTAAGTCCAAAACATCCCATCCACTCCCCTGTTGCCAATTTGGGTAAATATTTTTTGCGCTGTTCCTCCGTCCCATAGGTAAAAATGGGATACATCACCAAAGAAGATTGTACGGAAGCTGTAGATCGCACCCCACTATCCCCTCTTTCAATTTCCTGCATGATCAAGCCATAACTGATCTGATCCAGCCCAGCACCACCATACTCTTCTGGGATATAGGGACCAAAGGCTCCAATTTCTGCGAGACCGCCTATAATCTCCTTTGGAAACTCTGCCTTTTGGGCATAATCCTCAATAATTGGCGAAACATCCCTTTTCACCCATTGGCGAGCGGCATCCCGCACAAGTTTGTGCTCTTCAGAAAGTAAATCATCTAAGTTATAGTAGTCCGGAGCTTCAAATAAATCAGGCTTCATTCAGAAAAATTTTATCAAATGTACTAACGAAATATAACATTGCATTGATCAAATGTTACATTTTTAAATAAAACGCTTTAGTGAGTTCAATATAGTCCTTTGTATACACATGACGTTCATGTTCGATAGTCAATTCTGTGATAATTGGCCCACCTTCGTTCCAAGAAAATTCCATTAAACTCCGTTTAATCTCAGCGTCACCATTTCCCCTAACTCGGGTAATTCTATTCGCAAAAAAACCCAATGCTATCGCCAACCCAATAAGCTCCTTTTCCGAAACAGAAGGCGCAATAACAGCAAATGTTCCCGATTCCGAGAGAAGTCTGGACGCACCTTCAAAGAGTTCTGGAAATGGAAGCGAACTATTTTGCCGTGCCAAATCCCGTGTTGCATCCCCACTGGAAACTTCTTCAACATAAAAGGGAGGGTTGGAAACAATCAAATCATAGGTGTCTTCTATTTCATCCACAAACTCATCCAATCCGGCATGATAACAGAAAAGGCGATCGCCCCATGGTGAAGCTTCAAAATTTTCAACGCATTGCTCGTATGCATTTTCGTCCAATTCAATGGCATCTATGATTTCGGCCTGGGAACGCTGCGCCAATTGAAGTGCTATCAAACCCGTGCCCGCACCAATGTCTAAAATGGAATTTGGATTTTTATCCAATGAGACCCAAGCCCCCAGCAACACCCCATCCGTACCCACTTTCATGGCACACCGGTCTTGATGTATCGTAAATTCTTTAAATCTAAAAGGTTTGTTCATTCCAATCTTCCCGGCTCCCTTGTTTCGGTCCCTTCCAGTTCCAATAAAGAATCTCCAAGTCTTGTCCGCATGGTGTTTGCCAAAAGTTTGATTTCCTCGACCACCTCCGGATTTTCAGCAGCTACATTTTTAGTTTCACTGATATCATTTTCCAAATCGTACAGCTCAATTTCCTCCAAATCCACCATACGATAATCGCCAGGCTCCCCATCCCATCCCGGTTCTTGACCTTCCATGGTTCTATAGCGATGTGGAAAATACAGTTTCCATTTCCCGGAACGCACCCCGAACATTTCATTTACCCGATAGTAAAAGAAATACGCTTCCTGCACAGGTTCTTTTTGCTCTCCCGTGAAAACCTTGGCAATGCTTTTACCATCAATTATCTTTTCAGGCAGTTTGGCATTTGTCCATTCCGCTATGGTTGGCAATATATCAATCGCCATTACCGGGACATCCGTCACTTTACCTCCCTCCAATTTATTCGGATACTTTATGATAAAGGGTTCCCGTTGTCCGCCTTCCCAAGCTGTTCCTTTGCCTTCACGGAACGGAAGGGCGCTTCCCGCATGGTTGCCATACGAAAGCCAAGGTCCATTGTCCGATGTGAACATTACAATGGTGTTTTCCTCCAGCCCATTTTCCTTCAGCGCCTCCAAAATTTGGCCAACAGACCAGTCAATCTCCATGATCACATCCCCATACAGTCCCCTTTCCGACTTCCCTTTAAACTTATCCGACACAAACAGAGGAACGTGGGGTTGCGGGTGCGGTACATATAAAAAGAAAGGATTATCCGTATTTCTTTTAATAAAGTCCACGCTGCGTTCCGTGATTTGCGTAGTCAGCATGGATTGTTCCGTCAAGGTGTCGATAACGGTTTCATTTTCATAAAGTGGCAGGTCCGGGAAGTTAAAAATGGGTCCCTGTTGTGGGTGATAGGGCCACATATCGTTGGAATAGGGAATTCCAAACCATTCATCAAAACCGTGCCGTGTGGGCAAGAATTTTTTATGGTGTCCCAAGTGCCATTTACCAAAGATGCCCGTGGCATATCCCTTTTCCTTGAGCATTTCGGCCAAAGTGGTCTCGGAAGCATTGATACCATGCGTGTTATCCGGACCAAGTGCATTATGGATTCCGATACGATTTGGATAGCAACCGGTCAAAATTCCGGCTCTAGATGCGGAGCATACCGCTTGGGCAGAATAATAGCTTGTTAACCTCACCCCTTCCGAGGCCATTTTATCCAAGTTTGGGGTTTTGATGTTAGGCGAACCGAAAACGCCTACATCCTGATAGCCCTGATCATCGGTAAAAATCAGTACGACATTTGGAGGACCTACAGGTTTTTCTTTTTTTTCCTGCTTTTTTCCACAAGAAATGACACTTAAAACCAAAAGGAAAAGACTAATTCGAAGCATGGTTGGGATGTTAGGGTTTAAAGATAACCCATTACTATGAATCCATGATTACTGTAAATACAAATCCACCAAACCTTCCGGGGTCTTTACATGGATGGTTTTGGCCTCACGGTCTACTTTCGTAATAATGTCATCACTTATTGGAATCAGCAATTCCTTTCCATCCTTTTCAGCTTCGAACAATTCTTGTGAAGCACTGTCATTAACCGCCTTGATGATTCCTATATCGCCATGTGTCTCATCCAAAAGGGTAAACCCTATGACCTCATGAAAATAGAACTTGTCTCCTGTCAAAGGTGGGAGCATGGTCAAGGGCAGGTACAATTCAGATCCTATGATTTTATCGGCTGACGACTCCTCCTTCACCTCTTCAAAATCGATGCGAAGCAAAGCAGATTTGTGCAATCGGCAACGGTCAATAAAAAATGGAACCAGATTGTTTCCGAGAGAAACAAAAACTGATTCCATGTTTTCGTAGATTTCGGGTTCATCGGTATCCAGTTTCACCAACACCTCACCCTTAAAACTGTATCTTGAAACGACTTTGCCCAGGTAGAAGCAATCTTCCTTGCGCATCGTTAGAGTATTTTACTCTTCTTCCTTACTTGCCTCAGCAGCTGGAGCTTCTTCTGCCTCAGCAGCTGGAGCGGCTTCCTCTTTAGCTGGTTCTTCAACGGCTGCAGGCGCTTCCGCTGTTTCCGTTACCTCTTCGGCAACTTCTTCCACAGCCTCTTCTTCTACCTCTGGCAATGCAGCAGCGGCTCTTTTATCGCTTACTTCTTTTTCAGCTTCCAAAGCTTTGGCTTTTGCTTCAGCTTGTGCTTTGTCCAAACCGTCAACCTTGGCCGCAACGGCTTTTTCTTTTTCTTCTACCCAAGCCTTGAATTTTTCTTCAGCTTGCTCCTCGGTCAAAGCTCCTTTGCGAACCCCACCCAACAAGTGGTGTTTCAACAAAACACCTTTGTAGGAAAGGATGGCCCTGGCAGTATCCGTAGGCTGAGCTCCATTGTTCAACCATTTTACGGACCCATCAACATCCAAGTTGATCGTTGCAGGATTGGTGTTAGGGTTATAAGTACCTAACTTTTCCAAAAATTTACCGTCCCTTTTTGCTCTTGAATCTGCGGCAACAACCCAATAGAAAGGTTTTCCTTTTTTACCGTGTCTTTGAAGTCTAATCTTTACTGGCATATCACATTAATTTGTAGGGTGCCCGACCCTGGTTATTAATTCTTTTTTATTCGCTTGCTCTTTAAGCGGGTGCAAATATACTTGATTTCTTGTAATCCGCAATGGTATTGCGGACTTTCTATTCCCTTTCTGCCAATTGATCTTTGCCCCTCATCAATTTGGCCCGATGTGACTGGACCAGCTCTTTGATTTCTGTGATAACTTCTGGGTTTTCTTCGGCAATATTGAAGTGTTCAGAGGCATCATGATTCAGCTGATATAATTGGGGAGTTTCATGTTCTTCCCTATCCCCAAATTGTCCGTATGCACCCTGTGTAATAAAATGCGCCTTATAATCCCCAAGCCGCACGGCATACAGTTCCGTACCTCGATAATACATGATATGCTTCCTTGTACTTGAATCATGGTTCAACAAGGTTGGCCCCAAATCGTAACTATCCATAATCCGGTCCTTGGGGATTTCAACTCCCGCCATCCGGCTAAAGGTGGCGAACAAGTCCATAGTGGAGCCCAAGTCGGTTACCAGTCCAGGTTTGATAAATCCCGGACCCCAAAATATTCCGGGTTCGCGCATGCCACCTTCCCAAGTGGTTCCTTTTCCTGCTCTTAGAAGACCGGCACTACCACCGTTTTCCTTAAATGGCAGCCAAGGCCCGTTATCAGAGGTGAAGACCACGATGGTATTTTCATCCAAACCCTCATCTCTAAGGGTCTCCAAAATCAGCCCAACACCATGGTCAATTTCCTGAACCACATCACCATAAAGCCCTCGCTCACTTTTACCTGTTGCCTCTTCAGAAGCAAACAAGGGGATGTGGGGAAGATTATGTGCCAAATAAATAAAGAATGGCCCTTCTTTATGCTCTTTTATGAACTTAACCGTCTCATCACTATATCGTTTGGTGATGGTATTCTGATTGGCAGGTCGTTCAATAATTTCAGTGCCGCGAAGCAACGGAACATTGAAATGTTCTGTTTTAATGGCATCATCCTGTTGGCTCCAATAGTCTCCATTAGGATATTCGGCCACCCTGTCCATATCATTGGAATATGGAATTCCGTAATAGTAGTCAAACCCATGATTGGTGGGCAGGTACTGTTCTTTATGCCCCAAATGCCATTTACCGATGGCCGCGGTGGCATACCCTGCCTTTTTCAGTTGCTCCGCAAGTGTAATTTCAGTTTGCGGCAATCCATTTTTGGAATCGGGAAAAAGTACCCGATTTTTATTACTTGCCATCCCACTCCTCACAGGCAATCGCCCTGTAAGCAAAGCCGCCCTACTCGGCGTGCATACGCTAGCACCCACATAAAAGTTGGTCCATTTTTGACCTTCAAAGGCCATTCGATCTAAGTTGGGGGTATGAATGGTGGGATTACCATAACAACTTAGGTCCCCATAGCCCAGATCGTCCGCAAAAATGACTATAAAATTGGGTCGATTCTGACTTTGGGCATATAATTCTACGTTGCATAATCCCGCTATGGAGATTATTAAAATCAGCATAATATTTTGGGAAAAACGCGGTGGTTTCATCTATTGTAGTTTATCGGTGGCTATATATAAGACCTAAAAATAGGAAGAACGACATCAACTGAGGCGGAATTTATCCCGATAAACCACACTATCCCATGGATGGACCTCAAGTTGATAACTCCTAAAAACTAGTTTTTAATATACCTTCCTGTTTCTCTATTTTTAAAGGCTCATTTTTTTGATTGAAAATCGCCCATGTATCTAATTTTTGACACAGAGACCACCGGATTGCCCAAACGCTGGGATGCTCCCATAACCGATACCGACAACTGGCCTAGATGCGTTCAGATTGCCTGGCAACTTCATGATGAACTGGGGAATCTGGTAGAGCACAAGGATATGTTGGTAAAACCTGATGGATTCAACATTCCTTACGAATCGGAGCAGGTACACGGCATTTCAACAGCATTGGCAGAAGAACAAGGTATTTCGTTGCAAGAGACATTGGATGCTTTTAACGAGGCCCTATCCAAAGCCAAATTTATCGTGGGTCAAAATGTGGGTTTTGACGTTAACGTCATGGGCTGCGAGTTCTACAGACTGGATGTCAAAAATAGTTTGACATCGCTTCCCGTTTTGGATACCTGTACTGAGGCTACTGCCGAAATGTGCAAAATCCCAGGAGGTCGTGGTGGAAAATTTAAATTGCCGACCCTAACCGAACTCCATGAGCATTTGTTTGGGGAACCTTTCGCAGAAGCCCATAATGCCACCGCTGATGTTGAGGCCACCACGAGATGCTTTTTGGAATTGGTTCGGAACAGACACTTTTCAATTCAGCAGCTGGATGTTCAACCTGATTATTTTGAAAAGTTTTCAGCCGCCAACCCTCAGGAAATCGAACTTATTGGCCTCAAACACCTCAACCTAAAAAAGGCCTCCAAAGAAATTGCGGATGCACTTTGGGCCAAGGATACTGGCGGAATCTCCGAAGATGAAATCAACCAAAATGTTGCCCATCTTGCCGATGTACCTTTTGCACATTTGCACAACCACTCCCAGTTCTCCGTACTGCAGTCTACCATAAACATTAAAAGCCTGGTTAAATCAGCAGCTGAAAATGACATGCCGGCCGTTGCCCTAACGGACCATGCCAATATGATGGGGGCTTTTCATTTTGTGAAAGAGATAAAAGCCCACAACAAAGGTGTTAAGGAAAGAAATGCTGAACAGGAAGCCAATGGGGAAACTCCTTCCGAAAAAGAGATTACCCCAATTATTGGATGTGAATTTCATGTATGCGATGACCATACCAACAAGAATGTAAAAGACCACGGTTACCAAATTGTCCTATTGGCCAAGAACAAAAATGGCTATCACAACCTGGCCAAGATGTCCTCCATCGCCTATACGGATGGTTTTTATTACGTTCCCCGAATAGATCGAAAAATCATATCGCAATACAAAGAGGATGTCATGGTCCTCACAGGGAATCTGTATGGGGAAGTACCCAATAAAATTCTCAACACCGGTGAAAAACAGGCAGAGGAAGCCCTACTATGGTGGAAACAGGAATTTGGA
This sequence comes from Flagellimonas flava, assembly GCF_900129665.1. Taxonomy (GTDB): domain Bacteria; phylum Bacteroidota; class Bacteroidia; order Flavobacteriales; family Flavobacteriaceae; genus Flagellimonas; species Flagellimonas flava. The sequence goes on from NZ_FQWL01000003.1 coordinate 248,214, forward strand.
GACGACCTATATATTGAAATAATGCGCCATGGCCAGGAAGATGAAGATAGGGTCAACCAGGTTTTGCTCCAACTGGCCAAAAAACATGAGGTAAAGTTAGTTGCCACCAATAACACCTATTACTGCGCTAAAGAAGATGCAGAGGCGCACGACATTTTATTGTGCGTAAAGGACGGCGAAAAGCAGACAACACCGATTGGAAGAGGTCGAGGTTACCGATATGGCCTGCCCAATCAGGAGTATTACTTCAAATCCTCAGACGAAATGAAGTCCCTTTTCAAAGATGTTCCGAAAGCCATTCTGAACATTCAAGAAATTGTGGACAAGGTGGAACCTTTTGATTTAGCCCGAGATGTTCTGTTGCCCAAGTTTGATATTCCAGCCGAATTTAAGGTTGAAGCAGATATGGCCGATGGCGGGAAACGTGGAGAGAATGCCTATCTCAAACACATTACCTATCAAGGTGCGGAAAAACGGTACGGCACCATTACAGATGAGATTACGGAACGAATAGATTTTGAGTTGGGCACTATCGAAAATTCTGGATATCCCGGTTACTTCCTCATTGTGGAGGATTTCATCAGGGAGGCCAGAAATATGGGTGTTTCTGTAGGCCCTGGCCGTGGATCGGCCGCAGGGTCCGTGGTAGCCTATTGTCTGGGAATCACAAATATAGACCCTTTAAAGTATGACTTACTTTTTGAGCGATTCCTTAATCCGGACAGGGTGTCCATGCCCGATATTGACATTGACTTTGATGATGAGGGGCGCGGCAAGGTCATGGATTATGTTATCGATAAATATGGGGCCAATCAAGTGGCCCAGATTATCACCTATGGCACTATGGCCGCCAAATCTTCCATTAGGGATACGGCGAGGGTGCTGGATTTACCCTTAAGCGAAGCGGATAGAATTGCCAAGCTCATCCCGAACATGTCCAAACTGAACAAAATATTTGGAGTGGACGAGGCAGACCTTAAGAAAAAGTTTCGTTCAGATGATCTGGATAAAATCCATCAACTCCTCAATATTTCTGAAGGCGATGATTTAGAAGGACAGACGGTCAACATGGCCCGAGTGCTTGAAGGCTCACTAAGAAATACGGGAATTCATGCCTGTGGGGTAATCATTACTCCGGATGACATTACCAACTTTGTTCCTGTTGCCACGGCGAAGGATTCGGATTTATATGTTACCCAATTCGACAACTCTGTTGTGGAGAGTGCAGGTCTGCTCAAAATGGACTTTTTAGGGCTTAAGACGTTGACGCTGATCAAGGATACGGTAAAAATAGTAAAAGCAAGAACCGGAGTGGAACTTGTTCCGGATGATTTTCCTTTGGACGATGAAAAGACCTATGAGCTTTTCCAACGGGGTGATACGGTTGGGATATTCCAGTACGAATCTCCGGGGATGCAAAAGCATATGAAAAACTTAAAACCTACGGTTTTTGATGATCTTATCGCAATGAATGCGCTCTACCGCCCCGGTCCTATGGAATATATTCCCAGCTTTATTGCCCGGAAGCATGGGGAGGAGGAAATCACATACGACCTTCCAGATATGGAAGAGTACCTTAAAGAGACCTACGGAATCACCGTTTACCAAGAACAGGTGATGTTGCTTTCCCAGAAGCTGGCAGGTTTCTCCAAAGGTGATGCAGATGTGTTACGGAAAGCCATGGGGAAAAAAATCTTCGCTCTACTGCAGAAACTAAAACCACAATTTTTAGATGGTGGGGAAAAGAACGGTCATCCTAGGGAGGTTTTGGAGAAAATATGGAAAGACTGGGAAGCCTTTGCTTCCTATGCCTTCAATAAAAGCCATTCCACCTGTTATGCGTATATCGCCTACCAAACAGCATACCTTAAGGCCCACTACCCCGCTGAGTATATGGCAGCGGTGCTTTCCAATAATATGAACGATATTAAGCAGGTGACCTTCTTTATGGAGGAATGTAAGCGGATGGGACTTGAGGTGCTTGGGCCGGATGTCAACGAATCCTATTACAAGTTTGCGGTAAACCAAAACAACGCTGTACGTTTTGGAATGGGGGCCATAAAAGGTGTTGGGCGTTCTGCTGTGGAAACCATTGTGGAAAATCGAAAAGAGGATGGTCCATACACCTCTGTTTTTGATATGGCCAAACGCATTGACCTGAGAGCGGCCAATAAGAAATCGTTCGAGAATTTGGCGCTCGCAGGAGGGTTTGATTCTTTTGGCGGCATCCATCGGGCCCAATATTTCCATGATGAGGGTGATGGTGTTGTTTTTCTGGAAAAGCTCATTAAAAACGCTTCCAGATTTCAGGAGAGTCAGAATGCATCACAACTGGACATGTTTGGTGAATCGAGTGAAGTTCAGATTCCTGAGCCTGTTGTTCCGCCTTGCGAAGATTGGGGCACTATGCAAAAGCTTAGGCGCGAAAAGGAAGTGGTGGGCATTTATATTTCGGGACACCCTCTGGACGATTTCAAAAAAGAAATCAAAGCATTTTGTAACACCGGTGTTTCCTTCGTCCATAATCTTGAGGACTATGTGAACCGGGAGCTTTCATTCGCTGGGGTCATTACCGACGTTCAACATCGAACTTCAAAGAATGGAAAACCCTGGGGCATTTTCACCTTGGAGGATTATACGGAATCCTATGAGTTCCGAATTTTTGGTGAACAATACCTGGAGCATCGTAAGCATATGCTTATCAATCATATGGTTTATGTCAGGGCTTTTGTAAAAGAAGGATGGGTGAACAGGGAAACAGGTAAAAAATCTGACCCACGATTGGAATTCAGGATGATCAAGATGATTCAGGATGTTATGGAGACCTTTGCCAAAAAACTGACCATCAAGCTGGACATTGCCCGTTTGCAGGAAAAGAGAATCCAAACCCTAAAAGATACACTTCGTTCCCATAAGGGCGACCATACCTTAAATTTTGTGGTCTACGAGATGCAGGAGGAAATCAAACTCAATCTATCCAGTAGAAAACAAAAGGTAAAAATCAATAGCGAATTACTTTCGGCCTTGGAAGAGAACGAGATACATTACAAATTAAACTAGGAGACGTATAACAAACGCTGATGGCACAATAATGAAAACGAATACCTTAGCAGTAAGGAAAGTGGGCATTATTTGACTAAATTTGCGAATATTAAAACAAATACAATGGCACTAGAAATAACAGATGCAACTTTTGATGACGTGGTACTTAAGAGCGACAAACCTGTAGTCGTGGATTTTTGGGCAGCTTGGTGCGGTCCTTGTAGAATGGTAGGTCCTATCATCGAAGAAGTAAGTCAAGAATATGAAGGCAAAGCGGTTGTTGGTAAGGTTGATGTTGATGCCAACCAGCAATTTGCAGCTAAATATGGAGTGCGTAATATCCCCACAGTATTGGTTTTCAAGAATGGAGAAATTGTAAATCGTCAAGTTGGGGTATCGCCCAAAAAGGTATATACCGATGCCATAGAGGCTGTGTTATAAACAAATTAATCCTAAAGGATTTTAAAAAAGGTTTGGCAAATGTCAAGCCTTTTTTGTTTTATATTGAGCCTGAATTTGATTATGGACGTAAGATCGGAACTTCATAAATCGCAGCTCTTCCAAAATCTGGAGTTGTTGGCCAACCAAATTGTGGAAGGCTTTATTAGCGGTATTCACAAAAGTCCGTTCCACGGTTTTTCAGCAGAGTTTGCGGAACATAAGATTTACAACCCTGGGGAGAGCACCAAACATATAGATTGGAAGCTTTTTGCTAAAACGGACCGATTGTATACCAAACGCTATGAGGATGAAACCAACCTCAGGTGTCATATGATATTGGACAATTCGACTTCCATGTACTACCCAAAAGTGGAAAATTTAGGAATTGACAATCTCAACAAGATTGGTTTTGGAGTACTGGCCATTGCTTCCCTAATGCAAATTTTAAAACGACAGCGAGATGCCGTTGGATTAAGTATTTATTCCGATATGTATGATTTCCATACCTCTGAAAAAAGTAGTGAACGACATTTTCAGATGCTCTATTCCAAACTTAACGAGGTTTCAAGGGTACTCAGTGCATCTCAAGAGACGAAGACTTATACCTTTCTACATCAAATTGCGGAAAAAATACATAGACGAAGTCTTATTTTTTTGTTTTCGGACATGTTCCAGACCGAAACTGAGGAAGCCCAGCTTTTTGAAGCCCTCCGGCATTTGAAGTACAATAAACACTCGGTCGTCCTTTTTCATTTGTTGGATTATGAGCATGAGCTTGAGTTCAATTTTGAAAATTCCCCGAAGCGTTATTTGGATGTTGAGACCGGGGCACATATTGATCTTTATGCCGAAAATATACGGGAGGTATATCAGGAAAAAGTGAAGCAGTACCAAGAAGGATTAAAACTTAAATGCGCGCAATACAAAATCAAATATGTTGATGTGGACGTGCGCTCCAATTTCTCGCAAGTACTCAACACCTTTATGATTGAGCGGCAAAAATTTGTTTAGCTCAATTTTTAAAAAATTCTTTTGTTGAATACGAAACGGAAATGTATATTTGCACTCGCTTTGCAAAAAGCAAATGAACAAGATTTGAATCTGGCTGTTGCCAGAGTCTGCAAAAGATAAAATCATTGGTCTGGTAGTTCAGTTGGTTAGAATACCTGCCTGTCACGCAGGGGGTCGCGGGTTCGAGTCCCGTCCAGACCGCTGAAAATTTATTAAATTTCAGCATAAAGCCTGTAGGTCAATGATTTACAGGCTTTTTCATTTTATTTAGTTCCAAAAAAACACCATCTAAAACCATAAAAAAGGTGACTCTCACCATGCCTCTGAACACCCCTTTAAAAGAGTCACCAATGTTTGGAGCAATAAATGTCCTTTTTTACCCTAAAAAAGAGAGTCTGATACAGACGGAAAAGTAACGATTTACGCTAGGGTTACGGTCAATGGTAAGCGGGCGGAATTTAGTTTAAGATGGACTGTTGAAGAACGGCGACGGGAATCCAGAGCAGGCAGATTATGGGGGAACTGGTCTTGAAGTGTCGAAGGTCAATCGATTTTTGGACACAGTCAAAAACCGTTGTTTTAAAATCCGAGATACTTTACTTAGCGAAGACCAAGGTGTTTCCGTCACCACTATCAAAAACATCTATTCGGGTAAGGAAAGTAAAGTACACATGGTTCTAGAAATCTTCCAGGAACATAATGATTAAATGGAAAATTTGTTGGGGAAAGGTTTCACAAAAGAAACTTTACAACGATATAAAGCGGCTTATAAGCACGTTTCGGGATATATCCAACAACTAATCTAGAAATGACATTCCTGTTCGTAGGGTCGACCGTAAGTCTGTCACAGGGCTGGGATACTTTTTAAAGTCAAAACGAAATTGCGAACATAATATGACCATAAAGTATATCGTTAACTTCAAAAAAATTATTCGCATTGCCTATGCCAATGAATGGATCAGCAGAGATCCTTTCTTTCATTGGAAGGCCAGTTGGAAGACCGAGGAGAAACAATTTTTAACCCAAGCAGAGCTGGACTTTACAGAACAAAAAATCCTTTTTGCCACGACTTGACTTAGCGCGTCATATTTTTGTGTTCTGTTGCTATACAGGTCTGGCTTATGCCGATGTGAAACTGTTGAAATAGGAAGATATCATCATCGGGATCGGTGGTTACCGATCAATCAAGATGGCGCGAAAGAAAACAAAGGCCATTAGTAGCATTCCCCTACTACCTCCCGCTGAAACTATTGTTAAAAATATAGTGAACATCCATGCGTTTTGGATGGCTAAGGGGTGTTGCCCGTGCAGACCAATCAAAAGTCAAATGCCTATCTAAAAGAGATAGCGGATGTCTATTGCATCAGCAAAAGCCTGACCACCCATTTAGCACGGCATACCTTTGCGACCACGGTCACCCTGTCCAAAGAAGTTTCAATTTCGACTGTGAGCAAAATGTTAGGGCATCATTCCTTAAAAACCACTCAAATCTATGCCAAGGTTCTCGATAGCAAGATTCCGGATGGAATGGGACAATTAAGAGAAAAGACACAACAGAATGAAACCTCTAGAGTAAAGGCAAAATTGAAAACTAAAACTGTCTACTTGGAAAGCAGATATCCTATCCAGCTGAGCTACGTGGTTTTTTTGCGGGTGCCAAATATTCAACAAAGAAGAAACAGCTATATTAAAATATAAAAATACCTCTAGTTAAAATCTATCAAATTATACCTGCCCGCCAAAGCAATTTGAACTCTTATCAATATCCACATTGGGGCCTTTTACAGATTCAGAAACTTCAAAATGATTTATTGTAGTTTTTATGCTATTAAAAAGAAAGAATATTCTTTACATTTAGAAAATTATTACAACTTCCAACTTAGCCAATGCCCTCAAAAAAGTTTCCTTATTTCAAACAGCTGGATCAAATGGATTGTGGCCCAACTTGTTTGCGAATGATTACCAAGTTCTACGGTAAAGAATATGCTATCGATTTTTTACGACAAAAATCAAATATTACAAAAACTGGTGTCTCCTTAGGGGGTATTGCGGAAGCCGCCGAAGAAATAGGTTTTCATACCATGGCTGTGAGTCTTGACTTTGAAACTTTTGAAAAGGAAGCTCCTTTGCCCCTTATAGCCCATTGGAGGCAAAGACATTTTGTTGTTGTGTACAAAATTGAAAGGAACAAAGTATACGTTGCTGATCCCGCATATGGATTAATACAGTATTCCAAAAAAGATTTTTTGACTGGATGGATTGGGGAGAATGCTAATGAGAAGACTTCCGAAGGGTATTTATTGTTATTAGAGCCCACTCCAACATTCTATAAATCAGAGGCAATAGAAAAAAAGGAGTACGGTTTCAGATTTTTATTTTGGTATTTCAAGCCCTATAAAAAATATATAGTACAGCTTTTTATTGGACTTGCGGTTGGAAGTTTATTACAACTAATTTTTCCATTTTTGACACAGGCTGTTGTGGATTATGGAATTAGTCACCAAAATATCAACTTCATTTATTTGATTCTTATTGCTCAACTCACTTTGTTTTTGTCCCAAACCAGCGTTGAAATCATTCGAGGATGGATTTTACTCCATCTAACAAGTCGAATAAACATCAATTTAATTGCAGATTTCCTTACAAAGTTGATGAGACTCCCAATCTCCTTTTTTGATTCCAAAAATACTGGGGATATTATCCAAAGAATCTATGACCACGATCGTGTACAAAGCTTTCTATCCAGTACTACCCTGAACACCCTTTTTTCTGCCTTTAATTTAGTTGTCTTCGGCATAGTGTTGGCATATTACAACCTAGTGATATTTACCATTTTTATGCTGGGGTCTTTAATTTATGTTGGATGGACCCTAATTTTTTTAAAAAAACGGGCAGAATTAGATTATAAACGATTTGACCAGTTAGCGGATAACCAAAGTAGTATTTACCAGCTCATTTCTGGGATGCAAGAAATAAAGCTTAATGGGTCTGAAAGAAGAAGGCGCTGGGAATGGGAAGCCATTCAAGTCAGGCTGTTCAAAGTGTCGATCAAAAGTTTATCCCTTTCTCAAACTCAAAATGTGGGAGGTCAATTCTTTAATGAGCTCAAAAACATTTTTATAACCTTTATCGCTGCTAAATCAGTTATTGAAGGAAATCTAACATTGGGTATGATGCTATCAGTCCAATATATAATTGGACAACTTAACTTGCCAATAAATAATTTTATAACTTTTCTTCAAACAGGTCAGGATGCAAAAATCAGTCTGGAAAGACTTGCAGAAATTCATGCAAAAAAAGATGAGGAAGAGGCCAACGACAATCTCATATCAGAATTTCCAAAAAACAAGGTTATTGAAATTAAAAACCTCAGCTTCAGATATGGTGGCCAGACATCACCATGGGTATTAAAAGACATTAATCTAAAAATACCTGAGGGTAAGGTAACAGCCATTGTAGGTGCTAGCGGGAGTGGAAAAACCACATTGATCAAACTCTTGTTGAAATTTTACAACCCTACAACTGGAACCATTTCAGTTGGTAATACTAAACTTAAAAACATACATGCCCGATTTTGGAGAAGTAACTGTGGCACTGTAATGCAGGATGGATTTATATTTAATGATACCATTGCCAGGAATATTACAGAATCGCTTTCAGAAGGTATTATCGATAGAAAAAAATTATCCCATGCGGCTCATGTAGCCAACATCGAAGAATTCATAGAGACCCTTCCATTGGGCTACCAATCCAAAATAGGCAGTAGTGGAGCGAATATTAGTGGTGGTCAAAGGCAACGTATATTAATTGCTAGATCTGTTTATAAAGATCCGGCCTACATTTTTTTTGATGAGGCTACAAGCGCATTGGATGCTAATAACGAAAAAATTATCATGAAACGGTTGCAGGATTTTTATAAAGGTAAAACTGTCCTTGTAGTGGCACATAGATTGAGCACGGTAAAAAGCGCGGATCAAATAATTGTTCTGGATGGAGGAATGGTCATAGAGCAGGGAAACCATGATGAGTTAACCTCAAAAAAAGGTATGTATTATACATTGGTAAAGAACCAATTGGAATTGGGAAAATAACTGTATGGAACAATCAAGTAGACATATGGATAATTGGGATGAGCGTTCCGATCAGGTAAGGGAAATTCTTGGAAAAGCTCCTAACTGGGTCATACGGTTCGGGACTACGGTAATATTCGTTATTTTTCTTTTACTATTGTTCGCTACCTCCATAATTAGCTATAATGATATAATCCCAGCCCAAATAATTGTTACCAGTAAGAACCCTCCAGTACATTTGAAATCTAAATCTTCAGGAAAATTAGCCAACATTTTCGTTGAACCAGGCCAGTTTGTTATCAAAGATCAAAGATTGGGTGAAATAGAGAATACTGCAAATATTGAAGATATCTACTATTTATTGGAGAAAACTAAAAATTTAGGGCAACCTATGGCGCATTTGGATAGTCTTAAGGCCGTATTTCCCCCTCACCTTGAGGTGGGAGAAGTACAAAGTGCTTATGGGGATTTCATCACAAGGTACCAGGATTACATTCTATATAATTCCTTGACTCCAAACAAAAAGGAATCTGCTGTAATCAGCAAACAATTAATGGAACAGAAATTTCTTTTGGCGAAACAACAAGAGCAATTATTGCTAATTCAAGAAGATCTAAAACTATCAAATATTGCTTTGGATCGTAGTAAGAGATTATTCGAAAAAGGAGTGATATCCAAAGCTGAACATGAAGGGAATCAAAGGAAATTTTTATTGGATAAACAACAATATGAAGGTTTTAGAACTGGTATCTCCAACACACAAATTGCCATCGCCAGCTTTAACAACTTGCTGACAAAGTCCAATATTGAAGGCATGGAACTTAAAAACAGTCACATACAGCAACTAGAAAAAGCACATCAAAATCTGATAAATAGTATAATGCAATGGGAACATAAGTATATTTTTAAAAGTCCTATCACGGGAAAAGTTACCGTTTTTGACATATGGAACAAATATCAAAATGTTTCTATTGGGCAAACAGTTTTCACGGTAGTACCAAGGGACAATCTAGATGGATTTATTGGTAGAGTGACCTTGCCCATTCAAAACTCTGGAAAGGTTAGATCGGGACAGAGGGTAATCGTTAAACTGGATAACTATCCATTCCAAGAGTGGGGAAGTTTGGAGGGAAAAGTGCAGAATATTTCAGAAGTTCCAAAACAGGATGGACAAACGTTGTATACACTTTACATTGAAATTAAAAGTTTAACCACCTCTTTTGACAAAAAAATCAACTTTAGACAAGAAATGCAGGGTACAGCTGAAGTAGTTGTTGAAGAACTTTCAATTTTGCAACGAATATTTTATCATTTAAGAAAGACTTTTAGCCGTTGAGTATTTTTTTAGTAGTAACCGTTCAATTTTAAATTAAACATATTTATTCATCTAAATTGGTGAATCAAGAACTTGAATATCAAACTAGACAACCTCCTAAGGGTTTTATGCCCCCACAACTAAGTTATTGTCAGAATAAGAAACCCGAACATTTGAAACTTTGAGAACAATAGAAGATATTAATTTAACTTTTTTCTGAATTTTTTGTAAGAATTTATCTATAAATTTATTAATGTATTTAATATTAAAAAGCAACATGTCATGAAAAAAAACAAAAAAAATCTTCTGGAGCTTAACAAAAAGGTTATTTCCAACTTAAGTAAGGAAAACCTCAGAGGAGGAACTTGGACCTTTCCCACTTTCCAAACAGGATGCAACACGGGCAATACCTGCACTTGCGATGGTGGAACAATCCATAATCCCAGTGATTGCGCCTGCCCGTAATTCTTAAACATCTAACTCTTCAAGGTAGGTTATTGGCTAATCTACCTTTTTTTATTCTTGCCCAAATTATATACTTTTTTCATCCATTATTGCCACTCGGTTTAGCCTTTTGAGCTTTTCGGTCATACATTATCATTGATAACCCTTGCCCTTGATGGATTATTTGATACTTCAGCATGAACATTAGAACCACCCTAAAAGAAAAATTAACTGATATAAGCCAAGTCGTCCAGGAGAAATATTCGGAAGAAAAGGACATAGGTGTTTTGGCTGGAATCTCCGGCTGTGCGATGTTTCAATTTTACTATGCACAATATCTAAATTCTGAAAAACAAATGGATTTAGGCCTGGAAATGATCTCACTTTGTATTGACAAAATGAATAAGGGGTATACCTATTCTACATACTGTAGCGGAATTGCCGGTATGGGTTGGACAGTTCAGCATTTAGCTGCTGAAGGTTTTATTGAAGTGGATTGCGATGATTTTTTAGCGCCTTTTGATGAGTATCTATTTACATGCATGAAATCTAGCCTATTAAAGGGCGATTACGATTTTCTGCATGGAGCTATTGGCTATGGCTTTTATTTTTTTAAGCGCTATAAACACACTCAAGACGAAAAGTTAAAAAAAAGATATCGAACATACCTAACGAAACTAATCCTTCAATTGGATTCAATTTCTATCGTTAATGACGACATGCGCAAGTGGCAATCCATTCTATATGCCAAGAACAACGCAAAGGTTTATAATCTTGGTCTATCGCATGGTATGTCAAGTATTCTCAATTTCCTGACAAGGGTATCTGCCATAGATGAAGTTTCTGATAGCTCAATAAAAATGGTTGAAGGAATACTTAATTATTTGCAAGAACAGAAAAATCCAGATGATTGTGGGCTGTCCGTATTCCCAAACTGGGTAGAACCCGGACATCCAGTTGAATATAATGGAAGAATAGCTTGGTGTTATGGAGATCTTGGAATTGGCATTTCACTTTTGCAAACAGCAAAGGAGAGGCAAGATATGACACTGGAAAAATATGCTACACAAATTCTGCTTCAGACTTCGGAAAGAAAAGAACCCAACGAAACCAAGGTGGTAGACGCCGGAATTTGCCATGGTTCGTTTGGAAATGCACTGATATACAACAAATTGCACAAACTCCATCACAGTCATCATTTTAAAAGCTCCGCTGCTTTTTGGATTAAAGATGGAATTGAAAAAGCTTGTCATGCCAATGGATATGCTGGCTATATGCAGTGGGACGGTGACAAACTTGGATGGAACACAAAACTTTCATTATTGGACGGTGTTGCCGGAATTGGGTTGGCAATTATGGATTATTTATCAGAAAAGCAGAACAATTGGGATGAATGTCTAATGTTGTGAACTAGTTACCTTTGACAACTCCCATTTTATGAGCTACCATCTTAGCAGAGGTATTTGGTTTTTTATATTTCTTCCGCGCAACTACCGATTTATAATAACGATAAAGAAAATCATAGCAGACCAATTCATGAAGACGGTTTTTGGATTTAAATAATCGATTCATAAACATATGCAGGTAACTGGCCATTAAATCATTATATCTCACCTTAAGACCGTCTCTTTTCTTGTGCCCATTAATACGCAAAGCCAATGGTTGGATTCGGAACTCTCTTTGATCCAAGATTTCTAGGATAGGGTAAAAAGTCGACTTGTCTTCATTTTTCAGTCGCATGAATCGCTCTATTTTTTTACTTTCTGCACGATACTTATCATCCAGCTGTTTTTTTAAAGGCCTGGAAATTCCAAATTCAATTCCAAATCCAGTTTTTAAACGATCTAAGAGGCTCAATTTCTCCTCAAGTGAATATGCAAAAGTATCAAGGAAGCGGTCCATTGCCCTAAGGGAAAATAACCATCTAAGTTCTTCTCCTTCATCTCCTTCTATCATATCTAAAAAGTTGACGATACAGACACTGTCATGAAAAAAAATCTCCTCCGACAATTCCATGGTATTATCTCCATACCTTTCCAATTCTCGCTGATATGTCTCTATTTGGGTTTTCCAAATTAAATCTTCATTCATAAGCTGTTTAAAATATGGGTATAATCTGTTAATTACCTCGCCAATGTTTTTCAAATCAAAAACTTGGAACCGTAGCCGTAGGTGGTGTTTGGGGTCAGTGTAACGAATGAAAAACCAACTCTTTATTATTTTTTCCTCTAACAACTTTTCCGTAACAGGTTTAATAATATCCGTAAGAATAGAATCCGAGGTTTTCGGGCCTGCGTAAACTTTGTAGTATAGCCATTCATCTCCGGGAATTAAGTTTCTATCAACTTTGATGTTATTCATTTAAAACATTTTAATCCAGTTTGGATGAATTGTAAAATGATACAATTATTTGGTTGGTAAAGTAAGTATCGTTCATTGCTACAACGCCTTCTTTTCCATGTAAAAATTCAGATAGTCTGAAACTATCCCTTTTGGTAATTATATCCAGAAGCATCCTTACCGATGTGAGATTATCCAGATTTACTAGAAGCTCATTATCACCATCTAAAAGCTTAACAAATGAAGGCATGTTCATCCTTTTTTTAAAGACTTTCAGTTCATCAATTAAGGCGATATCATCTTCCTGATTTTCAATCAATTCTCGCACGTGATCTTTTTTCAGGTTCCATGTTGCTTCTAAGAGAATCAAGTTTTCATACTCTATCCTAGGGAAGAAATCAAAATCCTCCGTAAACTTGTCCAAATTCAACCACAACCCTCCCCTGTTTCCTTGATTCTGTATATCAGATAAAAAGTGATATATAGGAAGTGCATTGCTACTATAATTATGTGCGTTGGTCAAACGGGGAATTACTTCAGCATTGTATTTTTTTGATCTGAGAACTAACCTGTTCCCTTTTACCGACACCCACAAGTCATCGATGCTCAGTTGGTATTGTGAAGGTTGAATGGACCTTGCTAAATAAGGAATTTCGTACTTTCGAAAATCCGGTCTCATAAGTATATTGCCCACTCTGGATTCGGGCAGGTGAACAATCTCCGCCATGATTTTGTCCTTATTCATTTGGTTCTCAACCTCAATTATTTTATTAGCATGTTCGAAAAGCTTGGAATCCCCGTGACAAAAACGGCCAATCAGATTGGCTGCACTGGAACCACCGCCTCCATTGAATTTTATTTTCTTTACCCCATCCACATTAATAAGTTCAATCATACATGAGATTGTATCAGGCAAGTCATCCCATATAACCTCATATCCTTCAAAGTCTTCATCAGTAACTTTAATTGTATAAGCACCGGTTTTATGTGCCTCAAGTAATTTTTTTTGAAAGAAAGAATCTATTGTTGTCCATTTTAGGTTTCTTGCTTGACTTTCTTTTTTTTGAGCGTTGACTACCAGATTATCTACCAAGGGATTAACATCTCCCGTATCTTGGTTTTGAATATACCCTAATCCCATTTCCGTATCCAATGCGATGGCCAATGGAACCTCCCTACCTTCGAACCTATCGTAAAATGCATCTTTAAACTTAGAAAGTAGAGTGTCCTCTCGACGAAGAGATATTCTGTTCAAAAAGGTAAACCCTTTTTGGACATCATACATTACTTCATTACTGAGTGTGTTTTTATTGAAGGTAGGTTCTAAATCCACTTGAAATAAGTATTTGGATTCAAATTCTGTTTCCAAGCTTTTGATTTTATTACCTAGTCCCAAGTATTTTTTGTGACACACTCCCAATTGATCGTTCATACTTTCAAATTCCTTATGAACATCGTTTAGAACAGATAAGATTTCGTCTGTTTTTTCCAATCCACTTAGGACTGAGCGGATTTGGTCCATAAATTCAGGCCCCGATACCGATGGTTCTAATTCGCTGACCAGAATTTGATTATCAATTAATTCATATACGAACGCATGTGCTTCTTCAAAAGATATATCCTTGGTAACCAACAATTTGGATAGTTCCATTACAGATGAACCTTTGACGGCCTTGTCAAGTATTTTCCTAATAAACTCACTTCCATCGACAGCGGAAATTTGATGATGCCTCTTTGAACCAACATAGCTATATTCTACATACCGCAATTGGTTTCCTGCTTTATATAAACTGGAATTGGGATAGTAAAGAAGTTGTTCCTTGATTGATCTGTTTTTTGCCAGGTTCTGAGACAATGCAACTAAATAGTTCATATCCAGTCGAGTATGGCGTCTGATTGCGAGCAAACCCCTTGGTTCTATTTTTGTTTCATGTCCAAACTGGCCTATCGCACAACCAGCAAATATTCCAAAAGGTGTGCACCTCGATGTCATTCGGGCATAATATTTTAGAATGGAATGTTGCAGTTTTTTAATCTTTGATCTATCTGTGATACCCTTTTCCAGCCATCTATCTATTTCCATTAGTAATGACGGTGAAGCCAAGAAAAGAGCTTCTCGAGTTATTGGGTCATTACAGATATCCTTAAAATCTTGGTTTGAAACTGTCTTTTGAGTGGTCAGATTTTTATACGCATCAAAGGAAAGTAGAGGTGTGCGTAGCACATAATTCGGAAAAACCTCATATTGACATCTATGTGTCATAAGAAATATACTTTTTAGAATCTTTTTCCTGAGTTTTAGTAAAACATCAAAAATGGACTGCATTTAGGAACCATGATGGTTTGAAAAAGAGTATCCATGAAACCTACTATAGGTACGATTCATAAATCGAATTGGATAGGCCTAGGATGGCTAACTATAAATTAATTGTACTATAAAGTTCCAAAAACCGGCTTCTAGTCCGCACTACAATTGGCTAATCCCCCAGAAAATTTAGCCTTAACTTAAATCGTCAAATAAACAAAACATCGATTATTACGAATAACAATCGATGTTTTTTTGTTATTTAAATAGAGTTACACTTATAGATGATTGCAACCTGGATAATTGGTATGTGAAGGTGGGCTACAAGCATCACAAGTATGACCTGTTTTACCACCTACAATTTTGTTCAACGCGTTCAGGTTGGAGATTACTTTTTTGTTTAATCTCAACTCTTTTAAATCTTTTTTCATAAATGTTTCATTTTAAATTATTAGGCTACAATATATAAAATAAATTCCTACAAATTGAATAAGATATTAGAGTATAATAATTTTTAAATTACTTTTGTATTTAATTGAACTGATGTTTTTTCTAAAAAGAATTTATTTCTTTTAAATGTCAAGTTAGCACCCAAATTATCGTATGATATTTTACTTTTTAAAAACTCACCTGCTTTTATTGACCTTAGGCTGTAGCTCGTTAGTTGGTATGGAATACCATCTGTCCAATAAAAAACCTGCTTCGGAAAGTTCAATAATTAATGAACCCCGTAAAGAGCGAAAAAAACCTTCTCATGTGACTATCCTATGGGATGCATCGTTCTCACTTTCATCCAAAAAGATTGAACAAGAGATTCTTCTTTTGGATGAGTATTTTGAATATCTGAATGATGCGGATGTATCACTATTGATATTAAGCAACGATGTAACATTCTCTCAGAAATATCAAATAAAAAAAGGTGATTGGAGCCATCTAAAATTGAAAATAAGGGATATCACTTATGATGGTGGCATAGCCTATGATATTTGGAATAAAATTGGAAAACTTTCAGGAACGGTATTATTATTTTCCGATGGAATAAATTTTCCAGATAAAACGAACACAGAAAAAGAATTGGTGCTTTTCACCATTAACAGCAGAAAAAAATACAATAGACTTTTTTTAAAAACACTAGGGGAAGCCAATGGGGGAAGCCACATTGATTTAGGACACGGTATTAAACAGAATAAAAGTCCAATAATGTACTTGAAAAGTCCTGAAAGACAAGATTTAACCAAGTTTGAAGATTATTCCTATAAAAATCCAATACACAAAGAAAAATCCATATCTGGAGTAGTAACTGACCTAAGTGGGCCATTAGAGGGTGTCAATGTATCTGTTAAAGGAACTGATCGGATCACCACCACCGATAAAAACGGAAAGTACCGTATAGATGGAAAACCCTCAGAGTCCCTCATTTTTTCGTATCCAGACCGTGATTCCATTGAAGTTCTGATAGATGAAACCACAAATGAGGAAGACATCTTCATGTCTTCAAACCTAAACTACCTAGATGAAGTTGTAGTTGAAGGAGAAACTAAGTCCGAGGCAGGTATTGATAGCAAACAAAAAATCAAAACAAATTTTGGAGTACTTGATAAAAAAAGTTCGGGTTTCTCAGTACGGACAGTGACTTCGGACAAAATCCCTCCTTCTTCTGTGGACATCTATGATGTTATTCAGAATGCATTACCAGGTGTAAGGCTGGCCCCTACCGGTTCAAGTGACAACAAATTAGTATTGATCAGGGGAGGGCATAGAAACTTCTCCGGATTGGTAGGAGCAGCATGGGATATAGATGGTAACATTCTTAAGGACACTGATAATATTCCTTTTATAAGTGCCCATGAGATAGAAACTGTCACCGTTATGCCTGGGAGCTGGGCTGCAGCACGTTACGGCTCAATAGCTGTAGCCGGAATTGTGATAGTGAGAACACGTAGAACATCTAACAATGGGCAGGATAACCCAAGCAATAACGGAAATCCTAATTCAGGGTTCTTGAATAGAAATGTTTATCAAAAGGATGCTATTATTGGGATATCCAAATCCGGAGGCACTTCCAAACCTGTTCAAAAGATAATCGAAAGCAAGGATGCCTCAGAGGCTTATAAAAGATATTTAGAGATTAGAGATTTGTATCGACACTTCCCCCATTTTTTTTCCGATGTATTTGAGGTTTTTGAAGATAAATGGCACGATAGAAATACCTCTTTATTGATTTTGTCGAATATAGAAGAACTTTTTTATGACGATTCAAATGCCCTTAAAATAGCTGCCTACAAATACGAAGAAGCTGGTCAGTTGGAAAGAGCTCTTCAGATTTACAGAAGAATTTTAAGGCTAAGACCCTTGCATTCTCAATCTTATCGAGATTTGGCCAATATCAATACAAAAATAGGAAGGAAGAAAAGGGCATGGAATCTATACAATGGTTATCTAAATTTATTCGCGGAAGGTGCAAATTACGATGACGGTCTTGATCAAATAGTCAAAAAAGAAATGGAACGGCTTATGGAGCATGGAAAAGGATTTAATTCTCCTGCTCCAAACTATTCAACTAACTCATTAGAAGGTCCTATTGAAATCATTGCTGAATGGAACCAACCAGAGGCCGAATTTGAACTTCAATTTGTTCATCCTAATGGCCTTTTTTATGATTGGAAACATTTTTTGACACCAGAAAATGACCAGAGGATGTTAAGTGAAAAAAAACGGGGCTATTCAGCGCAAAGTTTTTTTATCGATTCTTTATCGAAAGAAAGATGGCTAGTAAACATTAGATATAAAGGCAATAAATCCGAGTTCATTCCAACTTTCATAAAACTCACGATAAGGGATACCAGGCAAAAAGGTTTTACAGAAGAAGTAGTAAAAGTTTTGAAGCTGAAAAATCAAGAGATAAATTACAAAGTTGCAAGTATCAACAGTGAAAATTTTGATTTTTTCGAATAATGATTACAAGGATTTTTTTAATCTAAAATATACTTTGATCATTTTTATATAAGTATTTCACCTACTTACTATTTGTACTTTTTAAATGAAGTACATATCCAAACTAAGTATTATTACCAACTAGAGAACCTTGATTATTTTCTATTTTTTTGCTTTGCAAAAAGCATGAACAAGATTTGAATCCCGCTTTTGCTGGAGTCTTGGAAAAGATAAAATCATTGGTCTGGTAGTTCAGTTGGTTAGAATACCTGCCTGTCACGCAGGGGGTCGCGGGTTCGAGTCCCGTCCAGACCGCAAAAACCCCGATAGTTAATTAACTATCGGGGTTTTGTTTTTTGCAGTTTTTGAATTTCAATTCTAACCTCTCTTTTTAGTTTGATCTTAATGATACTTTTTTTTTGCTGAATTGACAATTCACATATAAATGTTCTTATTCCGCAGTACCAAAAGATACCAACTAATACGACCACAGTTAAATCATAAAATATTCCTAACACCCATTACCCTTTGCCACCATTCTTCTGAACTTTAGGATTGATTATTAACACTAACAATATGAGACTGCTTTTCACATTTTCTTTTTTACTGATTTCGACCCTAGGTTTTTCGCAAAATGCTTGGAAACTCATTTATGAGAATGATGCGGAGGGATCGGCACTACATGGAAAACTGGACGAACTTATCTCCGCCATTCAAAATGGCGCATCCATAAGGATTTATTATAATTCCAAGAAATCCATCGATTCGGATACTTATGTGGAACATACTGCCTTAGTTAAATTTTTTACCATCATGAATTCGCCAAAAGGGCAATTCGTTACAGCTCAAATTGATCCTATAGTTGGGCAAATTCCCAACTTTGAGGAGGAGACCATGACCTTAAAGGAAAACTTGGAATGGTCCCTTATTGCTTCCACCAATGGAAAAAACGATACCATGACCAGAAACGTAATCACTGGAGAGATTATTAGTCATGAGGTTAGAAACTGGGGCACCAAATGGTTTGTTGAAGATAATCCAAGGCCAACATCCTCACATTAGGTTGCCCCTTCAAAAAGGATTTCATACCAACCATTAGCAACTTTTCAATAAAATAGCTAGATTTAGGACTCTAAACATTTAATCATGGGTAAATTCGAAATTAAAACAGACAAATCTGGTCAATTCAGATTCAACTTAAAAGCAGGCAATGGTCAAGTTATCCTCAGCAGTGAGGCTTACACCACAAAAGCAGCCTGCGAAAATGGTATCGAATCTGTAAAAACAAACTCTCAAGACGACAACCGTTTCGAAAGAAAAACAGCAAAGAACGGTAGTCCATACTTTAACCTGAAAGCTTCTAATGGGCAGGTTATTGGTGCCAGTGAAATGTACTCCAGCACCTCAGCCATGGAAAATGGTATTGCCTCTGTAAAGAGCAATGCTCCAGGAGCTGATGTTGAGGACAATTCGTAACTCAAAGAAACTTTTAAAGCACGAAAACAGCCCAATAGGGCTGTTTTTTTTGACCAATGAACACTAAAATCTTGATACTTAAAAACTTGTTTCCATACTATTATTCCACTTTGGCCCTCATGCTACTTTTTAGTTGTAAGCAATCGCCGAACAGCCAAAGTAAAGGAGATGCGACCCCAAATATCCAAGTATCGGTAGCCGACAGTATCATCACCAAAATCCCAAGTGGTGTTGAAACTCCCGAAGGCATGGTCTGGATTCCCGGAGGAACATTTCACCAGGGCGCTGTGCCAACCGACAACATGGCCATGAATCATGAGAAGCCGAGACATGAGGTCGCCATAGATGGTTTTTTCATGGACATTACCGAAGTGACCAATGCCCAATTTGAAACATTTGTGGTAGCCACAGATTACATCACACTAGCTGAAAAAGAAATAGATTGGGAGGAAATGAAAAAGCAACTCCCAGAGGGAACCCCCAAACCGCATGATTCCATTATGCAGCCAGGGTCTCTGGTGTTTAAAAAAGGGCAGGTTTCCAATCTTCAAGATTATTCGCAATGGTGGCAGTGGACCATCGGGGCCAACTGGAGACATCCATATGGCCCAAAAAGTTCAATAATTGGGATGGAAAACGAACCCGTAGTCCATATCGCCTATGAGGATGCATTGGCCTATTGCGAGTGGGCGGGCAGGCGATTACCAACCGAGGCAGAATGGGAATATGCAGCCCGTGGCGGCAATGCCAATAATATTCATTACTGGGGAGATGCGGTGGATTCCTTAGCGCAAAACGCAAACACATGGACGGGCAACTTCCCAAAAGACAATGACAAAGAGGACGGTTTTGAACGTAGGGCTCCAGTAAAATCGTATCCTCCAAACGGATATGGGCTTCACGACATGGCGGGTAATGTTTGGGAATGGACCAGTGATTGGTATAACAGTAATTATTACCAAGAATTATCATCGACAGGAACGATAACCAAGAACCCTAGGGGAGCTACGCGGGCATTCAATAGCGGAAATCCCTATGCGGTGGAGCGGGTGATCAAAGGAGGCTCTTTTTTGTGCAGCGCCTCATATTGTGCTAGTTATCGAGTATCAGCAAGAATGGCTACCTCTCTTGATTCCTCGTTAGAGCATCTTGGGTTCCGCACAGTGAAGGATGCCCTGCCAAAAACTAATTAAAAACCAATTCGTCCACAAAAATAAAGCTGGGTCCGCCAGGAGAAATATGCCAATCCGGGTTCTTCAAAGGACTTTCTACAAATAACCTTACCTTTTTAAGGGAAGTGGGTTCAAAATCGATATTGTAAACAAAACGTTCAATATCGTTGGAAGGAGGCACGTCTGGTAATTTTATCGTTTTTATTTTGGAAAAATTCTGTCCATCGGCCGACCCCCAAACCGTATATCCTACTGGTCGAAAAATCCAATTGGTAGGTTGGGACAAGCAACCCACAGCAATATTGGAAATTGTGGTTTGTTCCTCAAACTCAACGGTTGCCGTCATATGCTCAGCTTCATAACCCAGCCAATTCCCATCCACAAAATTAGTGGTACCACGTTTAAAATCCGCTAGCGTCTTACCTCCCTTAGCCGTATACTTGGGATGTGGGTTTTTGGCCAATGAAACGCTGCTCACTTGAACCCTGTTCTTCAAAAAATCCGCTGTGCTTTCCTCGCTAGGTTCCCATTGGTCCAAGGTAGCGTAAGCTCTAAGTTTTGAAGTCTCCTTAATGTAAAAAGGTTGGTGGTATTCGCGGGGAACAGTATCTTTTTTGACGTCTTCCAGCACATAGAATATCTTGGCCCCTTCAAAATATTGTTCAATGGAAACCTGGACCGAGTCCCTAAAGATTTCTTGTTCCGCTATAATCGTTGGTGGGCCTAAACTGCTTGCTGCAAAAACACTATCGGCAATCTGTCCTTGAATCTCTACCGTTTGGTTACCCTGTTTGAAAGATGTAAGTCCATCCGCAGACATTTGGGTCTGCCAGACGAAAAGTTTTTTAAGGTTGGGCAGATCCGAAATACGGGCAAGTGATGCATCATCTAAATCGGTTCCAAAGAGATTCAAAGTCTCCAGAAATTTAAAACCCTTGAGCTGTTTAGCACCTTCATTGGTGATTTGGGTATTCTGTAGTTGTAGTTTAATGAGGTTTTTAAAGGACTTCAATTGTTTTGCCAATTCATCATCAAAGTTGGTATATGCCAAATTTAATTCCACAATGTTTTCCTTATGTTTTTTGAGCAGTTCAAAGTCCTCTGGAGAAACATCTTTTCGTTGCATGAAATTGACGGACAACAACGGCATTTCCTCTGACAGCAATTGCGCCGAGAGCTTATTTGCGGCCAAGGAGGCCATAAAATCCGCAGGTATCCCGTCCACTTTTTCAGCAATCTGCGCTTGTGAAGAGGTATCCTTTTCCAGAGAGGCTAACACGGACTCCAATTTCCCCTCATGGGGCAAATCCTTCACCAGGCAATCAAAACAATTATTATTGGCCATCCACCATTCCAACAACAACACCTCTTCAGAAGTGAGCTGTACCTTTCCCTTGGGCGGCATATGTTCTTCCTCCATTTCTGGGAGATGAATGCGGTGCATCAACAGGGAAGTCCCTTCCTTGGGCAAGGAATCCAATAAAGCCCCAGAGTCACCACCTAACAACAATTCACCTTGGGAGGTCAACAACAGTCCACCTTTGGCCTTACCGCTATTATGACAACTGACACACTTTTTGTTCAAAATAGGTTGAACTATTTCGGTAAATACCCGTGCCTCATCTACATTTTCAATTACAGGCTCTTCATATTTTTTAGCGAACAGAAAGTCTTCCCCATGGGTAAGACTTCCGCCATAATGCCCTGTTAAGGTTAGCAATAGTAAGACCACTACAAATATTGGCATGTAGGCTTTTTGAGGCTGTTTTTTGGAGGATTTCTTCAAAAAATAAAGACCAATTGCCCCAACAGCAAAGGCTACAGCAATCCAACGATGTCTATCTAATAAAACCTCATCATATCCGCCATTGTCCCCCAAAAACCATCCTGAAATGATCGAAAAGACCGCACTAGCAGCACCTATCCCAAGGGTAAACAAAATGGTACCATTGTCCTTTGGGGCAGGTTTCTTCGCATAAAATAATTCCATTAGAAAAGCCAACAACAAAATCCCAATAGGGAGATGGACAAATAATGGATGTAAATTACCTAGCTGCATAGTCTTAAATTATTCTGCCCATATCTCGTCAATGAACACCCAGGGCATTGTGCCCTTGCCCTGATGCCAATCCGGTATTTCAGAAAGTGGTTCAATGGTTATGGTCAGTTCTTTATAATTACCCGTTGTTACCGGAACTTCCAAAAACAACATCTTCTTTTCTCCAGCTTGGGCACTTTCCTTAAAAACAAGGGTTCCAATTTGGTTGCCCAACACCGCTATGGTTATCGTTTCAGGCGAAAAAATCCAGGAACCTTGATCCTGGAGCACACTTACAATGACACTTTCAATATTCCGACTTTCCGGAAATCTCAAATCTACCGTAATTCGATTCTCTTGAAATCCCAGCCAGTGGTTTCCATTCCTAAAATTGGTGGATCCTTTTTGTCCATCCGCAAGCGAAGCCGCCCCATTTCCAGGATAATTCACATGTGGTTCCGTATGTAATTTGGCTTCAACACCAGATAGATTTCCCTTTTGCTTCCGCACCCCAACCTCTTGTGCTTCACTTGTCCTATACGCTGGATGAAAAGCTTTTGCCTTTACAGTGGCCGTGTTATAAGCCTGAATTGGCCCACTATAGGTTTGGGAATTAGCATCTACCTCACTACCATCCAAGGTGTATTTGATCAGGGTACCTTCCTCCTCCAAATGAAGTGTAATTGTCGCCATTTCTCTAAAAAGCACAGAGTCTGCCAAAATTTTTGGCGATGCCAGTTGGATGGAATCGGTCAGCAAAAAAACCTTCTTTTTGGATTGGCATGAGACCATGGTTCCAAAAAGAAAGAAAAGTAACGGTAAACCCCAACGGAAGCCAATGCTATGTAAACCCAAACCTGGTACATTCATACTCTGTACAGTTTTATGGGGTAGCTGGCCCAAGAATTCCATTGCGCCACATAAATGTTCTCATCTTCGTCCACACAGACATCATGGGGGTGCCTAAAGATTTTTAAGGTCTGGTGCATTGGATTTAGTTTTTCCTGTTCGTATACCGGTTTACTTCCGCCAGGAGCGGATATGAGTCGATTATTTTCATCCAAAATGGAAACGAACCCAGTGCCTTCAGAACCATCCCCGGACCAGATGGTGGCCAGATATACATGATTTCCATGAATCACCGGACGACAAATATAGGCTCCTGGCAAATCAATGGAATCCAAATAAGTGCCATCCAAAGCAAAGCGTTTGAGTTTGTTCTGCTGACGGGCAGTTATGAGCAATATTGGATTTTTTGCGTCTCGTTTATCGATGCAAATTCCGTGGGCATTATTGAAAAGATGGTCATCTTCCCCCCTTCCTCCAAATATATTTTTGATATTTCCTTTGGCGTCATAGTGGGTGATATATTGGGCACCATACCCATCGGCCACATAGATATCGCCATTATCTGCAATGGCCGTTTCGGTGGGAATGTATTCTTCTTTCTTTTGATATTTACCACTTTCCTTTGGAAATGGAAACACTTGGATTACCCTTCCATCCAAGGTGGTTTTTATGACTTCATGTCGATTATTGTCGGAAATGTACAGATACTCGGTTCCATTTTCATCATGAAGCGTTAGTCCATGCGCCCCGGGATAGTCTGTCCCCCATGAATCCAACAACTTGCCGGATTTGTCATAGATGAGAACATTGTTCTTGGTATGATTGGTCAACAAAATAATCCTCCCTTTGGCATCCTGTACCATTTCATGACAATCCTGCACAGGAAATTGCTTGCTGTTCAACTTTCCCCAGTCCAAGTCGATTTTATACCGATGGGAACCGTGCCCGATAACGGCATCCTTTGCATTCCATCCTGAAAATGACATGGAACCCATTGCCGCTAAACCCAAAGATGCAACACTGGTCTTTTCCAAAAAGTGCCTGCGTTTCATCATGCCAAAATATCCTTTACCACATGTCCTTCCACATCGGTCAATCTAAATCTTCTTCCCTGGTATTTGTAAGTTAGGCGTTCATGATCTATACCCAAAAGATGAAGTAATGTAGCTTGAAAATCATGCACATGCACAGGGTTCTCGGTGATATTATACCCAAAATCATCAGTTTCCCCATAAACAATACCCGGTTTAATGCCACCGCCCGCCATCCACATGGTAAAGCATCTTGGGTGGTGGTCTCTTCCGTAATTGGTATCGGTAAGTAAGCCTTGCGAGTAATTTGTTCTTCCAAATTCGCCTCCCCATATCACCAAGGTATCGTCCAACATACCACGTTGTTTTAGGTCTGCAACTAAGGCCGCAGAAGCCTGGTCCACATCTTTGGCTTGTTTTTCTATGGCCGAGGGCAGGTTATCATGTTGGTCCCAGCCCATGTGGTATAATTGGATAAAACGCACATCCTGTTCTGCCAATCTTCTTGCCAACAGACAATTGGCTGCATAGGTTCCAGGGATTTTTGCATCCGCCCCATACATTTTATAAATGTATTCCGGTTCGTTTTCTGTATTGATTACTTCAGGAACGGAGGTCTGCATCCTGTAGGCCATCTCATATTGGGCAATCCTACTTTGAATCTCACTATCGCCAAATGCTTGGTATTGTTTTTCGTTAAGCTCGGCAAGATTATCCAAAATTGCCCTTTTGGTAGATTTGGAAATCCCTTTCGGGTCATTTAGATAAAGTACCGGATCTTTTGCTGCCCTAAACTGAACACCCTGATGTAGGGAATGCAAAAATCCATTGCCCCATAAGCGGGTATAAAGAGGTTGACCGTTAGGTCGTCCACTACCTCTGGACAATAACACCGTAAAAGCCGGAAGATTTTCATTTTCACTGCCCAAGCCATAGCTCAGCCATGAACCAATACTTGGCCTCCCTGGTTGCTGCGAACCCGTTTGAAAAAAGGTGACGGCCGGGTCGTGATTAATGGCCTCCGTGTACATTGATTTTACAATGCAGAGGTCATCCACCATTTTTGCCGTATAGGGCAATAGATCACTTACCCATGTACCATTTTTTCCATATTGTTTGAAACCAAAATTGGAGCCCACCAACGGAAAACTATCCTGACCAGAGGTCATACCCGTTAAACGTTGGCCATTACGAATGGATTCGGGCAAGTCCTCTCCCCTTCTTTGATTGAGCAGGGGTTTGTAATCAAAAAGTTCCAATTGCGAAGGGCCTCCACTTTGGAAAAGATAAATAACACGCTTGATTTTGGCTGCATGGTGTGGTGAATTCAAGATTCCCTTGATTCCCATTGGACCATCGGCCTTGGTGAGCAACTCCCCTTCTTTTTTGTAAAAGTTACAGCCCAACAAGGACCCTAAGGCCACACCTCCAACACCTAGGGCGGTTTTTCCCAAAAAAGCCCTTCTGTTGAGATTGATGGCGTTATCCGCAATAATTTTCTTTTCGCTCATAACTATCCTCTTGTGATGGTTTCGTCCAAATTCATAATGGTCTGCGCTGTCAAGGCCAACGCTGTTAGTGCTTCTGCAGGCAAATCCGAAACAACGGCAAATTCCCCGATGGAAAGATATTCTTCCGGAACAATTTCACCATCCTTGATTCGCTCCAAGGTATCCGAGTGGAACTTTTGAAGCACGTTCAGTTCCTCTTCATCCGGAGTTCTGGATGTGGCGTTTTGAAAAATGTATGAAATCTGATTTTGCAATTCCCCGTTGGTTTTGGCAACTGCCTTTACTGCCATTGCCCGGGCCGCTTCTATGAGTTGTGGATCATTCAGCAACACCAATGCTTGAAGCGGGGT
This sequence comes from Flagellimonas flava, assembly GCF_900129665.1. Lineage (GTDB taxonomy): Bacteria > Bacteroidota > Bacteroidia > Flavobacteriales > Flavobacteriaceae > Flagellimonas > Flagellimonas flava. The sequence goes on from NZ_FQWL01000003.1 coordinate 274,543, forward strand.
ATTCGTTTCCTGCCGCTTAACCGTGCACAGATCTCGTGAAGAAGCATCAAAAGTCATCATGCTTGGCGGAGGAACGGTTCGTTTCCAAAAGGTATACAAACTCTTTCGATATAAATCCTTGCCCTCGCTCTGAACATAGGTGGCCGTGCTTCCACCTCCACCACCGGTTGTTTCTTCCCAAATACCTTCGGGCTGATAGGGTTTTACACTTGGGCCGCCCACCTCTGGATTCAGCAATCCACTGATCTTCAAGGCTTGATCCCGAATCATTTCAGCACCCAACCGCAATCTTGTTGCTCTGGCCAAATACGTATTTTCTGGGTCTTTTTCCTGCATCTCTTCCGAGATTTCGCTACTCTGCTGGTAGGTGGCGGACATTGCCATATATTTCAACATCTGTCGAATATCCCAGCCTTCTGTACGGAATTTTACCGCTAAAAAATCCAATAATTCTGGATGGGACGGAAGTGCGCCCTGGTTCCCAAAGTCGTATGAGCTTTCAACAATTCCTTTCCCAAACATCCGCTGCCATAATCGATTCACCGCTACTCGCGAGGTCAGCGGATTATCTTCATGGAACAACCATTTGGAAAGACCCAATCTGTTTTTTGGCAAATCTTCCGGGAAGGGTAAAATGGCATCCGGGGTAGCTGGGAATACCTGATCTGCCGGTTGATCATACACACCCCTGTTCAACACAAAAGTCTCGCGCGCCTTTGGCATGTCCTTCATTACCATGACCTGGACATTGCTTTTTGGACTATTGGTCATATTCACAAAATCCAAAACTCCGTCCGCCTCATTTTTGGAAATGGTGATATAGGGTTTGGGAATGACCTGGGCATTGGCCATAAGTCCATCCTCATCGATATTGTTGAAAAAGCTGAACAGCTCAAAATGATCTTGTTGGCTCAACGGGTCATATTTATGATCATGACATCGGGCGCATTCCATTGTCATGCCCAAAAAGGCCGTTCCAAAGGTATTGGTCCGATCTTCCACATATTCAATTCGATATTCTTCGGGGATGACCCCTCCTTCCGCTGTAATTTTATGGTTCCGGTTGAATCCGGTTGCCAAAATGGACTCTTTGGTGGTATTCGGCAACATATCGCCTGCCAATTGATAGGTTACAAACTCATCATAGGGCATATTTTTGTTGAATGCATGGATGACCCAATCCCTCCATGGCCACATGATTCGTTCAAAATCATCCTGATAACCATGAGTATCCGCATAACGCGCCACATCCATCCAGTCTGCAGCCATGTATTCGGCGTAATCCGCTGTCCCTAATAGGGAATCCACTATTTTTTCATACGCCTCCTTAGAGCTATCCTTCATAAATGCATCCACTTGTTCCACACTTGGCGGAAGGCCCGTAATACTGAAATAAAGTCGGCGAATCAATTGCTCGTTGTTAGCCTTTCTTGATGGTGAAAAACCTCGGGAGTTTAATTTGTCCAACACAAATTTGTCAATTTCATTCTGACTCCAGTCATCTTCATCAATAACGGGAATCTCTTGATTTTCTGGAGCTACAAATGCCCAATGTTTTTTGTAAACGGCCCCTTGTTCAACCCACTTTTTCAAAAGTTCCTTTTCATACTCCGAAAGGGAAAGATTGGACTCCTGTGGTGGCATTACCAAGTTGGGATCTTCGCTCAGGATTCTTTGAACAAGTTCACTTTTTTCCAAATCGCCGGGTACTATGGCGTACCGATCTTTGTTTTCCCCAATGGCGGCATAGGCGTCTTCGGGTTTGTTTAACGAAAGGCCACCTTCAACCGCATTTTTATCGGGACCATGACAAGCAAAACACCTGTCCGACAAAATAGGCTTGATATGAAAAGAGAAATCGATGGAATCCGGGACCTGCATATTGGATTCACCTTCTTGTACAGTAGCATATTCACCTTTTTTTCCTTGACAACTCGACAGAACGAGTGCAACAATCAGGGAGATTGTAAAGGCTACAATACTTTTTATGGTTGATGAGTGGAGCGTCATGCCAAAAAATTAAAGCTGGTTTGTTCTGAAGCTACCCAGATAAAATGATTCTTGGGAAAAATTTCGACAAATAGCAATGCTCAAAAGACTAATGCAGTCTGCTTAACCGCATGGGTCTAAGTATGTTCTGTAAATTAGACGGAAGCTTAGGTTATCGTATCATTAAGGATACGGCTTTTGGCTTCGTTCAAATAGCTGCGTCCAATGGTATATCGTATACCATCGACTTCCAGACTATTACCTTCAATTGCCTGCACTTTATCTATGGCAATTGTATATGATCTATGTATTCTTAGAAACTTGTCTGCCGGGAGCTCGTCGGTAAAACTACCAAGGGTTTTATGGATGATATATTTTGCAGAGGTGGTCTTAATTCGGATATAATCTTTTAGACTTTCAACCACTACAATTTCATCCAAAAAGATTTTTTGCAGTTTTTTCTTATCCACTTTTACAAAAATACTTGGCTTTTCATTGGCGCTCTGGTTTCCACCCGTGGAACCCTGTTTTAGACCAATAATCCGATTCACGGCCTTCAAAAATCTTGGAAAAGGAATGGGTTTCACTAGATAATCAATCACTTCCAACTCAAAACTTTTAAGTGCGTATTCTTCATGTGCCGTGGTAATCACAATCATGGGAGCAGTCTGCAAGGATTCCAGAAAATTAAGCCCGTCCAAAATCGGCATATTGATATCCAAGAAGATAATATCCACCTCATTCTCCTGGAGGAAAAGGTTGGCGTCTATGGCATTGGAAAATGTCTGCACTAGCTCCAATTGGCTTACTTGTTCCGCATAGTTTTTCAGCACATTTATGGCCAAAGGCTCATCATCAACAATTATAACTCTTAGAGCCTTCATACTTTTAGTTTTAAATCCACATGAAACATTTTTTCCTTCTCAAAGATGGAAAGTTCATAATCATTTTGGTCATATCCCAATTCCAAGCGCTTTTTTACATTGGAAAGGCCAATACCACCGCCTCTAGTGGCAACTTTGCTATCCGCCTCGTTTTTCGGAATAGTATTGGATACATTAAAATACAAAAAATCGTCATCTACGTTGATTTCAATATCGATATGCATGTCCCCAATATTTTTGCTGGCCCCATGTTTAAAGCAATTCTCAATGAGTGGAACCAATAGCATTGGTGCAATTTCCTTGTTTTCCAAATCCCCTGAAATACCAATGTCTATCTGAAGTGCATCATTGAATCGAATGCGTTCGAGGTCGATATAGTTCTGGATACAATCAATCTCACTTTTAAGGTCCTGCTTACGTTTACGGGTGGCGTAAAGCAGATATCGCATTAGTCCGGAGAGCTTTAATATTACTTCTGGGGCCTTATCCGATTTCTCCAGGGTAAGTGAATAGATATTGTTCAAGGTATTAAAGAAAAAATGTGGTGACACCTGAGACCGCAAAAACTTGAGCTCCGTGGTCAACTGCCTCTTTTCAAGATCATGTAATTTGCTATGCTCCCGTAACCAGTCCACAGTAATTTTTATCGCAGTGGCGAAGGCGACCACATAAAGTTCACCAAACATGGTAATAATAGCATAGTTTAAGGTAAGTGTATCGGTTTCAGGGCCCTCGGGCATTACATTGGTGCTCACTAGATAATAGGTAAGATTAAACTTCACCAAAAGCATTACAAAAAGACATGCCACAACGAGCAAAGCATATGTGATATACTTCCTTGTGTACACATACCTGGGCATTAAAAAGTAAATATTGAAGTAAGAAAGGGCAATATGGATTGGAAAACCGATCAAGTTCGTTTTAATGGACAATGCAAAATCATTGTGAATACTTCCCCAGCGCAAAGTATTCAGCAAAAAATAGATGGCCCAAAAAATAATGTGGTGCTTATAGGTAATCTTGTATTGCTGAGGAGATTCAACTTTTAAAAGCTCTTCTAACTTATCATTTATATACATTATTGACACTGTAAATTAATCGAAGGGTTTTTCTGTTGTTTAGCTTTTGGGCTTTGTTGTTGGTCTAATTTTATTCCGCTGCAGGATAAAATTATAAATATTTAGATATACATTTTTTAACCTAACTGAACCATTGACTCTAGCACTACCAACACTTTTCCGCTATAAGAAATTCATATATAATTCGCCGAAAAGTATAAAAAATATAAATACTAATAGGAAGCGCCCATGAAGAGGACCTTTTACTTCATATGTGCCACGCTATTGCTGACGGTTCTTTCTTGCGAGACAGAAAAGACAGAAAAGAAAACGGAAAAAGTTAGCTCACACGTGGATCCTTTTATTGGTACGGGAGGTCACGGACATACATTTCCTGGGGCCACTGCCCCATTTGGGATGGTACAGGTTAGTCCAGATAACGGAACTGCCGGATGGGACTGGTGCTCTGGATACCATATCACAGATTCCATTATATCAGGATTTGGTCAATTGCATTTAAGCGGTACCGGCATAGGGGATCTCGCCGATCTGCTACTAATGCCCACCCATGGGGAAGTGGACCTTTCCCTTTTTGGCAAGACCAGGGATAGCCTACCCTATACTTCTGGTTTTTCTCATAACCAAGAACAAGCAACCGCTGGATATTACAGTGTTGATCTGGAGGACCCTCAGGTCAAGGTTGAATTAACAGCCAACGATTATATTTCTTTCCACAAATACACCTACAACCAAGGCAATCCCTCCTTTATATTGGATTTGGGCTATGCCGTGAATTGGGACAAGCCTTTGGAGACCTCCATCACCAAGGAAGGCACCACCCATTTGGTCGGACACCGGTTCAGCACGGGCTGGGCCAAAAACCAAAAGGTTTTCTTTGTCATTGAAACTTCGGCACCCATTAAAAAGTTCAAATTGGTCGCTGATGGACAAGTAAAAGCTGAGGTCAGTGAAGTCCAAGGAAAAAATACAGGGGGCCAATTCTTTTTTGACCAATCGGAGTCAAATCAAATCGAGATTAAAATAGCCGTTTCCTCGGTAAGCGTGGACAATGCCAGGGAGAACCTTCAAAAGCATGGTTCATCCAAATCTTTCGACCAGGTAAAAGCGGAAACCCAAGATCAGTGGGAAAACATACTTTCCAAAATACGCGTTGAAACCCCCACCGATTCTTTAAAGACCATTTTTTATACCGCACTCTACCACACCCATGTTGCCCCAGTGCTTTTCAGCGATGTCAACGGAGAATTCAGGTTGCAGAACGATAGCATTGCAAAGACTTCTGGATGGAATGCTTATTCTACCCTCTCACTTTGGGATACGTTTAGGGCCGAGAACCCATTATTGAACATTTTACAGCCGGAAAGGGTAAACGACATAGTCCAATCCATGTTGGTCTATTATGACGAGCAGGGAAGACTGCCGGTTTGGACCCTTTATGGCAATGAAACAAATACCATGACAGGCAATCACGGAGTATCCGTAATTGCCGAAGCTTTTTTAAAGGGAGTTAAGGGTTACGATGTGGAAAAAGCTTATGAGGCGGTGCGGACCACCATGATGGATTCCATCCGAGGTTTACAGCCCTACCAAGAATTCAGCTACATTCCATTCGATATCATGGATCAATCGGTAACCATAAGCTTGGAATTTGCTTACAACGACTGGTGTATTGCACAAATGGCCAAAGTGTTGGGAAAAACAGAGGATTACGAATATTTCAGCAAGCGCTCCCAGGCCTTTGAGTACCTGTTTGATGCAGAAACTGGTTTTATGCGCGGGAAATCAAAAGATGGCAAGACCTGGAACGAGCCCTTTGACCCGAAGCATTCCAGCCATATTGTAAACACGGATTATACAGAAGGCAATGCATGGCAACACAGTTGGTTTGTGCTCCACGATGTTCCAAAATTTATTGAACTGCATGGCGGACCAGAGCCCTTTACCCAAAAATTGGAGCAGTTGTTTACGGAAAGTTCTGAAATCCCAGGTGAAAATGTTTCGGCAGATATATCAGGATTGATTGGGCAATATGCTCATGGCAATGAACCCAGTCACCATATCGCCTACTTGTTCAATAAAGCCGAAAAGCCATGGAAAACCCAATATTGGGTTCGGGAAATCATGGATTCCCAATACAGCACCAAGCCAGACGGGCTCAGTGGCAATGAGGATTGTGGTCAAATGTCGGCTTGGTACGTTTTCAGTGCTATGGGATTTTATCCCATGAACCCGGGATCGGGTCAATATGAGTTGGGAAGTCCCGTCTTTGAAAACACTGAGATAAAAGTCGATGCCGAAAAAAGCTTTAAGATCAGTGCAAAAAATACTTCATCAATCAACAGGTACATTCAATCAGTCAAACTAAACGGAGAATTATTGCAGCGTACCTATATCACCCATGAGGAGATTATGGGTGGCGGCACTTTAGAATTTGAAATGGGTCCAGACCCCAACAAAGATTGGGGCAACTAACAAGGCCAATATGAATTTATGGATGTAATAGACATTTCAATAATAGCAATCTATGTATTGCTTACGCTCTTTATTGGTATTTGGGTTTCCAAAAAAGCTTCCAAAGACCTCAACTCCTACTTCTTGGGCGGAAAAAACATCAAGTGGTACTTTCTGGGTTTAAGCAATGGTTCTGGTCAGTATGATGTTTCCGGTACGGCTTGGATGGTTGGCATGCTGTTCTTATACGGCACCAAAAGCTTTATGCACATGTGGACATGGCCCGTATGGAACCAAATATTTGTAATGATGTTCTTGGCCGTATGGATAAGGCGTTCCAATATCATGACGGGTTCCGAATGGATATTGACCCGGTTTGGCGATGATAGGGCTGGGCGGGCTTCGCATAGTATTATTGCCATATTCGCCGTGGCTTCGGCACTTGCCTTCATTTCGTATTTTTTTGAAGGTGCAGGTAAGTTTTTGGCCGTTATCCTACCTTGGGACATTCCTTTTATAATTGATGGGTTAATTGTCTTTACTTCGGAACAGTCCTATGCCCTGATCATTATTTTCCTCACAACAATTTATACCGTTAAGGGAGGCATGTTTTCCGTAGTTGCAACTGAGGTACTCCAATATATCATCATGGTCATTGGAGGCGTTCTAATTGCAGGGTATACATTTTTCCATATCACGGATGTAGAGATAAACGCAGTGATTTCGGAGGAATGGAGAAATATATTCTTTACAAATGAACTATCCCCGCACTGGAGCAGCAAATACCAAGCTTTCAATGATCTGATCGACACGCAGGGCTATAAGATGTTTGGCGCCTTCATTGGGATGTCTTTATTCAAAGGATTCTTTGCAAGTATTGCCGGCCCGGTCCCGAGTTATGATTTTCAGCGTATTCTGTCCACAAGGAATATCAAGGAAGCAGCTTATATGAGTGGGTTTACAAGTATCGTACTTTATATTCCAAGATATCTATTAATAACTGGTATTGTGGTCATTGCCCTGGTAGTATTGGCCCCTGAAATGGCAACAACATCGGGATTATCCAATGACCACCTTGAAGTTATCTTACCAAAAATCATTAACAATCATATTCCGGTGGGTATAAAGGGATTATTACTAGCTGGTCTTTTGGCTGCTTTCATGTCAACCTTTTCAGCCTTTGTAAATTCCGCTCCGGCATACATCGTAAATGATATCTATAAAAAATATTTTAAGCCCAAAGCCACAAATAAGCACTACATAAAGGCAAGCTATATTGCCTCATTTTCAGTTGTTCTGTTGGGGGTAATGATGGGGTTCTTCGCAGAATCCATAAATTCATTGACACTCTGGATCAGCACCTCTCTTTACGGGGGCTACATTGCCGCCAACTTTTTGAAATGGATTTGGTGGCGCTTTAACGGGTGGGGGTATTTCTGGGGCATGTTGGCCGGTTTGGTAATTGCAACCTTGCAGTTTTTTCTCGACCAGAACAAAGGTCACTTGACCGAAGGGTCATGGCTTTATGAGATGGCCAATATGCCAGCATTTTATCTGTTCCCTTTGATATTTGGATTTTCACTTTTGGGTTCGTTTTTGGGGACCTATCTCTCTCAACCCACCAATAATGAGGTACTGAAATCATTCTATAAAAATGTAAGACCCTGGGGTTGGTGGAAACCCATTTATGATCAGCTCAAAGCAGAAGACGGCAGTTTTGAAAAGAACAAGGATTTTGGAATGGATATGCTCAACTGTGCCATTGGCATTGTCTGGCAATCCAGCATGATTTTGCTGCCAATTTATTTGCTCATACGTGATTATCCAAAAACTTTGGTCACACTACTGGTATTTTTAATAACTTCTGTTATTCTGAAATTTACCTGGTTGGACAAAGTGCGTAAAATTCCAGACTAGCAATCCACAACAGAAATGACGAATCAAATGCTAAAAAATACCGCTACCCTCCCTTGGCAAGAAAGGCCGGAAAACAGTTCCGATGTGGTTTGGAGATATAGTGGGAATCCCATAATTAAAAGAGACGCCATTCCGTCTTCCAACAGTATTTTCAACAGTGCGGTTGTCCCGTTTAAAGATGGCTACGCTGGGGTCTTCCGCTGTGACAACAAAGCGGTCCAAATGAACATTTTTGCCGGATTTAGCACCGATGGACTTCATTGGAATATCGATCATGACCCCATAGATTTTCAGGCTGGAAATACAGATATGATCCATTCGGATTATAAGTATGATCCACGAGTCACCTTTATTGAGGACCGGTATTGGATCACATGGTGCAATGGTTATCATGGACCAACTATCGGAATAGGTTACACGTTTGACTTCAAAGAATTTTTCCAGTGCGAAAATGCCTTTCTTCCGTTCAACAGAAACGGAGTTTTACTTCCAGAAAAAATTGACGGGAGGTATGCCATGTTAAGCAGACCTAGTGACAATGGACATACCCCATTTGGGGATATTTATATCAGCTATAGTCCAGATATGAAATATTGGGGCGAACATCGCTGTGTAATGAAAGCAACCCCTTTTGAGGACAGTGCATGGCAATGCACCAAAATTGGAGCAGGCTCCGTACCTATTGCAATCAATGAAGGGTGGTTAATGTTTTACCATGGCGTCATCAATACCTGCAATGGGTTCCGATATGCTATGGGCGCGGCCATATTGGACAAAGAGCAGCCGGATAAGGTCAAATACCGCACCCAACCCTACTTGATGACCCCAGAGACCCCCTATGAATGTGTTGGGGATGTTCCCAATGTGATTTTCCCCTGTGCATCGTTGCATTCCATGGAAGAGGACAAAGTGGCCATCTATTATGGAGCTGCCGATACCGTAACAGGCATAGCCTTCGGACGAATTTCAGAAATTGTAAAGTTTACTATGGAAAACAGTTTATGATTGAGTAATGGATGATTTCATGGAAAAATATAGAAAACTCATCAGTCTTATCCTCTTCTTTCTGTATGTGGGATGTATTATTCTAATTGCGCAGGAAGAGCCAAGAAGTTATGTTGCCTATAAAACTTCCGATTCCATGATTATAGATGGAATTCCAGACGAATCGTCCTGGACCAAAGCACCTTGGTCTGATCTTTTCATCGATATTGAAGGGATCAAAAAACCCACTTATGATACCCGGGTAAAAATGCTTTGGGACGAAAACAATATCTACTTCTTTGCCCAAATGGAGGAACCCCATGTCTGGGGGGACATTACGGAACATGACGCTGTAATCTTCCATAACAACGATTTTGAGGTTTTTCTAGATCCCGAAGCTGACGTGCACGGCTATTATGAATTGGAATGGAATGTTTTGAACACAATTTGGGACCAATATCTTACCGCTCCCTATAGAGCAGGAAACGAAACCATAAATGGTTGGGAATCTTTGGGACTCCAATCTGCGGTCGCTGTTGAGGGAACCTTGAACGACCCTTCTGATGAAGATCAGGGATGGACCTTGGAAATTGCAATTCCATTCAGAGATCTACGTACAGGATATTATCAGGACAACGTCCCAAAAAGCAAATTTTGGAGAGTAGGATTTTCAAGGGTGAACTGGGATTTTGATATCACCAATGGAAAGTACTCTCGCAAGAAAAACCCTGAAACAGGTGAGTTTCTGCACGAGTACAATTGGGTCTGGTCTCCTCAATATGTGATTAATATGCATGAACCAGAGCGTTGGGGCTATGTCTATTTTTCCGAGAAAGAAGTGGGCAGAACCCCCGAAGAATTCATCATCCCCCAGGATGAACATATCAAGTGGTTCCTCTACGAGTTATATAGGGACTTAATTGGTGAAGACCAACGAAAAATCAAATGGCAAAGTGCTGACGGAGAAATATTCCTAAAGCCGAAACAAATTTTAGGCAAACCGGTCAGGGTTATGCTGGACAAGCACGATTTTGGGTTTACGCTTTGGACAAAAAGTCCGTTCACAAAGAACAAGCTTTCTGTAACGGCTGACGGGAAATTTAGAACGCATAAGAAATAAAAAAGTCAACTTACCAATAACGAAGACATAGGGAATCAATGAGGTTGGGGTATTTGTACATAGGGTTATTTTTCATAGGGTTAAACTGTTCCCCACAACCGAAAAACCCTGAAAAACACAATAACATATACACCTATGTAAACCCCTTTATTGGAACAGATGGCCCCGGTAACACTTATCCCGGGGCCACAACCCCTTTTGGCATGGTGCAATTAAGTCCCGATATTGGAATCCCAGGCTGGGACCGGATTGCCGGCTATTACTATCAAGATTCCATCATCACTGGATTTTCGCATACCCACCTTACGGGAACAGGAGCTGGTGACCTATACGATATTTTGGTGATGCCCACCAACGACCGATTCTCGCAACAAATCGAGGCAAACAACTTTAAGCCCTTTTCACGTTTCAGTCATGATGAGGAAGGTGCTTCACCAGGGTACTATTGGGTCAATTTATTGGACTACGAGATTAAGGCAGAAATGACTGCTACGCCCCGAGTCGGTGTTCACCGATACACCTTTCCGGAAAATGATAGCACAAAAATCCATATAGATTTGGGCTATTCATTAAACTGGGACAGTCCAACGAAAACCTTTATCAAGGTAGTCAACGATTCAACACTGCAAGGACACCGCATGTCCACAGGTTGGGCCAGAAACCAACGCCTGTTTTTTGAAATGCGGTTTTCCAAGCCCTTTACGTCCTTTGTTCAAGAAGGGGATAGTACCTCATCCAAAATTGTTTTGCATTACCAAACCAAGGATGAGGATCAACTTGTCATCAAGACCGGACTCTCATCCGTAAGTTCGAGTGCAGCAGGTAAAGCCATCCAACAAGAGGCAAAAGGAGGTTTTGAGGAAATCAAGCAGAAGGCAGAACAGGAATGGGAAAGGGAGTTGAACAAGATCAGTATCGTTACGACCGACACCAATAAAAAGTCGATTTTTTATACCATGCTTTACCAATCCATGTTGGCGCCTACCCTTTATAGCGATGCCAATGGGGAATACAAAGCAGCCAATGACACAGAAGGCAAGCATCTAAATGACACCTTGGCCAAAGCCGAAGGATTTAGTAGGTACGACACTTTTTCTCTATGGGACACATTTAGGGCCGCACACCCCTTGTACACCATACTGCAACCGGATCGGGTCCCTGACATGGTCAAATCCTTATTGGCACATTACCAAGAAACGGGAATATTACCTGTTTGGTCCATGCAGGGCAGCGAAACCAATATGATGATCGGTTACCATGCCGTACCCGTAATTGTGGATGCCTATTTCAAGGGGTTTGATTTTGATGCCGAACTGGCATACCGGGCTTGCAAAGAAAGTGCCATGCTGGATGAACGCCAAATCGATGTTTATAAGGAAAAAGGATTTATCCCGGTTGACGAGGGACATGAGAATTGGTCCGTTTCAAAAACCATGGAGTACGCCTATGACGACTGGTGTATTGCCATGTTTGCCAAAGCTTTGGGCAAAACGGAAGATTACAGCTATTTCCTAAGACGTTCAGAGAATTGGAAAAATCTTTACAATACCAAACGAACCTGGCTTCAGCCGAAAGACCCGGAAGGCAACTTCATAGAACCCTTTGTGCCAAAAGAATATTCTCCCTATTTCTGCGAAAGTAATGCTTGGCACTATTACTGGTTTGTTCCCCAAGATGTTGACGGCTTAATCTCCGAAACAGGAGGCATGGAACCTTTCACCCAAAAGTTGGATTCCATGTTCAGCTATGCTCCAGAACCCGGGGATAAATTACCATTGTTCAGTACTGGCATGATTGGACAATACGCGCATGGCAATGAACCCAGCCACCACGTAGCCTATCTATACAACTACGTGGGTAAGCCTTCCCAGACCCAAAAACTGGTACGTCAAATCTTATCGGAACAATACAAAAACGAACCCAACGGACACTGCGGGAACGAAGACTGTGGACAGATGTCTTCTTGGTACATTTTTAGCGCTTTGGGTTTTTATCCCGTAAATCCTGCCCAAGGGGTTTATGATCTGGGAATCCCATTGTTCGAGGAAGTCACAATCCAAGTCAACAGAGATTCCATTTTTACAATAAAGGCCAAAGGCGTAGCTCAGCTTCCCTATGTTGAAAAAGTACTTTTGAACGGAAAAGAATTACAACGGAACTACATCACCCATAAGGAAATCAGCACTGGAGGTCTGCTGGAATTTATACTCACAGACGATCCTGCACTTGCTGACAAAAATTCCAAACCAACCCCAATGGTTGATGAAATATATTAGAAAATGAATCGTACTAAAGTAAAATTGAATGTTGGTGGCCTAACCATAGGTCTTCTTTTTCTAGGATTGATTTCCTGCGAAAACAACACTAAAAGCGATATCGCTGAACTGACATATCCAAGCTCGGAGGAGCTATTGGATTTCGTTAACCCCTTAATGGGTACCGATTCGGATTTCAGTCTTTCCAACGGGAACACCTATCCGGCCATCGCCACACCTTGGGGCATGAATTTCTGGACCCCCATGACATCCAAAATGGGAGACGGATGGACCTACAAATATGATGAGAAGACCATCCGAGGTATCAAACAGACACATCAACCAAGTCCATGGATCAATGATTATGCGGCCTTTTCGCTCATGGCGGTTACGGGGGAACTAAAATACAAGGAAGATGAACGGGCCTCCCATTTTTCGCATAAGGCAGAAACGGTGCGCCCGGATTATTACAGCGTCTATCTGGCCGACTACGATGTGGTTGCTGAGGTAACCCCAACCGAGCGGGCGGCCCATTTCAGATTTACCTTCCCGGAAACGGATGAAGCGTACATTTTGCTTGATGGTTTCTTTAAAGGTTCCATGGTTAAGATAATTCCTGAAGAACGAAAAATTATTGGGTATTGCCGAAACAATAGTGGGGGCGTCCCAGAAAATTTCCATAATTATTTTGTTGCGGAGTTCGATAAGGCCTTTGAACTCAACCATACCTGGGGCGATGATTGGTCGCTCCAAAAAAACACTTCAGAGAGCCAAGGTGAGCATGTAGGTGCAATCATTGGCTTTAAGACAAGAAGAGGCGAAGCCGTACATGTGAAGGTAGCTTCCTCATTTATCAGTCCAGAACAGGCCCAATTGAATTTGGATAGGGAAATCGGGAAAAGGACGTTTAAGGAAACCCGAAGCGCTGCAACGGAAGCCTGGGAAAAGGAATTGGGTCGGATTCAAGTGAGCACGTCAAATATAGACCACTTGCGTACCTTTTATTCTTGCCTATATCGAGTGCTGTTGTTCCCAAGAAAATTTTATGAGTTTGACAGCTCCAACCAAGTGGTTCACTATAGTCCATACAATGGTGAGGTCTTACCAGGTTATATGTTTACGGACAATGGATTTTGGGATACGTTCAGGGCCGTTTTTCCCTTTTTTAATATGATGTATCCTGAACTCAATAGCAATATCATGGAAGGATTGGCCAACACCTATAAGGAGTCCGGTTGGCTTCCTGAATGGGCCAGTCCAGGACATAGAGATTGTATGATTGGGTCCAATTCAGCACCCATTATTGCGGATGCCCACTTAAGTGGGGTCAGCGGGCTGGACGAAGAAACTCTGCTCGAGGCCATTATTAAGAACGCAACGGTTCCTGATGGCAGACCTGTGAACAGCGTTGGGCGGGCAGGCTTGGATTATTATAATGAGTTGGGGTATGTCCCTTACGATGTAGGTATCCATGAAAATGCCGCTAGGACCCTGGAATATGCCTACGCAGATTTCACCATTGCCCAAATGGCAAAATCCTTGGGGAAAACCGAATTGGCCAACGAATACTACCAGAAATCATTGAACTACAAAAAACTCTTCGACCCCACTACCAAGTTAATGCGGGGAAAAAATAAGGACGGAAGCTTTCAAAGCCCTTTCAACCCCTTAAAATGGGGCGATGCCTTTACCGAGGGAAACAGCCTCCATTATACTTGGAGCGTCTTTCATGATGTTCAAGGGCTTATTGACCTAATGGGGGGGAGTCAAGAATTTGCAGGTATGCTCGATGGTGTTTTTAATATGCCGCCGGAATATGACGATTCCTATTACGGTTTTACCATTCATGAGATTCGAGAAATGCAGATCATGAACATGGGCAACTATGCCCATGGCAATCAGCCCATTCAACACATGATCTACCTTTATAATTATGCCAAGGAGCCTTGGAAAACCCAGAAAAAGGTTCGGGAGGTGCTTACAAAACTATATACTCCCGCTCCCGATGGCTATTGTGGTGATGAGGACAACGGGCAGACTTCAGCATGGTACGTTTTTAGTGCTTTAGGGTTTTATCCAGTAGCTCCTGCCACCAATCAATACGTACTTGGCAGTCCTTTATTTGAGGAAGCTAAACTCCATTTACAAAATGGAGAGACCTTCACCATAAAGGCCAACGGTAACGGCAAGCATAATCCATTTATTCAATCAGCAGCGTTAAATGGAAAGACATTCGATAGCACTTGGATCTCCACGGAAACCGTGCAAAATGGAGGCTCACTTTTTTTTGAAATGGGTCCTGAGCCCAACAAGAATTGGGGGACTTCTGATGAAGCTGCTCCATACTCATTCTCCAATTCATTGAACCAATGAAAAAATTTACACTGACATCGGCTTTTTTAGTTTGCGTGGTAACCATGTATGCTCAAAACCAAACTGTGGATTATGTAAACCCATTTATTGGCACCTCCAATTTTGGAACCACAAATCCTGGACCTATTGCAGTTAGGGGCATGGCCAACATATCCCCGTTCAACGTGGCTGGACCAGAAAATCTTCCCTTGGAAAAAGATAGTCGGTGGTTGTCAACACCTTATGTGCACGAAAACAAATTTTTGACGGGGTTCAGTCATGTCAACCTCAGCGGTGTTGGGTGTCCCGAACTGGGTGTCATCTTGGCCATGCCCACGACCGGTGAAGTACAGACTGATCATTTAAAGTACGGCTCGACTTATTCGGAAGAAGTTTCCAAGGTGGGTTATTATTCCAATACTCTGGACAAATACCAAGTTAAAGTTGAAGCTACGGCAACTACCCGAACCGGGGTGAGCCGGTATTCATTTCCCGCGGGGAAATCAAACATTTTATTGAATTTAGGACTGGGACTGACCAATGAACAGGGAGCTCAGGTCAAAGTTGTTTCGCCAACAGAAATAGAAGGTATTCGAAGCGTAGGTTCCTTCTGTTATTACAAACCGGAAGAGACCTATCCGGTGTATTTCGTGGCTCAATTCTCGGAACCGGCAGATGAATTCGGAACATGGAAAAAACCGACTACCTACAAAGGAGAAGAAGCCCAATGGATGGGATACAACGGTAAAACCCGTTTGATGAAAGGATACACCAAAGAAGTTGTTGGAGATAGTATTGGAGCTTATATGCGATATAACTTTGAAGCTCCTACCCAAGTGGAACTAAGAGTTGGAGTTTCTTATGTGAGCATCGAAAATGCAAGGGAGAATCTGGAAAGAGAAACCTCAGGAAAGACCTTTGAGCACATCATGAATGCCACCAAAAAAGAGTGGGAAGAGCATTTGTCCAGAATAACCGTGGAAGGTGGAACAGATGATGACAAAACAATTTTTTACACAGCACTTTATCATACTCTGATACATCCAAGCACGCTGAATGACAGCAATGGGGAATATCCCAAAATGAAAACGCGGGAAACCTTAAAAACGAATGGTACGCGATACACCGTTTTTTCCCTTTGGGATACCTATAGGAATCTACATCAATTGATGAGCTTGGTATATCCCGAGCAACAGTCCAACATGGTAAAAAGCATGTTACAGATTTATGAGGAATCCGGTTGGTTGCCCAAATGGGAGTTGAATGCCACCGAAACCACTACCATGGTAGGAGATCCTGCAGGTATTATCATTGCCGACACCTATCTAAAGGGCATAAAGGATTTTGATGTTGAAAAGGCATATGCTGCCATGCTTAAAAGTGCTGATATGTTGGAAGGAAACCCATTACGTCCCGGAATTGTAGATTACATCAAAAAGGGATATCTCACTACAAAGACCACCAACAGCGGATCGGTATCCACCACTCAGGAATACAATATTACGGATTACGCCATTGGGCAATTGGCCAAGGCCTTGGGCAAAAAAGAAGATTATGCCCGTTTCAGAAAGCGAAGTACCTCCTACCGAAAACTGTTCGATAAAGAATTCAACCTGTTAAGGCCCAGAAATGATGATGGAAGTTGGCTTACCCCGTACAATCCAGAAACAGGAGCCAACTTTGTAAAGAACGTTGGTTTTATTGAGGGCAATGCCTGGCAATATACCTTTATGGTTGCTCACGATGTAAAAGGACTTATCAAACTAATGGGTGGACCGAAATCCTTCTCTAGCAAGTTACAGGAAGTTTTTGACAAGAATCAATTTGACATGGCCAATGAACCGGATATTGCCTATCCCTATTTGTTCAACTATGTAAAGGGCGAGGAATGGCGCACTCAGAAAACAGTATCCGAGCTTTTACAGACCTATTTCAAGAACAAACCTGACGGACTCCCAGGAAATGACGATACCGGAACCATGAGCGCATGGGCCGTGTTCTCCATGATGGGAATGTACCCTGTAAGTCCTGCCAACCCTATTTACGCACTTACCAGTCCGGTTTTTAACAAGGTCACTCTTCGTTTAAACCCAAAATATTACAAGAACCCGGTCCTAACAATTACAAGGGAGCCGTCCACAAATGATGCTGGAAACAGGCTTCAGGATATTTATCTGGATGGTAGAAAACTACGAGCTAGATTCGTAGACCACAAGGATCTCGTAAACTCCAAAAACCTGACGTTTATCGTAAACTAAACAGGATTTTCAGCAACAACCATTGCGGGAATCTTCTTGCTAGACAAAGGTTTTCAGGCAAAATGGGGGTCGCAAACGTTTTCGTTCTTACGCCCTTTAGCTTTTCAGCATCGTTATTAGTCGAAATTTTTTCCTATATATATAAGGAATTAGAACTTTTATGAAGCGAACTTTAAGCTTTTATTAAGCTTTATAACTAATAACCTAACTCAGAGTAGTATGAACAAAAAACTTCATTACTTTTTTATGCTTGCGTGTATCCTATGTTTTCAAGGAATACTAGCGCAAGGAAAAACCGTTACAGGAACGGTTACTGATGCAAGTACTGGAACTCCGATTCCAGGTATTACAGTTGTGGAACAGGGCACCACTAATGGGACCTCCACAGATTTCGACGGAAATTATTCCATTTCTGTTTCCGGCAATTCAGCCGTTTTGGTGTTTACCGGAATCGGCTACACCACTCAAGAAGCTCCAGTCGGCTCGCAATCAGCAATCAACATTCTTTTGGTTGAAGACGTGGAACTACTGGATGAAGTAGTGGTAACCGCCTTAGGTATTAGTCGGGAGAAAAAATCTCTTGGTTATGCCGTTACAGAAGTTGGCGGAGATGCGGTGTCCTTGGTAAAGGAACCAAACGTGGTGAATTCACTGGCTGGTAAAGTAGCTGGGGTAGTAATCTCTCAGGGTACAGCCGGTGCAGGTAGTGGTTCCCGTGTGGTAATCCGTGGAAACAATTCCATTACTGGTAACAACCAACCTCTATACGTAGTTGACGGGGTACCAATCGACAATACCGCTTTGGGAGCACCTGATGGTTCAGGTCAATTTAACATTAACAATTTAGGTGATGGTATCTCTGATATCAACCCAGATGACATTGAATCCATTTCGGTACTTAAAGGTCCCAACGCTGCGGCTTTATATGGTTCTAGGGCAAGTAACGGGGTAATCATCATCACTACCAAAAAAGGAGATTTGGATAGAGGTTTAGGTGTTTCTTTTACATCAAACGCCTTGTTCGATGACCCTTTGGTACTTCCTAAATATCAGAATGAGTTTGGAAGGGGTACGGATGGTGCTTTTCCACAAATCAACCCAGACGACCCATTGGCGACTCAGGTAAATACGGTTGCGGGAGCTGGTTCTTGGGGTCCAAGATTTGATGGTTCGCAACAACTGGCCTATAATGGGCAGCAAAGAGCTTATGTGGCACAACCTAACAATGTCAAGAATTTCTTTGAAACGGGAACGAGCTTTATCAACACAGTTGCGCTAAGCGGTGGTAGTGAAAATGCGTCTGTCCGTTTTTCCTATACCAATTCGGACATAGAGTCCATCCTTCCAAATTCTGGAATTGATAGAGACAACTTCAACCTAAGGGCATTTGCTAATCTATCGGATAAACTGAGTTTAGATACTAGGATTACTTATTTCAAACAAACCGCGCGTAATCGTCCAAATCAAGGTACGGAAGGTGTAGCCGCTTATCTATGGACTTTGGCAAGAAACGTGAGACTTTCTGACCTTCAGGTTTTTCAGGATATTGAAAATCCAATCAATCCAGATGATATTTACAGAGTTATTGCTCCTACCGCCTCAGGCGGTAACCCATACTGGATTCTTCAAAATGATTCTAATGAAGATAGAAGAACCAGAATTACGGGCTTTGCCAAATTGCAATACCAGTTTAACGATTGGCTATCGGCTTTTGTTAGGGTAGGTACGGATGATATCACGCAAGATGTTGAGAGTGTAACACGGGTAGGACACCACTTCTTTGGAGATGGTAGGATTAGATTTCAGAAAAACGACCGAACAGAAACCAATTATGACTTCTTGGTTATGTTCAATAAGGCTTTAAGTGATAAGTTCAGTTTAACGGCCAATGCTGGTGCAAATGCACTACGCTTCTCATCCATAACCTCCGAGACACGCGGGGAGAACTTTAAAATTCCTGGAAGACCATTATTGGACAATACAGAAGAACTTTTTGCCACACAAGGCCAAAGAGTGCCAAAGGATATCAACTCGGTTTACGGTTCGGCCTCATTGGCCTATGATAACACGATTTATCTTGACTTGACAGGTAGAAACGACTGGTCTTCAGCATTAGCTGACGGCAACAACTCTTATTTCTATAGCTCTGCCAGTTTGAGTGTTTTGCTGAATGAAGCATTTGACTTGGGAAGCAAGGTTGACCTTCTTAAACTAAGGGGTAGTATTGCTACCGTTGGTAATGATACCGACCCACAGCAATTGGTCAACGTATTTAGAGTTGCCGCCGATGGATTCTTAGGCAATATCACTGTTAGTAGGGACAACATTCTCTTTAGTGAAAGTCTTCGTCCAGAAGAGGTGACTTCTACCGAATTAGGTCTTGAATACCGAGGCTTCGGAAATCGTCTTTATGCGGATCTTTCATACTATGACATTAAATCCCAAGATTTGATTTTTGACGTACCATTGGGCACTGGAGCTGCATTTGACTCCTTCAGAACCAATGTTGGTGAAATCAGCAATAAAGGTTTTGAGATATTGGTTGGTGGAACTCCTCTACAGACCAAGAATTTTTCTTGGGACACTTCCATAAATTTGGCGAGAAACAAAAACGAGCTTGTGAGTCTAGTTGATGGACAGGACTTTTTCGAGTTTAGCCGGGACAATGGGGGTACGGTAGCAGTGGTAGCTAGAGCCGAAGAGGGCTTTGGTGATATTGAGACCACAACTTGGCTAAGAAATGACCAGGGCCAGCTCATCGTAACCGCTGAAGGTCGGCCACAAGCGACAACTGAAAGGGAAAAATTCGGAAACTATCAGCCTGATTTAACCGGTGGTTTTACCAATACGTTCCGTTACAAAGATTTCACTTTAAACACCCTAATCGATTTCCGAATCGGTGGTGAAGTATACTCCTTTACCGATGCAGCTTTGGATGCAGCAGGGGTTTCAGAACGATCTTTACAGTTTAGGGATAGTGGAATTCTTGTTGAGGGTGTTATTGATAACGGTGATGGAACTTTCACTCCAAATACCACAACAATTAGTGCCCAAGATTATTGGGGAGCTGTTAGTGGTATTGGATCCGAGTATGTTTTTGATCAAACCAACTTCAGGTTAAGAGAGGTAAGTTTGAGTTATACTTTCCCAAGTAAACTCCTGAAAAACACATTTGTACGTAGCGCTACCTTGAGTGCAGTCGGAAGAAATTTGTTATTTTTATATAAAAAAGCTGATAACTTCGATCCCGAATCAAGTTATTCCACATCCAATTTTGCCCAAGGAGTGCTGTTTTATGCGCTTCCGACTACAAGAAGTCTAGGACTTAGCCTAAATGTCAACTTTTAAAAAATTGTGAAATGAGAAAAATTGAATTAGTAATCTGCATGTTGCTGTGCCTAGGATTGGCCAGTTCGTGCACTGAGAATTTCGAAGAAATGAATACCGATCAGGAAGGTTTCCTTGCTGAAGAGGTAAGTGCCAAGTTCTTCCTAACGGACGTACAGTTCCGATTGTATTCCCCTGATCGTTTTCCATATTGGAGGGCCCATTTGATCCATGCGGATCGTTATGCCGGACATTTTACGTTTGGACATACATCCTCCTGGTGGTCAGATGAACTCTGTTATTCCTACAATGCAGGATATACAGACGCTTCCTTTGACTGGCTCAACAGTTACCTTGGACGTGTAATTGAGTTCCAGAATTTTGTTAAGGAAGGTGGGGATTTGGAAAACGAATTCATGTTTGCCATGTCCTTAATCATTAAAGGCCTCTACTATCAGATGTATACCGATACTTTTGGTATGGTTCCTTATACTGAAGCAGGTGTTGAGGGTATATTAACACCCAAGTTTGATGAACAATCCGTTATCTATCAAGGTGTCATTGCTGACTTAGATGCCGCCATGGCAATCATAGGAGATACTGAAAGAACAGGAATCGGTGTTAATGATGCTGGGGACAACGACATCTATTGTGGTGGTGACTTACAACAGTGGAAACGTTTGGCCAATACATTAAAACTGAGAATAGCCATGCGTGCTTTAGGTGCTCCTGGAGAAAGTTTTGCAGAATCTGCAATCAATCAGGCTTTGGCCGCTCCCCTTTTGGATGATGCCAATGGAAGTGTGGTGATGACCAAAGATTTTGTGATCAGTCAATGGGCGGCAGCTGCATATGGAGATATCTGGCATAACTTTGGCGGAGGGTCTGATTGGACCGTTGGTGCTCCTCTAATTAACATGTTGAAAAACAACAACGACCCAAGGTTATCGGCTTATGCCAAACCTGCAGTTGGTGGCACTTTCAAATTTGTTGACAATCCCGAAACTCCAGATCCAAATTATCAGGATCGTGTGGACTTCATAATAGCCTCTCTTGACGATGCTGGAGCTACATACGCCTCATCAATGAGTGGAGACACTACTATCATAGAAATGGGACCAGGTCAGTATGTAGGGCAACCCGTCAGAATAAATGGAGACACGAAATCCTATGTTCGTTACGACCTTTTCAGCACCCCTAGCGATAGGGTAATACAGGAAAAAGGTTCTCAAGTAGATGCCTATCCTGAGGTTATTTTAACTAGTGCAGAATCTTACTTCTTGCAGGCTGAAGCTGCTGTTCGAGGATTATCTGGTGGTGATGCCCAAATGTTGTTTGCAACAGGGATTAAAGAAGCCATGAAACTTTGGGGTATTCCGGAAGGCGATGCGGACACCTATATAGCTACTGAGGCAGCGGCGGATATCACGGCCGGCACCACGGATGAGAGATTGGAAAAAATAGCGCTTCAAAGATGGTTGGCAAGCTATACCGATGGTTTTGAAGCATGGGCCGTAGTTAGGGATACAGGTTATCCATCAGAATTGGCAGCTGGAGTTTCTGACCAGATAATTTATGGGCTTGGTAATTTAAATGGTGATTACCCGCAGCGTATGAGATATGGTTCAGGAGCACAGGACAATCCAAACTTCAGCGCTGTTGCAGGTGCCCAAGGAGAAGACGTGCAGGCAACCACATTGTGGTTTGCCCAATAAGAACTTACTGTAGAGTAATCCATTGAGTTGATTAATTTATAGTTTGAGTTAGTTTCATTTATAGTTAATTTCAAGTAAAGGAAGAGCAATCTTCCTTTACTTTTTTATAATTTTCTTTCAATTAGTACCGGTCTTTTACAGACCATCAACCTCTTCTAATGAAAAAGAAATCAACCTTCCGTTTATTGGGAGCGCTTATTCCATTGCTAATGGTATTGTGCTCTTGTATGCCTAAAAAACAAGAATCATCATTTCTCTTCCACAATCTGGATAGCGATTGGACCAACATCCACTTTAAGAATACTATAGTAGAAAATGGACTGACAAACTCATTTCTCTACGAATATGTATACAATGGCGGGGGTGTAGCTGTGGGCGATCTGAACAATGACGGTTTGGAAGATATTTATTTCACCTCCAACCTAAGCAAAAACCATTTGTATCTAAATCAGGGACAGCTCCAATTTGAAGATATCACTGCCGAATCCGGGACAGCGGGAAACAAGGGTTGGACCACCGGAACAAATATGATAGATATAAACAACGATGGATTGTTGGACATCTATATCTGTAAATCTGGCCCGTACAAGAGAAAGGCTTTGTTACAAAACGAACTTTACATTAACCAAGGGCCAAATGAAGATGGCGTTCCGACATTTAAGGAAGAAGCAGAAAAATTTGGTTTGGCCGATGCTGGCAACTCCATTCAATCCGCCTTCATTGATTATGACCTGGACGGAGACTTGGACATGTATCTCATGAACCACAATCCTCAAACTTTCGGAATGGGCAACACTGAAAGTCTCTCCCCACTGGGCGACCAGTTCTACGAAAATAACAATGGCAAATATGTAAACGTCACCAGAAAAGTCGGTATTTACTCCAATGCCATTTCCTATGGTCTTGGAATAGGCGTTGGCGACCTCAACAAGGATGGTTGGCCCGACATATATGTTTCCAATGATTATGATGAGCCGGACTATATGTACATCAACCAAAAGGATGGTTCATTTAAGGAGGTTGCCAAACAAGCCCTCAACCACATGTCCAATTTTTCCATGGGCAACGACATAGCCGATTTTGATAATGACGGTTACCTAGATATACTTACGCTCGATATGGTTTCAGAAGACAATTATGGGATGAAAACCAGTATGGCAAGCATGAACCCGGAAAAATTCCAAAACAATGTGCAGGCTGGCAAGCACTATCAATATATGTACAACACACTCCAAAAACATAGCTCCCATGTTGATAGTAATGGAATACCCTTCTTTTCAGAGGTCGCCCAAAAAACTGGCATATCCAACACGGATTGGAGCTGGGCTCCTTTGATGGCGGATTTCGACAATGATGGATTAAAGGATGTTTTCATCTCCAACGGTATTAAAAGGGACTTTAGGAACAAGGACTTTTTCGCAAAAATGAAGGAGTACATGAACCAGCATCAAGATGCACTTTCCAATCCTGAAAAAATCACCTACCTCATCAATAGCACCCCTCACCGACCCTACCAAAATTATTTTTACAAAAATACCGGAGGTTTGGCCTTTGAGAATGCCACCAACCTATGGCTACAAGATTCCATCACCACCTATTCCAACGGTGCCGCTTATGCGGATTTGGACAACGATGGCGATCTGGATGTTGTGGTAAACAACGTTGACGAAAAAGCTTCAATTCTAGAAAACAATTCCAATCGTCTATTGGAAAACAATTATATCAAATTACGCTTTAAGGGACCTAAAGCGAACTCCATGGGTATTGGCGCTAAAGTGAAAGTATACACCCAAGGTGAGCTTCAGGAATATACCAACTATAGTGTTCGGGGGTATCAGTCTTCGGTCCCACCAAATTTAACCATTGGCTTGGGCATGGCCGATCAAATAGATTCCCTATTCGTGTATTGGTCAAAGGATGAAGTACAACTGGTTGAAAATCCTCAGATCAATATTGATAACATCATCAGTTACGACCAAAAAGCAATTATCAACAAAAAGAAAATCCAAGATTCAGAAAAATTATTTCAAGTCGCTCATGTAGTTGAGGGCATTTCCCACTTGGAAAACTACTATGACGACTATGAAAAGCAAGTGCTGTTGCCCCATAAACTGTCCAAATTTGGCCCGGCTCTAGCGGTGGCCGATATCAATGGGGACAATAAGGAAGATTTTTTTCTTGGCCAAAGTACCGGGACACCCTCTTCCCTATATGTGCAACTACCCAATGGCAGTTTTAAAGAGCATCAGGTTTTTCATGACTCAGCAATATTTGAAGACGTTGATGCCCAGTTTTTTGATTACGACAACGACGGTGACCAAGATTTGATTGTAGCCTCAGGAGGAAATGAATTTGAACAAGGTTCGCCCAATTATGCGGATCGTTTGTACGAAAACAGAGGTGGCAGATTCTACCTAAGGTCAGACTTAATGCCCCAAATACATAGCAGTAGCTCCAGGATCAAAGTATCGGATTTTGACCGAGACGGTTTTATGGATGTTTTCATTGGAGGAAGGTTTGTTCCCCATGATTACCCCTCCCCTGCCAGCAGTCATTTACTTAAAAATGACAAGGGCAAATTTGTGGATGTCACAAATGAAATAGCGCCGGAACTTAATGCCATCGGACTGGTCACGGATGGCGTTTGGATGGACTATGATCAAGATAAGGATTTGGATCTATGCCTAGTTGGTGAGTGGATGGGGCCTACCTTTTTTGAGAATCAAAATGGAAAATTCAAGAAAAGGGACCTACCTGTAACGGAAATCTTATCCGGTTGGTATTATGCCATAGAGTCCATGGATATTGATAACGATGGGGATGAGGACTTGATTTTGGGCAACCTAGGTCAAAATTACAAGTACAAAGCAAGCAAGGACGAACCATTTGAAGTGTATTACCATGATTTTGACACGAATGGAAGCAAGGACCTGGTACTGGGTTATTACAATTTTGGAGAATTGTTTCCCGTCCGAGGCAGGGAATGTTCGTCCCAGCAGATGCCATCAATCAAAAAAATAACGCCTACGTACGACCTATTTGGAAAATCGACAATTAGCGATATCTATGGCCATGAAAATCTTAGTGAAGCATTGCACTTGACCGCGTACAACTTTAAAAGTGGAGTTTTGCTGAACAACGGAAATATGGATTTTGAGTTCATCGCTTTTCCAGAAATGGCTCAGTTATCATCCATAAACGCCATTTTGGGCCATGATTTTGATGAAGATGGTAAAATTGATCTTATTATCGGTGGAAATCTGTTTTCGTCCGAAATCGAAACCCCCCGAAATGATGCTGGCTATGGCTTAGTCCTAAAAAACTTGGGCAAGGGACAATTTACTTCGTTAAATGCAAATAAAACAGGCCTATTCGTCCCTACCGATTTAAAAAATTTAAGTTTTATTGAAATTTCCGGAACAATGCATCTTTTGGCTGGAAATAACGATGACGCTTTACAATCTTTCTCCATTAAACAAAAAAGGCCCAACTCAAACCTTTAGCCCCTAACAATGAACAAACATGGCACATACGTTGTTGGAGTGGATGTAGGTGGAACACACATCGCATCAGCTGTTGTGGATGTCCAGAAAAAGAAGATTTTGGAACACACCTACGCTTCCAGTCATGTGGCCAATATGGAGCCTTTTGAATCCATAATGGAACTATGGGGCAGCACCCTTAACAAGACCATTAGTGCCACATATCCATTACCTATTAAAGGAATAGCCTTTGCCATTCCAGGCCCTTTCAATTATAAAGACGGTATTGCCCTATACCCGGAAGGTTTCAAATATGGTGAACTATATGGAATGAACATTGAGCGGACGCTCTCCGCCCTTTTAGACCATACCCCTCCCCTAGCACTACGTTTTTTGAATGATGCCACTTCGTTTGCCGTAGGAGAAGCATGGCTATCGGAAGAAAAAGGGCATAGCCGCCAGCTTTGCATTACACTTGGAACAGGCCTAGGAGCCGGGTTTATAGCGAACGGAATACCGGTGGTACACGGATCATCAGTTCCAGAAAATGGCTGCCTTTGGAATCTTCCCTACAAAAACGGTATCGCTGATGATTATTTTTCCACTAGAGGATGCATCAATGCCTATTATGACTTGACAGGTGAAACAGTTACTGGAGTAAAGCAATTGGCTAATCTCTATTCCAAAGACTTGAATGCTCAACAAATGTTTGCTGATTTCGGGAAAGAACTAGGAGACTTTTTAGCCCCCAGATTGATTCGGTTTAGAGCCAACACCTTGGTTTTGGGAGGAAATATCTCCAAAGCCTACGCCTGTTTTGGGCGCGAACTCCAAACCAGTCTCAACCACAATGGTGTTTCACTTCCCATACGGATATCAAACCATATGGAAAAAGCGGCCATTATGGGATGTACCAGAGTGTTTGAGCCTCATTTTTGGAAAGGAATCAAGAATAATCTCCCTGTTTTATAGAACCTCTTTGTCTGATTTTTTTTTCTCAAGGATGTATATCCACCAATTCAAACTGCCCATTCATGAACTCAAACACCCCATTCGTTAATTGGCAACCATTTTCTAAAAGGCTATCCATTAAGTTTGAACCATACGTATTTAGCAATGTCAATTTGATTGAAGTGGTTCAATTCGTTTTGGCTTAAATACATAGCAATGCACTTTTAGGCTGATGGTCACAAAGTGTTTAGTTTAGTTGAGGTTTCCATTGCACCAGGGAATTTATTTTCCCTGGTCGTAATGGATTTTTTGCTTTCCCCTACTTTCCATCCCAATATTATATTACCCAACACCAAATCTACCCTCTTAAAAAGACTTCAATTTTGCCAACCGTTAACCCAACCGCTCCATCCGTCAATTGAAACAGGGCATACGTTCATTTATCCTCACCCACACCCACCATTTACATTCTCTTTGCAGCCAGTTAAACCATAACCCTTCCCTAAATGGGGTTTAATAAGATTTTATCATGAACTTTAAGATTTTTACATTGGGTCTGCTTTTTTTCATCACAACCCAAATCAATGCCCAATCTTACTCCGGTTTTCTGGCGGACAATTATAATGGGGTCCATGGAGTGCTCCAAAATCCTGCAAACATTGCTGATTCGAGACTAAAACTGGATCTTAATCTTTTTGGCATCAGTACATTCTTTGGAAATAACTATTTGGGCATTAGACTGGACGATGCCTTTTCGAATGTAGGTTCTGTTTTTGATACGGCCGAGCAAACGCCAAAAAGAGACAATTTTCTGAGTGCCAACCTAGACATTTTGGGACCTTCCATAATGTTGGGCATCAACAAAAAAAGTGCAGTGGCCCTATTCACCAGGGGACGTTTCTTTTTTAATGCGGATGATATTGACGGGACACTTTTGGACAAGGAAGGTGGATGAAGCGGTAAAGGTACTTTCCGTTATGAGTCCTGATGTGGTATTCTTGGATATTGAACTACAAACCGGCCAGGGTTTTGATGTTTTGGACAAGATCAAGGACCCTACCTTTGAGGTCATATTTACAACTGCCTTTGAAAAATATGCCATCAAGGCAATAAAGTTCAGCTCCCTGGACTATCTGCTCAAACCCATAGATCTTGATGAACTAAAACAAGCTGTTGAAAAGGCCAGAAACCGGATGGACACCAATGTGTACAGACAGCAAATAGACACCCTGATGCAGAACCTTTCCAAAGAGACCTACAAACAGGAAAAAATATGCCTCGCCACCACCGGAGGTATGGAATTTATTGCCATTGAAGATATAGTTTTCTGCAAAGCGGATGGCTCCTATACCTGCGTGGTCCTAAAAAATAAGAGCAAACTTTTGGTAAGCAAGCACTTAAAGGAATATGAGGCTCTTTTGGGCGACCACGACTTCATGCGAGTGCACAACAGCTATGTAATCAATTTAAAAGAAGTGAAAAAATACATTAAAGCGGATGGAGGCTACATTATGATGAGCAATGACATGCATGTTAGCCTATCCCCTCGAAAAAAAGAGGAACTTATCGATGCAATGAAACGATTATAACGCCTTGGGGTTTGGGTAATTATCCGATTGGTCCTCAATGGTTTCGTCCATGCACACAAAATCCTTCTCCACTAAAAGGTTAAGTGCCTCTCCATTGTTGAGCTGGAAAGTGTTCTCATACCCAACCCTGGGACTTCCGGCCCATACCTCGGTTTCCTCACGGGGCAGATAGATGGTAATTGTATTGTTTTCAAAAGAAGCTTCCAATCCGGAAATCCCATCTTTGGCCACCAAACGATATATGAAGGTTTGGGTATTAAATTGGGTTTCATCGCTATAACTACCCTCCTTGCAAAAAGTCTCAACCTCCGTTCTGGTGAGGCGGTAACGTACCGAATTTCCTCTAATCCTAATCTTCATGTTTTCCTTTTTTCTGAACCAGGCCCTTCGTGAACTCGTTCAATGCCTCAACCTTTTCCTCAAAATCACCTTTTAGTGTTTTCCTGTATTCGTTCAGGTTTTTGACCAAATCATCAATATCCTCCGGCAATACATCCTCAAAAAACTGCCTTAACCGCTTTGCCGTTGTTGGAGACTTACCGTTGGTGGAAATAGCCACTTTTACATTACCCTTGGTCACAATTCCGCCCATATAAAAATCGCAAAAAGGTGGGTTGTCCGCCACGTTGACCAAAATGCTACGTTCTCTGCAATCATGATATACCTCCTCATTGACTTTAGGCTTATCGGTGCAGGCCACTACCATGTGCTTCCCATTCAAAAAACCCTTGCGGTAGGGTTCCACAGTCAATTGAACCCCATGTTTTTCCGCCAACTCCCTGGTTTCCCTTAAAAACTCCAGAGCCACCATCTGTACTTGGGCCTTGGGACTGGATTTGAGCAAAAAAGTTAATTTTTCCAAGCCTACGTTCCCGCCTCCGACAATTAGGACTTGTAGTTGGTTTACCTTTAAAAAAATGGGATATAACTCATTCCGCTCCATGGTCAATCGCTTTTTGTATTACATTTTTTGCTTTCCGGGAAATTGTAAGTTTTAGGGCCGCACTTTGTCCCTTAGTCGACATTTTTTTCCAAGTCTTTCCGAGGATGTCGATGACCTTTTTCTCCTCATGTTTTTCCGCAAAGGGTTCAAAATAGTGTTTTAGAAAGACCAAACAGATCACATCTTCCAGAGTCTGGGTTTCTTTATTTTTCTTTAGCTGTTTTTTTTGCAGCAATAGCTGTACCTGGTCAATGGTTTCATTGGTGAAGCCAACTTCCTGAAGTATCCCAGCCGCTTTTTCAGCATGAAACTTTTTAAGTTCCTGACGCCATTTTAAGTAGCCCACCCGATCCATTTCGTAGGTGTTTCTGGGGACCTCCCAGCGACAAATATGTTGGCTCCGGGCCGCAAGTTTCAGGGCCATACTGGCGTTTGGCTCAAAATCATCCAGGGTTTCCGTCATCCTTTGGGCATAGAGCAACTCTTTAGGATAGGCTTTGCCATTTACCTCCTCTATATTCGGGTCCCTGGCATTGGCCTCGTCAAATAGGTCAAAAGCCTGCTGTAATTTTGGGGAAATGCCCATAAAACGGATTTTTTCTAAAGCTATTTAGAAATCCCATCATAGGCAAAGCCGAGGCAAATTTTAACTGGATCGCTGCCTTAATTTTTCATCCGAAGTTGATGCGGGCTTGTTTTGGGAATGCGTTCAATAATGCCCCTGGCCTCCAAATCCAATTTTACCGTTACTATATACCAAAGCACCTTTCCATCGAATTGGTCCGTTAATTCTTCTATCGCCATGTCCCCTAATTTCTCGAAGGTAATAGTGCCATGCTCCCTCACCGTTTTTACGATGTAATCCTTGATAAAATCGTACCGTCGTTTCAAGATATTCACCCCCGACTTGCCTTGGGGATGCAGGGTCAAGATTTTTTCTTCTTTAGCCATCTGATGTGTTTTTAAATGTGTATATGCCAAAAAGAACTCCCAAGAGTCCAAAAGAAACAATTCGGTCCATTAAGTTTACTAGGGTATAGTCCAACGGAAAAAAGTACCAATTCATTAGGCTCAAGTCCGAAATAAGCGCAACGATTCCGCCCAGTGCCAGAGCATACAAGAAAATGGACTTGGGGTTTTTGGGTGAAAGCTTTTTAATAAGGAAATAGGCCAGGGTCACTGTAACCAGATTAATCATCAGGCTCCAAAAAAATTGAACGGGGTCAAACAACAAGGTGGGTTCTTTTTTGACCACCATAAAAGGTATTCTCGGTTGTGATTGGAGTAGTTGCTCCATAGTGGCCATAGCCTTTGGGGATTGACTATCAGGAAATCCGGGGTAGTGGTACACGCCACTTTTTAAATCCGACTGTTTCAACGCCTCAACATCCAATACGTTTTCAGGCAAACTGTTCAAGGTTTGCGAATGAAAAGGAAGTACCATCCATGAAACGGCATTCCAAATAAAAAGAAGGAAGGTTCCCAGTACTAGGGTGATGATTGTTTTTTTCATTAGGTCTATTTTTTGGTTGTGGTTTTAAGATAACCAAAATAGCTAAATCACTGATGCTAGGTCAATTGAAAAACTTCCATATTTGATCATAACAATCCGTCAACTCTTCGGCAGAGAAACCACCATGTTTTTTTCCAGGTACAATGACCAGTTGGTTTTTCACTCCAAGTTGATCCAATTTCCTGTGTAATTCACTCGATTGGCCCACATCCACATTGATATCAGCATCACCATGAATGCTAATGATCGGAGGAACATCTTCGGTCACATAACTTATAGGTGAGATTCGCTTATAATGGCTATCAGCAATACCTTTTGACCCTTGATCAATCAACCGGGTATATTCCGGGTCGTTCCAAAAGTCCACCGCTTTGCCCACATCGGTAATTCCAAACCAATTAATGATTCCTGCTACCTTTTGTGTTCGTTTTTTGGCAAAAAGTTCACGCATACTTTCCTGATTCATCATTCCCGTTAAAAGGGCCAAATGACCACCGGCAGATTCCCCGGAAACATATACCTGAGCAGGATCAAGATTATATTCCACAGCATGCTCGCCCACCCAATTCAGGGCATCCAAACAATCCTCAATTCCGCCGAACAGGTCGGTTTCTTGTAATAATCTGTAATCAACATTGATTACGGCCCAACCTTTCTCTAAATACGGCAAAACCTCTAAAAATCTGGAAAAGCGATCTCCCTCGACCCAGCCTCCCCCATGATAATACACCAAGGTGGGCGTTGGCCTTTCTAAAAGTTCATGCCAAGGTTCCTCACCAAGTTTTTTGGATGGAACAAATACATCCAACTGAAGTTGTCGCCCATCAACGGACTTATAGGTAATATTGCATAATGAGGTTATTTCTTCCTGCAATTTATGTATAGGATGAACCATGGTCTGCTGTTTTGTCTGGCAAGCCCAACAACATATAAGGCACAACCCAATTCCCATATGTTTTATAAGCCGCTGGATCACATTCAAATTTTGGTCAAAATAAACCTTATTCCAATAAAATCTGTAAATCCGTGTAGGCCAACTTACTTTTTAATGACTCTTCCGTCACTGGAAAGTACCTGTCTTACGATATCTGCATCACCCTTATAGAACAGCCTGGCATCTGAATTTGCAGTAACATCTATAGTTCTGGCAACAGTTAAATAGGCATCACTATCTGAGGTGAGGGAAATTTTAAGGTCCTCAACCTCCAACCCATAGTCCCGCAACTGGCTATCCGAGGAAAGACTGGCATCCAAATCGTCCATGGTTCCAATCATATCCAAAACACTGTCTGAACTTAGCTTTAGGGTAGCTTCCGAAGTTTGTACTTCCCCATCAATCTTCGCTCCGGATGAAAGGCTCATATACGTCCTACCTGCCTCTAAAAATAGGTCGGCGCTGGCATCCGAAGACGCCCTAAGTTCAAAGTCATCCGTTGTTATATCCCCTTCAAAACGGGCATCCGAGCTCAGTTCCAAGCTGACATTATCGGCCACAAGAGGGTCATCCAAGAAAATTACGGCATCTGAAGAAGCGCTAAAATCCCTAATCTCCCTTGTTGTGATATACAATTGCAAGGTTTCTTTGCCTTTAAGGCGAATATTATTCTTGAGTCGCACTATAAGTCTGCCTCCTTCCTGATACACTCTGATTTTCCCAAAAAGATTGTCATTCGCCCTTATTTCTACCCTTTCCGTGTTTTCAGAAAAGCTAACGTAGGCTTTAAAATCCGTTGCCACACTTAGTGCGGTAACATTATCAAAATTGTAACTACGGGTCGATATCTCATCGGATACTCTAATGGTCTCATAGGAGCACGAACCGGCAAAAAAGGCCATACCTATGGCTAGCAAAGTGTTTTTGATTGTTTTCATGATGTATGTTTTTTGATTAAAATTCTATGCGATAATTCAGTAATGGTAAAAGTTCCAATTGGTATTCCGGAACCATGGTTCTTGTCCTGGTATTGAAAACCATCTCATCGATGTTCTGCCGATCTGTTACATTCTGAATGTCCAATGAAATCACATGGGCCACCTTGGGTCTGTTAATGCGATAGGAAAAACTTGCATCCAACCTCCAATAGTCATCAAATTCAAGGGTGTTTCTTTGGTTCTGCACCAGGCGAACCTGACCTGTTTGATCAAAGAAATCCAAATCCACAGGCGTACCTCTTTTCCCTCCGTTCCATAGCAATTTGGCATTGACACCAAAAATATTGTTCCCAGTTTTTCCAGCCTTAAACTCCTTTCCTCCCACCACGTTAAAGGTGTAGTTGGCATTGTATCGGCTGTTGTACCAATTACCATCTCCCGCCCTATACTTCGAATCGAAAAGCGAGCTGGTGACCAAAAAGTAATATTGGTCGGAGAAGAATTTTTCAAAAGTCAGCTCCAAACCATAATTTCTGGCCTTACCAGAATCCACCATGGGACCACTGATAAATTGACCGTTCAAAAACGAATCCGTTCGGGAAGGATCAGCAGAAATCGCCACTTTTCTAAGATCTTGGTAGTAGGCTTCAATTTTCAAATGCCCATTTTTAATAATGCGCCAATCATACCCCAGCACATAGTGGGTCGCCCGCATCAAATCCAAGGTAGTATTCGGAGTTGTAACGTTCCCTTGACCATCCTCGACTTCAATAAAGTATTGATTCAAGGGCATTCTTCTAGAGTGCAGTCCAATCCCACCGCTTAGCGTATGCTTGGGAGCTAGCTGGTACTCGAATCCTCCCCTGGGCTCCAGTACAAAGTCCTCGTTTACCGAAAATGAAGAGGCATGAAGGCCAAAAGTGGTGGAAAATTTTTCCGTAAACCGATACTTCGCTTGGGAGAAAAACTGCAAAAATGTTCCATTGCCATCGGCATTGACCAAAGTTGCGGTATTCGTACCCTGTGTCTCATCGGATAACACATCGTAAGCCAATCTACTGTATATCAATCCCGTTTTTAAAGTGGTTTTTGCATTAAATTTTTGGTTGAGATTGGAACTCACCCTGAAAGCGCTATTACGCAATATGTCCCGCTCCCTAAAGAAATTCCCATTGAATCGGTTGTCCACAGAAAAATCATAATCACTTCGGTTTCCGGAGTATGAGATGGCACCGTCCAAGGAGGTATTGGGGTTAAAAAAATGTTTAACATTGACCCCTCCCATAAAGGTTTTGGATTCGAAAATCTCATCTTCGAACACATCAGGTATCACTTGTTCTTGGTTATCTTGGTTATCCTCACTTACACCACCAATTCCCCATGCAGATAGGTTTGTTTTATCGCCCAACGGCAGATTCACCTTAAATGCAAGGTCTTGGAACGTTGGTACAGAACCTTCGGAAACCTCGATGATATTGTTTAAAATGGTAAGTGTGGAATATCTATAATTTACCAGATAAGAACCTTTATAATTTTTAGAGAACGGGCCTTCAATGGCCAAATCCGTTCCCAAGACCCCAAATTGAAAGGCGTATTCTGCATTCTCGGAATTTCCGTTTCGCAATCGAATATCGAAAACACCTGAAGTGGCATTTCCATATTCCGCAGGGAAAGCCCCGGTAAAGAAATCCGAATTCCCCAGCATATTGGTACTCAATAAACTTATGGCTCCTGGGGAATAGCCCTCTTCCGAAAAGTGGTTGGGTTCTGGCACTTCAACACCCTCAATTTTCCAAAGTAATTGGTTAGGGGCATTCCCGCGAATCACGATTTCATTGGTAGTGTCATCCGAATTGGTTACCCCGGCAAAAGAAAGTGCCATTCTTCCTGGGTCACTAATACTCGCAGGGAAACGTTTGGTCTCCTCCACCCCAAATGAACGTGCGCTCACTGTTGCCAACTTGTTATTGGGTTTGATTTGATCTTTACGGGCAGAAACCACCACTTCGCCCAATTGATTCAGGGATTCCGTTAACCTAAAGGTCAGATTGATCTGCTTGGCAGAACCTACCAAGACCTCCGAAACCAAGGCATCTTCATACCCCAAAAAGCTACAGGTAAAAGATTGTCTGCCCACTGGAACGTTTTCCATGGTAAAAAACCCTTGCATGTCGGTAATCACTCCAAGTTCGGGCTCCGAATCTAAAAGTACAATTGTAGCTCCCATCAAGGGACTTCCTGTGACAATGTCAGTCACCCTACCTTTTACGGTCTGCTTTAAATTCTGCCCGTGTCCCATAAAAAAGGATGCAAAAAGCAGTCCCAGTAGCATTGGGATACGTTTGTTTAGTTTTTTCATGGTGTGGTGTTAGGTAATAATTTGTTCTAGCGGAGTTCTCTTTCCAACCTTAATACCGGCATCCAATAAAAATTGATGACCGACCATTCGTCTGTTTCCAAATTTTGTGAGCTTCGGATGAAAACCGATCCGTTTTCTGAAAATACATGCTTGGCCACTAGACCATTTGTGATTGACTGTTGGTTTTTTGATTTGCTATTGTTCATTGCGGATGTGTTTTTTATATCGATTTCTACCCATATTGAAAATCCCCACTTTAATCCCAAATCCTGCAGAAAATCCATTGATATTTTTCACCCGATTGGGCTCTAAATCAATTCTGCTTGAGAATCTATATCGCATTCCTGCCTCCAATTGAACAAACCTGGAAAGGTTAAAAAGTAAGTTCACACCTGGTTCCACTACAAACACTTCGTCCCAATCGTTGCGGTCAAAATCGATATCAACATCCCTATTATTATCCTCAACATAAACAACTGCACCAGCTCCGAGCATTACCGGAAAGGACAAGTTCAACTTGGATTTCCCAAATAAGATGGGTTCCACATGCAATCCCGCATAACCTCCTGCAAAATCAAGGTTTTCAAATGTATTGAGGGGTATATTTTGTTGGGAATAGAAACCTACGGCTGCAAAACCCACCTCTACCTGCTGGTTGGCCACATACGCAATCTTAAAGTTCCCGTGAAAAGTACTTTTTCCATCAATTTCGCCCAGGTATGTGCCCAGGCCCAAATAGACACCGTGCACTACATTACGGCGGTCATTAAATTCGATGTAGTCGCCCTCGTCCTGATTTTGGTCTTGGGCCCAGCCGGCTCCCCCTGCAAGCAGAAGAAGTAGCCAAATTTTACTTTTTATCATTAGTGTTGTTTTTTGGTTGTTGCCTTAAAGACAATATTATTCTGGAAAGGTTGCACGTTGCCAAAAAATTTTTATAACTATTTTTTAGATTAACCTATTTCCATTCGTCTAATCAGTGATTACGATTACCCCTTTGATACCGTTTATGGTAAAATCGCCTCCGGTTCCCTGTCCATAGTCGGCCGTAATTTCCCTTACCTTTCTTCCAGGGTTGGTGACGTTTGTACCGATGTTTCTAAACGTTTTTGGTACTCGTAACAGTCCCTGTTCCAAAGTGGCTTTAAAATCAAAAACCATACCGGATACGTTTATATTGACTTGGGAGGATTCCTGCACGATATCAATTCCAGCATCTGACCTAAGTACTTTTTTAATTTCCACTTCGGCAATACGAAGGGTCAGGAACATTTCAGAATCAACGCTCCCTATGTCCACATTGGAGAATTTAAAATCACCCCGAAGGCTTCCGACAGCTTCCAGGTAAACCTCATCCTTACTTGAGTAAAGTTCCAAGTTGGCCACATCATCCAGTTTAATATCACTCCCGCTGCTTATGATTTTCAATTTTTGGGCATTTTCAATATCTATGGCCCCATTGCTCATTTTTATATTTCCATATCCGACATCCCCAAAATTGAGCTTACCAAAACGCATGTCTACTTTAGCCGTGGAAACTGGATCGTTTATCCAGATATCACCATGCTGCAGATTGGCTTCCAAATCTCCGTTCCATGCTCCAATGACCACATCCCCAAATTTGTTTGTGATGTTTAGTTCCGCATTTACAGGCATGTAGACCTCATAATCAATTTTAATATTGGACTTATCAAAGTCAAACGGGTTAGCCTTGTTGAAATACCGACTGAACAGGCTTGAGCTTCGGTCGACAATTTCAGAGGTGATTCGGATAAAATCACCTGCCTGGGTGACCTCCGGCTGAATCCGGTCCAACAACTTTTTGGCGTTTTCATCCTTACGATGCACCACCTTGATGTCAATAACCACCTGCAACTCTTCCCTGTCCCAACCATTAATGGCCACATTGCCATATTTGTTCTCTATCTGGACGGTACCCGATGCGGGCAGGTCATAACTCTTTTTCCACTGTTTGGTTCGTTCGCTCTGAGCGGCCAACGAGGTGGTAATCAGCCCAAACAGCAGGGCCAGCATCATGTTTCTACAAAATATACCCTTCATAATCCGTTTCATTTTTAGATGCATTGATCTGCTTCAACAAATTCTCGATCAATTCAATGCGTTTTTTATAGTTGTTTACAATGGCTTCCAATACGAGTTCGTTATCCAAATTATTCTGCATTTCCTGTTTGAGCTGCTCATACTCTTGATCCAACTCATCCATAAAGGATAGAAATTCCTCCTTGTCCCCCGCACTTAGCTTTGGGTGGTTCTTTACCAGCTGTACTTGTTGGTAGACCAAGTTTTTATAATGTAAATCTATCTCGAACAGCTCTTCACTGGCATAACCCTCCATACTTTGCGTTGAAGGATTACCAAGCATTAGAAATGTCAAAATGGATAATCCAATCACAACGGCAAGGGAGGCAGCAATCCGAAGCTTCCCTGATTTCCATAATGGAACCACCTTTGGCTCTTCTTTCTCATCCAATTGATCCGAAATCCCCTGCCAAAGCTTGTCCTTATCCGCCTTATGGACATTAAATGCTTCCTTGTTTTCCTTTATGTATTTTTCAAAATTGTCCATCATAGCTCATTTACAATTTGAATCAGTTTCTTTTTGGCCCTGTGATATTGCGATTTGGAAGTAGAGGTACTGATTCCAAGTATTTCCCCAATTTCCACATGATCGTATCCTTCTATTAGATATAGCGTGATAATTTGCCTATAACCCTCCGGCAATTGACTAAGGCCTATTTTTATTTTCTCGATTTCCAGCTGATCTACCTCTACAGTGTCATCCTCCTCCAAAGGTTCTCCTTCATTTTCCAAGGAACCCAGCATCAATCTCTTTGTTTTTAAATGATTAATGCTTCTATTGATGACAATTCGCTTTAACCAGGCCCCAAAGGTGCTTTCGAACCTGAAAGTGTCCAGTTTCTTAAAAGCCTCCACAAAGCTCTCCTGCAATACATCCTCCGCGTCCTCACGTATGGTCAACAGTCGCATGGCCACATTGAACATGGCGTCCACGTATAGGGCATACAGCTGATACTGGGCGTTCCGATCCCCTGCTTTGCTCTGTTCCACCAATGCTTGGTGTGTAAAACGTACGTTTGCTTCCAAAAATCTAGGCCGATTATTCAATGACAGCTAAAAATAATCCTTATTCATCTATTCCAAAGACAGTTTAAAAATACAAGGGTTGCATGAAGAAGTGTTTTAACAAAAAAACCTTCAACAAATGTTGAAGGCTTCTTGGTGTTTATTGGTGATTTTAGTTTAATCCAACTTTACGATGATAAACTCAGAACGACGGTTTGCATCGTGTTCTTCATTACTACATTTTACACCGTTGCTACATTGATTCAACAACAGTTTTTCTCCGTATCCTATTGCGCTTTCTATTCGAGTGGCCTCAATACCCTGGGAAACAATATAATTCCCCGTAGATTTTGCCCTTTTGTCCGAGAGGGTCTCATTGTAGCGATCACTTCCCCTGGAATCGGTATGGGCCTCAATCTTGATGACCATTTTTGGGTACTCCTTCATAACCTCCACAATTTTGTTCAATTCTTGGGCTGCATCCGGCCTTATATCAGCCTTGTTCAAGTCGAAGTAAATATTATCGATTTTAATTTTGAGCACTCCATTTTCCCGAACGATAAGTTTGTTCAACTCTTTGGTAATCTCGAGAGGAACATCGTTCACAAAATCCCTCATGTCGGTGGTGCTGAAAGTGGTCTTGTTTGGTAAAAAGCCATCCTTGCTAATTTTGATTTCATATCCCACCTCACAGTTCAGAATAGTCTCAAAGGCAAAAGCTCCGTAAGGGTCGGTTGCCGTCCTGCCCAAGGAAGTTCCATCGGCATCAAAAAGCTCTACGACCACATTAACCATGGGCTGGGCATTCGATTTCCGAATTACACTTCCCTTGACCGTCTGTTCGCAAGATTCCTCCATACGCTGGAAGGAATAGATATCATCATCTCCTTTACCGCCTTCGCGATTTGATGAAAAATAGCCCCTTTGGGTCGACTCATTAACGATATACCCAAAATCATCCCGATTGCTATTCAGTGGTTGGCCCAAATTCACCGGGGTTCCAAATCCAGTAGTGCTAATTTCGCTTTCAAACACGTCTAAACCACCAAGGCCCAGATGTCCATCAGATGCAAAATACAATTTTCCCTCCGTCAGGTACGGAAACATTTCCCGCCCGCTGGTGTTGATGGTAGGACCGAGGTTTTTAGGCTGTGAATAGTTGCCATCACCTAGTACTTCCACCATAAAAATATCCGTTCCGCCAATACTACCGGGCATGTCGGAAACAAAGAACAAAAACTTTCCATCTGGGCTCAGGGACGGTTGACCAACGGAGTAATCCTCACTATTGAAGGGTACCTCCTCGGCTTCGGTCCATTCCCCACCGTGCAGTTGGGCGGTGTACATTTTAAGGTGATTGGTGCCTTCATCATCCCTTCCCAAGGATTCTTGGGTGTAGTTATTTCTGGTGAAATAGATTTCATTGCCTTCGGGCATAAAACTGGCCACAGCTTCGTGGTATCTGGTATTCAAAATTTCTGAAAAGGGGGATACCGTGGCCAAATCCGAACCCAAATCAATAGTATCTGCCATAAAGAAATCCAGATAGGGTTGTTGGTTCCATTCATACACCCGGGTTTCAAATCTCAGCGAGTCGCGGCTCGAGGAAAAAACAATCTTGTCCTTATAGTACATGGGGCCAAAATCTGCTACCGGGGTATTGATCGCCAAATTGGTAACGTAAAACTGCGGCTGCCTTGCCAAAAGTTCGTCCAGAGCCTCATCGTTATTTTGCAACTGGGCCACTTGATAATCCGTAAGGTCCAGTTTCTGGGTATAGATTTTCATGATGCCCTTGGCCAATTTATAATCCCCAACACCTTTTAGCGCATGAACATATCTAAAAGCGTATTCGGGTTTCAGTACTTTCTCGTATTTGGAAAACAGCACCCCATACCATTTAGCTGCGTTTTCCATATCCGTATTCAAAAAATAGGCATCTCCCAAACGTTGCAGCACATGTTGTGAATCATCACCTTTCTGTACCAGGCTTTCATATTGCTTTGCGGCCTTTACGTAGAGTAGATTTTCAAAATTGACGTCCGCATCATTATACTTTAACTGGGCCTGAATTGTTATTCCCAGGAACAATGCTAAAACGGATATGTATGTTTTCAATATTTTCATCTTAGTAAAATCTTGGAGATTTAAGTCGTTTTTCCACAGTCTTGAACTCGTATCGTAAGAATACCTCATGGGTACCACTGGTATAGCTTCTTAAATCTGAGGTAGTAAGGTCATAAGCATAGCCTACACTAAGGTCAGGGGATATCTGCAATCCCATTAGGGCGGAGAACGAATCATCCCAACGGTAGGCCAAACCAGCTGTAAAGGTTTCCATGAGCATGGCATTCGCAGAAATGTCGGCGATTACCGGCGCTCCGGGTACCCATTTCACAAAAAAGGCCGGTTTAAACTTAATATCCGGAGTAAGGTCAATAATTTTTCCACCTATCAGGAAATAATGCAGGCGTTCCGCGGCAATCTCCTGTTCTTCCCCATCGTAATGGTCTTGAGCGAAGAAATTGGGCACCGCAAGTCCCAAATAACTTTTCTTGGTATGATAATACACCCCGGCACCTATGGTTGGAAGAAATTTGTTTTTGATGTTGTTTTGAAAGGCCACATCGGGGTTTTCCACCAGCCCTTTTGAAAAATCCACATTGAACATGCGTCCCCCTCCCTTTAATCCGAAAGAAAGTCGTTTATCGTCTGCATCCAACCTGACCGTATAGGAAAAATTGGCGTCGGCAAAGACCTCGGAGGCAGGCCCTAGTGCATCATGTGAAAGCACCAAACCCAATCCAACGTTATTGCCCATTGGTCCGTCCACCGCCAGCACCTGTGTGGTAGGAGCTCCATTAACACCCACCCATTGCGAACGGTGCATCAGGAGTGCTGTTAGATGTCCTCTAGACCCCGCGTAAGCGGGATTCACGTTCAAGGTATTGTACATATATTGGGTGAACTGCGGATCCTGTTGCGCGGAAACGGAAACCATTCCTGCTAGAAGTACCATAAAACAGCTAATTCGGATTTGCCTTGTCATTCGTTGTATTTTTCTATCGTATCCCATGTCCATTTTCCTATCTGTTTATGTATAACCAATCTGTTCGTGGTTCTGAGCCATCGCCCAAATCTAGGACGTAATAATAGGTACCCACGGGTAGTAAGTCTCCTTTTTGGACGGTGGCCCTTCCGTTGGAAGTACCATCCCAATCGTTATTATAGGAACGTTGTTCATATACAATGTTGCCCCACCGGTTATAAACCTGAAGCACATTATTAGGGTATCTTGAGATACAATCGATCTTAAAAAATTCGTTGACACCATCCCCATTGGGTGAGAATTCGTTGTATACGGTCAAGCATGAAGGTGATACTTCTGCTTGGTCCGAATCATTGGAACTATTGGTATCCAATTGGTCTACAAAGGCTAAACTGGCGGTGTTGATGTAATCATCTATATCGAGTACTTCCACGGTGAGCTGCAAATTGGCCGAGCCTAGGGCCGATACTGTTGGCAGTTCCCAAAAACCGGAAACCTCATCGTAGATTCCATCCGAAGTCTGAGCCGTTATAAGTCGATAACCAGACGGTAAAAGCTCCTCTATGCCGACGTTGGTGGCATCTACACTTCCCTGATTGGTTACAACAATTGTGAAGATCACTTGCCCGCCAATATTGGGTGAAGCATTGTCCACGGTTTTGACAATGGAAATATCGGTGGTTTGAGGGGTTACCATCGCTACAGCTTCATCATCGTCCATTCCTCCGTCCGAAAGATCATCCACATCCAAACCTTGGTTTGGATCACTATCAGGGTCCGCTAAATCACTTGCGGTAATCTGAGCTACATTCAGGTATTCATCCGCTGCTCCTGTAGGTGTATTTACCGTGGCCAAGACCACTAAGGTTTCTGTACTCGAATTGAAAATCGGGCCGTTCAGGTTCCATAATCCCGTGGTTGCATTGTAAACCCCTGCTGTTGTGATATGCGATTGATAGTTGTATCCTGATGGAAGTAAATCCGTAATCTCAACTCCAGTGGCATCACTAAATCCGTTGTTGGTCACATTTATGGTAAATTCCACCACATCGCCAACATTTGGCGTTGCATTGTCCACCACTTTGGTCAATTCAAGGTCGGCTAAGCCGTTTGGCAACACCACTATAGTATCCTGATCATCTTCAGAACTTAAATTGTTATTTGGTGTTGAGTCTGGATCAAATGTATCCATAGCAATTAATTCCGCAGTATTACGATAATCCCCGCTGGCCAATACCTGGGCGGTAATCTGTAAGCTTGCTGAATTTCCGTTGGTTAGGCTACCCACATCCCACGATCCGGTATTCTGGTCGTAGGTGCCAATAGAAGCATTTGCAGTTATAAAGCTGAATCCGGAGGCCAACATATCCTCGATAACGATGCCTGAAGCATCATTGGGACCGGCATTGTTTACCGTAATGGTGAAAACAATCTGATCACCTGTGGACGGGCTTAGGTTATCCGCTGTTTTGGTTACAGAGACATCCGACACACTTCTTGGTGTTGTAGATTGTTCTGTCTGATCATCTTCCGATGGATCATTGTTTCCGGGCACGGAATCCGGGTCGTCCTGTATGACAGCAATCACTTCCGCCACGTTATTATAATTTCCTGTCGGATTAACCTGGGCAATAACGTTCAGGGCTATACTATTGGTTGAGATCAAGGCTCCCACGTTCCAAAGACCACTGGCCTGGTCATAAGTGCCTCCCGAGTCATCAGAAACATAGGTGTAGCCCGAAGGCAAGGCATCAGAAACCACAATTCCGGTGGCATCGCTTAAACCATCATTGGTCAAGGTAATCGTGAAAGTAACATTAGATCCTACATCCGGGATGGGATTGTCCACTGTCTTGGTCAAACTTAAATCTGAACTAGGAATAGGTGTTGTCCCAGCGCTATCCTGATCATTTTCAAAAACATTGTTGTTGTTGGGTGTGGAATTTGGATCCAAATTGCTGGATGAGAAAACCTCGGTGACATTAAAGTAGTCCCCCGCAGCGTTTACCGTGGCCACTATGTTCATCGTCTCCGTAGTACCATTTGGAATAACACCGTTCAATTCCCAGATTCCGGTACCAGGTGTATACACCCCGGCCGTTCGATTGTTGGAAACATAGGTGTATCCAGAGGGCAGCAAGTCCAGCACTTCTACCCCGGTTACATCGCTAGGTCCGTTGTTGGTGATACTGATATTGAATATCACCTCTTCGCCTACCAATGGGCTAAGGATATCCACCGATTTCCGCAAGACCAAATCCGATACCAAAACCGGCACCGGTTCAATGGTTTGCTGGTCATCTTCGGTATCGTCATTGTTTGCAGGTACCGAATCCACATCCGTTTCGGTCAAATCGGTCAATTCAGCGATATTGGTATAATCTCCATTGGCCAGAACAGTAGCAGTTATAACTAAGGTCTCTGAAGCCGCATTGGCCAAATTCCCCACAGTCCAAGAACCATTCAAAGGTTCATAGACCCCTGTGGAAGGCACCGCGCTTACAAAAGCATAACCCGAAGCCAAGAAATCGGTCACCACTACGTTGGTAGCATCGTTTGGTCCATCATTCTGTACCGTAACCGTAAAGACAATTGGATCACCCACATTTGGTGTAAGGTCATCTGCCGTCTTGGTTACAGATATATCCACTAAAGGATTTGGACTGATTGCAATATCATCTTGATCATCTTCCGTCAAAAGACCATTATTTGGAGTGGAATCACTATCTGGTTGATCCACAGCAGTAATCTCGGCCACATTATTATAATCCCCAGTTGGGTTGACGGTTGCTGTAATATTTAAGGTTGATAAACTACCATTTACCAGGTTTCCAACGGTCCATAATCCGGTTCCGTTTACATAGGCCCCAGTACCATCGTCAGAGACATAGGTATAACCCGAAGGCAATACATCCGTCACCACAATATTGGTGGCATCACTGGGTCCGGAATTGGATACGGTAAGCGTGAAAACAACATTGGTATTCACATCTGGGCTGGTATTGCTCACATCTTTGGTAATGGATAAATCCGCCACCGCGACCGGAGCTATAACCACCTCATCCTGATCGTCCTCGGCACCTACTCCATTGCTAGGAGTAGAGTCAATATCAAATCCATCCGAAGCGGTAATCTGAGCCACATTGGTATAATCACCGGTGCTGTTCACCAACACATCAATAATTAAGGTCTCATTGGTTCCGTTTGCAACCGTTCCCACCTGCCATTGTCCGGAGGCATCATCATAAGTTCCAGCTGTTGCACTATAAAGTACATAGTTAAACCCTGATGGCAGCACATCCTGAACCACCACATTGGTAGCATCATTTGGTCCAGCATTTGAGACGGTTATCTCAAAACTTATTTCTTCACCTACATTAGGGTTGATATCATTATCTACAACAATCTTGGTCAGTGATAGATCCGCTTGTTCCGGTGCAACCGTGATTGCCGTTTCATCATCCTCGCTTTGATCACCATCGTCATTGTTTGGTGTACTGTCCGAATCAAATTGGTCACTTAAAGTTACCTCTGCAATATGGGTAAATTCACCAGCTGTTCCGGTTGGACTTTGAACCGTTGCATTAAAAGTCAATGCAACTGTATTGGTTCCCACTGGGACAT
Source organism: Flagellimonas flava (assembly GCF_900129665.1). GTDB lineage: Bacteria > Bacteroidota > Bacteroidia > Flavobacteriales > Flavobacteriaceae > Flagellimonas > Flagellimonas flava. Next base: position 319,361 of record NZ_FQWL01000003.1, read on the forward strand.
TCAAGCCGGTCCAAGTTAGGATATCGGTAATGAAACTAAATGTACCCCCATTACTGATAGCCGTTATCGAACCAAATCCAGATGGCACCAGATTTTCTATGGATACCCCTGTGCCCGGATTGGGTCCGGAGTTACTAATATTAACAGTAAAGGTTACCACATCACCCACATCCGGAGTGGGATTACTCGCCAACAACTCAATCTCCAAATCGGTGACTTGAGGTGTAGTTATAAAAAAGTCTTCATCGTCCTCGCTTTGATCCCCATCATCGTTTCCAGAATCACTATCGGCATCGAATTGGTCTGCAGATGCGATTTCGGCAGTATTCAGGTACTCATCTGAAGTTGCTGTTGGGGCATTTACCGTTACTTCATACGAAACGGTTGTGGATCCTACCGGAAGGCTGGCAATTGTCCAGCTCAAAAAGGTTCCGGCTATGTCGGTTCCCCCATTATTGATGGTCTGAAGGGTGTATCCTAAAGGAACAATATCCTCAACTACAATATTGGTTGCAGTGCTTGGGCCCGCATTAGTTACAGTCAATTCAAAAGTAACCGTGTCACCTACATTAGGGGTTGCACTTGATGTGCCATTAATATCTTTCGCCAAGCTGAGGTCCGAGGCTTGCGGAACCACGCTAGCATTGTCTTCATCGTCTTCGCTCTGATCCCCATCGTCATTATTGGGTGAGCTATTTGAATCAAATTGGTCTGAAGCGGTTACTTCAACCGTATTGAGATATTCTCCGACAGTTCCTGTTGGAGCATTTACAGTAGCATTGTAGGTAAGTGTAATTCCTGCCAATGGGACTGTGGCCAAATCCCAAAGTACTTCAGAACCCCCAAGATTAAAAATCCCACCATTGGAAACACTTCCTCCTGCAATGGTATATCCGTTAGGAATAGCATCGGCAAGGGAAACATTAGTTGCTGCTGAAGGTCCAGCGTTGTCTACCTGAATGGTAAAAGTTACTTCCTCACCCACATTAGGCGTTGCATTGCTCACTGATTTGGTCACAGAAACGTTCGCTTGTTGCGGTGCCAAGGTCAAGGTAATTTCATCATCATCCGCCACGGCATCCGTTAAGTCATCTACCCCAAAACCAGAGGTTGGGTCACTATCAGGATCAAATTGATCGCTGGCGGTAATCTGGGCGGCATTGGCATATTCTCCAACCGCTCCTGTTGGTGCGTTCACCGTTGCAACATAAGTCAACGCGATATTTCCTCCGCTGGGAACAAAAAGTCCCGCCCAACTTGCGGTATTTGCAGCCGCAGAACCTCCTCCGTTAACCGAGTTAAGCGTAAAACCAGTCGGAAGCACATCTTCAATAGCGATTCCTGTGGCATTATCCGGACCGGCATTGGAAACAATAAGTTCAAACGTTATGGCATCCCCTACATTCGGTGTAGTGGTTCCCACGATAACACTTTTGGAAATACTCAAGTCAGATACCGCTGGTACGGTTATGCTTATACTATCTTCATCATCTTCACTTTGGTCGCCGTCATCGTTGTTGGATGTGCTATCCACGTCAAATTGATCGCTCGCGGTAACCTCGGCGGTATGGGTATATTCCCCAGCCGCTCCGGTGGGTTCCAAAACGGTAGCTTGAAAAGTCAAAATTGTACTATTTGTTCCCAAATCCACATCCAAACCACTCCAGGTAATGGTACCTGCCCCAGCACTGTAAACGCCTCCATTATCTATGGCTGTAATATTCCCATAGCCTGAAGGAATTGTACTGACCACAGAAATTCCCGTAGCATCCACACCTTCAAGATTGCTTAGATTTAAGGTAAAGGTCACCACATCCCCAACATTGGGCGAGGTATCACTTACCAAAATTTCCAACTCAATATCGGTGGTTTCAGGAACCGAAATCGAAACCGAAGCTTCGTCGTCCTCACTCTGGTCACCATCATCATTGTTCGGGGTACTGTCCGGATCTTGCTGATCCACGGCCGTAATCTGGGCCGTATTCAGATATTCGTTTACCGCACCTGTTGGAGCGTTGACGGTGACCTCATAGGTTACGGTGGTATTTCCACCTGATAAAGAAGCAATGTTCCAGGTAATCACGCCTCCCGATAAGTTTCCACCATCATTTACCGTGGTGACGGTATAGCCAGAAGGTACCACATCTTCAAGGGTAATGTTTGTTGCAGTATCTGGCCCTGTATTAAAAACTGTCAGTTCAAAAACAACCGTATCGCCAACATCGGGGGTGGAACTTGAGCCAGAAGCAATTCTTTTTCTCAGGCGTAAGTCGGATGTGTTTATACTAACTTCCGCAGTATCTTGGTCATCTTCCCCGGCCAATCCGTTGTTTACGGTTGAATCGAAATCAAAAATATCGTTGGCCGTAATCTCCGCAGCATTTAAATAGTTCCCAGATGCATTAACTGTTGCATCAAAGGTCAGACTGGTAGTGTTTCCATTCAAAATAGAAAGACCAGACCACGAAATGGACAGATCGCCAACATTATAAATTCCTCCGTTGCTTACCGTTCCGGGAACCAAGCTATACCCGTTTGGAAGTACATCCCGTACGCTGACTCCAGTGGCATCGGCAGAGCTGGCCGCATCATTGTTGAACACATCTATAGTAAATGTAACCGTATCACCAGGGTTGGCCGAGGTTGGAAGTACCGATTTGGTCAACTCCAAATCAATTCCAACCAAAGAAACTTGAACTGTATCCGAAACAGGGGTACAAGTACCATTTGAAACGGTCCATTCAAAAACATAAACCCCTGAATTTGCACCGAAAACCTCCGTGTTCCGGTCATTTTCATTTACAAAGCCCACCGTAGTAGGTCCAGAAACCTGAGTCCAAGTACCAGTACCTGCGATGGGGGCATCCGCAGCTAAAACCACAGTTGCAAACTGATTCAAACTCTGGTCTGGGCCAGCATCCGTGCTTATGGGGTCTGCATAATTGACCACTTCCATGGTATCATCAAAAGTACAGCCTCCGTTTACCACGGTCCATGTGAATTCGTAAGTACCCGCTTCCAACGCATCAATTAATGTCGTCTCACTATTTGGAGTTACAATATTGGCCGGAGTTCCCGGGGTACCACCAACTCCAGGGCCGGCGGTCTGTGTCCATGTTCCCGTTCCAACAGCAATTGCTGTAGCTACCATATTGGTTTGGGTAGCCCCGCAAAACTCTTGGTCAGGACCAGCATCAGCAGTCGAAGGTGCATCAGCCGGAAAGGTTATATTCACAGTATCTGTTGATGGGTCACATGCAGAAGGACTGTCCACAAAGGTAATCCCGTTATGGGCCACTGTCCAGGTTAACTCATAGGTTCCTGTAGCTGTAATGTTAGAGAGAGTTGATGTTGGTGAATTTGGATTGTCAATTACTGCGGCTCCACCCGAAGGATCAATGGTCAAGGTCCAGGTTCCTGTTCCTGAAGTTGGGGTCACTGCATTCAATTGTGCTTCCAATTGGCAGGCATTATTTTGATCTGGACCAGCATCTGCTGAGGACGGGGCATCATATACTTCTATCCGAACCACATCTGAAGTATTAAAACAAAAACCAGATTCAAAATTCCATTCCAAAATATAAGTTCCTGGTACGGTCAGTCCGGTTATGGTCGATGTTGGATTAAGAATATCCGTAATCACCGCTGTGCTACCTGCGGGTTGTTCCGTAAAGCTCCAAGTGGCCTCATCCACATCATCGGGAGGGGTATTCCCTGCCAATGTAGTTTGGTTTGCGATAGCCAAGTCACCCAGACACAACAATTGATCGGGACCAGCATCCGGCAAAACGGTAGGTAATCCACTGGACTCTACCCTTACTTGATCTGAAGTATTTCCACATCCTGTTGCTCCAGGATAGTTGGTTGTAAACTCAAAAATGTAAAAGCTTCCCAACACAATATTACTTACTTCTGCAACATTGCTTCCTACCGGATTTTGTGTAATGGTTGCCGGCGTTCCCGGGGTAACACCGACTCCAGGGCCAGCAATCTGTGTCCAAGTGCCCGTGGAACCAAATGTAGCCTCCAGTAAGAAATTCTGAACGTTGCACAGCTCCATATCCGCACCGGCATCTGCGGGCACAAATACATCTACTGTTTTATCCACAAATGAAGTAGGGCAATTGCTATCTCCAGCTATGGTCCACCGGAAAGTATAGGTTCCCGAAACCATTCCCGAAATCATGGCATTTGGATCATTTACATCTGAAAAAGTCGGTGTATTGGGAGCACCGGACAACAAGGTCCAATACCCACTTTCAATATCGCTGTTAAAAGGGTTTCCATCCAAGGTTATGGTGGTGGAAGAGCAAATGGTTTCATTGGCACTGGTTACCGTGGCCGTTGTTGGAGGTATCCCTACGTTCAAAATCACCTGGTCTGTATCCGAGGAGCAGGAACCATTGGTAGCGGTCCACTCAAAAACATATTGCCCTGAAAATAAAAAGGTCAATTGTGCAGTGGGACTATTCACATCATCTATGGAATATCCCCCGGGTCCGGAAATCTGTGTCCAAAAACCTCCACTTCCCACGGAGCCCGTAGCGTCCATGATAAACACGGATTGACAAGCAGTTTGATCCGGTCCTGCATTGGCTGCTGCATCAGGACCGATGGTTATTTCAACTTCATCGGTAGTAACCTGACAGCCTGGTGTTACCTTGGTCAAGGTCCATGTCAAAACATAACTTTGTTCTATGGAAATAGTGGCATTGGTATCAAACTGATTGGGATCATCGAAGGCTATTCCTGTTGCCGGAATGGCTGTCCATGTTCCAATTTCATCAGCAGCAGGTTCATTTCCATCCAGAGATACCGATACAGTTCCTGTTGACAAACATTGATCGACTCCTGCGTTTGCAAGGGTAGGTCCCTGAGTTGTATTGGTGTTTATAGTGACTGTATCTGTTCCAGGATTCGGACAAGTGGGGTTTCCCGGATTGGCGATGGTCCATCTAAAAACATAGGTTTCACTTGGGTCGGCTAGACCGGACACCAAGGTATTTGGGTCATTTTCATCTTCAAAAACAATAGTGGCACCGGCCGGTGCAGAATCTACCGTCCAAGTACCTTCCAAATTGGTTGAAGGAGGTACATTCCCATTTAATTGAATTGGTGCACCGTAACAAACCGTTTGATCAGGACCTGCGGTGGTGGCCACAGCAGCATCAGAGGAAACTACGATTTCAACGGTATCCTCCTGGGAGGGAGCGCAGGAGTTCCCCCCCGAAATCGCATATTGGAATACATAGGTTCCGGGAATTAGGTTTGATACATTGGTTGTTTGTGCATAAGGTGTCGCAATAGTAGCAGAATTCGGTCCACTTACTTGGGACCATAATGAATTTCCGATGGTTACTGTATTTCCCGTTATATCTGTTGCGTTAACATTACAAGCCAAGGTCTGGTCTGTACCTGCATTGGCTGCAGTAGGCGTAAGGGCCACTGTAACATTAATTACATCTGTTGCAACATCACAACCCGTTTGGATAGAACCACTTAAAGATCTTGTAAAAAGAACTGTATAGGTTCCTTCAACATCAAAATCAATGTTTAAGGGTGTGCCTCCCGTATTTGTAGATGTAGCTGGGTTGACCAGGGCACTTCCGCTTGGTCCATTAATAATACTATAGGTGTTAGATCCATTTCCTGTAGTAGTAAACGGTATATCCACACTCGTTACCCCACAAGTTGCAACAATATCGCTTCCGCCATTAGCGGTTATGGAAACAGGGTTCGTTGAATATCGCACGGTTGCCGTAGCAACATCCGTACATAATGTGGTACTATTTTCTATGGTATAGGCGAATTGGTAGGTGCTGGACCCATCCAAACCGGTAATTTGGGTGGTACTGGAATTTGGAGTTAAAATATTAACTCCCGCCACTGGACCACTTACCTGGGTCCAAGTTGCTGTTTCATCCGTAAAGAGTGGAACGGACCCCACTAAGGTCACTGTAGTGATACCCGCATCACAAAACCGTATATTATCATTTTGAATTGAGGCTGTGGTTATATCCTGTGTGGCCTCAGCCACAGTGATGGTCATGGTATCTTCACCGGTAACGCAAGGCCCGTCCACCGACCACCGAAAGGTATAAACACCTTCAATAAGATTGGAAACTCCCGTATTGTTACTGTTAACGTTAGCAATGGCAGGGGTACTTGGCCCGCTTACAAACGACCATGTCCCCACTTGTCCGTTAACATTGTTCCCTCCAAAGCTGGCAGCCATGTTGGTGGATTGGGTTACTGAATAGCAATTATCCAAACTCTGATTACCACCAGCGCTCACAATGGCTTGCCCTCCATTGTTCGTAACCGTTATGGTAGAGCTGGATTCGCAAGATTGTCCGGGTGCATACTCCGGACCGGTGATGGTCCATTGCAATGTTGTATTTCCCGCACTTGTTTCGGCTAGGGTTAACGTTGTAGTCGGCGAAGAAGGTGAGTTAATGGTCACACCTGCATTATTGGCACCCACTATGCTCCACAATCCAGATTCTCCTGCATTAAGCGGTGTGTTTGCACTCGTGCTTATACTTCCTGTATTATCAGGACAGGATACAATATCTGTTCCTGCATTGGAAGTAGTTATTGGTTGAACGGTAATATCCACATCCTGTAATAGTGGTGTTCCATCGGTGCATACCCCACTAAGCCGAAATGTATACGTATTTCCTCCGACCAATCCATTCACTACTGTGTTCAGATTTGCAGGGTCCACAATAATCACGGATGGTCCTCCTACCTGCGACCACGTTGGCCCTGTCTGAACCAGGCCAGATGAAGAACCGGATAAGGTGTACGCCGTTACATTTTCACATACGGTTTCTGGTATTCCTGCATTGACTGAACAGTTCTGTGCGTAGTTTGACTGAAACGCTAAAAGGACAAAAAAAAGGAATGAAAAAATGCTCTTTTTCCTTGGTGAGGTTAGTAGTATGTTCATAATCAACAGAATGAGGTTCTTCACATGTAAGAATATTCAAACATATCCGTTTGGATCCGATAAACGGAAAATATGTTGTATTTCATCGATCATATGTTGTGAAACATCGGATAAACGATGAAAGGTTTTTCATTCCATAACCCATTTTTACAAATACAGAAGATTCCTCCTATAGCGGCGACCTAATTTAACGTTTCAAAGCAATTGATTATTAGCGAGTTAACTTCCAGTAAAATAGGTGATAGCTAGTTACTTCCGACAAGGTATACGAACCTAAAAAAAGATGTGAAACCGCAAGGCTCCTACGTAGAGCCAAAGTACACGAGCAGGCTTATCTATTTTTTGCGATAAAAAGTGTGGAAAAATATTCAATGATAAGAACTATTATCATCTAAGCGTAACCGAATTAGAAAACCAATGAGGAGGTTTACGACCTATTATTTGATTCGAAACTGCTCAATTTTTGGTTTAAAGCCTTAACCTGATTTTCCAGTTTCAGTATATAATCTTCTTTTTCTTTATTCATTTTTGAAATGTCCACATGTGTATATCGAGGTGTAATATGTTGCGGACAATTCCAGTCAAAAGCTTTAATATGGAAAAGAAAAATGCGCTCAGCTTTGTAATCATAATCCAATTCCATGTCTTTTGCCAACTCTTTGTTGTCTTCCAATGAAACTGTTTCGGCTTCGGCATAAATTTTTAATCGTGCTCTGTTGGCATAATCCATAAGGATTAAGGAAACTTTTTTATGCGTTTTTATATTTCCTGTGGAGATATACTGCTTGTTTCCAGTAAAATCTAAAAATGCCAACGTTTTTACATCGATCATCTTTAAAAATCCCTTGGGTCCACCTCGGTGTTGAATATAGGGGAACCCATTTTCCCCAAACGACGCCATATAAAAGCTATCCCGTTCCTGGATAAAGCTCATTTCCCGAAAAGAAAGACCATCCGGTAGTTCCATGCGTTCCATTCTGGCATAGGCATTTCTACTCCCCTGCTCCTCTTGTAGTTCTTTAATGGCATCCGTAAAAGCCAATTTTGAGTAGTTCATTTATTCTTCTTGTTCTAGTTGAATACATTGTACCGGAGAACCCCAACTTTTGGGAACATTATCGGAAGTCAGCAAATTATAGGCACTGCTAAGTCCCCCAAGTTCAGCTGACTTTTCTTTAAACACTACGGTACCTATCTTATGAAATCGAATTGCGTAGCTACACATAACACATGGCTCTTTTGTAGTGTACAAAATGGCCTTGGACATATCTTTTCCCAAAGTTTTTCGCGCTTCCCGAATCACCTCCATTTCCGCATGGCAACTAACATCTTGTTTTGTAAATCCCGCTTCTTCTGCCTCAGCGATGACCTCATTGTCAACACTAATCAAACTACCTACTGCACTGTTTCCTTTAGCCGCAGCTTGGTTTGCAAGTTGTTGACATCTGGCCATAAATTGATGTGCATTTTCCATACTTCACCTTTAGCCATTAAAATGCCCAAAACCTTACAGAATACACTAAATATTGATTGGATTTTGAAAAAATGATTGGGAACAAAAAAGGCCAAGATTTTTAAAATCTCGGCCCTTTTAAAGTACCTTGGGTGGGAATCGAACCCACACTCCCGAAAGAACTGGATTTTGAATCCAGCGCGTCTACCAATTCCGCCACCAAGGCTTAAATAGTATCCCATTCCTAAAATGGGACTGCAAAGCTAAAAAATTATTTCATTTACAACCAAAAATACCTCGAATTATCCTTTAGCAACCCGAATTAATTTTTAAATTTGCACCTCTTTTGCAAAAAAGAACTTTAATAATCTAGTCGACAAGAGATTACAATGCCTTACCAAGTTCCTGAACCCAAAATTTTTGCCTGTACCCAGAGTACCGCACTTGGAGAAAAGATAGCAGCGTCCTATGGTGCCGATTTGGGAAAGGTGCATTTTTCCAGATATAGCGATGGGGAATTCCAGCCTTCTTTCGAAGAATCCATTCGTGGGGCACGGATTTTCATCATTGGTTCCACCAACCCTAGTTCGGAGAACCTTATGGAAATGCTATTGATGTTGGACGCCGCTAAAAGGGCCTCAGCCAGACACATCACTGCCGTAATGCCTTATTTTGGTTGGGCAAGACAGGACAGAAAAGATAAACCTAGAGTTCCCATTGCGGCCAAATTGATCGCAAAGATGCTCGAAACAGCAGGTGCAACCCGTATTATTACCATGGACCTGCACGCGGATCAAATTCAAGGTTTCTTTGAAAAGCCAGTGGACCATCTATTCGCTTCCACTTTGTTTTTACCCTATTTAAAGAAATTGAATCTTGACAACCTATGTATAGCCTCTCCCGATATGGGCGGGTCTAAAAGAGCTTATGCCTATTCCAAGGCCTTGGAAAGTCATGTTGTGATTTGCTATAAGCAAAGAGCCAAAGCCAATGTAATTTCCCATATGGAGCTGATTGGTGATGTAAAGGGTAAAAATGTGGTTTTGGTAGATGATATGGTAGATACTGCCGGTACATTGACCAAGGCAGCGGATCTTATGATGGAACGTGGAGCTTTAAGCGTTAGGGCTATCACCACGCATGGATTGCTATCCGGTAATGCCTACGAGAAAATTAAAAATTCAAGGTTAGCGGAATTGATCGTTACCGATTCTATTCCTGTAAACCCCAACAAGGAAAAGATAAAGGTATTGAGTTGTGCCGACCTATTCGCAGATGTAATGCAACGGGTACACCACAACACATCCATATCGTCTAAATTTTTAATGTAGCCATCGACTACGCTCTGGTCTTTAGACCAAGCAACTCGAAAATGAATAAGAACAAATTAAATTTTATATAGATAACAGAAGTTATGAAGTCAATTACTATCAAAGGATCTCAAAGAGAAAGCGTGGGCAAGGTCTCTACCAAAGCCTTACGTAATGCTGGAAAGGTTCCTTGCGTGTTGTACGGAGGGGATAAGCCATTGCACTTTTCAGCAGATGAACTAGCGTTCAAAAAATTGGTTTACACTCCAAACGCACACACGGCTGTGATTGAGTTGGAAGACGGACAAAAATTTGACGCTGTATTGCAGGATATCCAATTCCATCCCGTGACCGATAAAATCCTTCACGTGGATTTCTATCAGCTATTTAAAGATAAGCCCGTTACCATGAACATTCCCGTTCGCCTTGAAGGCAACTCGCCAGGGGTACGAAACGGTGGACGTTTATTGTTCAGAAAAAGAAAGCTGTCCATTAAGGCTTTACCGGATTTGCTTCCTGATTTCATTACCATTGATATTTCCAAACTAAGGATCGGTGGAACAATTCCAGTGGAAACACTTTTAAACGATGATTACACCATTCTTCATCCTGACAGCACTGCTGTTGTACAGGTGAAAGCTTCTAGAACATCCGTGGATGATGAAGAGGAGGAAGAAGAACTTGAAGAAGGAGCTGAAGGAGCTGAAGGAGCAACTGCTGAAGGAGCGGCAGAGGCCCCAGCAGCGGAAGCAACCGAATAGTTTTTCTCCATATAGAACAGGGCATCCCCGGTTATCTTACACGGTAATTGGGGATGCTTTCTTATTTTTACGCGAAAGACACCTCTTTTGATTATACGTTTTTTAAAAACCCTTTTTGGTGCAGATGAGCCCCTTATACAAGAAAGTGATTCCATGAAAAAGTTTCTTATCGTTGGATTAGGCAACATTGGAAGTGAATACGAGGAAACGCGACACAACATCGGTTTTAAAGTCTTGGATTTTCTTTCTGAGCAGGAAGATTTCAAATTTGAGAATGCCAAATTGGGTACTATCGGGACCTTCAAACACAAGGGACGAAGTATCCTTTGTCTAAAACCATCCACCTATATGAACCTTAGTGGAAAGGCAGTTAAATATTGGATGGAAAAAGAGAAAATTCCTCTGGAAAACACCTTGGTAATCACCGATGACATCAACCTTCCCTTTGGAACAATTCGCTTAAAAACAAAAGGAAGTGATGGAGGACATAACGGCCTCAAGGATATCCAAAATACCCTTCAAACAATTCAATACCCTAGATTTAGATTTGGAGTTGGTGCTGAGTTCAGTAAAGGACGCCAAGTTGAATTTGTATTGGGCAAATGGGGTGCTGAGGAAGTCAAAACCCTTCCTGAAAGATTGGAAAAATCTGCAGATTTAATTCGTTCCTACATTTTCGCCGGTGCCAAAAACACCATGAATACCTTCAACGGAACCTAATCAAAATACCCTGAACTCAAAAATTCCGGAATCGGAAGTATTTCCCTCGGCATCTGTTGTTATCACCTGCCAATAGTAAATTGTGCTAGCCGATACACTCACGGCAATCTCAGCAGTGTCTTCACCTACTGTAGCTATGGAGGCGGGTGGGTTTTGGTTCGAAAAGAAAACCTCAAAACCTGTAATATCATCTTCAACATCAGCCCCCTGCCATTCCAGTACGACTTCTCCAGAGCCATTCATTTGAACCGTAGATCCGGAAATGGGATGGGTCAGTTGAGCAGGAAAAGGTGCGTAGGTTGTTTGTGAGCCCGCATTGTAAAACAGCCAGGTATCACTTGTTGCTATTTGATCCGAATTCGAGTTCATTGAATTCACAGACCAAGAAAACGGCGTTCCTTTTTCTATGGACAAACTAGCCGAGGTTGATGCTGTTGAAATGGTCTGGGGAATATTTGTATCCAAATTAACCACATTCAAGGTGTAGCTGTCCGTATTTTCAGAAGCCTGCCATTGAAACGTAACCTGACTTAAGGCTGCATTGACACTTACACCAGTAGTGCACTCGGAATTCTCATCGGGAAAGACCAAGGTAGCCCCTTCTGGTACCGGTGGCGGATCATCATTCCCTCCACAAGAAACAAGTAACCCCAATAGGGCTATAGTATAAAATATCGGTTTCATTCTTTCATCATTTTAAATACTTTGCTCATAGTGTCAGTTTTGACACTTAAATAATATGTTCCCCGAGCCAAAGGGGATACATCCAGCTCAAGGTTATTTCCGTTTACCTGCCGTTGTTCTGACTTTATCAGTTGTCCATTAGAAGAAAACATTTGTACTGTGACTCTTCCTCTGTAGCCATTAAGAAATATATTGGCATTTTGGTTTACGGCATTTGGATACAAAATAGGTTTTGAAGCCACAAAGAACGACTCTTCGTAAACACCTTGACAAGGCAATCCCGTGAAGACCCTCACCACATTCATTCCGTCAACCAAATCCAGTTGAATTTCATTTTCGGTGGTCTGAGTCACCAATCCATTGAGCTCTACATTATACAGACTGCTTCCAAGCATGGTAAGTTCCACAACTTGTGCATCCAAAGCCGCCAATACGGTCAAAAGTTCTGGTTCTGCAATTTCAACCGAGAAACAAGTTTCCACATAGTTGATATTTCCATCCGTCCCTGATATACATAGACTGTATGTCCCCGACCCTAAGTTTTGAAAAGTATGGGAGCTTCCAAAATCCATATTTTGAGTAGTTCCTCCTCCATCCAACACGGCTGAATAGGTTACCGAACTATCGGTGCCAGTAACTGTAATGGCTCCATCATTGTTATTTCTGCAACTTTCACTTAGAATTTCCACAGTAAAATTATCTGCAGGAAATCTATTGATAGGACACCCGCTTGTATCCACTTCAACTCCCTTTGGGGTACCCAAACACAAATCGTCCCCATCATCAAAAACCCCATCTTCGTCCTCATCGGGTCTAAATGCACCCTCTGCACATATTTCCATCGAAAAGGCCACTAAAGAACCACCATCTCCTGCTGCGGTATCGCGTATCTCCAAAGTCCATTCCCCAATAAGTGATTCCCCATTGAAGGAGGAAAGGGACCCCAGGGGTTTAACCGTACCTGAAATAGCTGGATTTCCATCGCAGGTAATTTCTGTTCCGTCATCATCAAAAACAGCATTGATGTTGTTGAGTTCTCCGCAGCTGTTAGCAATCAGGGCAACTCTTGTTCCTGCAGGAGAAATTAGATTCACAATGAGGTCTCCCAAATAGGTATGGTTCAATTCTAAATTAATATTGATATCGGATACGACCAAGTCTTCAAAATATTGCTTAGTAGTGGAAACAATAGGTGTCCCGGCCGAGGGAATCACCAAGGGCAATCCGTTAACCTCAAAGTTTTTACAATCCACCTGAATGGTAGTAAAACTAAAAGGAGTTCCAAAAGTACCAGAGCCACAATCATTATTTGGGCGTACTCTCCAAAAATATTCCGTTTCCGGTGTCAATCCATTAGGCCTGAAAAAGTTAAAAGGCGTACTGTCCGAATCAACGATATTGGTAAATCCAGCATCCGATGCGACTTCAATATCGTAAGTGGAGAAAAGAGCGTTGGCTTCCCATCTTAACTCCGGATTAACCGAAGTATTGGTCTGCGCATCTGTTGGTGATGAAAGTACCACATCCAAAAAGCCTGCGTCCTTGACCACAAGCGTAAGAGGCACATTTTTGGTAATTGATGCTGAAGTGGCAGTAACCGTTATGTCGTATGATCCAGGGGTCACACTATTGGTATTGGAAATCGTAAGCTGAATATTGGTATCGTTGGCGCTGGCCTCAGTGGGCGTAAAAACTCCTGTCAACCCTACAGGAAGATCTGCAGAAAACGTAGCGGTTTCATTGAAACCAGAAAAGGTTTGGTAAGTAAATGGGATAATAATATCATCTGGCTGACATAGTTCAAAGGAAAGATCCTGGAAACTCAAGACCATTTGTGATTCCTGAATGGTAAAATTGGAGGAGTTCACGGCAAAGAAAACGTTATCACTGGCCTTGATCATAATTCTGGCCTGTGTTGTCGCATTCCCTGGAATCAACACCTCTTCACTTCCATCATTTAAGGTGTCATCTGCCAAAACAATCGGAAAAGTAAGGCCTCCATCAGTAGAAAGCATTATATCCACCGTCTCCGCATCAACTGGAAGGATATTGGTATTGGCCACATCCCAAGTAATGACTTGGGTGGTGCCCGCTTCATACAACTCATTGGAAGTTTGGGAAGTCACCAGAAATGGCCCTGCAGCGTTAACCACTTGCACATCCAGCACATCAGACACCACCTGCCCACCTCCTGTGGCATTGTCCCTAACCGTAAAGGCAAAGCTTAGATTTCGTTCTATATTGGAAACTGTTTCCCAAGCATCCCCTTCTTCCGGATTGACCTGCGTCAGTTCCCCTTGGATTACTCTGGAAAGTTGCGGAAAGTACCTTACCGGATCTGTGGTGGGGGGTAACGACCTAAAATTGGCCCCACTAGGATTATCCGGGCCAAAGGTGCTTGTAGTAACAACTCCGTTGTCTATCTGTTCCCATGTATAGGTGAGCACATCGCCCACATCACTGTCCGTTGCAATGCCCTCCAACACGAAAGCTGTTCCTTTTGGAATCACATAGTCTCCAACTGGTGTTAAAACAGGTGGGTTATTTACCAGACCTGTTTCTTGCGCACAGGAAACGGATTGTAGGTAAGTGGAAACTTGCTGAATACTATAAAAGTGAAAGTAGTCGCTCCCATTGGGCGCCACATTGTTTCCTGGGACAATTCCTGCATATCCCATAATTGTGGTGCCACTTGCAGGTTCTGCCTGCACTCCGGTTCCTTCCAACTCAAAAGACCAGGTATGGTTTGCACCAAACTGATGTCCCAATTCATGTCCAACAAAATCCAAATCAAAAACATCACCCTCTGGATTGAAGGCTGCCGAAAAAGCACTTCCCTTGCGATTATCCGAACAAACAGAGCCAATAAAACCCGCGTTCCCGTTATCTTGTCCTTGCCCCACTTTGTGGAATAAGTGCCCTACATCATAATTTTCCTCACCAATGGTTGTTGTTAGGGTATTTTGAACCTCGGCATTTAAGTTCCCATTGTAAGGATCGGTATTCGAATTGGTAAAAATAATCTGATCATTGTTTGGAATCAGCTCCAGTGTTACACCCAAATCAGTCTCGAACACCTCATTGACACGAGTCAGGGTTGTATTAATGGCAGCCAAGGCATCCGCTACGGTACCTCCATGATGCGAGGTGTATTCCCCACTTGCGGAGACCGCAATTCTATACTTTCGCAACAGTTGATCATCCACCAAAGGTGTAATGGTTTTGGCAATAGTTTTTTCCAAATCGGCCGTTTTGCACACAAAACTTTCTTTGTCTGATGCACTGCCTTTCTGGTACACTACGTACATGTCTTTGGTATTAGCCAGTTTTTCGATAAATGATGTCCTTTGATCGGTCAAATCCACAATCATCCCATCAAGACCCTTTCCCGAACTACTTAATTTCACCTTATATCTCCCATCCGAACTTATCCCCGTAAATGATTTGATATCAGGATATTTCCTTGCCAACTCTGGATGAAAAACTGGGGTTTCCTCAAGAACAAATTCTAACATCTCTGTTTTATCCTTAGGTAGATAAACCCTTCTCTTTTGTCTTTTGGAAGCATTTTGTGGAACAAGGTCTTCAAGTATCCTAGCCCTATCCAAGGTAAGCACCGCCTGAGCCTTGTCCATATCTTTGAGCGATGCACTTTTGTAAGAAGATCTCACGGGAACAGTTTTCCAATATCCTTGTTGACCGTAAGTTGAAAAGCAGACAAAAAATATGGATATTGAAAAAACAAGATGTAATTTAGCTTTCATACGAAAAGGGGCGTCGGTCAAATTCAAAAATAAGCCTTTTTTATTTCTTTACTAGGTGGAAACAATCCAAGGTATTTCTAAGTTTAAGGATGCATCGTTCCAGACTGCAGTGACCATTGGCACGTTCGATGGAGTGCATATTGGTCACCGTAAAATATTAGAACGCCTCATAAATAATGCCAAAGCTGCAGGGCTAAAATCTACAGTGCTAACCTTTTTTCCCCACCCTAGAATGGTCTTGCAAAAGGATACAGATATAAAACTCCTTAACACCCTGGAAGAAAAGGTGCAGATTTTGGAAGACATGGGGCTGGATTACCTTATTGTCCATCCCTTCACCAAAGAATTTTCGAGACTTTCAGCCACTGATTTTGTAAGGGACATTTTGGTCAACAGCCTTAGGACCAAGAAAATCATAATTGGTTACGATCATCGGTTTGGAAGAAACCGAAATGCCAATATCCAGGATTTGATTGCTTTTGGAAACACCTTGGATTTTCAGGTGGAGGAGATTCCTGTTCAGGAAATAGACGAAGTCTCGGTAAGCTCCACGAAGATTAGAAACGCCCTTCGGGAAGGCGATGTGGTCACCGCCAACACTTACTTGAACTACCCCTATATGCTTACAGGAGCCATTAAAAAAGGTAAAGGGCTTGGCAAACAATTTGGATTTCCCACCGCCAACCTTCACCTAGAGGAATCTTATAAGCTTGTTCCCAAAAATGGAGTTTATGTGGTAAAAAGCACTTTAGCGCAAAGGGAGTGTTTTGGAATGATGAACATCGGGTACAATCCTACCGTAAAAGGAACCCAAAAAAGCATTGAGGTCAATTTTTTCGAGTTCGATGGAGATTTATACGACCAAAAAATCCAAGTACAGCTATTGCATCGAATTCGGGACGAACACAAGTTCGATTCCATTGAAGATTTACAGGAACAACTAAAAAAGGATAAGAAAACTTCGTTAACACTAATTTCCAAATCAGGTGATAAACCAATTTCTCTTTAAAAGAATAGACAACGCCCAACTCGTAGTTTTTCGAATATTCTATGGGCTCTTGGTAAGTGCTGAATGTTATGGTGCAATTGCCACTGGTTGGGTCCGAAAGACTTTGGTTGAACCCAAATTTACCTTTTCATTTATAGGTTTTGAATGGCTACAACCCCTTCCGGGAAATGGAATGTACATCTACTTTGCCATTATGGGTACCCTAGGGATATTGATTACCCTGGGATACAGATATCGCTTGAGCGCCTTTGCCTTTGCCATTATGTGGACTGGGGTATACCTCATGCAAAAAACATCCTATAACAATCACTATTACTTGTTAATGCTCCTGGGCTACATTATGGCTTTGTTTCCCGCAAGCCGTGATTTTTCATTGGACGCAAAACGCAATCCCAGTTTCCGTTCGCAGAGTATGCCCAATTGGATTCGTTGGACGATAATTTTACAATTGTTCATTGTCTACACCTATGCCTCCGTAGCTAAACTTTATGGGGATTGGCTGGATTTCAGCATTATTGAAATCTTGATGAAATCAAAAAAGAACTATTGGCTCATTGGCGAAATCCTACAGGAAAAATGGGTGCACAAGATCATTGCTTTTTTTGGAATTTTCTATGATTTGCTTATTGTCCCGGCCTTGTTGTGGAGGCCAAGTCGAAAAATAGCTTTGGCCCTCTCGGTGTTCTTTCATCTGTTCAACAGTATTGTGTTTCAAATCGGCATTTTTCCCTATTTGTCCTTGGCATTTATCGTCTTCTTTTTTCCTCCCCAAACCATCAGAAATATCTTTTTGAAAATCAAGACGGTTTCAATCAACGCTTCACCCATAATCCCCAAGCATAAAAGCATTATCCTTTATGGACTTGGAGCTTACTTTATCATTCAGATATTGCTCCCGCTTCGTCATCACATCTTCCAAGACAATGTACTCTGGACTGAAGAGGGGCATAGACTGAGCTGGCGTATGATGCTCCGCAGTAGATCTGGTCTAGTCACCTTTAAAGTTTTGAACAAGGATACGGGAAAAGGAAGTCATATTAAGTTAGACGATTACCTCACCAAAAAACAGCGGCGTAAAGTTGCTTGTTATCCGGATTTCCTTTGGCAATTTGCCCAACATCTTAAAAAAGAATATGCTGCCAAAGGTGAGGAAGTGCAGGTGTTTGCTAGCAGCAAGGTCCGCGTGAACAACTCAAAGTATAGCGAATTTGTAGATCCCACCGTAGATTTGGCCAATGTCCCTTGGAAACATTTTGCCCATAATGAATGGATCAAACCTTCTCCTTTGGAATAATAGTTGGGCAACGTTTCAGATTGACTTAAATTTGCGGCTCAAAACAAGGCCATGCTTCAATTACAGCACATCAGGGAAAACAAAAACGGAATCATTGATGCCCTAAAAAAGCGCAGTTTGGATGCCGAACCCATGCTCTCTGCAATTTTGGAGCTTGATGAAAAAAGACGAGGCCTACAAACCGAGTTGGACGCCACATTGGCCGAATCCAATAAACTTTCCAAGGAGATTGGAATGCTTTTCAAGTCAGGAAATGCAGCTGAAGCCAATGCCTTGAAAGAACAAACTGCCGGACTTAAAGAGGCCTCTAAAAAATTAGGTGAGGAATTGACGTCCACCACCTCGGCCCTGGAAGAGCAATTGTACCAAGTGCCTAATGTACCCCATGAATCTGTGCCGGCAGGTGCCTCGGATGAGGACAACGAAGAGATCTTCCGGGAGGGTGATATCCCCAAACTTGCCGAGGGAGCATTGCCCCATTGGGAACTGGCTAAAAAGTATGACATTATCGACTTTGAGCTTGGGGTAAAGGTTACCGGCGCTGGTTTCCCTGTTTATAAGGGCAAAGGGGCTCGTTTGCAGCGCGCTCTTGTTGCCTATTTTCTAGATAAAA
The DNA here is from genome assembly GCF_900129665.1 of Flagellimonas flava. Lineage (GTDB taxonomy): Bacteria > Bacteroidota > Bacteroidia > Flavobacteriales > Flavobacteriaceae > Flagellimonas > Flagellimonas flava. The sequence goes on from NZ_FQWL01000003.1 coordinate 337,921, forward strand.
ACACAGAAGCTGGTTACACAGAGGTACAACCCCCGCACATGGTCAATGAAGCCTCCGGCTATGGCACGGGTCAATTGCCGGACAAAGAAGGGCAGATGTACCACGTGCAGGCCGATGATCTGTACCTGATTCCAACTGCAGAAGTGCCTATTACCAATTTGCACAGGGGCGATATGCTTTCTCCAGAAGACCTACCCATAAAGTATACCGGATACACTCCATGTTTTAGAAGGGAGGCAGGGAGTTATGGTGCACATGTGCGAGGACTAAACAGGTTGCACCAATTTGACAAAGTTGAATTGGTACGTATAGAACGTCCCGAAGCATCCTACACCGCTTTGGATGAAATGACGGAGCATGTAAAAGTCATTTTAAGGGAGTTGAAATTACCGTACCGCATCTTACGACTTTGTGGAGGGGATTTGGGTTTCACCTCCGCCCTAACCTATGATTTTGAAGTTTTTTCCACTGCCCAAGACCGTTGGCTGGAAATCAGTTCCGTTTCCAATTTTGAAACCTTCCAGGCCAATCGCCTAAAACTTCGCTTTAAGGATGAAAACGGTAAACGTCAGTTGGCACATACCCTAAATGGCAGTTCATTGGCTTTGCCCAGGGTACTTGCCGGAATCTTGGAGAATTACCAGACCAAGGATGGTATTGAAATTCCGGAAGTCCTGATTCCGTATTGCGGATTTGACCGTATTGATTAGACCGTCAGCCCAATTAATTTAGAATCACTTAACAGGTTTCGGTGATTTTGTACGTTATATTTGAAATAAAAGCCCGTATTGCGATTCTTTCTATTTCTTAGTTTTTGCTTAGCTGCCCTGTCTTTCTCATTTGGCCAAGAAGACTTTCTGGCGAAACAATATTTTAACGATGGAGATTACGAAAAAGCCGTAGTTTTTTATGAAAAGTTGGTACAAAAGAATCCTCGCCGCACAGATTATTCCGAAGGCTTGGTGGCATGCTACCAACAACTGGAGCGCTATTCCGATGCAGAGACTTTTTTATTGCAAAAGCTTGAGGACACTTATGCCTTTCCTACATTTTTCATAGAATTAGGGTATAATTACACCTTACAGGACCAAGCTGAAAAGGCGACCGGGTATTACCAAAAGGCCATTCAAAAGATTGAAGAGAATCCCAACTTTGGCTATAGCATTGGGTATCGATTTCAAAAATATGCCCTGCTAGATCAAGCCATCTTGGCCTATAACAAGGCAATGACACTTAAACCTGAGCTCAACTATGATTTTCAGCTTGCCAGAATCTACGGGGAACAGGGTGATATTGAGAAAATGTACCAATCATATCTCAATCTTATCTACGAGGGCCGTACATCCCGCTCCAATGTCCTCAGAAACATAGACGACTTTATCTCGGATGATCCAGTAAACGCAAACAACATACTGTTGCGGAAGGTTCTTTTGAAAAATGCGCAAAAGAATCCGGATATCCTTTGGAATGAGCTTTTAAGTTGGCTCTTCATCCAGCAAAAACAATACAATAGTGCCTTTGGACAGGAAAAGGCCATCTACAAGCGTACGGAACAAGCCTCCTTGGACCGGATGGAAAATCTAGGTCAGGTCACCCTGGAAAACAAAGATTTGGAAAGCGCCACCACAATCTTCAAATACATTGTGGAAGAAAGCACCAATCCACTTGATAAGTTAAATGCTGAATTGCACCTTATTGATATTGAGCTAGAGGAAGTGGATAAGAAAACGCTCCAAACGGTGGACAAAAAATTTCAGGAACTTGTTGCGGAGTACGGTAATGAAAGTCGCACTTTACAACTTCAGATTGCCTATGCCAACTTTCTCACCTTCAAATTGGAAAACCCTACCCAAGCAATTGCCATACTGAAGGAGAGCTTGAGGCTGCCTTTAGGTCGAATGGCAAAAGCATATGTAAAATTGGCATTGGGAGACATCTTGGTCTTTGATCAGAAATTCAATCAAGCCCTTATTTACTTTACACAGGTCCAAAAAAGTCTCAAGAATGATATTTTGGCCCAAGACGCTCGATTTAAGGTGGCGCAGACCAGTTTTTATAAGGGCGATTTTGATTGGGCCCTCACGCAACTGAAAGTGCTTCGGGGATCAACTTCCCAGCTTATTGCCAATGATGCCATGCAATTGAGTTTGTTGATTTCTGACAATTCCTTAGAAGATTCCACGCAGACGGCACTTAAAAAATATGCAAGGGCGGATCTCCTCGCCTATCAGAATCAGAAAGAGAAAGCGATTGCTGCTCTGGAGGACATTTTACAAAACCATAAAGGCGAAAAAATTGAAGATGAAGCCCTGTTACGACAAGGGCAATTGTTGGAATCCCAAAAGAAATATGAGGATGCCGAGTTCAACTATAAAAAGATTGTAGAATTCTATACCCATGATATTTTGGCCGATGATGCCTACTTTGCCCTGGGAGAGTTGTACCGAACAATATTGGATGAACCCGAAAAAGCAAAAGCCCATTACGAAAAGATTATTTACAACTACCAGGATAGCTATTATTTTCCAATGGCCCGGAAATATTTTAGAAGGCTCCGGGGCGATGCCATTAACTAATTCTTCCCTACTTTTGGCCCATGCTGATTTACAATGTTACCATCAATATAGATGAAAGTGTCCATGATGAATGGCTAAGCTGGATGCGGGATAAACACATACCGGATATGTTGGCCACCGGAAAATTTTCACATTCCAAAATGACCAAGGTTTTGGTGGAAGAGGATATGGGCGGAATCACATATTCCGTGCAATACACCACAAAAGATCGTGCCACCTTGGAATCCTATTACCAAGAAGATGCGGAACACATGCGATCAGACGGGCAAAAATTGTTCGCCAATAAGTTTGTGGCTTTTCGTACAGAATTAGAGGTTGTGAGTCAGCAAATTCCCTGAGCATGGCTTATTTGTTTACCTATGGAACATTGCAGGATGCGCAGGTTCAACACTATATTTTTGGAAGGGAACTAGAAGGAAAACCAGATGTCCTACCCGGATTTCAAAAACAAGAGAATGCAGTTTATGGTAGATATCCATTGGTTATTGAAACAAATGATGCCCAAGATGGGGTGGCGGGTGTGGCCTATTTGGTCACTGATGAAGATTTGAACAAGGCGGACATCTATGAAACCAATGCCTATAGAAGAAAATTGTACACACTTGCCTCTGGTCGTGAAGCTTGGCTCTATGTTAAAAACTCAGATTAACTTGTAAAAAAACGCCCTGTGTCCCACAAAAAGAAGAAGAAATTTGGGAATGGAAAGCCCAAAAAAGCTGCAAAAGGGTACAAAGATGATGCTGTAAAGGCCAAAAAACATTTGGGTCAGCATTTTCTAAAGGACGAATCCATAGCCCAAAAAATTGCTGATACCCTCTCCTTGAAAGGTTATAAAAACGTTCTGGAAATAGGTCCTGGAATGGGTGTTTTGACCAAATACCTTTTATCAAGGGATTTGGATTTAGTCGCTATGGACTTGGATGAAGAATCCATAGTTTACCTGAACCATAGTTTTCGTTTAGAACATCCTAAATTATTCGATCAAAATAATCGGCTGAACATTATTGAAGCTGATTTTCTAAAGTTCGATTTAAACCAACTCTACGGAAAGGAGCAGTTTGCCATAACAGGTAATTTTCCTTATAATATTTCCAGCCAAATTGTTTTTAAGCTTTTGGAAATGCGACAACAGATACCTGAGTTTTCAGGAATGTTCCAAAAAGAAGTGGCCCAACGTATCTGTGAATCCCCTGGCAGCAAAACTTACGGCATACTCTCCGTTTTGGTTCAGGCTTTTTACACCGCAGAATATCTTTTTAGCGTACCTCCACAGGTATTTGACCCACCACCAAAAGTACATTCCGGTGTACTTCGGCTGGTGCGAAAAGACAACCTAAAACTTCCCTGCGACGAGCGTCTTTTCTTCAAAGTGGTTAAGACGGCTTTCAACCAAAGAAGAAAGACTCTACGGAACAGCCTTAAAACTTTTCATCTATCCGATAATCTAAAAGAAGATACTATCTTTGACCAGCGCCCGGAACAGCTTAGTGTAGCTGATTTTATTGGGTTAACACAGAAGATAGCCGATGACCCCGTTTAAACTCACAGATGAGCTTATTGTTGAAATCCAACAATTGATCGAGGACAAAAAGAACACTGCCCTGCGATCAATGATGAAGGAATTTCACTATGCCGATATCGCAGAAATTGCGGAGGAGCTCAAGGTGGACGAGGCTACCTATCTCATCAAACTTCTGGATAGCGAAAAGACTTCAGATATCCTAGCCGAAATGGATGAGGATATCCGGGAAGCCGTATTGAACAACCTTTCCGCAAAAGAAATTGCCGGGGAGTTGGAAGAATTGGATACGGATGACGCTGCGGATATCGTTGGGGAATTGCCCAAAGAAATCGTCCAAAAGGTAATTTCACAAATAGAGGACAAGGAGCATGCCGCCGACATTGTAGACCTATTGCGTTATGATGAGGACTCGGCAGGTGGACTTATGGCCAAAGAGTTGGTGAAGGTAAACGAGAATTGGAACGTACTCACCTGTGTTAAGGAAATGAGGGCCCAGGCAGAAAATGTAACCCGCGTCCACTCTATTTATGTGGTTGATGATGAGGAAAAACTAAAGGGCCGACTTTCACTTAAAGACTTGCTTACGACCTCTACCAAAACACATATCAAGGATGTATATATTTCCAAGGTCGATGCAGTTAACGTCAACGAAAAATCTGAGGAAGTAGCAAAAATAATGTCCAAATATGATTTGGAGGCCATTCCGGTCGTGGATGAAATTGGAAGATTGGTGGGCAGAATTACCATTGATGATATTGTCGATGTGATCAAAGAGGAAGCAGATAAGGATTATCAGCTGGCAGCGGGTATCTCCCAAGACGTAGAAGCCGATGACAGCATTTGGGAATTAACCCGTGCGCGACTTCCCTGGCTTATCTTGGGGCTGTTTGGAGGATTGGGTGCGGCAGGCATTATGGGAGGATTTGAGGAAATGATTGCCCAACATGCCATTTTATTTTTCTTTACCCCTTTAATTGCTGCTATGGCAGGTAACGTGGGCGTGCAATCCAGTGCCATTATCGTCCAGGGACTGGCCAATGATGATTTGAAGGGAAGCATAAGCAATCGCCTGGTCAAAGAAATGCTGCTGTCCCTTTTAAATGGACTAATTCTGGCCGCACTATTGCTCATCTTCACATGGATTTGGAAAGGGGATTTTGCCACTGCACTGGCCATTTCCATATCTTTAGTTGTTGTAATTATTGTAGCCGGTATCATTGGCACTTTTATCCCCTTGTTTCTGCATCAAAGGGGAATAGATCCCGCCATTGCAACAGGTCCTTTTATTACTACCAGTAATGATATTTTTGGTATTCTAATTTACTTCTGGATTGCCAAGCTTGTTTTGGGTATTTGATTTCTTTAAAATACCCACACCAAAAATTTGGATAGCTGTGCGCCAATAGTTTGCCAAGCCACTGTTTCTTGGAATCCCGTTGATAAAAGTGTATGCACCAATGCAAACGACAACAGGCCTTGCACATAAGGCTTAATTTCTGCCAATCTTAATCTATCCCAAAGGAGAAAGCCAAGTAAAAATGCTTCCATAACCAACAAGTCCCAATCCAAACCGGGTAGTCCAAAGGCTTCAAAATCAATCCTGCCAATGGTGGGACCCAATAGGGAAACCGACGAAACAATGACATACCGCATATGTATTCTTGGTTTTCGGGCATTCTTCATGGCTATTAGATAAAACAGTCCAAAAATAAAAATCTGTGTGAATGGGAAAAACAGCTGCTGCATGCTCTCATCCGTCAATGTTATTCTTTCGTCAACAAGCAAGGAATGATAAAGCATCATAAACATGGAGATGAGCAAAATGGGCACAAGGCCGTAGGAACATCTTCCAATCCATTGATGTGCTTTCCGTTTTCCTTGCAAAATCAGAATGGGCTGTGCTATCAATATTCCACACCATAGGGTCATCAATACCGCATGAAAATGCACATAGAAATGTTGCTTTTCCATAAGTGCCAATCGATTCAGGTATTTCTGAAATCCGATGGGTGCCAAAATCAATATCAAAACAAAAAACCAGGGTAGATATTTATAGGTTCGTTCCATTAAAGTTTAGTTTTTGCCCCGATATCCAGAAATAGAAAGCTTCCCCGGTCCAAGAAACACTAAAGAAATAAAAGCTCCTAGATAGAGTAAGGAAAGTTCTTTGTATTCAAATGGATCACCATGGTGCTGCAAAAAAAACGCCACCAAAAAAATGAACACAAGCGGAAAACAGGCCCATCTCAGCCGCCAACCCAACAACACTAAAGATGCACAGAAAAATTGCCCCAAAACCACCATGACTTTGGATATCCCCATTCCGATGCCCAGAGGATCCGCGTACTCAAAATTCCCGTTGACCATATCACTGAACGTAGGTAGGCCATAATTTAGAAGGAGTGTTCCGCCAAAAATCAATCGCAACAGCAGTTTACCAATATCTTCTGAATAGGAAAGGTTTTGTAACTTCATTTGTAAAGTTTTATGTTTTTGTTTAAAAAGTGTTTTTTAAAAATAGATTATCTTGAAAGTTGCCTAACAACACTTTCATTGCCATAGCTTCAAATAGGGGTTTTGGGTATTGAAATAGGGGTGAATCATTAACCAACACCTATGTCAAAAGCAAGCTTTTCTTCCCATTTTAGAAATCCGTTGTTCATTTTTATGTTCTATCTGGTGATGGTACTCCCCCATTTTACCATCTTTTGCGCTATTGATTTATCAGGCACATTGTTTTGGACGAATATGGAAGTCTGCGCAAATACTTTTATTGTGGATAGTTTTTTGGAAAATTCCATTTGGTCACTCCTATTTATTGTCCTCATTTTTGAGTGTCTTCGCTGGGGTGATAAAGTGTTCGGAGTGGATAAAAAATCCCTAAGTGCACAAACACAGGCAAAGGTTTTTCTTATGCTTTTTATTGCCTTTGTGTGCTGGCTTGCCATTTCCTCCGCTTTTGAATGGCTAGCGACATCCATTGGAAGAACATTCCCGGTAGAACATCCTATTAATTTGTTCTTTAAAGTGCAGGCCTATGGATTCATTGCCTTCCATTTGAATAGCTATTTGCAACGTCGATATCTCAAAAAACATCCTTTGCAAAAAACCATAGAGGTCCACGATGGTATAAAATCGCTAACCATTATACTTGGTGATATACAATGGGCCGAAAAGATTGGAAAGAAATATTTTCTGTTCAGCAAAGCAGGAAGGTTCAAGGTAGATAAAAATCTTCAGGAGCTGGAAACGTTGCTTCCAGGTTCTAATTTCAAACGAATCAATCGTTCAGCAATAGTCAACATAAATGAAATAGCGGGTTTTTCCTTTTGGGAAAATGAAAAGTACGTGTTGAAATTGAACAATGGAAAGGAGTTTGTAATGACAAGAAAGAGACTAAATGAACTTAAAAATGACATACAGCAAACTCCTAAAACGTCATTTTTCTGGGGAAAAGTTCCACTTTTGAAAGTATTCCCGTCGCTCCGCAACTAAAAAACACAATCCGTTTTATGAAATCGATTAATCTAGAACAGAAACACATGGAATTTGCAAAACAATGGCATCCTCATCAAATAGCCGTGGTTGATGATATGCAGGTGTTGTTGGCAAAACTGCAAGGAGAGTTTGTATGGCACGCCCATGAGCACGAAGACGAACTTTTCCAGGTAATCAAAGGAACCTTGTACATGCAGTTTAGAGATCGCACCGAAATTGTTCGGGAAGGTGAGCTCATTGTGGTTCCCAAAGGTGTTGAACACAATCCCATGACCAAAAACAATGAGGAGGTGCATGTGATGCTCTTTGAAAAATTGACCACAGCTCACACTGGTGATGTTCAACATGAGAAAACCCAAACGAACTATCCCAAAATCTAGTAATTGTATATTTGATCAATGAAAGTTCTCCACCTAGACATCAACCACCCCTTACTTTTAGAACAGTTTACAGCCTTGGGTTTTGAAAACCATGAAGACTACGAGTCCAGCAAAGCTGAGGTCGAGACGAAAATTGATTTGTATGATGGGGTCATTATTAGAAGTAGATTTACCATTGACAAGCAGTTTTTGGACAGGGCCACCAACTTAAAGTTTATTGGTCGCCTTGGAGCTGGCTTAGAAAATATTGATACCTCCTACGCCAAGCAAAAAGGTGTTTTTTTGGCCTCTGCCCCTGAGGGGAATCGGAATGCAGTTGGTGAACATACCTTAGGAATGCTCTTGTCGCTTATGAACAAGATGTCCAAGGCCAACAGGGAGGTAAAAAAAGGAAAATGGGACCGTGAGGGCAACAGAGGCGTGGAACTTGATGGTAAAACAGTAGGCATTATCGGGTATGGAAATATGGGCCGGGCCTTTGCCAAAAAACTTCAGGGTTTTGATGTGGAGGTTATCTGTTATGATATTATTGGAGGCGTTGGGGATGAAAATGCCAGACAGGTTGGGATTATGGAATTTCAACAAAAATCGGACGTCGTAAGTCTACACGTGCCACAAACCGATTTGACAATAGGCATGGTCAACTCGGAATTCATTGAAAAATTCCATAAGCCATTTTGGTTACTAAATACTGCCAGAGGAAAATGCGTGGTCACTAAAGATTTAGTAACAGGGCTCAAATCGGGCAAGGTGTTTGGAGCGGGACTCGATGTGCTGGAATACGAAAAGAAATCCTTTGAAAATATGTTTGCCCAAAAACCAAAGGCATTCAAATACCTAAGAAAGGCCAAAAATGTGCTGCTGACTCCTCATGTGGCCGGATGGACAGTAGAAAGCAAGGAAAAGTTGGCTCAGACCATCGTGGACAAAATCAAGGATAGATTTTGCTAAATTTAACGGGTGAAGAAAACCGTTTTTGTTTTTTCTGCCCTGATCATTGCTATACTTGCCCTGTTTCAGCTTAGCAAGTATGCTTACATCTCCGGAGACATCTCCATAGAAATTGGTATTGCGGTCATTGCATTGGTCTTTTTTGTGATTGGGGTTTACATCAATAAAAAAAGCCTTCGAAAGCAAAAAGTTGCCTCCCCAAAGATAGATTCCAAAAAAATTGAGACCCTAGGGATCAGCAAGAGAGAATATGAAGTTCTTATTGGCATTTCAGAAGGGTTATCCAATCGGGAAATTGCCGACAAACTTTTTGTTTCGGAAAGTACCATAAAGACACATGTGTCCAATCTCCTGGTTAAGCTGGACGCCAAACGAAGGACCCAGGCCATTCAGAGAGCCAAAGCACTACAAATTTTACTGCCTTAGCCCTATTTCCACTAAAGTTCCAAGGTTTTGGTACTTTAGTATGAGTCCTTTTGATAAGAACCTATTTACCTTTAATCCAACCTTCTAAATAACGGAATATGAAAAAAACAGTCTTACGTTACGGAACTTACGGAGCCATAACCATATGTGTCCTCTTTCTTCTGAGTTGGTTCCTTTTGGGAGATTTACCATTTTCAACCCAAGAAGTTTTAGGATATGCCTCTATGGTTATTTCTTTGGGCTTTGTCTTTTTTGGCATAAAGCATTTTAGGGACAAGGAAAATGGCGGCATCATAAGTTTTAAAAAGGCCTTGACCATTGGCATTCTCATAAGTCTTATTACGGCCTTGGCATTTGGAATTTTGGATGTTATCTATACAGAAATCCTCAATCCCGATTTTATGGAGGCCTATTATCAAGCTACAATTTCCAACCTTAGGGAAAACCTCCCTCCAGAGGAATTTGAAGTGCAACTTGCAGAAATTGAAGCACAAAAGACCATGTTCTCCAACCCCTTGTTTTCCTTTGCCTTAATGGCGATGACCGTTTTCGTTATCGGATTTATAATCTCATTGATCTCCGCGCTTATTTTACAACGGAAGTAAAAGGTGCTCTAAAACTAGTATTATGACCATAGAAGCCAAAACTCCGGATGAGTATATCAGTAAACTGCCGGAAGACAGAAAAGATGCGGTTTCCAAGCTACGGGAAACCGTTAGGACCAATCTTCCTAAAGGGTATCAGGAGTGCATTAGCTACAAAATGATAGGATTTGTGATACCACATAGCAAATACCCAGATGGGTACCATTGCGACCCCAAACTGCCCCTGCCCTTCATCAATATTGCTTCGCAAAAAAATTATGTGGCCCTTTATCATTCCGGCATTTATGCCAGTAAAGAACTATTGGATTGGTTTGTTGGCGAGTACTCCAAACATGTAAAAACGAAGTTGGATATGGGGAAAAGTTGTATTCGATTTAAAAAAGTGGATCAAATCCCTTATGAGCTTGTCGCCGAGCTTTGCCAAAAAATGACTCCAGACCAATGGATTCAGTTGTATGAAAAGAACATAAAAAAACAATCATGAAAAAAAGAGTGACCGGATTGGGAGGTTTTTTCTTTAAATCCAAAGATCCAGACAATACAAAAGAATGGTACAAAACGCATTTGGGATTGAACACCGACCAATATGGCTGCACATTTTGGTGGAAAGACAAAGAGGGTAATGACTGTTCCACCCAATGGAGTCCCTTTAAAGAGGACACGACCTACTTTCAGCCCAGTGAAAAACAGTTCATGATGAACTTCAGGGTGGAAAACTTAAAAGAATTATTAGCGGCATTGAAAGAGGAGGGTGTTACCATAGTAGGTGAAATCGAAGAATACGACTATGGTAAATTTGGTTGGATCATGGACCCAGAAGGTAACAAACTGGAGCTTTGGGAACCTGTTGATAAAGCATTTCTTTAGGTATCGATTTATTTGCTACATTTAAAACTCGTTAACCAACATATTAAAACCATGTCTGAAGAAAAAAAAGATTTAGGAGATAAGGCCGAAGAGGCTTTCGACAATGCCAAGGACGCTGCCCAAGATGCTGCGGAAGATGTAAAGGAAGCTGCCCAGGAGTTTAAGGAGGATGTAAAGGACGCCTTTGACCCCAAAAACCCTGAAAGCGGTAAAACTGTTGCCATTATTGCCCATTTAACATTGATTGGGTGGATCATTGCCATCATCATGAACAGCAGCAACAAAACGGAAATTGGTTCCTTTTATGTACGTCAGGTACTCGGGATTTTCCTTGTAGGGCTTGTTTTAGGGCTTATCCCTATTGTAAATCTTATCGGTTGGATTTTCCCATTGATCCTCTGGATAGTAAGTTTAATTGGGGCCATCAATGGAAACCAAAAACCGGTATTCTTGGTAGGTGAATACTTCCAAAACTGGTTTAAGGGATTATAAAAAGTTTAATAAAAAGCTAGAAAATCATGCTCTAGCTTTTTTAACTACTATCTTTATCGTAATATTGCAATAATAAATTATAATTCTTGGATCTTTTTTATGGGAGCTTCCAAAACTCATATGTTCTCCGTAACCCAAAATAAATTGGCGCAAGCTGCCAAGGTTCTGGCCCATCCCGCAAGGATTGCCATTTTGGATTATATAAGTAGACAAGAGAATTGCATCTGCAACGACTTGGTGGATGTCATAGGCCTATCGCAGCCTACAATTTCACAACATCTTAATGAGATTAAAAAAATTGGACTTCTAAAGGGAACTTTTGAAGGAAAAAATCTTTGTTACTGCATCAACCAAGAACGCTGGGAGGAATTGCAATACTCTTTTAATGCGTTCTTTTCTAATATTAATCAAAACTGTTGTTAATTATGTACACATCAGAATTTCTTTCTCTATTGAAACAGCATCAGGATAAAAGTTTGCTATTTGAATATGCTCCCGGTAAACTGGTCGGGGCCAACTATCATATTACGGAGGTCAAAAACATCACCGTGGATTCCGTGGATTGCGGAGCACGTCCTGATTATTGGCAAGAGACCGTGGTTCAACTCTGGGAAAGTCCTAAAGAAAAGGACAAAACAGAATTCATGAGTGCCTACAAGGCACTTGCCATCCTCAACAAAGTGGACCGTATCAAACCCATGGTAAAAGACACCGAGATTAAATTTGAATATAGCAATGCCGAATTTCATACTGCGCAGCTTTTCGTGGATGACTACACATTGGGCGGTAACTATCTTACCTTAAAACTTTCGGTCCAAAAAACGGACTGCAAGGCCAAGGAAACCTGCGGGGTCGAAATCAAATCCGAAGATTCCCAAGTAGAGGAAGCAGCTTGTTGCGAGCCAGGAAGTGGCTGTTGTTAAAACCATATGAAGATGCACGTTCGAAAAATGACCTCCACTGATTGGGCACAAGTATCCAATATTTACGCCGAAGGCATAGCCACAGGCTTTGCTACATTTGAACAGGACGTTCCCGACTATGACCAATGGGATCAGGCGCACATCAAATCTTGCCGTTTGGTCGTTGAAGATGAAGGTTGCATCCTCGGATGGGCAGCCCTATCACCCGTATCGAGCAGGTGTGTTTATGGTGGAGTTGCGGAAGTCAGTGTGTATGTGGGTGCCAAAAGCCGGGGAAAAGGAGTTGGTCAATTGATTATGAAAGAGCTTATTGCCCAAAGTGAGGACGCCGGATTTTGGACCATTCAGTCCGGCATATTTCCTGAAAACGAAGCCAGTATCAGTCTCCACAAAAAAGTTGGTTTCAGGTACATTGGTAAAAGGGAACGTGTGGGTAAGATACATGGTCTATGGAAGGACAATTTATTATTTGAGAAAAGAAGTAAAGCCATCGGAATAAACTAATTTTTAAACAATGAAAAACGTATTGGTGCTGTGCACCGGAAATTCCTGTCGCAGCCAAATGGCCCATGGGTACCTGAATCACTTTCAAGACGCCCTTGCAAATGTATACAGTGCCGGAATTGAAACCCACGGTCTAAATCCTGGAGCAGTAAGCATCATGAAGGAGGACGGGATAGATATTTCTTCCCATACCTCCAACCATGTGGATGATTATGAGGGAATTGCATGGGACTATATCATCACGGTCTGTGATCATGCCAAGGAAAACTGCCCATTCATTCCAGCCGAAGATGCGGAGCGTATCCACCATAATTTTTTCGACCCCTCAAAAGTAAAAGGTACTTCGGAAGAGAAACATGCGGCTTTCTTGAAAGCTAGAAATGAAATCAAGGAATTTTGCCACGATTTTGTGAAGGAAGAGTTACTTAATTAAACTCAGATATAGTTAGTTTTATAAATGGCAGTTGGGAATAATCCAATTGCCATTTTTTTCTTGATTACAGCCCGTAATCCATTGGCAACATTTCACCAATTCTGAAATTGGCCATATAACCCCCAAAGACCAAACTCTGAAAGGGTTTATAATTGCCAAAACGATCTAAGGTATGGACCGAATCCGGTTCATTAATGTTCAAGGTAGACCGATAAACGCTCTTACCTTTTCGTTTGTGGTAAATGATATAGTTATCCCCAACAAAGCGAATCGCTTTCATATCCCGTACTGTATCTTTTTGGACAGTATAGAATTCGGATAACTGCAAATCTCGAAACTTCTTTTTGAGTTTAAAATTCTGATCTGTTAGATTCCCGTACCAACAGGCCCTCATAAAATGCATGGAAGACCCTAAATATGCATTGCTCCTACGTTTCAGGATTTTGGGGTCTCCATTGGCGGTATCAAAAAATTGGGTAGAACCGTCGTACAAAGTCTGATGGATGTTATCTATACGATCCAAACTTTGGGTCTTGAAATAGATTTTAAACTCTTCAATCTCAAAGTAGATACGGTACCCAAGGTATTCGTTTGCAATGATTATGGGCACATCACTATAGGCGGATAAGGTGTTATTATAGGAATTGAAGTATAGCTTAATATCCTTTTTATTCACAATTTCGCTATTTCTGCCTCCCTTGGTATCACCCAAGAATTCCAAGGTAAAAACCTTCATTTTTTGTTTTCTCGAAAAAGGATCAGAGGTAACTACAATCTCGTTAAGGCTCTGAACCTGCTCTTTCAAAGCGATTTTTAATATTCCCTGATTTCCAGCATCTTGGATTTTTCGCGTTTCATAGCCCAAATGCCTAACCACCAATACGGCATTGTTCTGATACTGTGATTTAATGGTGAAGTTACCTTCCAAATCAGTAATGGCGCCTATTGTGCTTCCATCATAATATAGGGTTACACCGGCAATGGGTTCTTTGGTTTTGGCATCAAATACATGTCCTGTTATTTCCTGGGCCGTCATCTTTACGATAAGCAAGAAAAAAAACAGAAAAATACTATTGATATTCATTGTTTGTAGGGCTTTTTGCAAAGAAAGCCCAATCCTGAATAAAAGAAGCCATGAATTTTACAGATACCCAATTTAAACCCATCAATGCCATCTTTGGATTGATGAATGCCTCAATGGTTGAGTTTTCGCTCCAATTCTGCTTGAAACTCTTCCATCACTGGTTTGACCGTGCTTTCCGGAAGGTCCGCAATTTTAATGTACATCAATCCGTCCACGGAATTATTAAACAGGGGGTCTACATTAAACGCCACTACCTTCGCGTTCTGTTTAATGTACTTTTTGATCAATACGGGCAATCTCAAACTCCCCGGTTCCACCTCGCTGATCAATTTGTCAAACTTGTTCAAATCGGCTTGGGTCTCGTCAAAAATAAATTCCTTATCTGCATCCTTCAACTGCACCTTGAATTCCTTTTTAGGCCGAACATACTGCGCCACATAGGGATCCCAATAATTGGATTTCATAAATTCAATCATCAGGGATTTGGAGAAATTGGAGAACTGGTTGCTGATACTCACCCCACCAATCAAATATTTATGTTCAGGATGCCGCAGGGTAGTATGCACGATTCCTTTCCATAACAAGAACAAGGGCATTGGTTTTTGCTGATATTCCTTAACGATATATGCCCTCCCCATTTCTATGGATTTTTCCATCATGCCATACAATTCTGGCTCAAACCTGAACAAATCCTGAAGATAAAATCCGTCTATACCGTAGGTCTTGAAAATCTCCGTACCCAATCCCATTCTGTATGCTCCTACGATACATTTCTCCTCATCATCCCATAAAAAAAGATGATGGTAGTATGCGTCAAATTCATCCAGGTCCACAGCATTGTTGGTCCCTTCACCCACCTCCCTAAAGGTGATTTCCCTTTGTCTTCCAATTTCATTCAGAATAAAGGGCATGTCTTTTTGCTGCGCCAGGTACACCTCATAATTCTTGCTCTGGAGCATTCTACAATCCTTCTCCCTTAATTTTTCTATTTCACCCTGCAGGACTTCCGCACTGACAGCTGTGGCAATTTTCTTGGGTGGCATTGGAATTTTTAAGGTGGTCGGAACCTTATCGATCAATCTTTCCTTTTCAAAGGCATTGGCCAAGAGATAGGTTTTCTTTCGCAAGAGTTCCGTAAAAGATTCCAAGGTTTCCTCCTCTTTTTGGGAGGCCACGGATATGGGCTGCCCTACCCGTACCTTAATGGGTCTTCTACTTTGGGACGTTAGTTCAGAAGGTAATTTAGCGGTTCGGAAAACGTCGTTCATTTTAGAAAGGCGATAAAAAAGTCGACTGTTCCGTGCATGAAAATATATGGGCACCACAGGCACTTCTGCCTTCCTGATCAGCTTAATGGCGGCTTCTTCCCAGGGTTTGTCAACAACTAACTTCCCATCCCTATATGTGGAGACCTCCCCAGCTGGAAAAATTCCTAGTGGATGTCCTTCTTTAAGGTGCAAGAGTGCATTCTTGAATCCCATTACACTGCTTTTGGCATCCTTATGATTTTCAAAAGGGTTTACCGGCATGATAAAGGGTTTCAAAGGCTCGATACGGTGCAATAAAAAATTGGCAATGATTTTAAAATCACTTCGTTCTTGCAGCAGCAACTTTAAAAGAAGTACCCCATCAATTCCGCCCAAAGGATGGTTGCTAATGGTAATATAGGGGCCAGTTTTCGGAAGCCGCTTCAAATCCTCTTCCGGAATCTCAAAATCAATTTCGTAATGGTCCAGAATGGCATCCAAGAAGTCGGTGCCGGCCAATGATTTGTTTTTGTTGTAAAAACGGTTTATGGTGGTAATCTTGGTGGCTACCATCAACATCCAACCCACGAAGGTACCCAAAAAGCCATATTTGTCAAGATGAATGACCTTTGCTACCTCTTTCGCCGTAACCAACCCCATAAAAAAAAATTAGGTAGGCGTAAAGATAGAAAAATACGGGAATCGGAATTCAGACCCGTATTGGAAAACGAATATTATTTTACCACCAACTGAACCGTCTCCCTTCCACGCTGTTCCACCAGTACTGAACGCCCATTTTGAAGGGATTTTACCGAATTATCATCAAAATGACGTATAGTATACAACGAAACATCTTCATGGCAGACTACTTTAAATCTTCTCTTAAGTTCATTTAACATGGGTTGCAGCCCATTGAACTTATTATCTAAACAAACAGAAAAGCTGATGGCCGAATTCTGAATCAGGTCCACTTTCATTCTGTGGTCATGGAACAGTTTAAAGATTTCGCTGATATTGTTTTCCACGATGAACGAAAAGTCCAAAGAGGAAAGCTTAATCAGCACTTGGTTCTTTTTAACGATGAAGCATGGAATTTTAGGGGAGATATCCTCGCCCTTACCCACAGTGGTTCCGTTGTCTTTGGGACTTACAAAGGATTTCACGTGAAGCGGTATTTCTTTGCGCTGAAGAGGCTGAAGTGTTTTAGGGTGGATAACCGATGCCCCGTAAAAGGCAAGCTCAATGGCCTCTCTGTAGGATATTTTGTTCAAGAGCTGGGTTTCTTTAAAATTTCTGGGATCAGCATTCAAAACTCCAGGTACATCTTTCCAGATAGTAACCGATTCGGCATTTAGACAATAGGCAAGTATAGCAGCAGTATAATCCGACCCTTCCCTTCCCAAGGTGGTGGTGAAGTTATTGTCATCACTCCCCAAAAATCCTTGGGTAATATTAAGTTTTCCAGTATCCAATTCTGAAGAAACTTGGTCCTGTGTACGTTCCCAGTTTACCGCCGCATCCCTATAATTGGTGTCGGTCTTAATCAGATTTCGAACATCTTTCCAGACATTGGATAAACCCACTTCATTCAGATATTCGCTTATGATGGTAGTAGAAACCAGTTCCCCATAACCTACCACCTGATCATATACGAACGCATTCTTTGGAGATTTGTTCCATGCCAAGAATCCGCGCACTTCCTCAAAAAGTTCTTTGACCTTGGTATACACGGGATGCGAATTGTTTTCAAACAACTCCTCCAAAATAGCTTCGTGATATGTCCATACCTCATGGACAAGACCAGCAACCTGCTTTTTATCATCAAAATAGGCAGCTACCACTTTTTCCATGGCATTGGTGGTCTTTCCCATGGCAGAAATTATCACCACGGTGTCTTTGTGACCTACCTCTTTTAGTACCCGTACCACATTCCTTACGGCATCAGCATCTTTTACCGATGCGCCACCAAACTTAAATACTCTCATGTATTGTGTTGATTTTTTAAGAGGAAACTGCTAAGTCTTCCATATATTTTTCAATTGCAGATTGGTTGAGCTGTACCACATCCCAATCCCGCATCACCTTAGCTCCTTTTTTCTCATAAAATGCTATGGCAGGTTCGTTCCAATCCAGCACTTCCCAACTAATTCTTTTTACGCCCAAACTATGACCATATTTGACCACTTCGTTAAGCAATGCACTCCCTAAACCGCTTCCCCGCATTTCTTGGGCCACAATCAAATCCTCCAAATGTACTACCGGACCTTTCCATGTAGAATATCGAGGATAGATTAAAGCAATACCCACAACTTGGTTCTCTTTTTCGGCTACAAAACAATGAAATTGTTTACGCTCCCCAAAACCATCTCTAATCAAATCCTCCTCTGTGACCTCAACAGCATTGGGTTCTTTTTCAAAGGAGGCCAGCTCATGGATTAAGGCCATTACCCCTCCCATGTCTTCTTTTCGCGCTTCTCGAATTGTAAAATCCATAATTGTTACAAATAAAACTCAAAGTTATAAATATCTAAATCTTTGTTCAAACGAAAACGTTGTAGTATCACAAAATACACGATATTTGCTCTCAAATAAAACAGCACTGTTTTCATGTTTAGCAAGAACAAAACTTTAGGCGAATTTATTATTGAAAACCAGACCGAATTTCGCTTTTCCACCGGAGAACTCTCTAAGTTAATCAATGCCATACGATTAGCGGCTAAAGTAGTTAACCATGAGGTCAACAAAGCGGGTCTGGTAGACATTTTGGGTACTGCTGGGGATACCAATATTCAGGGAGAAAACCAGCAGAAACTGGATGTGCTTGCCAATGAAAAATTTATTCAAACCTTAAAGAACAGGGAAATTGTCTGTGGTATCGCCTCAGAAGAAGAGGACGATTTCATTAGCATCAACAGTTTGGATGAAAACCATCAAAACAAATACGTGGTTTTGATCGATCCTTTGGATGGTTCCTCCAATATTGATGTGAACGTTTCCGTGGGAACCATTTTTTCCATCTATCGAAGAATAACTCCTGTAGGAACCCCCGTCACCTTAGAAGATTTTCTACAGCCTGGAAAGAACCAGGTTGCAGCGGGCTATATCATTTATGGAACTTCCACCATGTTGGTCTACACTACGGGGCACGGGGTAAACGGATTTACATTGAACCCGGCCATTGGCACCTTCTACCTCTCCCACCCCAACATGCAATTTCCGGAAACTGGAAAGATCTATTCGGTGAACGAGGGGAATTACATCCATTTTCCGCAGGGAGTGAAGGACTATATCAAGTATTGCCAAAAAGAAGAAGGGGATAGACCCTACACCTCAAGATACATTGGTTCATTGGTTTCGGATTTCCACAGAAACATGATCAAAGGGGGCATTTATATGTACCCAAAGAGCAGCAAGGCCCAAAAAGGGAAACTGCGTTTATTGTACGAATGCAATCCCATGGCATTTTTAGCGGAGCAGGCCAATGGCAAGGCTAGTGATGGCCATCAGCGAATTATGGAGCTGCAACCCACCGAATTACACGAACGGGTTCCGTTTTTCTGTGGAAGCAAAAAAATGGTGGAAAAGGCAGAAGAATTTATGGCCGGTTCCTAGGCTATTTATCCATAAGGAACAGATAATCCTCAAAATCAATTTTACCGGTAAAGATCGCTACGGATTTATCCACAAGTGTGTGGGCTTTTTCTGGAGAATAACCCAATCCCACGGCATACTTTACAATCAAATCCTTTTGGGCCTCGTCAATATTTTGGTCAGCCAAGGCCATTCCGAAGAAATCGAAAAGTCTTTTCAACCTGCGTTCAGAACTATGTGGAGTTTCAATCGGATATTTGTTCTCCTTTTTCATCACCTCCTTATATTCGGCATCGGTTATATTTAGACGGAATGCAAATTTGTCCAAAACAGCTTTTTCTTCCTCGCTAATAATTCCATCTGCGGCTGCCAAACTGGCCAAAGTTGCAAAATGGGCAAGGTTTCTTCGCTGTTCTCCGTGCTCGTAAAGATCTAAAATGGGCATATGCTAAAATTTGTTCGGCAAATATAAATCTTAAACCATAAAGGAGTGTAAAATTATCCCCAAAAGAAATTTGTAATTTTCGTTTCGATTGAACCTCATTAAACTATTCCGCTGAACAAACCAGAACTTTTTCATATCGCCGAAAATTGGTTCCATCAACAGGGTTGGAAGCCTTTCCCCTTCCAAAAACAGTCTTGGGAAGCTTTTTTGGATGGGAAGCACGGCCTATTGAATGCCCCAACCGGAAGCGGAAAAACCTATGCCCTTTGGTTTCCCATCGTTTTAAATTACATCCAAAAAAATCCCGAATACCGGACAAAGCACAAAAAAGGACTTAAGGCCATCTGGATAACCCCTTTGAGGGCACTATCCCAAGAAATAAAACAGTCTGCCGAACGCATTACCCAAGACCTAGGCACGCAAATGACCGTAGGTATCCGAACTGGGGACACTTCATCATCAGAGCGCGCCAAGCAAAAGAAGAACATGCCCGATCTACTGATCACTACTCCGGAAAGTCTTCAGTTGTTACTCTCTTCCAAGGGCTACCAAAAGGTTTTCAAGAATTGTTCTGCCATTGTCGTAGATGAATGGCACGAGCTTTTAGGTTCCAAAAGAGGTGTTCAAATGGAGTTGGGGCTTTCGCGCCTAAAGACTATCACTGCCGATTTAAGGATTTGGGGTATCTCCGCCACCATTGGAAATTTGGAGCAGGCCAGGGAGGTGCTATTAGGTCCTGCAAGTGAAGCCTTGACCAATTCGGTCCTCGTCAAAGCCAACCTCAACAAGAAAATTACAGTTAAAAGTATCATCCCAAAAAAAATGGAAACTTTTCCTTGGCGCGGGCACCTTGGACTGCACCTCATGGAGGAGGTTGTCCCAATTATCAACAACAGTAAAACCACCCTCCTTTTTACCAACACCCGTGGTCAATGCGAAATCTGGTTCCAAAAAATATTGGAAAAACATCCCGAATATGCCGGGGAAATAGCCATGCACCATGGCAGCATCAACAAAGAAACCCGATTATGGGTGGAACAAGCCATTAGAAACGAGAGCCTAAAAGCGGTAGTGTGCACTTCCAGTCTGGATCTAGGTGTTGATTTTGCCCCAGTGGAGACCGTAGTGCAAATTGGAGGCCCTAAAGGGGTAGCACGTTTCTTGCAACGTGCCGGGCGTAGCGGACATCGTCCCGGAAAGGAAAGTGTAATTTATTTTTTACCCACCCATGCCATAGAACTGATTGAGGCATCGGCCATGCAGAAAGCGGTTAGAAATGCTGCGGTGGAAGACCGTATCCCTTATTTGAACAGCTACGATGTACTCATCCAATACCTGACCACCTTGGCCATTTCCGACGGATTTTATCCGGATGAGATCTATCTCGAAGTAAAACAGACTTTTTGCTATCAAACCCTTACCAAAGAAACTTGGCAATGGTTACTCAATTTTTTGGTCATGGGCAGTCAAAGCTTAAAAACATACGACGAATACAAAAAGGTAGAAGTAGAGTCCGATGGGAAGTTCAAAGTGAACAATTTGGCCATTGCCCGTAGACATCGATTCCAGATTGGGACCATTGTGGGTGACGCCAGCCTATCTGTTCGTTACCAAAAAGGGGGATATATCGGCACTATTGAAGAATCGTTCATTTCCAAAATGAATCCTGGAGATGTGTTCACCTTTGCAGGACGAAATTTGGAATTCATTCGCATTAAGGGTATGACTGCCCAAGTGAGGAACTCTCCAAAGCGGACGAACAAGATTCCCTCATGGATGGGAGGAAGGTTAAGCTTTTCGGCCAAGATGTCCGAGATATTGAGACAAGAGCTCTACTCGGCCAAGTTGGATTCAAAATTCCAATCTATAGAAATTAGCGCCTTGGCTCCAATGTTTGCGAAACAAAGGGAGGAAAGTATTGTTCCAAAACCCAATCAATTCCTTATTGAAACTTTTAAAAGCCGGGATGGGTACCATCATATTTTTTATCCTTTTGAGGGTAGGGCAATCCATGAGGGTATGAGTAGTTTGCTGGCGTATCGGATTAGTTTATTAACGCCCATAACTTGTTCCCTTGCCTTTAATGATTATGGATTCGAGTTGCTTTCCGATAAAGAAATCAACATGCAAGATGTGCTGGACAATAACCTGTTTTCTCCGGAGTATATGCTTTCAGACCTACAAAAAAGCCTAAATTCCAATGAAATGGCCCGTCGTAAATTCCGGGATATCGCTGTAATTAGTGGAATGGTCTTCACCGGATATCCCGAAAAAGGGGTCAAAATGAAACATCTGCAAAGCAGTTCCCAGCTGCTGTTTGATGTCTTCAAGGATTTTGAGGAAGACAATCTGTTGTACCAGCAAGCATTCACCGAAACCTTTGAACATCAACTCGAGGAAGGTCGACTTCGTTTGGCTTTGGAGCGAATTTCCAGCCAGGAAGTCGTTTGGAAAAAATGTGAAAACCCTACCCCATTTTCGTTCCCGATTATAACAGATAGGTTGAGGGAAAAGCTTTCCAATGAAAAACTTGCGGACCGAATCAAACGGATGACTAAATTGCTTACCAAATGACCCAGTCCATACACATCAAAAATCAAACTTTTGTGCTACATCCCTGTGGAGGTATGTTTTGGGAAGAAAAATCCATGTTGCTTATCAGCGATGTACACCTTGGTAAGGTAGCACACTTTAGAAAGTTTGGCGCTGCTGTCCCCAGAAAGGCCATTCATAAAAATTATGTATTGTTGGATTCTATTGTATCCCATTTCAATCCATTCCAAATATGTTTTTTGGGAGACTTGTTTCATTCCTCCTTGAACAAGGAATGGGAACTCTTTCAAAACTGGGTAGCCAAGACCCCCGCAGAGATTGTACTTGTTTCCGGGAATCACGATATTATTTCACCTCTTAAATTTGAAAAGCTGGGCATTTCTGTTTTTGAGGAATTGATCATTGAAGACTTTCTCCTCACCCATCATCCCGAAGAACGCCAAGGTTTTTTTAATTTTTGTGGGCATATTCATCCCGCAATACGACTTCGAGGATTTGGAAGGCAAAATTTGCGCTTATCGTGTTTTTTCAAATCCAAGAACCAGCTCATTTTTCCAGCGTTTGGCAAATTCACTGGAACACACACCTTACAACCCAAAAAAGGCGATGAAGTTTACGCCATTGTGGAAGATGAAGTGGTTCAGGTTTAGGGTCCCGCCAAAGTGATGCATCTTAAGCTTTAGGTTTCAAATTGTACCGTTTATATTTGCAGCAAATTTCTTGGATTGACCAAATCGTCCATTTCCCAATTTTTTGAACAGTCTCCCCAAATCGGGAAACTGCAGGACGCTATATCCCCAACCCAAACAAGTCCCACAAAAATTCAGCTTAAGGGTCTTACAGGTTCTGCCCTTTCCTTTGCAATTTCTTCCGTATTCAAGCATGCTGAGCTGCCTTTTTTGATACTCCTCAACGACAAAGAGGAGGCAGCCTATTATCTCAACGACCTAGAACAGCTGATTGGTGAAAATCATGTTTTATTTTACCCTGGAAGTTATAGACGGCCGTATCAAATAGAAGAAACGGATAATGCCAACGTGCTGCTGAGAGCCGAGGTGTTGAACCGTATCAATTCCAGAAAAAAACCAGCGGTAATTGTTACTTATCCAGATGCCCTGTTTGAAAAAGTGGTCACCCGTAAGGAGCTGGACAAAAACACCCTCAAAATAAAACTGGAGGATACGTTATCCCTAGATTTTTTGAACGAAGTACTGTTTGAATACCAGTTCAAACGTGTGGATTTTGTAACGGAACCCGGCGAGTTTTCGGTTCGGGGAGGGATTGTGGACGTCTTTTCATTTTCGCACGATGAGCCTTACAGAATTGAATTTTTTGGGGATGAAGTGGACAGCATCCGAACCTTTGATGTGGAAACCCAACTTTCTACGGATAAAGTAAAACGGATTACCATCATTCCCAATGTGGAAAACAAATTTCTACAGGAAACCCGGGAGAGCTTTTTAAAGTATGTAGCTACAAAAACCGTAATCTTCGCCAAAAATCTGGATTTGGTTTACGGGCGCATCGACTCTTTTTTTACCAAAGCGGAGGAAAGTTTTGCCCAGCTCAGTGAGGAAATCAAACATGCCAAACCGGAAGAGTTGTTTGTGACCTCGGACTTGCTTAAAGAGCAGCTGGAGGGTTTTAAGCTGGTGGAGCTAGGTTCAAAAGAGCGCTCGACGGCACTTGAGGTGACTTTTAACACCAAGCCACAACCGTCCTTCAACAAAAAGTTTGATCTCCTCATTGAAAATCTAAACGAAAACCATCAAGACGGATATTCCAACTATATTTTTTGTGCGACGGAACAGCAGGCAAAACGTTTCAATGATATTTTTCAGGATATTGAGGGAGAGGTGCACTACAAGATCATCGTTTTTCCGATATATCAGGGTTTTGTTGACCAAGATTTAAAATTAGTCTGCTACACGGATCACCAAATCTTTGAGCGGTACCACAAGTTCCAGTTAAAAAACGGCTATGCCAAAAAGCAGGCCATCACACTAAAGGAACTCAACAAACTTGAAATTGGTGATTATGTGACCCATATTGATCACGGCATCGGCAAATTTGGCGGCTTGCAAAAAATAGATGTAGAAGGTAAAAAGCAAGAGGCCATAAAACTGGTCTATGGGGACCGGGACATCCTATACGTCAGCATCCATTCGCTTCACAAAATCTCCAAATTTAATGGTAAGGACGGAGCGGCACCCAAAATCTACAAATTGGGCTCGGCCGCCTGGAAAAAATTAAAGCAAAAGACAAAGAGTCGGGTTAAAAAGATTGCATTTGACCTCATCAAGGTATACGCGAAACGAAGACTGGAAAAAGGCTTCCAATATGCCCCTGACAGTTATTTGCAGCACGAATTAGAGGCTTCATTTTTATATGAGGACACTCCTGATCAGGAGAAATCCACCCAAGATGTAAAACGGGATATGGAGAGTGAGCGACCCATGGACCGCTTGATCTGCGGGGATGTTGGTTTTGGAAAAACGGAAGTGGCTATCAGGGCTGCCTTTAAGGCGGTGGACAATGGCAAACAAGTGGCGATATTGGTTCCTACGACCATTTTGGCATTCCAGCACAACAATACTTTCAAAAAGCGATTAGGAGAGTTACCGGTAACAGTGGATTACCTCAACCGATTTAGAACCGCAAAAGAAAAAAGGGAAATCCTAGAGCGATTGGCGGAAGGAAAAATCGACATTATCATTGGCACGCATCAGTTGGTGAACAAAAACGTACAGTTCAAGGACCTTGGGTTGCTTATTGTGGATGAGGAACAAAAGTTTGGAGTGGCTGTAAAGGACAAACTCAAATCCATAAAAGAAAATGTGGATGTACTCACCCTGACGGCCACCCCTATCCCCAGGACCCTTCAATTTAGCTTGATGGCAGCGCGTGATCTTTCCGTCATCAACACCCCTCCCCCAAATAGATACCCCATTGAAAGTAGGGTGATCCGATTTAATGAAGAAATCATCCGAGACGCTGTTTCCTATGAAATACAACGTGGCGGGCAGGTCTTTTTCATCCACAATAGGATTGAGAACATCAAGGAAGTGGCCGGGATGATCCAACGTTTGGTTCCAGATGCCAAAATTGGGATTGGCCATGGACAAATGGAAGGTAAAAAACTGGAACAGTTGATGATGGCCTTTATGAATGGGGAATTTGATGTGTTGGTCTCCACCACTATCGTGGAAAGTGGTTTGGATGTCACCAATGCCAATACCATCTTTATACATAACGCAAACAATTTTGGACTGAGCGACCTTCACCAGATGAGGGGGCGAGTAGGTCGAAGTAATAAAAAAGCGTTTTGTTTCTTCATTACCCCACCTTATGAAGTCATGACTCCTGATGCTAGAAAACGTATAGAGGCCTTGGAACAATTCACAGAACTGGGCAGCGGTTTCAACATCGCCATGAAGGACTTGGAGATACGGGGTGCAGGAGATTTACTGGGTGGTGAACAAAGTGGGTTCATCAACGAAATTGGTTTTGAAACCTATCAAAAGATTTTATCCGAAGCCATTGAGGAACTCAAGGAAAACGAGTTTAAGGAACTGTATGAAGAGGTGGAAGGCAAACAGGAGAAGACCTATGTGAAGGACACCCAATTGGATACGGATTTCGAATTGCTGTTCCCGGACGATTACATCAACAACATAACAGAACGGCTCAACCTTTATACGCAGTTGAACATTGTTAAAGATGAGGAGGGTTTGCAACAATACGAAACGCAACTGGTCGATCGTTTTGGAGAATTACCATCTGAGGCCATAGATTTAATGAATTCTGTCCGAATCAAATGGATTGCCAATAACATTGGATTGGAGAAGGTAGTGTTGAAAAAAGGTAAATTCCTGGGTTATTTTATTGCTGACCAACAATCCGATTTTTACCAAAGTCCTGCCTTCACCAAAGTGTTGAATTACGTGCAATCCAACCCCGGAACATGTCAGCTTAAAGAGAAACAAACCCGCAATGGACTGCGTTTGCTCCTGGTTTTTGATCAAATAACTTCCATCAATAAAGCATTGCTCGCTTTGGCGCCTTTTTCAGATGAGCTTGCAGTTTCTTAAAAAATAATACGAAGCACCAGGTTTGGGGTTGTTCCTAAAGAGAGACGGGTATTCTCTTCCAGTATGATGTTTTGATTGCCTTCAGAATCTGTCACCTGAAAGAGGTCAAAGTCCTTTCTAAGGATGTTTTGCCTTCCATACAGATTTAAGAGGGAGAACCCCAATCTGCCGCGAACATCTTTAGCTTTAGCCAATTTGAATTCGTAACTCAGTGAAGCATCCAACCGATGGTAATCTGGAAGCCTACCAGCGTTAAGTTCACCATATTCGATGACGGTGCTTTCCCCGTCGGTCACGGTGCCCGTAGCCTCTGTAAAAGGAATTCCTGTTCTGTATTTCCATCCCAGCGAAAATTGAAGGTTTTTCCACTGGTAAAAATGGGACCATGTAAGTGAGTGCGCAATGTCATTGTTCCCCGGAAAATCGTTTCCATTGTTTAGTTGCTCAAATTCGAAATTGGTATCGGAAATGGTATAGCCCAACCATGTGGAATAGCGCTTCCATTTCTTTTTAAGGAAAACATCGACTCCCATGGTTTTGCTTTTTCCTTCGGAAAAATCCAAGGTGGTAGTTTGAAATCCTCTAGTGAACGAAGTCAAACCTTGGGTGTTTTTGTAGTAGGCATCAACATCAAGGTTCCATCCACCAAGATTCCATAAAAATCCCCCAGTAAATTGTGTACTAGTAAGCAACGGAATATCGTCACCATTGGCCAAGGCCCAGACTTGGTTTTCCAAACCAAATGCAAATGTCGCCAATTCCAAAATCTGGCTAATGGATTGAACCCTGCGCTCGGCTGAAGCCTTAAGACTGAAATTTGATGCCACTTTTTGTTCGGCATATGCCCTAGGTTCAACCAAAAAGCTTTTGATAATCGAATAATAGGTGCTTCTTAATCCCAATTGTACTTGTCCTTTTGATGTTTTGAAAACAGCGTTCTGAAACAAGGAGTGTGAGTTGTTACTAGCCGATTCACCCTCGGTGAAATCGTTCACCCGTAAAGCAAAATCCACCTTGTTATTGAACATCTGATAACCATTGCTTAAAGACCAATTTTTGCCAATATTCCATTGATGGCGCATAGATGCCCCAAACTCCTCGATAGCGTTATCCTTAGTCACTGTTTCAACAAAAGCCGTGTTTTCATCCACTCCGTTATAACCTAGTTGATAACTGGAAAAATAGGACTGGAAGTTTAGTGAGGAAACATTGTTGATTTTGTGTTCCCATTTGGCATTTACACCAAAATTCTCGACATCCAGAAGGTCGCTGGAGTTATCCGCGAAATCGACATCGCTAAAAGAATAGTCCAACTTGTTTCTGGTAAGCAAGGTTGATAGGGTTAGTTTGTCCTTGTCCGAAATCTGCGCCAATGTTTTCAAGGCCAGGTCAAAAAAATAAAATTCCTCCGTACTGTTCGTGAACTCGGGTTCAAAAAATTCCTGATTCCTTCTTACTCTTGTATTTTGAAAGACCTTATCCGAAAACCTGTTAAACGTAGGGGAATCAAATACATCGGTCAAAGCCCTTCTTGTAGAAACAATAAGTCCCACTTTTTCGGAAATAGGCACTTTTAACTGCGCATCTGCATGGGTCAGGTTAAATCCTATCGCACCCTTTAACTTGGTGGGCAACTCATCCTCCAATTTAATGTCCAATACACCGGAAATCCGATCTCCATATTCTGGTTGCGCCCCGCTTCGATACACCTTCATTTCTTTTACGATGTAGGGATTAAAAGCGGAAAGTGTTCCAAAAAAGTGATCTGAACTGTACATTTTTATTCCATCCCAAAGTATAAGGTTCTGGTCTGGACTGCCGCCACGAATGTACAACCCCGTAGCCGTTTCTGAAGGACTTTCAATACCTGGTAGCAGTTGGGCACTTTGCAGCACATCCGGCTCTGCTAATCCAGAAAGTATCTCCTGTTGTTGGGGATTGGTGGTAATGGCCCCGTCGTTGCTTTTGGAAACTCCCTTGGCAAGATATTCTCGAACCACCACCTCTTGAAGTTCTTCGAACTCTGGGATCATGAGGTATATGGGGCAGTCTTCTTGATTGCCATCCTTTCCATCCATTTCCAAGGTTTGATACCCCAAAAAGGAAATTGTTATGGTGGCATTCCCTGGTACTTTTTCCAGCTTAAAAAAACCATTATCATCCGAAACAGCACCTCTAGTATTATTTGAATCAAAAATAGAGGCACCAACAATGGGGCTGTTATCGCTTTCATCCCTCAGGTAACCGCAAAAGATTACTTTCGCCTCGCTCACAATAAAATATCGGTCGTCAATGGACTCAATGGAAACCTTGGTGTCATTTTCCAAAACCCTTAGAATTTCCTGAAGATTTACCTCATGGGTTTTAAGGGAGACCACCTTATCCTCTAGCAAATCTGCTTTGTACGAAAATCTGACCTTATAGATTTCCTCTAGGTCCAAAAGAACTTTTGTCAATGGAACCTTATCATATTCAAGGATGGTTCTTGTTTCCTGAGCAGGGCCCAAAAAAGAACACCCCATAAGGAGGAGAACAAAAAAATGCTTCATTTACTATTGGCCAAGAACAATGGTGTTCTTATCCCTAAAAGTAACCTTAATCTGCATTGATTCAAAAACTGAGCGTAGGGCCACATCAAGATCAGTATGTGTAAAACTCCCCGTGAAACGTTGTTCCAAATCTACTTTTCCTGTTTGAATGTTGATACTATATTGGTTTTCCAAAGCCCTCACCACCTGATGAAGCGGCGCATTTATAAAACTGCTCTCTTCCTGCACCCACGAAGGAGCGTTATCTTCCAAGGAGTAGCGTTCCAACGCTCCCTCCAATACTCTAACGGCTTGTCCCTGGGTCACCACTTCTTCCATTCCCAAGGTAGCCACTCTCACTTTGCCCTCATAGCAAACAACCTCAAAGAAATCCACATGGGAATTGACCGTGAATTGGGTTCCCAAAACGGTAACGATTCCATTTGCAGTGGTTACAGCGAAATCCGATCCTTTTTCAACCTTAAAATAGGCCTCGCCATTCAAGTCCAACTTTCTTAGACCCTTTTTCCATTGCTTTTCCTTGTAGGTAAGTTGGGTGCGGGAATTTAATATCACGGAAGAATTATCCGGAAGTTGAACACTCATTTGTTCCCCAAATTGGGTAGAATGCTTTACAGTTCCATCCATCACCCAGAGATATCCAAAAAACAAAACTACCGATGCGGCCACCGCATAAGCCCATTTTGGTATCAAGGAAATAACTTTTCCTTTTTCCACTTGTCTTTCCTTTAAGGATTGAAAAGCTCCTTTTTTATCAAAGTCGGGTACTTCGAGAGCTTCTGTGCCTTCCAAAATTGCTTGGTACATTGGATAGTCCTCAGATTTTCTGAAGACCTCCATTTCCTGTTCAGAAAGTGCACCACTAGCCCATTTGGCTAAAAAATCTTCTGTGTTTTCAGGTTTTTCCATGGGTTTTGATTAAACGGATCTTCCTATACTTTTCTTCAGCTTCTGCAATGCCAAGTGCATTCTTCGCTCCACCGCCTTTTGTGTGATTCCAGTAATTTCAGCAATTTCCCTATAGGTCTTCTTATCCTTTCTACTCAATAAAAAAACCACACGTTCCTTTTCAGGAAGGTTGGAGATACTTTGCTGCAGTTTTATCATAAACTCTTTTTCCTCCATTAAAAACTCCGGGTCCTCGGATATAGCTTTACCCTTGGAAACAGATTGGTTGTACTTTAAAATCACCTTCTCATGGGCCACTTCGTTGAAAAAGGCATTTTGAGCCACCTTCATTACAAAAGATTTTGCCTTTCCCCAGACTACCTTTTTACAATTCTGCCATAGCTTAATAAAAGCATCTTGTGTAATATCCTCCGCCCTTTGCAGGTCCTTGCACTTGTAATAGATAAAATTTCGTATTACCTCCGCATGCTCATCGAAAATTCCTTTAAAGACTTTCTCATCACAAACAGATTTAGCTTCAGTACCCATATAGTTTGAAAATGGTTTTCACCAAAACTAATTATTTCAAACCAATGGGCCGTTCGGTTAATAGACCTAAAACATTCCGCTTTAATCCACAACAGCCTTCTTCTGAATTACCCTATTTCTGGTTTGAAAAATTTCATTCCAAAAAAAAATCAAAAAAATAAATAGGGTGTCTTGCCTGCTTCCTGTTGTGAAAGAAAACAAGTGAAAGTTGAATTAAAACTGAAAATTATGAAGCACCTACAAAAATTAAGATGGTTACTGTTATTGTTGCTACTTATAGGAATAGCCCAATCTTGCGAGAAGGACGAAATAATAGTTTCCCCTGTTGCCGATACTACGGAAACCAAAGATGACACCCCACCCAATACCGGTTCAGATAACGACAATCCCGAACCCACTCCTGATCCAGAGCCCACCCCTGATCCGGATTCTTCGGACGGAGAAGCCGAAACGGACATTACCCTGTATACCTTGGAAGGGGACAACTTAAAAAAAGTCAGGGACTATGAAGTATCCGGAAGTGCATTGGAACTTCAGCAAGATGTTGCCAAGCATGAGGAGGTCTGGAATCTTGTCAAAAAGATCATTCCTTCCAATTATTTGGCCAAAATCAGTGATTTTATGATTTATGAAGGTGGTCAAAGCGGTATTGCTGGGTATGTCTTCAACACGAAAGAAGATTTAACCAAATGGAGACTGGGACTAGCCATTGACTATGCCTACGAGGGCGGTTTTAATTCGGATGGCCAGTTCGCCTATACCGTGATTCATGAGTTTGGACATATCCTTACCCTGGATAATACCCAGTTGGATTCTTCAATTGGTGAGGCGAGCTGTCAAAATTATTTTGTTGGGGAAGGATGTGCTAAAAAAGAAGCTTATATAAACGAACTGTTCTCCAACCATTGGTCCGATATATGGTCTGAATACAACAATATTGATGAAGAGGATTTTTCAGCCTTAGATGCTTTTTATGAAAAATATAAAGACCGTTTTGTAACTCCGTACTCAGCCACAAACCCTGCTGAGGATATTGCAGAGGTCTTTGCAACATTTGTGACCAGAAGCAATACGTTCCAAGTAGGCGAAAAGGCTGAGGCCAAGATGCAGTCCCTTCAGAATAAGAACGAATTGGTTGCCCTGAAAGATTTTATTCTTCAGAATACAAGAAGTTCCAAAAGAAGGGCTTTTTTCTCCAAAGGCGGCTCCTGGAAGCATGGAAAACATGTGGGAAAATCTAAAAAAGGGTGTACACACCGTAGAACCACCTCCTAAAACCAAGCGTATGAAAAAAGTAATCATGATAATGACTTTAGTACTGTTCTCCTGCAGGACAAACGAAAAAGTTATGGGTCAGGAAATGGCAAATGAAACGTTGGTTTCCTATTCAAAAGGACCTTGTTTGGGAGGCAGGTGTCCCGTATACCGTCTTGAAGTCTATGTGAACGGAACCTATTATCTCAAAAAATCCAAGGGTGCATATTCCCAAAGGGAATTGGAAGGAAAATTATCTGATGATGAGCTGAAAGTGCTCAATCAGGTCTTGGCTTCCATCCCAAGTGAGGTTGCACCTTTTAAGCGTATCCGTGATGTGCCGGTGACCGGTCTTACCTATCAAGGTAAAAAACACAGGTATCATGCGTCTCGGATTGAAGGTCCGCTTCATACAATCAATTCCCGCATGGAGGAATTGGTCAGTACAATACATGCTAGGTAGTCCCAAAAACCATGTTGTACACTGTAAAAGGTCGTTTCTTCGGAAGCGGCCTTTTCTATTTTGATTTGGTTGTCCAACAAGATACCTTGTGAATGGTTTATCTTCGAGGCATGTCTCAAAAACCGAAAACCTATTTCAATTGGAGTTCTGGGAAAGATTCGGCACTCGCACTGCATCATTTGCTGAAACAAAGTACACATAATGTTGATCGATTGTTGACCACGGTCAATGCTCACCACGATAGGGTATCTATGCATGGACTTCGCCGAGAGGTTTTGATCGCCCAAGCCAAATCCATTGGGATTCCGTTGGATATTTTAGAAGTGCCCGAAAAACCGTCTATGGAATCTTACAATGCCTTGATGGAGTCTAAGGTAAAAGCACTGGTTTCCACGGGTTATTCCCATGCTGCCTTCGGGGATATTTATTTGGAAGACCTGAAGGAATATCGCGAAAAGATGTTGGGCCAATACAACATTTCCTGCGTTTTTCCCATCTGGAAAAGGAACACCAAAGAACTGATTACGGAGTTCCTTGAGCTTGGATTTCGGACCATTATCATATGTATCAATAATTCTCTTTTGGACGAATCATTCCTAGGGGCTGAAATAACCTCAGAACTGTTGGAGCGTCTTCCAGATAACGTTGATTTCTGTGGCGAAAATGGAGAGTTCCATACCTTCTGTTTTGATGGCCCTTTATTTGATCATCCCATTGCCTTTGAATTGGGCGAAAAAGTATTTCGCACCTACGACAATCCTTCGGATGCGACTACACCCATCCCATTTGGGTTTTGTGATGTACTCCTAAAATGAATCATAGACCAACTTCACAAATTCCCCGACCTTTTGCGGCTCCAACCATCGTGTTACGATCAACAAGCCGTTTTCTTGGTCCACCACAATGAAGTTGCCTCCAAATCCCGCGGCATAAAATAAATGCTCCGGTACACCTTCCCAATATCTGGCTCCCTTTTGGTTCAACCACCACATATAACCATAATTAATGTTGGGGACGGAGGGCTTTGTGGCTTTTGTAATCCACGCCTCACTAATGAGTTGTTCTTTAGCCCATTTGCCATTATTTAAAAAGACCATTCCAAATCGGGCCATGTCCTCTGCACTTATAAAAAGTCCTGCACCGGAGTGCCCACCACCGGTAACCGATTTCATTTGGACGCCATCCACCTCTGTCCAAGCATGATCATAGCCAAACCAGCGCCATGTTGTGGAAGCTCCAATCTTATCCATTAACTCTTGCTTAAGAACCATGGGCATCGGCTTGCGCCAAAGATGGGTAAGTGAGTAGGCCAACACATTCACTCGCACATCATTATATTCCATCACGGTACCGGGTTCATTTAGTTTTCTAAATTTCCAATCATCCAAACCTCCTTCTTTGGCAGGGCGATCCGCCCAATCTTTCAAGCCCCAAAGTTCTCCGGACCAATCCGAGTTCTGCTGTAACAAATGTTCCCAACTAATTTTACTGTTGTGATTCCCATTAAAAGTGCCATCCCAAATATAGCTCCCAACCTTGTCATCAGTATTTTTAATAAGGCCTTGGTCCCAGGCCAATCCGGCCATAGTGGACAGGAAACTCTTGGTAACACTAAAGGTCATATCCACCCGCTGGGTGTCTCCCCAAGATGCCAGGATGTAACCGTTTTTCAGTATAATTCCCGCAGGTCCACCTCGTTTTTTGGTAGGCCCCAAAATTTCGTGGAAGGGCTCTCTTTCAAAGCCCTTTAAAATCGCTCTTCTTAGATCCCTAGAACCGGAATATTCGTTTTGCATAGCAAAATCCACAGCCTCTTGGAGTTTATCCGTTTTGAAATTAAATTGTCGGGTTTCAGCTTTTTTCCAAACCTCATTGCGTTTGGGAAAATATAGGTCTTGCCCGAGAACGGGGAGACTAAGAACCAGACCGAACAGGAGGCAATAAATTCTTTTCATATCACTGCTTAAAAATGAAAAATCAAGTTAGTGATTGAAAATTGAAATCTGAAGGTTTTTGGAAGCAATCCCTAGAATTTCTTTTTGAGCTTCAACTCGCCCATTGGGTTATAATAGCGCCAGGTCCCTATCTGCTCATCCTTTCTATATCTTCCGGTGATTTTTTCAGCGCCATTAAGATGATATTCGCGATATCTACCATGTTTAAGTCCATCCTTAAGATCAACCTCAAACCGGATGTTCCCATTGGCGTATTTTTTGGTGAAGGATTTTGCATTCAGGTCAGACGGATAGATGGGCTTTAAGTCAAAGATGGATTCCGAAATCCCCATGGGTGGCTGAATGGGTCTTTTGGGATTTGGGGCCGAGATGAATGGTTCCAAACGGTCGACATCTTGGTAATTCACCACCATGCGGCTCTCAAATAGATCATCGTCCGGACTGAGCTGAAGTCCCATTTTGGAAAAACATACAATAAAGTTCTTATTCTTTTTTAACTGTGCTTGGGTTTTGGCATCCACAATGGACCTCATGTTTTCGTAGAGCAAAGGAACATCGCTATAAAGGAATAAACTGGATTTGTTTTTGAACTTGGCATCAAAATCCTTAAAATCCTTTGATTGTTTCATAGTGTTTCCTTTTTGGAAGTCATCTATGATTCCTTTTAAGGTGTTTGGATTATTACTGAAGATTACATAGTCAGCAACCTGCGTGAAATAGGGTTTGTCAAATTCCTTAAATCGGTTCCCCAATAAAATTTTAAAGAAGCCCTTGATCGAAAGAAAATTGATTTCATAGCCCTTGTAGTCCACGGCCTTAAACTTTACCGGAGTCTTCTTTTTAATTTGCTTAAGCACAAAATCCAAGTTCCTTTTGGCCTCCGAGGAATCTTTGGCCTTTAGCACCAAGGCCAGATCATTCTTCTTTTTGGATATACCCGTGTTGATTTGCAACAATGCAATTTCTTCCCCGATCCAATCGACAAAATTTTTCCTCACATCTATTTTAAGGAACTTTTCCACCTTCACTATCCCAGATTTATATCCCTCAAACTGTTCTGGATTCTTTTGTTGGATGGTCTCAAAATTTTCATAAAACGTTTGAAAGGAATCGAATCCATAACTTATATAAAGGGCAGTTCGGGCAGGGGCTATTTTAGGAATACTTCGTTTTGCCGTGCCCGACTTTTGAAGTGCCTTCAAATAGGTATGGTTGGTTGTGCTTATGTTGGTATAGCCGTCCGCTGTGATAGTGCTGTTCTCATCCAAATCGATATGAAAGCCAGAAAACAAAAAGTTTTTGCTCGCACGATCTAACCATTCATTTTGCTGATCGGAAAAACGTGCATAATACTCATCCAAAAAATCGTATTGCAGGTACACGCGGAACAAATTCTCATATCCCACTCTGGAGTTGATTTCCAAAAAATCAAGGTTTCTTCCCAGTTTAGGTTCATCGTATTGATCTATGGAAGCCTCGACCAAGGTATGGGTATAGGAGGCCACCAGCTGGTTTTTGATAAAAGATAGATAAAGAGTCTCCTTATTTATGCGATCGAACACTTCCAAAATCTCGTGTTCATGATAAATACGCTTGCTCATCGTATAGTTCTCGTTGAGTAGTGTGTTCAGATACGTTTTTAAGAGTTTTAGCTTGGCGATACGTTTTAGGTCAAGGACATAGAAAATGCCGTAGTCCTTTTTGCTGATCATGTGGATAGAAATAAAAAGGGAACGACCATCAAAAAACTCGAACAACTTATGATTGTTGTTGAAGACCGTGTCCACCTTTTGTATGTTCTCTGTTAACTGGGCGAAGTAATCATTTTTTTGAAGATGTCGCCAAGCTTCGCTTTCACTTACCTTGGCCCAGCTGTCAACAGGCTTCTCAGATTCTATAATAAATACGGCATCTTCCGGAATTAGATAGATGGATTGTAGATTGGTTTTGGGAGATAAAATAAAAATATAGGCCAGGTAGCATAGGTAAAGTACCAATAAGGCCAAAAGTCCAAGTAGAATTCTTTTTTTGGTCATGGTTCCCGAAGCTTCTTATACCAAAACGACGAAACCGAATTTTTAGTTCGCCGATTTACATTAAATTGATTTTAGCCAATGAATGGATTATTTTTACCCTTTAACTCTAACTCATGAATACGCTTAAAAAACTGCTCAAGGGAATCACACTATTGGTAGTGCTACTTTTGCTTTTTGCTGTTGGGACACTATGGATAGATGCTAACCGTACCTCCTACCTAGCTATTGATGAAAATCAGGAACTGGCGAACAACAACTATCTGATCACCAACGTAAACATCATCCCAATGACCAGCGATACGGTATTGATGGGGAAAAATGTGTTGGTAAAACGAGGTCGCATAGCAGAAATAGGGGAGAATCTCCAAGCAGATGATGTCCCTCAAATTGATGGTGAAAATGGATATCTCACTCCTGGATTGACAGACATGCATGTACACCTTTGGGACCGTCAGGATCTAGGGGTCTATCTGGCAAATGGGGTAACCACTATTCGTAACCTTCGTGGGTTCCCCATGCATCTAAGAATCAAAAGGGATATCGAAAATGAGAATATCATATCCCCGCAGCTCTTCACTTCTGGTCCTATCTTGACAGGCCCCAATGATCTGGGTGATGAAAAAATCCAGGTTGCAGATGTTTCAACTGCCCGTGAGTTGGTCAAAAGACAAAAAGATCAAGGTTATGATTGTATTAAAACCTATGCGGGAATGCCCGAGGATATTTTCAATACAGTTTTACAACAAGCGGAAGCTTCCCAAATAGATGTAGTGGTTCACCCAAGTTTTGAGGTTCCTTATGGGGCCAACTTTCATCGCCAGATAGCCAGTGTGGAGCATGCGGAGGATATTGTGCAACAGGCCTTGGAGTATCAATTGGACACCACCATCTTAAAAAGCGTAGTTGCCCAATATGGTGCATCCAGACAAACTTTTAGCCCAACGCTCACAGGGTATCACAAAATTGTGGAAATGCTTATCGATGATACTATTGAATCTTCGGAACAGATGGACTATATAAATCCGTTGGTCAAGAAAGTTGACAGCAAAATACAATTGGAACGCTGGTCAAATGAGAAAAAACATAATCCAGATATTGTCCAACAGGTGCAAGCCCAGCACAGATTTCATTTGGGGATTGTGAATCAACTCAACCTGACTGGGGTCAATATTATCTGCGGTACCGATGCTGGAATCGGGATCACCGCCCCAGGATTCTCCATTCATGAGGAATTGGGGTTCTACCGTGAAGCCGGAATGACAAACTACGGAGCTTTGAAAACTGCCACCATAAACCCATCCAGAGCGCATCGGGAACTGCGAGATATTGGAACTGTGGAGATTGGAAATAGAGCAAACCTATTACTACTGGACAAAAATCCACTTCAGCAACTTGAAACTTTAAAGAATCCCAAATGGGTGATGGTCAATGGAAGAAAACTAAATCCCGAACTGCTTCAGATGTTCAAGAACAAAGCCAAAAATCGCAAAGGAATTGTTGCCGCTGGACTCCGTTGGGCTGAATATTTACTTTTTGAAAAATGGATGTTATAGTCCCTTTAAGTCTTTTATCGTTTTGAAAGCCACATCAACCTGGTCCTCGTTCACCAAGATGGTAAACTCGTTGGTAGTGGAAATTACCTCATACAAGATGATACCCTCCCAAGCCAAACGCTGAAAAATAAAATAATAGATTCCTGGAACGGAAACATTTTCAGCAGGAAGTTTAACCGTGATGGAAGATAGGTTTTCAGCTTTCTGGGTACAACGTTCATGCATAAAGTATTTTTCAACCACCCCGTCCATTAAACTGCTGATGACAATATTGATTTCGTTGACCCCTCGGGAGGAAGTATAAAAAACATCTTGATTGGCATTAACCTCTTCCAAAAGTTTGGCCTGTTGCCCTAAAATGGTCTCGGAGGCCAAAAAAGTATAATCCGTTAGTGAGGAGCGTACGGTAATCTCCCCAATATTCTTCAACACTTTTACAATTCTATGGGTCGCCCTAAATTCCAAATCATCAGAAAGGCGTTTGAGCGCCATCACAATGGCCCCATCTTTTACATCCTTTCCCAAAGCCTCGGATATTTCGGGTTTGATTTGACGCGAAAGGGAAGTAAGGTTGATGATACCCTGGGCTAGGGCACTTTGTAAGAAGGGTTTCTTTTTAATGTAGTGTTCAACTACTGCAGATATGGTTTTCATTTTTGCCTGGTTTAAAGCAAAAATAACATATTGTTACAAATAAAACAAATGGTTAGAAATGATAGAAGGCATTTTTCAAATGTTCCACTTTATAGGTATCCTTAGTTTTAACGACCGTGATCAAATCGAAACGTACTTCCTCATCCAAATTATGTTCCTGAACAAAGAAATCTGCAGCGTTCACAAGAAGTCCGATTTTCTTTTGATTGACAACTTCGTTCAGGTTTGCCAAAAAACCGGATGTTCTTGATTTTACCTCAACAACGGCCAAAAATTCCTCCTTAATCGCAAGTATATCTATTTCCGCTTTTTGGTGCCGATAGTTTCGTGCCAAGATGGAATAACCATTGTCCATTAGAAAATCTACCGCGATTTGCTCTCCAAGCTTCCCAAATTCATTGTGTTTCCCCATCGTTTTTGAAAAATATTAAAAAATATGTGCAGTTCATCGAAAAAATTGGTAGTTCACGGCCAAAACAGCGTTTAGATTGTAATTTGTTGGCTGAATTGAACCACACCCAACGTTAACTAAACATATAGTTGCCCCAAAACTATGGACCTATTTAACGCCAATCATTGCTATGGAGTACTTTATCAATTGTAATTCCTCAACCTTGGCGCTGTACACTGATCCACTGGATGAGTTACGTGCGGCCCATTTGTACCGAAGGCTGGGTTTTAGCGCCTCTGTGCAAACAATTAATGCGGCAGTTGGACAAACTGCGGACACCCTTGTGGACAATTTAGTGGACCAGGCTCTTGCCACTCCTCCAATTCCTGCCCCAGCTTGGGCAGATTGGAACAACGCCAATTATCCAGCAGACGATGATCTGGCCCGGCAGTTGCGCAGAGCACAACAGGAAGAGTTTGCTACAGCTTATGGCAACGCCCTGCTGAACAATAACCTCTTGGATAGGTTAAGCTTTTTTTGGAGCAACCACTTTGTGACAGAAATCGACATATATAATTGTAATTCCTTCCTTTACTATTATATCAACTGTCTTCAACGAAACGCCCTAGGTAATTTTAGAACATTCGTGAGCGAAATTGGTCTTACGAGCGCCATGCTATATTATCTGGATGGTGTCCGGAACCGGGGAAACAATCCAAACGAGAATTATGCCCGTGAGCTATATGAGCTTTTCACTTTGGGCGAGGGCAACAATTATACCGAGGAGGATATTATAGAAACCTCCAAGGCAATTTCAGGATATACCAATCGCGGGGAAGAAGGATGTACGCAAGTGACCTTTGACGCTGAAGATTTCAACACCGAGAACAAGACCATTTTTGGCCAGACCGGGAATTGGAACTACGACGATGTCA
Organism: Flagellimonas flava; assembly: GCF_900129665.1. GTDB lineage: Bacteria > Bacteroidota > Bacteroidia > Flavobacteriales > Flavobacteriaceae > Flagellimonas > Flagellimonas flava. The sequence goes on from NZ_FQWL01000003.1 coordinate 377,336, forward strand.
TCAATATCCTTTTTACAGAGAGACCAAATGAAATCGCTTGGTTCATCTGCAAGAAATTATACGAGTTTTTTGTGCATCCCGATTCGGACGATGAAGCTGGGAATGCCGCAGCCATTATCAATGGTATGTCGGCAACTTTCATCGCCAACAATTTTGAAATCGCTCCAGTCCTTAGACAGCTGTTCAAAAGTCAACACTTTTTTGATGAAGATGCCATTGGTGTCATTATTAAAAGTCCGTTCGACCTTTATATGAACCTGCTTAAGGAAACTGGTTTTACATATGACGACAGCACTGTCATCAACGTCATTGATGCTGCGGGAATGATCGGACAAAACTTGTTCGACCCATTTGATGTGGCTGGATGGCAACGAGACAGGGAATGGATCAACACCAACTTTATTATTGGTCGTTGGTTGACTTTAGAGGTGTTTTTAGAACGATTCTTTCAAGACAATCCCGAACAGTTTAGGGATTTTGCCTTGGCCTTGACAGGAAACGACGGGCTTACCAGTAACAACCCGGACCTTATTGCAAGACCAATTATTGATAAGATGTTACCAAAGGGTTTGCTTACCGATGCGGAATATGAAAAGGCATTGATTGCCTTTAGAAGCGACGTGGACGAAACGTATTATGAAGGTGGTGCCACACCAAGTTGGACACTTGCTGTTTGGCCTTCAGCCCCTTCGCAGGTTTATCTACTGCTTAGACATCTATCAAGAGAACCCGAATTTCAACTAAAATAACCCCTACATCATGTGCGATACTCACCACAATCACAATACATCACCACATAAAGGCCTGGAACACGATGGCCACGATTTAGAACACAAAACATGGAGCAGACGTTCCTTTATCCAAGCATTGGGTATAGCCGGCTCTGGGTCCATGTTTTTGGGAAGCAATATGCTTTCAGCTTCAGCTCCATCTCCCTTCACTTCTGCAATTGCAGATGCTGAAACCGATAACATCCTGATTCTTATCAGACTTTCAGGAGGTAACGATGGACTGAGCACGGTTATTCCCATCCAACAATATGATACTTATGCTAACGCAAGACCTAACATTTACATCCCAGAAAGTAAGGTCCTAAAACTTACCGATGATTTTGGTATCCCTACCTATATGAATGCCGTGGAACCCATGTGGGGAGACGGACAGTTCAAGGCCGTACACGGGGTAGGTTACGAAAATCAAAGTTTGTCCCATTTTACAGGTTCGGATATCTATGCCAATACGGATTTGACCACGACAGGTTTTACCGGATTGAATACAGGATGGATGGGCAGACATTTTGAACAATGTTACCCGGATTACCTGATCAATCCGCCTGAAGCGCCAGCGGCAATCCAAATCGGAAATCTTTCCAACTTGGTTTTCCAAGGTGAAGAGACCAATTACGCTTTCGTGACCAACAATATTGATCAGTTGGAAGAAATTGCGGAAACAGGTTTCTTCTACGATATTGAAAATGCGCCGTTTGGCGATTGTATGTATGGAGACCAGTTGCGCTTCTTGAGAGGTGTTGCCAACACCACTTACGAGTACGCAGGTAAAATACACGATGCCTACGAAAGGGGTCAGAACCAAGTAGAGTACCAAGACAATGGCTTTGCCAGACAATTGGCTTTATTGGCCCGTTTGATAAAGGGAAATTTGGGCACCAAAGTGTATATGATTTCTATGGGTGGATTTGACACCCACGGGAACCAGCCTTTGGCCCATGAGCGCTTGATGACCAATCTTTCCATAGCGGTGAACAACTTCTATGAAGATTTGGCCTTTACAGAGCAAGATGATAAGGTATTAAGTATGACCTTCTCCGAGTTTGGGCGAAGAATTTTTGAAAATGGTTCCAACGGAACAGATCACGGAAAAGCGGCTCCTACCCTTTTCTTTGGTTCCGGTCTTAACGGAAGTGCCTTCGTTGGTGACCATCCAGCATTGGATAGCCCCAACAGTAGAGGTAACCTTGAATACACCATGGACTTTAGGGATTTATATGCCACGGTATTGGCAGAATGGCTTTGTGTCCCCATTCCTTTGGTAGAGCAACACTTACTGGATCACCCTTACGCTCCAGTAGATCTTGGATTCAACTGTAGTGGGGTGGATTTCCCAGATATCGTTTATAGTGATGATCCGCCAACTTTGCCGGATACACCTCCTAGTCCTGATGGATCTGATCCCGATCCGGATGTCTTGAACACCATTGTGCACAGACCCTACTATCCTACAGAACGAACCCCACATATCTATTTAGAGATGCCTGTCGCGGCTCACGTGGACATTCAGTTGTATAATATTCTAGGGCAGAATGTGGGAACCGTTTTCAATGAGATGATGTTGGAGGGCTCCGCGGAGATCAACATTAGAGAGCGGATGCGCGATAGTTTGGCCACTGGAAAATACATCTATAGAATCCAAGTCGCCGATCAAAAGATGAGTAAATCGGTCATGATCATGTAGATCAGATTGTAACACATACATTCCAGAATCCTCCGATAGTGCGACCCACACCCCAATCTGGTTGCACCTTCGGAGGTTCCTTTTTTAAGCCGGTTTGGGCTTATCCCTATCGGTCTTAAATGCCAACTCCTTTTTTACCTTGTGGTTTTTGTCCTTATGGACCCTGGATATTTCATCCTGTCCCTCTTCGTTCAAAACTGTTTTTAGTTTTTCAAGCTTCTTGAATTTCTTTGGATTGCCAATACTCATAATTTTCCGATTTGTAGGTATATTCCTATACATAACAAAAGTGCTGTACTTTTATTTTCCAGAAAGCACTTTTTTTGACGCTGAAACCTCTTAAAAATCCTATTGGAAAAGGATGGAAACACTCTAACGAAATTCAGTATTTTTGAGGCTTAATTAGAATTATACATGTCCGAGAGCAATTCTCCATCACGATATACCATTACCGCTGCCCTTCCCTACACCAATGGCCCCATTCATATTGGGCATTTGGCGGGAGTCTATGTCCCAGCGGATATCTACTCCCGTTACCTTCGGTTACAAGGGCACGATGTTGCCTTTATATGCGGAAGCGACGAACATGGAGTGGCCATTCCCATGAAGGCCAAAAAAGAAGGGGTTTCCCCAAAGGAGATCATCGATAAGTACCATGGCATCATCAAACAGTCCTTTAAGGAATTTGGGATTTCGTTTAATAACTATTCCAGGACCTCTGCCGAAGTACATCATGAAACTGCCTCCGATTTCTTTAAAAAATTGTATGATCAAGGTGATTTCATAGAGGAGGTTACCGAACAACTCTATGATGAGGAGGCCAAGCAATTTTTGGCGGACCGTTTTGTTACCGGAACCTGTCCCCGATGTGGGTATGAGGAAGCCTATGGTGATCAATGTGAGAACTGTGGTTCTTCCTTAAATGCAACGGACCTCATCAATCCAAAATCCACGATTACAGGGGGCGTGCCAACCCTGAAAAGTACCAAGCACTGGTTTCTGCCCTTGGACCGCTATGAGGATTTCCTAAAGGAATGGATTTTAAAAGGCCACAAAGATGATTGGAAACCCAATGTGTACGGGCAATGCAAATCTTGGATCGATGATGGCCTAAAACCACGCGCGGTGACGCGGGATTTGGACTGGGGTATCCCCGTGCCTGTTAAAGATGGTGAAGGAAAGGTGCTCTATGTTTGGTTTGATGCCCCAATAGGTTATATCTCTTCAACCAAGGAATGGGCCAAGCGAGAAGGAAAGGAATGGGAACCTTATTGGAAGGACAAAGACACTAAACTGCTCCACTTTATCGGGAAGGACAATATTGTTTTTCACTGTATTATTTTCCCTAGCATGCTAAAAGCCCATGGTGATTTTGTGCTCCCGGAAAATGTACCGGCCAATGAGTTCTTGAACTTGGAGGGCAACAAACTTTCCACCTCTAAAAACTGGGCGGTTTGGCTGCACGAATATTTGGAGGAGTTTCCGAACATGCAGGATGTACTCCGTTACGCCTTGACGGCTAACGCTCCTGAGACCAAAGACAACGATTTTACCTGGAAGGATTTTCAGGCCAGGAACAACAACGAGTTGGTGGCCATTTTTGGGAATTTTGTCAATCGCGTTTCAGTGTTAACCCATAAATACTACAATGGAATCGTACCGGAACCTGCCAACTTTACCGAAGTGGATCGGAATACCTTAGAAGCCTTAAAAGAGTTTCCGAAAACCCTCAATAGCTCTTTAGACCGCTACCGATTTAGGGAAGCCAGTCAAGAGTTGATGAATCTGGCACGATTGGGCAACAAATATTTGGCGGATGAAGAACCTTGGAAATTGATTAAAACTGATGAGGAAAGGGTAAAGACCATCATGTATGTGGCCCTCCAAATTGCAACAGGATTGGCCGTCCTGAGTGAACCGTTCTTACCTTTTACCTGTGTTAAATTGAAGAACATTCTCAATATCGTTTCGAGTGATAGCGAGAAACCCCTATCATGGGATGCAGTCAGTTCAAAGGAAACCTTGCTTGCCTCCGGACATCAAATCAACAAAAGTGAATTGCTATTCCGAAAAATAGAAGACGCCGAAATCGATGCACAACTGGCCAAATTGGAAGCCACTAAAAAAGCCAACGAACAAATGGATAAGGAAACAGTGCCACAAAAGGAAACCATAACCTTTGACGACTTCACCAAACTGGATATGCGTGTAGGTACTATTCTTGAGGCAGAGAAAATGCCCAAAGCCAACAAACTGCTTGTATTAAAAGTGGATACGGGCTTGGATATCCGTACCATAGTTTCCGGCATAGCCGAAAGTTTTAAGCCCGAAGATATTGTTGGAAAACAAGTCACTGTTCTGGTCAATTTAGCCCCAAGGAAATTGCGGGGAGTTGAAAGTGAGGGCATGATTTTGATGACTGAAAACGCGGAAGGGAAATTGGTTTTTGTAAATCCTGATGAGACGGAGGTGGATAATGGCGAAGGTATTAGTTGATGGTTCCATAAGACTTTCATAAATCCCAATCTCATTTAAAGGTTTCCATTCAGGAACAATTAAAAGGTAAAAGTCAATGCAACTCATCCCCTACATCTTAAAGCACACACAACTTCCTGAGCAAAGTGTGGCCAATACCATCGCCCTTTTAAACGAAGACTGCACCATTCCCTTTATTGCCCGATATCGGAAGGAAAGAACGGGTAATCTGGATGAGGTTCAGCTTGGGTCCATCGTGCAGTTCAAAACCGCTTTTGAAGCTCTCGAAAAAAGAAAAGCAGCCATTTTAAAGGCCGTAGGGGAACAAGGTCTATTAACACCGGAATTGCAAACACGGTTCCAAAACTGCGAGGACCTTGCCACTCTGGAGGACCTCTACCTACCTTTCAAAAAGAGTAAAAAAACAAAGGCGGAGACGGCCCGTAAAAATGGGTTGGAGCCGCTGGCTAAAATCATCATGGCCCAGCGTAGCGATGCCATCGAGTTCATTGCTTCCAAATATCTAAATAATGCCATTCAAAATGAGGATGAGGCCTTGGAAGGTGCCCGACATATTATTGCTGAGTGGATCAACGAGCGTTCCGATATCCGAAATCAGTTGCGGAGCCAGCTAGAGCGTTTCGCACTGCTTTCGACCCAGGTCGTCAAAACCAAAAAAGAGGATGAAAAGGCTCAGAAATTCCGAGATTATTTTGACTGGAACGAAGCGTTGAATCGTTGTCCCTCCCACCGATTTTTAGCCATTTCAAGAGCCGAAAAAGAAGGCTTCATTCGGGTTAAAGTTGAAATTGACGATGAGAGGGCCATCGAAAAAATTGAGAGACGGATCATTAAGTCGCATTCCGATTGTGCTTCGCAAATCAAATTGGCCATCGCAGATGCCTACAAAAGACTGTTACTGCCATCCCTCTCCAACGAAATCCTAAAAAAGGCCAAGGAAAAAGCAGATACTGAGGCCATTCAAGTGTTTTCAAAGAATTTAAAACAACTTTTACTTGGAGCTCCCTTAGGTGAAAAACGGATTCTTGCTATTGATCCTGGGTTCAGAACGGGTTGCAAATTGGTCTGTCTGGATGCGCAAGGAGATCTAAAGCACAACGAAACCATTTACCCGCATGCTCCTCAAAACGATAGCAAAGGCGCCCTGAAAAAAATAAGTTCCCTTGTAGATGCCTACAAGATTGAAGCGATAGCCATTGGCAACGGAACGGCTTCCAGGGAAACCGAACGCTTGGTGAAACGAATTCCATTCAAAATCGATGTGGAGGTTTTTGTGGTGAGTGAGGCTGGGGCATCCATCTATTCGGCTTCCAAAATAGCCAGGGAAGAATTTCCCAATTACGATGTTACCGTGAGAGGGGCGGTATCGATTGGGCGAAGATTGGCCGACCCCTTGGCCGAACTGGTAAAAATAGAGGCCAAATCCATAGGTGTTGGGCAGTATCAGCATGATGTTGACCAAAACAAGCTAAAAACCTCCTTGGATACCGTGGTGGAAAGTTGTGTGAACTCGGTTGGGGTGAATATCAATACAGCCAGTGTGCCCTTATTGAGCTATGTATCGGGAATTGGTCCGAAGTTAGCGGAAAACATCGTTGCCTATCGCAATACAAATGGTGCGTTTACCAATCGCGATCAAATTAAAAAAGTGCCTCGTTTGGGTGGAAAAGCTTTTGAGCAGGGTGCTGGATTTTTACGCATTAAAGCGGGCGACAATCCCCTGGACGATTCGGCCGTGCATCCAGAAAGCTATGCCTTGGTGAAACAAATGGCCAAGGACAAGCAAGTACCGTTATCGGACCTGATCCGAAATAAAACCGTTTTGGAAGGTATCGATTTAAAAAAATACTGCACAGATACCATTGGCCTACCAACCTTAAAAGACATTTTGGAGGAATTGGAAAAGCCAGGTTTGGACCGAAGGGAGAAGGCTAAAGTGTTCACCTTTGATCAAAACATCAAAGAAATTACCGATTTGCGACAGGGACAGTTATTACCAGGCATAGTGAACAACATTACCAATTTCGGTTGCTTTGTGGACATAGGCATCAAGGAAAGCGGCTTGATCCATATTTCCAACCTCGCCAATACCTTCGTCAAGGATGTGAACGAGCATGTAAGCTTACACCAACAGGTCATTGTTAAGGTTCTCGATGTTGATATTCCGCGAAAACGAATTCAATTGGCTCTTAAGCAAAGTTGATTATTTGATGCTGAAAATCGCCTATCATCCCATCTTCAAGCATCCACTCCCGGAAGGACATCGGTTCCCGATGGTCAAGTATGAGCTTTTGCCCCAACAGCTCCTCCATGAAGGTACCTGTACTTCGGAGAACTTTTATACGCCGGATTTCCCCCAAGACGAAGTCATTTTAGCGGCCCATGATAGTATCTATTATGAAAATCTGGTTCAACTCAACCTAAAACCCAGTGAGGTTCGTAAAATTGGATTTCCCTTAAGCAAAGAGCTTGTTCAAAGAGAACGGATTATAGCCGACGGGACCCTCAAAGGATGCGAATATGCCCTAAAGCATGGCATAGCCATGAATATAGCAGGAGGCACCCATCATGCCTATTCCAACAGGGGCGAGGCCTTTTGCATGTTGAACGACCAAGCCATCGGTGCACAATATCTAATTGACCATAAGGTGGGCAGTAAAATCTTGATTGTAGATTTAGATGTCCATCAAGGAAATGGAACCGCTGAAATCTTTCAGGAAAACGAAGCCGTATTTACATTCTCTATGCACGGAAGAGGAAACTATCCCTTCAAAAAAGAAACTTCTGATTTGGATATCCCCTTGGAAAAAGGAACTTCGGACAAAGAATACCTATCCATCCTCAAAAAAACATTGCCCCAACTGCTGGAAAAAGTGCAGCCCCAATTTATATTCTATTTGTGCGGAGTAGATGTTGTGGCAACGGACAAATTGGGCACCTTGGGCATGAGTTTGGAAGGTTGTAGGGAACGAGATCGCTTTGTGCTTCAGGCCTGTAGAGACAATAAGATTCCCGTACAATGCAGCATGGGGGGCGGCTATTCCCCCGATATTAAAACCATAGTGGAAGCACATGCCAATACCTTCCGTCTGGCCCAAGAAATTTATTTTTAACTTTAATTCACAACCTAACGTTCTTCAGTCATGAGATTATTCTGCTTTTGTTTGCTATTATGCTTCGCCCTACCCCTGCAAGGTCAAGATCAAATTTATTCCCAACGAAAGAATACTTGGCAAAACTTCACCTATGATATGGGGAATGTTTTTGGGGGTATAGGACACTCGTATTCTAGACCTTTTCATTGGAATGGAAACGATTGGGCCAACTTCGGTTATCTTTCGGCAGGAACCCTGGCCTTATTCTTTGTGGACGACGAATTTGACCATTGGGTAGGTGGTTTTGAAGATGATGTTCCCGACCTATTGGTAGACTACGGGAACGAATACGGAAGCCCCGAAAACAATTATATGATTACTGGGGGTGTATACCTTGTGGGCCTCTTTACGAAAAACGAAAAATTACGTCGCACAGGGGTACTGTTAATATCATCTGCGACCGCTGGAGGTTTTTTACAGCAGGTCAGTAAACGTATTATTGGACGGGCAAGACCTAGGAGTGGGGACAGCTCGAATGTATACGACCCCTTTCATATTGATAGGGTGCGCAATTACGATTCCTTCCCCTCGGGCCACGCCATGTTGGCCTTCACCAATGCCTATGCCATTGCCAAACAGTTCAAGAATCCTTGGGTAAAAGCGGGAATTTACACCGTTGGACTCGTTCCTGGTTTTGCCCGTATTGTAGATGGGTACCATTGGATTTCAGATGTGGCTTTTAGCACAGTATTGAGCATTTTCATTGTGGAATCCATAGATAAATATCTTGATTCCAAGTACAATGAAAAATATAACAACCAAGCCAAAGCTGTGAGCTGGAACCTAAGTTTTGGACCTGGGACGATGGGGGTGGCTCTTCGGTTCTGAAGGGTTTCGTAATTTTGTACCTCTTAAATCAAAGACATGTTATCTAAAAAACTTGAAAAAGCGCTCAATGAGCAAATTCGAATAGAAGCTGAATCGTCACAGGTGTATCTCTCCATGGCATCATGGGCAGAGGTGAAGGGTCTGGAGGGCGTGGCCGGATTTATGTATGGCCATTCCGATGAAGAACGTATGCACATGCTCAAATTGGTCAAATATGTAAATGAGCGGGGCGGACATGCACATGTTTCGGAGCTTAAGGCACCAAAAACCGAATTTGGCTCGCTACAACAGATGTTTCAACAGCTCTACGACCATGAGATTTTTGTTTCCCAAAGCATCAATGAACTGGTGCATGTTACCTTACAAGAAAAGGACTATGCCACACATAACTTTTTGCAATGGTACGTGGCTGAACAATTAGAGGAGGAGGCATTGGCACGTACCGTACTCGATAAAATCAATCTTATAGGAAATGACAAGGGTGGACTTTATCTTTTTGATCGCGATATACAGCAAATCACTGTTGAAAGTGCCGCTTCGGACACCGCAGGGGAATAATTGTTGATAAATCTTTTATTTAGATTAAGTTAAAATAGTTATTTTTGGCCCATCGATTCTCGAAGATGGGGAAAAAGAAAAAAGATTTAAAGAAGAATTCTAAGGCCTTATTAAGGGAACTTCCTTTGACCAATTGCAAGATTAAATGTTGCAAAAAGTATAAAAAGGGTGAAAATAAACGCTGTAAGCGATGCCCATGTTTTGACCTGCTGAAAAAAGTAGCATAAAAAAACCGCCATTAGGCGGTTTTTTTATTGTTCCTTACCTTTCTTCTTTGGCAAATGTTGCACCACCTTGCTTTCCAACTGACCAAATAGGTCATCGTTATCTGATAGTGATAGGTACTCCCTTGCCTTTTCCAAATAGAGTGGGCTATGGATGCAAGAGCCGTCACAAGCTTGTATATGCTCTTGATAAGCTTGTTTTTTTACCCGCATATAGACCAGATAAGCGGAAAAATTAGCTTTGCCCAACTGCAGTTCATAATTGCGCTGGTCCAACCAGTAATCCAATTCGTCCTGGGCACTCAGATTATGAAGTCCTTGCTCGTAGTGGGCATCGCGTTCCGCAAGGTTTTCGTAGAACCGTAATCCCTGGACATGGGCTCTCTCCTGCGACCAAGCCGTTAGGCTTAAACCGCTGATCAAGAAAACCAAAAGGACACGGGCAGTTTTCATAGCAATACCTTCTTTTATATTGGACGCAACACCACCCCAGTCGTTGCACCTACTTTCATTAAGTTATTGTTAAAATTGAGCAAAAACAAAGAAAAGGGGCAAGAGCTCCCTTTTCATCGATTATCCGTAAAGTTGAATTATTTACCCAACATTAAAAGTTCATTGCACTTAATCTCAGTAACATAGCGCTTTTCCCCCTCTTTGGTCTCATACGATCGATTGACCAACTTGCCCTCAATAGCCACTTCCTTGCCCTTTACAAGATAGTTTTCAGCAATCTCCGCGGTCTTGCCCCAGGCTACCACATTATGCCATTGGGTATCCGTAACCTTTTCGCCTTCAGCATTCTTGTAGGTCTCATTGGTGGCCACGGAAAATTTGGCCAATTTGCTACCGCTTTCCAAAATGACAACTTCTGGGTCGTTACCCAGGTTTCCAATCAATTGTACTTTGTTTCTTAGTGAATTCATGATAAAAATTTAGGTGTTAAACAGTTCATACTATCGAGCTTCATTGCATCGACAGGGCAAACGTATGGGAAGGAAAAAATGGGAATCGGTTGTTAAACGATTGCTTTCGTTTGTAAACGGATGTAGTCGGTTAAAAATGATAAATGTTACCGCCTACAGGGGTAAATCGCTTGATTCTTTTTCTGGTTCAGACGGGATTTTTCTTGGATTGATATCTTCTGTAGATCCAAACGGCCAAAAGGGCAACTATTGTTAAGCTAGCGCTTGATACTATTGCTGTAATTTCGTTTTGGGGTTCCATAATCAGGAAATGCGGATTTATACCCTGTAAGTTACAAATTTGTAATCGCTTTGTCCTACTCGATATATACCCCCTTATCGGTCTGTCCCTCTACTTTCCTTTCCAATTCTGGAAGAATTCTACAATAAGTATTCAAATCCCTCGTTTTGTAAGTGTATTCTTACTGGTTTAGTTAGGTTGATTTTGGGAAAGCAACTATAATAGAGTACAAACAATTATACATAGGGATAAAGGTCGCCATGCCTTTATCCTTTTTTTTTGTGATGTTTAAGTAGGCTCCGTGAAAAAAATCATCCTGGGACCAAAGAAAACTTTGGAATTCCTATTTTTAGGGAAAAGAAAAAATGATTCGCCATTCCTTCCTGATTGTATTTCTGCTCCTAATTTGTTTGACTTCCTGCAAGACCGAAAAAAAAGAAAGCCAAACCTGGCAAACGAAAAAATTGGCCATCGAAAGCCAGGTCCATAATCAATTATTGGACATTGAAAAAGAGCAGGGCTGGTCACTACTTTTTGATGGTGAAACCCTAAAGGGATGGCATCTTTATAATAATTCGGATTCTACCCAACTTTCGGCTTGGGAAGTAAGGGATGGTGCTCTTTTTTGCAACGCCACGGATGAAACCAGAGTTTTTGGTGATTTGGTGACCGATAGGGAATATGAAAACTACGAACTGGTATTTGACTGGCAAATGGCCCTTCGTGGAAATGGCGGGGTTTTTATCAATGTACAGGAGTCTCCTGAATATACCGCCACCTATAAGACCGGACCAGAGTATCAATTGTTGGAACCCGCCCACATGGACACCAAAACCCCTTTAAAACGGCCAGGATGTCTATGGGGTCTTTCTCCCCAGCTGAACCAAGTTGAAGCTAATCCCACAGGACAATGGAACACCACGAAAATTGTCCAAAAAAATGGAGAAATAGAATTTTATCTGAATGGAAAACTCACCGCCAAAGAAGATTTGACTTCGAATGAATGGAGGGAAAAAATCGCAGGGTCAAATTTTAAGGATTCACCGGCATTTGGCAAGGCCACGAAGGGAAAAATTGCGCTCCAAAACTGGTATTTTGAGGCCTGGTTTCGAAACATGAAGATTCGCGAGCTTTAAGAAAATAGAAACCTCTAAAGTCAGGTTGCCTTGCCACCTTGGCGATCGCTTGTCTTATACCGAACCTCAATTTCCGGGTTGATTCGCCTCAAATGCTCAATCAATCCTGATTTATCCTTTGGAGATATTAAGATGTCCTTGTTTGCCCCGTAAACGACATTAAGTCGATCCAAGGACACGGCGGGACCGCTAATCAGACTACTGGTTTCCGAAATCCTGATGATTGTACCAATATCTATTTTCTTACGAACCAAAAAACCACATTGGACATGCAACCAGTTTCCATCAATTGTATAATGCGTAGTAGCAAAAAGGTATAAAATGAATATCAACACGGCCAAATTGATGCCTATAGCGGGCCATATTGGGGGTGATAGTACTGGAACCAAGGAACCAATAAGTACCACCAGAATAAATCCCAGTAACCCAATTCCAATCTTTGAAGGATACTTTTTCATTTTTAGTCCATGTAGTTTGCGAAAGTTCCGGCGCAAACGAATACTACCGTACTTTAAAGTTACCTAAAAACGAATTACAGTTGCCCCATAATCGGTAATTTCCTTAGTCGCTTTCCCGTAGCTGCGAAAATAGCGTTGGCCAAGGCGGGAATCGCTGGTGGCAACGGAGGCTCCCCCAAGCCCCGGGGCGGCAAATCGTTTTTAATGAACTCCACGTACACATCCGGTGCATCTTTCATTCTGATCCACGGATAGTTATGAAAGTTGGATTGCTCTGAAGCACCATCCTTAAAACTAATCTCCCCATACAACGCGGCACTAAGTCCCTCCAAAATACCACCTTCTACCTGCGCTTGCGCGCCTGAAGGATTCACCACGATTCCGCAATCCACCACGGCTTCGACTTTCAGTATTTTCAAATTATTGGTATCATCCACTTCAACAGTAACCACTTCGGCTATAAAAGAACCTGCCCCCTTCCGGGCCGCAAATCCCCTGCCCTGTCCTTTGGGCAACGGAATATCCCAGTTGCTATTTTGCCGCACCTTCTCAATCACATGGATAAACCGGGTAGCATCAAATTCGTAGTCCCCCACCACGGGAACCATTCGTGCCGGACCAATAAATTTTAAAAAATAATCTATGGGGTCCATATTATGTGCATGGGCCAGTTCATCCAGAAAGCAGTGCACTGGAAAGGCATTCGCTGAAGCAGCTACGGCCCGCCATTGGCCCAAGGGAATATCGCTCAGCACATGACCATACTCCAGTTGAAGGTTGGGTACAAAACCTGCTGGGAAATCGTACTCATCAATTTCTGTGCCCGCAGGACCCCCTTCCCTACCCAAACTCGTTTTACGGGACGCATTGGCCAAAATATGCTGCCAACCTGTAACGCTTCCATCCGAATCCAAGGAAGCTGCCACTTTATGAACACTGCCTGGACGGTACCAATCGTGCATAATATCGTCTTCCCGTGTCCATGTGAGCTTAACCGGTTTTCCCATTTTTTTGGACAGAATCGCGGCATCCATTGCGTAGTCCACGTAATACCTTCTACCAAATCCACCCCCGATTCTTGGAATATGAATTTTGATTTGTTCAGGTTCCAATCCAAATAATTTGATCAATCCATTTTGCAGTGCCTCCGGATTTTGGGTAGGTGCCCAAACCTCGCAAACATCCTCTCGAAAATAAACCGTACAATTCATGGGTTCCATGGTGACATGTGCCCAAAACGGAACTTCATAAATGGCTTCCTTGTGGGAAGCAGAATTTCTCTTCGCAGCTTTGATATCCCCATCTTTCCGCTCTATGGTTGTATCTAAAAGTTGGTTATGGAAACGCTGGAACAGCTCCTCTGAGTTTTCGTTCCTCAATCCTTCGTTGTCCCATTCCACCTCCAATCTTTCAGCTCCTTTAAAAGCTGCCCAGGTAGAATCGGCCACCACGGCAACCCCATTCACAAAATTGGGGCTGTTAGGAGCCAAAAGTCGGCCACCGTACTCCGCATTGTTCAGTTCAATGACCTCCAATACTCCATGCATCCCCTTGGTGGCGGTAGCATCAAAATGTTTTACGCGGCCTTCAAAAACAGGGTTTTTTCGTACCGAAGCGTATACCATATTGGGTAATTTTACATCGATTCCAAAAGTGGATGATCCCGTGACAATCTGGTCCAAGTCGGTTTGCGGGGTAGCCTTGCCTACAATATCATAGTCCTCCATGGATTTGAATTCGACCTCTTCTGGCAATTCTACCAAAACGGCTTCTTTAAGCAAAGCTTTAAACGGAACGGAATCTCCCGATGCCTTATGAATAATCTTATTGTTTTTTGCGGTGAGTTCAGCTGCAGGTAGCTGCATTTGTTTTGAGGCCGCTTCAATGAGGGCATACCTTACCTGGGCACCGGCCTTCCGCATTAAATCCCAATTAAGGATGATGGCATAACTGCCACCGGCCCATTGTTCATCATACTTTTTGTCAAAATCGGCCTGATCTATCTTGACCTTGTTCCAATCGGCTCCCAATTCTTCAGCCAAAATCATGGGTAGGGATGTTTTTACACCCTGGCCAATCTCGGGGTTTTTAGCAATCAGAGTTACCCATCCATCGGTATCGATTTTAATAAGTGGCGAAAACTCATGGGACACAGCAGGCTCCTTTTCGGTAAGACAGGATTGCAATTGTACCCCAACAAGGAGGGCGCCACTTGCCGTTGCCGTTAGTTTGATGAAATTCCTGCGTTGCATTGTTACTTTCATTGCTCTATTTTTTTGATTTCTTTGTTCTCTTCCAAGTAATAGATTGTATCTACATCCAAGTTTGAAAATGATTGTTGCATGCCGGAGGGCCAATTAACCTCCAATCTCTCAATTTGCTTGCTGGTTGGAATCCCAAAATGGATTTCAGGAGCATTTTCACTGCCATATCCTGTTTCCCGAATTGCATATCGGGTCTGTTGACTTCCATTTTTTATGGTAAGGGTAAGCCAGCTGCCTATACCGAAGGTATTCGAGGCAGTTCCCCTCAGTCTAATTTTTATCCATTGATTGGATTGGTTTTGGTTGAGATAGTAGTCGTTGGGTTCTGCTTCCCCTCCCCAGTTACAGACATAGAAATCTAGATCACCGTCATTGTCAAAGTCGCCATTGGCCGTTCCTGCGGAAATATGGGGGTCAACCGCTGGTAAAGGGTGGTACTCCCTTTGAAACGCTTCATTTGGAACTCCTGAAAACAAAAAATTCTGAATTTCTGGGTAGCCCTCCGTGCCATTGGCCACATATAGGTCCAAAAAGCCATCGTTATTAAAATCCCCCCAGGTTTGCCCCTTGGAAGGGCGATGGATTTCATAAGCAATGGCGTTGTCCGTTAGTTTTTTGAAAGTTCCATCGCCTTGGCTATGGTATAAGGCATTTTCGTCCTTAATCGATACATTGGTGACATAGATATCCAAATCGTGATCATAGTCATAGTCGACAAGTGACACACCATATGAAGCATTTAATTCTTCAACCCAAATCCCCTCTTTCTGTTCCGAGAAAGATTCCTTTCCAGAATTGAAATACAGGTAATTCCGATGCTTTGCAGTGACCCTCCCATTTTCCTTCGTAACAAAATTGGCCACGTACAGGTCGGGGCTACTGTCCCCGTTTAAGTCGCCCCATACGCACGACCTTCCATCCCCTTTATTGCCTATCCAAGGTCCTTTTAAAACACGTTTAAAGCCATTTTTACCTAAATTCTGATAGAGCTGGTCATCTTCGCCATCCCTGTTTACCACAAAAACATCCATGTCTCCGTCCAAATCATAATCACACCAGCACGCGCCGGGTGAATTCGTCAAATCTGAGGTCAATTCCCCCGCATTGGATTTAGTGAAATTCCCTTTACCGTCATTCAGATAAAGTAAATTGGGTGTTCCGAATTGGGTAGTGAAAAACAGGTCTAAATCATAGTCGCCGTCCACATCAACGGTATGCACTGACTCGCTCCACGCCGCCACACTGTTTTCTGCGACAAACACTTGCTTAAATCGATTCCCATAGTTGAAATGAATGGCATTTCCCAGGAGTTTCAGGGAATCAACCTGATTGGCCACCACAATGTCCAGGAAACCATTTCCGTCCAAATCGGCTACCGCAACCCCTCTTGATCCCTGTGGGATACTGTCCAAATTCTGTGAATTAAATTGGAACTCCTGCCCAGTTACTTCGCACAGAAAGAAACCTAAAAAACAGAGATAAATACAGGAAAGCCCATAACACCGTTTGCTCATAACAGAGAAGGATAGATTGATGAATTATCTCGGTCAACTATGCCCGAAATCTTATCTCATAAACTTACCCAATACTTGAAAAGATGATGCACCCTTGCAGTAAACGGTCAGGGTTTTGATAGTGAATGGCGTTAATAGGTCCGGTCCTTGAAAAACCGCTTGACCTCCTTGATGTAATTTTTACTCACCCGTTTGCGGGTACCATCCTTCATGACCACCTCAAGCGTACTCCCATTTCCCCTTGCCAACTCGGAAACTTGTTCCAAGTTGATGATGGTGGATCTATGGATTTTTTGAAAGGTCCGGTCGGGGAGCACCTCCAAAAATGATTTCAAGGGTCTTCGCATCACAAAAACCCCTTCGGAAGTAAAGAGTTTGGTATAATAGTTCTCGGCGGCCAAAAGGTGAATCTGTGAAGGTTCACAGAATACTGTATTTCCTCCCCTGGTGAGTTCCAATAGCAAAGGAGGATCCTGTTTTTCATGCTCCGAAGTTTTAAGTTTATCAATGATAAACCATACCAGTCCCAGATCAATAAACGTCCAAAAGATGAAAAAATAACGGTATACGCCAAATTTAGAGCCTTCCAAGTGCAAATAGGGACTTGCATTTGAACTCAACCAAAAGAACCATCCAAAATGAAGCACAATTAAGATTAAGCTGGCGGTTATCAGCAAGAAAAGGTTGTTTTTTATATTCCTACTCCACTTTTCCAACCCTTGCAATGCCATAAACCCTAACAACCAAGGCATCCAAATGCCAACTTGCCAGAGTACCACCTGGTATACTTCCACCTGGTCCCTTGTGGCATATTCCCGCCAATAAATCAATAGTCCGAGGATAGAGGCAATGACAATGATAAGACCTGTAAAATTTCTAATTTTCATCTGATGCCGAGCATTTGCATAAAGTTACTAAGTCCTTTTAATTTTTCCTCCTTTTTAGAATCCCTTGTTAAATTTACCATTGGGTATCATGTCCGCAAGAATCGGGTTTTAACTCCAGAATGGCCTTTATAGTTTTGACCCAGCAAAATGAGTACATCATGAATGAACAGGAAAACATCAATTACGAACGAATCGCAAAGGCCATTGCCCATATCAAGGATAACTTCAAGGAACAACCTTCCTTGGATGAGATTGCCGAACAGGTGCATTTGAGCCCCTATCATTTTCAACGCATGTTCAAGGAGTGGGCTGGGGTTACCCCGAAACAGTTTCTAAAATATACAAGTGTACAGCATGCCAAATCCCTTTTGAAGGAAACCAACGCCACGCTTTTTGACACTGCCATGGAAACCGGACTCTCGGGTCCAAGCAGATTGCATGATCTATTTATATCGATAGAGGGCATGACGCCAGGGGAATACAAAAACGATGGCGAAAATTTGACCATTAATTACAGCTATGCCCAAAGTCCGTTTGGATTGGTCACAATTGCTTCTACTCCAAAAGGACTCTGCCATATTGCCTTTATTGACGATGAGGAAAAAGGGCTGTACGAACTAAAACAACAGTTCCCTAGAGCTACCTATCACCAACGGGTAGACCAAACCCAGGTGAACGCGCTAATGATCTTTGCCAACGATTGGAGTCAGATTCCCAAGATTAAACTGCATTTGAAGGGGAGTGACTTTCAGATAAAAGTTTGGGAATCCCTCTTAAAAATCCCAAAAGGACAACTCTCAACCTACGGGGCCATTGCTAAGGAAATTGAGCAGCCCAAAGCTTCACGAGCCGTTGGCACCGCAATTGGAAACAATCCTATTGCCTATTTAATTCCCTGTCATCGGGTAATCCAATCCTCAGGACAACTGGGAGGGTACCGCTGGCATCCCACGCGAAAAACGGCCATTATAGGATGGGAGTCGGCCCAAACTCAATAAGCAGGCTATGGAATATATCAAGAAAAACGATTGGGACGAGCTACAAAATAGCTTGTCCCAAAAGGGGTATGCCCTCATGGAAAATGTTCTAACCCCTAATGCATGTGAGACCTTAATTAAGGATTTTGGGGTAGACCAGCTGTATCGTAAAACGGTAGAGATGGAGCGCTATCGATTTGGATTGGGTACGTACCGGTATTACACCTATCCACTTCCAGATGTAATTGCAGCTATTCGCGAACAGGTCTACCCAAGACTTGTGCCCATAGCCAACCAATGGATGCAGCAATTAAAAATGGGTGTTTCGTATCCAGAACAACTCATTAAACTAAAGCAGTTGTGCGAGGAAAAAGGACAAAATTTGGCCACTCCCTTAATCTTAAACTACGGAAAAGGCGGACATAACACACTACATCAAGATCTGTACGGGGAAGTCTATTTTCCCATGCAGGCCGTCCTTTTTTTGAATGATCACAGTAAGGATTACCAAGGAGGAGAGTTTGTACTTACCCAACAAGTTCCCAGAGCCCAAAGCAAACCTATTGTCTTGCAACCGAAGCAAGGATCCATGCTGGTTTTCCCAACCAATTATAGACCGATATTGGGAAAAAAAGGGCACTATAGGGCTACCATGAGGCATGGTGTTAGTGAGGTTCATTCCGGTGAGCGTTTCACCTTGGGGATTATTTTTCATGATGCGGCTCAGTAAAATGTTTAGGCATGATCAGCTGTCCAAACCCGAATTGTTCCATTCCCTGAAACACAGAAAAATCAAATGGGCAGGAAACCGAAAGCTCAAAATCTACGGGACTTTACAATGTGGGTCAGGAAAGCGAATGAAAATGGAAAACCGAGTGTTTTTTACTTCGGAAGAAGAAGCTATTCACAACGGATATAGGCCTTGTGGACATTGTATGCGTAAAGCATACCTATCATGGAAGAATACCAAGCTTTAGAACCTGATCATCCTGAACCGCAAGATTCGGATTGCATACAGGTTGGGTTTGAACCAACTTGCCTTCTAAATCTGACCTTCATGAAATTCTTTTTTGTTTTCCCTCTAATCCTATTTCATATGGGATACTGTCAACTCCCTGTTGCAGAACAACTACAACTAATCGAAACCTCAGAACACTTGGACGACCCCTATGATCTAATTGGGGAACTTCAATTGTTACAAGCCCACGACAACCTAGCCTTAATCACCTTTTCCAAGGCTTCGGGGGAGTTGTTGGACTATTGCAACACCAATAAGGAATCTGTTTTGATAGATTTACAAACAACTGGATTCCAAAAGCGTTTTTTTGTGGTGCTTGTTGACAAAAAGGCCATTTTCTATTTAGACAACTAGTTCTCTTTTTAATCGAACAAATGAAGGTTTAAAAAAGGATCATCCTATATTTGAACATAAAAGGCAAACAGATGGAAACTTGGCTCGAACCACTCGAACTGGAAGGGAAATTAGTGAAGCTGATTCCTTTGCAAAAGTCACACAAAACAGACCTTTTAAAGGCAGCGACCGATGGGAAATTATGGGAATTATGGTACACATCGGTGCCTTCGGAAACTACCATTGACAATTACATAGCAACGGCACTGGAAGATCAAAAAGCTGGCACTGCCCTTCCATTTTGCATTGTAGACAAAAGCACCAATACCATTGTGGGTTCCACAAGATATTTGAATGGCGAAGCCCAAAATAGAAGAGTAGAAATCGGGGCAACCTGGTATGCCAAAAGCGTGCAGCGGTCGGGTATCAATACGGAATGCAAATATCTTTTGCTGAGTCATGCCTTTGAAGAGCTCAACACCATAGCTGTGGAATTTAAGACCCATTTTTTCAATTTCCCATCGCGGAATGCCATCCTCCGCTTAGGGGCAAAACAGGAAGGAATTATAAGGAACCATAGGATTGATGCCAATGGAAAGTACCGGGATACCGTCATCTTTTCCATATTGGAAAGTGAGTGGCCCACAGTAAAACATTCCCTTGAGTATAAAATGAACAAAAGATACTAGGCTTGACATTTCTTTAGAAGCTGCGCGAAGTTAAAACTGGCCTGTTCCAAGTTTTGAAAGCTTTTTGCCTTGGCCTGCTCCAATGAGCCTATTTGATTGAGAATTGAAACTGCATAACTAAGCCCAAGGCGCTGCATTTCTTGTACTGAAATGTCCACTGAACCACAGAGGGCCGCAACAGGAATATTTCGCTGCTTTGCCATTTTCAACACCCCATTAATAGTTTTCCCAGAC
Source organism: Flagellimonas flava (assembly GCF_900129665.1). Lineage (GTDB taxonomy): Bacteria > Bacteroidota > Bacteroidia > Flavobacteriales > Flavobacteriaceae > Flagellimonas > Flagellimonas flava. The sequence goes on from NZ_FQWL01000003.1 coordinate 397,782, forward strand.
AGGGTTTGTCCATCCAATTGCCCTTCTCCCGTGATTATCCAATCCGCATCCTGTAAAGCTTCTTGGAATTGGGCCATTTCCATAATCAAATCCACTCCTGAGGTAAGTTCTGCATCCAAAAAAACAACTGCCCCAGCACCCATGCCCCCTGCGGCGCCAGCCCCTGAAATTGACTGCATATCCATATCTGAAAATTCACGAATCACCTCAGCAAAATTGCGGAGTCCAGTATCCAGAAGTTCCACTTCCTTGGTCGAAGCTCCCTTTTGGGGACCGTATACATAAGCTGCCCCATTTTTCCCATATAGGGGGTTATTCACATCGCAAGCCACTTTAATTTTTGCCGTTTTCAACTTGGGCAGAGCCTCAGAACCATCTATCCGAAATACCTTTTCCAAATTCCTCCCGATGGGATTCAGGGTATTTCCGTCTTTATCTTTAAAGACATAGCCTAAGGCAGATGCCATACCCATCCCGGCATCGTTGGTTGCGCTGCCCCCTATACCCAAAACGATTTCCTTGGCTCCCTTTTTAAGGGCGTCGGCGATCATCTCACCTGTGCCGACAGTAGTGGTATCCATGCAGTTCAACTCACTTTTGTCCAAAAGCTTATACCCAGATGCTTCCGACATTTCAATGTAAGCGATTCCCTTGTGTTTGGAGAGCAAATAGCTGGCTTCGATTTCTCGAAACAATGGGTCTTTCACCTTGATGGTTTCTTTATTGGCGTCCAAGTATTCCTTGACCACCTCCAAGGTACCATCACCTCCATCTGCTAAAGGTTTTTTAATGATTTCCGATTTGGCGAAGACCATTTTTAGTCCATTTTCTACGGCCTCACAAAACTGGAAACCGGTTAATGAGCCTTTATATTTATCAGGAGCGACAACAAATTTCATTCGAAAATGGCATTAGCTAAAAAACTTGGGCAATCCAATGCTAAAGAGTATAATTAGCAGGAAAAAGCCAAGTAAAATATACAATTCCTTTCTTCCAGCGTAATATACCACTTCCAATCCTTTATTGGCCTTTCTTTTAATGATATGACTAAAAACAACAGCTACAAGTATTGTGACCAAACACCCAATGGCATTCCACCAGAACCAAAAAACTTCCGGAACATAAAGCCATAGGTACATATTGAAAAGTACCCCCACCACGATTCCCAAATTGGCACCCAGGGCATGGGTTTTTTTGGTAAGAATTGCCAACACAAAGGCAGCTAATATAGGACCATAAAAGACGGAACTCACTTTATTGATCACTTCTATGACCGTCCCCTCGATATTTCCGGCAAAGAAGGCGAAGAACAAACAGACCAATCCCCAAAATAGGGAAAGCAATCTGGATGTGAACACATACTTTTTATTGTCCATATCAGGTTTGAACCTCTTTACAAAATCCTCCATGGTAACGGCGGAAAGGGAGTTGACCGTTGAGCTTAAGGACGACATGGCCGCGGACATGATTGCTACGATCAGAATTCCAATAATACCATTAGGCAGGTAGTTGATGATAAAAACCGGCACCATCAGGTCGGCCTTTTTTCCTTCCAAAGAATCAATGTTTGCATTATATACTGCATCCATAGTTGCTTGAAAACCTGCATCTTGCAACAATAACGTTCCAAGCACCAAACCCATGATACAATAGGTAAGGGTCAAGGGGAACCTAAAAAGACCGTTGGCCAACAATAGTTTCTTTATGGTGGGCATGCCTTTGGCCGAAAGCAATCGCTGTGATTGCGTTTGATCTGTTCCATAATAGGAAGCATACAGGAAAAAACCTCCAATCACCATGGGCCAAAACCCGAATTCATCCTGCTTGTCGCCATTATTGAATCCCCATTTACCAAAATCAACGGCGGTAAGCCGTTCTTGATCCACATGAGTAAGGAAATTTTCAAAACCACCCAATTCGCTAATACCATAGGCAAGGCAAATCACGATCCCCAGGAACAAGATTACCATTTGAATGACATCCCCCCAAATCACGGCTTTCATTCCACCTTGAAAAGAGTACACCAAAGTAATTACCCCTATGATGAGGATGGAAATCCAAAAATCCACCCCAACGGTGGCCTGTAAAATCAGGGCCATGGTATAGACCATCACACCTGTTGCCACTGACCTACTCACCTGAAACACAAAACTGATCAGCAAGCGGGAAGAGGCATCGAATCGTTTTTCCAAATATTCATAGACGCTGACAATTCCGGATTTATACAAGCTTGGAATAATCGCGATGAGTAAAAAGGCCATGGCCAAGGGCACCCCAAATTCATAGGTAAGCCATTGCAGTCCTCCTCCATCCTTTAATCCCACAAAGGCCGGTGCGGAAATAAAACTGATGGCCGATAATTGGGTAGCCATGGTAGAAAGGCTCAAGGGCAACCAACCCATACTTCGTCCCCCTAAAAAGTAATCCCCGGAGCTTTTGTTTTCCTTGAAGAAATAGCCGATTCCCAAAAATCCAACCAAATAGACCACAATGATGATGTAATCGATGTAATTCATAATCTATGCTTTAAGTTCTCTTTGACACCGGCGTGCCATTCCGATTTAAGTAATCCCAACAGTACCGCATCCGCCCTTCCAGGACCCTTGATGGAGGGAAAAAGATTACGTATCTTGCCTTCCCGTGTGCAGCCAACACTTTCCATGGCAGCGATGCTTATTTTGTTCTCGGCATGGGCACCCAGACCTACCCGTTCCACTCCAAGTTCCTCGAATGCAAACTGAAACATTAGGAACTTACAGTTTTTGTTCAACCCCGTGCCCCGGGATGTTTTGCCATACCAAGTGTACCCCAGTCGAATCGTGTTAAGGTCTTGCTGGTAATCAAAAAAACGAGTTGAGCCGATAAACTTCCCCTGCATCTTATCATAGACCGCAAAGGGGTATTCCTTATGTGCTTTTCGCGAGGCAATAGCATCTTCCACATAGTGCTGAAAATCCTCTCCTCCATCTGACCTCCCCAAAAAGTAGGTCCAAATGGCTTTTTCGGAGGCAATTTCTTTGAGTTCATCCAAATGTTCAGGCATCAAAGGCTCCAATCGGACCCGTTGGTTTTCCAGCACATAGGATTTGTCAAAGTCGATGGGCATATTTAAATCTTAGGATTCATCTTTTAAAAAATCAATCAGCAAAGCTGCGCTCCAAGAAAAATTATCCCCTCCATAGCCGTTTTTTTCTGCATCGGGGTTGTCTTTTCTGGAATCAAAATATTCGAAGAACCCATTATTATCTATGAGCTCCAGAGAGTCATTTTTTACACGTTGCGCCAAGTCTGTAAAACCATATCGCTTAAGCCCGTGATGTAGCATCCAGTTGAGATTTATCCATACCGGACCTCGCCAATACTTGCGTGGATTGAATCGTTCATGGGTTGGGTCAAATGAGGCACATAGATAGCGCCCTTCGTCCCCAAATTTATCCATTAAGGTGTTCACCAAAATTTTGGCCTGTTCTTGGGTTGGCGCACCCGCATAAAGTGGTGTGAAAGAAGAGGAGCAGACGTACAGAAGCTGTTTGTTGTTTCGCAAATCGAAATGCACATAGGCCCCCAAGTCCTCATTGAACAATTTGCTATTGAGGCCAGCTATACTTTGCGCTTGCTTTTCCCCTAAAAATGAAATCTTGTCCTCATTCCCCCCCAAACGACCATACAACTTGATCAGGGCTTCATTAGATCGAATGAGCATGGCGTTAAAGAGCGGGTCCAGCACCAAAAATGGTGAATGTTCCGCGATTTTGGCATCGTCATAGTTGTATTTCTTGGCGATGTCGATAATATATAGGTAATGGTCGTACTCCCTTTTTGATGGTCTTTGGGCCGGGTCCACATGAGTGGTGTCCCTGCGTTCAAACTCGTATTCCGGGGGATCCATGGTGTCCCAAATATCATCCCATATGGGAGAATTATCCGTACCAGACTCCCAGTTGTGGTAGATATATACCAAGCCATTCTTTTCCAAATCACGATGCGTATAGAAGTATTCATGATTGTGGTATACCTTGTCAATATGTTTTGCGATAAAGTCCAACATCTCATGACTTTCCCCCGAGATTTCCAGAAGTCTTTCCAAAATAAAACCGGTTACCGGAGGTTGGGTCATCCCCGTAGAGCGATACTTTTTTGAAGCTTGTGGATGCAAATGCGATTGATGAAAATCGGGACCAGGGAAATAGGAATCGCTATCGTTATGGAAAACAATATGCGGGATAAATCCATTTTCCCATTGGGCATCCATCAAGGTTTCTATTTCCCCCATGGCCTTTTTCAAATCGTAGTGGGCAAATCCCAAGGCTATAAAACCAGAATCCCATTTCCATTGAAATGGATATAATCCCTCGCTGGGGATGGTAAATCCCCCCTCTTGAAAATTCCTTTCCAAAACCTGAATTGCGTTGTCTATCAATTTCTCTTTCATAAACGTATGATAAAACGTATTGGCGGTCCTTACCGCCAATACGCTACATGAACTAAAAAACTAACTTAAACTATTTTTAGCTGACTAAAAATTGAACGTTGCCGTGAGGAAGAACCTTCTAGGTAAAATTGGACGTCCAAAGAAAAAATCCTGGTTTCCAGCTTCCCCGGCAACACCCGCCCTGGGGTTACCTTCGGTAATTCCGTCACTATCAAATAAATTAAATATAGAGAATCCCAATCGTACGGAGTTTTCATCATTGGTATTAAAGGTATACCCTGCTCCCAAACGGGCAATGGTAATGGCGTCCAGTTCCACATCGTTGATATCCGAAGTGAATTTTTTTCCAGTATGATTTAGAGAGAAAAGGGCGTCAAAAGCTCTATCGTCATAGTTCAATGCAATGCTTCCCAAAATGTTGGGTTGTCTCGCCAATTCATTTCCTTCGTTTGTAACTGTAGAACCACCATTAACCAAATCTTCTTGAATATTTTTCGTGATTTCATGATTCTGATAAGTAGCAGTTCCTTGCAGGCTCAACACATCGGTAAAGCGATAATCCCAAGTGGCTTCAAGTCCAAAAGTGGAGGTGTTTTGCTCGCTTCGTGTTTGATCCACCAACAATCCACCTACAATGGCCTGGTTGATTCTTACCCTATCTTTTAGACTTACGTAATAGGCCGCAGCAGAACCTGAAAATTTGGAGGTCCCAAACTTGGCACCGGCTTCAAACTGGATAATGTTTTCTGCATCATAGTTGGATTCCGGTATTCCTGCCACGGGAGCAAAGCTTCTGATCTGCGGAAAAAAGAACCCTCTAGAAAAGTTGGCGTACAAATTGGTGCTTTCCGACAGTTCGTAAAGTCCCGCCAGGGATACCGCCCAATCCGTCGCACTGATTCTGGCCCGGGTAAAGCTGCCATCCGCAAACTGTACATTCCGCAAATCATCGGTCAGCTCAGCATTGTCATAAACAGCGGATTCAACCAGTCCCCCATTGCTAAAGTTTCCTTCTGTAGATTCCAATCTAAACCCAACATCAAATCGCCATCTATCAAAAACCATTTCATCCGTGATGTAGAATGCGGTGCGATTTTGATCTAGGAATCTGTTGGATGTCATTCCCACACGATTGGTGAGGCCTCCTTCAGAAAAAATTACGTTGGCCCCGCCGGCATCGGTATAGCTCAAGTTCACCAATCTTGGGTTGTTATTGAACTCGGAAAGCACGCGGTACTGGTAGTTAACATCTTCGGCCTCGGTCCTAGACAAGAAGGTACCCAAGGTGAAGTTGTGGAAGCCATCGTTGGACCTTAAGGTCAAAGACGCTTCTCCAGAATAATCGGTCATGGGTCGTAGTCGGTCCACATGAAGGTTGTCCACTACCAAATCCGAACCATTGATTTGTGCATCACCACCTCCTTGATAAGTAGCACTAAAACCAAGGTTTCCCGGAGCCACACTTTCTACATAGTTATTCAAAGAAATTGGATTTCCGTTGGTTCCATTTCCACCCACGTAAAGGGCAAAATTGTGTTCGTAGTTGGCATAACGCACTTTGGATTTAAATCTGAGGTTATCAGAAAAATTATAGGAGAAATCCCCCATGATATAGCCACCTTTGGTAAAGACCCCATCTTCTATAGGGCTTTCATAAACGCCACCCGCAGTCAGAAACGAGGTTTCTTCCAATTGCCCGGAAAGCAACTGCTGAACGGGTTCTCCATCATTTCCATTAATTCTTTCCCTATCGGCACTCAATGGCAAAGGCAAATAAAATTGAGCCCTATCATTAATAAATTGGGCATGTACGGTAAAAGTTCCCCGCTCAAAGCGTTTTTTGATATTTCCACGAAACTGCACCCCTCTGGTAGCAAGGCCAGTATCTAATGGGCCTTGATCTGTTCTTACAAAACCCGTAAAGGCATAAAAGGTATTGGAGTCCTCCCCGCCAAGTCGGCCTCCACTATAGAAGTCTGTTTTCAAACGGTCGCCATCTCCCCATTCCACATTAATGGTGTTCCCAGGATTGGTGTCTCCTGTTTTACTGGTATAGTTTATAATTCCCGCAACTGAACCGGCACCATATAGGATAGCGGCACCACCACGTACAAATTCGACACCTTTGAATCCAATATCTGGTCTGGCATACACATCGTGCGCCGACGAGTTTAACCCAAAAGAGCTTATCAATGGCATACCATCATATTGCAAGGGATTAAACACATATTGTCCTCCCGAAGGGAGACCTCTTACAAATAAATTCGTGGCCGTTTCACCACCACCACCTTCTGCGGTAATACCAGGAACGGTTCGTAAGATATCTGCCTGGCTATTGGCGGAGAGCTTGGTAATTTCAGCCATTTTCTTGGAACTGATCGACAGCGGTGCCTGCTTCTGTGACCTAAAGGTACTGGAGGCCGTAATCACCACTTCATCCAACTGTTGTCCGCTTTCTTGCAAAACGATATCCAATGTTATGGCAGAGCCATTTAATTCCACAGTATTTTCCACTGCGGTAAATCCCACAAAAGACACTCTTATGGTTTGGCTCCCGGTCAAATTGGTGGTCAATAGAAAATTGCCATCAAAGTCCGTAGTGGTCCCCTCTGTGGAACCCATAATCAGCAAATTCGCCCCAAGAATTGGAACTCCGGCTTCATCCTTCACGTTGCCCGTAATCTCGGTTTGTGCGATGGCCGTCCCAAAACATAAAAGGGTAATTATCGCAAAGACTAATTTTTTCATAATCATTCAGTAATTAGTTAGACGTTTTTGAGTTATGTTATGTTTTTGTCAACAACAGGCTAAAATTATTTGAATACCCTAATGATTTTACCAATTTTTTAGGAATTTGCTATGCAAACGTTTGCGAAAACGTTTGCGAACCACTTTATTTTATTATTTTGGTTTTCCTTCGATGTCAATCCACATGAAAAAGAAGCAAAACATCACGTTAAAAGCACTGGCGAAGACGCTAGACCTTTCCATATCCACGGTATCCCGAGCCCTTAATGACCATCCGGATATTAGCTGGGAAACTAAGGAACGGGTAAAGACCTTGGCCGATAAACACAATTATGTTCCCAATCTGTTCGCTAGTGGATTTAGAAGTCATAGGACACATATACTTGGAGTCATAGTTCCCAACATCTCCCATTACTTTACCACCACTATTTTAAAAGGGGTTTTGGAGGAAGGTGAGAATTTGGGCTATCGGGTAATTATCTCCGAATCCAAGAACGACGAAAAAAAGCAGTCAGAGATGCTACGGACCATGGTGCAGTTTGGGGTGGATGGGGTGTTGATGGCGTTGTCCCGGAAAACCAAATCCGTGGATGAAATTCTGAAGGTGATGAATCGTTTGCCATTGGTTATGTTCGATAAAGTTTCCGGGAAAATTCCCTGTACCGAGGTGGTTATCAATGAGGAGGAGGCCGCCTACAATGCGGTGGAGCATTTGATCAATACCGGAAAAAGGCGCATTGCCATTATCAAAGAAACCGAAGGGTCCTATAATTCTGAAAAGCGATATCAAGGGTACCTAAGAGCTCTAAAAGAGTACCATATTCCCGTCGACGAGAAAATTGTGCTCAGCACAGAGGACATCTCATTGGCAAAAGGCCGGATGATGGCCAATATTCTTCTCAGTCTCAAAACGCGACCTGATGCCATCTTTGCCATCACGGATAGTGCCGCCATTGGGGTGATCAAGGCCTTGAATAAATTCAAGGTAAAGATTCCGGAAGAAATTGCGGTGGTTGGTTTTAGCAATTCGGCCAGCTCCACGATTATCAATCCGTCCCTCACTACAGTAGATCAACCCGGAAACAAAATCGGGAGGACTGCAGTCAAATATCTTATCGACGAAATTGAAAATCCCAAGGAAGACATGTTCTCCAAAACCATCGAGATCAAAACCAACCTTATTGTTCGCGATTCATCCTTTAAAGCGTAATTTTGGAATGGAAGTTGCAACCACATCTAAAAATATATCATGAAAAAAACACTTATTCTATTATTATTTACGGCATTTACTATGACAACATATTCGCAATCCAAGAATTTTCTGGATATCCCCTATCTGGAAACATCAGCACGGGTAGACACCTTGGTGTCCCCGGATAAAATCTATTTGAACATCACCATCCAGGAAAAAGATTCCAAAGGGAAGAAATCCGTGGAAGAGCAAGAAAACAAGATGGCCAACAGTCTAAAGAATTTAGGTGTTGATTTGGAAAAGCAGTTGGTCATCAAAGACTTGAGCAGCAACTTTAAAAAGTATTTTCTTCGCCAAAAAGATGTGTTGAAAAGTAAACAATACTCGCTTTTGGTGTATTCCGGAAAAGAGGCCGGTGAAGTGTTGATGGCTTTGGAAAAATTGGGAATAGCCAACACTTATTTGGAAAAAACAGAGTATTCCAAAATGGACGCCTTGGAATTGGAGCTGAAAACAAAAGCGGTGGCCAAGGCCAAAAAGAAAGCGGAGGCACTTACCTCTCCGTTAGGCCAAAAGGTTGGGGCGGCCATTCACATTTTGGATACCTCAACCCCCTATTACCCAAGATACAACCAAGCTCCTAGAATGGAAATGAAGGCCATGTCTATGGATATGGCTGAGGCCGAGCCTTTGGATATTGGTTTTGAGAAAATAAAAGTGGAGACCTCTGTCAATATTAAGTTTGAATTGTCCAAATAAGTCCCTTCCAATCGTCATTGAAAGAAAAGGGAATATCTTATGAGAGCTTTTATTCTAATTTTTCTTTTCGGAAGTGGACTGCTTTGCGCACAACACACAAAACAACTTAAGGCCGGGGAGACTTCCCCGAATGCTTCCCTGGATGATCTGGGCTGGATTGAAGGGCATTGGCGCGGGGAGGCCTTGGGCGGAATTGCTGAAGAAATCTGGAGTCCTGCCTTGGGTGGCTCTATGATGTTCTCGTTTAAAATGGTGCATGAGGGCAAGGTGACCTTTTATGAACTTGGGCATATCCAGCAACAAGATTCCACGCTCATCTTGCAACTCAAACATTTCAATGGGAATCTAAAGGGGTGGGAAGCCAAAGAGGAGACGGTTGATTTTAAGCTGGTGGCCTTGGAGAAGGACAAGGTTTATTTTGAGGGGCTCACCATGGAAAAAATCAATGCGGACCAAATTCGGGTTTATGTTGTCATGAAAGACGACGACAAAACGGAAGAATTGGTTTTCAACTATAAGAGGTACAACTAAAATGATCAGCCCAAGAGTGAAAGGGCAGCGTCAATCATTTTTTTCAACTTTTTTGGATTTGGGTCCACCTTGGTCACCACCCGAAGTCCACTGTAAACGGTATAGAACAAACTTCCTAGACTACTGGCATCTTGTGTCGGTTGAATTTGACCCTCATCAATTCCTTTTTGGATATAGGAAACAAACAGATTTTCAACGGCGGATTTATTCTCATTCAGAATATGTAGCAAGCTGTCGTCACCGGGAACCAATTCGGTGGTAGTGTTTACCACAAAACAACCTTTTCTGGGTTCTTCATGGGCTTCTTCAATTGCGGTGTGGAACAACTTTATAAATCCTGCCTTCACAGATTTTTCCTTGGCGAAGAGACTTTTAAGCCATTCTTGGGTTGACGCTCGATAACTGGCGAAAGCCCTGTTAAAGAGCTCTTCTTTCCCCCCGAAGGTATCGTAAAGGCTTGCCCTGTTTATACCTAGTTCAGTGACCAAATTTTGCATTGAAGTAGCATGGAACCCTTTTTCCCAAAAGAGTTCCATAGCCTTGTTCAATACTTCTTTTTCATCAAATTGTTTGGTCCTTGGCATGGCAATGGAATCGATATTCCAAAAGTATCCAAAAAACTACACTTGGGCCAGTCCGCCATCCACTGGAATTTCAGCACCAGTAATATAACTGCTGTCCGAAGACGCTAAGAAAAGGGCGGTGGATGCAATCTCTCCAGCATTGCCAAATCTCCCCAAGGAAACCAATGATGGAAAGGTTGAGGCCATAGCATCAATATTCTCCTGTGGCACATTGTGCTTTCCGTAAATAGGTGTGTCTATAGGACCGGGAGCAATCGCATTTACACGGATGCCTTTAGGCCCAAATTCCGCGGCCAATGTCCTGGTCAACGATCGTAAGGCCGCCTTGCTGGAGGAATAGGCTGCCATTCCTGCAAAGCCCTTTACGTTGACAATGGAGGTGTTGAAAATAATGCTGGCCCCTTCGTTGAAATGGTCATACGCCTCTTTAATAGTAAAGACCGGACCTTTCACATTTACGTCGTGCACCTCATCAAAAATCTCTTCGGTAAGGTCGTTGATGCCTTCTACCCTAAAAACACCTGCATTCAGGAAGAGTACATCAATTTTTCCAAATGCCTCCACGGTAGTTCTAATCAAGTTTTTGCTGTCTGAAATACTTGAAGCTTCGGCCTTTATCAAAAGATAGTCTCCTGAAAGTTCTTGTTTTAAGGCATTCAGTTTTTCTTCACTACGTCCGGTCAAAACCACTTTGGCTCCTTCCGAGAGGTATTTTTTTGCGGTCGCAAGACCAATTCCACTTGTTGCGCCGGTTACTACGGCTACTTTGTTTTCTAGTTTTTTCATCGTATCTATTTTTATATTGGAACGTTCATTCTGAAACAAACTTATTACTTTTGGAACAATCATTCCAAATAAAAATTGAAGTTTATTATTTCCTTAACAATTTCATTCCGGTTTTGTATCTTCCCAAAAGCTAAATCAACTCCGTAATGAAAGCAATTTCCTTCCTGTTCACCCTAGTACTTTTCATCTCTTTTGACGGTTACACCCAACGCCGAAATAGAAAACCCGTTCCTCCCACGCAAGTGTTGAAAGATTCCACTTTTCATGGGCTAAAGTGGCGCAATATTGGTCCCTTTCGTGGGGGACGTAGTGTGGCCTCATCTGGTGTTGTGGGTCAACCCATGACCTATTATATGGGAACCACTGGCGGTGGAATCTGGAAAACTGTGGATGACGGGATTACCTGGAAAAATGTTTCTGACGGTTTCCTCAAGACTGGGACTGTTGGCGCCATTGCCGTTTCCGAAAGCAATCCGAATATTGTGGTGGCCGGGATGGGCGAACATGCCGCCCGAGGTGTCATGACCTCCATGGGTGATGGTGTATACAAATCCACAGATGGCGGCAAAACCTGGAAGCATATTGGCTTGGATGAAACCCGACATATTTCGGATGTGATCATTGACCCAACCCATCCAGATATCATTTTTGTGGCGGCTCAAGGAGCACAATATGGTCCCTCCACACAACGGGGTATCTTCAGAAGCACTAACGGAGGGGATTCCTGGGAAAAAGTTCTCAGTGTTGACGAAAATACCGGAGCTTCATCCTTGTCCATGGATATGACCAATCCCCTTATCCTCTACGCTGCCATGTGGCAACATCGAAGATACCCTTGGACCATGGAATCTGGTGGGGCATCCTCCGGGCTCTATAAATCCGTGGATGGGGGCTCTACCTGGAAACCCATGAAGGAAGGTTTGCCCGAGGAATTTGGTAAAGCTGGCATCTCGGTATCCCGTGCCAATCCGGAGCGCGTTTTTGCCGTAATTGAAGCTGAAGGGAAAAAAGGTGGGGTGTACCGAAGTGATGATGCTGGGAAAAAGTGGACCCAGATCAACTCCAACCGAATCAATATTGCACGATCTTGGTATTATATGGAAATCTTTGCCGACCCGCAGAATGAGAACATCGTTTATGTGCTCAATGCTCCGGTGACCAAATCCATAGATGGAGGTAAATCCTTTACGCCACTGCCCACCCCGCATGGGGACAACCATCACTTGTGGATCAATCCCAATGACAATTCCAAAATGATCAACTCCAATGATGGGGGTGCCAACGTTTCCAACAATGCCGGCAAAAGCTGGAGCAGCCAGAAAAACCAACCTACGTCACAATTTTATCGTGTAATCACAGATAATTTGGTACCCTACAATGTTTATGGGGGTCAACAAGACAATTCGGCCATCGCCATTGCCAGCAGAACCAATGATAATGGTATCGATTGGAAAGACTGGTATTCCGTAGCAGGCTGCGAAAGCGCCTATTTGGCCTTCGACCCAGATAATCCTGAAGTCGTTTTCGGTGGCTGTTACCAAGGCATTATTGAGAAGTGGGTGAAAGCATCCAACGAGGGAAAACCAATCAAGGAATACCCAGAACTTGGCCTAGGCAAGGTTCCGAAAGACTTCAAATTCCGATATAATTGGAACGCACCGATTATTAGTTCTCCCCATGATCGGAACACCATCTACCATGCAGGAAATGTTGTTTTTAGAACCTCGGATGCCGGACAAAGTTGGGAGGTCATAAGCCCAGATTTGACTCGGAACCAACTAGAAAAGCAAGGTCTCGGCGGGGGGCCTTACACCAATGAGGGTGCGGGTGGCGAAAACTATAATACCCTGATGTATCTTGTGGAGTCTCCCCATGAAAAAGGGGTTTTATATGCCGGAAGCGACGATGGACTGGTCCATATCACCAAGGACGGTGGACAAAACTGGGAAAATATTACCCCACCCAACCTTGCGGAAGGAATTATCAACAGCATTGAGGTTTCCCCACACGATCCCGCCACAGCTTATATGGCGGTAATGCGCTATAAATTCATGGATTTGAAACCCTACGTTTTCAAAACCAATGATTACGGACAAACCTGGACCAAAATCACCAACGGCTTTACCAACAAGCACACTTTTGTTCGTGCGGTACGGGAAGACAAAAAACAAAAAGGTCTCCTTTATGCCGGAACCGAAACCGGACTCTATATTTCTTTTGACGATGGCATGAACTGGCAACAATTTCAACTGAATCTTCCCGTAGTACCTATCAATGACCTTATGATTCAGGACAACGACTTGGTGGTGGCCACCGCTGGCCGCTCCTTTTGGATTTTGGATGATCTGGGCGCTATTCAAGGCAGTAAAGGAGTTGGAAACGCACTACATATTTTCAAACCGAAAAACACGTATAGGTTGTTCGGACAAAGTCCAGAAAAACTACCTCCGGGGTTGGGACAAAATCCCAAGCAAGGAGTCACTTTGGATTACTTCCTACCCAAAAAAGCGGATTCCTTAAAGTTGACATTGGAAGTGCTTCAAAATGGCGAGGTCATTCGGACCTACACCAATTCCAAACCCAAGGATTTTAAGACTTGGCCTGGTGGCCCGCCAAAACCTGCGGTGCTTCCTTCCAAAAAAGGATACAATCGCTTTACTTGGGATTTTAGGAAAGAAGCCATTCCGGCTATTGACAAGGTTTTTGTCTTTGGAAATTATAATGGAGCACGGGTAGCACCAGGAACCTATTCCCTGCGTATGACCTTGGAGAACGAAACTGTGGAAACCGAGGTGATCATCCTTCCCAATCCCAAATTACAAGCTTCACAAGCCGCTTATATGGAACAGCAGCAGGTTTTGGGCCAAATTGAAGAAAGTCTTCATGGTATGCATGAGGCAGTCAACCAAATGCGTTCGGCAAAAGCACAATTGAAGGCATATGGGAAACTCTTAAAGGATAAGGCTGCTGCCGAAGAACTTGTTCAACTGGGCGATTCTCTAGTGAAACGTATTAGCGCATGGGAAGAAAAATTGATTCAACCCAAGCAGAAGACCTTTCAGGATGTAATCAACTTCAATAACCAACTGAATGCCGACTTTATGCACCTGAAAGGTTTTGTTGATGTGGCCGAACCTCAGGTGACCACCGGAGTGAAAGAGCGATTACGTGACCTTCTGGACCAATGGAAGACCTTTGAAAAAGAAAAGAACGCCTTGGTCCAAACGGAAATGACGAAGTACAATAACAAATACAAAGAACTTCAATTGCCAGCCATCCTATTGGACGATTAGTATTAAAATATGCACAAGCAGTTCATAGCGGACAAGAAATATAAAGGAGAGGATTATTCCCAAAATCCCCTTCCTAGGGCGGATTATGAAAACTGCGTGTTCACCAATTGTAATTTTGCGGGAGGGTTTTTGGACAACCAGAATTTTATGGAATGTGAGTTTGTCGACTGCGACCTTACCAACACCAATATCAAACACACCATTTTTAAGGAAACTGTCTTTCGAGGAAGTAAATTGGTAGGCCTCCGCTTTGAAGATTGCAATGATCTACTACTATCGATGCGGTTTCAATCCTGCAATCTTACCTTGGCATCATTCTTTGGGCTTTCACTCCAGGGCACCCATGTAGTGGATTGCCTCTTGGTGGAAACCGACTTCTCCGAAGCAGATCTTTCTCAAGCGTTATTTGACCAGTGTAATCTGGAAAAAGCCCTGTTTCATCGCACCCTGTTGTACCAAACCGACTTTACCACTTCTTTTAATCTAGACATCGACCCCGAACAAAATCAGCTTAAAAAGACTCAATTCAGCAAGGAAAACCTCATCGGTCTATTGAAAAAATACGATATTGTTGTAACCTAACGATGAGGCATGACGGGAAAAAAGTGTTTGGAATGTGGAGACCCTTTGAAGGGAAGAATTGATAAAAAATACTGTTCTGACTATTGCAGAAACGCATATAACAACAGAATCAACAAGGACAGTAAAAACTTGGTCCGCAATATCAATAACCGACTGCGTAAAAATTATCGTATTCTGGATAGTTTTCCCTTGAAAGACGGTAAAACAAAGACCACCAAAATGCGGTTAGTGGACAAGGGTTTCGATTTTGAATACATTACCAATCTGTACACCACCAAAAAAGGAGCTACTTACTATTTTGTCTACGATTTAGGGTACCTACCCCTAGACCATGACCATTACATCATCGTAAAAAGGGAATAAAAAGGAAATGAAAAAGGTTATTTCCAGTTCTGCGCACTCAGTTTAAGTGCTGCGATAACGATATCCTTTCGGCTAATCTGCCCTACCAGGATATCATTTTTCATCACCGGTAATCGTCTTCTATTGTGTTTATCGAACACACCTGCAGCATCAAAGATGCTCATGTCGTGTGGAATGGTCTGGACATTTTTCGTCATAAATCGCTCCACACTTTTGTCCAAAATGGGCTGATTGAAATACCGACTTTGGGAAATTTGCTTCATAGCATCGGCTTCCGAAATGATTCCGACCAAGAAACCATTTTTGTCCATCACGGGGCCACCGGAAATATGGTGTTTGGCAAATGCTTCCATGACTTCCAGAATGGATTGTTCTGGCGAAAAAGTAATCAACTTTTTGGTCATATAGTCCTCTACCAGTATTGGAGCGTCATATTCCTTCTTCGATGCATCTTTAGACCGAACGCCTTGAAAACTCTTGATTGCCATAACGTTACTTTTTGGGTTGATTAATAAATATATGATTTTTTAACGAATTATTTAAATAATTGACAATGAATATGCGAAGCTTTCGTAAATTCATATTTTTAGTTGCCAACTTAATCAAACAATGAAACTTTCCAGAACAATAGCCCTTTTACTCGTCTTTTTCTCTGTCTATTGGAGCTACAAGGCACTTATGCCTGAATACAAAAACGATTCGGAAAAAGCCATGGGCCTTTTTTCCACCGATAGGGCACTTGAACACATAAAAAATATCTCCAAGGAGCCCCATGCCGTTGGCTTTCCCGGACATGCCAAGGTACGGGGCTATCTTATTTCCGAGCTCAAAAAAATGGGCTTGGAAACCGAGATTCAAGAAGGGTATACTGCTGGAGATTGGGCCAATTTGAGCAAAGCCACAAATATTTTGGCAAGAATCAAGGGAACTTCGGAGGGTAAGGCGCTAATGGTTTTGACACACTATGACAGCAGTCCACATTCCTCTTTGGGAGCCAGTGATGCCGGCAACGGTATCGGCACCATTTTAGAGGGCATCAGGGCATTCCTAGCGGAAGGAAGTGGTCCTAAGAACGATATCATTATCCTTTTTTCGGATGCTGAGGAACTCGGTCTTAACGGAGCAGATCTATTTGTAAACAGACACCCCTGGGCCAAAGAGGTGGGATTAGTTATCAATTTTGAGGCCAGAGGTAGCGGTGGCCCAAGTTATATGCTTATAGAAACCAATAGGGGCAATGGAAAGCTTATTCAGGAATTCACTGAGGCCAATCCCAAATTCCCGGTCGCGAATTCGCTTGCCTATAGCATCTATAAAATGTTGCCCAACGACACCGATCTTACCGTTTTTAGAGAGGATGGGGATATCGAAGGCTTTAACCTTGCCTTTATAGATGACCACTACGACTACCATACGGTATTGGATTCCTATGAAAGGCTGGACAAAAACTCATTAGCGCATCAAGGAAGTTATTTAATGCCGCTGCTCAAGCACTTTAGCCAAGCCGATTTGGGCAATCTCAAAAGCTTGGATGACTATATCTACTTTAATCTACCCTTCTTCCGGTTGGTCTCCTATCCATTCGAATGGATTTGGCCCATGTTTGCATTAGCGGTGGTGTTATTTTTGGTTTTGTTGTTTTCAGGGTTCAAGAAGAAACGCCTTCATCCAAAGGAAGTTGCACTTGGTTTTGTCCCAATGCTTGTTACGCTTTTAATAAATGGCCTCATAGGATACCTTGGCTGGTCTGCCATAAAATTTTGGTACCCTGGATTCAACGATATGCTACATGGTTTTACTTACAACGGTCACACTTATATTTTGGTTTATGCGCTGCTTTCACTGGCCATCTGTTTTTGGGTCTACCACCAGTTTAGAAAGACGGGTACCACAAATCTTCTTGTTGCGCCTCTGTTCCTTTGGCTTACCATCTGTGGTTTGGCAGGCATATATCTACAAGGAGCCAGTTTTTTTATTGTACCCTTGTTCGGAACGCTTGCAGCATTTATGGTGTTGATCAACCAGGAAGAACCAAATCCCTTTTTGCTTGTCTTTCTGGCCTTGCCGGCCATTTTCATCCATTCTCCATTCATTAAAATGTTTCCAGTGGGTCTTGGACTGAAAATGCTGGTCGCTGCCACGGTGTTTACCACCCTATTGTTTTATCTGGTACTACCCTTTTTTGGTCAGCTCAAAAACAAGGATCGACTTGCTTATTTAACCCTTGTCCTTTTTGCTGCATTTAGTATTTCCGGGCACATTAAATCTGATTTTAATGAGAACAGACCAAAACCAAGCAGTTTGCTCTATGTGTACAACACAGATTCGAATGCTACCATTTGGGCTACTTATGATCAGGAGCTTATTGGTTGGAACGCCCAGTTTTTGGGAACCGACAAGCGTGTTCCAGAAGCTGGGGAATTTAAAACCTTACCCAGCAAATACAGAACGGACTTTACCTTTGTACAAGATGCCCCGAAAAAGGAGATTCAACCACCTTTAATCGACACGATCCATGACACGATAATTGGCAATGAACGTATTTTGGAACTCTGCGTGACCTCAAAAAGAAAAGTCAATCGCCTCGATATCTACTCCAATCCCATTCGCCTGAATACTGCCAAGGTAAATGGCATTGTGTTGTCCGATGATTTTCTGAAGCAAAGAAAAAGAAGATTAATGACCCATTACATCAGTAACAATGATTATACGGAACTGCAGTTGAGTTTCCCAAAGGATTCGATTCTGGAACTTACTTTTTATGAATCCTCAAACGATCTACTCTCCCATGAGGATTTTACAGTTCCCGCTCGACCAGAAAACAGTATCCCCATGCCTTTTGTGCTGAACGATGCCATTTTGGTAACCAAAACCTTAAGATTTGAATAGAAATATTGGTGTATTAGGTTGTGGTTGGTTGGGCCTGCCCTTGGCCAAAACCCTTGTGGAGCAATCCTATTTTGTAAAGGGCACCACGACCTCGCTTGAGAAACTCCCCATTCTAGAAGCGGAAGGAATCACCCCATTTCAAATATCCTTTTCACCTGTGGCAATTGTTGGGGACATCTCCGGCTTCCTTGCAGATTTGGACATTCTTATTGTCAATATCCCACCGAGACTTCGGAGTGGAAACCAGGAAAGCTATATTGATAAAATGAAGCTGCTGTATGGCGCCATAAAAAAGAGCACTATTTCAAAGGTAGTTTTTGTAAGTAGCACATCCGTCTACGGTTCGGTGTTAGGCCTGGTTTCGGAAGAGACAGTAACAAATCCAACCACCGCTTCCGGAATTCAATTACTTCAATCTGAAAAGCTGTTCAGCAGCGACGATGATTTGGAAACTGCAATTGTCCGTTTTGGAGGGCTGATAGGTCCCAAACGGCACCCTGCTACCATGTTATCCGGCAGAAAAAACCTTACCAATGGTGATGACCCTATCAATTTGATTCATCTGGACGATTGTATCCACCTAATTTCCACAATCATACGGTATGGCTATTGGGGAGAAATCTTTAATGGTGTTTTTCCTTCTCACCCCATAAAAAGGGATTATTATACAAAAGAAGCCATTAAATTGGGCATAAAACCTCCTGATTATGTCGATAAAAAAGAACAAAAGCGCGGCAAAGTGATCCAGAGCAGGAGTTTTCTTAACAAAGGCCATGCTTTTCATACTCCCATAGACTCCTAGTTGACAACATCCCAAGAACATTTCACAACAATTAAGATAATTTTAAGTTAATTAAATATTTGATTTTTAATAAGTTATGAAGTCTCACGTTACCTTTGTATACGAATAAGTTAGTAGTGTCATGGGAAATTCAAGATTAACAACAAGAATCTTGATGGAGATGGAGAATTTGATTACAAAAAGTAGTACAAGGGAAAACATAACCTCAAGATTTAAGGAATTGCATCGGTCCATTCTAAGAAAACATTATAATGCTGCCGATGTTGAGATAGATTATCATCACCACCGCATAAAAATGGATGTGGTTTTGAATGATCAAGAATACGATCCAAAGACCATTAATATGGTCGTATCCACCATGCCCGTAAATCTTTTCTACAAGGATTTATGTGGTTTTCTGAAATCTTGCCTAAGCAAGGATGTAAAAAGCTTGGCTTTTTATGCAACCTTGTTAAAACAACATACAGATAAGGACATCAGCATGATGGCGTTATAAAAAACTATTGCTATTGAAAAAGGTGCCAATGGGCATCTTTTTTTGTTTATGGCATATAGTATTCTTTAACAGCATTATACCGATTATTTTTTTAGTTTTGGCGCACGAAAATCTAGATAAATGAAAAAGATTGTTTTGTTGTTGCTTTTGATGATGGGCATCAACGGTATAGCTCAGACCAAAAATGAGCTTTTGGACCACTACCAGGCTTACTACAAAGAAATGCGATTGCAAGGGGATGTAAGCGGGGTTATCGGAGCGCTTACCCATCTAAACGTTTTGGCTCCTTCTACGGAGCGAAGGGATACGCTCGCTTTTGTTTATATGAACAACAACCAGCACATGCAGGCCCTAAATACAATTGGTATTGAGAAAAAGGGTGATGACTCCGATCTTGCGGTACAGGTAAAGGCCGTATCCTTGAAGGCCCTGAACCAACCAAAAAGAGCCTTGGAACATTTTCAGGTTCTTTTTGACCGCGTACCTTCAGCCTATTTGGCCTATGAGATTGCAGATTTAAAAATCCAAACGGGCGACAATGATGGCGCCATGTCTAGCATAGATTATGGTATCACCAATTCACAGGACGACATGAAATATGCTTTTTATGAGCGTCAACAACCTTATGAAGTTCCGTTAAAAGCTGCCTTTTTCCATCTAAAGGGGTTGGTTACTTACAATAAGGACAAAAACAATATTGAAGCCGCCATAGCTGCCATTGATGAAGCCCTGAAGTTGGACCCAAATTTCAATTTGGCCAGTCTTAGCAAGCAAGCCTTACAATCAAGAAAGGAAAAGCCGGAGGGGGAAAACTAGGTATTAGCGTTCTTTAAGTTGGAGCAGCAATAGGCTGTCCTTCTCTTTTTTGATTTCAATTAATTCGGTCACATTTTCATTTGGAACGGCTATTGAAAGCACATAATGGGCAATTCTCCATTGCCCATTTTCTTTTTTAAGTACCCCGGAACCTCTGCAAAGTTTCATTTGGGTATCCAAAAGCTCATCGAACCAGGCAAAATCTCCTTGGCCGTTGATATAAATATTTCGTTCCACTGCCGTGAAGCTCCAAGCTTTTCCCCGATCAAAATAAGGTTTTGAAAATGACCTGAACTCTTCATTTTGCCAATTCTCTGTGGCGTCGGTCCCGATGAAGACCCCATCCTTGGTCATTTTTCCAAAGTAACTTTCAAAATCAGCTTGGGCAGCCGCCAGATGCCAAGTATCCAATACACTATTAATTTCTTCCTTTTGACTTTTTTGCGCATTGGTCCAACAAAGCGATGCCAACATCAATAGGGCTGTAATCTTAACTTTCATCTAAAATGAGTTTTTTATCCAGTTGACTGTTCACCAATACATTTAGCTGGGCCCTAAACGCATTATATGCTTTAATCATCTCAATGGTGGGTTCCGTGGTTTTTGTATTGTTGACTATACTAGCCTTTACTTTGAACAAATAGGTCTTTACCACTCGCTGCCTGCTCTTGATTTGAAATTCATCAAACGTTTCAGGGTATTCTGACTTGGCAAGCTCTTCTTCCTTTTTAATCAATTCGTCTATGGCCAAAACCAAATCTTCATTGTTCGTAGCCTTATAAAGCACGGTAAAGCTGGAATTAAAATCTTGAAATTCCGACCATTCATTTAATATCTCAGTGGCTTCAGGATTTATACCAGTCCTTTTGGGCATTTTTTGATAGTCGAATTCCAGAGTATCCAAACTGTTTTGGTCTGGGGATTGTTCTTTTTCCTTACAGCTAAAAAAGGTTAAAAAAAGCAAGAGGATGCATGACAATTTTCGCATAAGCGAATGTACAAATTTTAATAAAGGCTATCTTTACGGCATAACGCAATTAACTTCAATTTAAATGCAAAAACCCATTCTTATTCTTGGTGCCTGTGGACAGATCGGTACCGAGTTAACCATGGAATTGAGGGCCAAGCACGGCGCAGAAACCGTTATCGCCAGTGATATTAGGGAAGGTAGTGAAAGCTTAATGGATTCAGGTCCCTTTGAGCTATTGGACGCTACCAATTATGAGGCCATAGAGGATGTGGTAATGCATTATGAAATTGATGAGGTCTACCTCATGGCCGCCATGTTGAGTGCCACCGCGGAGAAGTTTCCGATGCGCGCCTGGAATTTGAACATGAATTCCCTTTTCAACGTTTTGAACCTTGCGAAGGAACGAAAAATTGGGAAGATATTTTGGCCTAGTAGTATAGCTGTTTTTGGGCCCAACACGCCAACTGAAAACACTCCTCAGAACACCATTATGGAACCTAGCACCGTTTATGGCATCAGTAAACTTTCAGGGGAACGATGGTGCGAATACTACCATGAAAAATTTGGGGTTGATGTGCGAAGTGTTCGTTACCCAGGGCTGATCAGCTGGAAAACAATGCCCGGTGGAGGCACCACAGATTATGCCGTAGAAATTTATCACAAAGCACTTGAAGATGGAACCTATGACTGTTTTTTGAAACCTAATACCAGACTTCCCATGATGTATATGGATGATGCCATAAGGGCCACCATAAATCTGATGGAGGTGGAGCCCAAAAAACTTAGTATTAGATCGTCTTACAATCTGGGCAGCATGAGCTTTTCTCCATCTGAAATGGCAGAAAGTATCAAACAGCACCTCCCAAATTTTGAGGTTGGCTATACCCCTGATTTTAGACAGCAAATAGCTGATTCGTGGCCCAGCAGTATTGATGACAGTGTGGCCAAAACAGATTGGGGATGGCAACCACAGTTCGATTTGGACAATACCACCAAGGCGATGCTCGGGAATTTAGGTCCCAAAAAAGAATGATACAATTTCACTGGGCAGCAATATACGTTTACGTTCTGTTGATATCAGATTTGCCACCTGTCTTTTGCAGTAGTTTGATATGGTGAATTTCCACTCCCTTGTCAATGGGTTTTAGCATATCGTACATATTTAGCGCCACAATGCTGGCGCCATGCATCGCTTCCACTTCCACACCAGTTTTATAAAAGGTTTTAACCAAGATTTCCACAGTGATTTCCAGACCGTTTATTTTATAGTCAATAGTACAATGCTCTACGGGAAGTGGATGGCAATCTGGTAGCAAATCGGCAGTTTTTTTAACCCCTAAAAAGCCAGCAGCCTTACTCATGGCAAAGACATCCCCTTTGGGAACCTTACCCTCTTTGATTGCGGTTATGGTGTTTTCAGAACTTACCTTGACCACGGCTTGGGCAATAGCTGTTCTAAGTGTGGATTGTTTTTGGGTAATATCAACCATAACCTACGTGTTAACCTTCCATTGATAGGAGTTATCTTCAAAAAGTTCTTTTCCAAAAACGGGCACTTGTGATTTTATTTCTTCAACGACGAAACGGATTGCCTCAAAAGCAACTTTTCTATGCGGTGAGGAGACAAATACAAAAAGACAGAGCTGTCCAACAGCAACCTGACCAAGGCTGTGATAGATATGCATACAAGTAAGATCGAACTCGGCGAATGCACGCTCTCGAATTTCATGGAACTTAAGATTGGCCATTTCCTCGTATGCAGTATATTCTATGGCACTGACCGTCCTACCCTCAATCTCATCTGCCCTAACCTGTCCCAGAAAAATATCATGGGCTCCAATTTGGGTCTTATGCTGATGATGTGCTATGGAATCTGCAATAAATGTGGGGCTTATGGCACCCTCGATAAATACATTTTTGATCTTCTTCTCCATTTGGGCCTCGTTTTATGCTAAGGTAACCAAGAAAAGTGAAAGAAAAAGTAGCTCCAATAAGAATCAAGCCTTTTCCTTGACCGATAATTTCGATTCATTTTGCCCATGGATTTGGTCTGTTAGTGGCATACCTAGGTTTTATTTGAAAGATGACCCAAAGGTTTTGACAGCTTCCTAGCTTTCACTAAACCTAAGACCGATCATTTTAGTTCATGGATTATACATGTTTTGATACGTTAGCGACCATAAAGCTTAAACAAAATACTATTTCTTCTACTTTATTTACCGAAGTCTTGAAATAATTTCTAATTTGAAAGGATTAATCCAATTACCAACCAAAGCTTTGACTTAGAATGGACTATTTCGTAATAACCAGCATTCTTGTCTTTCTATCCGCCGTTTTTGGATATGTGAATCTTAGGGTCTTTAAATTGCCAAATACAATTGGCTTAACGCTGATCACCATTCTTTTCACTTTAGCGGTTTTTGCGCTTAGCTATTATGATGACACTCTTTTGAAAGCTGAGCGGTTTATTATTTCAAAAATAGATTTCAAGGTAGTTCTGCTCGATATTATGCTGAGCTTTCTCCTTTTCGCGGGAGCACTCCATACAGATCTTAATAAGTTAAAGGAACAACGTTGGCCCGTGTTGGTGTTTGCCACTTTTGGCGTATTGGTATCAACATTTTTGGTAGGAAGTGCAGTGTATTATTTATTGATTGCCTTGGGCCTCCATGTAAAATTTGTCTATTGCCTGTTATTTGGGGCTTTGATTTCCCCTACCGACCCCATAGCTGTTTTGGGAATCTTAAAAAAAGCTGGGGCACCCAAAAAATTGGAAATTAAAATCGTTGGGGAGTCTTTGTTCAATGATGGGGTTGGTGTAGTGGTATTCCTCACCATATTTGGCCTGGCCAGCGGGTCAACAAGTTTTTCATTGCACGGGGTTCTTGAGCTTTTTGTGGTAGAGGTTTTTGGTGGATTGTTTCTGGGACTTATCCTTGGTTGGCTCACCTTTTATTTTCTCAAAAAGATTGATGATTACAATATAGAAGTGATCATTACCTTGGCCACTGTTATGACGGGTACCGTCATCGCTACCCACTTGCATGTCTCCGCTCCTTTGGCCATGGTAGTAGCAGGACTTATGGTTGGAGGGAATAAAACACGCGAGCATGCCATGTCCGAATTGACCGAAGATTATGTGGACAAGTTTTGGGAGTTGATTGATATTCTCCTAAACATGATATTGTTTGTATTGATCGGTATGGAAATGCTGGTTCTGGAATTCAACACCACTTATATTTATGCCGGACTGCTGGCCATACCCATTGCCTTGGCATGCAGATACATCTCACTTATAGTTCCTGTCAAATTGTTTCAAAAACGGTTGGATTTTGTCCCCAATACAACATTGATCATGACCTGGGGCGGTTTGCGGGGAGCAATTTCCATAGCACTGGCCCTGGGCCTAACAGAGTCCATGGAGAGAGATCTTTTTCTAGTTGTCACCTATGTCATAGTCATATTCTCCATATTGGTTCAAGGGTTGACCATTGAAAAACTCATTGCTAAACTTAATCTCAATACCAGTGAAAAAGAAAATTGATTTTCTGGCATATTCTAAAATACGTATCAACCTCCCAATGCATTTACCGCATTGAAATAGAAACCTTTGTATGAAGTCCAACAAAATACTTTTTGTCCTTCTTTTTCTTTCGTTCGGCCTGCTATCGGGGTCTGCCCAGGAAAAGCGCACATATAAAATTGGAGTGCTCCTGGATCGTGTAACAGCGGAGCTGTCCCCATTAATTGAAAAGCTTCAAAACGAAATTACAGCTGTGGTTGGGGAAGATGCCATTATTGAGTTTTCTCCAGAAAACATCTTGGTCAACGATTTTAATCTGGAAAAAGCACGTAGTAACTACAATCAGCTTATCGCAGGCAATGCAGATATCATTTTGGCCTTCGGGGTGCTCAACAATGAGATTATCAGCCCTATGACTGTTCACAAGAAACCTACTATCCTTTTTGGAGCGGTAAATAGGGATGTACAACAACTGGACCTTTCCAAAACCAGTTCGGGAATTGAGAATTTCACCTATTTGATAGAATCGGAATCTTACCATGATGATTTGACACGATTTAAGGAACTAAGTGATTTTAAGAACTTGGGAATTGCCATAGATGCTCCCATTGCCAACATTTTGCCCTTAAAGGAAATCTTTGATGCCGAATTGGCTACTCTGAATGCAGATTATCGGCTAATTCCTTTTGAGTCCGTGAATGATATCACCTCCAATCTTGATGGGATAGACGCACTTTACCTTGCCGGTGGTTTTTTCATGACCATCGAAGAAAAAAAGATCTTGGCCCAAGAACTTATAACTCGGAAAATGCCCTCTTTCTCCGTGAACGGTCCAAGCGATGTAAAGCTAGGTTTTTTGGCCACTTTACAGGCGGAGGAGAATCTCGACCAATTTTTTAGGCGAATAGCTTTAAATATCGAGGCCTATGTCACCGGAACACCCCTATCAGAGTTACCAATCTACATAGATTATAACCCAAGACTGACCATAAACTACAATACATCCGACGCCATCGGGTTTCCAATCAAGTACAGTTTAATTGGAGAAACAGATTTTGTCGGTGAATTCAGAAATGTTTTATCTGAAAAGGAATATGACCTTCTAACGGTAATCAATCAGGCATTGGAACAGAATTTGTCCATTCAATCTGGTCAGAAAGATGTTGATTTAGCCTCTCAGGAAGTAAAAACAGCCACAAGCAATTATTTGCCATCGCTAACCGCTTCAGGGACCGCCTCCTATGTGGATCCTGATCTAGCTGCAATCAGCAACGGACAAAACCCTGAATTTTCAACAGCTGGAAGCCTTACGTTAAATCAAACCATATTTTCGGAGGCGGCAAATGCCAATATTGCCATTCAAAAGAAGCTACAGAAAGCCCAGCAGGAAGATTTTAATGCTTCCCAATTGGATTTGATTTTCGATTCCGCCAATGCGTATTTCAACGTGCTAATACTAAAGGCAAACACGCAGATTCAAGTAAGGAATGTGGACTTAACAAAAACGAATTTGCAAATTTCCCAACAGAATTTTGAAGCCGGGCAGTCTGGAAAATCCGATATGCTACGTTTTCGAAGTGAAATGGCGCAGAACACCCAAGCCATGGTAGAGGCGATAAACCAATTGGAGCAAGGGTTTTTGGTGCTCAATCAACTATTGAACAATCCTGCTAATCTAGAAATTGATGTTATCGATGCTGAGCTGGACGAGGGGGTTTTTGAGGATTATAATTATGATGAACTCTTTGGTCTTTTGGATAACCCGAGCTTACGCGAACCATTCATTGCTTTTTTAATTGAAGAGGCCTACAGGAATGCCCCGGAGTTAAAATCCCTAGGTTACAGTTTGGAGGCAACAGAACGTAATATTCGGCTTAATGGATATGGTCGTTTTTTACCTTCAGTAGCCTTACAGGGACAATATAATTCAACTTTTAACCGCTCCGGTGCAGGTAGCACGGTTCCCGAAGGTTTGGGATTTGGTTTGGTCGATAACTATTACACGGCGGGAGCTAGTATATCAATCCCCATTATCAATCAGAACTTGAACAACATTAACAGACAAACTGCAATTATCCAAAAGGATCAGTTGGACATCAATAAGGACAATTTGGAACTGGGCATTGCTGTGAACGTGAGAAATGGAGTATTGAATCTTGTGAACCAAATGTCCAATATTCAATTGTCAAAAATATCCGAGGAAACGGCAGCAGAGGCTCTTGAGCTCACTCGCGCTTCCTATTCCGAAGGGGCAGTAAATATTGTCCAGTTGCTGGATGCCCAAAACAACTATTTGGATGCGCAATTGGCAAGGACCAATGCGGTATATAATTTTTTAATCAATGCCCTGCAATTGGAGCGGTTTCTGGGCTATTATTTTCTGCTGAATACAGAGGAAAAAAATAACGAGTTCAGGCAACGATTTTTTGAATTCCTGAACAATCAAAATTAATTGACCAAAATATCTGGAACATGAAAAGAATACAACACTACGGTTATTTATTACTTAGTATACTTCTGTTTTCCTGTGGGGGCGAGGAAAAGAAAGAGGAATCCGTATTGCGTCCGGTGAAGTATATGGAAATTGGTTTCTTGGGTGGTGGAGAATCCAGAACTTTTAGTGGTACCGCCAGAACGGATAAAATCATCAACCTCAGTTTTCGAAATTCGGGCATTATTACACAGTTCGATTTAAAGCTTGGTCAAAAAGTGAAAAAGGGTCAACTATTGGCAAAATTGGACAACGTGCAGGCCCGGTTGGCCTATGAGCAGTCCATTACCCAGTTGAACAGTGCCGCTTCACAAGTGAATACGGCTAAGTTGAGCCTTAATCGAGTACGAACGCTCTATGAAAAAGGGAGTACTTCCCTGAGTGACTTTGAAGCGGCCAAGAATTCGTTCAGAAATGCTGAGGAAAGTTATAAATCGGCCAAAAGAGGTGTTGAAATTCAACAGGAACAGATTAATTATGGTTATATATATGCACCTGAAGATGGCACTATCGCTTCTGTTTCTGCGGAAATAGATGAAAATGTAAGTCCTGGGCAGGCTGTTGCTGTTTTAAATGCCGGAACGGACATGGAAATTACCTTGGGCATACCCGAAAGTATCATCAATGGCGTTCAACCCAATATGGATGTGGTCGTGGATTTCACCTCTATCGAAGAAGACCAGTTCAAGGGTAAGGTATCAGAGGTGGCCCCTGCAGTGGATGCCAATACCTCTACCTATCCTGTGAGGGTTATAGTGACTAATCCCAGTGACGCAATAAAGAGCGGAATGGCCGCTAATGTCACTTTTGATTTTGGGGATTATAAATCCACCAACAATGTTTTGGTCGTACCTGCCCATGCTGTTGGAGAAGATAGTAACGGACGTTTTGTTTTTCTCGTCGAAGGGGATGAGGAAACATCAAAAGTAAAAAAACAAGAAGTTCAATTAGGCAATTTAACCGCTCAAGGTTTTGAAGTTACCTCTGGACTTTCCTCTGGGCAAAGAATAGCAGTGGCAGGCTTGCAGACCCTTTTGGATGGGCAAGAAGTAAGGTTGCAATAACAACACCATAACCACTCAAACAATGAATTTAGCAAAATTCTCCATCGATAAAAATCGTATCACCTTTATGGTGTTGGCCACTATCGTTCTATTGGGAATCAGTATGTACTTCAATCTATCCCAAGATAGCATGCCCCCTTATACCGTTCGTGTGGCTACAGTTGTTTCCCAGTTTCCCGGCGCCGGTCCAGAGCGGGTTGAGCAGTTGGTCACCGATAAAATTGAAAAAGTGGCACAAGAGCTTCCGGAACTTAAGGAAGTGACCAGTACCTCGCGGACCGGGCTTTCTGTGGTTAGTGTTTCATTAAAAGATGAAGTTTCACCAGAAAAGCTCCAATCTGTTTGGGACCGATTGCGTAGAAAATTAAGCTCCATTCAAGGTCTTCCATCCGGGGTAACTCCCAATTTGAACGATGATGGCATCGGCGATGTATATGGAATTGTTGTGGGACTCACTTCTGACGGGTTCAGCTATTCTGAAATGAAAGACTACGCTGATGACATTAAGGATGATCTAATCAAACTCCCCGATGCTGCCAAAGTAGAACTTGGAGGGGTGCAGGATGAGCGTGTTTTTGTGGAGTTTGACAATACCAGATTGAAGGAGTACGGATTATCAGCTTCCAAATTGCAACAGAGTATTGGAGCGACCAATATTTTAAGTTCTGGTGGGCAAATCAATGTAGGCGACGAACGTATCATTTTGGAGCCTACAGGTAATTTCGATTCCATAGAGGATATTAAAAATATGCTCATTGCCGTCGGAGATGGGTCTCAATTGGTAAAGCTTGGAGACATCACCACAGTTACCAAAGGTTATATTGATCCTCCAACACAAATTGTCAGTGTAGATGGGAAAGAAGCCATTACAATGCATATTAACCTCAAGGAAGATAAAAACATTGTTTATCTGGGAGAAGCCGTAGATCAAGTAGTGGGCCAATGGCAAAATCGTCTCCCAATTGGTTTGGAATTGACAAGGGTATCTTCATTGGATGATTATATCAATATTAAGGTCAGCGATTTTATGGTCAACCTAATGCAGTCCATCAGTATTGTATTGTTGGTCATGCTACTCTTTTTGGGTTTTCGCACAGGATTCGTTATCGCCAGTTTAATTCCGATTGTTACCATCATGACCTTGATGCTCATGGGCATTATCAATATGGGACTAAACCAGGTTACCCTTGCGGCGCTCATTATGGCTTTGGGCATGTTGGTTGATAATGCTATTGTAGTGGCAGAAACCATTATGGTCAAACTGGAACAGGGCATGGAAAAGTACAAGGCCGCCATTGAGGCCTTTTCTGAACTCTGGATGCCATTGTTGATTTCAACTTTGACCACCTCGGCGGCATTCTTGGCCTTCTATCTATCCCCAACCACCATGGGGGATATTGTTGGGCCCATTTTTGTGGTGATAACCATAGCATTAATGTCATCTTGGTTAATAGCACTCACAGTAATTACCATGTTTTGCTTTATGTTCTTAAAGGTAGCGCCCAGAGGGGAGAAAAAACCAAGCCTTATTGATCGCGTCATCAACTCGGCCAAACGCTATTACAAAGATTTGATATTACTGGCCCTAAGGCATAAATACAAAGTAATTGTGGGCATATTTTTGGCCTTCTTTCTTTCTTTATATGGATTTGGCTATATCCCTTTCATCTTCTTCCCGGATAGTGATCGTAACATGATCACTATTGATATAAATCTTCCCGAAGGCAATAAAATAGAACGTACTACCGATGTGGTCAATCAAATAGAAGCCTTCATGACAGATTCCCTTAAGGTGAACCCCGAAAGGGAGCAAGGGGTCGTAAGTTGGTCTTCCTATATCGGTGAAGGACCTGAATCCTATGATTTAGGGTACTCTCCGGATGAGGCCAACTCCAATTATGCGCATATATTGGTTAACACTACCTCCTTTGAGGAGAATGCTGAAATGGTAAGGCGTTTAGATGGCTACGCCTTTCAAAATTTTCCAAACGCAGATATTAAAGTAGGACTACTAGGTTCTGGTGGCGGGGGTACCCCGATAGAAATCAAAGTTTCTGGGCCGGAACCAGACCAATTGTCAAGCATAGCAGAAACCGTGAAGCAGAAGTTGTCTGGAGTGGCGTTCACTAAAAATGTTAAGGACGATTGGGGACCAAAAAGCAAAAAGTTCTTGATTGAAATCGATCAGAATCGAGCTCAAACTGCTGGAATCAGCAGTTCAGATATTGCCACATCGCTACAAACTGTTTTAGATGGTTTCCAAACCGGGGAGTATCGTGAAGACAATAAGTCCATCCCCATCGTTATGCGAAGTGGAGATAGCCAGCAACAAACATTGGCTTCTTTGGAAACCTTAAATATTTATTCGCAAAATAGCGGTAAAAGTGTGCCCTTATTGCAAGTTGCTTCCATTGTGCCAGCATGGCAATATGCCAAAATAAAACGCCTCGACTTAAGACGAACCATAAATATAAGCAGCGAATTACGTGATGGTGGGAATGCCTCTGCGATTATGTCGGTAGTTACTCCTTGGTTGAATGAACAAGTGAGCGGTGTATGGCCGGAGGGTTACACCTACGAACTGGGAGGTGATGCCGAGCAAACGGCGGAAAATATGGGGCCAATTATTGGTTACCTCCCTATTTCTGGGTTTATTATCGTTTTGTTGTTGATTATTCAATTCAATTCGGTTCGAAAAATGACCATGGTAGTACTCACCATTCCGTTAGGGGTAATCGGAGTAGTTGTTGGATTATTGGTTTTTCAGGAAGCCTTTGGTTTTATGCCCTTTTTAGGAGTTATATCTTTGGCGGGTATAGTGATCAATAATGCTATTGTCCTTATTGATCGGATGGAGGTAGAACTGGCCGCTGGACGAACTGATCAAGATTCGGTCATTGCGGCATGTTTACAGCGGTTTAGACCTATATTGTTATCCACGTTCACCACAATCTTGGGCCTAGTTCCACTATACCTTTCCGGAGGAGAAATGTGGGAAGGAATGGCAATAAGTATTATGATAGGCCTTTTGTTCGGTACGGTAATTACCTTGCTTTTTATTCCATCTCTTTATAGTGCGCTCTTTAAGGTCAGTTATAAGGGATATGAGTTTGACGAAGCCTTATTGCATGCATAGCTAAGGGGCCACGGGGCGACAAGAATGGTAAAACTTTTTGGAAGGTATAGGCCAGAGAATTTCGTTTTCAAGCTTTCCGCTTGAAATCGTTTATCTCCATTGCCATAAACTGAACACTTTAAGTACAGCCAATGTTTGATAAGTTGTATCATACCCGTTTTGAACTATTTCTATCCAGTCAAGTAGCTATTTTATTTGGTTCACTGATAGTACCCTCTGCCATTTTTGAAAATGTTTTGGAACCTATTTTGTTTTTGGTCAACTTGTTCGCGGGCGTGGTTTTAATTTCCAAAAAACCCAAGTTAATGTGGTTTGGTATGGCCATGTTGTTTGTTAGTGCCGTGGTTTTTGCTATTTCAACCGGGTTGGCAATAAATTCCAGAGAGTTGGGATTTATCAGGATGACCGGGTACTTTTTATTCTATTTGGTGGTTACCTTAGAGATTTTGAAACAGGTTTGGTTCGCTGAACAGGTTAGCAAAAATGTCATTTTTGGACTGATCAGTGGGTACATCTCCCTTGGACTAATAGGTTTTTTTATTTGTCTTACCATTGAACTGGTTATTCCAGGATCTTTCATGGGAGGGGCATTGAGTGGACTGGGGAATAATGGGCTATTGGCCGAGGAGCTTATGTATTTTAGCTTTATCACCTTGATGACCATTGGTTATGGGGATATATTGCCGGTCACTGGACTGGCCCAAAAAGCTACTATGTTTATTGGATTGACCGGACAGGTCTACCTGGTGATTATCACAGCCGTTGTTGTGGGTAAATTTTTACAGCAAAAATGAAGTTGTCATTTAAAAAAATATTCCTGTTCCTAGTAATAATTCCGGCCGTAAGCCTAGAAGCCCAAAATGATTTTGATTTTAATAATTATTTGGTGCTTGGTGTGGAGTCTGCAGAAGAATTGGCATCTCTATATCTGGAACCCTTAAGTGAAGGCCTTCTTTATGGATTAATCGGAGGATGGAACAACTCGGCTGAAGTCAAAAAAGCTTGGGAACTTGATATTTCCTTAGTGGCAAATGGGTCTTTTGTACCCAGTGAAAAATTGTCCAAGGAAATTGATATTTCATCAATAGATAATCTAGAGGTACTAGGAGGGGCAAACCGCGTTCGGATACCAACAATATTGGGAGCTACCGAATCGGAGGTCACCTTCGTGGCAACTTTAAATGGAGAGGAGTTTGTGTTCGATGCTCCCACAGGCATAGGTCTGTTCTCAACGAATTTATTGCCTAATGCTTTTTTACAGGCAAGCTTGGGCCTACCCTTTAATTCAGAATTGAGTTTTAGGTTTTTTCCAAAATTGAAAGTGGAAGGAGTTGCGTTGGGAGTTTTTGGTTTCGGGCTGAAGCATGAGGTGACTAAAAGTGTCCAATCAATGGAAAAATGGCCATTGCACATTTCCCTTTTCGGCGCATTTACCCGATTGGACGCCGACTACGACTTTCAGGCTGACGGCTTTGTTACCGGGAATTCCCAAAAGGTTGATGTATACCTGAATTCTTGGTTGATGGAGACCTTGATTTCCACCAAATTTCCGGTTTGGAATGTCTATGGCAGTCTCGGATATGCAAATGGCAAATCAAACTATGCGCTTTTAGGAACCTACACGATAGTGACAGAACAAGAAACATTTAATTTTGTAGATCCTTTTGATGTTCAGGGAGAAATATCAGGTTTTAGGACCAGTCTAGGTACCACTGTACGATTAAACCGCTTTAAAATCAACTTGGACTATACCTTTCAGGGATTTAATAATCTAGCATTGGGCATTAATTATAACATACTGAAAGCCAAATAGTAAGTTCACTAATATTTTTTCCGATTCCCGAAGGGATAAACGGAATTGGTAAGCCCGGATTCAATGGTTTTGAACATATAATTTCCAAACCCTTTATAGGGCACCCGTTGATGCTCCATACTGGCCACCTTTATCTTACCGTTCTTGGGATTTTGTTTTCGAACGGTAGCATTGGCCAACCAAGAAAAGGTTTTATTTTTCTTATGTCCTTTACGTTTTAATACGGTAGTGGTCAAATCAGTGTATAACATCACAAATTCACCGGATGCTCTCTCTGCATTCCCGGTTCCATTAAAATTGATACGCTGCACATGGCCCGATTCGAATTTTATGTTGGAAGTCGGGACCATAATTGGATTAAAGGTTTCAAAGTGGAAAGGACCTGTAGAACCCTCAAACTGGAATAGGTCGCTTTGCATTGGCTTTGGAAACATAAAGTGTGCCCTAACGGGAAAATCATAAAAAAACCGCCCTTGAATGGCAACTTCCATTGACTTTTCCTCTTGATTTTGGGATCTCACAGTCCCATGCCCAAGGTTTTCAATGGTCACTTGCAGTTGATCAATCGGGATTTCAATCTCGTCAGTCTTGGCAACTTCAAAGTATTGTGTTTTTGCATCCTTGATCTGTACCCTTTCAATTGCAATATTTTGTTTTTTGCTTCGCAGTAATTGTTGGGGCAAAGGAATGATTGTGTTCGTGTCCCAAGGTTTTGCAATATTTTTGATTATGGTAAAATGCGCATGGTCCAGAATTAGGCTGTCCGCAACAAAATTTCCATGTTTCAATAAACTGTCTGTTTGAATTCCAAAACATTCCATCACAGGAATATGGGCACTATTGACAGGTTTATTATACTTCTGATGTTTTGCAATTTGCCTTGACGAATCGGGGTTGCCAATTCGAAGGCTATCAAAACGGGCAAAGGAATTTTTGGCATTAAATTGAAAATTTGAGAGCATTAATTCTGTATTGCCCAATTTTCCAAAAAGGTTTGACGCATGTAAAGCCACCTTGGAAGGATTCAAAGAAAGTTGTCCTTCCCTAAGGGTTCTTTCAAAGGCAACCCCATTTATAGAAAAGTTTTCACCTTGTAACGTTGACAATGAATCCTTAAGGTCCGTGCTTAACTCTGTGATGAAATAGTCCCTGATCTCAATTGATTCAACAGTCAGCTTCTTTAATGGCTGCTTCTTTTTTTGCTTTGTATTTGATGATTTGTTTTGTTTTTGCCCATTACCTTTTCGGGTGCTATAGACCATTTCCAAATTATTCATATCGATTTTACCAATATTGAGGTGCCGATTAAATAACAGCGGTAAAATCTCAAAATCATGGGCCGTAATTGAAGCTATGGCCATATGTGGTTGTAAGCTTTTTCCATCTCTTGGAAGGCTGTCCGGCAAAACCATCACGTTCGTTAACCAAAAAGATTGTTTCAAAATTGATATGTCAAGCCCCTTGTAGCTGATTTGATAGGGAGACTGATTGCTTATCAGGACCAATTTGCTTTCAAAAGCTTCGGTTAGCAATCGTTCAGTCTGTTTCAGTGTCAAATAGCCCAAAAGAAAAACGAGTGCAGAAACTGCAACCAACAGTATTGATTTTTTTCTTGAAAGCATCATTTTTCAGCACATTGTAACGGCATATATATCACAATACAATCCATCTGCGATCGCTAATTGGACACACTGCTCTTTACAAGGGCACTGGTTAGGTCCTTTGCGTAGTTTTTAACCGTTTTCTCCAAACTACTGGGGTCTTTAACTTCAAAGCGCCCTACCCATTGCAGATTCTCACCCGGGTTTTCGTTTAACCGATAAAGCGTGCTTTCAAAAATAAATTTGGTTCCGGTTTTTAACTGGTCCGGTTCCCAAGTCGTGATAGGGTAATATGTGAGGTATCTTCCAAATCTACCTACACGTGTGGGTATGTAGGCCGTAGAACTCCCACCTGGTAAAACATCGGTATATTCTTCCGTATTAATAAGGTTGGTAACGAGTACACCATCATATTTCTTGGACACCAAACTTTTCTTTAAGGACACCAATTCACTTTCCGAATACTTCTTGTTGATATTTATAATATTTTTTGTGGCATGGGAGGCAATGGCGTTGACTCCATTCGCCGCCAATTCATTGACCACATTATTTTCAAATTTGATCCGTGCGGTTTTGTCCTTTGAACGACCAACAACCAATATTTTGTTGTAGCTGTTCTTGACTTTACCCACATTTTCCGAACTGGTCAAATAGGAGGAGCAGCTGGAAAGTAAAAACATTAAGGTCAATACGTTAAGGATGGCTGGTAATTTCATTTTAGATAGTGTTTAGATGTTAGATAACAAACTGGATGTTTCTAAATTTACAAAATTAGCCGTTGCCATGAGGTTTAGTCTTCTGGTCGATAATAGCACTATTATCTAATACCAAAGTAAAGCGGGACAATGATGGTTGTTCGGAGGGTCCTTAAGGCAAAATCTGCTATTCTATTGTCAAATCAGATATGGTCTTATTCCAACAATTGGGAAGTTCTAAAGAATAGGTGACAGTGTTGGTGATTGGCAAACCCATTGATTTGGAGTCAACCAAAGAAAAGTAGCCCCGGCAAGAATCGAACTTGCATCTAAAGTTTAGGAAACTTCTATTCTATCCATTGAACTACGGGGCCATTCTATATAAATGGATTGCAAAAATATGTTTTTTTGGACATCAATTACTAATGGGGTAGCTTGGATTTTAACCCTCCGTAGGCAAGAGCTCCTAACAAGGCTCCAAAAATAACGATCAAAATAGGTAGGAATCCTGCACCCAGAAGC
Organism: Flagellimonas flava; assembly: GCF_900129665.1. Lineage (GTDB taxonomy): Bacteria > Bacteroidota > Bacteroidia > Flavobacteriales > Flavobacteriaceae > Flagellimonas > Flagellimonas flava. The sequence goes on from NZ_FQWL01000003.1 coordinate 433,870, forward strand.
GTGTACATAGGTCCAGGACATGCGCCGGCCAAGGCCCATCCTAGGCCAAATAAAATACCACCCAGTGCATTGGACACAAAAGTCTTTTTTTTATCCGCAATCGTAATTGGGTTGCCGTCCAAGGATTTGGCCTTTGTTCTTTTTACCCACTGAACAAATCCCGCACCCAAAAGCACAGCAGACCCAATAATACCATACATGTGAAACGATTGAAATTGGAACATCTCATAGATTCGGAACCAAGAGGCGGCTTCGGATTTATAGAGCACAATCCCAAAGAAAATCCCAATCATAAAATACCCTAGGTTCTTCATGCACCAAAAATTAAAGGGAATAGTAAATGGACCATAATCAAGCCACCGACGAAAAAGCCCAAGACAGCAACTAAAGAAGGAAGCTGTAAGTTGCTCAAACCCGATATTGCGTGGCCAGAAGTGCACCCACCCGCGTAACGGGAACCAAAGCCCACCAAAAATCCTGCTACCAAAAGTAGAATCCAAACGGTAGGTTCGGTTAAGGCCTCAACGGAAAAAAGCTCTGTTGGTAAATAGGACGTTCCGGCACTATTGAATCCCAATTCTTGCAAAAGGGCAATGGACTTTGCAGAAATATCTACCTCGTCAGAATTGCTTAAGAAATTGGCTCCAAGAACCCCCCCTAGAACAACTCCGGCGATCACAACAAGATTCCATCTTTTTGCAGCCGTATCAATTTTAAAATGGTCCAGAAACCTTCCAGCTCCTCCCAAGGTGCACAAGGTTTCCAAATTGGATGACATCCCCAGACGCTTTCCCATCAAGATGAGAATCGCCATTATTATGGCAATCAATGGGCCGGACACATACCATGGCCACGGCTCAAACAACATAAGCTGTAAATTTAAAAGTTTGTCTTAGGGAAAAGCCTACTTCTTTCCGCTGTTCATCAACGCCAAAACAGAAAAAACAAGGACTACGACGACCACGGCGAAAACGCCAATCATCCAAACTCCGTTTTCCCAAGAAACTAAAGGAATGGTAAGTAATTTCACTTTTATTGGATTTAAATATATTCAAATGTATCACGGGAGATTTTTAAATAGTATGACATTTCTCAAGTTAGCGAAAAGATTAAAATAAACCCCAATCCATGGATTGGGGCCTATTTAGAAACAACCGATCAAAAACTATTTTTTGTTTTTTTGGGAACTCAGTCCAAAAAGTGCATATAATGGGCAAAAGCTGATGAACCCAGTAAGCGTAAAAATTGCTGCCAGTCCCAAAAGGACATAAGCCAGAGTGCCTTCAAGAATCTTGAAATAATATAGCACCACCACTACTAAGGCAACAAGTATCCGGAAAACGCGGTCAAAACCGCTCATATTCTTCTTCATCCCAACTGATTTTAAAAGGACTTCTGGAACTTAAGCCTACATCTGGCATCCATTACCCTTTGGTTAGCAACTTGATCAAAACTATGTTATATTCATATGGTTTTTGGTAACCTTGGTTACACAGCTGCCTAAAATTTTAATCTATTTTTGATTTTGGTATTCGTCGTACATGAAAAGAAGGGAATTTAACCAGAGGTTGTCTTTGGCTGCATTATCCGGCCTTTTGGGAACCCGTATCGTCTTTGGAAATAAAATGCCTTTGGGTTATATCCCACTTGGCCTTCAGGACCCCGACCCATTTGAACTGTTTCAAAAAAACAAGGAAATGGTGGTGTTGAACGATAAACCTTGGAACATGGAGGCTCAGGCCCATTTGTTGAACGACCGAGTAACCCCAAATGAATTCATGTTTATCCGAAACAACGGAAAAATACCGGAGAATATCAATCCAAAGACTTGGGAACTGGTTCTTGATGGGGAATCCATTCGAACCAAAAAGACGTATTCGCTCCAAGAACTTAAAACCAAATTTCCCCATTATACCTATCAATTAACCTTGGAATGCGGAGGGAATGGCAGGAGCGAATTTACCCCCCCTGCAAAAGGAAACCAATGGACCGTTGGGGCCGTCTCCAGCGCAAAATGGACAGGTGTCCGACTTCGGGATATTTTGGAGGATGTGGGGTTTAAATCCGATACAGTTTACATTGGCTACCACGCAGCCGATACGCATCTAAGTGGTGACCCCAGCAAAGAACCTATTTCTAGGGGGGTTCCCTTGGAAAAGGCATTACAGGATGAAACTTTGGTGGCTTTCCAAATGAACGGCAAGGATATTCCGTTGGCTCATGGTTTTCCATTGCGCCTGGTTTGTGGCGGTTGGCCTGCCTCAGCTTCTGGTAAATGGCTTACCCGATTAAGCATCCGAAATCAGGTTCATGACGGTGCAAAAATGGGAGGAAGTTCGTACCGGGTGCCCTGTGAAACGGTCGCTCCCGGTAGCGAAGTGAATAAAGAAAATATGTGCATCATAGAATCCATGCCCGTAAAATCCCTTATTACATCACCAAGGTCTGGAGCGCTCATACAAAGCGGTCAAAAACTAAAAATAAATGGGCATGCTTGGGCAGGGGAACTCAAGGTTGAAAAGATGTCCTATTCCCTGGATTTTGGAAGTACCTGGCAAAATTGCGCACTGGAAGCACCTGCCAACCGATTGGCGTGGCAGCACTTTAGTGCTACAATCGCATTCCCAAAAAAAGGGTATTATGAAATTTGGGCCAGCGCCACCGACGAAAACGGAAAGAGTCAACCCATGGTTCTGCCTGGCTGGAATCCCAAAGGCTATTTAAATAACGCTTGCCATAGAATCGCGGTAAAAGTGGTATAAAATGAATGGTGATTTTGAACATCAGGTAAAACTTTTGTCCAAAGTGCTTTTCGCATTTTTGGCCTTGTTCCTTGTGCTGTTTGGAGGGCTTTTTTATTTGGCAAACAAACCCCAAGAAACCCCTGAGGTTCTAGTAGAAGTTGAAGCCGCACCCCAAGATGACCTCATAGAAAATGGGATTCATGTCGCCACTGGCTTTGTTGAGGATGAAGGAATGAAGGTCACCATTCAAAATTGTACCAGTTGCCACTCGGCCAAATTGGTCACCCAAAATAGGATGAACCGGGAAGGTTGGGAAGCCACCATACGATGGATGCAGGAAACACAAAATCTTTGGGACCTAGGCAACAATGAAGAACTTATCCTTGCCTATTTGGCCAAAAACTACGCTCCTGTTTCAAAGGGTAGGCGTCAAAATTTAAAGGATGTGGAGTGGTATCCACTTCAATAATGGATTAGCATGGAATATTTAGATGCCTTTACAAACAGTATCGTGGGAACGGCCAATTGGACATGGAAATCAATGGTCTTTCAAGTACCATGGCATTCCAATTATTTCTGGGGCCTCATTCTAATATCCTTAATAGTTTGGTTGTTGGAAATACTTTTTCCCTGGCGTAAAAACCAATCTAATTTCCGAAAGGATTTTTGGCTGGATGGGTTTTATATGTTTTTCAACTTCTTCATTTTCGCCATTGTAATCAGTGGGGTTTATGATGTACTGGGAATTTGGTTCAAACAATTGGGGATAACAGCGGACAGTCTGGCACTTTTCAATATTTCAACTTGGCCAGCCTGGACGCAATTGCTGGTCTTCTTCGTCCTTTTGGATTTTGTGCAATGGTTTACCCATGTGCTCTTGCACAAGGTTCCATTACTCTGGCGTTTTCATGAGGTGCATCATAGTGTGAAGGAAATGGGGTTTGCAGCCCATTTACGCTACCACTGGATGGAGAATATTCTCTACAAGCCTTTAAAAACCTTTGGGGTGATGTTGCTGGGAGGTTTTGAACCCGAACAAGCTTACATTGTACATTTTACGGCTATCGCCATTGGCCATCTGAATCATGCCAATATTAAATTAACCTATGGCCCTCTGAAGTATCTGTTTAATAATCCGGTTATGCACCTGTACCATCATTCCTATGTACTTCCCAAAGGTGCTTTTGGAGTTAATTTTGGGATAAGTCTAAGTCTTTGGGATTACATTTTTAGAACGAATTACATTCCTGAAGATAGTGGTACGATCTCTTTGGGATATCCTGGGGATGAACAAATGCCCAATGGTTTTTGGGGACAGCTTTGGTATGGATTCAGGAAGCGAAAACAATAATTCCTAACCCAGTTTTCCGATTGCACAACTTACATAGGATTTGGCCTTTAACAGCATACCATTTTCCTCATCCACAACAGGATAACCAAGGGTCTTTAATTTTGTTTTCACCTGTTGAAGCAACTCAGCATCCTGATGTTCTAAAGTGATTGAAGCGGTCTCTGCTTCTATTCCAAGGGACTCCATCCCTTCAATTTTATTAAGATGGTCGGCAATCGTATTGGCACAACCTCCGCATTTTAGATTTTGAACCTGAAGTACCGTTTTCATAAAAATTTCATCTTTAATGGTTCCAGTTTCGGTAACCTCCCTTTAAATCGAATACACTTACAAATCCCATCTTCACAAGCCTTTTGGCCGCTTTCTGGCTCCTCATGCTGGATTGGCAATAGAGATAGACCGGTATTTCCTTATCCATTTTGGAAAAAGCTTTATTAAATGCTTCTTTTTGAAATAGGTCAATGTTCTTGGCTCCCTTAATATGGCCAGAGGAATACTCCTTGGCGGTTCTCACATCCACCAAATTAATCTTGGAACCAGCAATGGCCTTGCCATAGGCTTCCCGGTCCAAGACCTTAATTGCACCAGTATCCGTATTTCTTTTGAAAAGATTGCTTAAAATGGACATTTTTTTAACTTTTAATACTATTCTGAAATCCAGTCTTGGTATCCCCCTGAGTAATCATAAATTTTCTTGAACCCTTTGTCCTTCATCAGTTCTGCGGCCCTGTTGCTACGCCCTCCCATTTTGCAGTATAAGTATACCGGTTTTTCCTTGTCAAGCAACGTTATCTGCTCTAGAAATTGCTCCTGATTATTGATGTCAAAATTGATGGCGTCGCCTATATATCCAAGCTTGTATTCCATAGGAGTACGTACATCTATCAGTTGTACATCTTGCCCAATGGCCATTTGTTGTAGGGTAGCTTTGTCAATTTTCTCGCTAAAACTATCCCCTTTGGGGTCTCCGCAGGAAAATTGCAAAAGCATAGTGATGCAGAATACGAAAAGTTTGACCTTCCCCAACATCATTTATTTCTTAATCGTGGTAGGACAAACAAAGTCGGTTACGGGAATCCCGGCCTCCTTAATCGCCTTGAATCCTCCAGCAATATCCACAAGGTTATGGATGCCACGACTCTTTAAGATTGAGGCGGCGATCATACTTCTATATCCTCCGGCGCAGTGTACATAAAAGGTTTCACCTTCCGGAAACTCGGCCAGATGGTCATTGAGGTAATCCAAAGGTGTAAGGGCAGCGTCCATGATATGTTCCGCTTCAAACTCGGTTTCCTTTCGCACATCGAATACCGGAACTTTTTCTGCCACCAAGGGTTTAAAGGTTTCTGCACTGATACTCTTCACCGTATCGACTTCCTTACCTGCTTTTTCCCAGGCTTCCAGTCCTCCATCCAAATATCCTATGGTTCCATCAAAACCAACGCGGGAAAGTCTGGTAATGGTTTCCTCCTCTTTTCCTTCTGGGGTAATGAGTAAAATGGACTGTTTCACATCGGCTATCAATGCACCAACCCAAGGGGCAAAGCTCCCTCCCAAACCAATAAAAATGGACCTAGGCACATGACCTTTTGCAAAGTCATCCTGATGACGCACATCCAAAACAACTGCTCCCGTTTCGTTGGCAGCAGTCTCAAAAGCATCCGGGGTCAAGGCCTGGGTCCCTCTTTCCAAAACGTCATCTATATCCTCATACCCTTCTTTGTTCATCTTTACGTTCAAGGGAAAATACAATGGAGGAGGCAGCAACCCATCGGTGACCTCCTTTATAAATTCTTCCATAGTCATATCTGCCCTAAGGGCATAGTTCATTTTTTTCTGATTCCCCAAGGTGTCAACGGTCTCCTTCATCATGTTTTTACCACATGCCGAACCCGCTCCATGTGCAGGGTAGACAATCACTTCATTAGCAAGGGGCATTATCTTGCTCCTAAGGCTATCGAACAGAATTCCCGCTAGTTCTTCCTGGGTCATATCAGCTGCTTTTTGCGCCAAATCAGGTCGTCCCACATCACCAAGAAACAACGTATCTCCGCTAAATATGGCGTGGTCCTTCCCATCTTTATCCTTCAATAGATATGTAGTACTTTCCATGGTATGTCCAGGCGTGTGTAAAACTTTTATGACCAAATCTCCCACGGTAAACTCCTGACCATCTTCAGCGATAATTGCCTCAAAAGCTGGGTTGGCATTGGGTCCATAAACAATAGGAGCTCCTGTTTCCTTCGAGAGGGTGACATGCCCACTTACAAAGTCTGCATGAAAATGGGTCTCAAAGATATATTTGATCTGCGCTCCATCTTCTTCCGCTCTCTTGACATATGGTTTTACCTCGCGAAGCGGGTCTATGATAGCCACCTCACCTTCGCTTTCAACATAATATGCGCCTTGGGCCAGACATCCTGTATAAATTTGTTCAATTTTCATGGGATTTCGTTTTTGGGCAAAGATACACCCCGTTGATATATTATTTGGTTACTCAGGTTACAATTGATTGGTTTTGGACTGTAAGGATATTTTTTCCTGTATCCTATTTTTTTCTTTTTGATGGGAGCAATAGTCAACAGCTTCAAAAGTCCGAACAAAAAGATTCTCCTTTCCTATGACGTTGATGAGGTCACTGCTGTGAAAAATGTCCCTTGTTGGACCTATGGCGCCAGCAATAATGAACTGAATCTGTTTGGAACGCAGGTCTTTCACTATCCGTTCCACCATGGCGACAGCGCTGCTGTCTATATAATTAATGGCTTCGGCATTCAATATTACATACTCTAATTTGTTCCCCTTACGCCCTATTTGTTTATAGAGTTCCTTTTTGAAGAAATCTTTGTTCCCAAAATACAATTGTGCATCAAACCTAAAAATCAGGATATTATCCAAAACCTCTATTTCCTCAGCAAAGCGATTCACATTTTTGAAATAGTCTGTTCCTTTTATTCGTCCCAAAATGGCTATATGGGGATTGGAAATTCGATATACCAACAACAAAAGGGAAAGTAAAATTCCCAGAAGAATCCCTTCTATCAAGCCAATAAAAAGTGTCATAAGAAAAGTGGCTAAGAGAAGAAAAAACTCATCCTTTCTATGTTTTAGGAGTGCCTTGGGATAGCTGAAATCTACCAGACCAAAAACGGAAACCATGATAATGGCACCCAAGACTGCAATGGGCAGGTAATAGAACAAAGGAGTCAAGAACAATAGGGTAGCCGAAACAAGGATTGAACCAAAAATGAGGGCAACTCCGGATTTTGCTCCCGCTTGATCAGCTACTGCTGTCCGGGAAAAGCTTCCAGAAACAGGAAAGGATTGAAAGAATGACCCAATGAGGTTGGAAAGCCCAAGAGCTCTAAGTTCTTGATTAGGTTCAACTTCATATTCCGAATGTCTTTCCTCTACCGTTTTGGCAATGGATATGGATTCCATAAATCCAAATAAAGCGACCGTAATGGCAATAGGTAAAAGCTCACCGAAGCTCTTGACCTCCATCTCCGGCACTTGAAAAATTGGCAAACCTTCCGGAATCTCCCCTACTATCGATATTCCATATTTTGAAAAATCAAAAAGGTAGGTCACCATGATGCCTATAATGACTATCAATAGGGCAGTTGGAATTTTTTTGCTCATTCGACCCAATAAAACAATTATCAGAATGGAAGTGATACCAAGCCCAAGAACAAAAGGATTTATATGTTCCAAATTCACGAAAATACTGGATAGTAAGGTGTAGATCTTGTTGGATTGGGAAAAGTCCACGCCTAAAATATGTTTCAACTGCCCCAAACCTATCAAAATAGCTGCTGCTGAGGTAAATCCGCTTATGACCGGTTTAGATAAAAAATTGACAAAGAATCCCATTTTCAGGATTCCCAACAACAGCTGCAACGAACCGATTATCAACGTTAGAAAAAGAACAGTGGAGATATAATCCTCAATGTTGGCCAGATGCAAAGCGCCTATTCCCGCAGCTACCAGTAAGGAGTCCATGGCCACAGGGCCCACTCCCAACTGCCTGGAAGTACCCGTAAGAGCATAGATAACCGGAGGGACCAGAGCTGCATACAACCCATAAATGGGAGGCATTCCGGCTATTATGGCATATGCCATACCCTGAGGTATAAGCATTACACCTACCGTTGCACCGGCTATAATATCGCTCAGGAAAGCATCACGGTCATAGGTCTTTATCCAAGATAAAATAGGCAGGCACCGTTTGAACATTCAGTCAAAGTTTGTGTAAATGTAAGCAGCAACAATATGATTTACAGTAACCCAAGGCACAAAATTAAAGGTCAAGTATTTGGATATAGTTCCTGTGGAGCTGCAGTTTTTTCATTTTTTCCAGTCGTTTCAACAATCTGGATACGACAACCCTGGAGGTGTGGAGATCCACCGCAATTTCCTGATGCGTATTCCGGATATTGTTATCCTCGCTTATTTCGGATTTTTTCTTAAGATACTCCATCAAGCGCTCATCCAGATTTTTGAACGCAATGTTATCCACGGTGTGCAAGAGTTCGTTAAGCCTATGGTGATAACTTTCAAGGATGTAACTGCGCCATCCCTTGTATTTGGCCATCCATTCTTCCATTTTCTGTACGGGTACCATAACAATAGTTGCGTCCGTCTCGGTAACCGCTCTTATCTCGCTTTTGGATTGTCCCAAACAGCAGGACATGGTTACCGAACATGTTTCCCCCTGTTCCAGATAATAGAGTAACAGTTCATCACTGTCCTCATCTTCACGCAATACTTTAATCACCCCGGAGATAAGGAGTGGTATTTGTCTGATATAGTTCCCAATATCCATCAAGGTCTCCCCAGCGGGCACCTCCATCCAAGTACCAATGTCCGCGATTTCTTCTATTAGGGATCTTTCAAAACGACTACCAAAGGTTTGTACAAGTTCCGTCTTCATTGCATTGCAAAATTCTCCTCTAAGGTAGCCATTTTGTCAATTTGAAGAGCCGCTATTCTTCGTTCATCACCATGAACATTCCCGGGGCGCCGGCGATACGTTCCTTAAACCCAAATTGGTGGTAAAACTCGCCAACCCCATGTGCTGCCATAAGCCCAATGAAGGCGTATCCTGAAATAGAAGCCTTCAAAAAGGTCATGATTTTTTCCATGATTAATTTTCCGACACCGATACCCTGATATTGCGGATGAACCACAACATCTTGGATGTAAAAATAAATAGCACCATCGCCAACTACACGCCCCATGCCAACAGCTTCTCCATCCACATAAAGGCACACCGAGAACAAATCCCGCCCCAAGGCACTGATTACCTTAGCATCTTCCAGAGAATTCCAATCAGTTGTGGCCCTCAGTATTTGATAACTCTCCATCGTTAAGGGCCTTGACTTTACCGCTTCGATTTTCATGGAATTAATTACTCAGACTTCCTATTTGCTGGCCAAGCCTGACGCTTAAACCGCTAAGCTTTTTTTTCTCGAACAACAACAACACCGTAGATCCGCCATAAGCAAAATGACCCAATTTGTCGCCTTTATATACCTGTACCGGTTTCACGTCCTTAATATTTTTGAATTTATCTTCGAGCACCACTGAGCCAATGGTCTGCAAGCCAATTGGAACCATTGCGATATGTCCGTACGTTTTGGTATCGATAATATAATATCCGTGCTTAAAATCCTGAAAAACACTGTAATCCTTATTGTAAGCAACGTTCCCATCGTTAATGATATCCAAAATATCGGGCATCCCAAACAGTCTATCTCCTACTTCCTCTTTGGACTCGACCATGGTTCCCGAAATTGGAGCATGGAAATGATGGTAATTGGTAGGTAACAGGAAGACCGCAAGGGCCGTCCCACCCACAAATTTTTCCGCATACTTGGACCCGTCCAACAACTCCATCAAACTTAGGGTCATTCCAGCTTTGGTTGGAATTTTGGAATCGAGTTGGACATCATTGTTAATCATATTGATTACGCCGTCCGCAGGGGAAACCAGCACCGAATTGTCGTCCATCGCCGTGATGGGTCTGGCTCCAGGTCTTAGATCCCTAGTGAAGAACTCGTTGAAAGATTTAAACCCATCAAGTGGCATTACGTAATCCTCATGCTTTAGATTTTTATCCGACAGCCATTTGCCGATGTTGGCTGTAGAAGCAGGACTATCCATAAATGCCCCCCTTTCTGCTATGAAATCCAAGGACCAGCTTAGTCCAGGTTCCTCCTTGATAAACTTCATCCCAATTGGGTTTTTGTAGTATAGGAATGAGAATTCTATTATCCTATCCAAACCATCGTCCGTATGTGGTAGAAAGTAAAACCACTCATTTAAAAACCCATAAAGGTCTTCAACATTCTTACCTTCCCAAGGATTTGGCGAACCATCCGGGAGTGGGTGCACATTTTTGAACATCTGGTCCACTGTTGTCCTAAATTCTGGGTTCTTTTTATAGAGTTCCCTTAGCTCTGCTACCGATTTACATTCCTGTTGGGCAAAGACGCCCCAACATCCAATGAACACAAAAAACAAGAGTACCATACTCTTTTTTAACTGCTTTCCCATAGTTACTTCATTTTAAGATTATAATTATTGATTCATATGGGGGAACGAAAAGTTATTTACAAATTCACATACCTTTCTTTAATGATATTGAAATGCCGAAGCTCGTGTCCGGCAATGTGATAGGCAAGTGCCCTAACCGTCCTTTTGTTGATGATGCTGCCGTCATAATCAATTCCCTCTCCAGCCCTTAGGTGGGTTTCCTCATGAAGGTTTTCAAATAGAGTGAGTGTTGCCCTTCTCACGGATTCATATTCCTTGAAGATGTTTTCCAGACTTCTTTCATTTGCTCTAGATTCCAAAGCGTAGGCATCCTGGTCGAACCCATGCAAGGGGGTGTCGTCATTCCGACCATAACGCAAGGCACGATAAGCAAAAATCCGTTCATCATCTATTAGATGCACCAAAATTTCCTTTATGGTCCATTTGCCCTCCTCGTATCGGAAGCACAATGTCTCTTCAGGAAGTCCATAGACGAAAGCCTTTAACTCCAAATAATTGTTCCAGAGTTGCTCCAACAAGGGTTTATCCTCTCTTACTAAATCCATGTAAATGCTGGAATATGAAGGGTATTCTGATGGCTCTGGTCTTGATATTTTTTGCATGGTTTGCATCATTTAAAGTTCTTCGCCCAAACCTTGGCCCAGAGGCCTAAAGGTTCTATTAATTCATAAAGTTCTTTACCATGTGGGGTAAGCGCATATCCTTCTATGGTCCGCTCAATCAAATGACAATCCCTCAATTCTTTAAGTCGTTTATTCAAGGTGGTCGGGGAAATGCTTTCGCAATACGCTTGAAGTCTCCTAAAAGTGCTGGGGCCGCTATATAGATGCCAGATGATGCCCATGGCCCAACTTCGACCCAATAAATCTAACAGTGCCATAACTGGAGCTCCTGATTTGGAGCCCCTAACGGGTTTGCCTGGAATTGGTAATGACATAGTTTGCTACATATTTAATAGCAAAGCTACATATATTGTAGCGTCTTGCCAAACCTTGAAATAAAAAGACCCGCACAAACGTGCAGGTCTTTACAATTAACTCGCTAACAATGCCTTAAACCAAACCTATTCCATCATTTTATAGGCAAGGCCGTCATTTGGTTCGAATCTATTTCCAAACCAAGCCAATTCAGAATTGTTGGCGCAACTTGCGTGGTGTACAATTGTTCTTCGATTGCCACTTCACCTTTTGTTTGAATTCCTTTACCAAACATAACTAGCCATACTTCATCTGCTCCATCAACTTTGGATCCGTGGCCTGTCCACGTATCCAGAGGTTGGGTACCCCGGCCATGATCTGTTGTAACAATAAAAGTAGTTTTGTCCCTGTAGAATTCATCGCTTTGGGTAAATTCCCAAAGTTCCTTTATCATACCGTCTGTGTTGTTGGCCGACTTAAGATAGGCTTGATAATCACCCTCATGGGCAAAATCATCAGTTTCACCATAGGCTATGTAAACTAAATCTGGATGCTCCTTTTTCATATACTCCAAAGCAAAGTGGTGTGTAAAAGCATCCAAACGAACGCTTCCCCATGGACTTGGAACTTGTTTTTGCAATTGGTTTAAAAAAGTTTCCCGCTCACTCAAATTCCCAGTTGCCGATTCAAACCCCGCATTGACGGAAATACCGGAACGTTCTTCATTTATGATAAAGGGAAAAACATCCCAACTACAAAAAGCGGCTACTTTTCCCTTACTGCTTTCCTTATACAACTCCAATACAGTTTTGTTTGGGTTGTTAAACTTGTCATTGCTATCGATACGGGCATCGTCTGCCTTTCCAGTAAGAATCTCGTTGTAACCTGGGTATGAAAACCACATTTTATTGGTTAGGTTCATCTTGCTTTCCAGGTCTCTGTTCCCATGAAGCTCTCCCATATTTACCACCTCCGTCCAGAAAAAGGGCATAAGCGCATGTCTTCTAGCACTTGGAGAATCCCTCCAAAAAGATTGTTTTAAAGCTGTAGTGTCGTGAACGTAGTCTGTATTGGCAATCAATTTTGAGTCAGCACCGCCAAAAAGCTCCTGCCACCTAAGGCCGTCCAATGTAATAAGAATCACCTTGGTATCATTTCCTTTCTGTCCCATTACACATATTCCCCACAACAGAAGAATACATAGGAGTTTGTTCTTACTAATTTTCATAGTGCTTTTGGTTTTTGGATTGATTGTATTTGTTGACTCTTTAAAAATCCTTGGTAGGTCTAGGTTAGGACTTCAGGTCCTATCCAATTAGTATGGCTTTCACAATAACAAGTTGTTGGAAATCCTCTATACCTCAAAATCCCATACGGCAATTTTATTATCATACATGGCATCCAACCCCATCTGCACACAAGCTGCCGTATTTGCCCCTGTTAGGATATTGGAAATGGGTTCTTCATTTTTAAGAATGCTATTTCTAAAATCTATCAATGCCTGTTTACTGGGATCTAGATGCTCCACATGAATGGGAATTCCTTTTCCCTCAACCCAGTTTACGGTAGCTCCGGAAACACCATCCACTTCTCCAATTTCCTTTTCGTGGGTACCCTCTGGGTAAAACCAAGCTTTAACATAATCCAATATAATGGTCCCCTTATCACCCATCACTTTTATCTGATAATCCCCCATGGCATTTCCTGTTAAACAGGTGAAGGTTGCCTTCACCCCATCTGGGTAACTGTAGATGAGCTGAATGTTATCGTAGGTTTCCCGACCATCTTTCCAATAATCGATTCCCCCAACCCCCATAACGGATTTTGGCGTGGTCTTTAGTACCCAATTGACAAAGTCGAGCTGATGGGAACAAAGTTCTGCTAGCAGACCCCCAGAATATTCCCTGTACATACGCCAATTGATCATGCGTTCCAACTTTGGGTCCGGAACGGGTCGCCTCCAATTCCCGTTTCTGTTCCACTGGCAATCAAAGGCAATCACCTTTCCAATTTTACCATTGGCTATTAGCTCAGCTACATGCGTATACAGCCTTGAGCTATGATATTGGTGTCCGGTTTGGACAATGGTATTGGTCTCTTTCTCTTTTTGAACCAATTTTTTTAGGGGCTCATACCCTTTTGCCAAGGTCTTCTCGCAGTACACATGCTTGCCGGCGTCCAGAGCATCCCAAGCAATTTGGGCATGTTCGCTGAACGGTGTGGCCACCAAAATGGCATCGACTTCCTTATTATCCAACACCCTTCTATAATCCGAGTACCCTTTGGATTTTCCTTGGGTTTTGGTCAAAGCGCTTTCCAAACGAAAAGGAAGAATATCGCAGCAAGCCACTACCTCCAAACCCTCAATATCCTGGATGATAGGAATAAGGCCTCCTCCACGATCACCAGTACCAATAACCCCTATTCGTAATTTACCACCCACTTTTTCCTTTCTTGCATAAACCTCGAGAGGCCCTACCGTTGAGATTGCCGCCGCAGCCATTCCAGTCTTCGCCATAAATTCTCTTCGCCTCATACTAAACTATAGTTTTGGTTCCCATCCTTTTTCATATTCCCGGCCCCAGTGCTTCATTGCCATTTCACTATTTAGCACCTTCCCTGTGGTTCTATCAATTTTTAGGGTGTGTCCTGCATCCTGTGCCATATTTCCTAAATGACAAAGCATTGTGGAGATGCTGGCATCGGCTATTGGGGCGTTCATTTGCGTATCTTCCCGAATTGCATCGAAAAAGTTACCCACATGATCTACATCCAACCCACCTATGCCCTGTGTATTGGTTGTGGCACTTGCCGATTTTTCAAACTCAAATTTGATTGGATTGCCTCCAAGATCATACAATTTATAAAAATTTCGGTCTAACTGAATGCTTCCCTTGCTTCCATAAATGGTAACCCCGCGACCAGGGCGTGAGGGTTTCATGATACCTCGGCTATGACCCGTCCATGTAATGAATTTATCGCCCTCAAAACCATAGGTAACCTGTTGATTATCAACAAATTCCCAATCATCTTCATAGGTGTACTTACCCCCGAAAGAGGTCACCGTTTCTGGAAGATCTACACCAAGGGCCCATCGGCAAATGTCAATTTCATGAGTACCATTATTATGGATTTCCCCAGTACCCCAATTTCGAAACCAATGCCAATGGTATGGGTGTACATTGTCTTTATAAGAAGTTCTTGGTGCTGGTCCCTGCCATAAATCCCAGTCGAGAGTTGCGGGAACATCAATAACATTTCCCTTACCTATGGAACCACGGTTATTGGAGTAGTAAGCCTCCCCTTTATACACCTCACCAATGATTCCGTTTTTAATATCATTTATGGCCATTTGTGATGTCTTTGCCGATCGCTGTTGATTCCCCATCTGCACCCTTTTATTATACTTCTTTTGGGCAGCTACCAGTAAGGTGTTTTCATGTGCATTATGGCTGCATGGTTTTTCAACATAAACATGTTTTCCCGCCTGCATGGCCATAATGGACATTGGCGCATGCCAATGTTCTGGGGTAGCTATAAAAACGGCATCTACATCCTTGTCTTCCAAAATCTTTCTAAAGTCCTTTTCCACTTTTGGAATGTATCCGATGTTTTTCTGGCACCAGGCATTGTGTTCTTCAATGATGATATCATCAACATCACAGTTGTATAAAATCTTGGCAAAAGGATAGGCATTAATTGCAATGATGTGGGCCTTGGCCCTGCTTCTCACCCCAATAACCGCACAATTGACCTGTTCATTTGAACTTAATATCTGGCTATAGCTTTTGGCAGAAAAAACCGCACTGCCCAAGGTTACCGCCGCGGTACCCGCGGTGGTCTTTTTAATAAAATCTCGTCGCGTTCCCATTGTTAATCTTCAATTATTGGTTTTATCTTGATGTTTTTGAAGCTTACCAAATCCCCATGGTCTTGAAGCAATATATGTCCTTTGTCCACTTCTCCAAAATTGGGCCATTTAACATATTTGCTCTCAGCAACCAACTTTTTGTATTCGGGGCTTTTTCGTTCATATTCCAGCACCTTTACCCCGTTTAGCCAATGCTCTATATGGTTGTTTTTTGAAACGATACGTGCCGTGTTCCATTTCCCAATGGGGTTGATGGGTTTATCCGGATTGGCCTGGATCAGATCATATAGCGAAGCTACCGTTCTACTGCCTTCGTGGTTACCCAATTGGGCATCCGGGTGTCTTGCGTCGTCCAAAATCTGATATTCCAATCCTATGGAAGAACCAGGCCCCTTGTTCAAATCAGTATCAACATAATATTTGATACCGCTATTGGCTCCCTCACTAATCTTAAAGTCCACCTGAAGTTCAAAATCACCATATACATCGGTGGTTACAATATCCCCTCCAGCATTGGATTCTTCCCCTCCTGATGCCAAAACAGAGAGCTCGCCATTTTCCATGGTCCAGCCCTGCGCAGGGAAACTATCCAGTCGAGCACCTCTCCAACCTTCAGAGGTTTTGCCATCCCAAAGTAGCTTCCATCCTTGTTTGGCCTCTTGATAGGTGAGCTTGTTTTTTGTCAATACGGGTTCTAAAGATGTTGGTTTCGCATATTTGGCAACACTATCGGTAACTATTTTAATATTTCTCCAGAGAATTTCAGTTCCTTCCTTTTGATCTTTTCCAATACTATGCACCTGTAGCCCAATGAAACCACTATCTGTTTTACCATCGACTAAATGTGCTGCTGGAGTTCCGTTAATCCAGGTTTTTATGGTATCTCCAATGGCCTCAATACGATAATGGTTCCATTCATTTTGCTTAAACGCAGCGCCGGCCTCAGGATTTTCTTCCAAGGGATTGAGCCATCCTCTGCGACCTTCATCATATATTCCGGCACTCCAAGCTCTATCCGAGGGGTCAATTTCCACTTGATAACCATGCACTCTTCCTTCTAGATAATGGGGTAAGCTATTACTCCGGATTTGGATTCCTGAATTCATGGTAGAATCCACCTTATATTCCAGTTCTAGAATAAAGTCATCATACATCGCATTGGTAGTCAAAAATGAGTTTGGTGTATTGTGAACCGTAATTCCCACAATATTGCCATCCCTAACTTCATAATTTGCATCCCCGCCTTTTTGGTTCCATCCGTCAAGATTGGTCCCATCAAAGAGACTGACCCACGGGGTGGAATCTTTTTCTTTTTCCGTGCACCCTACAAGGCATAACACCAATAGGAAGGTTCCAAATTTTGTTTTGATTTTAAGCTTTTTCATTTCCATTCATTTGTTTATTGTTGTTAAGTTGATGTGCTTTCAAAGGATTTTTCAATGCCCAACATGAGCCCCCTTAATTCTGCAAGACCTCGCAGCCTCCCAATAGCAGAGTAACCCGGATTGGTTGTTTTGTCTAGATCATCCAACATTTGATGGCCATGGTCAGGACGCATGGGCAATCTATGATCGGTTCTGTTGGATCTAACCCTTCGCTGCTGCTCTTCCATAAGAGATTTAACCACCCCAAACATGTCTACATCACCATCCAAATGATCAGCTTCGAAAAAATTCCCTTCTTGGTCCCTTTTAGTACTCCTTAGATGGATAAAATTGATGCGATGCCCCAAGCGATCGACCATTCCAACCAAGTCGTTATCATCCCTAACCCCATATGACCCCGTACAAAAACAGAGTCCGTTATGGTAAGTATCGTAAGCCTGTATCAATTGTAATGCATCCGATTCGGTACTGACCACCCTTGGCAACCCAAAAATGGGAAAAGGAGGGTCGTCAGGGTGGATGGCCAACACCACCCCCGCTTCCTGGGCAACACGAGCAATAGCCCCAATAAATTGATATAAGTTATTCCGCAGTCCTGAATCTCCAATGCCCTGATAGGTGTCCAATACTTGTTGAAACTGATCTAGGGTATATCCCTCTTCAGCACCCGGAAGTCCGGCGATGATGTTTTTCGTCAGCAGCTCTCTTTGGGCAATGTTCATGGCATCGAATGCTGCCTTGGCCCGCTTTTGCTCCTTCTGTGAATAATCATTGACCGCAGTGGGTCTTTTTAAAATATAAAGATCAAATGCTGCCAGTGCAGCAGCATCAAAACGAAGAGCTTTTGAACCATCGGGTAGCTCATATGCCAAATCTGTTCTGGTCCAATCCAGTACGGGCATAAAGTTATAGCATACTGTATCTATACCACAGATTCCCAAATTACGGATGCTCTGTTGGTAATTCTCTATATATTTTACATAGGAACCGGAACGTCTTTTAATATCTTCATGCACCGGTATGCTCTCCACCACAGACCAAGCTAGACCTGCATCCTCTATATGCTTTTTTCTTTTTCGAATTTCATCCAGGGACCAGACATTTCCGTTGGGAATATGGTGCAGGGCAGTTACCACACCAGTAGCACCTGCCATTTTAATATCTTCTAAGGAAACTGGATCATTGGGACCGTACCACCTCCAAGTCTGCTCTAATGCCATACTCTATCTTTTATTGGTCTTTCAAACATTACCTGTTCATGTTTTAGACTCCGCTATACGCGCTAAATCCACCATCTATGGGAATGGTAACTCCAGTAACAAATTTGGATTGGTCACTGACCAGCCATAAGGTAGTTCCCACCAAATCTTCGGGTTCCCCAAAACGGTTCATGGGTGTATGCTGTAATATGGTTTCCCCTCTGGGCGTAAGGTCTCCATTCTCTTGGGTCAACAAGGTTCTGTTCTGCTCCGTAAGAAAGAAACCTGGGGCCAAAGCATTTACCCGAATACCTACTGGGGCAAAATGGACCGCAAGCCATTGGGTGAAATTGCTGACAGCGGCTTTCGCTCCGCTGTAGGCCGGGATTTTGGTCAGGGGTCGGTAGGCGTTCATAGAGGAAATATTAAGAATGCAACAACCTTCTTTTCCAATCATATCTTCTGCAAAAATCTGTGTTGGCAGAAGAGTTCCAATAAAATTTAAATTAAAAACAAATTGAATGCCTTCGGCATCCAGATTAAAAAAAGTCGTTAGTTCTTTGTCATTGCCAATATCCTCAGGAAAAAGGTGGGTTTTGGTTGTTGTTCCCTTTGGATGGTTTCCCCCAGCACCATTGATAAGGATATCACAGGGGCCAAAAGTTTTTTTTAATGTATGACGGGCTTCGATAAGGCTCTCCCTGTTCAATACGTCGGCCTTGATCCCAATCGCATTTCCTCCCTCAGCATTGATTCCTCGGGCCACCTCCTTCGCTGCCTTTTCATCTAAATCCAAGATGGCTATTTTGGTTTGTTGCAGGGCAATATATTTGGCCAAGGTGGAGCAAAGCACCCCTGCGCCTCCGGTAATTACAACAATTTTACCAGCAAGGTTTTGGAATTTGGGTTGAAACATTGGTATTTTATTCTGTGTATTTTTTACACAGATAAATATATGGATTTTTATTCTAGAACAAAAATTCTACATTAGCCAAAGTACTATGGATCGATACGAAAATCTTGAAAACATACAGGTAAGACCAGATTCTTTTGAGTGTTCAATTACTGCGGACATCACCGTTTTTGGTTATGTGGACAACAAGCTAAAGGTATTGCTCCTTAAAAAAACTGTGGGTGACATTAAAGATCATTGGATGGTTCCTGGAGGTGTTATGGAGGCCGAGGAAACCATAGAAGATTGTGCCTCCAAGGTTTTGCATGCACTTACCGGTTTTCAAAACATTCATTTTGAACAGGTAAGAACATATAGTTCTATAGATAGACATCCTCTTAAAAGGGTAATTACCGTTTGTTACTATGCCCTTATTAAACCCGAAAATCATCCGCTGACCTTGAGGAGCAATGTGCAAAGCATAGAGTGGTTTGACATGGATAAATTGCCTGATAATATGGGTTTTGATCACCGCAAGTTGATTCAGGATGCTTACGCTTTCGTACAAAATAATCTCAGGGACAGACTTGTGGTAGGAGAACTTTTGCCCAAACAATTTACGCTGCCTGAACTTCAAAATCTCTATGAACATATCCTGAACATTAAACTGGATAAGCGAAATTTTCGCAAAAAAATGTTCCAAATGGATATTCTTAAAAGTACCGGTGAGAAAAAAGCTGGAGTGAAAGGAGGGCCATTACTTTACGAAGTAAAACAATTGTAGCCTGGGTTTTTATGGTTTTTTGAAACTGGGAAAATCGGAGACTTGGGTACAACCAATTTGCTCCATTACCTGTTTTAATTGAGTCTTCACAAGGGATATCGTGTGTTCTCCACCAGATGTTCCCAAAGCTGCCACCCCATACATAAAGGACCTGCCCATAAATGTAAACTTGGCACCGCTGGCCAATGTCCTTGCAATATCAGGACCTGAGCGGATACCACTATCCATCATCACGGTAATTTGGTTGCCATAGTTTTGTGCAATTCTGGTCAAGGGTCTTATGGTCGATTCCCCCGCATCCAACTGTCTTCCGCCATGATTGGAAACAATAATCCCATCTAAGCCCAAGGCGACAGCTTTTTCAGCATCCGCTTCGGTGGCCACTCCTTTAAGCACCAATTTTCCTTTCCAGATATCTCGGATAGCAGCAATCTTGTCCATATCCATACGCTTGCTAAAGGTCTGATCCATAAACTGCCCCAGTTGCTTCAAATTCAGGTTTTTTGGCATGTAGGGTCTCAACACCTCAAAATTGGGTTGACCGTGCTTCAGAGTTTCCAAGGCCCATTTTGGCTTACCCAAAATTTGCAAAATATTCCTCATGGACATCTTTGGGGGCATGGATAATCCATTCTTAATTTCCTTAGGTCGAAACCCAAAAGTGGGCGTATCACAAAGCAAAACTAAAACCGGGCATTCTGCGGCTTGTGCCCTACGAATCAAATCGTCCCGAACTTCTTGCTCCGCGGGATGGTATAATTGGAACCACGCATTTCCCTCCGTCAACTCAGCTATGCGCTCTATGCTGGATGTGGTCACCGTACTCAATACAAACGGAACGTTACTTTCGAAGGCTGCCTTGGCCAAAATTTCGGCCGCATTGGGCCACATAAGACCTTGAAGTCCCACAGGAGCAACCCCAAATGGTGCGCTATAGGTTTTTCCGAAAAGCTCGGTCGCCATACTGGCACCTTCAAAGGCATCCAGATAACGGGGCTGCAATTCCACTTTTCTTATCTCTTCCGTATTTTTTTTGAGATTGACCTCCTCATTGCAAGCACCATCCAGATAGTCAAACGCGAATTTTGGTATCCTTGTGCGCGCTTTTTCCCTTAAATCCGCTACCGAGGGATATCGGGAATCAAAGACGATTTGTTTTTGGTTTCGCATACTGAGTTACAAACTGAATATTTTTTTCATGAGCAGCCATTTTTCCCCTGGTTTTGCAGAAGGCAATGCTTTTTGATAGTTCCACATGAGTTTTTCCCACTCCGCTACTTTTGGGTTTTCAGCATCCATCTTAGCCTTTTTCTCAAACGAAAACGATTCATCCACTTCCATTAACATGAACAAACGGGTCTCAATTCTATAGATTTCCATCATTTTGATACCTGATTCCGTTATGCTCTTCAATATCTCTGGCCATACTTTTTCATGGTAGGCCTCATATTCCCTGATGCTCTTCCCATCATCCACTAAATCAAGTGCAAAGGCATATCTGCTGCGGTGCTCCATATCAATTATCCTTCAAAACGTCTAAAAACCTTAAACCCAAACCATGCGATATATAAAAAACAGGCAAAGGGCAACACAAAGGAAAAATTGACTTCCGAGACTCCCATCAACTGGGTATCCGCCACGCCATTTCCACCCATGTCGATGATCATACCCTGTAATTTGGGCATCAAGGCACCTCCAACAATGGCCATAACCAAACCGGCAGCCCCTAATTTGGATTCCTCCTCGCTAAGGCCGTTCAACGCAATTCCGTAAATCGTGGGAAACATTAAGGACATAAAAAAGGATATGCCGACCAAGGCATACAATCCCGTTTGCCCTTCGATGAAAATGGTAGCCAATGCACATGCTCCTGCCAAGATTGCAAACCACATCAAAAGTTTCCCTGAACTGTAAAATCGGAGCATATAGGTTCCAATGGCCCGTCCAACCAAAAAGACAATGAAGGCCACAAACTGATAATTTGCGGCTATAGTAGCACTAACCCCAATGGCTTCGGCATATTGGTAGATATAGGTCCAACACATAATCTGCGCACCCACGTACAGTACTTGGGCCAACACGCCCAATCCATATTTTGGTTTTTGAAACAATCTTTTGAAAGTTTCACCCAAGGGGGGAATTTTTCCATCACCCACAGCTTGCGGCATTTTATTCACCAAAATGACCACAAAAATTCCAAGAATAACCAGTCCCAATACCACATAAGGATCGCGTATGACCATTAAATCAGAAGTACGAATAAGGGCCTTCTTGGCCATATCCAAGGCTTCATAGTCGGCAATATCATCGGATTGAAGCTTTCTCAGTACAAATTGTTGTGCAACAAGTAATCCTAGAATGAGGCCGACTGGGTTGAATACCTGGGCCAAATTCAGGCGCTGGGTAGCTGTTTCCTTGGCACCCATGGCCAAGATGTAAGGATTGGCCGTTGTTTCTAAAAAAGCAAGGCCGAAGGTAAGTACATACAGTCCCAAACAAAAGAACCAAAACTTTTCGGTGACGGCAGCGGGATAGAACATCAGGGCTCCCGCCGCATAGAGGGCCAAACCAATCAGCACCCCAGTTTTATAGGAGTACTTGCGCACAAAAAGGGCAGCGGGAAGGGCCATACAAAAATAGCCTCCATAAAACGCCATTTGCACCCAAGCGGCCTGCGAGTTTGAAAGTTCAAGTACTTTTTTAAAGGCTTGCACCATCGGGTCGGTAACGGCATTGGCAAATCCCCAAAGGGCAAAAAGCGAAGTAATTAGAATAAAAGGAAAAAGAACTTCTTTGGATACTACTTTGGTTTTGGTCATAGTTTGGTGTTTGCGGTTTAAAGTGATCTATCGAGATGGGTGTAACCTCCATCAACAAAAATGAGTTGACCTGTGGTATGACTTGATTTTTCTGAAAGTAAGAACGCAACAGTGTTTGCAATTTCTTGGGCGGTGGTCATTCTATTTCCCAATGGGATTTTTTCTGTAATTGATTTTAGTTTTTCCTCGGGGTTCTCAAAACCTGTTATCCATTTTTGATACAATGGCGTAAAACATTCCGCCACAATTACTGCATTTACTCGAATGGAATACGGTAGGAGTTCCAGCGCCCATTCGCGCGTTAATGAGTTTCTTGCTCCATTGGCCGCAGCATAACCAGAGGTGTTTCCTTGTCCAGTGAGCGAAGTCTTAGATCCTATGTTAACAATGCTGCCCATACTTTTTTTTAGCTCAGGAAGAGTATGATGGGCCATAGTGTAATAATGTCCAACATTGCGTTCCAAGGAACGTTTGAAGTCTACATAATTTCCATGCTCCAATCCAATACCATCATTGATTCCTGCATTGTTTACCAAACCATCAATTCTTCCGAACGAGTCCAAGGTTTTGGCTATCGCAGCTTTGCATTGTGCCTCATTTGTTAGTTCTGCTATTGCTGCAAATGCCCTCCCGCCGCTATTTTGTATAGAATCCACTGCGGCCATTACATCTCTTTCGGTTCTCCCAATTATTATAGGAATCGCCCCTTCTTCTGCAAGAACTTGACTTATGGCATTGCCAATGCCCTTATCTCCTCCGGTCACCAAAACAACTTTGTCCTGCAATCCTAAATCCATGATCAATTTTTGGTCAGCACGCCCAATTCCCCAAATGAAATTCTAGGGTCATCCCCATGCTTGCTAATAGCCTTCAATTTAATATATCTTCCCGTAACGGGTGTGAAATTCACTTTTTGCTCGATTCGGTTATTGACAACATTACCAAATTCCCCTTTGCTTGCCAGTTTCCATTTCTGGCCATCAGAACTGGTCAAAAATTCGTATTGCGTAATAATTCCAAAAGGGTAACGTTCCTGAATCGGCCAATAGGAAAGCCCTACAAGATTGTAATTTTTTCCCAGGTCTATAGTAACTTCATCTTTGCCCGTGGCCCAATAGGTATTGGGATTCCCATCCATCATTTTTAGCGATTCCAATTCATCTTCCACATTAAGTCCCATTACGTTCCAGTTCTTTTTGACAATATCAAAATCTTTAGAAACAGATATCGTCTGAGCCCCATTATCCGGATTTACTGCTATCGCTTTTACGGTCAGGGGGGCATTACCTATGAAAGGACCGGTGTACAGTTTTGAGGTAATGGATGGCTCGCTTCCATCGATAGTATAATAGAGATCCACAGTGGGGTCGGGTACATGAAGGCTTACCAAACCTTCGCGGTTTCGACTGACATCAGGTTCAACCAATAATTTAGGTGCCCTGTACAATTCCAGGTTCGCTATGGTGATTGGGCCTTTGGAGTCTAAAATATCAACCTTTATTTTTTCCGCTTTGATGGTTTCAAACTTTAAAATCCGCTTATACCCTATTGTGGTTTGTTGATCAATATGTTTCCATTGTCCATCTATAAGGGCACTTAATGCAAAACTGTTGATCCGTTGCCCCAATGGTATGTATTCCTGAACCAATAGACGGTTTATTTCCATAGGTTCTTTGAAGGAGACTGTAATGGAGGCTGTGGTAACTGTATCGCTGGTGGCCCAATAGGTGCTGGGTAATCCATCAATGGCTTTTTCCGCCGTGTAAATCCCTCCTCTGGACTCTGAACTTTCCACTTCATTTCCTTTGGCCAGTTCATGTTCAAAATCGAGGTCAATCTGACCTTTTAACCCCATTAAATGAGCACTGTCCGCCTCATGTACCAGTCCTCTAGCATCGACTGGAAGATTCAATAGAAAATTTCCATTCCTTCCTATGGATTCATAAAAGGTTCGCACCAATCTTGGCACGGACTTTACTTGATGATCTTCCCTTTGATGGTAATACCACCCAGGTCTTATGGAAGTATTCACCTCAGCCGGCAACCAATGAGTGCCATCCTCATGCCCGGACCGCAGTTCAACATAACGTGGCCAACCCGGGTAAATCTCATCCCTCCTCATGATACTCCAATTGGTTTCATTGGCCCATCCTTCTTCTGTTCCCACCCACCGAATATCCGGGCCGCCGTCGCTAAAAATAACGGCATTCGGCTGCAGTTTCCGTATCATTTGGGTGGTTTTATCCCATTCATAATAGGTTTTGTTGTCAATTTTCCTGGTTTCATTGGCTCCTCCGTAATAGCCATGTCCCCCGTTGGCGCCATCAAACCATACTTCAAAAAGTTCCCCATAATTGGTCAAGAGTTCCCCAAGTTGTTCATGAAAAATTTCCACATATTTGGCTGTGCCGTAATGTTCGTTGTTGCGATCCCAAGGGGAAAGATACAATCCCAGTTTAAGGTCATATTCCCGACATGCGTCCATCAAGTCCTTCACAACATCCCCTTTCCCATCCTTCCAAGGTGAATTTTTGACCGAATGCTCCGTGGTTTTGGTTGGCCAAAGGCAAAAACCGTCATGGTGTTTGGCGGTTAGGATAATGCCTTTCATCCCGGCGGCTTTAGCAATTCTAGCCCATTGTCGAGTGTCCAAATTGGAGGGGTCAAATTGTTCGGGACGTTCCCCTCCCGTTCCCCATTCCATATCGGTAAAGGTGTTCATGTTAAAATGTACGAAGGCGTAATACTGCATATCATGCCATGCTAACTGGCGTACAGAGGGAACTGGACCTACAGCCTTGGGTGGAGGCACCTGATTACATGAGATTATTGTGATGCAACTTATTAAGGCAAGCGTTTGGTAAATTCTATTCATTGGGTAGATTGATCTATAAAACTTCATTCGGAAATGGAACTTTTTCTCCAGTGGTTTTGTTCGAAGGCATTTGTGCTTTCACTTCAATCAAATATTCAGTAAGCACATTGGCAAGTGATGCTGTCGTATCTGGTTGGGTTGAAACCAGATTGTTCGTTTCACTGATATCCGCAGGAATATTATAGAGTTCCAAGCGCTGGTCTTCATGGAAATATATCAGCTTCCAGTCCCCCAATCTTACAGCACTAAATGCCCCAATTCCAGGGCCATCAGGTCCCCATTCGTTGGGATAATGCCAGAACATGGGCTTGGACTTACGCTTATTACCTTCTAAAATGGGGACAAAACTTTCCCCATCCACAACCTGATCTATGGCAGCTCCGTTGATGCCTGCCATTTCCAATACCGTTGGGAAAAAGTCTTCAATAATTACCTGTTCTTCGGTTACGGAACCTGCCTTGGTTATTCCAGGCCATTTCACCAACATAGGTTCACGTATACCACCTTCATAAATGGACCCTTTACCACTTGACAAAGGTTTGTTGTGTGTATGGACTTCCCCTCCTCTTGCCACAGCGCTCAATCCACCGTTGTCCGACATAAAAAGAATGATGGTGTTATCTGCCATCTGTTTTGCTTCCAGGTAATCCATGATATCACCAAGGCTTTTGTCCATGCCCTCAACCAGAGAAGCATATTTGGCTTCAATGGTATCCATTCCCTTTTCCAGATAGGGCTCCAAAAACCTATTATCGCCCATAATTGGTGTATGAACGGCATAATGCGACATGTAAAAGAAGAAAGGTTTTTGTTGTGAAATGGTATCCAAATGGGCCAAAGCCTCTTTGGTTAGCGCTTCTGTTAAAAAAATATCTTGTCCATGGTATTTTTCCAAACCTGGTACGGCCCAAACTTCCTTTTCTGCCTTTCCATTTCCAAAACTTTCAAGACCCAAATAGCTTTCCGGGGCACCGGCGGCATGGCCAGCGATGTTAATTTGAAACCCTAAGTTCAAAGGATTACTTCCGGGGGTACCTATGGCTCCAAAATGGGCTTTCCCGCTGTGAATCGTGGTATAGCCAACATCTTGCAACAACTGTGGCAAAGGGGTGGCATGCACAGCGCGCCAATCACCTTCGGTTGGACTTACACCATTCACATTCCAAAGGGGGAATTGCAAAGTGGGATGATTCACCTCCATAGGTTGAAGTGCATCTTTATACAAAGTCCAATTAGTTACCCTATGCCTTGCGGCATTCATTCCCGTAATTAAACTTACTCGCGTAGGCGAACAGACAGGAGTTGCATAGGCTTGGGTAAACTTCATTCCCTCCGCCGCCAAGCGTTCCATGTTTGGAGTTCGGTACAGGTGATTGTACTCAGTGGTCTTATTCCAGAAAGGAACAGAGGTGTCCTGCCATCCCATATCATCGACCAAAAAAAGAACAATATTAGGTCTGGTATCCAGCTCCAATGTTTTTGATTCTTCACAACCTGGAAAAGCTATGACAGCGACAAAAAGGGCAATCCAACGTTGGTATGTTTTCATATCAATTGCTTTCAATAACCGACCCATCCTCCCTATATAAATCAACCTTTCCATCCAGCAGAAGTGCCAGAACCGTCATGTTTTCATCCAGGACCTTATCGGGAAGGTCTATATAGGTAATTCCGGGGTAATGGCTCCAATACACTTTGCCCACCACCTTGTGGGATAATTTGGTGCCGTTACCAACCACCCAGATACGGTTGATCTTATTCTTTAAGCCACGCACTACAATCTCCCCATTGGGATTTCCTTTGACAAACACATAAAGAATGTTACCATCTTTGGAAAGGGTTGTGGGCCCATAAAAATGCTCTTTGGGTATCCCCGCGCGCGTGCCATAAATAGCTTCCTGGTGTTTGGAGGTCCATTTACCCAATGTCTCTAAAATTTGAACCTGTTTTTGCGGAATGGTTCCATCTGCTTTGGGACCAATATCCAAGAGCAGATTTCCACCATTGGAAATAACATCAGCAAAAATTCCTATGATCTGATCTGGAGTTTTATAATCCAAATCGTTGTGCTGGTATCCCCATGAATTGTTCATGGTCATGCAGAGTTCCCAGTAAGCGTCTTTGGGTCGGGTGATCGGCATCCCCTGTTCGGGTGTGGCATAATCACCGTGTCCTTTAAGCCTTGAATTAATTATGGTATTTGGATTGGCCTCCAAAAGCATGGAACGCACCTTGGTGGCTTGCCATTCCTCGGCGCTGTGCTCCCAATCCCCATCGAACCAATATAGATCGGGATTATATAGCTTGGCCAGCTCGTTGAGTTGACCTTGGTAATACTTCAAAAATCGATTCCAGCGTTTGGGTTGCTCGGATGCCTTATATCGCATAGAATCACGAGTGAAATGGGTGTAGTCATTAAAAGACCAATCTGGCAGGGAATAGTAAATGCCCACCTTTAGTCCCTTCTTCCGAAGGGATTTTATAAAGGGACTGAGGACATCCTTTTTGGCAGTAGAGGATTTAGCGGCATTGAAAGTCCCGTCCTTCGTATCCCAAAGCGCGAAACCATCATGGTGTTTGGCGGTTATAACAGAATATCTGGCTCCGCTTTTCCGAATGAGGTCGGCCCATTGGTTTGAATCATACCCGCTGGCCGTAAAACCTTCGGTTTGTTTTAAGTAATCTTGATGGGATATATAGCCATTAAAAAAGGACCAGGACTCATCGATCCCATTGACCGCATACAGGCCCCAATGAATAAATATGCCCAACTTGGCATCTTGAAACCATTGCATTTTAGCATCAGACTTTAGCTGATCTTCCTGGGCATGCGTTGAAAAATGTCCCAAAAGCAATACGAAAGCAATACTATATTTCAGTTTACCCATCGATTTAGTTAGATTTTAAGCTTATAAAATGATACCGCGTTAAGTCCCATAATTTTCGCCTTTACATCCTCCGGAAATTGATTTAAGTAATCTTCCAGTATTTCCAAAACCTCGTTATAGGTAGCGGACAATAGGCACACGGGCCAGTCCGACCCGAACATTAACCGCTCTGTTCCAAAGGCATTAAAAACTACATCCAGATATGGCCAAAAATCCTCCTTTTTCCATTTTCCCCAAGCAGCTTCCGTTACCAATCCCGAAACTTTACAACTTATGTTCTTGTGTCTCCCAAGTTCCTCAATGTAATGTTTCCAACAGCGATCAATTGTTCCATTAATTCTAGGTTTGGCGATATGATCCAAAACAAAACGCTGGTCCGGAAAGTTCTTTACCAACTCCACAGCAGCGGGCAATTGTTTTTCATAGACAAGAATGTCATAGCACAGACCATACTTGGACAATAATCCCATTCCTCTCTGAAAATCAGGCCGAAGCATAAAATAATCATCTTGTTCATCCTGCACTATATGGCGCAGGCCCTTGAGCATGGTATTGGCCGAATAGGCCTGAAGCTTCTCCTCAATATCATTTGCCCTTAGATCCAACCAACCTACCACGCCTTTAATACATGGGTTCTTTTCGGAACATTTTAACAAAAAGTCCGTTTCATTTTCTGACTGATCTGCCTGCACTGCTATACAACCATCCAAACCATTGGAATCCAATAACCCCTCCAAATCTTTCGGCATGAAATCCCGTCTCAAGGTTTCCATAGAAGCATCTATCCATGCGTGTCTGCTAGGGTTATATTTCCAAAAATGTTGATGGCTATCAATAAACATTTTAGTGCATTGCCTTTATGTTTTGTTTTGAACTTCCAAGACCTTCAATACCCAATTCCACAATATCCCCATGTTTTAAATATTTAGGAGGATTTAAACCCAATCCAACTCCAAAGGGAGTGCCGGTAGAAACTATATCGCCCGGCAAAAGGGTCATAAACTGGCTGATATAACTTACCAATTTGGGGATTCCAAAAACAAAGTCAGAGGTATTGCTATCCTGCATGATTTCGCCATTGAGCTTTAACCACAATTTCAAATTGTGCGGATCCCGAATCTCATCTGCCGTTGCCATAAAAGGGCCTAGGGGAGCGAAGGTATCACAGCTCTTCCCTTTGACCCATTGTCCTTCCCGTTCCAGTTGGTATTCCCGTTCCGAGTAATCGTTGTGCAGCAGATATCCTGCAACGTGATCCATGGCCGAAGCCTCATGAACATAACAAGCTTTTTTACCAATGACAAAGGCTAGTTCCACTTCCCAATCTGTTTTTTGGCTTCCTTTTGGCAGGATAAGATCATCATTCGGACCAACGATGGCCGAGGTGGCTTTGAAAAACAGTACAGGTTCCTTGGGGATTTCCATTCCACTTTCTGCCGCGTGCTTTGCGTAATTGAGTCCTACACAGACTATTTTAGACGGACGTACCAATGGCGGACCCAGCCGTTCTTTTCTATCCACTAAGGGGCATTGTTCCTTATTGGATTCGAGCCATTTTTGGAGTTCAGCAAGTCCATTGCCCCCAAAAAAATCCTCATTGAAATCCGTTCCAAAACCGCTTACATCCAGTCGGTCCCCATTGTCCAGCAGAATCCCAGGTTTTTCATGTCTCTCCGCTCCAAATCGTATTAATTTCATGTTTTTGAACTATTGTTTTAACTTGATAAAACCTCCATCAATAGGAAAATCCGTTCCTGTTACAAAGGCTGCTTCGTCGGAACACAGATAAAGCGCCAAATTGGCAACCTCTTTAGGTTTTCCCATACGACCAATAGGTTGGGTCTTGGATAATTTCCCAAACATTTCCGCCTCCTTCCCAGGGTAATTTTTTGAAATAAATCCATCAACGAAAGGAGTATGGACCCTAGCAGGTGAAATGCTGTTGCATCGGATTCCAAAATCGATATAATCCCTAGCCACGGAATACGTCATGGTCAAGACGGCTCCCTTGGTCATGGAATAAGCAAAACGATCGGCAATCCCAATAGAGGATGCTATGGAGGCCATATTTAGGATTACCCCGGATTTTTGTGCCTTCATTTTGGAGATGGCAGCTTGCATGCAATTGTATACCCCTTTGATATTCACCGCATATAACCTATCCATATCCTTTTCCGAGGTGTTTTCAAGATTCCCCACATGTGCAATCCCTGCATTGTTGATAAGGACATCCAAGTTGCTTTTTTCTGCAATCCCTGCGAAGACCCTTTTAACGTCTTCTTGATTTGACACGTCACAGGAATGTAAATGGGCCCTTCCTTCGGATTTGGTAATCTTTTCGGCAACATTCATGGCAGCATCTTTATTGCTGTCCAGTATATGCACAGTTGCCCCATTAGCAGCAAAAGCAATGGAAAGGGCTTCGCCGATACCACTGCCGCCACCGGTTACCAAAACCGTTTTTCCGTTGTAATCGTAACTTGCCATCTAGCGCAGTGTAAGTTCAACAATGGTATCTATGTCATCCATCTTTTCCTTGGGAATTTGGATCAAGAGCCCATATGGGGTCTTTTGATGTTTCAGCTTCGTTTTTCCATTAAAAAGTTGAACCCCTTTCAAGCTTCCTTTAAAATCCTTTATCAATACCACATCATCGTCTTGATTTAGCACATGCAAATAGACCTTTTTCCCTTTTTGGGTTGAAGCGATAGCATCATTTGGCGGTATGGGTCCAGCCTTGGTCCCGTAAATGGTCTCTCCATTTTTGCGCATCCACTCTCCCATTTTTTTTAAGGATTCCTTGTGCTCTTCCTGTATTTTACCGTTGGGCATTGGTCCTACATTGAGAAGCAAATTGCTGCCATAGCCTGCGGCTTTTACAATGTACTGAATAAGCTCCTTATTGGTTTTATGTTTCCTGTCCTGCAAATTGAATCCCCACGAACCATTAATGGTTTCACACACTTCCAAGGGCAATTTACCAATATCTGAGGCTGAAGTCCCCCAACCTGTAGTATTCCTCCCCGGGAGATCCTTCTCGAACATTTGGAAATCTTCTCCTTCTATTGGCGCTAAATGATGGTTGTTGCCAATAAGGCATTGCGGCTGTAAATCGTGAATCAGCTTATAGATTTCGTCATAATGCCAATTTACCTGCAACTTGCCAAATTTTTTGCCGTCCCATTGTTTTTGGTCCCAGTGCCCATCAAACCAAATACCGGCTATATCCCCATAATTGGTCAAAAGTTCGGTGAGCTGGGTTTTCATAAACGCTATATACTTGTCCCAATCTCCCTGGCCCCTTCCAGGAATCCCCTTTCCGGTTCGCCCTCTTGGGAAATAATCGTCATGGTGCCAGTCTAACGTGGAATAATAAAAGAAAAGTTTGATGTTTTCCTTACGACAAGCTTCGGCCAATTGCTTTAACACATCTTTTCCATATGGTGTGGCATCCACAATATTATAGGAGTTGGCATTGGTGTCAAACATAGAGAATCCATCATGATGCCTGCTTGTAATGGTAATATATTTCATACCGGCGTCCTTTACCATTTTCACCCATTCGTCAGCATCAAAACCGATGGGGTTGAAAAAATTGGGAAGTTTTTCATAGGCATCAATGGGAATATTCTGATTGTTCATGACCCATTCTCCATCGCCCAAAACGCTATACACTCCCCAGTGTACAAAAAGCCCAAACTTAGCTTCTTGAAACCATTTTCTGGCTTCCAGGTTTTCAGGTGAGGGCGTATAATTCTGTATTCCCTGCCCGTACGTGACTGCGGTGAAAAACAAGAAAAACACCACATGTTTACATGTAAATTTCATAATAATCAGTTTAGCTATTGTTCCATATTTTCCCTTTTGGGAATTCATAATCTTCCAAAGTAGTGCCATGCATTTGTATGCTATAGCCTGGTAATTTTGGTGGCATATAGGCCCCATTTCGTATGGTCACGGGATCAAGAAAATGTTCATGGAGATGATCGACATATTCAATGACCCTATCTTCCAGTTCACCACTTATGCAGATGTAATCCACCATGGATAAGTGCTGCACATATTCACAGAGGCCTACTCCTCCCGCGTGTGGACATACGGGAATCTTAAACTTAGCTGCCATCAATAAAATGGCCAAATTTTCATTGACCCCACCCACACGGCAGCTATCAATTTGGCAAACCCCAAAGGCGTTGGCCTGCATCAATTGTTTGAATACAACTCTATTTTGGCAATGTTCACCGGTGGCCACCTTAATCGGTGCTACGGCCTTTGCAATGGCAGCATGTCCCAAAACATCATCTGGACTTGTGGGCTCCTCAATCCACCATGGATTAAATTTTTTCAGTTGCTCCATTTTGTCAATGGCCTCTCCTACGTCCCATTTCTGATTGGCATCCATCATCAATTTAAGGTCTTCACCTATTTCCTCACGAATAATTTCTGCTCTACGCATATCGTCTTCCAGATTGGCTCCAACCTTCATTTTAACATGCTTAAATCCTTCAGACATAGCCTCACCACAAAGACGTCTTACCTTTTCATCCGAATAGCCCAGCCAACCAGCGGAGGTGGTGTATGCAGGATATCCATCTTTCAACAAACGGTTTATGCGATCTTGTTTTGTGGACTCAAGTTTTTTGAAGATTTCAAGTGCTTCTTCTGGAGTAATGGCATCTGTAATATAAGTAAAGTCAATACAGGAAACGAGTTCCTCCGGGGTCATGTCGGCCAGCAGCTTCCAAAGTGGTTTTCCTTCTGTCTTGGCATATAAATCCCAAACGGCGTTGACCAACGCTCCCGTTGCCAAATGGACCACACCTTTTTCAGGTCCCAACCATCTAAGTTGGCTATCTCCGGTGACCATCTTCCAGAATTCGCCCATATTGGCAGTGAAACTTTCCAGCGTTTTGCCTACCACCAAATGGGACATGGCTTTTAGTGCTGCTACACAGACCTCGTTACCCCTTCCGATTGTGAAAGTTAGACCGTGGCCTTCGTAATGCAAAGGATGGTCCGTTTTAAGGATAATATATGCCGCCGAATAATCTGGGTCCGGGTTCATGGCATCCGACCCATCCAAAGTAGCACTCGTTGGGAAACGGATGTCCCTTACTTCTATATCTGTAATGGTCACCATATTATTTTAAACTTATCAAAACTAGATATTGGGGACTTGGGTCGCTACCTTAAAAATTGCCAATACCGATACTTTTTTTGCCTAAAAGGATATTTATATTCCTTCTTTATGAAATTTAATATATTCTGATGGTGACATTTGTTTGATTTTTCGAAACTGTCTATTAAAATTTGAAACATTGTTGAAGCCCGATTCGTAAACAACTTGAGTAATGGTGTTTTCATTTTCCAACAGGAGTTTGCAGGCATATCCCACACGGATTTCGTTGAGGTATTGGGAAAAAGGCTTTCGGTTTGTTCTTTTAAAAAAACGACTAAAGGCAGAAGGATTCATACCAATTAAATCTGAAACCTCGTTTGCGCTGACCTCCTTTTTAAAGTTATCAAATACATAGGCATAGACCTTATCCAACCGCTCATTGCCTTGGTTTTCCATTGCATTTAGATAACCTGCGCTGGACAGCAGTTCATAGTTGCGTTGTTTGGCCAGTTTGTTGAGAAGTCGCAACAAGGACATAACCTTTAAAAAAGGGTCCTTGACAAATAGGGACATAAACTCTTCATGGATGTTCTGCCTTTTGGAAATTGGGAAACGGATTCCCCTGGAAGCGCGCTTTAATAACTTCCCAATATGAGCAAATTCGGGGGATTGATAAAAATCCCCTCCCAAAAAATCCTCTTTGAAGTGCACTGCAATGGCTTCAGCAGATTTATCTTTTTCTTTCATGAAGTAGATATCGTCATTCAACCACATGTGGGGAAGGTTCTTGCCTAAGAGAATGACCTCGCCAGGCTTGAATTTTTGGATACTATCACCAATGAATCGCGTACCGGTACTTTTCTCCAAAAAAACCAGTTCATACTCGGGATGATAATGCCAAACCTTAAGAAAATGTGGATAACTGTTGTGGGTTACCGAGAACGAGGAATCTGTTTTACTACTTCGGTTCAATAAGTGCAGTTCCATCTCTGATTTTTTGGGGAACCACTAAATTAAGGAACATATTGGAATGGACGGGCTTAAGTTCCATCTTGGTATTGATAGGTTTGGTTATCCTGATTTTTTACCCAAATATTCCTTTACATAAGCATCCTTACTTGCCAAAAAACGTTCAGGGCTATCGCCTATCATCTTTTTGAAATCATGAATGAAATGGGACTGATCATAATATCCGCAGTCCAATGCAAGTTTTAAGATTCTCTCATCATCGGAGGTGTTTATAATCTTAAAAAAGTTGTTTAACTGTATTACTTTACAAAAATACTTGGGGGGTACTCCAACAATGTCACGAAAAACCCTCGTAAAATGACGATTACTTAAACCAGAAGTGTCCACCATGTCCTGAATGGAAATGCTCCCATTATTATGATAGATCGTTTCAATGCAATTATCCAACCAATAAATAGAAGGGAGTTTGTTGGATTCCAATTTGATCAGTTCATCAGCTATTAGTTTTACCCTTTCAATCGGAGATTTACATTTTTTCAATGATTCTTCAAGGCTACTCCAATGATGTTTGGCGGTACCTTCCAATGGCACCCATTTATTGACAAAACTGCTTCCCTTCATATGAAACAAGTAATAAGGGGTTAGGGGATGCAATAAAAACCCATTTTGTCCAAATCGGCCATTAATTTGCATTTTAGGAACAGTACCGTGAATTTGGCCCGCTAAATTTAATCGTGAAGGGGCAAAGTCCGAATTGTTGTTTACGTGCAGTATCGGCAAATCCCCATAGACATGAATCAAAACAGCGAAGCCATTCGGAAATACAGGAAAGGTAACATCAACTTTTTCTTGGGTCTCCCCATAAATAGCTGTAATGACATGAGGTTTTAGTACGTCTGGAATTTCATAATCCAGCGTTTCAGCGAATTTTTTGATCATGGGTATGGGTAGTGTTTGTATTCAAGATAGGCAATTATGTCCTTTTTGTACAATACAATAAAAAGGAGACGCCCTATTTTTTAGGAGTTTAAGGTCTTTTTTAGGGCAAATGATCAAAAATAGTTGCTTTTTATTGTCTTTATTCTGTTGTTTCGGACTGGTTGCCCAAAAGCAATTCAGTTTTCGACAACTTACAGTTAAACAAGGCCTGTCCCAAAATAGTGTTGTCTCCATGGCTCAGGACAGTCTAGGATTTTTATGGCTAGCCACGCAAGATGGCCTAAATAGATATGATGGGCAATCCATCAAACAGTATCCGTTTCAGTTTACCGACATTACAAGACCATCTTTTAGTAGGCTGGGTAAAGTTTATGTAGATAGGGATGGAGACGTTTTTATAATTCCTTCTGACCATAAAATCTACAAATATGATCGTATCAAAGACAACTTTCTTAGGGTTGGCAAAATAACAGATGCCACAACAATTTGGCAGGACAACTCAAAAAACTATTGGATAGGAACCTCAGCAGGCGAATTTTTTCTTCTGAATTCTGATTTTACAGTTCTACCATTCCGTGCCAATACTAGATTGAAAGGTCAAGTAAAAAAAATTAATCTGGCATCAGGTGATAGCCCATATATTCTTTCTGAAAAATCTTTGGTCATGATTGATAAGAGTACCAAGGCCATAACCGAAATGCCCCTTGAAACTTTGCTGGGCGAAAAGATGTCTTCAAATTTGAATACTGCCACTTTGGATGAAAAGGGAATCCTTTGGATAGGCTATTACGGGGATGGGCTATTTTATTATGATGAATCCAACAAAAGCATCAGAAGGTTAAGAAACGCTTCTTTTGATGGTTATCTTCCACAAGATCTGATGATACTTGACCTTTTCTTTGACAATCACGGGAGGTTATGGATAACAACCTATGGCGATGGACTTTACTTGGTTGATTTTTCAACGAATGAAATCAACCATTTTTCAGAGCAGAAACAAAATCCAAGGGCCTTGCATTACAATGACATTTTATGTGCATATCAAGATGACTCGGGAACACTATGGTTCGGCACTGATGGTGCGGGAGCCAGTTTTTATGATGCAGATTTGGAAAAATTCAATTCATTTACCAACTACCAGACTCCTATCAATATTAATATTGATGTGGTAAGGGCCATAACCCTTGATGAAATCAACAATGTATGGGTAGGCACTTCAGGGAAAGGGCTTACCAAATATGAACCGAATACCAACAGCTGGATCACCTATACCAAAGTGAATTCCGATATTTCATCCAACCGGATTATGAGTTTGTATTATGATACTGATGGTGAGCTTTGGGTCGGTACGCAGAACGGAGGACTCAATATCATGGACAGAAACAGTGCCTTTAGAACCTATAGGGTGTCGAATAGCACTTCCGAAACCTCAGCAACGATTTGGGATATTTTTGAGGATACCCATAAGAACACTTGGCTGGGAACCCGAGACAATGGGCTTATACATTTTGATAAAAAGCAAGGGGTACTAAAACAATACCTGGAATTTAAGGTTGCGGATTCCATTGTAATCAGAAAGAATATTAGAGTACTTGGTCAAGCTCCAAATGGAGATATATGGATGGGGACAGATAAAAAAGGACTCGTAAGATTTAACTCCAAGACCAAAAAAGCTTCCATCATTACAACGGAGAATAGTGCCCTAAGCACCAACGCCATTAAATCCTTGTTCCAAGACCAGAACAATGTGCTCTGGATAGGAACCTATGGTAAGGGATTGGATGCTTATGACATTGTAAATGAAAAGTTCTACAATTTTTCGATTGAAGATGGTCTTCCCAACAAGGTTATTTATAGCATACTACCCGATGAGGCAGGAAATTTGTGGTTGAGTTCTAACAGGGGCATTACCAAATTTAGTCTTCCTAATGGGCTTAAAAATCCGCCAGAAATCACCAACTACGACAACTACGATGGTTTAGCCACTGAGTTTAATACCGGCGCCTATTATAAAAACAAAGATGGACAATTATACTTTGGCGGATTGGAAGGGTTCTATTGGTTCGATCCGCAATCCATCGTTGAAAATGAATACCTCCCCAAGACGGTTATTACCGATTTCAAGATATTGGATGTACCAAAATCCATCTATTCAGACACGCTGTTAAAACACAATGAAAACACCATAGATTTTACGTTTTCAAGTTTACAGTTCTCCGAACCAGAAAAAAATCAGTATAAATATCGCCTGCTTCCCTATGAAGAAGACTGGGTGGTCACAGGCAATAAAAGTTTTGTGCGCTACACCCAGTTGCCACCTAATGAATACGAATTTCAAGTAGTCTCGAGCAACTATGATGGCAAATGGAACAGCAATCCAGAAAAATTCAACTTTACCATTGCCGCACCATGGTACTTTAATAGTTGGTCAAAAAGTGTGTACGCTCTTTTATTGATACTAACTGCCGTTTTGGTGTATCGATACCTAAAATGGCGATGGAAAATAAAATTGGATTTACAATTAAAGCAGGAGGAAGCCACTCGATTCAAAGAATTGAACGAATATAAATCAAGAATCTATACCGAGATAGCACATGAGTTCCGAACCCCCTTAACCTTGATTTCCGGTCCAATCGAATCCAAACTTTCAGAACCTGATATTTCCGAAGAAGAGGCGAACAAATTTAAGATGATCGAACGCAATGCCTCCCGATTGACCAATCTTGTTGATCAATTATTGCAATTGGCAAAACTTGAGGAAGGGAGGATTAAATTAAAGAAAGAATGGGGAAATCTTGGGCTTTTTTTAAAGGTAATAGCAGCATCCTTTGACTTTGAGGCCCAACAAAAAAAGCTTGATTATCAATACCAGGTTCAAGATATCCCTGTAGCAAGCTATGATGAGGACGCATTGGGCAAAATTGTTGTCAACCTGATTTCCAACGCCCTAAAATATGGCAAGCAAGATGGCTCATGCGAATTTTTGGCCTCCTATGATGGCGGAGTATTGTCCATCCAAATGTCTAATGCGCTTGAAAACAAAATTGAAAATGTTCAAACGTTATTTGAGCGATTTTATCAAAGGGACAAAAATTCCAAAGGTGCTGGCATTGGACTTGCCCTTGTGCAAAAACTGGTAAACCTCCATAAAGGTGAAATAGATGTGACACAATCTTCAGGAGCTATACATTTTAAGGTAACCCTCCCTTTAGAAATCCAGCAAGATTCACCCAAACTGGAAAACCCTAAACATCAACCAAATACAGGGGATGAAGAACCAATTTTGTTGGTGGTAGAAGACAATCCGGATGTTCTTGACTTTATCGCATCCGAATTTGAAAAATCCTATAAGATCATCAAGGCCAACCATGGGGAAATAGGAATAAAAATGGCTTTTGACCTTGTGCCAGACATCATTATCACTGATGTAAAAATGCCCTTCAAAGACGGTATAGAACTTTGCAATACCTTAAAAAATGATGAGCGCACAAGTCATATCCCCATTATTTTATTAACGGCCAGCAATGATAAACGAAACGAGTTAAATGGGCTAAAGGCCGGTGCCGATGATTATGTAACCAAGCCCTTTAAAATTAAAATCTTGGAAAAAAGGGCCGCCAATTTAGTCCGATCGCGAAAAATGCTGCGTGAACGCTATAGTCAAGAGAATTACCTTAAACCCAAAGACATAGCCATAACTCCAACTGATGAAATCTTCTTGACAAAACTGGAAGAAGTGATGAACGCGCATCTAGAAAATCCAGACTTCAATACCGAAAAGTTCAGCACTTCCATGGGTATGAGTCGCATGCAATTGCACCGAAAACTCACAATCTATACCGGTCTTTCCACCTCTGCTTTTATTCGCTCCCAGCGATTAAAACAGGCACTACAAATTCTAAAAACATCAGATGCCTCCATAAACGAGGTAGCCTATGCCGTAGGCTTTAATACTCCTTCGTATTTTATCAAATGTTTTAAGGAAGCCTATAAAAAAACTCCCGCAGAGTTTCTGCAAAACCA
The DNA here is from genome assembly GCF_900129665.1 of Flagellimonas flava. Classification (GTDB taxonomy): domain Bacteria; phylum Bacteroidota; class Bacteroidia; order Flavobacteriales; family Flavobacteriaceae; genus Flagellimonas; species Flagellimonas flava. The sequence continues at coordinate 473,203 of NZ_FQWL01000003.1, forward strand.
GTGACAGTAAGGGTTTTCAAAGGCTGTTACATTTCTTGCACACATCGTTACATACTACGCATCCCTCTTCACAGAATGAAAATACTTTTGGTTTCAGAACAATGAAAACATGGAATCATGAAAATAAAAATCGCTTTACTTTTTAGTTGTGCGTTCTTCTTGGGGTTTGGCACATCAAATGCCCAGTTTCTCAAGAAGCTTGGAAAACGGGCGGAGAGAGCAGCGGAGAACACGGTTTTGAGAAAAACCGATCAAAAAGTATCCAAGGAGACCGAAAAGGCCATGGACACAATTTTAAACGGAAATAAAAAAACAAAACGAAAAAAACAGAACAAGACAAAAGAACCACGGGAAGACCAAGAAAGTCTGCCAAACAATACATCTGAATCTGAGACCCAAAAAAAACCAGGACCCAGTGTATGGTCCGCCTACAATTTCGTGCCTGGGGATGAGGTCATTTTCTTTGATGATTTAAGGGATGAGGAGAATGGGGAATTTCCTTCACGATGGGATATCCTAAAAGGAAATGCTGAGAATGCATCATTTGAGGGAGAGAATGTCATTGCAATGAAACATGAGTCAATCATCATGCCCTTGATGGACACCCACAATTACCTTCCAGAAGTATTCACCCTTGAGTTTGACATTTATTTTGATGTTAAAAAGTATTCCTATAGGTCCAATTATTACTTACGACTAGGCCCAGAGATTGGCTCCCATTATTTCGGTGAAGGCAATAAGAACTGGATTACAGCTATTACAATCAAGAAAAACGGCATTAAGTTTTCAACGGACGTTAATGGTGTTAGAAAAAACTTCCAGGATGCTAAAAACGAACTGGAAGAACTGGGTCAAGGTGCTTGGCGACACATTGCCATTGCTTTTAACAAACGCTCGTTCAAGATTTTTATAAACGAGCATAGAGTTGTAAACATTCCAAATCTTGGCTTTAAGCCTGAAATGTTTTCCATTGGGTATTCAAATAATTATGCTAGTGATGATGAAGTTATCGTCGTAAAAAACATCCGTTTGGCCAAGGGTGGCAAAAAGCTTTACGACCGTGTGATCCAAGAAGGCAAGTTTGTGACCAGGGGCATTCTATTTACTGTGAACAGTGCTACTATAAAACCCGAATCTGGCGGTGTGCTCAAAGAAGTGGCCGCTATGATGCAGGACCATGCAGACCTCAACTTTAAAATTGAAGGACATACCGATAGCGATGGCGACGAGGAATACAATCTGTCCCTATCCAAACAGCGGGCCGAAGCGGTAAAACAAGCACTGATCGATTTGGGTATAGCTGATGGCCGATTAACTACAGAAGGCAGGGGAGAAAGTGTGCCCGTGGCTAATAATACCTCCCCTGAAGGCAAGGCAAACAATCGCCGTGTTGAATTTATAAAGATTTGAGATGAAAAATAGGTGCAAAACAAAACTCTTTAAAGATTTTTTGTCCAACAAGCACATAAAAAAGCTTTGCCATATGGTATTGGTCTGCACCCTGGTTTTTGGCTGCGGCAATGAGCACAAATCTGTTCAGCAACCCGAAAATTACATGGTCAGCAAAGAATTGGACAAGGCTATCATTGGGCAAAGCTGGGAGCTGCTCGAAAAAGCCCAACAATTGGCAGATACCGGTAGCACTATCAATGATGTGCTGGCCTTGCTCCCCGAAGATGCCCAGATTATGGTCAACAACAATTCACTGGTCTATTTTTTAGAGGGGGGCGTACCCATGTTAGTGTCTTTTGACAAAACAAAAAAGCGTATAAAGGGAAATGGTGCAATTTTTGGGAATGCATCTTTACCTCCCTCGATTTCCACAAATAATGCTTTGTTTGCAAAACCCTATATACAAGCAGCCTCCCAGGAAGTAAACGTTGTAGGTTATGAACGAGGGGAATATAAAAGACAAAAAAAGGAAGCACTTCTTGTAAGTGCTTACCCGCGCGACTTTGGTGGCTATGATGATGTCATAAGTGCCGCAGAATATCTTTCGGACCAAAACAATTATACTGGCAGTATTGTTCTCCGTTCTCAAAATCTAAGCCTTGCTGACTACACCGATTGGCAAAAATATGATCTAGTACATGTCAGTTCACACGGGGAAAGATTATGTGGCTATCCGTTTGAGGTCGGAGACAAAATAGAAATAACTACTGCAGGGGAGAGCAACTTTTGCGGCACTGTTTTAAAAAGTGGGGTAAAACATGGTTACACTACCATACAAGAAATGCAGGATTTCTTTTTTAAACCAGAAAACTACAACTATATCGACCATATAGTAATAGGTTGGGAAGACTTTTATTTAAAACCATCATTCTTTACCCAATTTTATTTGGCAGCCAATCTAAATAACAAAATATGGGTTTTTAGTGCTTGTGAAATGGGGCAGCGCTCCGATATGCAGACAACTATACAAAGTGTTCTTAAGGACAGTCATTTTTTCTACTGGCAGAACACGGTTAATGCAGAAGATGCTTTTCCAGCTTTCCAAGAATTTTATAAGAATTTGGCTTTCGAGGGTCTCGATGCTAAAAAGGCCTATGAAAAGATTCCACCAAACCTCAAAAGAAACCTTCCTTCAGAATTTGTAGACCCTAAAGGAGAAAATAAAGATACGATTGAAACCACTACGCAGCTTTTACATCTACAAACCGGAAAACCTCGGCACGGTATCGAAGTTATTGAGCTGTTGCACCCCATCCATGAAACCATTCTACAAGAAGGCGATCTATATCCTTTGAACGGGGACTTTGGAGACGGGCAAACCGAACTTATGGAAGTTAAACTGGATTTGCTGGGTTACACCAAGGAGGAGTTTATACAAAAAGGAATGACCCTGAGTCTATTTGTAAGGGGCCAGGCGATTTTAGATCATTTTGTCTTTCTGCCCGATATGCCCAATGATGGTATTATGGTTAAAAAAATACCAAACAAGGAATATGGTGTTAGACTCATTTTTGACGGAATGGAGATTGGTGACATTCCCAAAGATTTGGAAAAAATGGAGGTCAAAGGGTATTTGCATCTTGATGACGAACGTTTTTCAATCCATTCAGAAATGGTCAATATCAACCCAAAAGATGTCAGGGTCACGGCACGTGGAACAAATACCGTCACCATAACCTACGATAATGATACCGGTGCCTCAAAATTTCAATCCGCTTCTGCCCCAAGTGATGTGTATATGGACACTAAGGGCTTAGTATATGTATATGTGGATAGACCCCAAGATCGCGGATGGAAAAAAATAAACATGAGTGGTTATATGGGCCAGCAAATGGCCAGTAAAATGATGAAGATTCTGGACCTGCCCATGGATGTTGATATTCTCTTGGGCAAAGAAGGGCTCTCATCGGAAGTGCCATTTCCAACCACGCCCAAACCCGGCAAAAACCTGTTTAAACCTTTGGTCAATTGGCCCAATCAAATAACACAGGCCAAGCTGTCCCGTAGTCCCAATTTTGAACGGAGGGAAACCACTTGTCCTTCGGGCAAAGGTGACTGTTTGGTTTTTTATGGGATCCAAGGACGATCTAAAGGGGTGGTGATTCATTTCAACGAGTTAGGGAAGTTGGAACGGATGAAATATAAAGGTCAAACCCTTACCTATAATTATGGTGACTATACCGTAAATGTACCCTTGGCCAAAGAATTAAAATTACCATCGTTCTAGACGTATGGCATCCAAAAAAACAACACATAAAGTAACTCATAATCGATGAAAAGACTGGTCCTATTGATATTTCTGACACCCTTTTGCATTGGTGCCCAAACAAAAATGGCCCAAGAAGCCAAGATCGTAGTTTCTATAAACAAAGGAGGCCATACCATTGATGCCCTTTATTTTTTGGCAACAATAAAACAAGATAAAATGCTCTTGGAAGAAAATTCCACCACCAAATACTTTCTCGGAACACTTACTGGGGAATATCAAGTACATAATCGCGAAGTCTTACCAAGCCAAGGGGCAACTATCAAGGTATTTAAAGACCAGGAGGTCTTTTCAAAAGACGATATTTTCCCCATCAAAGGATTTGAAGAGCAAAAAGATGTGCGCTTGGGCAAAACCAAGGCTACTGTAATTGAAAACAAAAAAGGAGAACTCATATTAAAAACAAAGAACAATGAAAAGTAAAGTATTAACCACGGTATTCATAGTATTAAGCGGTCTAGTTTGTATGGCTCAAACTCCTGAGCAAGAGGCGGCCCAAAAAATGATGGACAGTATGATGGGAACTTTGCCTGCCAATCAAAAGGCATTTATGCAGCAAGTGATGAACATGGGCAAAGAGACCGAAGAAAAGCGAATAAAAGAAAAAGAACTGGCCAAAAAGAAACAGGATGAAATCAATAAAAAAAAGGCGGGGGAAGCCAACAAAGAATGGCTTTGGCGCAATTACACATCCAGTAATGCCCAAGGAAAGTTTGAAAATTGGACACATGGTAAGGCTGATATTAAAATTTCTTTTTCCAATGGCTGGAACAAGCCGGCAGATTTTTTAAAAATTGGGGAGATCTCTGCCAATGGCCAAGTAAGTATACAATTACCCAAATTGGATTTTAGAAAATGGCGTAGAATACCAATAGCACAAGGTTCCGGTGAAGGAGATTATATGAGGCCGAGTTCCTATGAACTTGAATACTCCAATAAAAATGTCACCTACTTTTCATCCCTACATGCTTTGGGTGCCTACAAAGGAGAAGAGCATTTGGGCACCATTACAATTGGCAATGCCATAAAACCAATCAGGCATATATATAGTCTGGCTTATGATAGGCAAGCTGGAGATGGGTATATGGCCTATTGGGTTTTTATGAGCCAGGCAAATACCATCGCGGGCAATTTTAATGGTGAAAATGTAACTGTTGTCCATGATTTAAAATTTAAACCCGGATGGAACCTTATCAAGGTTAGAATTGAGGGAACAAGAGAAGGCCAAAATGGTGCCGACTATTGGAAAAGCAGATATTTTACTGCGACAACCGCCTTACCTAGTGATGCCAAATATTTTTTCAGATCGGCTAAGTAAAATGAAGGCGAATATACTGGACAAACTCATTCATTTCTTTTTTGTGCTGTTGTTGACCATCATTTTGGTAACCATCTGGATTACCATAAAACCGTAAACCTATGCAACAGGTCTTACATTTTTTGATTTTTATTGTCTTCCCATTTGTTTGGGCGGATTCCGCATATGGACAAAACATAGAATTGGTAGGCATTGAGTTGGCGAGGTTTCCCAAAGACATGAAGATTGGCAATGCCAGTGACGCGGGCACAAGAATACAGTTTTTTGTAAAGGATACGGTGGTTGTTACCGGGTTGACAAAATCATTTAAGCTTGAACAATGGACCACGAATACAGGAAGGAATTTAGATTATGAGCATTCAAAACTTGTAACTACTGCGGTACTAAAAGACAATCGTATGGCTAGGGATACGGCCCTTTTGTCCCAACGAGGATTTTGGTCAGAACACGGTAAGGGTTTTGTATTTAAGCTGCATAGTTGGGCTCTTCCGGATAGTGCTGCCATCTCAATGTCCATAAAAGCGGAAGTTGAATACACAACTTTGACACCTGAAAAGGTGCTTTTAGAAGATATTACACATTTGGCTGGCAATATTGAGGGGCTTACCGGACTTGAATTTATGGGAAATTCGATTGACTTAAGGCCCAAATTATATGGCCAAGGAACGGAAGCCTATATGACCTTCAACGGCACGTTGACCAACAAGACATACCAAGTGGCCATTAAAACCATGCAGTTTTTGGATAAAGAGGGCAAAATAATGGATGAGCTTTATTTTGGGCTGAACAACAATTATAGCACAAGTACTAGAAATCGAGTAGACCTGAGAAAGGCGGTCGTTCTAAGAATGCATTACCGTAAACTGAAGGTAAAGAAAATCAAGATTGATAGCACCTTTGGATTGGGGTTCTGAATTACTTATCCAATTGGATTTAATGATTTAGCAATATCTGTATTAAAATTGAAGACCGAGGCGATTGAAAACTATTGAGGAACATAGGCATCATACGGTAAACAGGGTTTGGATTACCAAAACCGTTTCCATTCGACCATAATGGAATGTGCATACGCATTGTTTAGTCCCGGATTACAGTATAGAGCGATGGATTGGCTTTTAGCCCTTCCGGAGGTGCAACACCTAACTCCTTTGCCATTTTCTTGCTTGCTTCTGTAAAAGCTTTAGGACTCTCCCATACCGCAACATTTATTAACTCAAACTTGGCATCGTCCTTTATTGTTTCATGTAGTTCTGTTGAAATATAGCCGGGCTGTTTTTTAAGAAAGTCTCTACAAGCTTCCCAATATGTCACGGATTCTTCCAATTTTCCGTCGGGTACTTCAAATGGGTTGATCAGAATAATATGATCGGTATTATCCGTTGCCAAAGTCGATTTGCGCTTTTGCTCAGCTTCGGTTATACAAGAAACCGCTGTAATTAACAAAACCGAAACAAAAGCCATTCTTAAAATCTTTATAGTTCCATTCATTATTTAATCTCTTTAGAAGATTCTTTTTAAAGTATTTTCTTTAGTTAACAGATAATGTTTGACCACACCTAAAACATGAAAAGCCAGCAATAGCATCATAATAGTTGCTAATAATCCATGGGCCTTGAGCGGCATCAAATCTCCTTTTGATTCAATTAGATCAGATGTTCCCGATTTTAGGGCATCGATATAACCCCCAAGGAACATCACTGCAAATCCTGCTAGAGCAATTCCAATCAGCAGAAAATAGAAAGCGTTATGAATCCAAACAGTCAGTCTATCGTTGAACTTGGAGCCCGTTTTTAAGTCAGCTGGCCGCTCCGATTTAAAAAAGAAATAGCTTCTTAGCAATGTTAGTACAAAAACAACAGTCCCAAGAATGGCATGAATCTTCAAAAGCCCCATTTTTTCAGTAGGTTCAAGCCCGGACATATATTTCCCCAAGGGGAACAACACAATTATAAGGACCGTGGTTAGCCAATGGATAAAAATAGTTCCCTTACTATACTTCTGGTTCAGATCGTTCCGGACTTTTGTTTTCATGGTCATTCCAGATTCTGATTGAACTCTTCATAATTTCCCAACCAAAACACCCCGACCGAGAATAGTTCAAAAGAAGCGATGTCATTTTTAGCAAAGGGTAAAGCCTCACATAATTCCCGCGCTTCCTTTTCTGTATTCGTATTGATAAAAAACACAAAATCGGTCTTATCATTGGCCTTTTGGGTACCTTCTATATCAAAATATATATTCTCGATACTCCCTTTGTTCCAATGTTCAAGAATAGCATCTGCCTGTGATTTGGTCAAACTATCCGTAGTATTTTCCCAATTGTGGGATGTCCAGACAGCTGCATATGAGTTGGTTATTCCTTTTTCTAGAATTTCATCGTGATCACGACCCATCCATTTAAGTCCGACTGGATATATTTTATAGGATGCTATTGCTTTTTTTACCAGGGTCAGTTTGTTAAGAATGGCTGTAGCTTCCTTCTCTGAATGTGCTTTTAGAAAGAAAAAGACATTCGGAAAGTATTCGAACTTATCGATTGTTGCATTGGAATCATAGTAGGCGTCCACAACAATATCCTTTTTCCAAAGTTGGTTGACTTCGTCCGCTATGACTACAAGGTTCTCCTCAACAAGTTCTTTATTATCTGTTGCCCATTTCCAGGCAATGGCATAATTCTGTCTTCCAACTTTAGAATCGGTCGACTCCACCTCTTGCGATTCTGCAACCCCATCCGGTTTTGAACCTTCCTTGACTTTCTCTTTACACGAAAATAGGACCGCTATGGAGAATATTAGTGTAATACCCTTTTTCAAAAACATGATTGCGCTAATTATTAATTAGTAGGTTTAAATAAGTTTACAAATTGTTGCAACAATTATGGTTATTTACAATATTTGACATGACAAATATATAGGAAAAAACTATTGCCCCAAATTTTGAAGCATTTTTTTGGCCGCAGCATTAAAGGTTTGAACATCCTTAGGGTCAATACCATGGGTTGCCTTTTGCAATATTTCTTTTGCCAAGGGTTCTATTTGATCACGAACTCTTTTGCCCTCTTTAGTAATATGGATTTTCCACACTCTTCGGTCATTGGCGTCCATTTGACGTTTTACCATTCCTTTTTTCTCTAACTTGTCCAATATGCGGGTGATGTTCGCATTATCCTTGAAGGTGCGTTTTGCCACCTCTTTCTGCGATAGTCCTGAATTTTCACTCAGTCTGTTCAAAATGGCCCATTGTTCTGGGGTGACATTTATCTTGTTTCTGCTCAACGCTCCGGTCATTTCCCGCTTTAGTAGAAGCGCTGTCATATTGATAAGATATCCGGCCGATTGATCTAAAAATGACTCCATTTATTTGTCATGTTATTAATTCACACAACAAATATATGTCATTCAAAATAGCTCAACGTAGCTTTTCTATATATTCCTTATCTCAATAAATCCCCACAAAGTTTCACTTTTAATTTTGTTGCTCCTGGCAGATAGGCAAGTGGTATTGACTCTTTGGCCAACACCTTTACGCTATCTTGTAATGCCCCATTTTTTAACAATTCATCCTTGACCTTCTGAAGCAGTTGCTCCAAAGCTTTGTTCTCTTCTTGTTGCATGGTGTTAATCACCATTTCTTCCTCGTAACCTATTTGGGCAATGCACGCTCCGAAAGCATTTGCCACTTCCAAATATTCTGGAAAAATCACCTTTGATGCCCCACTAATTTCTCTTGGTAGGAGGAATGCCCCACCGCCGCAGGCTATTACCGGAATTTCTGTTGAATCTGTCTTTAGTTTGTCTACTAACTGTTCAATGGTGGCCTTGATCTGGTTTTTTACAGCAATTAGTGCTTCTGTAAATGCGATATCTACATTTTTTTCTATTGCGGCTCGAAGGATTGATGCATCTATGCTTCCATCAATTTTCAATTCACCATTAGCCAAAAAGAAATCAGAGAGTGTTGGCGTATTCCCTCCGAAAGCTATGGCCTTTTCTTTAAGTTGGTATCCAACGGAATCAGGACCTAGCATACACTTTCCTTCTTCAAAACGCACAATGGTCCCTCCACCAATCCCGACAGCCACAACATCGGGCATTCTAAAGTTGGTAAGCACACCTCCAATTTGAGCGGCCTGTGTACTTTCCCTAGGGAAAAAGTTCACCAATACCCCGCCATCCGAAGTAGTTCCTCCCACATCGATAACAATTCCACTTTCCACTTTGGATAATGCTCCAGCTCCACGAATACTGTTTGTAGGACCGGATGAAATGGTAAGTACCGGATAATCTTGTACCTGTTCCAAAGACATCAGGGTTCCATCATTTTGCCCAATAAACAGTTGAGAAGACAACCCCAACTCGTGCACGGTAGCCTTAAAGGCATTTACCATTTTCGAAGCTACCTTTTGCAATGCTGCGTTTAAAACGGCGGCATTTTCTCGTTCCAACAAACCTAAACCGCCCAGTTGGTGGGAACAGCTTGTTCTAATTTCATTGCCTAGAATTTCCTTGGCCCAGGCAGCTACTTGCAATTCTTGATCTGGTAGGGTTTTGGAAAAAATACCAGTTATGGCCAACGATTCCACTTGCCCTTTCATGGCCCCAAGGCATTTTTTCACTTCTTCTTCATTCAATGGACTTATCAATCGACCATCAAATTCATAACCCCCATGAACCATATAAATATGTTCTCCAAGTAATGTTTTTAAATCCTCTGGAAAGTCGGCCATAGTCGGAATGGAACTGCTAGCTGGAAGACCAATTCTAATGGCTCCTATTTTATTCAGTTCTTTGCGTTCCACCAAAGCATTGGTACAATGTGTGGTGCCCAACATGATGTATTTGATGTCTTCTTTGGGAACATCCACTTTTGAAATGACCTCATTCATGGCATTTCTAATACCACTACTCACGTCCAAAGTTGTGGTCTGCTTGGTTTTGGCCAATATTTCATTGGTGTGTGATACCAGTACGGCGTCTGTATTGGTACCTCCGACGTCAACACCTATTTTATAATACATAAGCTTAATTTTTGTTCAACTCCTCTATGGGGCTAAATTTTTCTTTATAACCGAATTTTTGTGGGCCTCCAAGAACAATACCCTCTGGTGTTCGCCATTGTTTATTGGCCTTCATCCCTAAAACCACTACGCGTGTTCCAAATTGAACGGCTTCGGCGGTGATAGGCTGCGCATTTTCTGCATCTATGAGTACTATCAAGTCTGGGGTAATGGCCACAGGAAGACCGTCCTTTTTCGCCATCAAAAACTCATTTTGAAAATCCAGTTCCATACGGGAACCCTGATTTTCATCCAGTCCCAAGATTTCACATATACCTTTGTTCCATCGGCCCTCAGTTTTGATGGTGACATTACTGATTTTCCCGGTAAATAATTTAATGGCCGCTGCTTCTTGGATCAATGAATCCAGCGGAGATCGATTTTTATCTTTTGCATCAAGTATAGCTTCCCCGAGCTTTTGAGCGTAGCTCACAATACCATGCACAGCGGCTTTTTTGACTTGTGCTCCGCTCATGGGGTAGCACCCAATGGCACAGCTACCCCCCATTTGGATTGTTGTTGCCCCCACTAAGGTTTCTCCCCAGACATTATCGATGGTATGGTAGATGTTCCTGTTCCCTTTTTCGTCTGCTTGTGCTATTGGAGAAACTGGAATATTGTGCAAAGTAAATGTCACCATTTCCAAACGGGGAAATGCTCGCCCCATACCATCAGCATCCACTATGGGGATGTTTTTTTGGGTAGCGACCGCAAATGGGATTACTCCATTAAGTCCGCCAGCTTCGGCAGGCATAACGGCATCTATTTTTTTTCCTAAATATTCCTCCATCATTTCAAAAGCTTTTGTGAATTCATTACCTGAAAAAAGTTTTTCCACCAAAATCATAGGGGCCCCAAAAGCAGCAATAGGCACTACTAAGGCATTATCTTTAAGTTCCTCAGCAGCAATAAGATTCACCTCACCATAGGTTTTCATAGCCTGTTTTACCAAAAGCTTTCCAATGTAAGGGTCGCCACCCCCACCGGTTCCCAAAACAGTGGACCCCATGGCGATATATTCAATTTCTTTTGTTCCAATTTTTCGCATACTTATTTCATGATTTTTTTAAGGATATAATAGAACATTGCAGCAATCACAATTCCCAAAATGTTCTTGATTGAGGACTCCATAATCAGCATAACTGTTACTCCAGCTCCCCAAGAGAATATTCCTTTCCAGTTGATTTTGGCAGCTTCCTGTTGATATGTTTTGGCGAAGTAATAATCAGAAATCATGACTCCGGCTATTGGGGTAATTGTGATGGTGAGCAGGGTTATGAAGCTCATGAAATGAGATAAAATTCCAATCGCAGCAAGTACGATTCCAGCAATACCAACCAACAAAGTAGTTTTAGAGCGTGAAACATCACTTAATTTGAAAAGGTCATTAAATGCCAGTCCGGAGGAGTAAATGTTCATAACATTGGATGTCCAAGTAGCCAGGATAAGAATTGACATGGCAAAAAATGGAAATCCTAGGCTGGAAAATATTTCAACAATGTCATAGGTGCCTTGTGTAATAGCCAAAATTGCCCCTATCGCCAACAGGCACAGCGCAGAAGGAATTATTCCGAAAATGGAACCCAAAACAGCATCTTTTTTGGTTGCCGCAAAGCGATTATAATCCGGTGAAATCACCCCTCCGACCGAAATGAAACCTATGGTAAGTCCAATAGCTTGTAAAAAGGGCATGTTGCTTTCAGGTTTAAAGTCCAGCACTTCTTGAAAACTATGGGTTTTAAAGGTGATAACAAGGCCATAAATCAACAGCAAAACAATGGCAGGTACGGCCACATAATTGAGCCATTTCAAATATTTAAACCCAAAAACTGCAGTAAGTACCATGATGATGCCCCAAAAAACCGAGGTTATCCAAATTGGAATATCAGGTCCGCCCATTTCCAATAGTATTTTTGAAAAGGAGGCTCCTGCAATATTGCTTTGGATTCCAAACCATCCTAAGGTGGACAAACCAATAACCAAGGCCACAATTATCTTGGCGCCAATTTCACCAAAACTACTTGAGGCCAATGCGACAGTCGCTTTTCTTCTGTCAACCGCAGCCATACTAAGTAAGGACATAAAGAGCACCACAAAACCAAAACCTATAAGGCCTGCCCAAATGGATGTGCTGAAACTCAAGGCGCTTATTAAAGAACTGCCAATAAGCAGGGCAGGTACGCTTACAATGCCTCCGAACCAAATCCCGGCCAGACTATACCATTTTGTATTTGCTTGATTGTTTTCCATACTGTTATGTCTTGATTAACATGTAAATAAGTTTTGTGTCCTCCAGAATATTACCTGCCTGAGCCTCAAAAGCTTCGAGATAAACCACATCTCCCGACTTTAAATAGCCTTTGATGGAACCATCTTCATTTAGCATTTGGATGTTTCCATGTTGAATAATCGAAATTTCATGACTTGGATGCCTTGTAAACCCTACTTCGGGAATCCGGGTCCCTTTTTTCAAGAATACGGTCCCCATTTGAAACTCTGTCCGCTCTTTTTGAACATGAAAAAAGCACTTGTTATAATGTTCATCGGGTTTTGGGTATGTGATTTTTTTTATCTCCATTAGTTCACAATGATTCGGTTCCCAAATTGATAGGGTTCCGAGAACAGTCCAAATTGTTTAATATCTTTTTCCGAAGGAGGTTCACAACTCCATTTGGACGAAGGTTTCCAACCAAATCTGTTCTTTAACATGGCTGCCTGTTCGGCTTGTTTTAATGCAGCTAATGAAGGATCAATGACAGGCACTTTAAGCTTTTCCTGAATTTCCTGAAAGAAGCCAAACTCACAAGTACACCCTAGTATTACGGACTCGGCAAAATCTTCGGTCACGGCCTTTTCAGCGGCTTTGAAAAGGTTATTGGCCGTAATCTTATGATCCTTTTGAAATTCGCAGACGTTCATACCTACATCCCTGAAAGATGCCAAATGCTCGCCATAACCATATTCTTTTATGGTGGAATGCATTTCATGTTCCCATTTTTTATGACCAATGATTACAGAAAATCTGTTTGATAGCTTCAGTGCTATCTCGATAGAGGATTGGCAAGGCGCAACCACTACCATGTCCCCAGAAATTTCACGGGCATCCAACAAATAAGGGTCATAAAAACAACCGATAATCAAAGCATCGAAGCCTTCAGTGGAAGCCTGCCGTGTGGCCTTCACCAAATCAGATGCAATAAGGGCATTATAGGTTCTGTATTCCAAGTTATCCATTTGACCAACGGTCGGTTGTAAAGAGGTGACATGTACTTCTGAATTCGAGAACTTGTTTTCCTTGATCATTTCAGCAAAAAATGCATCGTATGCATCAAAGCCGACCGGATTCAAGTACATTATTTTTAAGATATCTTCCATATTAGATTGTATAGAATTCTTTGGCTTCTTTTTTAGTGATATAACCGTTTTTTACGTCCAACATTACTTGCTCTTTCGAACGTTTTTTTGGATCTCCATAACCCCCACCGGTAGCGGTAACACATCTTACCATATCTCCTTTTTTCAAGGTGATGTTCGTTCCTAGGCTATGCCTTTCTTTTGTGCCATCTTTTCGGATGATCATGAAATAGTTGTAGGATCCATCATGCCCTCCTTTCATCCCCCAGGTTTTGGTTTTTTCGCCTAAAAAGGCAGCTGTAACATGCGCTCCATCCGAAACAATTTTATAGTCGACGTACTGGCCATTACCTCCTTGAAACTCCCCATATCCTCCGCCCTCGTTATGAAAAGCATATTGTTCTACTTGGATACCGTAGCGCATCTCACGTATTTCAATGGGAATGTTATAGGATTCACCACTACCACAGGAAAGTTGACCACGATTTCCATCATGGGTGGAGGAAGCACCCCATCCGCCCGCCAAGGGTTCAGCTTGAATATAGAATTGTCCCGTATCCTGATGTATTCCCGAAATGAAGGTGGCACAAACCGAGCGCAAATGTCCCGCCGGTAACTTATCGGGAATCATCGGAGCCAGGATTTTCCAGATTAAATCTATGGCGGTAATCAAAACCTCATAGTAAACCGATACCGCCGAAGGAGCTTCTGCACTGACAATAGTGCCCGGTTCACAGATAACCTTCATAGGTCTGAACGCACCTCCGTTCGCATCCATTCGAGGTGTGGTTACGGCCTTAAAAAGACTTCGGCAACCCGTTACCAATCCACTAAAGGCTAAATTGGTTGCACCCTTCACCTGAGGGTGCGACCCGTTAAAATCAGCTACAAATTCCTTATCAGTTACTGTAATTTTAGCTTTTATGGGAAAAGGGCCTTCCCCAAAACCATTGTCCTCAATTTCGGTTGTTCCTTTGTAAACACCGTTTGGAATTTTCTTCAGCGCTTCAATACACATGCGCTCCCCATAATCTAGAAAATCTTCTTTGGCCTTGATGAACGTATCCAGGCTATATTTTTCAATAATTGAAATCACCCTTTGGGCACCCACTTCTGCTGCTGCAATTCCAGCGTACAAATCGCCAAGTGTACTATCTGGCAATCGTACATTGGATTTTATAAGGTCAACAATGGCCTCATTAATCTTGCCTTTTGCTCTCACTTTTATGAAAGGGAAGTGCAATCCTTCCTGATAAATTTCTGTGGCCACGGTAGACACAGAACCGGGAAAAGTCCCTCCCAACTCGGTCCAATGTGCTTTGTTGACCGTAAATGCGACCAGTTCATCTTTGTAGAAAACAGGAAATATTACAGAGACATCGGACAGGTGGGTTCCTCCACCTGCATAGGGCGTATTGGCAATCACCACGTCCCCTTCTTCCAAGGCATTTTCTCCGCTGAATTTTTCAAGGGTGGCTCGAACAACCGAATCCAGAGCGGCCAAAAATGCCGTTACCCCATTTCCTTGGGCCAATAACTCGCCTTTGGAATCGGTAATTCCCACCGCATAGTCCAGTGATTCATATATAATCGGACTCATACTTGTGCGCTGCAAGGTTTGAAACATTTCGTCACCTGCGGCTACTAATGCATCCTGTATAATTTCTAAGGTGAATTTTTCCATAGCTAGGCTTTTTGTAAGGTTAGAATCAAGTTGCCATATTCGTCAACACATACAATATGCAAAGGAGTAACGAGAGTAGTCGTGGCTTTTTCAGCAATTACAGCAGGTCCTTTGATTTGCATTTTAGGTTCTAAGAGATTCCTATGATAAAAGGCTGTTTGTTGAATACCCAAATCATCAAAATCCACCTCTCTAGTATCAAAGTGTGCATCTTCAACTTTTTTACCCGTTTTTTCCAATTTTGGAAAATCAGGTTTGTCAACCACCACTTCGGCCACTAAATGAAAATTCACTAACTCCACTGTGGTATTGAGTTCGAAGGAATAATGCTTTTTATGTTCTTTATGAAAATGCCGAATTATACTTTCTAAAGGAGTAGTGTCATCAAAATTGGACAACAGTACCTTCACATAATGTTCTTGACCTGCATAACGTAAATCGGTATAGTAAGTGAACTTGATGTCATCATCAGTATATCCATCGGATTTAAAGTTCTTGATAGCTTCACCCTCCATTTCCGCAAAAGTGGACTGTATTGTAGTCCGTTGCTCAGGTTCTAAAGTAATGACATTGGTCCTTATGAAGTCTCTTCGAATATCTGACATCAACATTCCGAAAGCAGAAAATACTCCAGCGTGCGGAGGCACAATCAATTTGGATACTTGAAGCTCCCTAGCCAGGTCGGCACCGTGCATAGATCCACCTCCTCCAATGACCACCATGGTAAAATCTCGAGGGTCGTATCCCTTGTTCACCGAAATAAGCTTTAGCGCATTTACCATATTGGAATTGGCAATACGAAGAATACCTTTGGCAATATCTTCTTTGGAAGCATTGAGTTTTTCACATAAATTTTTGGAAGCGTTGTCAATACTTGGATAGTCAGGTTGCAATTCTCCCCCCAAAAAATAATCGGGATGGATGCGCCCGGTAATAATGTTGGCATCGGTAGTGGTCAGATTTTTTCCTCCTCTTCCGTAGGCGGCAGGGCCAGGTTGAGCTCCTGCGCTTTTGGGGCCAACATGCATTTTTCCTCCTTCATCTATCCAAGCTATGCTTCCGCCTCCGTTTCCTATCTCAACAATATCGATTACCGGGGTTTGAATTGGATATCCTGCTTCAGTTCTCGAATGTTCAATTTTATAATTTGTGGTGATTTTTACCTGCCCGTTTTCAACTAAGGCGCATTTGGCGGTGGTTCCTCCAATATCCAAAACGATCAGGTTCTTTTTTCCAATGACCTTACCCAAGGCTATCGCTCCAAAAACACCACTTGCAGGACCAGATTCCACCATGGTAATCGGGTTGTTCTTTACATCATTCAAGGTGGTGATCCCCCCATTGGATTGCATAATGTAGGGGGTGTCTTTTAGTCCCTGGTTCTTTAGTTTTTCTTTGAGCTGGTTTAGATATTTTTTTGCAATGGGAAGGACATAACCCGACAAAACTGTAGAGCTGGTTCGTTCATATTCGCGCCACTCCCGGGTTACCTGATGTGATGTGATGATTTCAATAGAGCTGTCTAGCTTGTGCAATTCCTTAACCAACTCTACTTCATGCTCTGGATTTTTATAGGCGTGCAATAGGCAGACAGCAATAGCTTCAACATTCTCCTCTTTACAAGTCTTAAGAATGGCTTTTAGAGTGGCCATGTTCAACTCTTTGATGACCTCCCCTTTATAGTTCATTCGTTCTTCAACCTCAAACCTTAAAAATCTGGGTACAAAAGGAGGTTGTTTCACAAAATTGAAGTTGAATAGGTCAGGCCTGTTGCAACGCGCTATTTCCAAAACATCCCGAAATCCTTTAGTAGTAATTAATGCCGTTTTAGCACCTTTACGCTCAGTAAGTGCATTGATGACCACCGTAGTGCCGTGGGCAAAGAATTCTATCTCTTTTAGATCTACTTTTCCTTTCTCAATGGTATCCAATATGCCCTGTTCAAAATTGGAAGTTGTAGTATCTGATTTTGCAACTTTTACCCCTGTTGGTTTGCCTGATTCTTGGTCAAATTCAAGACATACCAAGTCTGTAAAAGTCCCGCCTATATCTGTTGCGACTCTCATGTTTTTCTCTTTAAAGTTTTAAAGAAAGCCACTAAGGAGTTTTAGTGGCTTTGCATTTGCAATGGATCACTTAACTTAAACTAACTCAAAATAGTACTGTTGCCTAGTTCTGTTAAAACTTATAGGCAATACTGGCGCCATAAGTGGCTGGTTGACCTAGCCAGGCCAGGTCCGAACCACCATTGGAGAATGTCTGCGCAAAAAATTCTGTAATGTATTCCGTATCCGTGAGGTTGGTTCCCCAAAGGTTTATTGAAAAATTATCGAAGGTAACCCCTAGTCGAGCATTCAAAAGATCATATCCTGACGACACCGCAACATTATCTTCATGCCAATATATTTCTCCAGTTCCTTCCACATTGACATTTCCGTTGAATGAAATGTTCTTGGCAATATCAAAGCTCGATTCCAATCCAAAACTGTAGCTGTTTTGTGGTACAAGCGGTGTATTGTTACCAGAAACATTTATGGTTTCATTGGCTCCGGTGCTCACGGTGGAAGTACCTTCGGTTATCCTGGCCTTGCTCACGCCATAACTCCCCAGGATGTCCAACCAATTTGTGGCCCTCAATTTAAGGTCTGCCTCAAATCCTACGGATTCACTTTCTGGAACATTGAAATTTCCAATGAGAATACTTCCGTTACCTCCATCTAGCACAAGGGCATATAGTTGTTGATTGTTGAAATCAATGTAATACCCTGACAAATTCAAAATAAAACGACCATCCCATAGGGTATTCTTCATACCAATCTCGTAGTTATCGGTTGTTTCCGCTTCAAAATCTGAATCGTAGCGAACCGTATTTCCCTGGTTAAATCCCCCAGTTCTATATCCACGTCCATAGTTGGCGTAGAGCAAGGTGTTCTCTGTTGCTTTTAAAGCCAAGGACAGTTTGGGTTGCAATTGGGTATCTGTTTTTTCTGGATTGGTGTTTTCGGTTACGTTGTCTTGTTGAATATTGTCCCTATCAAATCGAAGCCCAGCGGATAAAGTAAGTTTATCAGAAACCTGAAAATCCATAAATCCAAAGGCCGCAAGGGTGTTATAGGTATTTGTAAAGTTACCTATCGCCAATCTGGATTGTGTTCCTGTAGGTTCAAAAGGTGGTGCAAAAAACCCAAAATCGGCGGTGGCATCCGTAATAAGTTGCTTATCCAGTTTTTGATAAAAAGCACCCAAATCCCAACTCACCTTGCTGTCCGTATCTGTGGAACTAAGTCTAAACTCTTGATTGATCGTTTCGGTATTGCTGTCCTGAATCTGTCTTAAAACGTCGGCCGGAGTAAAATCCAAATCACCTATATGGTTACGCTCCCCTTTGTTATAAGAAGAAGAAGACGTGAGTCTAACATTGCCAAAATTAAAATCGACTTTTAGATTTCCATAGATGGCGTCGAGGGTAGAGCGCCCAAATTGATCTCCTTGAATGGCAAGGTTGTCAAAATCATCTGGATCAATCGTGGGGTTTCCTGTTGTTGGCGATGCATAATATACCGCTCCGGCTTCGGCATCAATAAACTGCCCGGTAAGTGTAGCGGTAGTATTGGAAGACAAAACAGCTTTTAACTGACCTCTAATGGATAAATCTTCCACAAAATCAGGTGCGGTATTTAAGGTGACGTTGTTTAATAAACCATCTCCTTTTTTATATGACCCTGAGATGCGATAAAAAAGCTTGTCTTTTACCAAAGGTCCGGTCGAGGACAATTGTGCTTGTAGAAGATTACCGTTGCCATAGCCAAATTGAATCTTGTTTCTAGATGTATTTGTTGGTTCGTTAGTAACAATGTTAATCGCCCCGGCAATGGCATTTCTACCATATAGTGCTCCTTGAGGCCCTTTTACAATTTCAATCAAAGCCAAATCGAACAATTCTTGGTTGATCAAATTGGCATCGGGCAGTGTAACCCCATCAATTACAAAAGCAATTGGTGATTCTCCATTTCGGATATGCGAAATTCCCCTGACAGTGATGAAATTATTACCAATGTTTTGTGAAGTGGTAAAATTTACATTTGGAATCTGATCGGCAAAGGTTTGCACATTATTTATTCCTTTGGTCTCTATGGCCTGCGCCGTGAAGGTAACAACGGACTCTGGAATGGATTGCACAGATTCGGCGCGACGTCTTGCTCTACCAACTACATTGTCAAACCCTTTTACAACTACTTCTTCAAGTTGCGAAGCATCTTCTTCCAAGGTTACGTTTATGGAATTACTATTTACAGCTACTTCCTGGGTCTTAAACCCAAGATAGGAAAAGACCAAGCTTGCCCCCGAGCTTACCCTTATAGCATAATTTCCTTTAAAATCTGTAGTGGTACCATTTGTGGTTCCCTGTTCAATTACGGATACGCCCAAAAGAGGGCCTTCGGCAGATTGAACCTTACCGCTTACCTCAATGTTTTGGGAAAAACAATAAAAAGGTAAAAGGATTATAAGTAATAAGACTGATCGTAGCATTGGTTATCTGATTATAAATTAGTTGGTTAAATATAGACAGGTCAATTTTCCTAAATTTTTTTTCCGAATTATAAATTATATTTTAGTAATTCCTGTTCACTTATTTGGAAAATAATGGAAAATATATTGGAAAGACATGAAAGCGAAACATTACTCCTGACCAAACAGGTGTTTACAGTACTTTTAAATAGGGTAATTGCACATTTTAAAGAATCACATAAAATAGGTGGCAAGTACAAAGATTCCCAATTGTATGGCTTTGGAAATTATGATACGGAACAAGCCAATCTTAAAAATGATCTTGAGCTGGTTCTTCGTGGCTATGTAAACGGCAAATACCTGTATAATAAGCTAAGGGAATCGTCTTCCGGTAAGCCCGTAATTAAAATCAGCAGGGAATACAGGTCCCTATTTTTCAATTATCTGGGATACCGTGATGTCATTGAATTTATTGAAAGTGATTTGTTTACACAAAAACAGCGGGATAAACAATTTGACCTGCTGAATAAGCGCGGAAGTTTAATAGACCATTATTATGTATGTTACTATTTTGGAGAGGACAACAAAATGAACAAGGGTCAAGTAATCATTTATAATGATTGGAAAACTGTGGAAATGATCTATGTATATGTCGATGATAATGGCGCAAAGGGTGTATACACTTTTTACGGAACCATTAGTCAGAGCGAGGATTTTGCCCATTTTGACACCAAATATTTTGTTGGAAATAAGAAAAGTGAAGGAGCCAAATTCATTTTCTTTATTGGAAAATCATCTCCCAACGAACGACATTACCTTACCGGAACTTATTCTGGATTTGATAAGTATGACCGTGCAATAGCCGGGAAAATGATTTTGAAAAAGTATGATACTAAAGTGGAGATCGAGGAAGAAGTCAATGATAAATCTTTTGACCCCATTATTTGCCAGGAATTGAATAAGATAAGGTTAGTGGTAGAGAGTAATATCAGAAAAAACCCTCTAAGGTTTTCCAAGAAAAGTCCATATGCCCAGGTTTTGACAAATTCTGCGGGAGATTATGTTTTTGATTTTAGCGTGGGAGGGAAGATTTATTCCATCAATCTTAAAATAGAAAAGCATCATTATAACATTGTGAGTTTAGATGATTCGGTAATCATAGAAGATGACAGAATTCTTGCGATAAATAAAGGGCAAATTCTTAACCTGGATTTTTCCGTTTCCGGAATGTTCCATCTTCAAAAAACATCCATTTATATAAATGCAATAGACTTTATTAACCAGCAGAAGGGGGTTGAAGGGAAGTTTAACGGCGTGGATATAAACAACAACATTATTTCTGGTATTGTTTACATTTCAAAGATCAACACCATCAAATCCAGACATTGACATCAGCAGCAATGCACCTATTCCATTTCCTATAGGATTTTGACTTCAAATAAAATTTATTTATGATAACTAACATAGGAATTGAATTTAGCGAAAATAACATCAATGAATTTTCAAGTCGACATTATCGGAAGACATTCTAACGTCACTACGCGATTATTTTAATTAGACTTCGTTACTGTCTGTCCGCGCGTGAGGAGAACTTGTCAGACAGAATATTGATGCTAACCTTGAAATGCAACATGGGGAATAGAAAAACTTTAACCAATTGCACTTGAAAAATTGATTGATCAAGTTTTTTCAAAGTAAATCGTTACCCCAAGTAATCTTTCAAAAAATTGTTATTCGCGTTCTTCTTCAACCGGCTTAGGGCAGTTGTTTTGATTTGTCTAACACGTTCTTTTGTAAGTTCCAAATTATAGGCTATTTCATCCATAGTCAATGGGGACTCTTCTCCTATCCCAAAGTACATTCTGATAATGTATGACTCGCGAATTGAAAGGATTCCCAAAAAATCGTTCACGTCTTTTTTCAAGGAGTTCTCTATTAGACTAGTCTCGGGACTTTCTAGCAGTCCTGCAGAAAGGCGATTGACAAGCGCATTTTCCCCTTGCATGTCATTCTTGCTTCCATCAATGGAGATGGGCCAAAAGGCATGTTTCAGACAGATTTTTATTTCCTCGACCCCCACATCTATCAATTCGGAAATTTCCTCGGAATTCGGCATTCGCTGATGTATTTGTTCAAATTGGGAACACGCTTCGTTGATTCTATTTATCACATTGATTTTGTTCAGAGGAAGCCTAACCATTCTGGAATTTTCCGTGATTGCCTGCAGTATTCCCTGTCGTACCCACCAGACAGCATAGGAAATGAATTTGAACCCACGTGTCTCGTCGAATTTTGTTGCTGCTTTGACCATTCCCAGATTACCCTCATTGATCAAATCATGTAGTTTCAACCCTCTACCTTGATATTGTTTCGCTACCGAAATAACGAATCTCAAATTTGCGGTCACCAATTTTTCAAGAGCTTCAATATCACCGCTTCGTATTTTAATTGCCAATTTCACCTCTTCATCTTCCGTGATCATTGGTATGCGGCTGACCTCCAACAGATACCTTTTTAATGACTCGCCACCTCTATCCGTGACCTGTTTTGCAATAGAAAGTGGTCGCATATCATTGTTTTAAGAATTATGACAAATTCCTTACATAGATAAGGTTACCATTGCCCTTTGGGTTTTTTCTTTGTCCAATTTCAATTTCTCCAATAGATTTTATCAATGGGGTAAGTTTTTTAAACCCATAGTTTCTGGCATCAAAATTTGGCTGTTTCTTTAACAAAAGCGCCCCTACTTCTCCCAAGAATGCCCACCCTTCATCATCCTCCACATCAGAAATCGTTGTGAGAATAAGGTCAATTACTTTAGGGGTTACTCTATCGACCTTGTTTTTCGTCTGCCTTGTGGACGTGTTGAAATCTCCAATCTTTGGTTTTTGTAATATTTCAAGATAAATGAACTTGTCACACGCCACGATGAATGGGTTCGGGGTCTTTCTTTCTCCAATTCCAAAAACGGTCATCCCCGCTTCCCGTAACCTTGTGGCCAATCTAGTGAAGTCACTATCACTGGAAACCAGGGTAAAACCATCAACCTTTCCTGAATACAGTATGTCCATTGCATCAATTATCATTGCACTGTCCGTGGCATTCTTTCCAGTGGTATATCCATATTGCTGTACCGGATTTATCGCATACTCCAATAGGACGTTTTTCCACTTGGCCAAATTTGGTTTTGTCCAATCACCATAGATTCTTTTAATACTGGGGTTTCCATACTTGGCAATCTCTTCCAGCATTTCCTTGATGTATTTAGAGGGGATGTTGTCACCATCTATTAAGACCGCAAGATTAATGTCATTATTCATTATCCAGCCTCAAGTACTTTTCTCTGTATACCGCCTTCGCTACCTTATCCCTGCGCAACTTAGATTTCTTTGTGAATTCTTGGTTACTTTTAATCTGTTTCAGGACTTGTGTGTTCCGATATTTTCTTTTGTACCTCTTTAGCGCCCTTTCTATGTTTTCGCCTGGTACAATCTTTATTTTTAGCATATGTTCCCAATATATTGTTATGGGATTTTCACGTATGGAAAATCCTACTATTAAATCCCCATGAAATCAAGAATGAACTGGACAACAATGAAAGTACAATTCACCACATTGATGTATCAAGATTAAACCCGGAAAGAATGACAGGCAAAAAATATCTTAGAAGCATCCCTATAAGTGATGAGGAATATTAAGAGAGGGCTATCTTATATTTAAAGACAAGTGAGACTTATGTCCACGGATGTTTTGTAAAGAAAGGTATAATAATCCACAAAAGAAGGTTTTTGAGGAATATTTGGACAGTATATCAGATTAAAGACTACACGGATATTCCACCAGAACCTAAAAAGGAAACCTTTATGTGAAAAAATCGCCTCATCACATTCCAGTAATTTTGATATCCGTGGTAAAGGGGACAAAGTTGAACTGAAAATTGAACACAACAACATCATAATAATGGATAACGGAATGGAATTCCATACTAGTTGTTTCCATTCACATTATGGGTCAGGTGCAAAATTGGCTTACAATTTTCTGAAAAGTAAGTTTGAAAACCGTGTCATTGTTGCTACATGAATAATAGAAGGCAAAAATTATACTGTTATTTCTAAACATAGCATGCCGTCGGAAATACTTGATGTTACGAGTTGCACTATCGAAATTTCAATTTCGGAGTTCAAATGGGGTGTATAAGATTATCAATTATATGAATCATCTAAGGAATTATTTATAGTTCTGCCAAAACACTTTACAGGAAGTGATTTTTCAAGGCTAGGGACGGTAAACCAATTGGACTCCGAAAAACGGCCAGTAACTTTTATTGGTGAAAATCTATCAGAGGTGGTAATTGAAATGATTAAATCCAGATATCCTAACAGCAATTTGATAATTATACAAAAAGACCATGTGATTCCCCTATTAACATTCATATCAATGGTTGCTTACTTTTAGATATTTGGGATAAAAAATGGGATAGGTTAATGGCAATAAAATAAAAAACCCAGTAAGAATAGTACCTACTGGGTTATGCCTGCTCCCCCTCTTGGGCTCGAACCAAGGACCCTCTGATTAACAGTCAGATGCTCTAACCAACTGAGCTAAGGAGGAATATTTTACCTTAAGCGGGTGCAAATATATGCGATTCTTTATAACACCACAAGCAAAATTACGCTAAATAAATCTTTTGATAATGTTCCAGATGTCATTTCCGAAAACCACCAACATTAATCCCATCAAAATGACAAAACCAACAATTTGACCTCGCTCTAGAACTTTCTGACTCGGAGGTCTTCCACTAAACATTTCATACAGCAAAAACATAACATGTCCACCATCTAAAGCAGGTATGGGTAAGACATTTATAAATGCCAACCAAACCGAGAACATTGCCATAAAACCCCAGAAAAAACCCCAATCCCATGACGTTGGCATCATCTCCACAATTCCAATTGGGCCTTTAACCTGTTTGTACCCTTTAATAATAGGATTGAATATGAGCTTAAACTGCTTTACCTGGCGCACCAAAACGTTTATGGTTTCCATAAAGCCTCTTGGAATGGCAGAAAAGAATCCAAACTCCTTGGTAATTGACAATTCTTGCTGGGCCAAGGTGTTGTTTGGGATTATTCCCAGTGGCAAACTATCCGGAACTTGAATATTGAGACTCAATGGTTTTCCGTCGCGGGTTAACTCAATATTAATGGAATCTCCTCGATTGTTATCAATTTGTGAAACCACCTCATCCCAAAACTTAAGTTTTTGGTTGTTGATACGCTCAAATTTGTCACCTACCTCAATGCCGGCATTCTTGGCATTGGAACTATCCAAAACATAGCCAATAACCAAAGAGGTATGTCTGGGAACTATAAACTGTCGCCCCCTGCTTTCCAGAGCGGCCTTTTTACCTTCGTCACTTAAGGCTACCAATTTTTCCTCTCCGTCCCGCAGCACTTTGATCTCATCACCGAACAAAATGTCCATGGAAAGATAACGATCCAATTTCTCTACCTTCTTCCCATCCACTTCCAAAATCTTGTCCCCTGTTCGCAACCCTATTTTTTCACTTACAGGATCCACGTGAAGTCCGTATTCAATTTTATTTACGGGAATATAGGTCTCTCCGTTGTTGTAAAACGTAAAGGTGTAAATGACCCAGGCCAACAAAAAGTTCA
Source organism: Flagellimonas flava (assembly GCF_900129665.1). Classification (GTDB taxonomy): domain Bacteria; phylum Bacteroidota; class Bacteroidia; order Flavobacteriales; family Flavobacteriaceae; genus Flagellimonas; species Flagellimonas flava. The sequence goes on from NZ_FQWL01000003.1 coordinate 498,517, forward strand.
CCGTTACCCCGCCGAGCATAATGATCAAACGTTGCCACGCCGGCTTGCTTCGGAATTCCCATGGCTTGGGTTCTTCCTTCATCTGATCAGTGTCCATACTTTCATCGATCATACCGGCAATCTTTACATAACCTCCCAGAGGAAGCCAACCAATACCGTATACGGTTTCCCCTATTTTCTTTTTGAAAAGGGAAAATTTAACATCAAAGAAGAGGTAGAATTTCTCCACCTTGGTTTTAAAATATTTGGCGGGAATAAAATGTCCCAACTCATGTAAGATCACCAGAATAGAGATAATCAACACGAACATTATAATCTGAGTAAAGAGACCCATCAGCAATTATATCTGGTTACAAGGCAACAAAAGTACGCTTTTAACACTTTTCTGAAAAGATCATTTTAGGCAATCATCGTATTTAAGAAAGTTTTAGGAACAAAAGCGCTTTTTAACTTGATGAATCAGCTACCCGGCCGTAATTTTGCAACATGCGAAGGTTTTTTTCAAAGTTTAAGTTTTTTGGGGTGGTTTTATTGGGGCTTTCAGCCATTATCATCTATCTTTTTTACAACGCCCTTCAACCCAAAAAGAACCTTCCCATCTTCCAGCCTTCCATGGTGGACCAAAGTCTTGTGGACAGCACCCTCCATTACAAAAAGAAGTACCACACCATAGCTAATTTTGAGCTTATCAATCAAAACGGAAAGACCATAACACAAGACACTTATCAAGATAAAATCTATGTAGCCGATTTTTTCTTTACCACCTGCCCCACCATTTGTCCCATTATGACCAAAAACATGGTGGAAATCCAAAATTCCATTTTAGATAATGAGGATGTCATGCTGCTATCCCATTCAGTTACTCCAGTCATAGATTCGGTGGCCCAACTGAAAAAATACGCCAAGGAAAAGGGAGTTGATGATAACAAATGGAATCTGGTTACTGGAGATAAAAAACAAATCTATGCGCTCGCTCGAAAATCGTATTTGGCGGTAAAGACCGATGGAGACGGCGGACCTTATGACATGATCCATACGGAGAATTTCATTTTGGTGGATAAAGAACGAAGAATACGTGGGTTCTACGACGGAACAAATCCAGAGGAAATCGAGAAATTGCTCGAAGACTTAAAAATCTTGGAATCATCCTACGCAGAATAGTTGCATAGCTTTAGCATTTTTAGGGCAGGTTATGTGTTTGCTTTTCCCTATTTTTGCTTTTAATTAAAATTATTCTAAATAAGATTTGTGGCGACAGTTTTAGATTTAAAGCAAGGCCAAAAAGGGGTAATCAAAGAATTTGCTGATTTTATGTTGCCCATCAAACTGCTTGAGTTGGGATGTTTGCCTGGCAATACGGTGGAGTTGGTTCAGATAGCTCCCCTAAAAGACCCCATTTACATTAATGTCAACGGTAGCCACATAGCCATACGGCGCTCCTTGGCCAAACAAATCGAACTCGAAATTACCGAAGACCCCCTAAGCCTATGAGCAAAAGCATCAAGGTTGCGCTTATAGGCAATCCCAATACTGGAAAAACCTCAGTTTTCAACCAACTCACCGGTCTAAAGCAGAAGGTAGGCAACTACCCGGGCATCACCGTGGAAAAAAAGCAAGGAACCTGCAAGCTTCCAGGAGGAGCAAAGGCCAATATTCTTGATTTACCCGGAACGTATAGCCTTAACACCACTTCTTTGGACGAAAGCGTGGTGGTGGAATTGCTGCTCAATAAAAACGATAAGGATTTTCCGGATGTGGCCGTAGTGGTGACCGATGTGGAAAATCTTAAACGGAACCTGCTGCTCTTTACCCAGATAAAAGACCTAAGAGTTCCAACCATTCTGGTCATCAATATGGCTGATCTTATGTCCAGAAAAGGGATTTCATTGGACATTCAAGAGCTGGAGCAAAAGTTAGACACCAAGATAGCTCTTGTAAGTACCCGCAAGGGCCATGGCATACAACATATTAAAGAACTTATTGCCAACTATGAGTCGATTTCGGCCATGCCCAATGTGGACACTGAAAGAATTGCGCCAGAATATTTTGGGCAGCTTAAAAAGGCTTTTCCAAAGGAAAATTTATACAAGCTGTGGCTTGTTATTACACAGGACGTAAACTTTACCAAGGTCGAAAAAAAGCGTATTGAAGACGCTACCTCTTTTTCTACGAAATCCAAAACTGAGCTCAAAAAACTGCAGCATCGAGAGACTGTACTGCGTTATCAATTTATCAACCAAGCCCTAAAGGATACCTATAAGGTGGATTTTTCCGCTGCAAAAGGGTTGAGGGCATCACTGGATCGAATTCTTACCCATAAGGTTTTTGGCTACGTCATATTCTTTGTGATTCTCCTGCTGATTTTCCAAGCGATTTTTGATTGGAGCACCTACCCTTCCGATTTTATAGACGCCCAATTTGCAAATGCATCGGAGTGGATCAAGTCCGTGTTGCCGGCCGGGGTTTTTACCGATTTGTTGGCCGAAGGTGTTCTGGCAGGTATCGGCGGTATAGTTGTGTTTATACCTCAAATTGCTTTTCTGTTTCTGTTCATTTCATTATTGGAGGAAACCGGGTATATGAGTCGAGTGGTTTTTTTGATGGACCGGTTGATGCGTCCTTTTGGTTTAAGCGGGAAAAGTGTGGTGCCTTTAATTTCAGGAACCGCCTGCGCCATTCCTGCGGTTATGGCCACTAGGACCATAGAAAGTTGGAAAGAACGCTTAATTACAATTTTGGTCACCCCGTTCACCACTTGTTCCGCTAGGTTGCCTGTATACCTTATCCTTATTGCCCTGGTTATTCCGCAGGGCGGTTTTTTGGGAATGAGCTACAAAGCCCTAACCCTGATGTTGCTCTATCTACTCGGGTTTGGGATGGCCATTTTTTCCGCTTCCATTCTGAACAAGATTCTAAAAATCAGAAGTCGTTCCCTATTTATGGTGGAAATGCCCACCTATCGCCTCCCGCTTTTTAAGAATGTGGCCTATACCGTTATCGAAAAAACCAAGAGCTTCGTTTTTGGGGCTGGAAAGATTATTCTGGCCATTTCAATTGTGCTTTGGTTCTTGGGATCCAATGGTTCTTCGGACGACTTCAAAAATGCAGAGGACATTGTCAACAAACGTATTCAGGAAAATGGCCTCAGCGCATACAGCAACAACTATATCCAAAAACATATCAAATCCTATATGGAAGGGGTTAAGTTTGATGAGGACAACCAACCAGACGCTGTTGAACTCACAGCGCTTGGGGACACCCTTCAAAATGTGACCCGTCTTCTTAAAGAAAGGGCTAGGGTCCAGGAAATTGCCAGCTATAAACTGGAACACTCCTATATTGGACAAGCCGGGAAAGCCATCGAACCATTGGTAAAACCTTTGGGGTATGATTGGAAAATTGGTATAGCGGTACTAACGTCTTTTGCAGCCCGGGAAGTTTTTGTGGGCACTCTGGCTACCATTTATAGTGTAGGGAGTGATGAGGAAGAAACCATTAAAAACAGAATGGCCGCCGAGCTGGATGACACGGGCCAAAAGCCCTTGTTCAATTTGGCATCAGGAATCTCTCTGATGCTCTTCTATGCCTTTGCCATGCAGTGTATGAGTACCCTAGCTGTTGTGAAACGGGAAACGAACAGCTGGAAATGGCCACTTCTACAATTGTTTTTCATGAGCACTTTTGCGTATCTTGTTGCACTGGCGGCCTATCAAATCCTAAGGTAATGGATATCGTTCAAAACATATTGGTTTATCTCACCCTTGCATTGGCAGTTGGTTACCTCCTTTGGAAATTTGTACTGCCCAAATCCCTTATCAGCGGCAGAAAGAAGACAGATAAAAGTTGTGGTCATGATGGCTGCGGTTGCGACTAAGATGCTTACCATTAGGGTTTGATCCCCTTTTCCACACAGATTCTTGCTATAAATTGGAAATCTTTTCCCATTTTTTTAAAAAGCGTTGTAACGTTTTTTAATTTCCTGACTATATAGGGTAACCAATCAGCTTAAAACAACATTGAAAGAGCTTTCAGATGAAATAATTATGCAAAAAGTATCCACGGGAAACCTGGATTTGCTCAAGGTGCTCTTTGAACGACATCACCGGTACGTCTATAATTATTTATACAAAATGTCCGGGGATGCCATGCTCAGTGAAGATTTGACGCAGGATGTTTTTTATAAACTGATCAAGTATCGAAGTTCATACAAAAATGGTGCTTTTGTATCCTGGTTGTTTAGTATCGCAAGAAACAACCTTAAAAGCTATTACACCAGAAATCACCGACTTCATGTGGACATAGAAAGTATTTCACATAAAACGGTTGACGATGGGATGGAAAAAAATGAGGAACTCAGCCAACTGCAGCTTGCCCTTGGCAAACTGAACGAAAGTGACCGTGAACTCATTGTACTGAACAGATATCAAGAAATCAAGTACGAGCAGCTGGCCACTATTGTTGGAAGCACTCCGGGAGCGGTGAAAACCAGGGTGAGCCGAGCAATGAAAAAACTGAAAGAGCTCTATTTTGAGAACAACTAAAACAAAGCAAACAAATAAAAAATATAACCATGACAGCATGTAAGGAATCTATATCCGAGCTACTCCACGACTATCTGGACGGGGTCCTGCCCTCACATAAAAACGATATGGTGGAAGCTCATTTGGACTCATGTGAAGCCTGTCGACAAGAATTGGAGGCATTAAAAACCCTGTTTGGTGCATTTCAAAGTGAAGCCATGGATGTGCCTTCCACTAGGTTAAGAAGTTCATTTGAAGAAGCGCTGGAACAAGAAAAAGCTGGGCAAGGTGTAGTTCATATTCAGGCTAAAAAGAAAAGCTGGACCTCCGACTTCCTTAAGATAGCCGCAGGTATTGCATTGCTTGTGACCGCTTTCCAATCAGGGAGAATTTTGCAACTGGAAAAGTCCAATCAAGACGTGGCGGCCTTGTTGGAGGAGAACCTACAGAATAAACAAATGGCCATGCTCTCTTTAATGGAAAACCAATCGGCTAGTAAACGCATCCAAGGGGTCAGCTATATCGAGGATTTTCCAAATCCGGATGAGGCTATCGTTAGGGCATTGGCCAATCGCCTTCTCACGGACGACAATGATAATGTAAGGTTGAATGCCTTTGAGGCACTTGCCAAGTTTTCGTCGAGTCCAGAAGTAAAAACTGTTTTCATCGAAGCCTTAGGGCAAGAAAAAAACCCTAGCATTCAAATTGGAATCATTCAAGCCTTGGTCAAAATTCAAGAGAAAAAGGCGGTGATTCCCATGCAAAAATTGCTGGAAAAAGAGGATACCCAACCTTTTGTAAAAAATGAAATCGAAATGGCATTGCCAAAAATTATATAAATACAAAAAACGAAGAATCATGAGACAATTATCAATTTTAGTACTCGCCTTGGCGATCAGTAGCCTCACCCAAGCACAAGCAGATTATACCAAGGCCTTGAGCGGAATAGAATGGGTGAAAATAGAATCCAAGGCGGACATCACTTTAAGAACCCAGACTTCCAATGAGATCAGAATTAAGGGCAGCAGAAGTCGTAAAATATCCGAAAAGGCCAAAGGGCTACGTTTAGTTGGCGAAGGAGGTTCGGACAATACCGAGGTGGGATTTTATGTAGTGCAGGATGGAAATACGTTGATCGTTAAGAACCTGAGAAGGTCAGAAGGTGCCGAAATCTTCCTGCCCAAAAACCAGAATGTTGCTGTAAAAAGCACTTGGAGCGGGGATATAGAAATAGAAGGTTTTGCAGGTGAAATTGAGGCCAATGCCCAACTCAACGGAAGTATTGAAATATCCGATGTAAACGGGCCGGTGACCGCAAATGCCCTTAATGGGGAAATTACAGTGGCCTTTGGTACTGTAAAACAGGATTCGCCCATCTCCATCTATACAACAAACGGCGGGGTGGATGTGGCCTTGCCTTCCAACACGCCCGCCAACTTGACCCTGGGCACCACCAATGGCGATATTTATACGGACTTTGACATTAAAAGGGCAGAAAAAGATGGCCTAAAATCCATATCGGGAAGAAAAATAAAAGCTTCCATCAATAACGGAGGGGTCAACATTTCCCTGAAATCCACCAACGGTAACATTTATCTACGAAAAAAGTAAACACTAAACGGAGAGTTTATTCATCCAAAAAACAAATCAACATGAAAAAATTAGGAATGCTAATCGCGACAGGCCTCATCAGCCTGTCGCTTCAAGGCCAAAAAATCATTGAAAAGAATATTGCATACAGCAATCAAACCGTGGATTTGGACGTAAAGTTTGCTTCCGATATCGAAGTGAAGACCTGGGACAAATCCACCGTGTATTTTAAGGCGGAAATCTTTGTGAAAGAGGAAGGTTACCAGGATTTATACAGGTTGGATGTTAGGGAAAATAGCTCCACCATAAGCATTTCGTCCGATGCCGATGCCCTACTAAAGGCTCTTCACAAACTATGGGAAAAGGAAGATTCCAATGGACGCCGGCGTCATTATATTACCAGCGATCTCTACGAGTTCAATTATGTACTCTATGTACCAAAAAAGGCCAGGTTTACGGTAAGTAGCATTAATGGAGACCTACGGTCGGAGTTGATTCAAGGTGAATTTACAGCGGACTTGATCAATGGGAACATAGACATTAAAAAGTATAACGGTAATATGGACCTGAAAACCATTAATGGGGAAATTGATTTGGTGATACGGGACTCCCGACTTTACGCTGAGACCATTCATGGGCTTATCTATGCAGATGAGGATTTAAACTTAAAAGTAACCGACCGTCATGTAGGCCAAAAAGTGGAAGGCAACCTTGGCAACGCTACTTACCGACTTAAATTGGATACCATTAACGGCAATATGTACCTACGGTTGTGAGCATTCGGTTACATTTTTCGACCTGTTTGTTTATCGTTTTATGTCTATTGGGTTGCAAAAGGGAAGTCGTCTTTATTCAGGACGCTGAAGATATGGAACGCATGGAGCCAGATTCAATCTTGTTGGCCGAAATGATTTCAATCCGAGAACAGGCCATGATCACAAAGAATATGCCCATGGCGCTTTCCCAGTTTGGAAAGCAAGCTACATGGATAAACTCACAAGGTTATTTTTTTGAGGGCCAGGACGAGGTGGAAAAGTTTCATGGCATGCTCGCAGGTAACGACTCATTGGATTATTGGTATAAAGCCGGAAAACCGAAAATCCGGCTCTTGGACTCCAACAATGCTCTGGTGTATTACTCCTGGAAAATGTTTTGGTATCAGAAAGCACAAAAAACCGACACCGTGATTAGAGAAATAGGCTTGATGACCTTAAATGCGCAAAAGCAAAACAACCAATGGAAGTGGGTAGCAGTAACCAACCAACACACACCTTGGTTTTATGAAAAAATTAAAGCTGTGACAATTGAATAGTGCTATAAAAGCGAGGCCATAAAACTGTAGAACAGAAGTGCCCATGCAATCACCAATAGCAGTCCGCCTATTGGGGTAACAGGACCTAAAAAACGAAGTTTTTTTCCATTGGAATCACTCAATACAAGGCCGTAAATACTAAAGGAGAACAATACGGTTCCCCAGACAAAGCAATTGACAATATATCGGTCAAGGGGACTATCGAAACCAAGGTTAAAAGCCAGTACGAGTAGCACAATGGCATGGTACATTTGGTATTTTACACCGGTCTCAAAACTTTGGAGTTGTTGTGGGGTCAATTTCTTTTTGAGCGCATGAGCCCCAAAAGCTCCCAAAATTACGGCAAGCAAGCCAAAAAGAGCTCCAGCGGCCTGGGCCAGCAAAATGGTTTCCATAGGTTGATTTCTTTTGGTATTTTAAAATGCCACACTTATTTCGGTATCACCCGCAACTTTAAACCGACATTCATGATATTTAGGGGGGCCAAAGGTTTTCATTTTGGCCTTGGAAAAAGCCACCTTTTCCGTTGGGATTCCCAACCAGTTGGTGTCCAGTTTATCGTTGCCATTGGCATCGTGAAAAATTGCAAGTGCATATTCACCATTGGGCATATCTTTCAAGGTTATGCTAATCGTACCCTCATGCGCGGGAGCACTGGTGGCCTTTACCACACCTTCAAACTTTAAAAAAGAAGATTCGGAATTATACACCGCCACATTTACCTTCCCCTCCTCCGAAGGGATATTCCCGACATGCACAGAAAGTTTGTTCTGGGCCAAAATCCCGAAGGGAACGCAAAAAATCAAAAGGAAAAGATTTTTGGTAAAGAAATGGGAATTCATTCGGTTCGATTTACATTGGAATCCAATTGCGCTTGCAAAATATCATAAAAATTTTGAGTCTCAAGGCTATCTTTAAGATTCACGAAGAGTTTTAAGGAATCTTTATGTACCAACTTTATTTTTTGTTGGGCCAGATCGTCCACAAAGAAATACACCTTGTTTTGCGTTAGGGAATCTGAAAAAACACCTTTTTCGGCCACCAACCATGAAAATCCACTGGAACGTTCCAATTCCGGAAGGCGTTCCACCATTTCCAAACTATCAATGTCCGCCAAAGGGATACGCTGATAGTAAAATCCAGATAAGATTTTTAATTCGCCCTCCTCAATTTTATGCCAATTCTTGTAGTGGGCCAGAAAAGCGAAAAAACAGGCTACCAGTGTAAGGACGATCAATACATTCCAAAACCAGTGCCGTTTCTTTTTACTCATTTTCCTTATCGGTTCTAAACTTGTCAAACCACGCAACCGTATGCGCGATCTTGGTAATCAAATTACTCGGTTTACTGGCAATTCCATGACTTGCTCCGGGGATTTCTACCAGAACGGTCTCAATTTTACGCAATTTAAGGGCATGGTATAGTTGTTTGGCTTCACTGGGTGGGGTACGCAAATCGTTCATACCCACCATAACCATAGTTGGGGTCTGTATATTACCAACGAGTGAAATGGGAGAAAATTTCCAATAGCCCTCAAAATTTTCCCAAGGTTGACCGGGATACCGGTGCTCAGCATAATAGAAGTAATTATCTGCCACTAAGGTTTTACTGATCCAGTTCATTACCGGTTTGGCTACCACTGCAGCTTCAAAGCGATTGTTTTTACCGATCATCCATGCAGACATTATTCCCCCGGCACTTCCGCCCGTAACAAACAACTGGTCTTCATGGGCAATTCCCATTTGAATGCAGTGATCCACACCATCCATAACGTCATTGTAATCCTCACCGGGGTAGTTGTTGTACAGGAGATTTCCAAACTCCTCGCCATAACTGGTACTTCCTCTTGGATTGGGATAAAACACAATGTACCCCGCTGCGGCATAGAGCTGCATCTCAACTGAAAAACGATCTCCATAATTCAGAATTGGCCCTCCATGGTTTTCCACCATAAAAGGATATTTTTTTGTGGCATCGTAGTTAGGAGGGTAGACCACCCAACCCTGAATATCCCTTCCATCCACAGAAGATTTGTACCATACCTCCTCCACTTTGCCCAATTCTCGATAAGCCAATAGAGGTTTGCTCAGCGCTGTTATCCGAATGGGTGTTTTTGATTTGGCCTTGAGTACGGTCAATTCCGCCGGATAATCAGGTCTTGATTGCGTATAGGCGATGTTACCATTTTTGGCCGCGCTAAATGACCCGCTGGCATAAGGTCTTCCCAAGGTAGTTCCCCCAACATTGTCCAATAGTTTGGCAACATCTCCCTGAAGCGAAATATGTCCTACCTTTCCGTTGCCCTTGTCATCGTAAGCTACATAAAGCCCATTGCTTTTGGCGTCCCATTGGATATCCGAAATGGTTCTGTCCAACTTTTCGGAAATGGTTCTTTTACCACTTCCATCCACATTCATGACCTGTACTTTCCGAATTTGAAATGCCTGTACCTGGTCTTCGAATCCCAAATAAGCAATGTACTTTCCATCTGGGGAGACTTTGGGGCTGTAATCCGGTCCATTTCTATCCGTAAGGGCTTGAATCTCGCCATCTTCCACCTGAACGGAATAGATTTCGCTATTTCTAAAACGATATTCCCAGTCCTCTACCCTATTAGCCGAAAAATAAATTTTTCTCCCATCCTTGCTCCAAGATAAAGTTCCCCTATGGTGCCAGTCGCCAGAGGTAATCTGTCTAGGAGCTCCTCCCACGGCTGGAATGGTAAAAATATGATTGAATCCAGGTTTAATGTATCCCCTACCGTCGGCTTCATGGTAGACCCTATCCGTAATACGAGGGGTTTCTGCCCATTTTGCACCCTTTGGTTTTTTAGGGATTTTGGCAATGACCGGAGGTGCTTTTGGCACATTCATAGAAAATGCCAACTGCCTGCCATCTGGGGACCAAGTCAATGAACTTGGACTGAACGGAAGTTGGGTCAGTCTTGCCGTTTTACCGGTGGACACCCAATACATATATATTTCGGACCCTTCGTCCGTGCTGCTCGAAAATGCAATTCTATCTCCGGAAGGTGACCATTTGGGACTACTTTCGTTGGTTTCCCTAGAGGTCATTTTTTGATGTTCGCTCCCATCGGATTTTACCAACCAAAGATTTCCCTTTGACTTATCCTTTAGAATGTCATAACCCATTCGCCGATACACGATCAAGTCTCCATTTGGTGAGATTTGGGGATCCGAGGCATACTGTAGGTCAAAAACATCCAAATAGGAAAAATTGGATTTTTGGGCAGAGGTAAACTGCAAGGTCCCAAGCACTATAAGGGACAGAAGAAATCGCTTCATAAACATATTATTTGTAGCTTTAAAGGTAGCGAAAAGATATGGCCCCGCCCTATTCTGAGTACCTATTGGATTTCCACAACCGACCGCAGGAAATCCTTTTCAACTTCGTATTATTTATGATGAATGTGTTTGATTTGACTTTATTCCTGTCTTGGTATGAGGGCTTTTATTCCGCAGCCCTAGGAGTGGCCGTTCTGGTTGGCGAATATTATTTAATTACCTACGGGTACCGGTTTGTCAAATCAAAAATAGAGAAAGAGGCTACAGCAAGGGGTATTACATGTAAAGTGGTGCTAAGTAGAATCCAGACAATTTGGTATGCACAGCCCGAAAAAGTATCCCAAACAGATAAAGCTGCTTTGGAGTTTAATTTGGCACTTTATCTTATAGGTCTTATTGCTATTGGGATTTTATGGTTGGGCCTACTGGTCGGTTTGGGAATGTTACTACAACTTGTAGCTTAGGATTCTTTTAATACCTTAGGGATGTGCTCCCCAATTAAGCACGACATCAATCAAAAGCAACATGCATCTTCAACTTTCCGTGGTTCAACTCATCACTATCTGTGCCATTGCCAATGGGTTTGTCTTTGGTTTCTTGGTTCTTCGGAAAAAAGAAAATCGATTTGCCAATCGGTTTCTTGCCTTGACTATTATTTGCATGTGCCTGACGTTTACGCCCTATATGCTGGATCCACCTATATGGCAAGAAGAACGGTGGCTGGCATGGCTTCCTTTTTCACTATCCTATTGGATTGGCCCTGCATTTTATTTTTATGTCAAAAGTCTTACCCAACCCGACTGGCGATTTACCAAAAGGCAACTTTGGCATTTTGCACCTATCCTGCTCAATTATATCCACAGCATATACCATGGTATTTTTTCTGGAAACCATCATCCGTATTATTGGTTTCACACTACAGCTGAACTATTTCAGTCTGCTGCAATTATCTCGGTCCTAATCTACATGCTTATTACTTTGCGGATGATCAACCGATATCAGCATGTGCTTTTGGATAATGTCTCAAATACCGCCAAAATAGATTTGCAATGGGTGAAGCAAATCATACGGGTCATAATTATTTCTTTCGCCTTCATTTTGGTCTTTCTGATCATAAGTACCGGATTAAGCGGTATGGTGTTTTTTGAGCAATGGGACCAGTACAGAACCATCTTGCTTATGCTATATGCCTGCGTACTGTATTGGTTAAGCATTCATGGGTTTCTTCAGGCCCAAACACTTCAACTTCTGCGCCCTGAAAAAGAAAACCATAATCTGCCAGTGAAGGAGTTTGAAGTCGTTATCGAAAAACTACATCGAACCATGCAAACCCAAAGAGTATTTAAAAATCCGGATTTAAGCTTATCGGATTTAAGCCGGGAAGTTGGTATTTCCGAAAGGGCTATCTCGGAAGCTATCAACCGAGGACTGGGCAAGAATTTTTTTCAGTTCATCAACGAATATCGTGTAAAAGAAGTACAAGAAATATTAATAGATCCGGCCTGTTCACATCTCAAAATCATCAGCTTGGCATTCGACTCGGGGTTTAATTCCAAGGCTACATTCAACAGGATATTTAAGTCCTATACGGGACTCACTCCTAAGGAATATAAATCAAAAAACATGCCCTAAAAACGGTTTTTGAGACCTCAAAACAGGCATTGAGACTTATAAATTCTACAGCATGTATACATTGAAATCAAATTCATATGATCATGCAGAAAACATTTTTAGTATCCCTGGCCCTTACTTTTTCAATCCCTCTATTCTCGCAGTCCATCAAAGACCTAGATTTCTTAATTGGTTCCTGGGAGGTGGAGGAAACCATCTATCCCGGAACGGAAAAGGAGTATCAGGAAATTGGAAAAAGAACCTGTGAATATTACCTCAACGGACAATTTATCAAATGTGAATCCCAGACCATTGTTCAAAAAAATGGACATGAACGCTACTATTCGTATATAATCAATTATGACAAAAAGGAAGAATGTTTTAGGGCAACCAACCTTGCCCATGACTTTCCCTTGCACGGTCAGTTTAAATGGTTTTTGGACAAGGACAACCAGCGCATTATCGCCATTACTCCAAAAAACGTAATTGAAGATCGTTTCTTTAGAGCGGTCATCTCGTATGCCGACCCTGACAAGTTGGTTTGGAACGGATGGGCCAGCATGTTTAAAAAAGACAAGGACTGGGTTCAGATTTTTAATGATGTTGCCACACGTATAGAATAGGGACATGGTCCGAAGGATAACAGAAACCGTCCGTTACTTGTTATCTTTGATGAGCTCAAATAGTAACGGATGGATTTTACCAACAAAAACGTATTGGTCACGGGAGCTTCCAGGGGTATTGGAAAAGCTACGGCCATGGCCTTCGCTGAAAAAGGCGCAAATGTGGGCATCAACTACAGAAGTAATGAGGCTGCGGCCCGGGAAACCCTTAACGCCCTGTCTGGAGATGGGCATAAACTTTTTCAGCAAGATGTAAGCGATAAGGACGGTGCCCAAGCCTTGATTTCCGATTTCATTGCACACTACGGGTCCCTTGACATTTTGGTAAACAACGCGGGCATTTCCATTTTCCATGACATTGATGAAGTGGATTTTGATCATTGGACAGATGCTTGGAAAAAAATCTTTGAGACCAATTTGTTTGCAGTTTCCAACCTATGCTATTGGGGTGCCAAATCCATGATGGAATCCGGAGGAGGGAAAATTGTAAATGTATCTTCCCGGGGCGCTTTTAGAGGGGAACCCACCAAACCGGCCTATGGGGCAAGTAAGGCGGCCTTGAATGCCATGAGCCAATCCTTGGCCAAAAAATTGGCTAAGCACAATATCCATGTAGGGGTTGTGGCCCCCGGATTTACCGAAACCGAAATGGCGGCCCAAACCCTGACCCCTGTTGAACGGGACAACTTGCTACGCGAATCTCCATTTCAACGTATGGCGCAACCGGAAGAGGTAGCACACGCCATTTTGTTCCTTGCTTCAGAGGGAGCATCCTATTCTTCGGGAGCTATCATAGATGTTAATGGGGCATCATACCTTAGAAGTTAATATGAAGGCTTCTACCATAGCGCAACTGAAAAAAGAATTACAACATCGTTCACCTGATGAACTGTTGAACTTGTGTCTTCGATTAGGTCGATTCAAAAAAGAAAACAAAGAACTCCTAACCTATCTGCTATTTGAAGCGGATCATGAAGCTGGTTATATCGAATCAGTAAAAGCCGAGGTGGATGAAATGTTCGAGGAAATCAATACCAATAGTTTTTACTACATCAAAAAAAGCGCAAGGAAAATTCTTCGCACCATTAAAAAGTATGTTCGATACTCTGGGAACAAGGAAACCGAGGTGGAGCTGCTTTTGTATTTCTGTGAGAAGCTAAAAGATTTCCGTCCTTCCATAAAACAAAACATCGCTTTACGAAATCTGTACGATCGCCAAATAGCCTTTATTGACAAAAAAATAGTGGCATTGCATGAAGACCTGCAATACGATTTCAATCAAATTCTTGATGAATTAAGGTAACAGGAGGCAACCTTTATATCCCCTTTCCGCGTCTTAAACCAGAGAACCTTAATCAATTGAAAATGGGACCCAATAAAAAAACCGCCCGTATTGCAGGGCTTTTGTACTTTTTAATTGCTTTAACTGGCATTTTTAGCCTGATGTATGTTCCCTCACAACTCATAGTTTGGGACAACCCGGCGGAAACTGTGGCAAACATCAGGTCCTCGGAATTTTTATTCCGATTGGAGATTTTATGTGAACTGCTCTGCTATTTGATTTTTGTTTTCCTCCCTTTGGTGCTTTTTCAATTGTTCAAAGACGTTCATAAAAATATGGCCGTACTCATGGTAGCTTTGGTCATTGTCAGTGTTCCCCTTTCCATGGGCAGTGTAGTGCATAAATTTGATGTATTGTCCCTTTTGGGCAAAGCCGGATATTTGGAGGTATACAGTGCAGTGCAAATTGAAGCACAGGTCATGCTGGCTTTTAACTCTTATTTTAAAGGTATCCTAGTATCCCAGATTTTCTGGGGCCTTTGGCTTTTCCCTTTTGGTTATTTGGTCTTTAAATCTGGATTCCTTCCCAAGATTTTGGGCCTCTTTCTCATGGTTGGAAGTGTTGGCTATTTTATAGACTTTATAGGTAGGGTTCTTTGCCCAGATTACAATGCGCTTTGGATTTCGGATTACATCACCATTCCTGCCAGTATTGGGGAATTGGGTACTTGTTTATGGTTGTTGATCATGGGCATCAAAACCACTGGCAATACAACTCAGGAAACAGTTACCTAGTTAGAATTGCATCGGCTCCTGCTTGGCAAAATCAGTCTCGGTGATCGCTTGTCCGTTAATTTTGGCCATGTCCCAATCCTGGGTAATTTTCCAGTGGCCATCTATTTTCTTTAGCACGATATGGAACTGGCCATGACTAAAATTGGTATTCCCTTCTTTATCCGTAAACCCTATCCGATAAAATCCAACTTCGTAGGAGGCCGTGGCATTGGTGTGTCTGCTATCGAACCAAAAATCCAAACTGATGGAAACGCTATCTTCCTTGTTCTTTTTAAAGCGTTCCAAATTTTTGGATTTAAAAGCATTTTCGGTATCGATACCATCCGGGGTTACCCGAAGTACGTCATTGGCATAGGTGGCATTTAAAGCTTCGCCATCCAAGGTCTCAAAAGCATTTATGAAGGGCTTCCAAACCGTTTGGTCAATCTCTTTTTGAATGTTGCCTACTTCCGTTTGCGCATACCCCATCCAACTAAGACATAAAATACTGCAGATAATCAGTTTTCGCATTGTTTCCATCTTTGATTTTTTTTAGTTAACCCAAACCTACATCCAACATCATCATAATAATAAACCCGCCGATGAAACCCATGGTGGCAATGTCGGTATACTTATCCCGCTGGGTTTCGGGAATCACTTCCTCTACCACCACAAAAATCATGGCGCCCGCAGCAAAGGAAAGTGCATAGGGCAATATGGGTTCAAAGGTTAATACCGCCCAAGCTCCAAGTACGGCTGCAATAGGTTCCACCATGGCGGAAGCTTGACCGTACATAAAACTTTTGGTCCTACTTAATCCTTGTCTACGCAAGGGCATTGCCACTGCAAACCCCTCAGGGAAATTCTGAAGTCCAATTCCGAGGGCCAGTGCTACCGCCCCTCCGATGCTAGCACCTTCAAATCCGGCTGCTACCCCACCGAAAAGCACGCCTACGGCCAATCCTTCCGGAATGTTGTGAAGGGTGATGGCCAAGGTCAGCAGTGTGGTCCGGTGCCAGGGTGTTTTTACCCCTTCGGCCTCACTTTCCTTAAAGTTGATATGCAAATGGGGCAGTACCTTATCCAGTCCAAAAATAAATGCAGCACCGAGCAGGAATCCAACGGCAGCTGGGATCACTTTTACAAATCCCTCACCCTGACTCATTTCAATGCCCGGGGCCAATAGGCTCCAAAAACTAGCAGCGACCATAACCCCACCGGTAAAGCCGAGCATCCCATCCAAAACAGCCCGATTCATGCCTTTAAAGAAAAACACCAGGGCCGCCCCTGCCGCCGTTAATCCCCATGTAAACAAGGTTGCGTAAAAGGCAGCTAAAATGGGGTTAATACTTTCAAAATATTGAATTATCTGTTCCATTAGTTGTTCTTTTTTACGTAAAGATTTGATGCTATTTGATGCGATATATGAAGCTCCGATTGGTCAATCTTGATATGTAGCGATTGGTCAAAATCCTCCTTTTCCAACACCTCTATGGTCTTGCCCAAAGCAATACCGTTCTTGTCCAAAAATTTGAGAAAGGGGGCAGAAGTGTCTTTTACCCCAACGCACACACCTCCTGCCTTCACCTCCAAATCGCTTAGGAGTTCCTTATCCCGAACCATAAACTTGCCATCCTTGCTGGGAATGGGATCACCATGGGGGTCATACTTGGGAAAATCCAAAAGTTCATCAATCTTGTCTATAAGTTTTTCGCTTTTAATATGTTCCAACTGCTCGGCCACTTCATGGACCTCATCCCAGGTAAAATCGAGTTTTTTGACCAGGAACACCTCCCAAAGTCGATGTTTTCGGATGATGGACAGCGCAGTTTTGATGCCGATTTCCGTCAAGGAAACCCCTTGATATTTTTTGTAATGGACCAACCCCTTATCCGCCAACTTTTTGGCCATATCAGTGACCGAGGAAGGTTTGGTCTCCATTTGTTCCGCGATAGCATTGGTGGCAACCGGAACGGAATCACTTCCTCCTAGATGAAAAATGGTCTTAATATAGTTTTCCTCGGATCTGGTCATTAAAAACAAATTTGTCAAAAATACATTTTTATTTATAAAAACAAATTTTTAGATTTGCCTAAATTTATTTTTAACCAAATTTAAATAGGTGTATAAGACCCTGTTTCTCAGTATAACATTGATCCTTGTTTTTGGAAGCACCAATGCTCAGAGTACCCTAATGGGGACTATCACTGGGGAAGGACAGCCCGTTGCCTATGCCAATGTGATTTTGAAAGGAACGCAAATTGGAACAGCTACAGCTATAGATGGATCTTATTCACTAGCGAATATTGCTCCCGGTCAGTATACGGTTTTGGTATCTTCAATTGGTTATATCACCTATAGAACCACAATACTTATCGGAAAGGGCGAAGAAAAGACACTTAATGTGGAGCTGGAGGCTTCGGCCGAAAGCTTGGAGGAAACCGTGGTCACTGGAACCTTAAAACCGGTAAGTCGATTGGAAAGCGCCGTTCCGGTTGAAGTTTACAAACCTTCCTTTTTAAAAAAGAGCCCCACCCCAAGTATTTTTGAGGCCTTACAAAATGTGAATGGCGTACGTCCCCAAATCAATTGTAATGTCTGCAACACAGGTGATATCCATATCAACGGGTTGGAAGGACCCTATACGTTGGTCCTTATAGATGGTATGCCCATTGTGAGCGGTCTAGGAACAGTTTATGGCCTATCCGGAATCCCAAATTCGCTGATTGAGCAGATAGAAATTGTAAAAGGTCCGGCATCGACCTTATATGGAAGCGAGGCCGTGGGTGGACTCATCAACATCATTACCAAACATGCGCCCAACGCACCCGAATTTTTTGCCGATGCGTATTTAACGGGTTGGGGTGAATATAATTTAGACGTAGGCTCAAAAATTGAAGTGGGAAAGAAGACCGACCTGCTCCTTGGGGTCAATTATTTCAATTTTGACGAAGTGGTGGACAACAACGGGGACAACTTTACGGACCTGACCTTGCAAGATCGTATTTCGGTGTTTCAAAAATGGAATTTTAAGCGTAAGGATTCCAAGTTGTTTTCCCTGGCCGGAAGGTTTTTTTACGAAGACCGTTGGGGCGGCGAGCTACAATGGACGCCAGAGTTCCGAGGTGGGGACGAGATTTATGGGGAAAGCATCTATACCCGAAGATGGGAAGTATTGGGAAAATATCAGCTCCCCATCGATGAAAAAGTGATGCTATCCGTATCCTATAATGATCATAACCAAAACTCGGTGTATGGAGATGTTCCCTATTTGGCCGACCAACGTATTGGTTTTGGGCAATTGACCTGGGACAAAACCATAGGGAACCATGATCTTTTATTTGGAAGTGCGATTCGGTACAATTACTACGACGACAGCACCCCAGCCACATTGGAGGCCGACCAGGTTTGGATTCCAAGCTTGTTCCTTCAGGATGAGATCAAACTTGCCAAAAAACATTCCATTTTGGGTGGGGTCCGCTATGATTATGACAAAAGGCACGGCAATATTTTTACCCCAAGGGCTGCCTATAAATGGAAGATTTCTGACCATGATATCTTCAGGCTCAATGCCGGAACAGGATTCCGGGTGGTCAATCTTTTTACCGAGGACCATGCCGCCTTGACCGGGGCAAGGGAGGTGGTTATTGCAGAAGCGCTCAAACCGGAACGCTCCATAAATGTTAACCTGAACTACCTTAAAAAGATTTATGCGGACAATGGCACCTTTATTGGTCTGGATGCCTCTGCTTTTTACACCCATTTTTCCAATGTTATTTTACCGGATTACGATACCAATCCCAACCAGATCATCTACGATAACTTGGATGGGAAATCGGTCTCCAAGGGGTTGAGCGCCAATGTGGATTTGGTGCTGCCCAACGGGCTCAAGTTTTTGGTGGGCGCTACCTGGCAAGATGTGAGCAATACCGAAAATGGGGTCACCCAACGGCAAATTCTGACGGAGAGCATCACGGGAACCTGGAACGTGTCCTATACCCTTAGGAGTTTGGACCTCACCGTGGACTATACCGGGAACCTTTATGGTCCCATGCGTTTGCCCATACTTGGGGATTTGGACCCGCGAAGTGAATTTTCGCCCACTTGGAGCATTCAAAACATCCAGTTTACCTATAAGGGATTGGACAAGTTTGAGTTTTATGGTGGCGTAAAGAACCTATTGGATTGGACACCGAATCGTGGCAACCCCTTTATTATTGCCCGGGCGGATGACCCCTTTGACAGAAATGTACAGTTTGACAATCAAGGCAATGTGGTGGCCACTGCAGACAATCCTTTTGCTTTGACTTTTGACCCCAGTTATGTATATGGTCCCAACCAAGGAATCAGGGGGTTCTTTGGATTGCGGTATACGGTTTTTTAGTTCTGATTTGCCTTTCAGATGGTACTATATACTGCCTATTTCAGGCTCAAAAAGCAAATTTTGACAAAAAAACTGCTCGGTTGTTCACTATACCGAACACCGCTAAAAAATTTCCACTCTATATTCGTCTAAGCGAATATTTTTGATTGAAACAAACCCGAAAACTTAAGATCCATACCAAATTCCGTCGCCGTACTTGGGACCATACCACCGTACCCGAAATACGGTTGGAAGGTCGTTGGTTGGAGGAACTGGGTTTTGAGCAGGGAAAGACCATAAAGGTCATTCAAGAGAAAAACGTCCTGGTGCTTGTTTTGGAAGACTAGAATGCTCCTTTCCCTATCAGGGAAAGGTGTCACGCTGGCGTGACGGAAAGGGTCAGATCTCCCTTCCGTCCTGACATAAAATGTCATGCCACCTTCCCTTCCCAAGGGAAGGAGCTTTAGCATGTTCTAGAATTAAAACTTTTTGCCTGGAGAGGATAAAGAATCAGGGTTCTCATATCAGAAAGCCAGGTATCACAATTTGTGATACCTAAAATCACCATCTACTGCCCTCCTTTCCTTATTTTTGGGCCATGTCCCACTACGACTATATCATTATTGGAGGCGGTGCAGCAGGCCTATTATTGGCCGATATCTTGGGGAGGGACACCTTTTTTTCCTCCAAACAGATTTTGATCATCGAAAAAAACGCCAAGACCCAAAACGATCGCACCTGGTGTTTTTGGGAACATGGCAATGGCGATTTTGAGCCTTTATTACACCGAAAATGGTCCACCATAAAATTCGCTGGACAGGATTTGGACTTATCCACATCCATTTTGCCGTATCGGTATAAAATGCTCCGGGGCAAAGATTTCTATTCCCATTTTTTATCGCAAATGGAAACCTATAGTAACGTTTCCTGGATTCAGGATGAGGTGTTGGAGGTTGATGAAAGTCAGAGTAAAGTCAACATCAAAACCCAAAACGGTGCGTACACCGCCGACCAAGTCTTTGGCAGCATCCCGGACTTTAAAGCGGTGGCAAATCAAAACAAATACCCTCTGCTACAACAACATTTTTTAGGCTGGTTTGTGAAAACTAAGGAGACCGTATTCCAACCCGAAGAAGCCACCTTTATGGATTTTTCCATCCCCCAAAAAGGCAATACGCGGTTCATGTACGTGCTTCCTTTTTCCGAAACCGAAGCCTTGTTGGAGTATACGTTGTTTTCAGAAACCCTTTTGGAAAAAAGCGAGTATGAAAATGCCATCAAGGATTACATTCAACATAAATTGGGCGGAGTGGGTTACGAAATTCTGGAAGTGGAACAGGGAAGCATTCCCATGACCTGTTATCCCTTCCATCATAAAAATTCAGAACGCATTTTTCATCTGGGCATTGCGGGCGGTTGGGCAAAGCCCAGCACTGGATTTACCTTTTACAATACCCACAGAAACGTCAAGCAATTGGTGGCTACATTAAAGCAAGGATCATCGCTTAAAAGATTTTATAGAAGGGACCGATTTTGGTTCTATGATTTGCTGCTGTTGGATATTTTGTACGAGAAAAACCACTTGGGAGGTGCCATTTTTGAATCCATGTTCAAAAAGCGAAAGGCATCACTGATCTTGAAATTTTTAGGGAACGAAACTTCGTTTTGGGAGGACTTGAAAATCATAAGTGCCTGTCCCAAAAAGCCGTTTTTGCGAGCTTTGCTAAGACGTCTCTTTTAAACGGTACGGCGCATCAGGTTTTCCCCAAACTGTTTTAGGTTGGTCTTGTTTTTATCTGAAATTGCAAGGCCTTCCAATTGGGCAAAGGCCTTTTCGGTGTAGTCTTGAATGAGCTGCTTGGCCACATCCACCGCTCCACTTTCCAAAAAGATGTTTTTGACCGTTTCAATCTTTATCAAGGCGTCTTTGGATTGAATGGAATACAGATGAAGCAACCCTTCGCGGTCTTCCTTGGGAGCCAGTTCCAGCGCTTTTAGGTACAGAAAGGTTTTTTTATTCTCCATAATATCTCCGCCAATCTGTTTCCCAAAAGTTTTGGGATCGCCGAAGGCGTCCAAGTAGTCGTCTTGCAGTTGAAAGGCAATTCCAAGGTTCAATCCAAAATCATAGATGGCATCCATATCCTTTTCTGATGCTTCTGCTATAATGGCACCCATTTTCATGGCCGCGGCAACCAATACCGCAGTTTTATAGGCAATCATTTTCAAGTACTCAGGGATGGTAACATCGTCCCGGGTCTCAAAATCCACATCATACTGCTGTCCTTCGCAAACTTCAATGGCGGTTTTGCTAAAAAGTGCCGTAAGCTGTTTGAAAACTTCGGGGGGATATCTTTCAAAACATTGATAGGCCTGGATCAACATGGCATCTCCAGATAAAATGCCTGTATTAATGTCCCATTTTTCATGCACGGTCACCTTCCCCCTTCGCAGCGGGGCATCGTCCATAATATCATCATGCACTAGGGAAAAGTTATGGAACACCTCAATGGCCAGGGCGGCATCCAAAGCGGAGTTCACATTTCCTCCAAACAGGTCACAGCTCATCAAGGTCAGTACAGGCCGCATGCGCTTCCCACCCAAACCAAGGATATAAGTAATGGGAGCATAGAGGTTCGCAGGATCCTTTTGGGTCTGATTTTGGGTTAAGTGCGAAATAAATAGGTCTCGGTAGTAACCTATGGCGTCTGAGTTCGTCATGTATCAAAAATACGGTCATTTTAAGGAGTATCCCAATCCTTTAAAAACAACAATTCAGCAAGAATTGAAAAAAGTTTCATCAAAAAACGCAATAGATTTGAAAGTCTTCGTCTTTATGTATGAAGACCGATAACAGGCTTTACTAAATGGCAGCCAACAAGGAAAACTATACAAGGCTTAGTGCTTTTTTTAACGAGGAATATCATTCGCTACGGGGGTATGTACAATCCCGAATCGATGATACCACGGAACGTGATGCAGAGGATATTGTCCAGGATGTTGCACTCCGATTGTTTTCAAAAGCCGCTGATTATTCACCTATAAACAATATTGGTGGGTTTGTATACAACTCCATTAGGAACAAAATCATTGATGTAATGCGTACCAAAAAAGAAACAGTGCATGAAACCGAAGGTTTTGAACGACAGTGGGCAGAATTTGCCGAGTTGTTTTATGGTGAAGCGGACAACAACTATTCTGAAAACCTCAAGCAAGCGTTGAAGATTGCCATAAAATCCCTAAAGCCCGTATACCAGGATATCATCTTGGCCGTGGACTTTGAAGGTTATTCCTATCGTGAAATTTCGGAAGAAACCGGAATTTCTCCTGGGACATTAATGTCAAGAAGGCACCGGGCACTCTCGCTGCTTTCCAAATATTTAGAAACAGAAAAAAACATGAGTAATAAAAAATAAGAATATGGAACCAAAAGAACGATACTACGAAAAGAGGGTGGAAAAGTATGTGACCAAAGGATTTAAAATCTTCTTTGCCGCAATATTCTTCATTGGACTTGTGCTCCTAGCAGGCTATGTGATGATGCTACTATGGAATTGGTTGATGCCAGATTTGTTTGGACTTACCACCATTGGATACTGGCAGGCACTTGGAATTATGCTACTGGCCAAAATAATCTTTGGTTTTGGAAACCATTCGTCAAAAAAGTCCAATTACAAATCCAAAAAACGTCATAGTAGTGACAGATTTTGCAGAACTAAAAAGGAATTCAGCAAATGGCAGCACTACGATCAATTCTGGAAAGAGGAAGGGGAAGATGCCTACAATGCATATCTAGAACGCATACAAAAGGAAAAATCAAATGAATCCGCGCAAGAGAACTAAGGCACTTCAAAAAATAGAGAACTACCGGCGCAGGGCTTTTTTCTGGCGCTCAACCCCTAATTCAACAACTCAGCCCCATGCGGTTACAGAATTACGTTCTCTTAATGTTGATTAGCGGCATATAATCTCTCATGATTAAACATTCGTTAAAAAAATGCAAAACCTTGGAAACTTTTTTTGTTTTTTAAGTTTCCAAGATTATTTTTGACGCCGATTATGAGAGAAAAGATTTTACATAAGGCAACGGATATGTTCTTGACCCTCGGTTTTAAGAGCGTTACAATGGATGATTTGGCCAATGAAATGGGGATTTCCAAAAAAACAATCTACTCCCATTTTGAGAATAAGACCAAGTTGGTGGAGGAAAGTGTGATGGACCTTTTCTGGTTTATCTCCAATGGTATTGATGAGATTGTATCTGTTCAGAAGGACCCCATTGAAGAGCTTTATGAAATCAAAAAGTTTGTCATGTGCCATTTAAAGGATGAAAAATCATCTCCACAGTACCAATTGCAGAAGTACTACCCCAAACTACACGACACTTTAAAAAAGAAGCAGTTTGAGGTAATGCAAAAATGCGTACTTGACAATATTAAAAGAGGTATAAAATTGGGAATATACCGTGACAACCTCAACGTTGAGTTTGTCGCCAGAATTTATTTCTCCGGGGTAATAAGTATAAAAGACCCCAGTCTTTTTCCTATGAGCATGTTTTCACACCCCCTATTGGAAGATAGCTTTTTGGAATACCATTTAAGAGGAATTGTAACTCCCAAAGGAAGAAAAAAATTAAACTCAATCATCAATTCAAATCAAGAATAAATGCGAACAACCATCACCAGTTTATTTTTAATCCTTACATGGCTTGTCCAAGCGCAGGAAAGCACACCATACAGCTTTAGCCTGGACCAAGCCATTGCACATGCGCTGGAGCATAATTACAGTGCCATTAATGCGAATAGGGATATTGTGGATGCCCAAAAGCAGAAATGGGAGACCATTGCAGACGGACTACCCCAAATATCGGGTGCCATTAGTTATCAAAACCAGTTGAAACAACCTGTGAGTCAGATTCCAGCGGAATTTTTTGGAGGGGAACCAGGTACTTTCCAAGAAGTTGTATTCGGCCAACCTCAATCTGCAAGTGCCACGGCAACCTTGACCCAACAAATATTTGACGGAAGTTATATTGTTGGCGTACAGGCAACCAAAGCCTTTTTGAGCTTCAGCCAGAACAACAAGGAAAAGACAGAGTTAGATGTGCGAAAATCAGTAGTTGAGGCCTATGGCAACGTATTGTTGGCGCAAGAAAGTGTTTTGATTTCAGAGAACAACAAGGCCACCTTGGAGAAGAACCTCTATGAAACCGAAAAGATTTTTGAAAACGGTTTGGGAGACGAAGAGAGCGTTGACCAGTTAAAAATCACGTTGTCTTCGGTAGAAAACCAGCTGAAGAACGCGAAACGTTTGGAAAAAATCACACTTCAAATGTTGAATTTGGTGTTGGGCCTTCCAATTGAGACAGCGACAGTTTTAACAGAAAATCTGGATGACCTTACCCAAAAGCAAATCGATTTTGGGCTATTGGATTCCGTCTTTAATATTGAGAACAACGTGGATTACAAGTTGGCCATCAACCAAGAGGAGCAACGTTACTTTGAACATAAATTGGCAAAAAGCAGGGCTCTTCCCACACTTAATGCCTTTGTTAACTACGGCGGAAACTCCTTCAGCGATCGTTTCAACTTCTTAAGCAATGGTCAGCAATGGTTTGGGTCTTCCGTTTTAGGTTTCGACCTTAACATTCCAATCTTTAGTTCCTTCAAAAGAAGCGCGGGCACACAAAGGGCCAAAATAGCTTTGGACAAGGCAAGAACACAACTCAATGAGGCGGAAGAGCAGATTCGACTGCAACTTGAAAGCGCAAAGAGCGATTATATTCTGTCCATTGAAGAATATGGGACATCCAAAGAGAACTTATCCCTTGCAGAGCGTATTGAAAACAAAAATCAGGTGAAATACACAGAGGGGTTGGCTACGAGCTTTGAATTAAGACAGGCACAGACCCAGTTGTATTCCACACAACAAGAATACCTTCAGTCCATGGTGGACGTCATTAACAAGAAAACCGAATTGGAAAATATCCTAAATAAATAGTATTAAACCATCTCAATCATGAAAAAAATAACATATATCGTACTTGCAGCAGTAATCCTTTCCTCTTGTGGAGGTGGTGACAAAGGTTCTGTTGAGAGTGTTTTGGCCGGAAACAATCTTGAGGCCATTCGCGCTAAACGAAGTGAGGTTTCAGATCAGCAGAAAGCCTTGGAACAACAACTTCATGCACTGGATTCGGCCATCGCCCAATTGGATGACAACGCCAAGCTTCCCTTGGTGACCACTATCGAGGCCAAGACAGAAAAATTTGATCACTATTTGGAACTGCAAGGTGATGTAATGACCAAACAAAACGTATTGGTGTATCCTGAAATGGGAGGAACCTTATATCGCGTTTATGTCAAAGAAGGCCAGAAGGTTTCCAAAGGACAGGTTTTAGCCTCTATTGACGACGGAGGCCTATCCAGCCAATTGGCCCAAATGAAAACGCAGGCCGCTTTGGCAAAGACCACTTTTGAACGTCAAAAAAGGCTTTGGGATCAAAGCATTGGTTCGGAAATCCAGTATTTGGAGGCCAAGACTTCTTATGAAGCCCAGGAAAGTGCCGTAAAACAGATGCAAAGCCAGGTTGGAAAATCAACCATCAGAGCTCCTTTCTCAGGTATCATAGATGATGTGATCAAAGATCAGGGCACCGTGGTAAGCCCAGGGCCTGGTTCCGAGGTGTTCCGAATTGTGAACCTTTCCAATATGTACATCGAGGTGGAGGTGCCCGAGAGTCACCTACCCAATGTAACCCCAGGAAAGAATGTCAATGTTTACTTCCCTGTTTTGGGTGATAGTGTATCCACTAAAGTAAGACAGACCGGAAACTTTATCAATCCAGGGAACCGTTCGTTCACGGCCGAGATTCCAGTACCTAGCCAAAATGGAAAAGTAAAACCAAATTTGACAGCCAAGGTAATGATCAATGACTACACCAATGAAAATGCTATTTTGATTCCTCAAAGTATCGTTTCTGAAAATGCAGAAGGAGAGCAATATGTGTATCTCGTGGAAGCTGATTCGGCCTCTTCCGATGCTATCGCCATAAAAGCCATCATTGAAACTGGAAAGACCCAAGGCGACTATGTTGAGGTCCTTGAAGGAGTTGAAAGTGGTGATGGTGTCATCAATGAAGGAGCAAGAAGTGTCAAAGAAGGACAAAAGGTTCGGATAAAAAATGGCGACCAAGGCCATGGAAAGTAGTCAGCAAACAACAACTATCAACTAATGTCTATCATCAATAGACTAAAGACCGACATAGAATGAGTAAGCAAAAGAAAAAAGTAGATAAGGAATTTAAACTTTCATCTTGGGCCATCGACAACAAAACAACCATGTATGTTTTGATTGCCGTGATTTTGTTCCTCGGAGCATCCGCCTACTTTAGCATGCCAAGGGAAAACTTCCCAGAAATCAAGGAGACCAAAATATATATCAGCTCTGTTTATCCAGGAAACACGGCAGAGGATATTGAAAAATTGATTACGGACCCGCTAGAAGATGAACTGAAAACGGTGAGCAATGTGGTTGAAATTACCTCCACCTCCCAGGAAGACTATTCCATCATTATCGTGGAGTTCGATGAGAATATCTCGGTAGAGGCCGCCAAACAAAAAGTGAAAGATGAAGTGGACGGTCAGACCGCTGGTGAAGATTGGCCCACATTCAACGGAGCGAAAGTGGAACCCAATGTATTCGACCTCAGTATGTCAGAGGAAATCCCCATTCTGAACATCAATATCTCCGGGGACTATCCCGTGGACAAGTTGAAGGAATATGGCGAATATCTGGAGGATGAAATCGAAGGCTTGCAGGAAATTAAACAAGTTGATATTAGAGGCGCGCAGGAAAAGGAAGTGGAAGTAGCGGTTGACATCTATAAAATGATGGCCGCCCAGGTCAACTTTGATGATGTTATCAATTCCATCAACAGGGAAAATATGACAACTTCTGCGGGTAACCTAATTACCAGTGGACAACGAAGGACTATCAGAATTGTTGGGGAAATTGACGAACCAAAGGATTTGGACAACTTCGTGGTGAAATCGGAAAACGATGATCCCGTCTACCTCAAGGATATTGCCAAGGTCACTTTTAAGGAAGAGGATAAAACCACCTATGCCAGGGAATTTGGACATCCGGTAGTGATGTTGGATGTAAAGAAAAGAGCTGGCAAAAACATGGTAGCCGCTGCAGAGCAGATTCAGGTCATTGTGGATGACGCAGTGAAAAACGTATTTCCGCAAGATTTGTCGGTGACTATCGCCAACGATCAATCTTCCAAGACCATAGGACAAGTGGATGACTTGGTGAACAATATCATCTTCGGTATCATCTTGGTGGTGACCGTTTTAATGTTCTTCCTAGGATTTAAAAATGCACTATTTGTTGGTTTCGCCATTCCCATGTCCATGTTCATGTCCTTGATGATATTGAGCACTTTGGGCTATACCATGAATACCATGATCCTTTTTGGACTTATTATGGGATTGGGAATGTTGGTGGACAATGGTATTGTGGTTGTTGAAAATGTTTATCGACTGATAGACCAGGAAGGAATGTCCCGTTTGGAAGCGGCCAAAAAAGGGATTGGCGAAATCGCTTTTCCCATTATCATATCAACCTTGACCACCGTAGCAGCTTTTGTTCCGCTTGGACTATGGCCGGGGGTTATGGGACAGTTCATGATCTATTTCCCAGTGACATTGTCTGTGGTGTTGGGGTCATCCTTGTTCGTGGCCATCTTTTTTAACTCCGTATTGGTATCGAGATATATGACTACTGAGGACAAAAAAATGCCTTTGAAACAGATCATCCAGCTTACATCCATTGTGGCCGGAATAGGTTTATTGATTATTCTTTTCGGAGGAACGTATCGTGCTTTGGGTACCCTAATGGTGGTTACCGCTGTATTATTGTGGATTTATCGACTCTTCTTACGGGGTTGGGCCAACGGTTTCCAAAATACAATCCTTCCAAAATGGGAAAAATTCTATGAAAGAACCTTGCGTAGGGCACTGGCAGGAAGAAAGCCCATATTTATTGCCGTGGGAACCTTTGTGCTCTTGTTCTTGGCCTTCATGGGCTTTGGGGCATCAGTTGGAAGTCAACGGACCAAGGTGGAATTCTTCCCGGATAACACCCCTAACCAAATCATTGTCTACATAGAGTATCCAGAAGGTACCGATATTAAAAAGACCAATGAGATTACTGCTGAGGTAGAACAACGAGTTTACAATATCATTAATGAAGATGCTTATTTACATGGAGATTATAATTTTTTAACGGAAAGTGCGGTTTCCCAAGTGGGCGAGGGTGCAGGGAATCCTCAGACTGATGGAGGTTCTTCAGCTGAGATGCCGCACCGAGGAAAAATAACCGCCACAATGCGTGAATATAAATTTCGCGAAGGTGCGGATAGTAACGACCTGCTGAAAAAAGTTCAGGAGGCCTTGAAAGATGTCTACCCTGGTGTTGCCATCTCCGTTGAAAAGGATGCGGTTGGACCTCCGGCTGGTTATCCCATCAATATTGAGTTGGAAGGAAACGATTATTCCGAATTGATTGCTACGGCAGAGAAAATGAGGAATTATATCAATTCCAAGAACATTCCTGGAATCGATGAGCTGAAAATTGATGTAAACAAATCCAAGCCCTCCATGTTGGTTGAGGTAGATCGTAAGAAAGCTGGGGAGTTGGGTGTATCCACAGGACAGGTGGGACAACAGTTGCGTAATTCCATCTTTGGCGCCAAAGCGGGTATTTATAAAGAAGACGGTGAAGATTACGATATCTATGTTCGCTTCAATGAAGAAAACAGGTACAATACCAGTGCTATCTTTAACCAAAGGATAACGTTCAAAGACCAAAATTCTGGACAGACCAAGGAAGTCCCTGTTTCGGCGGTGGCCAAGCAAACCAACAGTTCTGGTTTCAGTGCCATCAAGCATAGGGACGTAAAACGTGTGGTGACCGTATATTCCGCCTTAGCTCCAGGATTCACGGACGCAGGTGCCATTGTGAGCAAGGTACAGGACGAAATGGAGAGTTTTAGTGATCTCCCCGCGGATATCAAAATTGATTACACGGGGCAAATCGAGGAACAAAACAAACAAATGGCATTTTTAATGGGTGCCTTCTTTACCGGATTGGGATTGATTTTCTTTATCCTGATTTTCCAGTTCAACTCCATTTCAAAACCTGGCATTATTATGTTGGCGATATTCCTAAGTCTAATCGGGGTATTTGGTGGTATTGTGGCCACGGGTAGTGCCTTTGTGATCATGATGACCATGATGGGTATTATTTCACTTGCCGGTATTGTGGTAAACAATGGTGTGGTACTGTTGGATTATACCCAGCTGCTGATCGATAGAAAGAAAGTAGAGCTGGAATTGGAAGAAGATGAATTGTTGGAGTCCAAAGATTTCTTGGAAGCAGTGGTGAAAGGTGGAAAAGCAAGGTTACGCCCTGTATTGTTGACAGCTATCACAACCATCTTAGGTTTGATTCCATTGGCTACAGGATTTAATATCAACTTCTTTACCCTGTTCAGTGAGTTCAACCCGAATATCTATTTCGGAGGGGACAACGTAATCTTCTGGGGGCCCTTGGCCTGGACGGTGATTTACGGACTGTTGGTGGCAACTTTCTTAACATTGATTGTGGTACCTATCCTATTCAGTTTGGTGTACCGCGTTAAAGTGCGAATCCAAAAAAGAAGAATCAGAAAAGAAGAAAACAACAAAGAGGTGTTGGATATTGCGGCGTAAGATTAAAGTTGTTTTCAAAAAAAAGCCCCCTGATATATCAGGGGGCTTTTTCATTAAACACTGTATGTAGTTACTTGTCAACAGAAACTATTTCGGATTGGTTCCAATTCTTCACGTGCATAATGCGATTGTCCACAAAATCCACTTCCTTCAAAATATCTCCTTCCCAGAAGAACCATTTTCCTGATTTTTTGCCTTCCATATACTTTCCAGCAGCAATTTTTTTGCCGCTCTCATCGTACATGAGCCATTGACCATGTAATTTATCCTTTAAAAAAAAGCCGGTTTGGGCTATATTACCGTTTTCGTGAAAATATGTAGCTTTTACCATTTTCCCCACTTTTTCCAAAGTCGGTTCTGTTCCTTGAGGGTACATATAAACCGAAAACATCATCGCTAATAAAAATATTGCTTTCTTCATTATGATATGGGTTTTATCTATTGCTGTTTGCTTTAACTAACGTTACAAAGTTACTATTATTTTACATTAAATATATATTTCAATAACATTTAATTTACATTAAATTAACTTTAAATCCATAAAAATCTACATATCAGCATTTTAAATATTATCATTTCAAGACGTTAGAGGCCGTTTGTCGATAATTCTGTACCAAAAAACAAAGGGTTTTACATGTAAATTTAAAGTTAAATGAAGGTTATCCCAGTATTACTTTCAGGTTATGAAGACAGAATTGGGTTTATCGTAATTGAATCTTTACCAGGCCAGAAAATGTATATATCTGGCAATAAATCCTAACATTCCTATTAAATTTGCCCCTCTATAATTAATGTCATGTACAGAAGTAATACTTGCGGTGCCCTAAGGGCTTCCAACATCAATTCAGAAGTTGTTTTAAGTGGTTGGGTACATAAGGTAAGAGACAAAGGCTTTGTGGTTTGGATAGACCTAAGGGACCGGTACGGAATTACCCAATTGGTATTGGATCAAGATCGTACTCCTAAGGGGTTGTTGGAAGAAGCAAGGGAGCTTGGCAGGGAAACCGTGATCCACATTAAAGGTCAGGTGATTGAGCGTGCCTCCAAAAACCCAAATATTCCAACTGGAGATATTGAAGTACTTGTGCAGGAACTGCAGGTTTTAAACGAATCCATTCTTCCTCCCTTCACCATAGAAGATGAAACTGATGGAGGTGAGGATATCCGAATGAAATATAGATACCTTGATATCCGAAGAAACCCGGTCAAGGATAATCTCATTTTCCGCCACAAAGTGACCATGGAAGTGCGCAAGTACCTTTCCGATGAAGGTTTTATTGAAGTGGAAACACCGTATTTGATAAAATCCACACCAGAGGGTGCCAGGGATTTCTTGGTCCCAAGTCGAATGAACGAAGGTCAGTTCTACGCCCTGCCCCAATCCCCGCAGACCTTTAAACAGCTGTTAATGGTGGGCGGAATGGATAAATATTTTCAAATCGTAAAATGCTTTAGGGATGAAGATCTAAGGGCGGACCGTCAACCGGAATTCACCCAAATAGATTGCGAAATGGCCTTTGTGGAACAGGAAGACATTTTAAATGCTTTTGAAGGTCTAACCAAACATCTACTTAAAGAAGTTCATGGTATAGACTCTGGTGATTTTCCAAGAATCACCTTTGACGAAGCCATGCAAAAATACGGTAACGACAAGCCGGACATCCGGTTTGGAATGGAATTCGGAGAATTGAACAGCGTTGCGCAACACAAAGATTTTAATGTCTTTAATTCAGCAGAATTAGTGGTCGGTATAGCTGTTCCTGGTGGAGCTTCATATACCCGAAAGGAAATTGACAAACTTATAGATTGGGTAAAACGCCCACAAGTTGGCGCCAAGGGTATGGTCTATGTCAAATGTAATGAGGATGGTTCATACAAATCGTCCGTAGACAAATTTTACGACCAAGAAGATTTGGCCAAATGGGCCGAAGTTACCCAAGCCACGACGGGGGATTTAATTTGTGTACTATCTGGGAATACCGGCGAGACAAGAGCGCAATTGAGTGCGCTTCGTATGGAGTTGGCCGAGCGGTTGGGCCTTAGAAAACCAAATGAGTTCGCACCCCTTTGGGTAATTGATTTTCCACTATTGGAATTGGATGGGGAAACCGGAACTTACCATGCCATGCACCACCCATTCACTTCACCAAAACCTGGACAATTGGAATTACTGGAAACCAATCCCGGTGATGTAAAGGCCAACGCCTATGATCTGGTCCTGAACGGAAACGAAATTGGAGGAGGATCCATACGTATACATGATAAAGAAATCCAAGCCACCATGTTCAAGCATTTGGGCTTTACTCCTGAGGAGGCCAGGGAACAGTTTGGATTTTTAATGGACGCTTTTCAATACGGGGCGCCACCCCATGGAGGTATCGCCTTTGGATTGGATAGATTGGTGTCTATTTTGGGCGGACAGGAGACCATTCGTGATTTTATTGCTTTCCCTAAAAACAATAGTGGTAGGGACGTTATGATCGATGCGCCGGCAACAATTGATGATGAGCAATTGAAGGAATTAGGTTTAAAGTTAATGTCGTAATACAGTGAACATGGTCGCCCAAAGCCCTATTTTAAACAAGTTTTTAGCCCTAGTATCCCTCGCTTTTCTAATTTCTTGTTCTACCGATGGAGACAAGGAAATTGCAGGGGATGATACTCCCATAGTTGAGGACACCACTCCTCCTACCATAAGTCTCCAAGGACTTGTAACCAATCAAGTTTTAAGTGAAGTAATCCAGATTTCGGCTAACATATCCGATGATATTGATCAAAACGTCAATCTAAAAGTCCTTCTGGAATCAGAAGAAATCTATGATAGTAATTCTACTTATTCCTTTGAATTTGACCCGAATTTATATGCCCCGGGTGAAAAAACACTACGATTTGTTGTAACCGATGGCTCGACCAACTCCAATGCCATCGAAATTAAAATCAAAATTCAACGCATACTACTTCGATTGATGACCGAGGAGAATTATATACGGAATCCCATAGAAGAGGCCTATGCTTTTCTTTCCGACCTCCAAGGTAACCCACTGGATAGTATTGAGCTTGGTAACCAAACAGACCATACTTTCCTTGCCCCTTTTAGCTTTGATGCCCAACAAGATTTTATTTTGACCGTGGTGGCCAAAGAAGTGAACGGTGCCATTAACATAGAGTCCACTCCCCATCTAAACCGGGGAAAAGTGACGGATTTTTATCTAAAAAATCAAGGTAGGTTTGATTTTGAATCCATCCAAATTGAATTTGGCTCCACAGGGTTTTCCCATCTTGAAGGGCTTGGATATGGGTATTTTGTTTTTACCCCTGATCAGAATATTGGTACTCTAGATTTGCTCGATAGGCAAAACCCCACCGAAAACATCTTTATTCTATCCCCTGGAGGCCCTGTAAACGGAACACATTTTGTAGCTAGGCTTAAAAGAGATACCATTTCCGACCCTTTGGTATTAACTTCGGGTGATTTCAGTTCAGATAATATATCGGTCGGGAACTTTCCGTACACTGATACTTCCCAGATTGGTCTGCTCGGCTACGAAAATGAAGATGATTTTCAAAATTATAGATTTCACAATGTATTGTTTGGAATTGGACAAATTGTAAATTCCAATAGAATTCTACACCCCTATGTGGATGACCTTCCCTTTTACAGTCACTCCTATACGGACCTTTATGGTGCCAATTTGGATGGTTATAGATATCTTGGTGAAGGACTCCCATTAAATGAATACAATCCTGCAGAAACTGACCTTGTGACCGCTTTAGGCAACGCATCAATAAATATATCCTTTACGCCCATAAGTAATTTCTTTAGTGGGAAAATCCATCTAAAATCTGAAAATCAAAACTCCAATTGGACAGTTGGTTTTAATGCTAATACGGACAAGAATCTAGCCCTGCCAAAAATGCCCAACTTGGGGGGGTTGGAAACTCTTGACCTTACCGACTTTTCGATTAAATCCTCACGAATTTCCAAGTATGCCAATGTTTCATCTTATGATGAATACATTACGAAAGTAAAAAGTATGGCAATCAACTATTACCAACATTCTTCGTTTGTGGAACATATTACCGTATGGCCAGAACTGGATAATCGTGAAGAATTCCTGGATCCACTACAATAAGTTAGTATTGAATTCCCCTACTCCGACCAATCTATCCTTTTTTTTGCGAATTTTGGTTTTAATTATTCCTTAAGCTAAGCTTTAGTAAAGTGGTTTATGCCAAAAATGCGCTGAAAAAATTCCTAAAGTGGAGATATAAAAACATCTCCAACAAAACCTTTGTGCATCTAATGAGCGTGGTTGTGGGTTTTTTGGCAGGTCTTGCAGCCGTAACCCTAAAGAACATCACCTATTTTATTCAAGCTTTGTTGGAAGGTGGAATCGTAATTTCAAAAAACCAGCTCTACTTCATTCTTCCGGTAATCGGTTTGACCTTGGTTTACCTTTATGTGAAATTTGTACATAAAAGACCCATTCAGCATGCGGTTTCTTCCATAATATTCTCGCTCTCCAAAAAAGGGGGGTTGTTGTCGACCAAAAACATTTACACCCCACTTATTGCAGCGCCGTTGACGGTAGGTTTTGGTGGTTCGGTAGGGTTGCTGGGGCCAGCTGTTAAATCGGGCTCGGCCATAAGTTCCAATCTGAGCCGGTTGTTTCATATTGATGCAAAGACACGGTCGCTTTTGGTGGCCTGCGCCTCGGCTGGGGCCATTTCGTCCATTTTCCAATCCCCTATTGCGGCCATTATTTTTGCTGTGGAGGTATTCACCTTGGATCTCACCATGCTTTCCATGCTTCCTTTGTTATTGGCCTCTATTTCGGGAGTACTTACTTCTTATTTCTTTTTGGGGAACGAGATCCTTTTCAGTTTTTCTCTATCCGAAGGATTTGAACTGAAGGATACTTTCTTTTACGTCGTATTGGGTGTAGGTACTGCTTTTGCCTCTATCTATTTTACCAAAATGTATTTTGCGATTCTGGGTTTTTTTAAACGATTTAAAAGCCCCAAATACAAACTGCTGGTTGGGGGAATCGCCATAGGAATAATGCTGTACGCCATTCCACCACTTTATGGGGAGGGCTTTGGGTTTATCAATAATTTACTGGAAGGCAATCACCTTAAAGCACTTGGGAATACACCTTTTGATGCATTTACAGATAATATTTGGGTCGTTATAGCCCTTTTATTTGGGATTACAATTTTTAAGGCCATCGCCATGACCACGACCTTTGCGGCAGGTGGAGCTGGGGGAACCTTTATTCCAACAATGGTTATGGGGAGTGCACTGGGGAACGTAGTCGCCAAGGTCATCAACAATCTTGGACTGGGCTTTGAGGTTTCCGAAAGTAATTTTACGCTTATTGGAATGGCAGGATTGATTGCCGGGGTAATCCATGCACCGCTTACCGCCATATTTTTGATTGCCGAGATTACTGGTGGCTACCAACTCTTTGTTCCCTTGATGATTACGGCTTCCATATCTTACCTTATCACCAAAAATGCATTGGACTATACCATATACACAAAAGAACTGGCAAAAATAGGAGCAGTTTTAACCCATAATAAAGATCAAATGGTCCTGGGCTTGATGGAAATGGACAATGTGATAGAGACTAATTTTAAATCGGTACACCCGGAAATGTCCTTGGGCGAAATGCTCCATCAATCTGTATCAAAATCTAAAAGAAACATTTTTCCAGTACTGGATGAACAGCAAAAACTGATAGGTATCATTTTGTTGGATGATATTCGGGAGTTTATGTTCGATACTGACCTGTATGGGACCATCTTTGTGAAAAATCTGATGCATGCTCCCCCAGAACATATTTTTTACGACTCGGACAACATGAAAAAGGTCATGCAAAAGTTCCAGGATAGTGGTGCTTGGAACCTTCCGGTAATCAAAGATGGAAAATATCTTGGCTTTATATCCAAGTCAAAATTGTTGACAGCCTATAGAAGAAAACTGATAAACTATACAAGATGAAAATGAAATATATTGTTCTATTGGTACTCTTGGCTTCCGCAACTTCCATTATCTATGGTTTTAACATTAAAGAGGAGAATCCAAAGGGGGGCAACAAATTTATTGGCGCGGGGACCGTAGGACTTTTCTTGGTGGCAATGCCGCTTTTTTTGATAAAGGAAAGTAAGGGTAAAGACATGAAAGATTATATGTTAACCCGGGAGAATATTAAAAAGATGCAAGAAAAGGAAGAGAAAAATGCTGAGAATCAATAATTTTCTTAAGATTTAAAGTGGAATTCTCCCAAAGCAATCCAAAAAAAGCTACATTAGTACTTTAACAATTATTTATTTTAATGACTGGCACAGTAAAATTTTTTAATGGATCTAAAGGTTATGGGTTCATTACCAACGACGACACAGGAAAGGACATTTTTGTTCATGTAACCGCATTGAACGGAGTGGAACTAAACGAAGGCGACAAAGTAGAATACCAAGAAGAAGAGGGAAGAAAAGGAATGGTTGCTGCACAAGTGCAAGTAATCGGATAACAATATTTTATTTTGATTAAGTTGAAACCCTGATGTAAACATCAGGGTTTTTTGATTAATAGAAGCAAGGCCTATTGTTTTTCTTTGTCCTTTTTATCCAAAGGGCAAGAACATAAAGCTGCGTAAAGTGCCGAATTTTTTTTCTTGTCCAATTTTGAACAAACAGTGGGCTTTCTGCAACTTTTCTTAGCGCCACTTTTCTTGACCGGACTTTCTCCAGATTTGCACCTGGCAATTCCATCCATGATTCCTTGGGCATACTCGATTTGTCCCTTACTTCTCCACTCATCTGCATGCCTTTCACCTACTCGCATTGCTTCAGAACTATTACAATACATCTTAGCTGCATTCAGTCCTTGTTCAAAAGTCCACTTCTCCTGGGCACTTGAAAAGAAGACCATCGTTAATCCCAAAACCAAAGTCATGTAAATTTTCATATCCATTATTTATTAGTTAACACCAATAAATATAAGTAATCTTTTTCTTGCAATTTGATATGTGGTTCACACTAAAACCGCTAACACCTCAACTTACTTCTGAGTGCGATATAGGCCTAAGGCTTGGTTTAAAATTATTAAAAGGGAATTGGGCTAAATTGTCCCAAAAATTTGGTTAATGGTCAAAGCCTCAATTCAAATTCCGCCGCTGGATGAAAAACCGTTTCAGCATTTCTGAAGCTTCATTTTCCATAATTCCACCAACTACTTCCGTTTTGGGATGCAGATGCCCCCCCATTACATTGAATCCTCTTTCCAAATCCTTTGCACCGTAGACCACTTTGGAAATCTGGCTCCAATACAATGCCCCGGCGCACATTTGACAGGGTTCCAATGTTACATAAAGAGTGCACCCATGAAGATATTTGCCTCCCAGAAAATTGGAAGCAGCGGTAATGGCTTGCATTTCGGCATGCGCGGTAACGTCCATTAACCGTTCCGTGAGGTTATGGGCCTTACCTATTATTCTATTGTTGACCACCACAACGGCACCTACAGGAACCTCTCCACTTTGATAGGCAAGTTCTGCCTCCTGTAGGGCTTTTTTCATGAAGTAGTTATCATCAAAAGGTGTTACCATTGCCATCTTAAAAATTGAAGCACAATAGTAGTTATTAATCCCATTGAAAACAAAAAACCCTCTGTAAAAACAGAGGGTCTTTCTAATTCTTAGTTAAACGAATTTATTCTTTTTCAAAGTAAACTATATAGGTTTCACCCTGACCAAAATCTTCATTTATGATCATGCTGTTCCCATCCAATTCTATAATCCCATCAAATACCAGTTCTCCCTCACCTGCATCTAGAACTTCGGTATCTGTTTCTTCTTTGTATGTTTCCGTATACTTATATTCGACGATGGTCAACCTTTTGGTGTCCGCTACATAAGCCCAATTACCCTCACCTCTATAACTATAGTCATATTCCTTGTAAGTAACATCGCAAGTCTCTTCAAAAACAGCGTTATCCAGGAACTCATCAACACCACTTGATTCGGCAACATAGGAGCCATCTTCGTTCAAAATAAGTACTGCGGCATCCAAAGTTTCGCACTCAGTGACCGACTTATACGATTCATCAAGAATACAATAGGTGGAATATTCATCGCAGTTTTTTTCTCCGATTATCTCAATAGTGGTTTCACCATCATAAGTGTCTTCATATTTTTTTATGTTCCATGACCCAGAAATGGCGCTATTGCCTCCCCAACTCTCTACAGTAACACAAACTTCTTCTGGCGCACTGATATTACCTTCGGCATCATAGACACAGATTACGTAGCAGAACGTTCCTGGTTCAATATTGGTGTTGAAGTCAACATCCAATTCAACCTCGGTATCTTCCTTGGCAGTTCTTGAAGAAAATCTACCTTTCTTACCTGTCGCCTTATTGGAAGAGTTGGCAGCCAAATCAATGTCATAATACGTATCGGACACAGTCCCATCATTAGATTTGAATTGAATATAGGCACCGGTAATTACCCCATCAGAACTTAGCGGAACTTCAAAGCCTTCACCCAATAATGCAGTTTTGGAAGCTTTGGATACATCCAGGGAAATTGCCTCGTTTGGAGTTGGAGGTGTTCCGGTTTCCTTTTGTCCTCCAGCAATCACCACATTATCTGATACTACATCTATCTCTAGAGGGGTTTGTTCAAGTGCTTCAATAGCCTGATCATTGTCTGTATTAGGGCTCGAAGATTCGTCTTTGCTACAGGATGCCAAAAGCACCAAAGTAGCCAAAGTCAATGTTTTAAGGTTGTTGTTCATTTTGAAAAAAAAGTTTTATGGTTTCAGGAACCTAAACTAGCTCAGTTTACCAGCTTTTAACAATCTTTGTTGTAGAGGATGTACAAACCCGTTGTCAAAGCTTAAAAAATGTAGTTTTGCATTTTAATCCCATAATGGACTACCCTTTATTGCGCAACATAAATAGCCCCAAGGATTTAAAAAAAGTCCCAGAAAACAACCTCTCTTCCCTTGCGAGGGAACTTCGTAGGTTCATTATTGATATCATTTCTGCCAAGGAAGGACATCTTGGCGCAAGTCTTGGTGTTGTGGAACTCACCATTGCCCTCCATTATGTTTTCGACACTCCAAACGATAAATTGATCTGGGATGTGGGCCACCAAGCCTACGGGCATAAAATCTTAACCGGCAGAAAAGAGATTTTTGATACCAACAGACAATTGGGCGGCTTAAGCGGTTTTCCCAAAAGAAGCGAAAGTCCATATGACAACTTTGGAACCGGGCATAGTTCCACCGCCATTTCGGCAATTCTAGGAATGGCCCTTGCCTCCAAGCTCCAAGGAGACAATACCACCCAACATATTGCTGTTGTAGGAGATGCCTCCATTGCAAGCGGGATGGCTTTCGAAGGATTGAACCATTTAGGGGTAACCAACACCAACGTCCTTATAATTCTAAACGACAATGCCATTGGTATTGACCCCAGTGTTGGGGCCCTTAAAAAATACCTGACCAATGTGAAGGCAGGTACCGCAAAAGATGAGAACATTTTTGAATGTCTTAACCTAAATTACTCAGGGCCTATCGACGGACATGACCTAAAGGCATTGATTTTTGAGCTTAAGCGATTACAATCGCTTTCCGGACCAAAACTTCTACATGTGATTACCACCAAGGGCAAAGGACTCAAAAAAGCGGAGGAAAACCAGGTGGTTTACCATGCGCCCGGGAAATTTGACAAACATACTGGGGAACGCATCAAAAAAGACAGTACCGCCCAACCGCCCAAGTATCAAGATGTATTTGGACACACTATTGTAGAATTGGCCAAGAAAAATGAAAAAATTGTAGGGATTACCCCTGCAATGCCCACGGGAAGTTCCCTAAAATTTATGATGGATGAGATTCCAGAAAGAGCATTTGACGTGGGAATAGCAGAACAGCATGCGGTAACCCTGGCCGCTGGAATGGCATCGGAAGGTTATGTTCCATTTTGCAATATCTATTCCACTTTTTTGCAAAGGGCATATGACCAGGTTATCCATGATGTAGCCCTGCAAAACCTACCCGTCATTTTTTGCTTGGATCGTGCTGGTCTTGTTGGACAGGATGGGCCAACCCATCATGGTGTTTTTGATTTGGCCTATTTAAGATGTATTCCAAACCTCACGGTCTTTGCGCCAATGAACGAAATGGAGCTCAGAAATATTATGTTTACGGCCCAAAAGGAGTTAAAAGGACCAATCGCCATTAGATACCCTCGCGGAAGAGGTGTCAACATGAACTGGGAAAACGAATTTGAGTCCATTGAGATGGGTACCGCAAGGTGCTTGAAAAAAGGATCGGATATAGCTATTTTATCCCTTGGGCATATTGGGAACACGGTGACCAAAATTTTGGAAGGTTTGGACCAAGACAAGCGTGTGGGACATTACGATATGCGATTTGCCAAACCTTTAGACCAAACCATGGTCATAAGGATTTTTGAAACCTATGACCATATTGTCACTGTGGAAGATGGTTGTGCCCAAGGAGGCTTTGGATCGGCAATTCTTGAGTTCGCCAATGCGCAGAATTATCGAAATCAAGTTAAAATTTTTGGTATACCGGACAAGTTTGTTGAACATGGAACAATGGGCGAAACACACACCTTGGCTGGTATAGATTTTGATGCGATATTTTCCTATATAAAATCAACCTTAAACCAATGCGATTAATCTGTTTTCTAATTTTATTCCTTACCGCCTCCTTTTGCATGCAGGCCCAGGTAAATCCACTTCAAGTATTCGAAAAAGATAGTGTGAAACCTGGATTTAGAGTTGTTAAAATAAAGGATGTAAAACTCAAGTACCTCACCAGGAGTGCCAAACTTACCGATCCAAGAACGCCCTTGAACCGGGTTAAGCCACTCTTAAAAAAGTATAAGAAATTTGTTCCGCAATCCTTTTGGACCAAGACCAATGAGTTTGGAATGAATATTAACGAGGTTGCATTTGTGAATTGGAATGCGGGGGGCGACAATTCGGTTTCCGCCCTGGCCAATGCCAGGTTTACCCGAAATTACAAATTCAGGTATCTAAACTGGAACAATGAGCTACGGCTTCGCTACGGATTGAATGCACAGGAAGGGAGGCAGCTCAGAAAAACGGATGATCAAATCCGAATCGCCTCGACGATCGGTTTCAGAAAGGATACCATAACCAACTGGTACTACTCTGTAAAGGCCAATTTTAATACCCAGTTTTCCAATGGATTTAAATACCCGGATAGGGATACACCTATATCTCGGTTTATGTCTCCGGGTTATCTGTTCCTAGGTGCGGGGACCTCTTATATTCCCGAAGGGAAAAAATTCAATCTTTACATTTCTCCCATTACACAAAAAGCAACTTTCGTGTTGGATGAAGACCTATCGGACCAAGGTGCCTTTGGAGTGGACCCAGGGGACAATCTATTTATGGAGCTTGGTTTTTTGATTACGAACACCTGGGAAAAAGAAGTGCTTAAAAACATTCTTATGAACCATCGGATAAGCCTGTATACAGACTATCTGCTAAGTTTTGGAAATGTTGATATAGACTGGGAACTCAATTTCAACCTAAAAGTGAACAAGTACATACAGACCAATATCGGCACCCATATCATTTACGATGACGACATTAAATTTGATGAATTGGTCGCCGATGACGGAACCGTGTTGGATCCTGGCGGCGCAAGAGTCCAGTTCAAACAACTATTGGGCGTTGGCCTTACCTACGCCTTTTAAAGTTGTTTGCCCATGAGCTTATTATGGATATGAACCGCAGCACTATCCGATAAACTGGCCACAAAGCAACAGGTATCCAGTAAAATCTTATAGACGGAATTCTCGGTGTTCCTATATGTTTCCGGAAGGCTTTTAACCAGCAGTCTATCATAATTGGTTGCTGTCCCTTCTTTAGTGCGAATCAGTGCTTGGGTATAGGCATCCAAAATATCCGAAATGATTTTATAACCCGCAATTTCCTTGTCGATGACTTCTGTGGATTGGTATACTCTTTCGACACTTAATTTGATGATATCATCTATTTGGGCTTTATATCTTCCCCGATCTAAC
Organism: Flagellimonas flava; assembly: GCF_900129665.1. Taxonomy (GTDB): domain Bacteria; phylum Bacteroidota; class Bacteroidia; order Flavobacteriales; family Flavobacteriaceae; genus Flagellimonas; species Flagellimonas flava. Next base: position 540,768 of record NZ_FQWL01000003.1, read on the forward strand.
AAAGCCGTATTAAACTCCCCTTTTAGAATTTCCGACTCGTGCCTTTCAAACACTTCCGCAGCATCCTTAATTAATGTATTGATGGCCAAGGCCCTCAAGTAGCTCAAACGATCACTTGAATGGCTCATGGTACTGTACTTTTTCGTATTGATGTTGTCCTTCACCAAATTGATCAAGTATTCCAATGCATATTCCTCAGGAATCAAACCAAGGTTGATCCCATCCTCAAAATCGATAATGGTGTAGCAGATATCGTCGGCCGCTTCCACCAAATAGGTCAACGGATGTCGTAGAAACCCAATCCCGGGATTCTTTTTGTTCTTTAGCAGGCCTATTTCCTCAATCACTTCCATAAAGAATGCCTGCTCAGACTGAAAGAACCCAAACTTCTTATCTGCAATATGTTTGGATGGTTTTTTCGGCAAAGAAGCTTTAGGATACTTCATAAAGGCACCCAAGGTGGCATAGCTCAACCGAAGCCCTCCCGGAACGCCCTCCCGTGACTCGGTTAATAGTTTAAACCCATTTGCATTTCCCTCAAAATCTACCAAATCCTGGTACTCCTCCGGAGAAAGCATTGACTTATAGTGCTTGCCGTTACCTTGCACAAAGTAGTTTCCAATAGATTTTTCCCCGCTATGACCAAAAGGGGGGTTGCCAATATCATGAGCTAATGCCGCTGCCGCTACAATAGCTCCAAAATCATTGAATTGATACCCATGAACCTCTTGTAGAGACGGGTATTTGGCCAATATCTGTTGTCCGGCCACGCGACCCAAACTTCGTCCCACAACCGAGACTTCCAAACTATGGGTAAGGCGGGTGTGTACAAAATTCTTCTTGGAGCCCACGCTGATGGGCATGGGAACCACCTGTGTTTTGTCTTGAAGACTTCTAAACGCAGATGAAAAAATAATGCGGTCATAGTCCACCTCAAAGCCCAGACGGGTCTCTACCTGTTCTTTCCTTAACCGCTTATGGGTATCACCTTGTCTTTTAAGGGAAAGTAAGCGCTCCCATTCCATGCACATAGTTATTTTGGGCGAAGATATGCCAAAAGATAAATTCCACTTCCGCCAACCCAAAATAATCGCCTCGTTCATGCGTAATTTCGTAACATTTTATTAACCTTGTTGCGAATTTATAGTGGCATTTTTGCCATATTTCAATAAACCATGGGGGAGAACATCTACATTTTTATGGTGATTGCCTTGGCTATTTTGGCAATTACCGATTTGGTAGTGGGGGTAAGTAACGATGCAGTTAACTTTTTGAACTCGGCAATAGGATCCAAAGCCATTTCCTTCAAAACTATAATGATCATTGCCAGTATTGGTATTGCTTTTGGTGCAATGTCTTCCAGTGGCATGATGGAGGTGGCCCGAAAAGGAATTTTTAACCCCGGTGAGTTTGTATTTGAAGAGATCATGTTCATCTTCATGGCGGTCATGATCACCGATATTCTACTGTTGGATTTCTTCAACACCTTGGGAATGCCGACCTCAACCACTGTTTCCATTGTATTTGAACTTTTAGGTGCTTCCGTCGCAATTTCATTGATGAAAATCCTCAAGTTGGATGGTAGTTTTTCCGATTTGGGAGCCTATATCAATACAGACAAAGCAGCCGAAATCATTTTCGGAATCCTCCTCTCCGTCTTTATTGCTTTTACCATAGGAGCCATTGTGCAGTTTGTCTCCAGATTACTTATTTCATTCGATTATAAGGACAAATCCAAATGGGTTGAGTCTATTTTTGGAGGTCTGGCCATTACCGCTATCATTTATTTCATCTTGATCAAGGGACTAAAGAGTGCAGCCCTTTTTGATGGAGCGGTTTCAGAATTTGTGGCCACACAGCCTGTACTTTTTGTGCTGGGAAATGTGGTTTTTTGGATTTTGGTTTCTTGGGTGGCAGCAAGCATCCTAAAATGGAATATTTACCGTGGAGTCATCGCATTCGGAACCTTTGCTTTGGCCATGGCCTTTGCTGGAAACGATTTGGTGAATTTCATTGGGGTACCAATCGCCGCCCTACAGTCATTCCAAGACTGGCAGGCATCAGGAATTGCTCCTGCCGAATTCAATATGCAGGGACTTTCGGCCGCAGTACAGACCCCAACCTTGTTACTACTGCTCTCAGGGGGAATTATGGTCATTACACTTTGGTTTTCCAGTAAGGCCAAAAGCGTGGTAAAGACCAGTGTTGATTTGGCGAGACAGGATGAAGGTGATGAACGTTTCCAACCCAATTACCTTTCAAGGCAGGTGGTAAAGCTAAGTATTGCTGCCTTTGAAAATTTATCCAAGGTAATCCCACCTTCAGTTCAGCGAACAGTGGATAAACAATTTGTGATCCCTTACACTTATGTCCCAAAAAGCAAGGTCCAGGATATGCCCGCTTTTGATATGGTACGGGCCTCCGTTAACCTGATGGTGGCCAGTGTTCTTATCTCCATAGCTACCAGTATGAAACTTCCACTGTCAACCACCTATGTTACCTTTATGGTCGCCATGGGAACTTCCTTGGCAGATCGCGCTTGGGGAGCGGAAAGTGCTGTTTATAGGGTTGCCGGGGTACTCAATGTTATAGGCGGCTGGTTCTTTACGGCTTTGAGTGCCTTCGTTGCCGCAGCCATTATTGCTTATATACTGCATATCGGGAGGTTTACGGGCATGTTGCTATTGCTCGTTTTTGCAGCTGTTGTATTGCTTCGGAATTATCTATCGCACAACCGAAAAACCAAGGTGATAAAAGCTGAGGACAGTTTACGAAGGGCTGAAAGTAGTTCCATTCAAGGTGTGATTGAAGAAAGTGCGGACAACATTGGAAATATGATCAAAAGAAGTAACCGTATCTATACGAATTCCATCAATGGGTTGGCACGTCATGATATTGAAACGCTTCGGAAAAACAAGAAGGGTGTCAACAAAATGTCCAATGAAATTGAAGACTTGAAAAATAACATCTTTTACTTCATTAAAAACTTGGACGAAAGCAGTGTTGGGGGCGCAAGTAATTTTTACATCAGTCTTCTTGGGCTGCTCCAAGATCTTTCCCAGTCGTTGGAATATGTCTCCACCCTTGGCTATAAGCATGTCCATAACAATCATAAAAAGCTGAAGTATACCCAGATAAAGGAACTAAAGGAATTGGACACCACATTGGAACAGCTTTTCCAGAGTACCCAGGAGATTTTCCAGAATAGAAGTTTCGAAAAAATCCAGGCGATTCTAACACGAAAAGAGGAGCTTTTTGACTTGGTTTCAGATAAGATAGAAAAGCAAGTAGCACGAACCCGTACCGAAGAATCAAGTCCAAAAAACACTACATTGTACTTCTCATTCCTAACGGAAACAAAGGACCTCATCAAATCGACCTTGAAACTACTGGAGCTTTATTATACTGAGCACGACAGTACTGTGGAACCTGCTCGTATTCCAAAAACAAACTAATCATTATGCGAATTCTGTCCATACTTTTAGTCTTTTTAAGTTTAAGTGGACTCTGCGCCCAATCCTTAACTTCGGAAGAGGTCCTGAACAAGGCCATCGCGTTTCATGACCCGGAACAAAAATGGAAGAGCTTTAAAGGAACGTTCAACATCCGGATGGAAACTCCAAATGCTGCCGATCGCTACAGTACAATTCAAATGGATTTTCCAAAAAGAACGTTCACGTTGCAGGTCAGACAAGATGGGGATTCTTACGGTTATTTTTTTGAGGGCGATTCCTGTTCTACTCAGCTTAACGGTTCTACCTCCATTTCAGATGAGGACCGAAAAGCATACCGCTTGACCTGTGAGCGCGGTAAAATGATGCAAAACTATTACACGTATTTGTATGGTTTGCCGATGAAACTGAAAGACCCTGGCAGTAACCTTGACCAGAAGGTTCAGACCAAAACTTTTAAAGGAAAGGAATATCTAGTCTTAAAAGTTTCCTACGATGAAAAGGTTGGGGATGATGTGTGGTACTTTTATTTCGATCCAAAAACCTATGCCATGGAAGTGTACCAGTTCTATCATGATGAAAGTAAGGGCGACGGTGAATACATCTTATTAAAAGATTTGGAAGAAGTCAGTAATATTAAAATGCCGAAAACCAGGGCTTGGTTTTACAATAAGGACAACAAGTATCTGGGTACAGATATTTTAACCCTCCCTCAAGAATGAAAATCAAGGGGCTACCATTATCGATAGTGTTTCTTTTTATTGCGCAAATGCTATTTTCCCAGGAATTGGAAAAACCATGGATGCTTGGTCCTTTTCTTAGACCTGCCAACGCGCAACCTTTGATACAAAAAAATAGTGAATCTACATTTGTTGACCCAATTTCTGGTAAAAGTGTGCATTGGGAGTCTATGGCAACCTTTAATCCGGCAGCGGTAGTTAAGGGAGAGGAAATTTTGGTTTTGTATAGGGCTGAAGAGAAATTGGGTGAAAAAGAAATCGGTGGACACACCTCTAGAATAGGACTGGCCATGTCCAAAGATGGAAAACACTACAGTACGAAAAAGCATCCTATTTTCTATCCCAATAAGGACGATCAACAACAAAACGAATGGCCCGGCGGAACCGAAGATCCCAGAATTGTGGAAACAGAGGATGGGTTATATGTTCTTACGTATACGCAATGGAATCGAAAAGTTCCTCGTTTGGCAATTGCCACATCCCGTAATTTGATTGATTGGAACAAGCATGGCCCAGCATTTAGTAAACATAAAAATGGAAAATACCTAAATGCGGAGACCAAGTCCGGAGCCATAGTCACCCATCTGAAAAATGGGAAACTGGTGGCGACCAAAATCAATGGTAAATATTGGATGTACTATGGAGTTCCCCATGTTTGGCTAGCGCACTCCACCAACTTAGTTGATTGGACTCCCTTGGAAACCTATGAGGGCACCTTGGCGCCTGTTTTAAGTCCTAGGCCGGGATATTTTGATTCTTGGTTAGTGGAAGCAGGACCACCACCTATACTTACAAAAGATGGAATTGTAGTGCTATATAATGCCGGGAACTCGCAAAACATCGGAGTGGACCATTTGGGCAATAGGGTCTATACTGGCGGACAGGCATTATTTGACTCCTCTGAGCCTTGGAAACTGTTAGATCGCTGTCAAGCTCCCTTTATCAAACCTGAGCTTCCATTTGAAAAATCGGGTCAGTACGAAGACGGCACCACTTTTTTGGAAGGTCTGGTATTCTTTAAAAATATATGGCACCTGTATTATGGGACGGCAGATAGTATGGTTGGAGTGGTTACAAGCAAGAACTAGGGTGTCATTTTGGAAAAAATCCTTCAGCGATAAAAGTTCATCTCGTCCATATAAATCCAAACGGATTCTGGCAATAACGGCTTAATATTTTTTCCCTCCTTGTGGGCTTTTCGAATAAATGTGGAGGATATTTCCATAATTGGCGCTTCTACCCAATGTATTTTAGGGTGATTCGCAAATCTATGTTCCACCTGCCCTTTAGAAATTCTGGGATACACATAAATATTATGGAGTTCCAGGATGGCTTCATAGTTCTTCCACTTGTGAAAGCCCTTTAGGTTATCCTCACCCATAATCAAGGAGAATTGATGTTCCTTACCATATTCCTCCCCTAAATGCACCAAGGTATCGATAGTGTAGTTGGGCTGGGGCAAATTAAACTCTATTTTACTCGGCTTTAGTTTGGGGTAATCCTTGACGGCCTCAAATACCATTTGATAGCGATGATGATTATCCAAAAGTGATTGCTTGGTCTTGAAAGGGCTTTGAGGCGTGATCACAAACCAAACTTCATCCAGGTCCGAAAACTCCACCATATGGTTGGCTATGGCCAAATGGCCTATATGAATCGGATTGAAGGTGCCAAAATAAAGCCCTACCTGTTTCATGTATTATTCCTCTTCTGCCTTTGGGATTTCGGCTCCAACAAAATCTGCTACCAATTTGTGTGCTTCTTCCAAGGCCATGTCAAGGTCGTAGTTTTTTATCACCTTATCAAATTGGGGAGCGGTTGCCAGTTCTACTGAAGCTTTGGCCACCCTCATATTGATTTTATCATCGCTCTCCGTACTCCTTTTCTTGAGCCTGATTTTAAGCTCGTCCACACTGGGAGGTTTCACGAACACCGCTAGCGTTTCCACGGGGAATTTTTTCTTGATTCGAAGGCCCCCTACCACATCAATATCGAAAATAACATTTTTGCCCTCGGCCCATAATCGTTCCACCTCGCTGTTAAGCGTTCCGTAGAAGTTATCACGATAGACCTCTTCCCATTCCAAAAAATCCCCACTTTTAATGTGTTTCTTAAACTCAGGAATGGACATAAAGTAGTAATTGACACCATCTCGTTCTTCTCCCCTTCGTGGTCTTGAGGTTGCCGAAACAGAAAAGGCCAAATTAAGTTCAGGTTGCTTTAAAAGATGCCGAACAATAGTGGTTTTACCGCTCCCTGAAGGGGCTGAAAAAATAATGAGCTTCCCCCCTTTTTTCATAAAACATTCAGCATTTGTTCCTTAATTTTCTCGAGCTCATCTTTCATCTGTACCACTAATTGCTGCATTGGGGCATAGTTGGCCTTGGAACCAATGGTATTGATCTCCCTTCCAATTTCTTGGGCAATAAAGCCCAATTTTTTTCCATTGGAATCTTTGGATTTCAGGGTAGTCTCGAAATATTTCAAATGGTTGTCCAAACGGACTTTTTCTTCGGTAATGTCGTACTTCTCCAGATAATAGATCAATTCTTGTTCAAAACGGTTTGCATCCACCTCGACCTTAAGATCAGCCACGGCCTTTTCCAAACGTTCGCGAACCGTATTTAGGCGTTCTGGATCCATGTCCTGTACTTTCTCCAATAAACCGCCAAGACCCAAAAGACGTGACTTAAAATCCCGCTCTAGGACGTTTCCTTCTTCGCTACGGAACTTTTTAATTTCGCTTAGAGCCTCTTTTACAGCAGTAGTTATGGCACCATATTCTGTGGCATCAATGTCGTTTTTATCCGTTTTCATGGTATCGGGCATTCTGAGTGCCAGTTCAAGGAGTTTAATGTCTTCCCCTTGAACAATACCTGCCAATTGCTTCATATACTTTTTAACCACTCCTTGGTTCACTTCGGCAGTGGTTTCCTCTCCGGTAATTTCAACATAAAGCCCAAAGTCGACCTTACCTCTTACCAGAGTATCTGCAATCATTTTACGCAATTCTAGTTCCTTCTCTCTATAGGATTGGGGAATTCTGGCATTGATATCCAGGTTTTTGCTGTTGAGGGACTTGATTTCAATGGTGATTTTTTTGGATGGAAGTTGCACTACGTGCTTTCCAAAACCAGTCATGGATTGAATCATATGGAATGATTAAATTTTGGCAAAGGTAACCAAATTAGGGTTTGGCCCCTTCCAATTCTACATTGGGAACTGAATTTCTAATCCAACTCCCGGACCCAGATATTTCTGTAGCTCACCCGGCTGTTGTCCCTATGATCTTGGAGTATCAAAGGCCGTTTTCCATGAGGTTGGTAGGTTGGCCATCCAATGTATTCTGAAGGCCCTTCCACCTCAAAATGATCTTGGATCAAGACGCCGTTATGTATTACGGTTATGGTGGCTGGTTTTTTCAGGTTCCCACCCCTACTGAACTTAGGAGCATGGTAGATGACATCATAGGTATTCCATTCCCCTGAAGGAACAGAAGCCATGGCCAAAGGAACCGATTGCTTATAAATGGACCCCACCTGACCGTTGACATACGTGTTGTTATCATTGTTGTCCAACACCTGTACTTCGTAAAGCCCTTGCAGAAAAACCCCGCTATTGGCCCTATTCTGTCCTGACATTTGGACTTCTGCCGGTGATCGCCATTCGATATGGAGCTGAATACTTCCAAAAGCCTGTTTGGTCTCAATATTACCCGTCTTATCCTTTACGGTCATACTACCGTCCTGGTTAAGATGCCATTTCGCCGCCGTACTGTCGGCACTACTTATCCAGGCATCCAGACTGGAGCCATCAAAAAGGACAATGGCATCACTTGGTGGAGCTCCATTACTTCCAGGAACCACCTTTGGAGGAACCGGCTCATAAACTTCCGTTGCTTCCGGGTCCTTGGGCTCCACTTCCTGGGCGGACAACCCGATTCCAAAACCCAACATCACAAACAGCAAAAAAGTTGCTTTTCTCCCCATTATTAGAGCTCTTTGATTTTGATATTTCTGTAGGCCACTACGTCACCGTGGTCTTGCAGTCCAATATTTCCTGTTCGGTACGCCCCGAAACCTTCCCAATCCGCAAATTTAGAATTGGCCACCATCTCATCCCATGCCTCTCCATGAACCGGAAAATCAATAATTTTTTTGCCGTTCAAAACCACATGGCCCTCATTTGTTTCATGATTGACCAGAATCTCAACCAGGTTCCACTCGCCAGCAGGCTTAACAGCTTTCTCACTCGGCGCCACCATATCATATAGAGCCCCGGCCTGATGCGTTGTGCCATTTTTTGCATCCGGATGACCTTCATCATCCAATACTTGGATTTCAGGACCAGTGAGATACGGTTGCCCAAACTTTTCATTCTCATGAACTCCCCAAAAAATTCCGCTATTCCCATTGGCAGCAACCTTCCATTCCAAGGACAGCACAAAATTGGTAAATGTCTTGTCGGTAACAATGTTATAGCTAGCGCCTTCGGGTCTTTCCTCAGGTGGGTAAAAAACCATGGCTCCGTCCTCCAGTTTCCAAGGCTCTGCGATGCTCTCTCCGTTGTAAAAATGCCATCCGTCAAATGAAGTGCCATCAAATAAAACCGCCCATTGTGGTTCCTCTAAAACCGGTGGCTGAACCTCTTCGGCTCCTGAGAGCGGATTCGAATCCGCTTCTTCTGACTTGGACTCTTTTCCGCGACATGCAAACACTGCAATCGCCAATACCAGCAATCCTATTTTTTTCATAATCCCAATATTTTTTTCAGTTTTTCCTCATCGGTTGATGCCCCTGCAAAGTCATCAAAGGTCTTGGTGGTAGCCTCAATAATATGATCTTGAATAAACTTGGCCCCTTCCCTGGCTCCCTGTTCTGGGCTCTTTATACAACATTCCCATTCCATTACCGCCCACACATCACATCCGTACTGTGTGAGTTTGGAAAAGATGGTTTTAAAATCAATTTGCCCGTCACCAAGTGAACGATATCTTCCTGCCCGATCTCCCCAATCGTTATAGCCTCCAAAAGCACCTTTCTTACCCGTTGGATTAAATTCGGAATCTTTCACATGGAAAGATTTAATAAATTCATGATAGTGGTCTATGTAAGCAATGTAATCCAATTGTTGGAGCACAAAATGACTTGGGTCGTACAAAATATTCACTCTTTTGTGATTCCCCGTGGCTTCCAAAAATCGCTCAAAGGTATCTCCGTCGTGAAGATCTTCTCCAGGGTGGATTTCATAACACACATCTACCCCCTCTTTATCGAAATGATCCAGAATGGGCGTCCACCTCTTGGCCAATTCCCCAAATCCCATTTCCACCAAACCAGGAGGTCTTTGCGGCCATGGATGGGCCGTATGCCAGAGCAATGAGCCTGAGAAAGTGGCATGGGCGCTAATTCCCAGTCTTCTGCTGGCAGTTGCCGCTTTTTTAACTGTTTCCACGGCCCATTCCTTGCGTGCCTTTGGATTGTTTTTTACAGCATCTGGAGCGAAATTATCGAACATAATATCATAAGCAGGATGAACAGCGACCAACTGTCCTTGCAAATGTGTGGATAGCTCCGTTATCTCGAGACCATAGGAATTTATTTTTCCTTTTAGTTCATCGCAATAATCCTGACTCTCTGCCGCCTTGTCCAAATCGATGAGAAAGGATTCCCAAGTGGGAATCTGAATACCCTTATACCCTAAATCGGAAGCCCATTTACACAGGCCGTCAAGGGAGTTGAACGGGGGTTGGCTATCTACAAATTGCGCCAAAAAAACAGCAGGTCCTTTAATTGTTTTCATTCAATGTGATTTACTAACTCTTGATAAATCCATAAAATTTTAGGATTTATCGCCTATATTTAAGAAAAAATCAGGGATGTTTTTGTTTTCCCTTCGGGAGGTCATAAATATAGCGATAAGTAACAACTAAAATAACACAATTGTGGACGAAAATGTGGTTTACGATGCCATTGTAGTAGGCACTGGAATAACTGGCGGTTGGGCTGCCAAGGAACTTTGCGAAAATGGATTAAAGACCTTGGTACTGGATCGTGGACCCATGGTGGAACATATCGTAGATTACAAGACCATGAACCTCGATCCTTGGGATATGCCCAACAATGGAGAACTATCAAGAATAGATAAAGAAAAATACCATAAGCAAATTCGCGTCGGATGGGCCCCAAAAGAAGATGTAAAGCATTTTTTTGTCAATGACTTGGAACATCCTTATCAGGAAACCAAACGTTTTGACTGGATTCGGGGCTATCATGTTGGAGGACGGTCAATTACCTGGGGTAAACAAAGTTACCGTTGGAGTGATATTGATTTTGCAGCCAACAAAAAAGAGGGCATAGCTGTGGATTGGCCGGTTCGGTATAACGATATTTCACCTTGGTATGACAAGGTGGAATCTTATATAGGGGTCAGTGGGGAAAATTTGGGATTGAAACAACTCCCGGATGGAAAATTTCAACCTCCCATGGAACTCAATTGTGTAGAAAAGGAGTTGCAGCAATCCTTACAAAAAGGCTTTGATGATGGCAGACTTCTTACCATTGGACGGGCGGCCCACATCACTGAGAAAACAACAAAATTTGAAGGACGGGGCACCTGTCAATACCGAAATAGATGCTGGCGAGGGTGTCCTTTTGGCGGTTACTTTAGCAGTCTTTCCTCCACCTTGCCCGCGGCAGAACGTACAGGTAATATGACCTTAAGAGCCAATTCCGTTGTCCACGAAGTCATCTATGATGAAAAGACCAAAAAGGCCACCGGAGTTAAGGTCATTGATGCCGAGACCAATGAAAAACTGGAGTTCAAAGGAAAGATTGTTTTTCTATGCGCATCCGCCATGGCCTCTGTTGGCATTCTTTTGCAATCCAAATCCAAATCGTTTCCAAATGGACTTGGAAACAATTATGACGAAGTGGGCAGAAATATCATGGACCACCACTATCAATTGGGGGCATCAGCCAAGGTGGACGGTCATTTGGACAAGTACTACAAGGGAAGACGACCCAACGGTTTCTACATCCCAAGATTTGTGAACTTGGATGACAAAACCAAACGACCCCAATTTTTGAGAGGGTTTGGTTATCAAGGTGGTGCCAGCAGAAATAATTGGTCGGAGTCGGTAGCTGAAATGGGTTATGGAGCGGTGCTTAAAGAAGCTATTCTTAAACCTGGGGGATGGGAAATTGGCATGACCGGATTTGGCGAAATGTTACCCTATCATGACAATAGAGTAACCCTGAGCAAGGACAAAAAAGACCAATGGGGATTACCCCAGTTAGACTTTGATGTGGAGTTTAAGGAAAATGAACTTAAAATGAGGGATGCCATTAAAAAAGAAGCCGTGGCCATGCTAAAATCGGCAGGGTTTAGAAATGTCACCGAATGGGACCGAGAAACAGGACCTGGCCTGGGCATTCATGAAATGGGCGGCGCCCGTATGGGACACGACCCCAAAACCTCTGTCCTTAACAAACACAATCAATTGCATGATGTGCCAAATGTTTATGTGACCGATGGCGCCTTTATGACCTCCGCAAGCTGCGTCAACCCGTCATTGACCTATATGGCCTTCACGGCAAGGGCCGCAAACCATGCCGCCGAACAGTTCAAACAAAACAAATTTTCTTAAATACCTACTATGGAAAATGCTTCCGCCCGAAATTTATGGGGTGATTTTTTAGACGCCCATTTAGAGTTTGCATCAGAAGATGCGCCTAGGGTAATCCACTTTTGCGATAATGAAAAAGATGCCAACACCTGCGCCGATCTGGTAAGCAAAGATATTAAGCGGGCCACCTCGCATTCACTGCTTGGTCTTCAGTACCGTAAGGAAAAACTCCCAAAGATTGGGGATTTTGCCGTGGTCACGGATTGGGCCGGAAAGGCCAAATGCATCATTAGGACAACCTCTGTGAAATTGGTCCCTTATTTTGCCATTCATGCTGAACATGCCCGATTGGAAGGGGAAGGCGATAAAAGCTTGGACCATTGGCAAAAGACCCATTGGGACTATTACACCAGAGAATTATCTGAATTTAACCGCAAACCGCGGGAAAGTATGATCGTGGTATTTGAACGGTTTGAAAAGATCTTCCAAAGATAATGGCCGCTTAAGCGGCCATCTCATTTTGTGTTATTAATCGTTGGGGTTAATCCAGATCTACCCAGATATTTCCCTGCTTATGGGAAGCAACGGTACTTTCAATAAAGTTCATTCCGCGAACCCCATCTCTCATGGTCGGGAATTCTCCATCGTTATAATCTTCGCCACGGATTGCCCTAGCGGCTCCTAGATAAATATTGGCCATGGAATCAAAAATGCCTTCTGGATGTCCTGCAGGTATTTTCGAGGCATTCAACGAAAGCTCAGTGTTATAGGCATGACCTGGCTTGTAAACCTGAAGCGGTTCAGTGTCGCTCATTTTGTAAAGAAAATTTGGCTTTTCCTGTTCCCATCGAAAAGCGGCTTTTTCCCCGTAAATGGCAATTGCCAATCCATTTTCTTCACCGGTGGCCACCTGGCTTGCCCTAACTACTCCTTTAACGTGCTTGTCCATACGGATCAAAACAGTTCCATCCACATCCATCTGGTTATCATCGTACAGATAGTTGAAATCACACAACACTGATTTGATCTGTAATCCCGTGGTATACTCAATCAAGTTGGATGCGTGTACCCCTATATCCCCAATACAGGAACTGATTCCCGCCTTGGTTGGATCCAATCGCCATACCGTGGAACGTTTTTCTTTATCGTGAATAACGGTATTGATCCAGCCTTGGTAATATCTTGCGTCTACTTTATGGATTCTTCCCAGTTCCCCGTTTTTAATCATTTCCCGCATCTGACGCACCATGGGATATCCCGTGTAAGTGTGCGTTAGCGCGAATACTTTTCCAGACTTTTGATGCACCTCTTGCAGAGTTTTTGCCTCTTCGTAATTCATGGTCATCGGCTTTTCGCAAATGACATGAAACCCGTTTTCCAACAGTTTTTTGGCCATTGGATAATGCAAAAAGTTGGGGGTTAAAACTGAGCAAACCTGGATGCGCTCATCTTCTGGGAGTTTCAGCTCCTCCTCCACCAAAGTGTCAAAATCTGTGTAGATCCTGTTAGTGGGCACATCAATCTCTTTTGCAAAAGCAAGGTTTTGTTCATAATCGGGGTTGAACACTGCTCCAACAATTTCATAGTTGTCATTTATGAAGGAGGCCACCCTGTGGAGCACTCCAATTAGGGAATCCCCACCACCACCAATAATTCCTAATCTAATTTTTTTTGGCATTCTATTTCTTTTTTTAAGCTTCTTGAGTATTTGGTTTTCGTTTTTTCATGTAGACATATAATCCAATAAATGCCACAATTAAAATTGCTGGCAAAATTGACATTGTTCTTAGTGCTTCCATGGCATTTGCATTATCCATCAATTTACCCATTACAGGCAGCACCACAGAAACGGAAAGCATTCCGGCTCCACCCATTATGGAAAGCCCCAAAGCTCCGGTTTCTGGAAGATATTCGGCCACAAAACCCAACATTGTTGGCCAGAAAAAAGTAACTCCCACTGCAAAGACGGCGGCAGCGGCAAAAGTCATTCCTCCACTGGTAATGGTCAACAACCAAAGTCCGATAAAGGTGAATATTGCAGAAAACAATAACATCCCAGCTGGTTGCAATTTATGTATGACCTTGCCGGCAAAAGCCCTCCCAAGGGCCATTATACCATTAATAAATGCAAGTACCAACAAGGGCACAGCCACGGATTCCTTCAGCAAAGATTCTATTCGTTGTGTCGTTCCCAATTCCGAAGCGGCGGTCAAAAACATACATAACACCATAAAGATGAATAGGGGCTTGCCCAAACTAGCAATCATTTTATTGTTGCTGACACCCATTTGAACCCGTTCCGTAACCGGAAAGTTCTGGCCCAAAAACATAAATCCGTAGATAATCAGCGGAATAAACAATACGCCTACCATAATCTGCCAACCCAGTCCCATCACATCCATTATTAGCCAGCCCACCAATGAGCCAATTACAATCCCTCCAGGGAACCATACATGAAACCGATTCAACATTTTGGTTTTGTTGTTGGTATACATGGAGGCAATCATAGGGTTAAGGGCTGCCTCAACCATTCCATTTCCAATGCCCACAAATAAGGTTGCCAAGAACAAGGAAGTTTGATCTTTGGCCAAAATGGTCCAAACAATCCCAATAGCATGGGTAATAAAGGCCATCCATGTAATTTTTTTGATTCCCAGTGAATCAACCAAAGGTCCACCAATAATCATCGCAATTGTAAAACCCCAAAACGCAGGGGTAAAAGCCCAGCCGATTTGCTCCAAGGTAAGACCCACACCTTCGGGTCCAAAAACTGTTTCCAGTCTTGCTCTTATTGCAAATGTCATCGACGTTACCAATAGCGCAACGCATGAAGCATAGAACAGCCTATTCTTATTGATGTTTTCCATTTAAATCAAAGTTTTAGTTAATTAAGGTTTATAAGTTACCTCTTCCTTCTTAAAGAAAAGGGCAAACAGCACTAACACAACAAAAGCAAAGAGAGATGGGATAATCCAAACATTTTCCCAGTCGTGAACATTTTCGGCCACAAGGTACATGTCCGTAATTTTTCCGGCAATCCAGAAGCCGATCAACATACCCACCCCATAAGTGGCTAAAGTAATCAGCCCTTGTGCAGCGCTTTTGTATTTTTCCCCCGCTTTGGAATCCGTGTAGATTTGACCCGACACGAAGAAAAAATCGTAACAAATACCGTGTAATGCAATACCCGTGAGCAGCATAAAGACCATCTCCCCGGCATTTCCATAGGCAAAAAGCAAATAGCGGACCGTCCAAGCCAACATTCCCGCCAAAATTGTTTTTTTGAATCCGAAACGCTTGAAAAACACTGGTAACAGCAGCATAAACAAGACTTCTGAAATTTGACCTATGGTCATTTTGCCCGCCGGATTGGACACCCCGATTTCCCCTAAAAATTGTCCTGCATGCTGATAGTAGAAAGCCAGCGGGATACAAATAAGAATAGAGGCCAGGAAAAAGATAAGAAAGTTTCTATCCTTAAGGAGTTTCAATGCCTCCAAGCCCAATATTTCCGAAACGGTCACCTTTTCCTTTCCAGAAGATTTTGGGGGAGTCTTTGGCAGGGTAAAGCTAAAAAGTCCCAAAAGTGCCGAAGCTCCTGCAACCATTAAAAAGGTGTTGCGGAGCAATCCACCACTTACACCCTGTTCGCTGTCCCAGCCTAAAAAGCTAATGGTCAAACCGGCTATGATCCACCCAATGGTTCCGAACACTCGGATGTAGGCAAACTCCTTTGAAGGGTCGGTCATTTGGTTAAAGGAAACGGAATTTACCAGGGCCAAGGTGGGCATGTAGACTATCATATAACCCAGCACATAGGGATAAAAGGCCCCAAAATCCACGGCGTTGGCCAATTGATACATCAAGAAAGCACCTATTAAATGGGATACACCCAAAATACGCTCGGCATTAAAGTACCGGTCTGCAATAAGGCCAATAATAAAGGGAGCAATAATCGCCCCCCAAGATTGTGTGGAATACGCCAAGGCAATCTCACCTCCACTTGCTTTTAGGGTATTGGGTAAATAAATCCCCATGGTCACGAACCAACCTCCCCAAATAAAAAATTCGAGGAACATCATGAACGAGAGTTGGATCTTGATTTTTGGACTCATGAAGTAACTATCTTTTGTAAAATATATAATCCAGTGCATCAGGGGTAATGCCCGAAGTCCTAAACTCTGAAAGAATCTGTCCCCTATGATGGGTGGAATGGTTTACCACATGAAACAAAATGTCCTTTAGGTCATTGGCATAGGTTCTGCCCGCGCTATTTTGGTACTCTATCCTTTTGTTGAAATCGTCCGTATTGGTTATAATCTCAAATGATGTTCTTTGGTTTTCGTAATGGATATCTTCCCATCGCCCTATATCATGAACTTGCCACACCTCAAATTCCGACGGCTTTCCCAGAATCCTGTGGTTCCATGTATGATGTGCATTAAGTACGTGACTAAAAAGCCGAAGGCACTTTTCTGGAACCTCATCCAAGGCAGTGCATTGTTCTATCAGCTTTTTGTTGCAATAGAAATTATAGTCGAAGAGCTGGTGCAAAAATCCCTTCATAAACCAAAGGTTGGATAATAACTAGTTCTGAAACTTCTCTAATAATTTTTTTGTGGCTATAATACCCTCTTCCTCACTTAATGCGCTTCCTTCATATTCCACGCCAATGAATCCAGAGTACCCTGCATCCTTAACAATCTTGAGCATACGGCTGTAATCCGAATGAACCTCATCCCCGTTTTCATCAAAATCATGTGACTTGGCACTTACTGCTTTCGCATAGGGCATGATCTCCTCCATTCCTTTATATCTGTCATACCATTCTAGGCATTCGGGCCACTCTCCCCAAGTAATACAGAAATTGCCAAAATCTGGCAGCGTTCCACAATTCTCCATATTTACCTCTTTAAAGACGTTGGCCAACAACGCCCCCTTGGAGGACAAACCTCCATGGTTTTCAACAATGATGTTGACGTTTTTGTCCTTGGCATATGTAGATAGCTTGGTCAAGCCATCCACGGCAGCAGCTGTCCATTCTTCAGGTTCGGAGCTTCCACTCAAATTCACTCTTATGGAATGGCATCCCAGCGCAGCGGCGGCATCCACCCATTTGTGATGGTTTTCCACGGCAGCATTTCTTTCTGATTCATTCGGTGTGGCCAAATCTCCCTGGCCATCTATCATAATGATCAGGTTTTCCAGACCATGTTTTTTACTCTCGGCCAAACTTTTATCCACAAAATTCTTCATGGCCTCCTCGGAGAAATTATCTTTCTCCAATTCTGGGTAGTACAGCCCACTTACGTACTCCAGTCCTTCAAAGCCCCACTCTTTTGCTTTTTCCGCAAATAGATAGGGGTCCATTCCATCTTCCCGTATCATTCTATGCATGGACCACTGGGCCAGCGATATTTTAAACCATGGTTCCGCAGTGGTTTCCACTTCCATGGATGTTTCTGGTTCTTCCACTTCTTTTTTCTCTTTTTGCTTACAGGCGGTTGTTCCGATAAGGAATATGGCCATAAGCGCAAATGTGGTATTCCTATTAAATTTTGTTCTGTTCATAATGGTTGATTGCGTGAAATTAAAAAACTACAACGTTATAGTACTGAATTCTCAATAAACATAGGGTTTAAATGTAGAAAATTAATTCAATAATTAATACATTTATGAAATAAACAATCCTAATAGATGAGCAAATTTTATTATAACGAAGAGCAGGAATCATATGATGCTATCGTAGTAGGAACGGGCATTAGCGGCGGTTGGGCTGCAAAAGAATTATGCGAGAATGGACTAAAGACCTTGGTCCTGGAACGTGGGAGGATGGTAAAGCATAGGGAGGATTACCCCACTGCAAATCTAGATCCGTGGGATTTTCCCAACAATGGACAGCTTTCCCGTGAAGAAGCCGCGAAGCAAGAAAAACAGGCCAGAACTGGATACACCGTAAGGGCTCCACACAACTTTTGGTTTGTGGATGACCAAAAGCATCCCTACAATGAGACCAAGCGTTTTGACTGGATGCGTGGTTATCACGTAGGTGGGCGTTCCATTATGTGGGGAAGACACAGCTACCGATGGAGCGACATAGATTTTGAGGCCAACAAAAAAGATGGTATTGCCGTGGATTGGCCCGTTCGTTATAAGGATATTGCCCCTTGGTACGACAAGGTTGAAAGCTATATAGGTGTCACCGGTGAAAAGTTGGGTCTGCCCCAACTTCCAGACGGACAGTTTGAGCCCATGATGCAATTGAACTGTGTGGAACAACATGTCCGGGAAAAAGTTTCCGAACATTTTGATGGCAGGGTAATCACAGCCGGAAGAGTGGCACACATCAACAGTAATAAAAAATTTGAAGGTGATGGTAGAACACGATGCCAATTTAGGAACCGATGTATAAGGGGATGTCCTTTTGGTGCATATTTCAGTAGCGTATCCTCTACATTGCCCGCAGCGGAAAGAACCGGAAATATGACCCTGCGTCCCGATTCCATTGTTCATGAGGTTATTTACGACCCGGACACCAAAAAAGCAACTGGGGTCAAAGTAATCGATAGGGTCACCAAAGAATCCTATGAGTTTAAGGCCAAGGTGATTTTCCTATGTGCCTCGGCTATTGCTTCCACATCCATTTTGATGCAATCCAAATCGGATAGGTTTGAAAACGGTCTTGGAAACGATTCGGATCAATTGGGTCGAAACATCATGGACCATCATTTGGGCGTAGGTGCTTCAGGTAAATTTGATGGCTTTGAGGATAAATACTATAAGGGCAGAAAGCCAAATGGTATTTATCTACCTCGATTCAGAAATCTAGGTGGCGACTCCAATACAGACAAGTTCATTCGTGGCTATGGGTATCAGGGTGGCGCAGGAAGAGGCAATTGGGAAGACATTATTGCCGAGGTATCGCACGGAAAAGAATTGAAGGATGCCATTCTCAAACCAGGAGGCTGGACCTTCGGAATGGGTGGCTTTGGCGAGGTACTTCCTTACGAAGATAACCGCATGACCATGGATTATGATAAGGTAGATGAATGGGGCTTACCCACGGTGACCTTTGATGCCGAGTTCAAGCAAAACGAATGGAACATGCGCGAGGACATGAAAGACCAAGCCGTTTCCATGTTGGAGAAGGCCGGTCTTAGAGATGTAGAACCTTTTGATAATCCTGGTGCCCTTGGATTGGGTATCCATGAAATGGGAACTGCCAGAATGGGTAGGGACAGAAAAACTTCCGTGCTCAATGGCTTTAACCAAGTGCACGATTGCAAAAATGTATATGTGACAGATGGTGCATTTATGACCTCAGCCAGCTGTGTCAACCCATCGTTGAC
Organism: Flagellimonas flava; assembly: GCF_900129665.1. Taxonomy (GTDB): domain Bacteria; phylum Bacteroidota; class Bacteroidia; order Flavobacteriales; family Flavobacteriaceae; genus Flagellimonas; species Flagellimonas flava. Next base: position 559,936 of record NZ_FQWL01000003.1, read on the forward strand.
CTATATGGCCTTTACAGCCAGAGCTGCAAATCACGCAGCAGAAGAACTTAAAAAAGGAAACCTATAATGGAAAGAAGAGTAGCACTTAAAAATATGGGGCTTGTTTTTGGCTATGCCGTTGCAACCCCAACACTATTGGGAATTGTTCAAAGCTGTAAGGGCAAAAAGGTCCTGGATTGGACCCCGGAGTTCTTTACAAAGGACCAGGGTACCGTACTGCACAGCTTACTGGATATTCTATTGCCCAAAACGGATACTCCTTCGGCGACCGATGTGAACGTGCATTTGTTCATGGATAAATTTGCCAATGAGGTCTTACCGGTGGAACAACAAGAGTTCCTTAAGATGTGTATGGGCAAGTTTACCGATAAGGTCTTGGCTGATACCCAAAAAGAAACACTTGCCGACCTATCCCCTGAAGATTTGGAGCCTGTGTTTGCCACTTATCTAAAGAAACAAACGGACGAAGTGGAAGAAGCACATGCTGAGGCCCTTGAGGCCTACTTTATGGCGATAGAAGAAAATGGCAATGCTGTTTTGGACGATGAAATTGCCAGATATCAATTTGCGAGCAATGTTAGAAATACTGCGATTTGGGCCTATAAAAGCAGCGAATTTGTAGGCGAAGAGGTATTGGCTTATTTGCCGGTACCTGGTGAATATATAGGATGTGAGGATGTGGAAACCCTTACGCAGGGCAAAGCCTGGTCCCTATAGAAAAAGGAAGTCCATTTAAGTTTAAGTAAAAAAGCCGCTGTACAGCGGCTTTTTTTATTTTGTCAATTCAAAACGCACATCCATGGCCCAGCAATGGGCATTTATGAATTTAGACCCGGACTACTCTGGCAGTTTTACTTTCTTTAATGAGTTGATTCCTAAATCATTCCATTATGAAAAAAAACTACCTGCATGTAATTTCCTTATTTGTTCTAGCTTTCCTATTGATTCATTGCAAAGATGATGATGACTCCCTTCCGGCAGACGATGGTCCTCCCACACAGGTGGAAGACCCTAATCCCGATATTATCAGTTTTACCCCTGCCTTGGGAAAAAAAGGAATCCAGGTGACTCTCAAGGGTGTCGACTTTGATGCGGAACCCGGCGGGAATACCGTCCGGTTCAATGGGGTGGCCAGCCAGATAGACACCGCTTCCGAGACCACTTTAGTGGTCACCGTTCCCGAAAACGCCACAACGGGAAAGATTACACTGGAGTCCCATGGCAAAACGTATACCTCTTTTCAGGATTTTACGGTTCTGCTGCCACCCCCTATTATTAGTGACTTTCAACCCAAAGAGGGGGTGGAAGGAGATGAAGTGACCATAACGGGTGAAAATTTTGGAGAAGATGCCAGTGCCGTGATCATACTTTTCCATGGTTCTGATCCCGTGGAAATACAAAGTATTTCCGACAATAAAATTGTTGTAATGGCACCAGATGCTTATTCCGGCCCTATCCAAATGGGAGTAAAAGACCAATACACCATAACCAGCGATGATTTTACTTATCTCCCATGGAGGCAAATGAAGGATTTTGAGCAGGGAAGACGATGGCATGGATTGACAGTCGTCATTAATGATAAAATATATATTGGCTTGGGTTATGTGCCCGATAGTAATCTAGCAGATTTATGGGAATACGACCCAAAGACAGACTCGTGGAAACAGATGGCTGATTTTATAGGAACCGAAAGAACCGATCCTTTTAGTTTTGTCATTGATGGGCATTTATACATAGGGGCGGGAGATGATGGAGTTTCCACAGAAGGTCCCAACGATTTTTACAGGTTTGACCCTAACACCAATACTTGGACCCAACTCGATGATTTTCCCGGAAATCCCAATCAAATGAGGGAAGTAGCAGCAACATTTACAATCAATGGCAAGGGATATGTGTATGGTGGCAGGCAAGGTATTCCAAACACACCTATTTACAATGATCTATGGGAATACGACCCAAAACTAGATACTTGGAAGGAAAAAAATGGCTTTGAAACAGCCGGAAGGACCGGCGCGGTAGGTTTTTCCCTAAATAGCAAGGGTTATATTGGACTTGGCTATAAAGTTGATTTATTATTGAACGATTTATGGGAATATAATCCCATAGATGATACATGGATAGAAAAGACATCTTTACCAGAAGGAATGGAAAGATATGGGGCCCGAAGTTTTACAATTGACAACAAGGCCTATGTTGGAATGGGAAACCATAAAACTGATTTTTGGGAGTTCAACCCTGAAGGTAATGGAACATGGAAAAAGAAATCAGATTTTCCGGATGAAGCTCGTTTTTGGCCCTTTGCGGCCCAAGTTAATGGAAAGGCCTATATAGGTTTTGGAAGAGATGACAGTCTTAGTTATTTAAAGGACATCTGGGAATATACCCCAGCACATGATCAATAAAATGATATTGACATATACGGTCAGTTCGAGTGGATTTTGCCCATTGCGATGGGCGAAATTTGTATCGAGAACCAAATTGTTCCACCACATCATAAGTTCTCGATACGATTTTCCACAGAAAATCACTCGAACTGACATCACAAATAAAAAAGCCGCTGTACAGCGGCTTTTTTTGAGGTTGAATCTTGCAATTCAAAAACAATACCTTGACGGTTACTTGAGTGGGGTGAACCCTTCAAGGTATCTAAGCAATAAACACTATCACATACTGATAAAGTTCAGTACCAACTATGATCCACACATAAGGCAGTCGTCATCCGCCTCGCCTTCTTTGGCCCGTGCTATAAGTTCTTTCATTTCCTCCGGGGTCATGGGTTTTATATCCACCTCCTGTTGTTCCACAGTAGTAGCCTGCACTTGAATTCCCTCTGCCCCTTTTGGTGTGGCCGCAACCACTTCCGCTTCAGCGGCAACACTAACAGGGACCTCCTTTTTCTTGGTGTTGTCCAAGGTAAATTTAATGGCATCAACTGCAGCCTTGGTCCTCAAGTAATACATTCCGGTCTTAAGTCCACTCTTCCAAGCGTAAAAATGCATGGAGGTCAATTTAGAGTAGTTGGCATTCTCCATGAACAGGTTCAACGATTGGCTTTGGTCAATGAAATACCCTCGTTGTCTGCTCATATCAATGATATCCTTCATGCTCAGCTCCCAAACCGTCTTGTAGAGTTCCTTAATGTCATCCGGAATCACATCAATGTGTTGGATGGACCCGTTGGCACGCATCAATTCCTGCTTTAGGTTTTCGTTCCATAGACCCAATTTTACCAAATCTTCCAAGAGGTGCTTGTTCACTACAATAAATTCCCCAGAGAGTACCCTTCGGGTATAAATGTTGGAAGTATAGGGTTCGAAACATTCGTTGTTCCCTAAAATTTGGGAAGTGGATGCTGTAGGCATGGGAGCAACCAACAAAGAATTACGTACTCCATGCTTCTTTACATCCTTTCTCAACTTGACCCAATCCCAACGCCCAGACAATTCCTCGTCCTTGATGCCCCAGAGGTTGTGCTGGAATTCTCCATTGGAAATAGGAGACCCTTCATAGCTGGAATAAACACCATCCGTTTTGGCTTCTTCCATGGAAGCGGATACTGCGGCAAAATACAAGGTCTCAAAAATCTCCTGGTTCAGTTGCTTGGCCTCATCGCTGGTAAACGGTAGGCGAAGCATGATAAAGGCATCCGCCAGCCCTTGAACACCCAAACCAACCGGACGATGGCGCATATTGGAGTTTTCGGCTTCTTTTACGGGATAATAATTACGATCTATGACCTTGTTGAGGTTTTTGGTAACACGCTTGGTCACCTTAAAGAGTTCTTTGTGATCAAACTTACCGTTCTTCACAAACATCGGTAAGGCGATGGACGCCAAATTGCATACGGCAACCTCATCAGGAGAAGTGTACTCCAGAATTTCGGTGCATAGATTGGAAGACCTTATCGTACCCAAGTTTTTCTGGTTGCTCTTTCTGTTGGCAGCGTCCTTGTACAGCATGTAAGGAGTTCCCGTTTCTATCTGGGATTCCAAAATCTTTTCCCAAAGGTCGCGTGCCTTAATGGTCTTTCTTCCCTTGCCTTCTGCTTCGTATTTGGTATATAGGGCTTCAAATTCTTCACTATGGTTGCTGAACAATCCAGGGCATTCATTAGGACACATGAGGGTCCATTCCCCATCCGCCTCTACGCGTTTCATGAACAAATCCGGTATCCACATGGCGTAGAACAAATCGCGTGCGCGCATCTCCTCTTTTCCATGGTTCTTTTTCAGATCAAGGAAATCATAGATATCGGCATGCCAAGGTTCCACATAAATGGCAAAACTTCCCTTTCGCTTACCACCGCCCTGATCTACATAACGGGCCGTATCATTAAATACCCGAAGCATGGGAACGATCCCGTTGGAAGTACCGTTGGTTCCGGCAATATAAGATCCTGTAGCCCTAACATTGTGAATAGAAAGTCCAATACCTCCTGCCGACTGGGAAATTTTGGCAGTCTGCTTTAGGGTATCATAAATGCCATCTATGCTATCGTCCTTCATGGCCAGCAAGAAGCAGGAAGACATCTGGGGTTTTGGAGTCCCAGAATTGAACAGGGTAGGCGTGGCATGGGTAAAATACTTTTTGGACATGAGCTCATAGGTCTCTATGGTCGAATCCAAATCATCCAAATGGATTCCCACGGCAACACGCATCAACATATGCTGCGGGCGTTCGGCAATCTTCCCATTTAATTTTAAGAGATAGGAACGTTCCAAGGTTTTAAAACCGAAATAATCGTAGCCAAAATCTCGGTTATATATAATCGTAGAATCCAGTTTTTCCGCATTTTCCGATACCACTTTGAAAACTTCATCGGATAAAAGCGGAGCTTTTTTACCGGTTCTTGGATTTACGTATTCGTATAAATCCTTCATGGTTTCGGAGAAGGACTTTTTGGTGTTCTTATGCAGGTTGGAAACCGAGATGCGCGCAGCCAACTTTGCATAATCTGGATGCGTAGTGGTCATAGTGGCCGCTATTTCTGCTGCCAGATTATCCAACTCAGATGTGGTCACCCCATCGTATAGCCCTTCAATGACTCGCATGGCTACCTTAACGGGATCGACCAGATTATTCAATCCATAACAAAGTTTTCTTACTCGAGCCGTGATCTTGTCGAACATCATCGGCTCTTTTCTTCCATCTCTTTTTACTACATACATGGGCTACAATTTTTTTTTAATGATACGCTTTTTGGTTTCGCCAATGGCACGCGCTCGCAGATTCATCCACAAGGTCAGAGGTCAAGTTTTCATGGTGTCCGGGGTAAGAGCACCTAGTTTGAAAGGTTGTTAGAAATCTGCGTCGAAGCTGATTTTTTGGGAGTCTGAGTCCTTTTCCTTATTCAGAACACCCGCTTTTTGGTATTCAGATACCCGTTTTTCAAAGAAATTGGTTTTTCCTTGAAGTGAAATCATATCCATAAAGTCGAATGGATTGGTTGCGTTGTATACCTTCTCACATTGCAGTTCCACCAAAAGTCGGTCCGTTACAAACTCAAGGTACTGGGTCATCAACTTCGCATTCATGCCAATTAAACTTACCGGCAAGGATTCGGTGATAAACTCTCGTTCAATATTCAGGGCATCAGTGATGATTTCAGTAATACGCTCCTTTGGCACTTTGTTCACCAAATGTTGATTGTGCAGATGTACCGCATAGTCACAATGCATCCCTTCGTCACGGGAAATCAATTCGTTGGAAAAGGTCAACCCCGGCATCAATCCTCTTTTCTTCAACCAGAAAATGGAACAGAAAGCCCCTGAAAAGAAAATCCCTTCCACTGCTGCAAAGGCGATCAACCGCTCTGCAAAACTTGGCGACTCGATCCATTTAAGTGCCCAATCTGCTTTTTTCTTGATAGCAGGAAAGTTTTCTATGGCTTTAAAAAGCACTCCTTTTTCCTTTTCATCTTTCACATAGGTGTCAATAAGCAAGGAATAAGTCTCCGAGTGGATGTTTTCCATCATAATCTGGAATCCATAGAAAAACTTGGCTTCCGAGTACTGCACTTCGTTGACAAAGTTCTCGGCCAAATTCTCATTTACAATACCATCTGAAGCGGCAAAAAAGGCCAAGATATGCTTGATGAAGTATTGCTCGTCATCGCTCAACTTATTGTTCCAGTCCGTTAAATCCTGGTGTAAATCAATTTCTTCAGCAGTCCAAAAACAAGCTTCACATTTCTTATACCATTCCCATAAATCATGGTGCTGGATGGGGAAAATGACAAATCTATCTTCGTTTTCTTCTAAAATGGGCTCTATAGCTGCTGACATAAATGGCGTGTTTAAAATTATGAACTGAGAGGTAATTTTCCCTACGAGAAGGGCTAACAAAGATTCAAAATTGAAACCAGAATCTAAAGCTGCATTTATTAAAACCAGCTCAAAGTTTTTAACACAACATGTTGAAATCTAGGTTGGGAAGTGATGTTTCTTAGGGTTGGGGGTTGTGGTAAAAAGTTGGGATATCCATCCTATGAACCCATGAATAAAAAAAGACCAAGAAGTATAAAAAAGTATACCTTTTGGCCTATGTTTTAATGGAAATTGCGTTTAGGTCGGTGTCTGTTTGATTACATCACCAAAAGTACGGCCATTCCCTGTTCCAATTCCGGAAAGTTGAGTCCTCAGGTAGTTCCCCCGAAACCTAAGAATCAACCGATGCCGTTCATTAACTTGGGATAAATTTTGCAAGCAGTTTCTAAAATCAAGAGGTTGGTTGCTACGGCCGTACGCTTGTTGGTAATGTATATGAACTTTTGGTTGGGGAAGTTATTCGGAAACCGCAACTTTCTCCCAATCCGTTTGCATTTTCAATTCCTTACTCTCCGATATTGCCGCGAAAATCAAAGCAACAATCAATAGAACAAATAATATTGCACATTTCTTCATTGGAGTAGGGTTTGATGGTCATTCATTATGACTAGACCAAAGTAAAAAACAAATCATCCGGGAATGTCCCGCTATGTATAAACGGTGCTCTTTTGTGTATAAATGGTTTTTTGATATTTTAATTTCCTACGGGGCCATAAGAAAAGAATTACAGAAAGAGGGAAGACCCGGGATTTTCCACTTCGTATCATTTTCTACCAATTATACGCACAAAACATCCATTAACACATAATTTCTATACCTTAATCATATTAATCCTAACTTTGATTCTTATTTAAACCGAGCATGTTAGAAGCTGTAATTGTAGATGACGAGGTCAAGGCCCTGCAAAGCTTAAGTTGGGAATTGACCAATCTATCCGATGAGGTGGATATAGTCGCATCCTTTACTGATGCACATGAGGCATTGTCCTATTTGGAGCGCAACACCCCAGATTGCCTTTTTCTGGATATTGAGATGCCCGCCATGGACGGTTTTCAGTTCATCAAAAACCTTAAGAACAAAAATTTTCCCGTTGTGATTACCACGGCCTATAACCAATATGCGTTGAAAGCGCTAAAGAATGAGGCCATTGATTACCTCTTGAAACCGATTGACACGGACGATTTGGAGGTGACCATAGAAAAAATAAAGAAGTACAATACCAAAAATATTACCTCTGAAAAACTGGAGAAAATCCTGCTGAATTTCAATGCGGATTCGCATAATAAGAAAATCACCATCAACACGGATGGAAAATTGCTGTTCTTAAACAGCGACGATATTCTTTATGCCGAATCTGATGGGAACTACAGCACTATTTTCTTGAGTGATGGACAAAAAATCCTTCTTACCAAGAAATTAAAGGAGGTGAACAACTTATTGCCCGACACCAGTTTTTTTAGGATTCACAATTCGTACATCATCAATCTCAATAAGATCAAAGAATTTTTAAAGACAGATGGATATGTGGTCTTGGAATCCAACCATAAAATCCCTGTCTCCCGGCAAAAGAAATCCGATTTTCTGGATATGCTGTAACTCCCACCAAAACCTGTGTTCCCTATACGACCTATACTAACCATCCCACAGATTAGTTTTCAAAAGAATACACTGATATTTCTTTTGCTGCTTTTGATGGGTTGGTTTTCCCAAGCACAGGAAGTACCTGAAGCTTTTAAGGAGAAAACGGAACGGCTCATCCAAATGCGTCCAAAGACCTATCTGGTCTTAAACACCGAGCTTAAATCTGAAAAAAGGGACACCACATTACTCCGCTATTTTGCCAATCAGTGTGAAGAAAACAACTATCTGGAAGGTCAAGCCTATGCCTTAGATCATATTGGAACCAAATACCGGAACATTTCCAGCTTTAAAAAGGCCGCGGACCTTCATCAAGAGGCATTGCAAATAGCGGAACAGGCCAACAACGTTGAGTTAAAAGTGCTAAGCTTAAACATGCTCGGCGTAGTTTATAGACGAAGTGATGCCATAAAAACAGCATTGGATTACAACCAGCAAGCGTTGGAACTTGCAGAGGAAGTGGAGAATCCATCACACCACATCCTCAGAAGTATCAATGTTTCCCTGAACTGTATTGGGGGGCTTTACCAAACCCTAGAGCAATACGATTTGGCCATTTTACAGTTTAAGAGAGCCCTAAAGTTAGAAGAGGAACTGGGAAATAAGCTTGGGCTGGCCATCAACCATCAAAATATTGGTGACTGCTTGGAGAACAAGGGGGATTTGGATGGAGCCTTGGAAAATTACCGTAAATCACTGGCTTATAACGAGGATATCAATTCTGCCTTCGGAAAGGCATTCTGCAAAAATAGTTTGGCCCAAATCTATCTAAAACAGGATATGCCCTATGCAGCACTTGTGCTGCTGGAGCCACTTCATGAACAAGCACAATCCATCGGGGATTTTTATTTGACCTCTTCCGTTTTCATAAATACAGGTTGGGCCCAAACAGCACTAGGTAGTTTTAATAAAGCTGAAAAACTTATCCAAGATGGGTTGGAAATGGCACAAAACCACAATTTACCCAGCAATATTCTGTACGGTTATCAAAAAATGTCCGATTTGGAATCAGCGCGGGGCGATTTTAAAGCAGCTTACGATTACTATAAAAGGGCAGATGAGTATGACGAAGAGATTTCCAGCGCTACGAATTTCAGGTACATGAACGATGTAATCGTGCGCTACGAAGCCGATAAAAAGAACAACCAAATTTCCGTATTGGCCAAGGAAAACGAGATTGTCCGGTTAAGATTGCGAAAAAATCAGACCACGCTTTTGGTCAGTGCCTTGATAGTTGGACTTATCTCCTCCATTCTTTACATTTTATACCGACAATATCAGAGCAAGAACGAAAAACGGGTGCTCAGCTTGGAGCAGAATATGCTCCGCAGTCAAATGAACCCCCATTTTTTGTTCAACTCCTTGAATTCCATCAAGCTATACATCATCAACAACGAGCAAAAAAATGCGGTACATTACCTCAACAAGTTCTCCAAACTGGTGCGAAAAATATTGGAAGCTTCTTCGTTAAAAGAAATTTCCCTGGCTGAAGAATTGGAAACTGTTGAGCTCTATATGAACATAGAGAACATCCGTTTTTCCAACGAGATCGATTTTAATATCAACATTGGCGATGGTATTAATCCAGAGAACATCAAAATCCCATCTCTGGCACTACAACCCTTTTTGGAAAACTCTCTATGGCATGGACTTTCGCCGAAGGAGGGTGAAAAAAAGATTTGCCTGAATGTAAAACAGAAGAGCCCGGGCCATATCACTCTTGAGATTATTGACAATGGCGTGGGAAGGGGTGCAGCCCAGGTTAACAAGGAGAACCGGGTGCTCAAAAGAAAATCTGTTGGGATTCGGATTACCAAGGAACGTTTTGCAAATTTCTCCAAGGACTATCAGAACAATTTTGATGTGGACATTGTGGACCTTTTTGATGAGCAGGGCAAACCCAAGGGCACCAAGGTCGTTTTGGATATTCCTACGATTTAGTTTTTTCCTGGGCCACTTCTTCCAACTCAGCGTACCAAGCTTCTCCAAATTTTCTTATCAAAGCCTCCTTCACGAACTTATAAATGGGTACTTTCAGTTCCTCCCCCAATTGGCATGCTGGGTCGCAGATTTCCCATCTGTGATAGTTGACAGCGGTAAATTCGGAATATTCCCGGGTGCGGACAGGGTATAAATGGCAAGATATCGGCTTTTTCCAGTCAACAGCCCCATCAAGATAAGCGGCCTCAATGCCACATTTGGTGATTCCTTTTTCGTCATAAACAACATAGGCGCACTCACTTTTGTTGACCAATGGGGTTTCCCATTCCCCATCCTCTCCTTTAACAAAGGCCCCTTGCTCCATTATGGCTTCCACTCCTTCCGACCTGAGGTAAGGTTTGACCTGGGGAAAGATGTCGACCAAAATTTCTGTTTCCTCCTCCTCAAGGGGCGCACCGTACTCCCCATCCACACAACAGGCCCCTTTGCATGCATTCAGATTGCATACAAAATCATGATCTATGATCTCTTCGGATACAATGGTCTTTTCAATTTGGAACATGTTGTTTGCCGTATTTTTCGCAAAGTTAAAAATTGATAATTTATTCATTTAGATGATAATCCAAAAGCACTTTTAACACGTACATTTGCGTACTAAATTGAGGTGTTATGAACTTTAGTTTTAAAGAAATAGTTACCGCAAGCATGGTACTGTTCGCCGTTATAGACATTTTAGGTAGCATCCCTATCATTTTATCGCTTCGAAAAAAGGTTGGGCACATTCAATCCGAGAAAGCATCCATAGTAGCGGCGGTGATCATGACCGCATTTCTATTTGTTGGAGAAAGTATTTTGAAGCTCATTGGTATCGATGTAAACTCTTTTGCCGTTGCAGGGGCGTTCGTTATCTTTTTTCTAGCATTGGAAATGGTATTGGGCATAACGCTGTTCAAGGACGATGAGACCGAGACTGCCTCTGTGGTCCCCATAGCTTTTCCTTTAATTGCCGGGGCAGGAACGCTAACCTCAATTTTGGCTTTGCGGGCAGAATATCATGTGGAGAATATTGTGGTGGCCATAGTGGTAAACATTATCTTTGTATACCTTGTTTTGAAATCCAGTGCTAAAATTGAGAGGGTTTTGAGCAAGAATGGCCTAAGTGTTATTCGAAAGGTGTTTGGAGTAATTCTACTGGCCATAGCGGTGAAACTTTTCGCCACCAACGTCAATCAGCTATTAGCACATTGATGCTCCAATATTTCGCATATGAATAAAACCTTGACGATCGTCTTAATTCTATTGGCCTTGGGTCTTATAGCCTACAACATAACCTTGGTGGATTTTTCCAATCCCTTTCAAGGTGACAGCACCATCGCCTTGATCGGTATAGTGGCGCCGTTGTGTGCCATTGTACTATTGCTCATTTTTGCCACTTCCAAGAAAATAGATAAAAAACTTAAAGAGGATTGAGGGATTGCCCAAATAGGTATCACAACTCTGAACTGATAATTCGATAAGTTTGCTTAATCCTTTAGTTTGATGGCTCCTACTTCGGCCTGATTAAAAATATCCTGGTCCAGCTCCTTTACCTTGTCCAACATGGCATCGTGCTCCCCCTTTATTTGAGCTGATAGATTGGGTGAGAACAGTTGTTCGGCTATGTTGGCCTTTAAGAAATCCTTGATTTTATCTTCTTGTTCGTAGAAATCCAAACTGATCTTTCTGTTCAACACAAACTGGATGAACTCATCAAACAAAATATCATCCACCCTAAAATCGTCCAGAAATTCGTTTTTGCTCAGATAGGAGTAGCGGGTTCTGTCTTGTTCCAAATGTTCAAATACAAATCGGGAAAAGAACTCGGCCCCATCCATGCTTTCCACAGCTTCTTCCTCATTGGTTCCGATGGGTACGAACACATCGGGAATAATTCCTCCTCCACCATATACAATCTTACCTCCCGGTGTAACAAACTTTAACGAATCGGCCACCTTTATGCTGTCCACGGAGACCATTTCCCCATTTCGGTACCGTTCCATAAAGGTTTGATAATAATCCCTATGTCCCTTTTTGTATGAACGTTGTATGGAACGTCCGGTAGGGGTATAGTATCGTGATACGGTCAAACGCACGGCCGAGCCATCACCAAGATCCATTTCGCGTTGCACCAATCCTTTTCCAAAGGAGCGTCTTCCTACTATGGTTCCTATGTCATTGTCCTGGAGTGCCCCCGCAATAATTTCGCTAGCGGAAGCGGACCGTTCATTGATCAACACGTAGACCGGCTTGTCCTCAAAGTCTCCTTTTTTGGTGGCAAAGGCCTTTTTCACCCTTCCTTTTTTGTTTTTGGTGAATAAAATCAATTTATCATCCTCCAAAAATTCATCGGCCAACTTTTCGGCTATGCCCAGGTATCCTCCCGGATTGTCCCTTAAATCCAAAACCAGTTTTTCCGCACCTCTAAGTTTTAATTTTCTTAGTGCATCTTTGAACTCGCCAAAGGTGGATTCGGCAAAGCGGTTGATTTTGATATAACCCATATCACTGGTAAGCATATAATACGAATCCACACTCCGGATTGGCACCCTATCCCGGGTCACCGTAACATCCAATGTTCGATTATCCGATTTGCGAAAGACCTTAAGGTCAACCTTGGTACCAATTTTTCCTTTAAGGGTGGAAACTATTTCATTGTTCGCGATTCTTCGTCCGAACAAGGTGTCCTTATCGGCAATTAGAATTCGGTCTCCCGCTTTGATGCCGCTTTTATGGCTTGGACCATTTTTTATGGTCCGGATTACGGTAATGGTATCCCGGTACATATAGAAACTAATCCCGATGCCCACAAAATCGCCTTTCATATTCTCGGACACCTCTTCCATTTCACTTCGTGGGATATACACCGAGTGCGGATCCAACTTGCCTAGAATATTGTTTACGGTTACATCAACAATGCTATCCGTATCAATATCATCCACATATTCGTAATCGATATAATCAATAAGGCGATTGAGCTTGTCTTTTTTGGAGTTGGTGCTGAAAAGTTTTTCAGGGCTATCATCAAAGTGAAGTTTGCCTCCAATAAAAATCCCTACGGCCAAAACAAAGGCCAGCAGGGTAGGTACAATATATTGATATTTCTTTTTCATAGTTTAAATGGTGGGGTTAGACCATTTCTTCCAAAATGGGTAGATGATGTGTCTCCACTCCTGCCCGTTCCAAAAACCGCAATCCGGAATCATCCTTGTAGGCGGTTTGATATACCACACGTTTTATGCCAGCCTGATGCACCAGCTTGCTGCATTCCCTGCATGGCGAAAGTGTGATATATAGTGTGGCACCTTCACAGGATTGGGTGGAGGACGCAACTTTCAAAATGGCGTTGGCCTCAGCATGCAAAACATACCACTTGGTATATCCTTCTTCGTCCTCACAATAATTTTCGAAGCCTGTGGGGGTTCCGTTGTAACCATCAGATATGATCATCCGGTCTTTTACGATTATGGCACCTACTTGTTTTCGTTTACAATGGGACAGTTTTCCCCATTCCTTGGCCATTCGCAAATAAGCCTTATCGTATTTTTCTTGTTTGGACTCCTTCATACGGCGAAAAATCGCACTTTATCTTTTAAATATACCGGCTTTGAAAGACCCGTACAACCTTATTCAATTAATTTTAACGAAGGCCCTATTTGGGAAACGTGGCAATCAGCAACGGTATTGTGATGGCTACGACCAAAATGGATGCAATTCCGATAAAAAGCTTTCTTTTCACCTGTAACAAGTCCAAAACCACAAATGCCAGTCCAAGAACGACCAGGATAATGGCAATCTGGGAAAATTCAATTCCCGTGGCAAAACCAAGGAGTGGTATTACCTTATCTTCCTCGCCAGCCATCATCATCTTAAAATAGTTGGAAAACCCAAACCCGTGCACCAAACCGAAGAAGGCAGTCGCCAAAACATGAACGTAGGCTCCAAGTCCTTCAGCTTTACCAAGTACATAGGTGAAATTGAATAGGGCGGTCAATAAAATCGTGACCGGAATCAAGAATTCTATGAGGCCAACATCCACCGTGGCCACTTCAAAGGCCGACAAGGCAAGGGAGGTACAATGGGCGATTGTAAAAATTGTGGCTAAAATGACCACTTTTTTCCAATTTTTAAATGTAAACGGGATCGCCAAGGCCGATAAAAATAAAATATGGTCGTATGCCCCTAAGTCGAGCACATGACTAAAACCCAATTTAATGTAGAACCAGAATTCTTGCATTTTTTATGATTTGATTGATGATATTACGCTGTTCTCCTTACCAAAAGGAAAGTATACATTTTAACCCTAGCTCATTCCCCGTTCTTTTTGAATGGTTTCATAAGCTTTCTGCACTTCCTTAAATTTCTCCTCCGCTCCCCTTTTTATGGCCTCGTTTTCCATGACCACCTTATCTGGGTGGTATTTTTTGGCCATTTTGCGATAGGCTTTTTTAACCTCATCATCGGTGACCGTTTTTTCGATCTCCAATATTTTATAGGCGTTGTCGGCCGATCTGATGAACATGGCCATTATACTTTCAAAATCGTACCGGCCTACCCTAAGATAACCCGCCAATTCTCTCAACTTGTCTACCTCGGCCTTGCTCACCTGCCCATCAGCCTGCGCTATTCCAAATAGGAAATGAAGCAGCTGCAGTCTCACCTCATATCGAGTACGTTGCACCAGATAGGAACATATGTGTTGGGCAGAAACCTCCCTTTTCTTGATTACATCATTGAACGTACGGAAGATGGCGTTGGCCTTTTCTTTACCATATGTACTCAAAAAATACTGTCTTACATAATCGAGTTCCCTCTGGCTTACCTGTCCATCGGCCTTAATAACAATCGAGCAAAGTGACAGCAGGTTGAGTTCAAAATCGGCAGGAGAAACTGAGGGCCTGGTAAAATCTGAAAATACCGAACCTCCACGCCTGGAACCTGAGCCTCCAAAGCTATCCAAGACACTCCCAACAAAAAAGCCAATAATAGCACCTGCAAAACCTCTGATAAAAAATCCAACAAAGGCTCCTGCCCACTTGATCATCTAAAATAAATTTAAAGCCCAAATATAGGCTTTTGCCCCTGAAAGAAACCCCTTTACCTTGTTAAGGGTGCTGTAAAAAATGCGACAAAAGCCGTATCTTTGAATGCTAAATAAAAACAAGATTATGTATCCTGAAGAATTGGTAAAACCTATGAGAGCCGACCTGGCAACTGCTGGGTTTGAGGAACTATATACAAGCGAAGCCGTTGAAGACGCATTGAAACAAGAAGGAACTACCTTGGTAGTGGTAAACTCAGTTTGCGGATGTGCTGCTGCAAACGCTAGACCTGCAGCTAAGTTGAGCTTGCAGAATTCAAAAAAACCAAATCATTTGGTAACCGTATTTGCCGGTGTGGACACTGAGGCGGTAGACACTGCCCGTAGCCATATGGTCCCGTTTCCACCCTCATCTCCAAGTATGGCCCTGTTTAAGGATGGTGAGCTGGTACACATGATAGAACGGCACCACATTGAGGGAAGACCAGCGGAGATGATTGCAGAAAATTTAATGGAAGCGTACAACGATCACTGTTAAACCAACTTCCATAAGAATTTAAAAACCACCCAAGAGGTGGTTTTTTCGTTTTTGGGATTATGTGGTAAATTGGCTTTCCAAAAAAAGCAACTAGGTTTTGCATAAACTGTTATCATATCCTCTTACTCTTATCTATTTTGTTTGTTTCGGGCTAACCTTGGTGATTTTCCATCCCATACAGTGGGTCTGTCTAAATGTATTTGGATATAGAGCGCATAAGGGAAGTGTAAGCATCCTAAATTGGTTCTTGATGCGGTGTACCAATCTTTTGGGAACTCGCTATCATTTTGAAAATGCCCATGCAATACCTAAAAACAAGCCCTTGATCATTGTTACCAACCATCAGAGCATGTATGATATTCCTCCCATTATTTGGTACATGCGAAAGCACCATCCCAAATTTGTGAGCAAAATAGAATTGGGAAAAGGCATCCCAAGTGTCTCCTACAATCTACGACATGGAGGTTCAGCCCTGATAAACCGAAAAGACCCCAAACAATCCATTGAGGCTTTACAGGAACTAGGGCAATATATAGAAAAGCACAACCGTAGCGCAGTCATATTCCCAGAAGGCACCCGAAGTAGAACAGGTGTCCCAAAACCTTTTCGAACCACTGGATTAAAAGTACTGATGAAACATGCCCCTTCGGCCCTTATTGTCCCTATTAGCATCAACAATTCTTGGAAGATGTTGCGTTTTGGGCAGTTCCCGATGGGATTGGGAGCATTTATCAAATTCAAAGTGCACCTTCCAATGGCAATTCAAGGAGATGCGGAAACACAGATTGCCCAAGTTGAAGAACAGATTAAAAATGGCATAATAGAGGTCAAATCATGAATGATTTATTGATAGAGGAAACCAAGAATTTTGTAAGGGAGCAACTCAAACATGCGGAAGGTGGACATGATTGGTTTCATACAGAACGGGTCTATAAAACTGCAAAAAGAATCTCGGAACAAGAACAGGTGGATTCGCTGGTGGTTCAGCTTGCAGCCCTGCTGCATGATATTGCCGACCCAAAATTCCATGATGGTGATGAGGAAATCGGCCCTAAAACCGCCCAAGAGTTTTTAATATCCCAAGATCTTGACACTGATCGGACGGAACATATTACAAACATTATTCGGTACATGTCCTTCAAAAATAGTTTGGACAAAGGCCAGGCCGAGTTTAATTCGTTGGAATTGAAAGTGGTGCAGGATGCAGATAGATTGGATGCAATTGGAGCCATTGGAATTGCCCGGACGTTCAACTACGGTGGATTCAAAAACCGGCCTATGTACGATCCCGACATTGAGCCAAATCTGAACATGACCAAGGAGGAATATAAAAAATCCAATGCCCCTACCATTAACCACTTTTACGAAAAATTACTCCTGCTCAAGGACAAAATAAATACCGATACAGGTCGGGAATTGGCAGCGGAACGGCATCAATTCATGTTAGATTATCTAGAACAATTTTACAAAGAGTGGAATACATAACAAGCTGTATGTGTCTACGGTTGTTTTTTGTATCTTGATTGCTTAACTAAATTAGCCAAGATGCAGAGAAGAAAGTTCCTTAAAAATGCAGCAGCGGGTTCCGCTGCTTTTTCAATTGTTCCAAGCTACGTTTTAGGAAAAACACATGTTGCTCCCAGTGATACACTTTATGTGAGTGCATTTGGTGTTGGCGGACGCGGTCACGGGGTAATTAATGGCCTTGCCAATACCGGCAAAGTAAAATTCGTTTCCTTTTGTGATGTCGATGATAGACGGGCAGAAAGAACTTTTAAGGAGTTTCCCGATGTTAAACGCTATAAGGATTTTCGTAAGGTTTATGATAAGCATTTAAAAGATATTGATGCCGTAATGGTGGCCACTCCCGATCATACGCATGCAACCATTGCGCTCCCATTTATGCGTGAGAAAAAGCATGCCTATGTAGAAAAACCTTTGACCCACAATATTCATGAAGCCCGTTTGATGACCCAAGTTGCGGCTGAAAATGGTATTGTGACTCAAATGGGAAATCAAGGCGCTTCCAGTGATGACAGTCGGATAGCCAGAGAATGGGTGGAATCTGGCATTATTGGGAAAGTGCACACCATAGATTGTTGGACGAACCGACCCGTTTGGCCACAAGGTGTTCCCATACCTGTTGAAAAACAAGCTGTCCCCAAGGGACTTGATTGGGATCTCTGGTTGGGACCAGCAGCAATGCGAGATTACAATGAAGCCTATCTGCCATTCAAATGGAGAGGCTGGTGGGATTTTGGCACAGGTGCTTTAGGAGACATGGGATGTCACATTATGGAAACTCCGTTTAGCGTTTTGGATTTGGGCTATCCTACAGAAGCTGAAGCTAGTTGCACCTCTGTTTGGGTAGGCGATTTTGTGGAAGCTGATTATAGCCCCTCTTGCCCTCCTTCTTCCAAAATTCATTTGAAATTTAACCATGAACACCATGGTGATATTGCACTCAATTGGTACGATGGTGGTTTAATGCCAGATTTACCGGATGAACTTAAAGATGGTGAAGTAGTTGGGAATGGAGATGGCGGGACCGTCATGTATGGTGATAAAGGCATCTTGGTTTGCGACACCTACTCGAGAAACGCACGCTTATTACCTTCAGATATGATGGGCTTATTCAAAGCTCCAAAACCTAAATATCCAAGGGTTCCAGATAGCATGAATGGGCATATTGCCAACTTCGTTGCCGGATGTATTGATGGAGCAGATACTTCTTCCAACTTTGCCAAAGCCGGGCCATTGACGGAAACCGTGCTTATGGGTAATCTTGCCGTGAAAGCCTACCAATACAAAGTATTACAGGATGGCAAAAAGCCAGGCGACTGGGCACCATATAACTATCCCGGAAGACGTAAATTGCTTTGGGATGGTGAGAACATGAAGATCACCAATTACGATAAAGCCAATGAATGGGTGACCCGTGAGTATAGAAAGGGTTGGGAACTTGGGTAGTTTGTTACTCTAATTTGTTCCTTAGATGCGCTTTCACAAGCTCATTTTGGGTTAGGTCAATAGCCTTTTCCAAGACGGAGCGGTATTGGGAATCATCCATCTCTTTTAGCAGTTCAGCTTTTATGGCATAAAACAGACCTGAGTTTTCAAAGCTGATCGTGGAGGACAGTTCCCGCAATTCTTGCAATCCTTTTTTGGGACCGTGGATTTTGGCAAAGGGAACAATTCGGTTTAGGGCTACCATAGGGGAATATTGCTGTTTCAACTGCACATCATAGAGGTGAAGGATACTTTTCCAGTTGGTCTTTTCAAAACTTTTGGCCTCACAGTGGTAATACGATCGAGCTGCTTCCAGGTGATAATTTGAGGGCATCTTATCCAAGGTTCCCGCCCGCTCTAAATGATAGATTCCTATTTGAATGAGTTCCAGATTGTATTTAGAACGGTCTTGAAACTCCAATGTGGCAAGGGTCCCGTTCCCATTCAATCTGGCATCAAAGCGAGACGAATGAAAACACATTAGAGCAATAAGCGCATTTAAATTGGGGTGTTGGCAGTACTTGTTTTCCTGTAAAAGTAATGCCAATCGCAAGGCCTCATAGCAAATATCCCGTTTAATCACTTGGGAACCGGTTGACGCGGCATAGCCTTCCGTAAACAGCAGATAAATCACTCTAAGAACAACAAACAATCTGGATTGAAGTCCCATTTGCACGGGAATCCGAAGCATCTGCACCTCTTTCCGGAATTTCTTTTTCGCCCTTGTAAAGGACTTGGCCACTGCTTCTTCCTTCTTTAACAGGGCCTCTGCCAACTCTTTGTTGCTAAAACCTCCTATCAGCTTTAAACTTAGAATAATTTGATGCTCTTCGGAGAGCGAAGGGTCACAACAGGCAAAAACAAGTTGTAGCTGGCTGTCTGAAATTACATTTTCCAACAGCACTTCATCATTAGCACTTTCCTCAGTCTCGATGGATTTATTTTCCTCGAGATGAGAGGATTTTTTTAGCCTCCGCAGCACATCAATCAGTGCATTGTTGGCGACACGATACAACCAGGCGGTAGGGTTATCGGGCACTCCTTTGTACCCCCAAACCTTCATGGCCTTTAAGAAGGTATCCTGAACTGCATCCTCGATTTTTTCGATATGGGACGTCCCATATTTGCGAAGTAGGACGGCCACCACCTTACCGTACTCGTTTCGGAAAAGGTGTTCTATGGTATTATCAAGCTGGTTGGCACTCATCTTAAATAAAAAAAGCCTGAACCGTGTCAGGCTTTCCTTTTGTCTGTTTTAAAATTAATGGATTTCCTCATCAATGATCTCACGTACTTCCAAAGAGCCCTCTTCAAACCCAAAATGGGGATTGCCCTCGGAAAGCGCTACGGCTTCTTCCATATCCTCAGCGGATATAATGGTATATCCACCCACTACCTCTGCACCTTCGGCAAATGGACCATTGGTTACCAACTCTCCCCGCTTATAGACCACTCTGCCTTCCTGGGAAAGCGGTAAGCCATCGACCAATTTACCTTGGTCTTTGAGGTCATCCAACCACTTTATCCAATCCTTGTTCAAGGTTTCCCTTGCTTCGTCCGACAATTGGTTATAATCGGTATATCCTCCTCGGAACAGCCACAGAAAATTGCTCATCGCCTAATTTCTAGTGTCCGTCCATAGACAGAATTTCCCGTACCTCTACATAACTTCCATCATAATCAAAAATCGGGCATCCCTTGGACATTTCAACAGCTTCGTCAATATCCTTGGCCACAACAATAAGGTAACCTCCTACCACTTCAGCACCTTCGGCATAAGGGCCATTGGTCACCAGCTCACCTTTCTGGTGGACCACCTTTCCATCCTCTGCCAACGGGAGACCGTCCAAAAGCTGGCCCTTTTCCTTTAGACCTCCCATCCACTCCCCCCACACCTGCATATGGGCTTGTTTTTCCTCTTGCGACAATTGGTTATACGTTTCATGTCCTCCTCGAAATAAATACAAAAAATTACTCATCGGTTTCAGTTTATGTCCATAATCTTGGACTGGTTTATACTTTGTTACGTCTTTATGACGAAGACCACGCAACAAATTGGACATCCCCTATAAATTTATTTAAAATTAAGCAGCCTTGCTACTTTCGTATGGCATGTTTATTGATTCGAAATGAATCATGAAAACGCTAACCTCTTTTTTGTTCATTTCCTTTGCATCTTACTGTTTCGCCCAACTGCAACCTCCTGAAGCCTACATATCTTTTTCTGGTTTTTATGAGGATGAATTTGAACCCTCGGCCTACCTCAACTTTTCGGTGGGTACTGAACTTTTTGCCCTAAAGCACGTTGCGCCCGAGGTGGACATAACCTATTATTTTGGTGGACGGTCAGATGAAGATTGGGATGTTGGACCCTCAGGAGAAATTGATTTTCGCTCTTTTCTAGATCGCTTTTTTGATGCCTGGGTATGGGGTGCGGGGCCCAAGCTGTTTATACAGGACGATTATAACCGATTGGTGTTTATTCCAAAATACCACTTTGGTAACCAAAGGGCCATTGGAGACTATTTTGATTCCAATGAAATTGATGAAAGACAAGAGGTCAAAAGCAAGTTTAATTTTTGGACCTTCTCTCTGGGGTATGAGTTTCTTGGGGTTGATAAAATTGGAAAACTAGGACTTTATCTTACATATACCGCTTTCAATGCGGGAAAGTCTTTAAACCAATTGGATTTCTCGGAATTGGGGTATCACAAGCAAAATTTCAACACAAAAGCCATAGGAGTAACTGTACGGTTGTCTACCGGATTCGGAAAACGAAAAGAAGTAAAACAATCTTAAAACAATTTCATCTGCCCAGTTTTATATTGTTCGTGCAGCTCGTAATTTAATTTAGGAAAGACCTTGTCCTTAAAATATTTCTGCCGAGCCAGACGTGCCATATCATGAATCTGCTCGGCAATTTTTCCTTCGCCACGGTTCCGCAACCCAAACCGACTGTCATTCACCGTTCCACCATGGCAATCTTGAATCTGATGTAATACCTTTTCTGCTCTATCCGGCATGGCCCTTCTTATCCAATCGGAAAAAATCTGACCAATGGCTCCGTTTAATCGAACTACCGTGAATCCAAAGGAAAGTGCACCATGGTCTGCGGTGGCCTGTGCCAATTTTAAAAGTTCATGACTATTGATCCCTGGTATCATAGGTGCCAACATTGCATTGACTGGAATCCCATTTTTGGTCAACTCACTAATTGTTTTAAGTCTTTTCTGAATGGAGGCGGTTCTGGGTTCCAGTTTTCTTCTGGTTTTTTCGGAGAGGGAGGTCACGGAAATATTAACGCCTACAAGTTGGTCAGACCCAAGTTCTCTGAGGATGTCCAAATCTCGTAAAATCAATGCATTTTTTGTAATGATGCCCACTGGATGGCGGTACTTTAGAAAAACTTCAAGACATTTTCGGGTGATTTCAAATTTTCTTTCTGCGGGTTGATAGCAATCCGTATTCCCCGACAATACAATGGTTTTTGCTTTCCAGTTCTTATGCCGAATTTTGCTTTCCAAAAGTTCAGGAGCGGCTTTTTTGACCAAGATTTTTCGCTCAAAATCCATTCCTGCACTATAGCCCCAATATTCATGCGCATTTCTGGCATAACAATAAATACAACCGTGTTCACAACCTTGGTAAGGGTTCATGGAATACTCCATTCCCACATCCGGACTAGCCACCTTGTTTACAATAGTCTTTGGAAAAATAGGGATATACTCGATGCTATTGCTCTCAGCCTCTTCACCCTCTAAACGACAGAATTCCAGAAAGTCCTCGCGGATTTCATATACATGCTGCAAGAACCGATTATGCGGGTTTTTTTGGGCACCTCGCCCCTTTTGTAGGTTGTTGAGTTTCATAAAATGGATTTATTCCAAAATTATGGAAATAATCCAATTATAAATTAATGCCCTTAAAAGATATTTACAGGATTACGTTATAGGAAAGATACTTTTACAAGTTGTTTTTTGCTTCCTCTTTTGGCATAGAACAGCATCTTACTTTCATCTATATCCTTTAGGGGTTTGGAGACCATTAAGGGCAGTCGCGCTTCCTGATTGTCTATGATTTTCTCGTAATCCATGACTCCATTTTCATCCAATGAAATCATAAAGACATTTCGGTTACGGCTCAATCCCTGCTTAAAGATCAAACGTTCATTGTTGATCAATTGCGGGTTTTCTGAGGCTGTGCAAATGAAGAAATAGGTTTTTCCATCCTTGCAATACGAACTGTAAGAGGCATAAGCCCCATCGCCCTGGGTCACCTCGGACTTGTTTATGTTTCTAGCCCAGGCGAGCTCTCCATTGGTCTTTAGTTTGGCACTTACAATGTCGTTGTGATGGAAACGTTCCAATTTTACGCGCTGTCCCGCACCGGTAACTTCCATTCCCGTGGTTACAAAGTACTCTTCTGCATTAAAAAATATTTCATTTTCATCGGTAACTTCAACCCCCTTAAAAACAAGGTTTTTGACTACTTTTTCTTCATCCCTACCAAACTTATCCTCCATGAATTGTTGGGAAAATGGATTGTATTTTTGGTTCTGAATCGCCAAGCTGGTCGGATTCACATCAAAATAGGCTATTCCATTGTATCGGTTATCCTTTCTATCGGCGTAAAAACCTGCACAGACCAGTCTGTTCTTTAAAATAATCGGGTATAATGCTTCAGGATATTTCCCAGGGTCTACGAAGGACTGTGTTTGACTTCCATTGGCGGAAACTTTTACCAATTCGTACTGGAACTTTCGCTCATCTACCCTAAAACGCTTTTTCTTGAAGTAGGCCTTACTTACTATATAGGCTGTGGATAAATCCGTGGAAATCGCCACATTTTCAAAGGCATAGTTTTTTTCCTCGATTTCATGCGAAAAATCGTGCTCAAACCTTTTGTTGAGCGAGGTATCGAACAGATGGATGATATGTTTGTTGTTCTTCCCTCTTTTGTGATGCGTGCTGATCACAAATCCTGTCTTTTCTTGATTGAAAAGGATCGAGGTAGAAAATCCGCTGGAGAAATTGCGGTTGTAGTAATTCTTGTCCACCGGGTTCCTTACCTCCTCCGAAGCAATGGACAACAGTTTTTCCTTTTTAAAATTAAAGGCGATAATGGGGCTTGTATGTACCCAATATTCATATTGTCCACGATCGTAGTTATAGTTTAGGAACAGCAGGTTCAACTGGCCATTCTTTAGGAATCCATCCACAAAATCCAGTCCGCGTAGCTTGTAATTGTATTCAGATACCAATTCCAGGTTACTATTGTACTGCTCAATGAGGTATCCTTTTGGTTTCAAGATCAA
Source organism: Flagellimonas flava (assembly GCF_900129665.1). Classification (GTDB taxonomy): domain Bacteria; phylum Bacteroidota; class Bacteroidia; order Flavobacteriales; family Flavobacteriaceae; genus Flagellimonas; species Flagellimonas flava. The sequence goes on from NZ_FQWL01000003.1 coordinate 583,779, forward strand.
GCCCTGAAAATAGGCCCTTACCAAAATATAACCCCCGGCCCCATCTTCTGAGATGTTCAACAAGTTGGAGTATCGGTATCTATCATTGAATTTTTCGCCGAAATCATAAGAAACCGGCATTTTTTCCTGGGCATGGAGCCATACCCCAATAAACAACAAGGCTAGCAGTATGATTCTAGATTTCATCATAGTCTGGTTTGGTTATACCATGGCTATGATCCCGGAAAATCTGCTTTTCGCTTTTCAAGGAAAGCTGTTGTTCCTTCTTTGAAATCGTCTGTTCCGAAGCAGGTTCCGAAAGCATCAATCTCCGTTTCATAACCATTTACATCATACTTAAAACCAGCATTTACTGCTTTTATTGCGTATTTTATGGCCACAGGGGAGTTATTCGATATCCTGCTTGCAATTTTAAGACTTAGGGGCAATAATTCGTCTTGGGGAACCACATGATTGACCAAACCATAATCCAGCGCCTTTTTAGCATCTACCATACCTGCGGTCATGATGATTTCCATAGCCCTCCCCTTACCAATGAGTTGGGCGAGACGCTGTGTGCCCCCATATCCAGGGATAACACCCAAAGACACTTCCGGTAATCCCATTTTAGCATTGTCACTTGCTATCCTAAAATGGCACGACATGGCCAATTCAAGGCCTCCACCCAAAGCAAAACCATTTACCGCCGCAATAACGGGTGTGCAGAGGTTGTCCACAAAGTTGAATAGCAGCCTTTGCCCTTCGGCCGCCAAAACCTTGCCTTCTTCCTGTGAAAAATGGGCAAATTCCGAGATATCGGCCCCTGCCACAAAAGCCTTTTCCCCGCTGCCGGTAACCACAATCACTTGGATGTCCTTGTCATCATCCAATTCCTTGAAAGCTTCGTGCAGCTCAGCTATTGTACGCTTGTTCAAAGCGTTTAGCTTTTTGGGACGATTTATGGTAATCGTTGCAATGTTGTTCTCTTCTTCTATGTAAATGTTTTCGTAGTCCATTTATATTTTAATTATAGCTTTATTCCTTTGGGAATCTCACCGCAAAAACGGTTCCCTTACCCTCTTGGGAAGTAAAATCGATACTCCCTTGATAATTCTCCACGATATTTTTAACCATGCCCAAACCGAGTCCCATGCCGCTTGATTTGGTAGTAAACTTGGGTTCAAAAACCTTTTCCTTGAAATCATCCGGAATTCCAATGCCATTATCCGCAACAGAGATTTTAACCTGAGCACCTTCAGATGCCACAGTTACCAAAATCCGGGGAGCATCCACTTCCGGAACAGCCTGAATGGCATTTTTGACCAAATTGGTAACCACGCGGATAAGCTGGGTTCGGTCTAATTTGGCGATGATTTCCTTTTCATCCGAGATAAAATGAATATAATCCTCATGGAAAATTTCCAATGCCAGCTTCACGATTTTGACCACGTTCAAGGTCTCATTTTGTTGTGCGGGCATATTGGCAAAATTGGAAAAGGCCGAGGCTATATTGCTAAGGGTATCTATTTGCTGTATCACCGTCTTGGAAAACTCCTGGATTTTCTGTTCCGCCTTGGGATCGTTGGGATCAAACTTTCGCTGAAAGCTCTGAATGGTCAGCCGTAAAGGTGTCAATGGGTTTTTTATTTCATGGGCCACCTGTTTTGCCATTTCACGCCATGCTTGTTCCCTTTCGCTACGTGCGAGTTTCACCGCACTTTCTTCCAACTCGTCGATCATTCCGTTGTAGGAGTCCACCAGTTTTCCAATTTCAACACTAGGTCGGTCAATATGGATTTTTTCGTTCCGCTTGGTCAGGTTGGTCTGCTCCATTTTGTCTGATATGGTCTGAAGAGAACGAGTAATATATTTCGAAATGAAATAAGCAAATATGATGGCAGAAAGCAACATGAGCAGGTATACCCCGCCTAAGCGAAACAAGAATTCCCGAAGCTCCATGTTGTTAAAGGAATTATCCTCAAAATAGGGCAGGTTAACAATACCTATGGGTTTGGACCTTAGGTCATTGATGTAGGTATAGGATGCCTGATAGTTATCTCCAGCGGCACGTTTTTTCTCCACATAGCGCTTGTTCAGGTTCATATCCAGATTGTTCAGGATTTCGGCATCCAAACAATTGGAGATGGAATCGGCCTCAAAGGCTGGTCTGGAACTTTTGATCAATCCGCCTTCCAGATCATAAATGTTGAAAGGGACATTTTGAACATCGGCAATCTTATAGATTTCATCCCGGAAAATATTCTCAAGATTCTCAGTGCTAACTGGGTAGGTAGTCTCCCTTAAAACGTATGAAATACTCTGGAGAATCTGTTCTTCCTTACGTTCCAAGCGGTTTTCATGATAGTCTTTGCTCTGCTCCCTGTATTGATAGATGGTCACTCCAGCGATAAGCACCGAGGCTATTACCACCAACATGATCATGGTGAAAAAAATGCGGGAACGAAGCGATAATTTTTTAAACAATCCTTGGAAGTTTGGGATTAAAGTTAGCAATAATCGAGCCATTTCAGGTCCAAGTTCAAACCCAATCTACAAGTTCAAAAATTGGTGTTGGAACCAGTGGCGTTCTATCATAACTTTTTTAGGCATTGGGATTTTTATCCCGGATTCTTTTGTATAATCGGATTCCCAACATGAGCAATATGGCCAGCACTAGTATCCCAACGGTTCCGTAAATCCAGTTGAATGCATTTTTCAACACTACCAAAAATACTACCGCAAAAAGTACCAAAGTGGCCACCTCGTTCCAAATCCGCATAAACCGTGAAGTGTATTTTACCTCATCCCGTTGCAATTGTTTAAAAATTTGGTGGCATTTTAAATGGTAGACTATGAGCAATCCCACAAATGCCAATTTTATATGCATCCAAGATTGATTTAACCAACCGGGCATCAAAACCAATAACCAAATAGCGAAGACCGTGCATAGAATGGCAGAAGGCCATGTAATTATGTACCACAACCGTTTGGTCATTAGTTTCAGTTGGTCCGATAAGATCTCCTTATCAGGAGAAGGTTTTTGCCAAGCTTCAATATGGTAAATGAACAAGCGGGGAATGTAGAACAGACCTGCAAACCAGGTTACCACAAAAATCAAATGCAAAGATTTTATATAAGGATATAACATTCCGTCAGTTACTTATGGCCACTGTAAATTTAAGGCTCCGTGTTCCTAAATCAATCCACCAATCCCATTTTTTTAAGCAAAAAGCTTGCATTCATGTTCTGACAAATGCCTTCTTGGAATTGGTAATCAAAGAAAAGTTCACCATCTACAATTCGTGCATCGAAGAAGTAGTTGGACACTTTTTTCTGTTCTTCCGCTACCGTGCATAAACTTAAATCATGGGTGGCTATTATCCCAGTTCCTCCTAAGCGCACCAATTTGTCCACGAATTTTTGCGAACCCAAGGCCTTATCCTTGCTGTTGGTTCCTTTTAATATTTCGTCCAAAACGATGAAGTACTTGTCCTTTCCCATTTCCTCCATGATAAACTTCAGTCGTTTTAGCTCACTAAAGAAATAACTTTCCTCGTCGGCAAGGCTATCGGTGGTCCTCATACTGGTTATCAATTTAATTGGGGAATATACTACTGAGTGTGCGCAAACCGGAAGGCCAATATTGGCCATTACCAATTGAAGGGAAACTGTTCGTAAAAAAGTACTTTTCCCGGCCATATTTGCGCCGGTAACTATGAAAAACTCATCATTTGCAATGCTTATGTCATTTTGGATGGCTTTACCAGGGTCAAGCAAAGGGTGGGTCAGCCCCTTACACTCCAAAGTTTTTGAGGTAGTTGCAATTTTGGGATATGTATGATTCTGATGATTAAAGGCATAATTGCCCAAACTGTTGAAAGCATCAAAAAAAGAAATGGCCTCGAACCATTTTGGAATCCGGTCTTTGTTATCCCCAATCCAATTTTCGATAGCATGGCAAATCATCAAATCCCTCAGAAAAAAACCATTCAAAATAAACCCAACCAGGACGTTGTTACGTTGGTCTAGTCGATCTAGCAATCTGGAAAATTTCTTTAGCACTTGGGAGCTAGTGTAATCTCCCTCGTCTACCTTTCCTTTTTGTTCATGCAAAAGTTCAGCTCGGAATTCTTCATTTTCAATAAGTGCGAGCAAGCGTGAATATTGGGTAAAGGTGTTTTGGATTTTGGATGCATCAGCCGAAAGTTTGTTGGTCTTTTTCAAAAAGCGACCAGTGATTCCCAATCCCAAAACAAAAACCAATAACAACCAAAACCAGGATATCATGCTCATAAAACATCCTATGGTCACCGCTATGGAAATCGATGAAAAAATATATGCCAAGGTGAGTATGGACGGTGGGATAAATGATATATATCCGCTAAGCCAAGAAACAATTTTGGAGGCTGGGAGCTGCGTTTTTACCAGGACGGCAGTTGCACCAAATTCCTGTCGCCATTCAGGTTTTGTGGATAGCTCTTTGATAGCGGCTTGTTTTACTTCTATCTGTTCAATATTGTTCGATTGCAGCAGGCTCGCCAGTCGTTTGGCACCGCTTTCCAAGGCTGTCCTATTCAGATATTGATAAAAAGACCCCCGTCCAAACAAATCGATATCAGAACCAAACCAATGGTCGGCGTCCATGTATTCCTTTCCATCGGGCAAATCGTAAAAATCCCTCTTGAGTACCTTCAACTCCTTTTGGTTCCGTGACAAAAGTTCGCCCGTCAGCTCATACTGATACCGCAACTTGTTGTGCCGTAACACCAAGAAAACAAAAGTCCCGATTCCGAAGAAGAGTATTGGAACTAAAAATTGAGCCTTGTCCCAGCACAAATAGGTTCCTAAAATTGTGAGCACCACAACCAAAAGTCGTATGCTGCTGGAAACATCGAGTTTTTTTTTGATTTCACTGAGCCGCGTTTCAAACTTCCGCAGCTGGGTTTCATAAAAAGAATGGGGATTCACACTCATAAAATCGCCTAAACCTATACAGGTAGTTCTCGTCCTTTATAGGAGGCGATAAATTTAGGCGAATTCATTGGAATCCCCATTTTTGGGCGGCCTATTCCTCTATAGACAGGTAATTAAGGTTTAAACTGTTGAATTGCCGGTTAAACTCTTGCATTTCTTTATCAACCAGGGCATCAAATGCATCCAATTCCGTATTGATTTTTGATGTCAACTCGTTTTTAACAGCTACATCCTGTGCCGTTGGCGGGAAATCGTCAATGGAAACCAGGCTATTGAGATGCCCCAATTTATTGGTCAAACGAATTGGGAAATTCAAGGGATCTTGATTACTCCGGTTCTTGGTCTGGTACAGCGCTTTTTCTATTGCGCCGAAACGCTCCTTCATTTCGTTTGCTTTTTTCACCAATTCCTTGGTTTCTTCATTGTCTTTGTATTGCTTCGCGAATGCCGCCAAGAGCTCATTGATCTTTCGGATTTTTTTGATGGATTGGTGTGCTTTATCCACAGTGGAATTGATATCCGAAATAAAATCATACTGTCTTTGCATATCGGCTATCGAAACTTCTGCCCTTGGGTCTGCCAAAATCTTGAATTCTTGGGTTTGATCAGCCCCATTAACATTGAGGTGTACCTTATAAGAGCCGGGCACCGCCTTGGCACCGTTTAGGTTGGCCCACCAAAGAATCATTCCCTTCAACTTTTCTGCGCCCTTGCCCCGGGTATCCCAAACATGGGTGTTCCCTCCTTTTTTAGCTTTCAGTTTCTTTTTGTCCTCTTTGGCGAAAGAACTATAGGATGCCAAGGTATCCCCGCTCATAGAGGTATAGGTGAGTTGAATACTGTCTTTTTCAGATTTATTCTTGAGATAGAAATGCGTAATCACACCATTGGGATGATTTTGTCCTTCGGTTTTTGAAGGTTCTTTGGCTGCTGATCCTTTGGTTCTGTAGCTATCCTTTGGCCTATAAAGAATATTTCCTGCGCTTTTCTTGGAAGCGTCCAGTTGGTGTAGCACTGTTAAATCATCAATAATCCAAATACTTCTTCCTTGGGTGGCCACCACCAAATTATTGTCTTTTATGGTCAAATCCGTGATAGGAACAATTGGCAAATTCAATTGGAACTTATCCCATCTTTGTCCATCATTGAAAGAAATATACATGCCGGTTTCCGTGCCTGCATACAGTAAACCCTTTCTTTTTGGGTCTTCCCGAAGGGCTCTTGTAAAATGCTCTGAGTTTATACCATTCGTTATTTTTGTCCAGGTTTGCCCATAGTCAGTAGTCTTGTACAAGTAGGGTTGGAAATCCCCTAACTTATATCTTGTGGCAGCCACGTAGCAAGTTCCCTCATCAAAAGCAGAAGGTTCCACGCTATTGATCATGCTCCATTCTGGTAAGTTGGGAGGCGTTACATTTTCCCAATTCGCCCCTCCGTCCTTGGAAACATGGATAAGTCCATCATCACTTCCTACCCAAAGTAGACCTTCCTTTATGGGACTTTCATTGGCAGCAAAAATGGTGCAGTAGTATTCTACTCCAGTATTATCTTGGGTGATGGGACCTCCACTGCTCACCAACTTTGTTGGGTCGTTTCTGGTAAGGTCGCCACTTAACAGTTCCCAGCTCTGCCCTTCATTGGTGCTCAGGTGCACATGATTGGAAAAGGTGTACAGTTTCTTGGGATTATGTTTGCTGAAAATGATGGGAAAGTTCCATTGAAAACGGTACTTCATTCCTTCCGCTCCATACCCCATGGGGTTGTCCGGCCATACGTTTATGCCACGCACAGTTCCCTTATCATGGTTGACTCGGGTCAAAAATCCGCCATAACTACCCCCGTAAACAATATCATTATTGGTGGGGTCCACCGCTATATGGGCAGATTCACCACCTGCGGTGGGTTCCCAATCTTCCTCACTAATAGATTCGTCATCGCTTCTATGATTGATTCGAATTGTGGAATTATCCTGCTGCGCCACATAAATGCGATACGGGAATGCATTATCCGTGGTCACCCTATAAAATTGTGCTGTTGGTTGGTTGTAATATGTACTCCATGTTTCTCCTCCGTCATAACTTACCTGTGCGCCGCCATCATCACCAATAATCATGCGTTTGGAATTTTCTGGTGATATCCATAAATCGTGATGGTCCCCATGAGGTGCATTGAAGGTATTGAATGTTTTTCCTCCATCGGTAGATTTATGGTAACGAACATTCAGCACATAAACGACATCTTCATCCTCTGTATCGGCATAAACGCGGGTGTAATACCATGCGCGTTGTCGTAGTTTACGTTCGCTGTTGACCTGAGCCCATTTTTTTCCTCCGTCTTCGGAACGGTAAAGTCCCCCTTTTTCCTTGTGTTCAACAATGGCCCATACCCGATCACTATTTTTGGGAGAAACGGTAACTCCTATAATACCAAGTGTATCTTTGGGAAAACCCTCGTTTTTGGAAATCTCTGTCCAAGTTTCACCACTGTCGGTACTTTTCCAAAGTGCAGAACCATCTCCTCCGCTACTCAAACTATAGGGTGTCCTCTTGGCCCGCCATGTTGACGCGTACAAAATTCTAGGATTGTTCGGGTCTATGGTGAGATCAACTGCACCTGCCTGATCATTTACAAATAGAACCTGTCTCCAAGTGTTACCACCATCTGTACTTTTATACACTCCTCGTTCCTTGGTAGGCTTATAAATATTTCCCAGAACCGCCGCATACACGGTATTGTAATCTGTTGGATGAATCCGGATTCTTGGGACATGTCGACTCTTTTCAAGTCCTGCCTTTTCCCAAGTTTTTCCGGCATCCTCGGTTTTCCAAATGCCATATCCACTGGATACGTTTCCGCGTAAGGTCTTCTCGCCCCCGCCAACATAAATCACATTGGGGTCACTTTTGGCTACTTCAACAGCGCCTATGCTTCCCCCAAAATATCCGTCGGAAATATTCTCCCATGAACGACCGCCATCCAAAGTTTTCCATACTCCCCCACCGGTGGCTCCAAAGTAAAATAGATTGGGTTCTCCAGGAACACCGGTCACTGCGGCAGAACGACCGCCACGGAAAGGTCCAACCAAACGGTACTCAAGACTTGAATACAGTTCCTCAGGATACTCCGGTCCACTTTGATTGTTCCTTTTTCTTTGGGATTGGACAGATGTTGCAAATAGGCAACAGGCCAGCACTAAAATGCCGGCTTTGACAAAAGATAATTTCATTTTCAAGGTGTTGAATTAGTCGATCTTAAATGTAGGGAAAAAGCCGCAATGATTTCCCCTTACATTTCAAAAATGGTAATTTGGTCTTCATGGTCAAAAAATCAATCTTAATAGTACTGTTGTTCGCATTTTTTTTAAGTTCCGCACAACAAAAACGTCTCAGGGACCACGGAATTGAAATCGGAGTGCTAAATCCGGGTCCATTAAATGCGGTTACCGATGTTCCCGGAGTACGTGTAGGACATACCACTCTAATCAAAGGAGACAATGTTAGAACAGGTGTGACCGCCATTCTACCGCATTCGGATAATATTTTTCAAAAAAAAGTCCCTGCGGCTATATTTCTGGGTAATGGATTTGGAAAATTGGCTGGATATTCCCAGGTCAAGGAATTGGGAAATTTGGAAACCCCTATCGTCTTAACAAATACTCTAGGAGTGGCAACAGCGGTTAATGCTGTTGTGGATTACACCCTAAACCTTCCCCATAATGAAGCTGTGCAATCGGTCAATGCGGTTGTAGGTGAGACCAACGATGGTTACCTAAATGACATTCGTGGTAGACACCTAACCGAAAAGGACGTGCTATTGGCCATAGAAAACGCAGAGCCCGGACCCGTTAAAGAGGGGAATGTTGGAGCTGGAACCGGGACCGTTTGTTTTGGCTTTAAAGGCGGTATTGGAACATCCTCTAGGGTAGTTCCCAAAGAAGCAGGTGGTTATACCGTTGGTGTACTAGCGCAAACCAATTTTGGCGGAATGTTAAAGATAGCAGGAGTAGATGTAGGAAAGCAAATGGGTCATTATTCGGACAGTTTTAAATACGCCACCGACGGATCCTGCATGATGGTTGTCCTTACCAATGCTCCACTGAATTCCAGAAACTTAGAGCGATTGGCCAAGAGGGCCATGTTGGGTTTAGCAAGGACTGGAGGAATAGCAAGCAACGGCAGCGGCGACTATGTAATTGCAGTTTCCACGGCTGAAGCTTCAAGAATTCCTTATGTAAGTGAACAGCTGGCCACATCTGCACCAGCCATGAGAAATGAAGCCATGACCCCACTGTTCTTAGCCACAATTGAAGCAACGGAGGAAGCAATTTTGAACTCGCTTTTTACAGCAGAAAGTATGATCGGTAGAAAGGGACACAAAATAGAAGCTCTGCCCAAAACGGAGGTGTTGGAGATGCTAAGGGAAGCCGGAAAAATTCGCTGATTATTATTTCCTTCAATCTTACCTTTTTTATAGCTTTAGAAACAAATACAAAAAACACTGCACCATGGATATTTTTAGCAAGATCAAAGAAAAGCTCACCCATGAGTTTATAGACATTATTGAATGGTTGGATTATACCGATGACACTATCGCCCATCGGTTTGAACGCTACCAAAACGAAATAAAGAACGGAGCCAAACTTATTGTCCGGGAAGGGCAGACAGCCGTATTTGTCAACGAAGGGCAATTGGCCGATGTCTTCACTCCAGGAACCTACGACCTTACCACTAAAAACCTACCTATTTTAGCCACTTTGAAGGGGTGGAAGTATGGATTCAATTCTCCTTTTAAGGCTGAAGTTTATTTTGTGAATACCCATTTGTTTACGGATGAAAAATGGGGTACCAAAAGCCCAATAACCCTAAGTGATGATCGTTTTGGGCTTGTTGAAATCCGTGCCTTTGGAACTTACGCCTTCAAAATATCGGATGCAGGAAAGTTCATTGTTGATATTGTTGGGACCGACAATAACTTCACCAATTTTGAAATCAATGAACACCTCAAAAGTCTTATCGCGACCCGATTTACGGATACTGTGGGGGAAGCCAACCTTCCTATAGAATTATACGCGGCAAATACCTCCGAACTCTCAGAAACTTGTCAAGAGGTGATGAAACCTGAATTCTTGTCGGTGGGAATCTCACTGGAGAAATTTTACATTGAAAACGTTTCCATGCCGGAAGACCTTAAAAAGGAAATCTTTGAATACAGCCGAATTGACAAACTGGACCTGGACAAACTCACTAAGTTTAAAACGGCCAAGGCTATTGAGGCCGCGGCCAAAAACGAAGGTGGAACCGCCGGTGCCGGAATGGGCATGGGTATGGGCTTTGTCCTGGCACAGCAAATGGGTGGGATGATGTCGCCCCAAATGGGAGGCGCCGCGCAAAGACCACAGCCGGGAGCTGCTGTACCCCCTCCAATGCCAGTTCAAGTCCAATACTTTTATGCCGTCAATGGGGCACAACAAGGGCCAGTCTCCTTCGAACAACTTCAAGCACTCTTTGCAGGTAGGACCATTAACCGGGATAGTTTGGTTTGGAAGCAGGGAATGGCCAACTGGACCGCTTTAAAAGATGTGGAAGAACTAAAATCGTTCCTCGGTGGAAACACCCCTCCTCCATTGCCAAATTCTTAATTTTTGGAACCATCAATTCAAGAAACGGAACTCAAGAAGTCTTGCGTAAATTGCGGGGCGGAGCTCAAATATAAACCTGGCACTACCGCTATAAGCTGCGAATATTGCGGGCATCAAGAATCCATTCAAGTCAATGAAAATGGATTTGAGGAATTGGAACTCTATCCCTACCTCAGGGATATGGGTGCCCAGAAGCACAGTGAGGAAATATCCATGCTCCATTGCAAAAACTGTGGTGCCAACCAACATGTGGAGGAGAACTATAAATCTTTACATTGTGTGTATTGCAGCATGCCGTTAATTCTTGAAGATGCCTACAAGGAAGAATGGATTTTACCAGGTGCTGTATTACCCTTTCAAATAGAAAAGGAAAAGTCCTTTCTTATTTTCAAAAAATGGGTGGACCGATTATGGTGGGCGCCCAACAAACTAAAGAAAGCATCCCTCGATCCCCAATTCACAAAGGGACTCTACCTACCCTATTGGACCTTTGACGCCCAATTGGCTGCACGGTATACAGGGCAACGGGGCGAATACTATTACGAAACCCGACGGGTTCGGGACGCCAATGGAAAAATGGTAAGCAAGCGGGTACGAAAAACACGGTGGTATCCGGCTTCGGGAAGGGTATCTGGCTTTGTGGACGATACCTTGATCAAGGCCTCGCAGCAACGTTCGGGGAGAATCCCGGGGAAAATAGCTAGATGGAATTTGAAAAAACTCCAGCCTTTTAGCAGTAGTTTTTTGGCTGGATTTGTTACTGAAAAATATACCATCCCTCTAAAGGAAGGACATTTACATTCCAAAGAAGTGGCGCGAGATATTGCCAAGCGATGGTGTAGACGAGACATTGGGGGAGATACCCAACGTGTTACGAGCATGGACATGGAACTTAGTGATGAGACATTCAAGCATATTTTGCTTCCGGTTTACATCAGCGCATACAGATATAATGGTAAGGAGTACCATTTTTTTATCAATGGGGAAAATGGGCAAATTTCCGGGTCTCGACCTTATAGTTTTTGGAAAATCTTTTTAGCTGTGGTCTTTGCTCTCATATTGATAGGAATTTTAATATATTTTGGTCAAGGATAACACCATGAAACGGATTTTTTTCTTCTTCTTTATCAGTTTGATCTTGGCATGCAATACCACAACTTTAACCGAAGACAATTGGCGGGTGGTTCTAAAAACAGATCGTGATGGAAGCGTATTAAGTGGAAGCAAAGCCAATCTGATGGATGCCATCAGAGCCGGGCAGGATTTAAAAATAGGTTGGGGAGTAAAACGCGAAGATTTGTCCATTGAACACATTTCTTCTCCCATTTGGCTGGCCATTTTAAGCGAACAAGAGGTCATGGTACACTTGGACCCCCAGGTACTTTCCACTATAGAGTGGGATAGTCTTAATGCCCATTACAAGAACTCTGACCTATTGCAGCAAGAATGGCGGGTAGTGCTCACCACAAAAGGTGACTTTGATGCAGTTTGGTATGACAAAAAAGCGGATACACTTGTACGAAGGTGGCCTCAAAAACACAGAATGACCTGGTTTGCAGAGGGCAAAAAGCCAGTAAAACCGGTTCCATTTTTTAACTAAATCTTAAAATTCTGGCCTTCAGGAATTGGATTGCTTACCTTTAAACCATGGCCAAACAAATAAGCTTAGTGACCATTTTTGTGCTTTTGAACATGGGGCTTGGTCGCATGTTCCAAGCAAGTTTGGATGCAAGCTGTTTCTCGGAACTTTCCATTTTGGCCATAACCAGCTTTGTGTTTTGGAATTTTTCGGCCAAACAAATCAGAACATGGGGCGGTAAATGGGCTGTGACCAGCACCGGAAAAAACCTCCTAATTCAAAGTGGGCTTGGGTTATCAGCCTCCATGGTGAATATTATAATTGGACAGGTTTTGGTAGTTTTCCTAATGACCACCATTTACAATTGTACCTCACCAAGCTTCAATGTGCTGAATGCCAGCCTTACCAATAATGTTGCGGTAAATCTTCTGTGCTATTTTGCTTTACTTTTCTACTTTATCCAAAAAGGACGAAACCCTGAACCTATTCAACAGGATGACATCCAAAAAACGAACCATAGAATTTCGGTTTCCAAAAAAGGTTTTCAATTTTTATTGGAACCCCATGAGATCATCTATGTGGAAACCAGTAATAATTGCGTAGTACTTCATACCGAAAAAGGGAAATTTGTAAAATATCAAAGCCTTAAATCCTTATCGGAACATCTTTGCCCAGATACCTTTAAGCGTGTGCATAGATCATATTTGGTCAATGCCGATTTTGTAGATCGGATACAGAAAAACCAAAGTGGGGATGGCAGATTGCACCTAAAGACCGGAGATCACATAAAATTCAGTCGCACGTACCAACAGCAGCTGGTCCAAATCTGACCCGCGACTGGCCCTTTTTTTTCCGCAGCTTGCACCACTACTTTTTTTTGCCTTGACCGACCTATCTAGATTTGACCAAAACGGTTGAATCTTATGCGAAATATTTTGGGTCTTGTGTTAGCTTTTTTCCCCTTGGTGGTACTCTCCCAGGAATACCTGAATAGCACAGAAAACATTCATGCCACCACTAAAGAACTTAAATTGGATGGGTTTTTGGACGAAGACCTCTGGAAGGAAGCCAAGAACTTTCCATTTGTGGAATGGCGCCCCGATTGGGGAGCAAAAGACAGCCTTACCCAACTCTATATCACATTCGACAATGATTTTCTCTATGTAGGGTTAGATGCCAAAGACCAAAATCCGGAGCAGATCATTGGTAGAAATTTGGTGCGGGATGGTTGGTACGGAGACGATTATTTCGCCTTTCAAATTGATCCCAACAGAACCCGAAAGAACGCTTTTATTTTTAGTATTTACCCCACCGGAAGTAGGTATGACGATGCCATTTACAATGACAATGTACCCTTGGGCAATGCGCCCTCAACACCAGCTTACGACATGATTTGGGAGGGTAAGACCCAGATTACAGACAAGGGTTGGCAGGCCGAATACAAGATTCCGTTGTCCAACCTAAGGTTTGAAATCCGCAATGGGGAAGTACTCGGGGGTATATCTGCCCATAGGACCATTAACTACGACAACAAATTGATGGTCTATCCAGAAGTACCACAAAACATAACTGGGGCAAATGGGAAACCTTCACTAAAAAAGCCGGTACGATTTGTTGGGCTACAGCCTAAAAAAGACCTTCAGATTACACCTTACCTTTTGGCATCGACCCAAAATTCTTTTAACCTAAACGGAACCGGAGCCGAATATGAACAGAACGCGTTCCATGAACTGGATGCCGGTTTGGATGTTCGCTATGGAATTACACCTAGCTTGACCTTGGACCTCACACTGAACACTGATTTTTCGCAGGTGGAGATTGATGATCAAATCGTAAATCTGGGTCGGGTTTCCATTTTTTTCCCCGAAAGACGAAAGTTCTTTTTACAACAATCCGGACTCTTTGATTTTGACGTAGGCATCCTTTCCCAACTTTTTTATAGCCGCACCATAGGTATCAATAATGGGCAGCTTACTCCCATTCTTGGGGGTGCCAAATTTAGCGGGGAACTTGGAAACTGGGATTTAGGATTTCTCTCATTACAGACCGAAGGCACCCGGATAAATGAGGAGGCGCTTCCAACCGAAAACTTTTCTGTACTTCGACTGCGGAGAAAGGTTTTTAACGACCGTTCCTTTATTGGGTTTATGGCCACAAACAGGGCACGAAAAGACTATATCAATACCGCTTTGGGTGTGGATGCCATGATCGATGTGGGCGATGAGAACTTTATAATCACTTCCGTGGCCACCACCGTGGAAGGGGAAAATTTTTCGAGTGCGGACTACAACCTTGTGGATAATTCCCGTTTTGCCTTTCAATTTGCACGCCGCAAACGGGACGGATGGTTTTATAGAAGTGCCTATGAGTTTTCAGGGAAGGCGTTCAATCCGGGTATGGGGTTTTTGCTTCGCGAGAAGCACCACAATTTTTATTTGGGGTTGAATCATGGCAAGTTCAACACGGACAGAACCAAAAATACATTGCAATACAGAAGGTGGATGCCCATTAATTCGGATCTGTACTTTACCCCCGACTTTTCGGACGTGCTTACCTGGTATAACAGAAGTCATTGGACGGGACGTTTTTTCAATAATGATGAAATTACCATCTTTGGTCAGGTCCAATACGAGTATCTACAGGAACCACTTCAGTTCTCCAACACCATCATAATACCTCCAGGCGATTACTTCTACACTTATTATGGTGCATCGTACTCAAGTGGTTTTCAGCGAGCTTTTAAATTCCCAGTTTCTGCTGAATATGGCAGCTTTTTTGATGGGGGAAACCTTCAATTTGAGCTGTCCCCAGAATGGAGCATCAACGAACATTTCACTATAGAAGGTTCTTGGCGGTTAAACTACCTGAATTTCAAAAACAGAAACATAAATGAATGGATCAATGTGCCACAGTTGAGAATGAATTGGGCCTACGACTTACATCTTTCCGGTAGCATAACGGCCCAATACAATTCCATTCAAGATCAAATATTTACAAGTGCAAGGCTCCGATATAATTTCCGGGATGGGCACAACCTATATATAGTTTACAATCAAGATTACAACACAGACCGAATGCAGTTCTCCCAGGAACTTCCGCTTTTCAACAATCAACTGGTCACCTTAAAATATGTATATACCTTCTTTTAATCCATCATATGAAAAAAACTATTTTAATCGCATCTTCTTTACTTATACTCAGCAATTGCTGTACTAAAAACGAGCAACAACAACCCGCTGCGGTTTTGGCAACCGTTCAAAATACAAGCATACGGGGTGTCTGGGATTTGGTGAGCACCTATAGTTATGAAAACAACCAGGTTGTAGACACATTTTATGTTCCACCGAACCCAAGAATGGTAAAGATTTTCTACAAAACCAAGTATATGTGGTCCCACAAACCCAAGGACTCCTTGGAATGGCATGCATTTGGGACCTATGAAATGGTCGGCGACACCCTGATTCAAAAAAGGGAATATTGCTCCAGACCAATGGAGGGTCATTCGGTAGAGACAAAATTGAAAGTAATCCTGGAAAAGGATACGTACACCCAAATACATTTTGACCCCAAAGGGGAAGCTTTCTACGCCGAAAACTATAAACGAATTGAATAATAAATCAGAAACAGATGAAGAAAACAGCAATGATAGTATTGGTCATGCTTTTAATAGCCTCTTGCCAATCAAAATCCAAAGAACCCAAAATCCTATCCAGTATCATTACTGCTGAGGATGAGGGTATTCTAAGAAACCTCAAGGAAGTGCAATGGCCAAAAGCCTATAGGGAACAGGACACCATGCTATTGGACAGGATATTGGGCGAAGATTTCCAAATGATCGACGCAGGTGGAACTTGGTCCAACAAAGCCAAGGAATTGGAATATATCAAGGTCAACGCCATGCAACACGATTCCTTTTACTATGAAATAAAGCGTATGGATATCTTGGACAATGGAACCGCATTGATTTGCGGAACTGGCCACATCCTAAACGATTCTGTCGAAACCATCTATCAAAGCAGTAATATTTTGATTAAACGGGATGGTTTCTGGAAGGCCGTAGCCTCCCATGTCTCGGGTATCAAACCAATGCCATAGCATCCTGTTAAATTATTCCCAAGCCTAAGATAATAGACACTTCAAAAAAGTGATTCATCTAAATTCCATCTTCAAAGAAAACACATGGGAAAAAAGTGTATTATCGGTACATTGTTGATACTGCTAGCTGGCTGTAAGTATCAACCTAATGGAAAAGAAATTTTAGCTAAAATCAAGAGTCATTATGACCAGAAGCCGACCGCCGGTCTGCACGTTTCATATCAGCAAGTTGGCTTCAATCCGTATCAAAGTTACGATTATGAACATCCGGATAGTTTACGCTCCATGCACATGGTCAATTTGGACGGACAACGTTTTTTCGCAGAGCGAAGGGCCTGGTTTCCTGGCGGTTTTGAGTTTGGATTAAAGGAATTTCAGCAAGATTCCGTTGGGTATCAATATGATCTTAAAGGGATCGTTTTAGGGAAAAGGGTCATAAAGCAACCTAAGGAACGTATTGAAGAAGTAAGAGAAGAGCTTACCGAACTTGTGGATTTCAGATTTTCACAAAAGTTCCTTTCCCAAGAAGATAGGGTTAGTGTGGATACCCTGGATTTTCGGAAAAATCTAACCACGCTAATCCAAATTACTGATGAACAAGACACTTTAAAGGTTACGTACCAGATAGAGCCAGTAGCCTTACAATCTATCTCATTCAACGGGTCGGAAGAGGAGTGGCTGTTTAATAATATAAACGGAGGAAGTTATATGGATGGCATACAGCATTTTAAAAATGGTTCTCTCAAGGGTTTGTACACCCTTGAACAAGTGAAACAAATCAACAGTATAGCACAAGAGCATTTTTACATTCCGGAAGAATATTCAATGTACCAACCAGAGAAAAAGCAACCAAGTGTTGAAAAGATTGGTCCCGATCTTTACTTGGTCAAATCCCTCCCCGCAGACAGAAATGTTCTCTTCACCACAGACCCAAATGGAATCACAGTTTTTGGAGCCCCTATTTCAGATCGCCTTTCCCAACTGGTCATCGATCTTATAACAACCCGGTTCCCTGAGGAACAAATCCATGCGGTTTACGTTACCCATGCCCATAGTGATCATATTGGCGGCCTACCGGCCTACGCCAAACTGGGAGCGACCATCTTAGCGGATGCTTACAGCATATTGGCGATCAAAGCCTATCCAAAGTTTGGGGATACAATCGATTCTTTTGTTTTTAAGGAGGTAGTGAACGAGTCAGTTATAGGGGATGCACAATTTTTCGTTGTGGACAACTCCCATAGCAAAGGCCAGAGTTTTGTATACTTTAGGGCCAATGAAGTCATGTATCAGGGTGATTTTTTTGAGATTCCGGCCGATAACACTTTCCCTCACTATGTGCCAAATGCTACCCGGGAGTTTATGGAGTTTATTGCTACCCGAAACCTAAGTGTTAAAAGAATTGTAGCACATCACCGTAATGATTTTATCACCATGGACTTGCTCCAAATGTATTATGACTCCAAAAAATAAATGCTCTTGGTAAAGAAACGTTCTTGGCAGCTTATTGTTTTGATTCTCCTTTTGGGAGCTGGTATCCACACCCTAAAAGCACAGAAAGTCAAAAATCACTCATTGTATTCCAAGTACTTGAAAGAACGACGGAATATTCAGGTGCAACTGCCAAAAGATTATGCAGTTTCAGACCGGGCCTATCCGGTGTTGATCGTTTTGGATGGCGAGTATGTTTTTGATTATGCCAGAGGCGCTGCTTCCTTTTTAAGCAACGCCTTTGGTTTTTTTCCACAATTGATTGTTGTTGGCATTCCGAACACGGATAGAAATCGCGACCTTTTTGTGGATTTAAAACCGGATGGGCCCTATTTAAAATTCATTTCGTTTTTGGAGCATGAAGTGTTGTCCTTTATTAAGAATCGTTATCGGAGCAACGGCTTTGAAATTTTATACGGATGGTCATCAGGCGCCGGCATTGTCAACTACATCGCCGTGAAAAACCCTAAACTGTTCAATGCCTATATTTTGGCTGGAGCTGGAATTGGTCCTAAAACCGAAGCTTTTATCAAGACGGAGTTAAAACCCGAAAGTTATACCCAAGCATTTCTTTTTGCATCTGCGGAAGGCAGCACACCGAGAGCGGAAGGCCTAAAAAAACATAGGGCCTTGCTCCAAGCTCTCAATCCAAAAGGGCTTGATTGGGAATTTAAAGTTTATGAAAATCAAAGTCATGTGGCCGCTATGTCCAAAGGTCTCTACGATGGTCTGGAATTCGTTTTTAAGTCCTATCATATTCCTGAATCCATAACAACGGAAGGTGCTGAAAAAGTCATCAACTATTACCGGGACCTTAAAAGGTTTTATGGCTATCAAGTTGAAATTCCCGAAGGAGCATTGAACGAAATCAGCAGTGCATTACAACCTAAACAGGCCATTAGACTCTTGGATTATGGTTTGAAAATTTATCCGAAAAGCAGTCTTATAATGGCCGCCAAAGCAGGTCGGTATCTAGAGTTGGGGGATGGGCAAAAAGCAAAACACGAGTATCAAAATGCATTGAAACATGCAACTTCCAAACTTGATAAACACAAGTATCATTCGCTGCTGAAAGAACTTTCAAAGCCCAATAAAAATTAAGCCTGTAGGCCCTAAACGGTTTAACATAAATTTTAAATCTTATGAAAAAATATTCATTAACATTGAATAACCTATTCAACCTGAAAGCTTTATGAAACTTCTTGCTTGGAGTCTTGCACTTATGTCTTGCTCTCTTACCGCACAGACAGAACTATCATTTCAAAAGGATCTATTCCCGGAGGGAATTGCCATCCACCCCATTACTAAAAAAGTTTATCTAAACAGTTTGTTGCACAACAAAATTGTGTGTAGCAATTTGGATGGAACCCATGCAGAAGAATTCACGGGAAAGGATGAATATGGTTACCTCTCCGGGTTTGGAATGACCATAAAGGGCGACACTCTTTACGCCCTGGGAAATAGTTTGCCCAAACCCCAAAACAAGTCCGTTTTTTTGTTGCTAAATACCAAAACAGGGAAACTCATTACATCTTATGCCTTAAAAGAAACCGGTTTTGCCTACCTCAACGATTTGGCGGTTGGCGGCAACGGTGAGATTTTCATAACGGATTCTGAAAGTGAGAAAATCTATACCATCAACAAACAGGAAGACAAATTGGAAGTCTTCCTAACCCATGATGAGCTGAAACATTGCAATGGTATTGCCATTTCCGAAGACGATAAATTCCTGTATTTGGCATCCTACACCAGCGGTTTGCGCGTAGTGGATATTGCCACGAAAAAGTTGGTGAACAAACCTAACCAATACAAAGGAATAGATGGGCTCAAATGGTATAAAAACAGTCTGATTGCCCTTGTGAACACCCGAAGGGACGCCACCCAAAATGGAGTGTATCGATTTCAGCTCAATCCAAACCAATCTGAGATAACGAACGAAAAAAAGATAGCTGCCTTTCAAGAAGAAACCGATATTCCAACAACCTTCGCCATCCTAAAAGACTCACTTTATTTTGTGGACGATTCCCAAATGGATAATATGAATCAGGAAACCTACCAAATCCGTGATTCCTCCAAGCTGGAACACTACAATTTGATGGGTATTCCCTTAAGTCCGAATGTTTATGTCAAAAATTATTGCACTGAAATAGGTCGGTTCGACCTGACTTTTGACTCGGATGAAGTGGTTGGGGCCTATCTACTAAAACACAAAAATGCGCTAGGAGGCGTTTGGGGGAAACTTGAAGGTTTTAAAATGACAGGCAGATGGATGGATGCGGACGGCAGAGGGGATATCATTCTAACATTTACGGAAGATTTCTCCTTTTTTACGGCGGATTATCGAAGCGATGGCGAACCGGAAAAATGGTATATCGATTATTGGCATGGCGCCCTGCGGCCCAATATGGATACCTCATTTGATTTCAACGCTAAAACTTTTACCTGTGAATAGCCTCAAAGTAATTTCAGTACTCGTAGTTTTTTCGTTCATGAGTTGCAAGGAACAACCTCCTCAATCAGAGCTAAAACAGGAAAAGCCCAAACACTATGGGCCATTTTTCGGGGTCGTTCCATTGGACAAACCTCAATTGCTGGCTCCTGAATTACTGGCGTCCCCTGCCACGGAATACAACGGTACATTTTCCCCAGATGGCACCCAATTTTATTACACTACGGACATGCCCTACACCGCCTATATCACTTTTACGGAGATGCAGGCCGACAGTAGTTGGAGCGACCCAAGAATCGCCCCTTTTTCTGGTGAATATTCGGATTTTGACCCGCTTTTTTCACCGGATGGGAATCGAGTTTATTTTAGCTCGAGCAGACCAAAGGCGGACAATGAGAACAGTAAGATTTGGTATGTGGAGCGAAAAGATTTTGGCTGGAGTAACCCTATTCGGGTGGTTTTGACTGGAGAAGAAGACAACGAGTATTACAGTTCCCTGACGCATTCCGGGAATCTGTACTTTAATATCTGGTCCAAGGGAGATATTTACAGGGCAGTTCCCTCGGATTCTGCCTATACTGTTGAAGTTTTACCTGAAAGTATCAATGCCGGAGGAAATAAGGGCGATCCCTTTGTTGATCCCGATGAAAGGTATATGATTTTTCGTGGCTATGATGACACTTTAGGGAGAGGTGATCTTTATATCAGTTTTAATATGGAGGGTGAATGGACAACTCCTGAAAATTTAGGGGAACCCATCAACTCCAGTTCACATGAAATGTGCCCATGGGTAAGTCAGGATGGAAAGCTCTTTATTTTTGCCAGTGATAGATTGGAAACTCCAGCTGAAGCCAAGGCGCTGGACCCCATTAAAAAAATTAATGGCACCCATAACAGTGGGAAGCTAAACCTATATTATATGTCCACCGATTTCATTGAGGAAATGAAAGAAAAACACCAAGCAGATTAATCCAGAAATTCCAAACAGACAGGACTCCCCATCTGAATTTCATTTAAAAAGGTCAAAGTGCCCAGCTCCTCGTCCCTGGAAAAAATGGTGATGTGGTTGCTACGTTGATTGGCAACAAGCAAGAACTTTCCTGAAGGGTCCAAACTGAAATTCCTAGGCCAGTCCCCATGCACTGAGGTCCTTCCAACGGTACTTAATTTCCCAGTTTTTCCGTCCACTGAAAAAACCACAATAGAATTTTCACCACGATTGGATCCATAAAGGAACCTCCCATCTTCGGACAGATGAATGTCTGCACAAAAACTATCCCCTTCAAAATCCTCAGCAAGTGTCCCTATGGTTTGGATTTCATTGTAGGCTTCCCCATTCTTTTGCAAAACCGTAACCGTGGAATTCAGTTCATTGATTATATAGAGTATTCCTGTTTTACCAAAGGTAAAATGTCTCGGCCCTGCTCCCTCGGCCATGTTTATGGATACTTGTTTCGAAGGAACAAATAGCTTGTCCTGCAGTTGGTATCGCTTGACCGCATCCAGACCAAGATCGGCCACAAAAAGTCCGTCGGAGGTGAAATTGGCCATGTGGGCATGGGCAATTTTGGTGGTATCCAAAGCCTTATGGTCAATGAGCTGTGCTTCTTCTGGTAGAGAGCCATCTTCTTTCAACTTAAAAATAGAAACATTGCCGCCACTATAATTTGACGCGGCTAAAAACCCATCTTCGGAGAGGGATACATGGCATGGGTGAGCACCCCGGGTCCCAGCGCTATTTTGTAGCTCCAGTAGACTGTCCTGTAGCTTAAAGGCGGTTACCCCTCCACCCAAACTATCAAAATCGGCGGTTTCCTGAACAGCATATAGATGTTTCTTGTCCGAAGAAATCTTTAAAAAAGAGGGATTGGGCAGTTCGGCCATAAGAGTCTTTTCCCCTAGCTCCCCGGTTTCGGCATCAAAGGTAAATCGATATATCCCTTTGCTGTCCCCATCGGTATAGGTCCCTACAAAAAGTTGATGTTTTTTTACCATAGTTTTTTTCTCCGAGCAGCCCATCACCCCAAGGAGCAATAAGGCCAAAATCAAACTGAATAATCGCATCTCTATGAATCTGTTTTGCTAAAAGTAATAACTATAAATGGATTCCAGATTTTCTTTTCCTAGGTCTTTATATTTTTGGGTCATGGGTCAGGATGTTGTTTTATTGGTTTTAAGTTGTTTGGGAATCGCCCAAGCCCTGTTCTTAATCAGTTATCTGTTGACTTTAGGGAAACCGGATGACCGGACCAGTTTTTTTCTGGCCATGGTTATTTTAGGATTGACTATTCGGATTGGAAAATCCATTCTCAATGTCCATTTAGATCTTGAACCATGGCAGCGAAACCTAGGAATCTCTGGAGTTTTATTGACAGGTCCTTTTCTTTGGTTTTACACCAAGGGACTGTTGGTGAATTTTAAGGCACTCCGACGCAAAGATTATTTACATCTACTTCCTTTTTTCTTCTTTGTGCTCTTTGCCGCTATCATCCCAAATGATGGCAGGGCAATTTCGTATCTCATTTATGTTTTGGTCTTTGTTCATTTAGCCTGTTATCTTGGGTTGTCCTTGTCGGTGTTGATCACAAATGGGGAAAATGTACATAGACAACGAAGTACATGGGTCAGAAATCTAATCATAGGCGTTGGTCTTATTTGGATTTTCTATATGGGGAATCTGGGTGGTATATTCCCGTTTTATATTGGGGGTGCAGTATCCTTTTCTTTTTTGATCTATATTTTCTCTTTTCTATTTCTTCAGAAACATGCCTTTCGTTTGGGGAAGTACAATGCATCGACCATGGATAAGTCCCATTCCTCTGCGCTTTTTGGTTCCATAAAAACCATGTTGGTCGAGGAAGAACTCTTTTTGGACCCAAAACTCTCTCTGGAATCCATGGCTAAAAAAATGGGCGTATCCCCTCGCAAATTATCGCAGGCCATCAATGAAAACGGGCATAAGAATTTTTCTGAATTCGTCAACGACCATCGCATTGAAAAAGCTAAAAAACTACTGTCCGACCCTGAACAGGCTCAAGAAAAAATAGCAGGAATAGCCTATGACTGTGGTTTTGGCAATGTGACCTCTTTTAATTTGGCATTCAAAGCCAGGAACCACCAAACTCCATCTTCCTTTAGAAAAAAGGCATTGCTCGCCAGTGGGTGATTTTTCGTTTTAAGAATCATGATTTTTAAAGTCTTCTTCCAAAGATTTTGTCTCCTTTGTGCAAAATCAATGAGATGAAAAATTTGATTTGTTTAGGAGTGCTCACACTGGGCCTGTGTATTTCGTGCCAACCAAAAAAACAAGACGTCTCGGTTGCACAGCCACATAAAAAGGTAATGCTGGACGGGCTAAATCACCCATGGAGCATAGCCTTTCTCTCAGCTGATGAAGCCCTAATATCAGAGAAAGATGGTCATCTGCTCAAGGTGAACCTCAAAACCAAGGAGAAACAAATTCTAAAAGGTTTTCCTGAAGATCTAACGGATAGCATCCGGGTAGTTAATTTAGGGGACAACTCAGGTATTTTTGAGATTTTGATCGACCCCGATTTTGGGACAGTGCCATGGGTCTATTTTAGCTATACGGCCAAAAAACCAGGTTATGGTACCACCACCAAGGTCGTAAGGGCAAAATTGCAAAACGATTCTCTTTATGGTCATCAAACGCTGCTTGAGGCCGAACCCTACACCCAAGAATATTTCCATTATGGTGGTGGAATGGTCTTTGGACCCGATGGAAAGCTCTATGTCACCATTGGGGAACGTTTATTTTGGGAACGGGATGAACCTGAATTGCCCATTGCCCAAGATCTTACCGATAAGAGAGGTAAAATCTATCGCATCAATCAAGATGGAAGCATTCCCGAGGACAACCCAAATCTTGGGCCCGATGCCATTCCCGGCATCTATGCGCTAGGAATCCGGGCTGCCCAGGGCATCACCGTGCAACCAGAGTCTGATAAAATCTGGTTCAGTGAACACGGTACCATTCAGGGTGATGAAATCAATATTTTAAGAGCAGGAGCCAACTATGGCTGGCCCAATGTAACTTCCGGAAAGTTGCGCAGCACGGACTACACCCCTCCGGAAATAGAGGGAGCCACCTTTACCCCTCCGATTTGGTTTTGGCACCATACAGTGGCACCAACTGGGCTTACCTTCTATACCGGTGATGAATTTCCACAATGGAAAAACAACCTCATCGTGCCAGGTCTTTCCAGAGGTAGTTTATGGCGTTTCCAATTGGAAAATGAAACTATTAAAAGCGCAGAGGAGTTATTTATCGATGACCGTGTTCGCATACGTAAGGCTAGGCAAAGTCCAGATGGAAAACTATACATCCTTACTGATGAAGATGACGGAAAACTTATTCAAATCACACCTTTAAATTCAAAACTTAAATTATGAAAATGCGAAATTCAATATTGATCGTACTCACATTATTTTCTGCAATTACCTTAACGGCCCAATCTGAGGAATCGGAAATTAGAGCGGCCCTCCAAGAGTACGTGGATGGATCTTCATACAACAACCCCGAACAGATTACTTCTGTTTTTTATGAGGAAGCCGACCTGTTTCTGTCGAAAAGGGATGAGGAACTATGGGTACTTAGCCCTGAGGAATATGCCAATTTGTTCAAGAAAAGGGAAAAAGGAAAATTCAACGGAAGGATTGGCAAGATTCTAAAAGTAGATCAAGCGAACAACATCGCTACTGCTAAAGTAGAAATTTCGATTCCGGCAGAAAATCTATTGTTCATTGATTTATTTCTCCTGAAAAAACTGGAAGGTAAATGGAAGATCATCAGCAAAGCTGCCACGGCTATTGATCCTTGATCGAACTAAATCCGGGGAACCAACTTGGTCTTGATTTCCTTCCAGAGATAGTATCCGGTTACAATTGTGGCCAAGGTATCCGCTATTGGAAAGGACAACCAAACTCCAAGTTCACCTATTAAGTTGGGCAACAACAAAATTAAGGGAATGAAGAAAAATCCTTGTCGGGTCAATGTCAAAAGCAGGGCTGGAATGGCCTTCCCAACCGCCTGAAAATAGGCCGCTCCAATAAGCTGCAAGGCAATAATTGGGGTGGCCGCAAAAACCAATCGCATGGCATTTGGGGCATGTTCCAAAACAAAAGCATTGGTAGCCAACTCTTCTGCCGGAAGGTTTTCTTTATTGCTTAAAAACAAGGAGGTTATGGCCTCTGGAAAAACCATCAAGCCCACAAAAACGATGCTGGCCACAAGCGCTGCATATTTAATTGCGGTGTAGATCGATTCTTTCACCCTATCGTATTTTACGGCTCCATAATTGAACCCGGCGATGGGCAGGAATCCTTGCGTAACCCCGAAGACAGGAAAGAAAGCAAACATCAACATTCTACCTATTATAGCATATACGGCCACCATGGCTTCACCTCCAAGATTGAACAAAATGTTGTTCATAAGCAGGTAGGTGATACTGGTAACCGCTTGTCTGGCCAAGGTCACAAAACCCAAAGAGCCCATTTCCTTCAAAATAGGTTGGTTAAGCCAAAAATGGGGAAGCCCAATTTTGAGCTCCGAATTTTTGGAGAGAAAGAAATATAAGATATAAGCAAAGCAGAAAAGATATCCGGCGGTAGTGGCCCATGCTGCACCGTGCATACCCCAATCAAATACATAAATAAAGATGTAGTCCATGAGCAGGTTCCCTACTGATGGAATGATCATGGCAATCATGGCAAACTTGGGTTTTCCTTCAGCACGAATTACGGTATTCCCCATCATACAAAGTGCCAAAAAAGGAACTCCATAAAGGACAATAGTGTAGTAGATTTTGGCCAAGGGAAAAATACTGCCCTTTCCACCAAAAGCAGGAATAAGGTCATTCACAAAATATAGACCTAAGGCCACCATGGATACCGTGACGAGCAGTGTGAGGGTTATTTGGTTCCCGAACGTTTTTAGTGCCTTTTGTTTGTCCCCAGACCCAAGGGCCCTGGAAATAATACTAGATCCCCCCACGCCAATGGCCATTCCCAATGCGGCAATAAAAAAAGAAACAGGAAGCACCACATTAATTGCAGCTATGGCTATGGAGCCAATCCAATTCCCCACAAAAATGGAATCGACCAGCACATTAAGGGACATCACCAAGATTCCTATGGATGCAGGCACGGCCTGTTTGATCAACAATTTGCCGATAGGTTCCGTTCCCAACTGATCTGAAGAGACTTTGGCCATTATTGGTGTCCCCTCTTTTTTTGATTCGGGACTTGTTTTAAGGGTTAAGGTTCGTACTGCTGCCGAACCCAAAAATTATTTAAACTGGAAGAACCTCTTTGGCCTCCCATTGGTTGACCCATTTTGCCATTAGGGATACCCAGGCATCGTTGTCATTGAGACAGGGTATATGCTTGTACGACTCTCCTCCAGCTTCCTTGAACTGCTCCTCGCCTTCCATGGCAATCTCCTCCAGAGTCTCTAGGCAATCGCTTACAAAGGCAGGAGTGATAACGGCCAGCCTGGTCTTGCCCTCCTTGGCCAATCGTTCAAATTCAAAATCGGTATAGGGCTTTAGCCATGGATCACCAGCCAGACGGGATTGAAATGAAGAACTCACCTTTTCGTCGGGTAGATTCAATTGTGCTTTAACCAATTCCGTGGTATCGTAACACTGGTGTCTATAACAGGTATGATGGGCCACAGAATTGATCTTGCAGCAATTTCCATCAATTTTACAATGGAATTTTGTAGGGTCGGATTTGCGAATATGTCTTTCCGGAATTCCATGATACGAAAAGAGGATATGATCATAATCAAACCCTTCCAGTCCATTCGCGATACTATCAGAAAGTACTTTTACATAATCCTCGTTTTTATAAAATGCGGGTAGGGTGGTCAAACGTATTTCTGGGAAATTTTCAGCTTGAACTTCCATTGCCTTGACCACTACAGTCTCAAAAGAGGACATCGCATAGTGCGGATACAAAGGTACCAGTAAAACATCGTTCACTCCTTGATCATGCAGTTCTTGCAAAGCATTCTTTATGCTCATGGAACCGTAGCGCATACCCAATGCCACCGGCATTTTGGTTTGGTTTTTTACTTTTTCAGCAAAACGTTCTGAGATAACAATTAATGGGGAACCTTCTTCCCACCAAATTTTGGAATAGGCCTCTGCTGATTTTTTTGGTCGGGTTTGCAGAATGATGCCCCTTACAATAATATTGCGCAGCCACTGAGGGGTATCAATTACCCTCCCATCCATTAGGAACTCATCCAGGTATGGTTTTACATCTTTCGGTGTTGGGCTATCAGGCGACCCCAGATTGACCAATAATACTCCTTTCATAGCAGATTGAAATAGTTTGTTTTCAAAGCCATAAAAATACTACTTGACGCTGATTTAACATTTGATTCGTCCCATTTGTTTCCTATAACTCTATAGATAATCTTAATTTAGATGGGCAAAACCAAAATTCCACATGTTTTCCAAGGCTCCATTCCTGTTTTTATGCCTTTTTACGGCACCTCTGTTCTCCCAACTCACCTGTACCCCAAAAGATTCGCTGTTGTTTAAGGAGAAAATGCAAACAATTATGGACTTGGATGTTCCTATGGAGGAACTATCCATGGCAACTATTGGCCTAACGTTTTTGGAGCAACCCTATGTGGAAAAAACACTGGAAATTGGGGAAGAGGAAACCTTGGTCATCAACCTCAGGGGCTTTGATTGCACCACTTATGTGGAAAATGTATTGGCTTTCTCCATGATGGCCAAAAGTGAAACGGAGGATTTCGAGGATTTTGTTGACAACTTAAAAACCATTCGGTATAGAAATGGTGTTTTAAATGGTTACCCCTCTCGTTTGCACTACTTTACCGATTGGATTCGAAATAACGAACAAAAGGGATTGGTAAAAGACATTACCTCGCAAATTGGTGGTAAAGCACTTCAAAAAGCCATCAATTTTATGGGGACTCACCGATCTTTGTATCCTTTTCTACAACAAGATGAAAACTTTGAAGCCATGCTCAGCGTAGAGGAGGGCCTTGCCGAAGAAACGCTTTGTATTTTGGCCCAAGAGGACATTCAAAGGCATGAGCATTTAATACGATCTGGGGACATTATTGCATTGGCGACATCCATCAAGGGATTGGATGTTACACATACAGGAATTGCCATCAAACGCGGCGGCAGAATTCATTTGCTTCATGCTTCCAGTGCCGGCTCGGTGCGAATCACCAAAGTCCCTTTGGTGGATTATCTCAAAAAAATAAAAAGTAATACGGGGATTATTGTGGCAAGACCAAATTTATTTTCGCCCTAAACACCATTCTATCGCACCCAAAAGGTGTTGTTTAAAATCAGAATCATCAAAGGCTTCCTCTGTATGGCCAAGCCCAGTATAGAAAGATCTTCCGCCATCATACTCATGGTACCAAGCTATGGGATGGTTATCTCCATTAGTGCCACCGTCGTAGCTGCTTTCGTCCAGTTTCATCAACACATTAACATTGGGGTTCAGGTTCATAAAATTGTACCATTCGTCAAAGTGGACCCACTCCTCTTTTAGATGGGCCGTTGAGGGATGTGACCGATCTACCACATCTATCTTGGCTTTTTGTTGTTGCGGATGATTCTCAAAATAGGCCCCTACAAGCTTCCCAAACCAAGGCCAGTCATATTCTGTATCCGTTGCCGCATGAATGCCCAAAAAATTCCCACCTTTATTGATATACGCTTTGAATGCATCTTGCTCTTCATCATTTAACACATCCATGGTCGTACTTAAAAAGATGATGAGTTTGTAGTTGCTCAAATTTTGTAGATTGAAATCGGAAGACGTCTCGGTCTGCAAAACAATAAATCCATTGGCTCTTCCCAATTCCTTCAAGGTTTGCACTCCTTTTTCTATGGACTTGTGTCGATACCCTGCGGTTTTGCTGAAAACCAGAACAATTTCTGGGACTTTTTGTTTTTCTTGGGCTTGAGGATTATCCTGGGCAACGGAACCCGCGACCATAAACAAGGCCAAAAGAAAAAACAGGTAGGATTTCATGATAGGCTATTTAAGTGTTTGAAGTTAAATATTTTTTGGGTGTTGTGCCATATTTCTTTTTAAAGGATGCGATAAAATGACTTGCCGTACTGTAGCCTACCTTTAAACCCACTTCATTGACATTATGCCTGCCTGTTTCCAACATTTTACGCGCATATTCCATCTTATAATCGAACAAAAAACCATAGACCGAATCCCCATATATCTGTTTGAAACCTTCTTTCAACTTCTTTAAGCTTAACCCAATTTCTTTGGAAAGTTCAGCTAGGGTCGGCGGTTCCGCCATTCGGGAAATCATGATTTCCTTCGCCATTTTTATCCGCCGTACATTATCCTCATCCGCTAAAAAGGGACATTGTTCCAAATCTGCATCCTTAGTTTTGTTGAAGTACAATGAAATCAGCTCGTAGACCTTCCCCTTTACATAGAGTTCCTTGATGGAGGGGTGGAGGTTATAGTTCATCAACTGACTCAGTACGACCGCCATAGCTGGTGAGACCAGTTCTTGCGAATAATACTTTTTCTCTTTGTTTTCTTCACTTAAAAATGGGATGTAACCAGCTTCAGAGGAAAAAAGGGAGTGAAACTTACGAATGGTCATTACTACCGATAACAACCATGAATTTGGGGACATGCATAAATTCAAGGGCAGATCTTTCTGGGTATTGTAGAGCAACAACGAGTTCTCTTCGGTTACGTCCAATTGGTAATTGCCTTCATTGAAATTAAACTTTCCAGCCCCCTTAAGACAAAAATGAAACTGGATAAAAGAGCTATCTATTTCGCGTTCTACGATTGTATTTTCTTCCGTATCATTCTGAATTTTAAGCACATAAAATCCTTCTTCCACTAAAATTTCCTCATATGAACCTTTGGCGACACTTTCCATCAAATTTTCGAATTAATTGTTCTTAAAATTTCTATTTAGAACCGCTCTAAATAACATTTGTCATGTTCAAATTTACCAATAAATACAATGTTTTTGAAGAATTATCGCCAAAAGCACCATCATTTGCCTCTTCCGTGTTATTTATAGTTCCGCTAGCGTTATTTTTTGAACTTGAGTGCGCTTACATTTGTGTTCGATTTCATAATCCTTTATGAGGAGCTATCATATTTCGAAACATAATTCATTCTACGCTATTGGGCTCAGCTATAAAAAAGCTGACGCCGAAGTACGTGGGAAGTTTAGTTTGGATGTTCTTGGTATAGATCAGATTATGACCAATGCCAAGGAGCAGGGTATTGATGGTCTTCTCGCTATTTCCACCTGCAACAGAACTGAATTATACGGTTTCGCCCAACACCCCTTTCAATTGATAAAGTTGCTTTGTGACCAAACACAAGGTAGTGTTGAAGAATTTCAAGAGGTAGCCTATGTGTACAAAAATCATGACGCTATATCGCATATGTTCAAGGTGGGAACAGGTTTGGACAGTCAGATTTTGGGGGATTTTGAAATCATAAGTCAAATCAAACAAGGCTTTTACCGGGCCAAAAAACAACAAATGGCCAATCCGTTCCTAGAGCGCTTGTGCAATGCGGTCATTCAGGCCAGCAAGCGCATCAAAAATGAGACGGAACTATCTTCCGGTGCAACATCCGTTGCTTTTGCTTCGGTAAAATACATTCTGAACCATGTGGAGGATATTTCGAAAAAGAATATCCTGCTGTTCGGAACGGGAAAAATTGGAAGAAACACCTGCGAGAATCTGGTGAAACACTCTAAAAATTCACACATTACCCTCATTAACCGTACCCGTGAAAAGGCGGAAGATATTGCTGGTAAGTTTCACCTGACCGTAAAAGATTATGGTGATTTGCAAACAGAAATTCGGAAAACCGACATTCTTGTGGTGGCCACGGGAGCTCAATTGCCCACAGTGTCCAAAGCATTGATCTATCCAAAAAAACCACTTCTGATCCTGGATTTGTCCGTTCCCAAAAATGTATCTGACGACGTAAAGGAACTGGACAATGTGTCCTTGGTACATTTGGACCAACTTTCCCAAATTACAGATGAGACGCTGAACAAAAGAAAAACCTTTGTCCCAAAAGCAGAAGCCATAATCAATGAGGTAAGATATGATTTCTTAAAATGGTTGGAGACTAGAAAATTTGCACCAGTCATCAATGCGCTGAAAGAAAAACTGAACACCATGAAAGCTGAGGAAATCGATTTTCAGTCCAAAAAAATCTCTGACTTTAATGAGGACCAGGCTGAAATTATCTCAGGTCGAATCATCCAAAAAATAACCAAGCAATTTGCCAATCACCTCAAAAGTTCCGGCGTTGATTCCCAGGACAGTTTGGAACTCATCCAAAAGGTATTCCAATTAGAAATCGATTCGAAATGAGCAAAATCATAAGAATCGGTACCCGGGACAGTGAACTGGCCCTATGGCAAGCTACCACGGTTCAACAAAGACTGGCGGAAATAGGTTACGACTCCACCTTAATTCCCATAAAATCCGCCGGAGATCAGGTATTGGACAAACCCCTCTACGAACTTGGGATTACTGGAATATTCACCAAGACTTTGGACGTAGCCATGCTCAAGGGCCAAGTCGATATTGCAGTCCACTCCATGAAGGACGTCCCCACGCAATTGCCCCAGGGAATAGTTCAAGGTGCCGTTCTGGAAAGGGCGGTGACACATGATATTTTGGTGCACAAGGGACTCGATTTTCTGGAAAACGATTCACCATCCACGATAGCTACCGGGAGCTTACGACGAAAAGCCCAGTGGCTCAATAAATATCCCAATGACAGGGTTGTTGACCTCCGTGGAAATGTGAACACCCGTTTATTGAAACTGATAGAAAATGATTGGCAGGGAGCCATTTTTGCAAAAGCCGGATTGGAGCGCATCAAATTGTTACCCAAAGATGCTGTGCTTTTGGATTGGATTATCCCAGCACCGGCACAGGGAGCAATGTTGGTAGTAGCCTTGGAAAATGACGATTTTACTAGAACAGCCGTGGAAAAACTGAATCACAAAGAGTCTGAATTGGCCACAGGTGTTGAGCGTGACTTTTTGCGAACACTTGAAGGCGGTTGCACAGCTCCAATAGGCGCATTGGCTCGTTGTGAAAATGAAAAGCTGCACTTTGAGGGTGTGGTGTTCTCCCTTGACGGAAAGCAAAAGGTTGAAATCAAAAAAACTGTTCCACTTAAATCTGCAGATGGATTAGGCACAATGTGCGCCAACGAAGTTCTTAAAAACGGTGGACAACAACTTATGGAAAGTATACGAAATGCGAACAGTGCTCTCCACTAAAATTTTAACCCCCCAACAGCGAGAATTATTTCTGAACTCAGGACTGGGCCTGGTGGAATATGACGCACTCCAAATTGAGTTCTTAGAAGCAGCAATTCCTGCAAGTTTTCCACACCTCATCTTTACAAGTAAGAATGCGGTAAAAGCTTTTCTCGCACAAAAAACGACCCTGAAACCTGCTGCTTTTACTGTTTTTTGTGTAGGTGAAAAAACAAAAGCACTTTTAGAGGATTTTGGGCTAAAAGTGACCGAAATGGCGCCAAATGCTGTAGAATTGGCTCAACTTATTGCAAAAAACTACAAAAATGAAAGTTTTTTGTTCCCCTGCGGCAACCAACGACGCAACGAATTGCCGCAAATCTTAAAGGAAAATAACATTCGGTATAAAGAAATCGTTGTCTACAAGACCATCTTAACCCCGAAAAAATATGACCGGGTTTTTGATGGCTTGCTTTTTTTCAGTCCAAGTGGTATAAAAAGTCATTCCAGCGAGAATCCCATAACAGAAAGCTGGCTTTTTTGTATAGGAGAAACAACTGCCTATGAGGCTAGGAAATATTCCAAAAATATAATAACGGCCAATAAGCCCACAGTAGAAAATGTATTGGTGCAAGCCATAAAAAAATTGAAAGTAAATGATTAAAAACGATTTGTTCCTTCGGGCTTTGAAAGGTGAAACCGTTGATCGTCCCCCGGTATGGATGATGCGTCAAGCAGGCAGGTATTTGCCAGAATTTATGGAGTTGAAAAGGAAGTATGATTTTTTCACGCGTTGTCAGACCCCGGAATTGGCCTCTGAAATTACGGTGCAACCCATTCGAAGGTATGGAATGGATGCCGCCATTTTGTTCAGTGATATTTTGGTGATTCCCCAAGCCATGAATATTGAGGTGGAAATGAAGCCAAATTTTGGCCCATTCTTACCGAACCCAATTCGAACAGCGGCAGATTTGGATAAGGTCATCGTTCCAGATGTTGAAGATTCTTTGGGTTACGTAATGGATGCTATCAGCATGACCAAAGAAAAACTAGAAGATGAGATCCCCTTAATTGGTTTTGCAGGCTCCCCTTGGACCATACTTTGTTACTGCGTAGAGGGGCAGGGCAGCAAAAGTTTCGACAAAGCCAGGGGTTTTTGTTTTACACAACCGGAGGCCGCGCACCTATTACTCCAGAAAATTACCGATACTACAATAGCCTACCTAAAAGCCAAGGTAAGGGCAGGGGTAAACGCTGTCCAAGTATTCGATTCTTGGGGAGGTATGCTTTCCCCAACCGACTATCAAGAGTTCTCATGGAAATATATTCAGCAAATAGTTGATGCGCTAAAGGAGGAGGCTCCTGTTATCGTATTCGGAAAAGGCTGCTGGTTCGCGCTTCGTGAAATGGCAAACTCCGGAGCATCCGCCGTTGGTGTCGATTGGACCTGTTCCGCCCAAAATGCACGTTATCTTACCGGAGGGAATATCACCCTGCAAGGGAATTTTGATCCAGCCAGACTGCTCTCTCCTCCAGTGAAGATTACGGAAATGGTGACCCAAATGATTCGTGAATTTGGAAAAGATAAATATATCGTCAACTTGGGGCATGGTATCTTACCCCATATTCCCCTTGAAAATGCGCAAGCGTTCATCGAGGCAGTTAAAAACTATAAAGACTAAAAGACCAATCCTTTGGCAAGCACAATCGAATTTGAAAATTACAGCATAAGCCCCATCCAAGAGAAGGA
The DNA here is from genome assembly GCF_900129665.1 of Flagellimonas flava. Classification (GTDB taxonomy): domain Bacteria; phylum Bacteroidota; class Bacteroidia; order Flavobacteriales; family Flavobacteriaceae; genus Flagellimonas; species Flagellimonas flava. The sequence goes on from NZ_FQWL01000003.1 coordinate 618,047, forward strand.
TGCATGGCGACTATGCGATTTTGTGGTTTCCAATTCGGAGCGCTTAAAGACCTATTTTCCGAAAACACTGGAACAAAACCTGACTCCCACCCTTTCGGAATTGTTCGTTGGGGCAAAGACAAAAGCCTTTCGACAAGGACATGAGTTTCTTTTTACCATCAAAGAAAATTCAGGGAGAACCATCATAGGCTTTGTCTACATAAAAGATCTTGCAAAGGATTTAAACCAAGGTGAATTGGCCTATTGCATGAGTTACCGATACGAAGGAAAAGGTATCATGGGCAGGGCAATAAAAGAACTGGTGTCATGGAGTTTTGCCCATGGGCTAAAAACGCTTCAGATTGTGGTGCACGACTCCAATCTTGCAAGCATAAGAGTTGCCGAGAAAAACGGGTTTACGTGGGTGAGGCAACTTCCCAATGACCACACCACAGGTTCAGGTGAAGTATTGGACATGGAGTTATACGAATTGGCCGGCCTACCGGCCCAAACTGACGAAAAATGAAGTTCGTTAGAATTCTTAGAAGGTTAAGCGCAAGAAGCATTGCCCGTTTGGCAAAGCTGGGCCTGCAATTTCCACGGTTCGTTTTACCAACCCTATCGGCTACAAAAAGGTGCATGAAAATTTCCACGGACTTATACCAACGAGATCATTATAAAAATGGTCCTGCAAATGCCTTCAGGCACGCGTTATGGAATTACTTGATTGCCAAAGCATGCTTTAGGCTTCGAAAAAATAGGGAAAAAGTACTCGAATGGACCTGCAAAATTACCGATTGGCATGAAGAGGCGTTTCCAAATTGGGAGCTGGCCCAACAAATGGATTTGCACAACAACGAGGTGGGTCGGTTTCTTTTTGAGAAACATCCCGCGAAAAACGAACTTCAGATGGTTCAATTGCTGCAACAAATGACGCTAAGTTCCATAAAGGTTGATTCAGATTCAGACCTGCACAAACTAAGATATCATCTCATTCATATCGCAGACGAAACATGAAGGACAAGTTCTATACGTACATCCAAAAATTGCAGGATACCATTACTTCCAAACTGGAGGAGGTTGACGGTAAGGCAAAATTCCAACAAGATTTATGGGAACGCCCGGAAGGTGGTGGAGGAAGAACCAGAGTGATTGAGAACGGACAGGTTTTTGAAAAAGGTGGAGTCAATATTTCGGCTGTGCACGGTGCACTTCCGCAAAGCATGCAGCAGTATTTTGGTGTGAAAGATGCCGATTTCTTTGCCTGTGGACTTAGCTTGGTAATCCATCCCAAAAACCCCATGGTACCTACCGTGCATGCCAATTGGCGTTATTTTGAAATGTATGATAAGGACGGTGCCATTGTGGATCAATGGTTTGGTGGCGGTCAGGACCTTACCCCCTATTTTTTGTTTGAAGAGGATGCGATACATTTTCATGCCATTTGCAAAAAAGCCTGCGATGCGCATAACCCCAATTTTTATCCGCACTACAAAAAGCGCTGCGATGAATATTTTTGGAATGCACACAGAAACGAGGCCAGAGGAGTCGGAGGGCTATTCTTTGATTATTGCAAGGCCACCGAAGAAATTTCCATGCAAAACTGGTATAGTTTTGTAACCGAGGTCGGTGATAGCTTCTTGGAGGCATATGTACCTATAGTTGAAAAGCGAAAAAAGCTTGAATACAATCAAAAACATAGGGACTGGCAGGAGATTAGAAGGGGACGCTATGTGGAATTCAATTTGGTTCATGACAAGGGCACTTTGTTCGGATTGCGAACCAATGGGCGAATAGAAAGTATATTGATGAGCTTACCGCCCCATGTGCAATGGAAATATGACCATCATCCGGCACCAGGAAGCGAGGAGGAAGAGCTAATTGAAGTACTCCAAAATCCTAAAGAATGGGTTTAATCCGTAGTTTTAGATCATGAAACTGACTTTATACCAAATTGATGCGTTCGCTGATCGGGTTTTCAAAGGAAATCCAGCCGCAGTTTGCTTGTTGGACTCATGGCTAGATTCAGATTTGATGCAAAAAATCGCACAAGAAAACAATTTGGCAGAAACCGCATTTACGGTTCAAAAAAACAACATTTTTGAACTGCGATGGTTCACGCCAGAGACAGAGGTGGACCTATGCGGCCATGCCACTTTGGCAACTGCCTATGTTTTGTTTCATTATCATGGCGTTACAGAAAATACCATTCAGTTTTATTCGCCTAGAAGTGGTCAGCTCTTCGTGGAAAGGGAGTCCAATGGCCTTATGACTTTGGATTTCCCAACGGATGAAACGGTTTCCATTCGCAGTATGATTGAAGTCAACAATGCCATAGGCCTTACCCCGCTGAAAACCATTAAGGGCAAAACAGATTATCTTTTAATTTATAATTCCCAAGCAGAAATTGAGGCCATGAAACCCAATTTCCATTTACTGGATCAATTGGATTGTAGAGGTGTTATTGTTTCGGCGCCCGGCGATTCCGTTGACTTTGTATCCAGGGCATTTTTTCCCCAATGCGGTATCCCGGAGGACCCTGTGACTGGTTCAGCCCATACCACACTAACACCCTATTGGTCCAAAGTGTTGAACAAAACCAAACTAACTGCAAAACAACTCTCACCAAGAGGAGGAGATTTGCTATGTGAGTTTTTGGGAGATCGTGTCAAAATTTCGGGAAAAGCTGTTCCCTATTTAATCGGAGAAATCGAAATCTAAATAAAAATGTACCCACTTATAAGAAATAGACGACTGCGCACATCTGCTTCCATCAGAAGATTGGTCCGCGAAACCGTAATCACCCCAGATGATTTTTTGGTGCCTCTTTTTGTGGTCGAGGGGAAGGGAGTCAAGGAAGAAATCCCATCCATGCCCAATTACTATCGCATGAGTCTCGATCATTTGGAAACCGAAGTATTGGAGCTTTGGAAAATGGGATTTTGTGCCGTGCTACTTTTTGTGAAAGTTCCTGACGAGCTTAAAGACAATAAGGGTACAGAGGCGCTTAATCCTGATGGCTTGATGCAGCGTGCCATAAAAACCATAAAAAACAGTTGTCCAGAAATGTTGGTCATGACGGATGTGGCATTAGACCCTTTTTCATCCTACGGCCATGATGGTATTGTTGCCGAGGGTCAAATCCTGAATGATGAAACCGCCGAGGTACTTGCCGAAATGAGTGTCTCCCATGCCCAAGCGGGTGCTGATTTCGTTGCCCCAAGTGATATGATGGACGGGCGAATCCTTACCATTCGTGAAGCCTTGGAAGATGAGGGTTTTCAGCACACCGGAATTATGAGTTATTCCGCAAAATATGCTAGTGGTTTTTACGGACCGTTTAGGGATGCGTTGGATTCCGCTCCAGTGGATATTGCAAATGTCCCTAAGGACAAGAAGAGCTATCAAATGGACTTTGCAAACCGATTTGAAGCCATCCGTGAGACGCAAATGGATGTGGACGAAGGGGCCGATATTGTGATGGTAAAACCTGGATTGCCTTATCTGGACATTGTCCGTGAAATAAAAAATGAAGTTGATGTTCCGGTTGCCGTATATCAAGTATCCGGGGAATACGCCATGTTAAAGGCAGCAGCTGAAAAAGGTTGGCTGGACCACGATTCGGTGATGATGGAACAATTGATTTCCATTAAAAGAGCGGGAGCCAATATTATCGCAAGTTATTTCGCTAAGGATTTTATCCGGGTAATGGGTTAACTTTGGGATATGATTTCCGGCGCCTTAAATGACCTCCGCTTTTTTTTATTTGGATTTTTGATTGTTCTGCAAACCGGCCTTGCCCAAAACCAGCTGTCCTACTCCACCCTTTCTGAAATGGGACTGGATGAAGCACGCATCAACCAGCAGGTGGATTCTATTATGACCTTGGGCATAAGGCAAGAGGCGTTTCCAGGAGCTCAAGTGCTAGTTTCCAAGAATAATCAGGTTGTTTTTCATAAAGCCTTTGGATTTCATACTTATGATAGCGTTCAGGCCGTTGGGCCAACTGATATCTATGATTTGGCCTCGGTAACCAAAATAACCGCTCCGCTGCCTGCCATAATGAAGCTGGTGGATGAAGGAAAGCTGGATTTGGATGCCCCGTTCAGCAACTATTGGAAAGCTTGGGCCAAAAGAAAGGACAAAAAAGATCTTACCCTGCGTGAAATTCTGAGCCATCAGGCCGGGTTGACTCCTTATATCATTTTTTTGAACCGGGTCATGAAAGATGATAAAATCAAAAAAAGATTTATCCGAACGAGTCCTTCAAAAAAATTCAACAAAACGGTTTACGATGGGCTCTTTATCAAAAATAGGTTCCGAAACAAGGTCCACCGCATCATTAATCGCTCAAAGGTGTCTCCAGATAAAACCTATAAATACTCCGGTCTTACATTTCTTATTTTCCCACAGTTAATCGAACAATTAACCGGCATGGATTACGAAACCTATTTGAGGCAACATTTCTACAAGCCATTGGGATGCGAAACCTTAGGCTTCAATCCTTCCAAAAAGGACTATCCGAACAACATAGTCCCCACGGAGGTGGATACCTTCTTTAGAAAAACCCTGACTCGTGATTGGGTGCATGATGAAAATGCAGCGCTCTTGGGAGGGGTTTCCGGTAACGCAGGACTCTTTGGAACCGCGGAAGATTTGGCCAAATTGATGCTGCTATATCAAAATTTTGGTAAAGTAGGCAATCAGCAATTGATTTCAGAAGAAGTGGTCAAAGAGTTCATCAAAGTGCAGTTTCCAGAAAATGAAAACCGCCGAGGGTTAGGGTTCGATAAGCCGCTATTGGGCAATGACACCTTGGATGTGGCCCAAGCCTATCCTTCTCCCTTAGCGAGTCCTAAAAGCTTTGGACATGCTGGTTTTACTGGGACTTTTATCTGGGCAGATCCGGAAAACCAATTGGTATTTATTTTTCTTTCCAATAGGGTTTACCCGTCCAGAACCCACCGAAAGTTATATGAATTGAACATCAGAACCGCATTGCAGCACACCTTTTACAATGCATTCAAGCGCCTGGAAGTTCAAAATTAATTCGTATTCGTTACCTTAGTGCAACTAGATATCACCTATGGGCATTCTACTTTTCTACGCTTTTATTTCCATCTTCTTTTCATTTCTCTGTTCTATTTTGGAAGCCGTTTTATTGAGTATCACCCCAACCTTTGTCAATGTAAAAAAACAAGAAGGAAAGGAATACGCGGCTGATCTGGAAAACTTGAAAAAAGATGTGGACAAACCACTCATTGCCATATTGACCCTAAATACCATAGCACACACGGTTGGTGCCATTTTGGTCGGGGTACAAGCTAAAGTCGCCTACGCGGATATATACGGATCCAAACCCCAAACTTTTTTAGGGTTAGAATTTACCGAAGACTTAATGGTCGGAATAGTTTCCTCGGTCATGACCATCCTTATTTTGGTAGCATCAGAAATCATCCCAAAGACTATTGGCGCCACCTATTGGAAGCAACTGGCCAATTTTACGGCCAAGGCCCTGAACATCATGGTTTTTATATTGAAGTGGACAGGACTCTTATGGTTGCTGCAACTTTTCACCAAACTCATAGGAAAAAAGGGACATCATGGGAGCGTGCTGAGCAGGGAAGATTTCACAGCCATGACCGATATTGCCCATGAAGAAGGTGTTTTTCAAGAGTCTGAATCCAAGGTGATCAAAAACCTGTTACGTTTCGATGAAATATTGGCCAAGGACGTGATGACACCCCGAACGGTCATGAAAATTGCCTCTGCCGATACCACCATTCAAGAATTTTTCGAAGCTAACCGTCCTTTGCGTTTCTCCAGAATTCCATTGTACGAAAATGGAATGGACAATATTACAGGTTTCTTTCTAAAGGATGAGCTTTTGGAGGCGATCATAAACAAGAAAGGTAAGGAACCCTTAAAGACCATAAAAAGAGAAATCCTGATCACCAAACGCAATAAGCCAATTCCAGAGCTATTCGAAAAGTTTGTAGAACAACGGGAGCACATTTCACTAGTAGTTGACGAATATGGTTCCATTAGCGGACTGGTTACCCAAGAGGATGTAATAGAGACCCTTCTAGGATTGGAGATCATGGATGAAAGTGACAATGTTGAAGACCTTCAGGTACTAGCAAGGAGGACCTGGGAGTCCAGAGCAAAGCGTCTTGGAATTATTGAAGATTCAGATGAAGTAAACTAATGGAAGTCGCTTATTTACAAACACCTATAGGAACTTCAAAGTTTGTTGGTGACAACAATGGCTTATCCGAAGTTAGTGTTCTGAGCGAAAAAATACCAATTGGAACTATTCCGGAAGCACTAAAGGATGCGGTGTATCAGTTTAGTGAATATTTTGATGGAAAAAGAAAAGTATTCGACCTAAAATTGAACCCCTCCGGCACGGATTTTCAAAAAAAAGTGTGGGCCAAACTCTTGGAAATTCCCTTCGGAAAAACAGTTTCATATATGGAACTTTCCAAGCAACTGGGAGACCCAAAAGCAATTCGCGCGGTAGCCGCTGCAAACGGTAAAAATCCACTTTGGATCATAGTCCCATGCCATAGGGTAATTGGCAGTGATGGAAGTCTTACTGGATATGCCGGCGGACTTCACCGCAAAAAATGGCTGCTGGAGCATGAAAGCCCATCACAGCAACAGTCCTTGTTTTAATCCCGCACAAAATAGTTTGGAAAGAAGGGCATGGTTACGTTGCCCAAAAGTTCTCCTTCTGGGGACATTTGCATTACCCCACCCAAAACCTCGGTACCCAAAGTAGCATATCCAATCAAAAACACTTCTTTAGATACGCTGTAAACCTGGGTAGTGAGTTGAATGCTTTGGCCCAACTCCTGTTCCACTTCATTGCCTCGTCCGAATAAATCTGGCAAAGTAATTTCCTGAGTATTGGTATCATAAATGGCCGGTCCACTGGCAAATCGAGAGGGTTGGGGGTATATAATATTGAAATACAGTTTGTCAGCCACCAAAAACGCATCGGAAACAGGGCCCAGCGCAAAACCAAAATTCCTGTCTAAGGTTCTGTTTTCCAAAAAGGTTAAACTTTTGGCATCATAAAATTCCAACAGTGGTTCAGCCTCATACTTAAAAACGGCCAAATCTCCATCCTCCGAAATCAAAAAACTAAATGGGACTGTTCCAAAATTTAGAACGGGGCCCAATGCACCTTCAAATGTATTATAAGTAGCCAGCTTATAGTTTCCTAAATTATCCTTAAACGAAACATATAGAATCCCATCGTAAAGAAAAGGTTGGTAGGCAGCTTCAACGTTAAAATCAATAGTGGTGTCCTTCTCGTTCGCACCGTCCAAATCCATTTCAAGTATCCCTAAATTTCTTGAACCAAAGGGGTCAAAATATCCGAAATACACCTTGGCCTCGGAGTTGATTCCCCATGTTATGGATTTATCCGAGGTAGCCGTGTAAAAATTGGGGTTACTGCCCACTGCTCCACTTCCCAAACTTTTGGTTGCCAAAGAAAAAGAGCCGTTAGAAAATGTATAGAACGACAAGAAATCCTCTATTTGGCGAAGGGTCAAATAGTTTGGGGCAATCCCCAATTCCGAGGTAAGGCTTATACTGGAACCTGTTTCCGAAGCTGCATCAAAAGTGTACTGGTATACGTTTTCCAAATCTTCGCCAATAGCAACAAAAGACTGCACCTGGGGCGTATCACTGGCTTCGGTTTGTGGGTCATCCGAAGAGCAACCCATAAGGCATAAAGCCAAGGTCAACCCAATCCAATTTTTCAATTTCAAAGCATTTATCAATTACAAGATACGATTTATTAGATCACCCTTATTTTGTGTCCTAGAAATTAGTATTTTATCTGCATGCTATACAAACTTAACCTAGAACATATCCTGTTTTTGGACATTGAAACCGTACCTCAGGAACCCGACTTCTCCAAGTTGAATGAAGTGGGCCAAGAACTCTGGGGCCAGAAGACACAATACCAGCGAAAGGATGAGATTTCTGCAGAAGATTTCTACCAAAGGGCTGGTATTTGGGCCGAATTCGGTAAAATCATCTGTATTTCAGTTGGCTATTTTACCTTCAAAGGGGAAACTAGAAATTTCAGGGTCACCTCTTTTCACGGGGATGAGGTTCATCTACTAAAACAGTTCAAACAGTTATTGAAAGAACATTTCAATCAAGCTAAACATCTGCTTTGCGCGCATAATGGGAAGGAATTTGATTTTCCCTACATCGCACGGAGAATGGTTATCCATGGAATCAATCTTCCCTATAAACTGGATCTATTTGGAAAAAAGCCCTGGGAAGTCCCACACTTGGATACCATGGAACTCTGGAAATTTGGGGACTATAAGCATTTTACATCCCTCAAACTCATGGCACATGTTTTAGGTGTTCCTTCTCCCAAAGAAGATATGGATGGCAGCATGGTGCGGGAAGTGTATTATAAGGACAATGATTTGGACCGGATTGTTTCCTATTGCGAATTGGATGTCATAACCACCGCCCAAGTATTTCTAAAACTGAGAAATGAAGAATTGTTGGCGGACGCAGAGATTAAAAAGGTATAAGAAAACAACTAACTAGCTTTTATAAAACTTGGTGCTCATAACCCCGGTATGGTCCTGCACCACCAAAACGTAAAGGCCGGAAGCTAAACAAGAAACATCTATGGCCCCTCTCGCCTTACCTTTTTTAATAATATTTCCTGCAGTGGTCACGATGGAATATTGGGCAAATTCTGAAAGTTTGGCATCCACAGTGATGCGTTCCACAGCTGGATTTGGAAAAACCGTTAGATGAAGCTCCTCCCCAACACCTAAAGTTTCATAAGTCATGAGTTCCGTTTCCTCTCCCTTGAACTCAAACTGAATCTCATCCGAAAACTCAGATACTGCACTCTCGGTACAAATGGATCGTAGCCGGGCCTCATAGATTTGTCCAACGGCCAAGTTGGAAAGCTCTGCTTGACTTTCCCAAAGCATTGTGGATTGCCACTCAGCTTGATTAAAAGTACGGTACTGCAATTCGTACAAGGTATCTTCAGTTGCATTCCAAAAAAGAGTTACCCCCTCTTCGCTAGCGGAAAACAAATCCAATTCTTCAGGAACTTCAATACTACAAGCCGAAACCTGAGCTCCAGAAACCAGCAATGAAAAATCCTGAAATCCATCCCTTAGGCCGCCTTTATGTGAAATAGTGATAGTATACTCCCCTTCCGCATTTTCAATCTGAATACGTTCGTATGGATCTACCAGGTTATCCCCTTTGATGGCGGCATCACCAGCTCGGGATGGATTTAGTTTCCAAGGAAAGTAGGTTTCTCCATCCTTGGTAATACGAATGTCCAAATCATTGGTCAGCGCAGTCGTTTGGTTGTTCATCTCTCCTCTATTGATATACTCCCCTTCTGGGTCGGTCCAAGAAATGGAGGCTGTAAGGGTTTCATTTTTTCTTGCTTTCAACGTAATGGAAAAGGTGTTCCCTTCTTCCAGACGCTCTTCTTGAACAAGGCTCGAGTATTCCTTATCCTGAAGTAATTCCGCTGCTGCCTTAGCATTCATCACTCCCCATCCCATTTTATAATCTGGACCAGGCGCGTCCACATCATCAGCCGTATGCAAGGCCAATCCTTTTAGGGTCGCTGCTTTCATATACGTTCCAAAAAGTTCTTCATGATATTGCTGAAGCAATAACAATGAACCCGTAACCCCCGGAGCGGCCAAGGAGGTCCCTGCCGAAGCATCGTAGCTAGTGTTGGTCTCAGAGGAGGTGGATAAAATGGAGGAACCATCTCCGGCCAGGTCAGGTTTTATTCTTCCATCATCAACTGGACCTAGACTGCTATAGCTGGCCACTTGTGCTTGTTGCAGTTCTCCCTTACTCCCAATTTTGGTATTGGCACCTGCAATCGTAAGCCCATTTTTAGAAGTGGTAAAGCCCAACAACAAATCAAAACCATCTGCATTGGTTCCGTATATGGGTGTTTCATTGTCCAAAGATCTCTGGGAGTTACCGGCTGCGGTCACCATGAGGTAATAAGGTGCACTGTACATGATCTTGTCCCAATCCTGCGATACTTTGATATAAGCTCCAAAATACCAATCCGGGACGCGGTCCGATTTTATTCCATACGAGTGATTGCTCAGCAAAAGTCCATTGGCAGCAGCTTCGGTTGCTTCTATCTTATCCCGTGTCCAGTTATGGGTCAGGGCTTCCGAACCATAGGCAACTCCTTTGGCATTGGGTTTTACTCCTTGGGAAATCAAGTGCCCTGTAACCATCGTGGCATGTGGACCTACTTCTGCGGAACCATCATTGTCAGTTGCCCTGCCATTGAATTCTTGATGTGATGTCAAAGCCACTCCCGCATCCCATACCCCTACGGACATGCCCGTTCCGTCCAGGCCTAAATCCAACAATCCGTCAGAATAAAGGGTATGGGCTCTTGAGGTTTGTCGGGTAGGGTCGTTCAAAGTGGTATAAAAAAGCGGTGTCCCATCGGAGCCAACATCTTTAAGGGCCACAACCGTCCCATCTCTAAACTTTTCCAGACTTCTCCACCCCTTGGATTGGAACTGCCTAATTTTACTTTCCTTCGTTTGTTGCTCTGTGGCAAACTCGGATATCAACCGGTCTATCCTTTGGTGGTCATAGGAGGAACGTATAATTTCTCTTTGGTCTTTGGATTGACCATAACCAAGAAAGAAGGAAAAAAGGAAAAAAATCAGGGATGAAAAAATGCCTGTTGCCCAAGTAGGTTTTTTGCAGTCCATAATATTGGTTAAGTAAGATTTGGACTACAAAAATAGATTTGATGATAAATTCATCGATAAAAAACCCTTTTATTTCGATGAATTACACGCTCATTGAAGACGAGCTGTTGTGAAAGCTTAAATAATTGTGGTGTAGTATTTTTCTTTCTGTTAGATTTTGTCAATTTTCCTTCACCACAATGTAGACCGGAAAATGATCACTATACCCTCCCAAGTACTTTTTACCCACGAAAGTCCGAAATGGATTCCCTTTGTATTTGCCGTTCCATTCCTTCAAAAATTTAGGGGCAAAAACTTTGGCCTTTTTAAAACTGTGGGTTCCTTTCTCATAATTCAGAAAGCTATGGGAAACAATAATTTGGTCGAACAAACTCCATTCCCCCTTGTAATTGGCACTGCCCGATGACGGGGACAACAACTGCTGCATAGGGTTAATAAATTGGCCCGAATCCATTAGGGTTTGAATACTTTGCGAGTTGGGGTCGTCATTAAAATCCCCCATAATAATTATATTAAGTTGCTCTCCTTCCAACCTTGCTACCTTACCCAGAACAGTTTCTGCCGCCTTGACACGCTTGTATTCGGTCTCATCCGTGCCTGCTCTTCTGGAGGGCCAATGGTTCACAAATACATGCAGTTCCTCCTGGTGCAATCGCCCATGCACATATAATATGTCCCGTGTAAAATCCCTATCCCCATCTTCATCCGAGATTAGCAAGGGAAGAATTTCAGCATTTAAAACTGTAAAATGGGACTTCAGATAAAACAGGGCAGTATCAATACCCCGTTCATCTGGAGAATTGAAATGTACATAATCATAATCCCAATCGCTCAACGCTTTGCCCTCCAACACCTTGTTCAGTGCCTTTTTGTTCTCTACTTCGGCCACCCCGACCAAAACTGGGGGAATGGTACTGTGATCCTGACCGATCAAAGAAATGGTTCGTGCCAATTTCTTGGCTTTTTTCCGAAATCTGGAAGAACTCCACTTCTTCCTTCCTTCTGGGGTAAAATCGTCATCCAGGGTATGTGGGTCGTCCTGAGCATCAAAAAAATTCTCCAGATTATAAAAGGCAATGGTAAATTGATCTTCCTGGTTTTTCAAAACAATGGCATTTATGGCTATAACAGTATGAAAAACACAAAGTACAAAAAACACCTTCCAAAACATTGATTAGATTTGCACTTTATTTGATTTGATGCTAGAGAAGAAGTCAATAGACTATGAAAAGGCGGTCCTCATTGGGGTTATGAACCGAGATCAGGACGAGCACAAAGTGAAGGAATATTTGGACGAACTTGAATTCCTTACCTATACGGCCGGCGGGGAGGTTACCAAACGCTTCACCCAAAGGGTGGAAGTGCCCAACCCAAAGACCTATATCGGTAGCGGGAAGATGGAAGAGGTTCAGCACTACGTAAAGGAAAACGAAATCGGTTCCGTTATTTTTGACGATGAGCTTTCCCCTGCCCAACAGAATAACATTGAGAAACTCCTAAAGTGCAAAATCCTTGACCGCACCAGTTTAATCTTGGACATTTTCGCGCAACGGGCCAAGACCAGCTATGCCCGTACTCAAGTAGAACTGGCACAATATGAATACCTTCTGCCTCGCTTGACGGGACTTTGGACCCACTTGGAAAGACAACGAGGTGGTATTGGAATGCGCGGGCCCGGGGAAACAGAAATTGAAACCGATAGGCGAATTGTTCGTGACCGGATTGCCCTGCTGAAAAAGAAGCTATCAAAAATTGATCGCCAAATGGAAACCCAAAGGGGTAACCGCGGCGCTTTGGTCCGCGTGGCGTTGGTAGGGTATACCAATGTGGGCAAGTCCACCCTAATGAACGTGATCAGTAAGAGCGATGTGTTCGCTGAAAACAAGCTCTTTGCCACCCTGGACACCACCGTCCGCAAAGTGGTCATTGGCAACCTTCCTTTTTTATTGAGCGATACGGTAGGATTCATCCGCAAGTTGCCTACCCAATTGGTGGAAAGTTTTAAAAGTACCTTGGATGAAGTCCGTGAGGCCGACTTGCTTTTGCATGTGGTGGATATCTCCCATCCCAATTTTGAAGAGCATATTGATTCCGTGAACAAAATCTTGGATGAGATCAAAAGTGTGGACAAAAAGACCATTATGGTCTTTAACAAGATTGATAAGTATCAACCTGAAATTTTGGAAGAGGACGACTTGATCACCGAAAAAACCAGTTCTCATTTTACCATTGAGGAATGGAAAAAAACATGGTTCAGCAAAATTGGAGATCGAGCACTTTTTATCTCTGCACTCAACAAGGAAAATCTGGATGAATTTAGAAAACGGGTCTACAATGAGGTCCGTGATATCCATGTGACCCGTTTCCCTTATAACAACTTCTTATACCCAGAACATCTGGATCAGTATTAGGTCCCGCTCAATCCGCTCCGTTGGGTTTGTCTATTCTAATGGTTGCTGCATTGCTGGAGGAACCTCCTCCTTCCAGCCGTACCTCGTACTCCACCCAATCTTGGGAACCAAATCTAAAGCAAGACGCCCAAACAATGGTGCTGCCATTATCCGTGAACTGGGTATTTGTCTTACTTTCTGATCCTCCATCAGATACTTTTGTGGTAATCTGCAGCCTATCAATGCTTACCTCCTCTGAAGCTGTATAGGGGATGGTCATAACAAACGTACTGCCAGTGCCGCTGGAGGTATTGCAATTATTGATTCCATTCACTTCAAAAGTTTGCGTATTTGCGGTTATTGAAAGCTTAGTGCCTTCATCATCCTTACTACAGTTCGCAAAGAGAAGTATTGTACTCCCCCAAATTGCAATATGTTTTACTATTTTCATTTTCGAGAATTTTGTGTGATTAAACGGAATATGGGTTATTGAAAATAAACTAGCAGGTGGACCATTTCCTCCTCATCCGGAACATGCCCACCACCAAAGGTTTTTCCATTGATATGGTATAATACAGGTATTACCAAGGCGGGTTGATTGGTGAGAATGCAAGATGAATGTACCAAAACAATGTCTATGACACCTTGAGCATCCGATATTGCAATATTTTCGGTACCATTGGACGCCCCTATCGGCGGGTTTGTTCTGAAAACAAAGTCATTAACGAAGTCAATATTTTCGCCAACTTTCTTGGTTTTGTTTAGATAAGCCAACCAAAAGGTATATGTGCCATTGGGAATCATCCCCTCCAGCATAATATGAATTTGGGCACTGCTTCCATTACAACTTACCATCAATTCCCCTTTAGCCATTCTGAATTCGGACAAAGTAACATGATGGTCATCTGGAGCCTTTATTGCTGTTAACTTTCCGAGTGGTGGGTCAAAAATGTTTGCGGCATAGAGGCGTTCATTGGAGGCCGTTGGCGTATTCCCATCTGCATCAACTATTTCCTCCAAAATCTGAACGCTTCCAAAATTCAGGTGAGCTTCAATAGGTTGCGGTTGGATAATAAAATCCACATTGGAAACCTGACCTTCCGAAATAGTCACAGGAACCACCTCTCCAGAAACCACCTTACTGGAAAGAGGCACTTTTAGCTTAAGCTCATGGCTTCCATTAAATTTAGCCTTGATCAGGAATTTTCCTTGGGTATCAGTTACTCCATTCAAGGTTTCGTCTCCTTTAATAAGACTTATCTCCACTTCTGGATAAACATTGCCATCCTCATCCTTCACCACACCAGAAACAGATCCAGGATTTTCAGCAAGTGGTGGGTTATCAGATTTATCGCAGCCGCCACCAAAAAGTAAGGCTACAGTCACCGTTGTGATTAGGAAAATCCTAAAAAAATACTTTTCAAGCTCCCCAACCATTAAGTGTTCATGTGTATTCATAGCTTCTATTTTGTATTAAAAAAAATGGAGAACATTTTTGTAATACAAAACTAGTGGGACGCTAAACGCAATACTATAATTGGGGTTCCATATGCTAACACCAAGGTTCCAGAACTAATGTATTTGGACAATCTCTTGCAAATCAGTAGTTGGATGGCGAAACCCCGTAGAGTTCCTTAAAGCACTTAGCAAAATAAGAAAGGTTGTTAAAGCCAACAGCATAAGCAATTTGAGTAACGGTATCCGCCTTTTGTCTAAGCAATTGTGCCGCTCTTTTTATCCGAAAATTTCGAAGTAGTTCCCCAGGGGATTCTCCGGTAAGGGCTTTTAGCTTGCGGTGTAATTGGGTTTTGCTTAAACCAAGAGTTGCTTGCATTTCAGGAGCGCCAAAACTGGAATTGGAATATTCTTGTTCAAGGAGCTGCAACAAATCTTCCAAAAAGGCTTGGTCCAAAGAGGAAGTTGCTATTTCTTTTGGGTGTATTCTGGATGCGGTTTGCGCAAACCGTTCTCTAAGTTTTATTCGCTGCCCGATCAAATTTTTAACACGGGCCAAAAGTTCCTTGGGGTCAAAAGGTTTGGTCAAATAATCGTCCGCACCTATTTCCAAGCCTTCAATTTTGTTTTCAATCCCCGCTTTCGCCGTTAACATTATCAAGGGAATATGGCTTGTATCAAAATTGGACTTTAACCGATGGCAAAGTTCTACTCCGTCCATTTCGGGCATCATCACATCGGTAATGATTAAATCTGGAGCGTACTTGGTCGCCTGGGCCAACCCAATTTTTCCGTTTTTGGCTTCTTTAATACGATATATACCTTGAAGATGTTCTTTTATAAAGTAAGACATATCTGGATTATCCTCTACCAATAAAATTTTTGGCGAAGTTTCTACAGCCTTGGTTTGAAATTCATAGGGTTTCTTTTTTTGGTCAAGCTGATTGTTTGTCCGGGTACTTTTATCCTTTAAGTTTCCTGGTCTTATTTTTTGAATGGGCAAGGCTATGGTAAAAATTGTTCCCTTGTTTACTTCACTTGAGGCCGTAATGGTTCCGTCCATTAATGCCACCAATTCCTTAGATAGTGAAAGTCCTATCCCCGAGCCTTCATATTCTCTGGTTGCTCCTTGGTACACCTGATAAAATCTATCAAAAATAAAGGGGATTTTATCCTCTGGGATACCCCTGCCTGTATCCGAGACCAAGATTCGAAGTTCTCCATCAGTATAGCTGGAAACAAATGAAATGATGCTTTCATCATCGCTGAATTTAAAGGCATTGCCGAGAAGGTTGTAAACAATTTTCTCCAATTTATCACGATCAAAAGAAGCCCATAGGAATTCCCGGGGAATCTGGATTTTATAATCAATCCCTCTTTGCGCGGCATGGGAACTAAAAGAGGATGCGGCTCCTCTCAGACATTTAAACACATCGCCCTCAGTCTGCTCCAACTCCAACTTACCCTTGTCAATCTTAGACAAATCCAATAACTGATTAACCAGCTGAAGCACCTTATTGGTGTTTCGTCTAATCATCTTAATACTCTCCATTCCAAGTCCCGCACCAGGATTTTGTTCTAGCTGTTCAATAGGTCCCTTTATCAAGGTTAAAGGTGTTCTGAACTCATGCGAAATGTTCGCAAAGAAATTTGATTTTAGTTCGTCCAATTCTCTGAGTTCTTTATAGGTTTTTTGCTTGATCCGATACTGATTGTAGAGCAATCCGGCAAGTAAAAGCAAAATTATGGTGAAGGCAACAATGGCATTTCGCTCATTCACTCTTTGGGTAAGTTGCAAAGCCTGTAACTTTTTTTGGGATTCCAACAAGGCAATTTCTTTTGTCTTTTCCTCATTTTGGTATCTGGCTTCAATTTCATTGGCAAGTTCCCGTTTTTCCCTGGTGAACAGGCTGTCCTTTAATATTGAATATTTTGTTCTACTTTGATATGCCTGTTCAAAATCCCCAGTTTTTCCATAAGTCTCGGAAAGATATTCATACGCGTCCATCTCAATTGGAAATAGCCCTATCCGCTCTGAAATTTCCACAGCACTTTTTAAATATTCAATAGCATTTTTGAAATCATTGCTCAACATATAACTCTGACCAATAGCACAGTTGGAAAAAGCAATCATCATGGAATCGTTCGTGACCACTGAAACTCCAAGAGACTTTTGGTAGGCATCCACCGCTTTCTTAAAAGCCTTCTTTTCTAAAAAGATGCTTCCTTGATTATAATGGAGTTCACCAACCTTTTTACGGTCCCCCAATTTGGTGAAAAGCACCAAGGCCTTATCATTATATAGTGTGGCCTCATCCAATTCACCTGTATTTTTGTTAATAATGGCCAGGTTATGGTAGACATAGGCCCTTCCTAAGTCATTCTTTAAAAGGGTACTGATGCTGTCACTTTGTAAATAATACCATTTCGATTTATCATAATTTCCCAATTGCCTATGGGCCATACCAATGCTCATAAGGGTAATTGAGTAATTTCTTAAATGCCCCACTTCCTTATAAATCTTGGAAGATGCAATAAAATACTCCATGGCCTGGGTCATTTCACCTTGTTCGGAACAAATAAGTCCAAGACTGTTGTAGGATCCAGCGACGCTTTCCCTATCCCCCAACTCCTCGGCCATTTTTAGTTTTTGTTCATGGGTTTTTTTCGCTTCCTCAAAATTACCCTTACGGTAGTACACATTGCCCAGACCAAATAATGCGTCCATTTCCCCTTGGATCCAGTCAATTTCTTTGGCCAAGTTCCTTGCGGTTTTATACATTACTATGGATGAATCAAAGCTGGACTGGGTATAGAGGTAATCCCCATAAATGGCGTAACTCGCTGATCTTAATTTAACTATTGGCAGTTCTGAGCTGATGCGCAAGGCCTCCAAAGCCATATTGCGTGCTTTCTTGGGCTCCTTGTTTTCATATTGAAAATAAAGTTGGTGTAGCAACTTTACTTTTACACTGTCCTGGGAAGCTTCATCAAGAGCTTTTTGCAGGCTGTCAATTTTTGACTGTGAAAACAGGAAGGAGGTGCAAAAAATTAAAAGGGGGAGAGCTAATTGTTTCATCTCCAAAATACTAAGCTATTAAAGGTACCTTTTTAAGATGGTTTTCAGTCAACTAATTTGACAGAAAAATCCGCTTATAGCTAATACAGGAGTTTCAAATCATAACAATCATACTTTTTAACGTTTTAATAGTGCGTTCAAACCAAGGGTTTCCTTTTTTTAAATTCCGGATAAATTGCACCCTTCTTCGATGAACGGAAAACCTTAACTTTTCTACCACAACTTTTTGAAAGTTCACAACAAAAGTTTAGGCACTAGCAACAGAAAAACTACTTTCATATTGTTTTTAAGTGTTAGTGTTACAACCTGGTCTTCCATAAGCTTAACCTACTTAGACCTTGGTACACAAAACACCCCAAATTAGTAAAATAACCCCACAAAAAAGCCCTCGAGTTCGAGGGCTTTTTTGATTGTAGAAGCTTATGAGAGTGAGTAAATTCGTGAAATTTGTGTCAAATCATAAGGTCTGCTCAGGAAAAAAGTTACGCTTCAGTTCTCGATACGTTTCAAATAAAATTTGTAACACTCGAACTGACGTTGAAATCGAATGTTCCTGTGCCTTAGCCTAAAACGAATAGCTCAACCCAAAGGTCCAATAGGTTTGCAGCTCGTTATCTATGGTGTCAAATGTAGCTGTTGGATCGGTAACCGGAGCGTTGTTCACAATATAGTTGAGGGTCTCCTGTTTGTTGTTCCGCAAACCAAAATCAAAACCAACACCAATGACCTTCCATAAAGTGTAGGCAAAAGAGTTGGTCCAGGTCCAGTTGCTCAGGTCGCCACTTTCATAACTCTGAAACATGGACAGATTACTCTTAAAGCTCACCGGTCCCAGTTTTTTGGTATAGTCTGCAACAATCTTGGCTCCCAAAGAAGAATTGAAAATGGTATCCTCATCACTGAACACAAAATTGTAGTTCAAAGGATGGATCACCACTACCAAATCTGTAATGGGTGTCCAGGTGCCCCCTACCCCAAGATCCAAATAACCAGGATCGTTGAAGTTGCTCAAAAGCGTTGTCCTATATTCCCCAAGGGCGGAAATGGCAAACTTATCGCTCAACTTCCATCCGTAAAGGGAAGAAATATTAAATACATCGGTAGATTCCCTAAACCCGTCATCATCTGTGGGGTCATCCTTGTCGTCCAATTTTACCCAGTTCAGGTTAATATTGGCCGCGTTGCGCCAGAAGAATTTCTCCTCTTGTTGGTTGGCGAAGGCATTTACCGTAAATCCAATAGATCCTGAGTTGTTATTGGGAATCCCTTGGGCAAACCAATTATTAAAGTTGGAAAGGCTCCCACCGATGGTCCCGAAAGCACCGATTTTCCAACCGGGCAAGGCATCCAATTGGGCCTGAAGGGCATTTACCCTTCCTTGGATAGCGGCAATGGAATCTTTCTTTGGTCCCATCTCGGACTTGATTTCCTCAGCTGTTTGGGCGGTGCCCAATGCACAGGCAAAAATTGCCATGGCAAAAAGTAGTCTTTTCATAGTATGGAGTTTAATGCTTAGACCCCAAAAGTAAGAAATGTCACATTGAATAACCGAGTTCTGAGTTCTGAGTTCTGAGTTCTGAGTTCTGAGTTCTGAGTTCTGAGTTCTGAGTTCTGAGTTCTGAGTTCTGAGTTCTAATAACAAAACAATTTTCAATTCCACACCAATTACCTTTTACCATTAATCCACAAGAAAACAAGCTCAAATCTAAGTTCAATGCCTAATTCCCAACCACTGATTTCTGATTACTGAACTTTGACCACTGACCACTGACCACTGACTACTGACTACTGACTACTGACTACTGACTACTGACTACTAATAGAACAATTTTCAATTTCCCATTTTC
>NZ_FQWL01000002.1 GCF_900129665.1 Flagellimonas flava
GTAATCCTTATATATTCTATTCTACTTCGTGTTTCTTCTTTGACTTCGCAATGATGGTACAATACCATCATGCTCCGTCCCAATATGTCAATGAACTTGTGGCGGGCCGCCACTGGCAGTTACAAAAATGCCGTGGACAGCTTTTACGCCCTTGTGGAGAATACCGGAGTCGAACCGGTGACCTCCTGCGTGCAAGGCAGGCGCTCTAGCCAGCTGAGCTAATTCCCCATATACTAGTCGTTAGTACATAGTAGTTAGTAGTTAGTCCATAACTACCGCCCAACTTCCAGAATTTCCTTTCAACATTTAATGAACTTCGGCCCCCTTCGCACCAGGCTCCGGTGACCACAGTAGTCTCAGGCAGACTCGAACTGCCGACCTCTACATTATCAGTGTAGCGCTCTAACCAGCTGAGCTATGAGACTGTTTGGCCTAAAATTGCCAGTATGTTTACATATTATAAGACAGCATAAAAGAAAAACAAAGGGACCACCTGATGCCGGACCCGAATCGTCCGGTCGTCTTTCTCTAGAAAGGAGGTGTTCCAGCCGCACCTTCCGGTACGGCTACCTTGTTACGACTTAGCCCTAGTTACCGATTTTGCCCTAGGCCGCTCCTTGCGGTGACGGACTTCAGGCACTCCCGGCTTCCATGGCTTGACGGGCGGTGTGTACAAGGCCCGGGAACGTATTCACCGGATCATGGCTGATATCCGATTACTAGCGATTCCAGCTTCACGGGGTCGAGTTGCAGACCCCGATCCGAACTGTGACCGGTTTTATAGATCCGCTCCCCCTCGCGGGGTGGCTTCCCTCTGTACCGGCCATTGTAGCACGTGTGTGGCCCAGGACGTAAGGGCCGTGATGATTTGACGTCGTCCCCACCTTCCTCACGGTTTGCACCGGCAGTCCCGTTAGAGTCCCCGACTTGACTCGCTGGCAACTAACGGTAGGGGTTGCGCTCGTTATAGGACTTAACCTGACACCTCACGGCACGAGCTGACGACAACCATGCAGCACCTTGTAATGAGTCCGAAGAAAAGCCTATCTCTAAGCCTGTCCCACTACATTTAAGCCCTGGTAAGGTTCCTCGCGTATCATCGAATTAAACCACATGCTCCACCGCTTGTGCGGGCCCCCGTCAATTCCTTTGAGTTTCATTCTTGCGAACGTACTCCCCAGGTGGGATACTTATCACTTTCGCTTGGCCGCCGAGCCCGAAGGCCCGACAGCTAGTATCCATCGTTTACGGCGTGGACTACCGGGGTATCTAATCCCGTTCGCTACCCACGCTTTCGTCCATCAGCGTCAGTACGTTGTTAGTCACCTGCCTTCGCGATCGGTGTTCTATGTGATATCTATGCATTTCACCGCTACACCACATGTTCCGGCAACTCCACAACGACTCAAGACCGCCAGTATCAAAGGCAATTCTACGGTTGAGCCGCAGACTTTCACCCCTGACTTAACGGCCCGCCTACGGACCCTTTAAACCCAATGATTCCGGATAACGCTCGGACCCTCCGTATTACCGCGGCTGCTGGCACGGAGTTAGCCGGTCCTTATTCTTACGGTACCGTCAGACACCTACACGTAGGTGCGTTTCTTCCCGTATAAAAGCAGTTTACAACCCATAGGGCAGTCATCCTGCACGCGGCATGGCTGGATCAGTCTCCCGACCATTGTCCAATATTCCTCACTGCTGCCTCCCGTAGGAGTCTGGTCCGTGTCTCAGTACCAGTGTGGGGGATCCCCCTCTCAGGGCCCCTAACCATCGTTGCCTTGGTAAGCCGTTACCTTACCAACAAGCTAATGGTACGCATGGCCATCCCTGTCCGATAAATCTTTAATCCCTCCACCATGCGGTGGTGGGATACCATGGGGCATTAATCCAAATTTCTCTGGGCTATTCCCCTGACAGGGGCAGGTTCCATACGCGTTCCGCACCCGTGCGCCGGTCGTCGGCAAAGTGCAAGCACTTCCCGTTACCCCTCGACTTGCATGTGTTAGGCCTGCCGCTAGCGTTCATCCTGAGCCAGGATCAAACTCTTCATTGTAAAAAGTTAAATAAATTCAACTCCCAAACAATACAAGGTCCTTGACATCAAAATGGTTCTTTGTTATTCTCTTTTACGCTGTCTATACAATATGTCAAATGAACTTCAAAAATCCACAAGAGAAAAAAATAAGGCCCGCAGACCCTCCTAAATCCCCCAGTAAACAACCCAGCTTTATCAGCTAAGCGGGTGCAAATATAATCAGCTTATTTTTTCTCCGCAAATAGTTTTGGTCAATTTTTTTTCTAAAAAAATAATGAATCTGTAAATCATTGTTTATCAGTCTTCAATTATTTTATAGTTGTGATAATTTTAAGAAAAGAAATTCCAAACCAAACCAAATCGAATTACAAAATCCCTGTATGGGTAATTCGGTGCTGAATAATAATTGGGCTGTGATGTGAAAATTGTGTTGAAGTGTTCCGCCTTTAAATACACCCTTGTCTGCCTAATCTTAGCGTTGATGAAAAAATCCAACAGCGGATATCCGCCGAACTCTTCGTTATTCTGTATATAGAACTCCCCAAGCAGTGGATTATAGGCGTTCATATTATAAGAAGTGAAATACTTAAATGTAACCCCTGTCTGCAAAAACATGGCTTTCTTAAAAACATCTTTTGAAAAATATACTGTATTTCTAGTCAACAACTGCGGTAGATTAATCACCTGATTATCCTGAGTCACCTCTTGATACAAGACCGTATTGGCCAAAGCCCATCTCCTCCATTTGATTTCCTTAGTATATTTTACCCTCAAGTGATTGATTGTGGAGGTCTCCTGAAAAGGCCGGACAAAAGCAGTCTCTTGGGCAGCATCAATTTGTGCCTGTGTTGCTTGAGAGGCAAAATACGTATAATTGTCAATTGCACTGTACTCCGCTTCCAACAATCCAAACTTTTTCGAATCAAAACCAAAGCCAATGGTCTGGGTCTGTTGTTTCTCGAAAGTATCTGTATTCTGCCAATTGAAATTCCTATAATCACTCTGATAAAGCAGATAATTGAAATCCGGCATTCTTGAAGACACAGTGATGGTACCCGCAACTCTGTTGTTATCATTAATCTGATAATCCACCAAGGCATTGAAAGCATTCCCGGTCAAATCACCGGAAACGGTATAATTGACATCACCTTTTAACCGTAGCCTACCCAAATCCTTATAATAGGAACCTCCAACACTTATTTCCTCCCCCTCCAATTTGTTTTGAATGGTCCCACTATCCGTCCTAAGAATACTATTAAAGAAATAATTATAGTTATACAGACTTGCAGAGCCAGTAAGCTGACCCAAAATACGATTGGAAAAGGTTGCCGACACCTTATTAAATGTTGTTTTAAGTCTGGCTCGATCTTCGATAGGTGTTACAAAAGGGTCTAACCCAAAGGCATCATTTTGTGAAGACTGGGTGAAATCATAAAACCGAGTTTCATAGAAGACCTCATGACCCAAGGTCAAAGACGTAGGTAAACCTTTTGTGGAATCCTTTTTTACATTGAACAGTTTTAACTGATGATCCAAATAATATCGCTTACCGAGAATCCTATTGTTGGCATCATTATAAAGAATATCTATTCGTGAACGATCAGTAAAATCGTCTGTCTCCGTATTTTCAAACTGTCCACGATTCAAAAGCCCACCATTTTCCTCAGATTCCAGATCTTGAGCCGTTATATGCCCCCTTACATTATAGGTGTTCTTTTTATTGGCATAGGTAAAGGTGGTCTTGAAATTTCCTGATTGGGCCTGATCGAATCGATACTTTCCCAAAGATCTAAATCCCTTGTAGGCCACAGAAGCGCTAAACCGCCTAGAAAGGTTAAAAGCCAATAAAGCATCCAAGAGCTGACCTTGCTCCAAGGTAGTCTTGAACATCAGTTCCGTCATTGGCGTTGCCACATTATAGTAGTCAATGTCCTCAACCTCAAAATAGTTTGAGTGCCTGGCCTGAGCTCCTATATGTGGATAATAGGAATTACCTGAAAATGTCCTGCCCAAAACGTTATAGGGCCGTCCAATATTTTCAAAAGGCATTACCTCAAAATCGTCTTTCCTAAGGTAGTTGTATTTATACTCCTTCTGGATGGTCAAAGTAGTATCCAAAATAAGTGTATCCCGGGCATAGGTAATAATCTTGTAATCTTGAATGGACACGGAATCCATCTCCTGCTCCTCCATTATAGGCCTTACAAGCCTTGGTTTTCTTGTTTTCACTGAGTCTTTGGGAGTAACGGAGTCCAATTTCGTTTGCGGCGGAACGCTATCCCGTTCTACCAAAACGGAATCTATTTTTTTTGGAGGGGGCAGCGAATCTTGTTGTGCGTATAGGGACAAATTCAACAAAAAGAATAGGGCAAAAAATATAAATCTCATTCCTCGCAATTGGTCAGGCAAAGGTATATGTTTTGTTTCTATAAGAAATGTGAAAGTTTGTTGCCAAAAACCCAAGGGTTTTTTCTTTTCCATTTTCTTCTTAGTTTTCAGCCACCTTCAGTATATCTGTAGCCAATTTTAAAATGTTAAGGAGTCATTACAAATATGCAAATGAAGCTGGCACTGATGAAGCTGGCCGTGGATGTCTTGCTGGGCCTGTTACCGCCGGAGCGATTATCTTGCCGGAAGGTTTCCAGAATATCGTTTTAAACGATTCCAAACAACTCACAGAATCTAAGCGTGATGCACTAAGGCCATTGCTTGAGGAAGAGGCTGTTTCTTTTGCTGTGTGCCATGTTTTTGAGACTGAAATAGACAGTATAAATATTTTAAATGCCTCCATCTTGGCCATGCATAGAGCCCTTGACAATTTAAAAGAAGTTCCGAGTTACATTCTGGTTGATGGAAATAGATTTAAACCCTACCCCTCCATAGAACACCAATGTGTGATCAAGGGAGATGGAAAGTACATGAGCATCGCCGCTGCTTCTGTTTTAGCGAAAACCTACAGGGACGAATTCATGGCAAAAATTCATGATGAATTTCCAATGTACAATTGGAAAAAAAACAAGGGGTATCCCACCAAGGAACACAGGGAGGCCATAAAAAAGTATGGACTTACCAAATATCACAGAAAAAGCTTTAGGCAACTTCCGGAACAGTTTACGCTGGATATCTAAAAACCCTAAATTTGTTTGAAACTTCTAAAATGAGATTTAAGGCCTTCCTCACTTTGCTATCATTTGTCATGATATGTTGTCAACCTGAAATCAAGACATCAGATTCACTTTTGGCCCATCTGCCCCCAAATGCGCACCTTATTATTAAGGTCAATAATCTCTCTAATTTCCAAAGCGAAGTCAAAAACAGTTCTTTTTTGGAAAAAACCAACACCTTAGGGCTTCGAAAGGATTTGGAAAAAACCCTTCAAGGACTCAAAAACGTTTCAACCGATGCACCCTGTTTATTGGCATTCTATGAGGTTGGGAAAAACAATCAAGAGTTTGTTATGGTTTTGAAACGAAACAATTCCAAATTCCAAACAGACTCTCTGGAAAATCGCACGGTCGAAACGCTTTCCTATCAAAACGGTACGATTACAAAGCATACCCTAGAGAACTGTGAGGTATTTAGCACCAACACGGATGAATCTATACTTCTGAGTTCGTCGAAAATGCTTATGGAAAACACCATTCGGACAAAAAATTCCAATCCGGTGAACAAGGTGTTACAACGGCTTTATGACACTTCTTCATCCAACAAATCAGCAGCTTTTTTCTTCAATTTAGATGAACCCACCTCCCTCCTTTCAGGTCAATTGAAGGAAACCGCAAACAAACTTCCCAATTTCGCGGATTGGATTTCTGTGGACTTTTCCGCCAACTCAGACCATAGTAGTTTCAATGGGGTGGCAATAGCTTCCGATTCCACCAAGAATTTTATCAATTTGTTCCAAGGCACAATCCCCCTCGCCAATAAGGTCGCACTGTTTGCCCCTAAAAATGCAGAAGCCATTGTTTCCTTTACATTCGATGATTTTGAAGTTTTCTCTCAAAATCAGAACACCTATCTGGATCGCACCATACAGGGCGACACCTTGTTCAATACAGTGGAGGAATTGGGTCTTGTCTATCTGAAGAATGGAAAATTGGCCATACTTGGGTCGTATGGAACTGAAAGCATCTTGGAATATTTGGATAGTGAGAAATCTGGCTCCACTTCCTATCAGGGCAGTGAGATCACTACTTTGAAAAATCCTGATTTGCTAGCCAAAGGATTCAATCCACTTTTAAAAAACTTTAAATCCAATTTTTACACTATTCTAGAAAACACCTTTGTTTTTTCAGAACAGAAAGAGCCCTTGCAAACAGCAATCGCGAATTACAAAAGCCGTTCCTCTTTTTCTGAAACACCCGCATTCCAAACAGCTATGGAAGGGTTGGCCAACGAATCAAGTATCCTATTTGTTTCCACTGCCACAGGGATTGAGCGATTCTCGGAAGAAGAATTTGTGCCCTCCTTCGTCAAGGAACTTAAAAGCACCAAATTGGAAGACCATACGTTTGCCGCCCAAATGGTCGCGGACAAGGGTTTTGCACATTCCAACTTTTCCATCGCCAAAATTGGAAGAACTGCTTCATCCAATTCGGTAACCCCACTTTTCACCTTGGAGTTGGATACAGATCTTGCGATGGACCCACAATTTGCAAAGAACCATCGAACCAACAAGCAAGAAATTGTGGTTCAAGACCGGAACAACGTTCTGCACTTAATTTCCTCAAACGGAAAAGTGCTTTGGAAAAAACAATTGGAAGGTAGGATTAGAGGGCGCATTCAGCAAGTGGACATTTATAAAAACGGAAGACTGCAATTGGCCTTTTGCACCAACAACCAGTTTTTGATATTGGATAGAAACGGTGAGGAAGTAGCTCCTTTCGCTATGACTTTCGAAGGAGGCAACCTAAATCCACTGGCAGTCTTTGATTATGAAGGAAACAAGAACTATCGCTTTGTGGTGACACAAGGAGAGAAAGTATACATGTACAATGGTCAGGGTAAAATTGTAAACGGTTTTACCTACACACGAGCGCAAAGCCCAATTATTGCCGAACCAAAGCATTTTAGGGTAGCCAATAGGGATTATCTTGTGTTTCAGTTGGAAGATAATAGCTTAAAAATTTTGCATAGAGCCGGGGGCGAACGAATTAAAGTGAGCCAAAAAATAGATTTTTCTGGGAATGAGGTCTTTTTGTACAAGAATAAATTCTCCGTGACCAATAAAAAGGGTGTACTTCATCAAGTCGACACCAAAGGAAAACTCACCAGCACCAATTTTAACCTTAACAAAGACCATGGGATGTATGCAACCAGCAAGACATTGGTATTTATGGATGATAATGTCCTAAGCATCCGAGGCAAAAAGGTTGAGCTGGATCTGGGCGTATACACTCCACCCAAAATATTCTATATCTACGACAAAATCTATGTAAGCGTTACGGATATTCAAAATCAAAAAATATATCTGTTCGACAGTCAGGCCAAGTCCATCCCAAATTTTCCCATTTTCGGAAACTCCCTAATTGATTTGGTGGATATGGACAATGACAGGCATTTGGAATTGGTAGCCAAGGATCAGGAAAATTCCATTATCGTATACAAAATGAATTAATAGCCTCTTTGCTGCAGCTTATACATTTGTTTTGGCAAGTTACACATCTTACCCCCTTTTGGCAGGTTTGTTTTGTACCTTACAGTAATTCATTTTATCTTAAAGAACACACAATCAAAACACTATAACAATGAAAACCTCATCCCCTGGCAAAATCCTATTGGGTCTTGTCTTCATTCTCGGATTTAGTCTCAATGGAAACGCACAATTCTTTAAAAAACTGGCAAAAAAAGCGGAAAGAGCCGCAGAGAGGACCGTTGAGCGACGAGTAGAAACCGAAACTTCCAAAAAAACCGATCAAGCCCTTGACAGCATATTAGAGCCAGGGTCAGGTGGAAAAAGACAGTCCCCACCGTCTCCTGGTACCACAGGCGGACAAGGTGGTTCAAATGGAAATACTGGCGGAAATCCGGATACAGGATCTACAACTGATGCGGGAGGCCCTAAAACCATCCAGGTCTATAGCAAGTTTGACTTTGTCCCTGGGGATAAACAACTATTCTTTGATGACTTCAGTAACGACTTTATTGGTGATTTTCCTTCAAAATGGAATACCAACGCGGGAGGCGAGCTGGTTACTTTGGGGGATTCTTCCCAAAAATGGTTGGAACTGAAATCTGGTTTCAACATTTACTATATCCCAGATGTGCCGCAACTTCCTGAGGAATACACTATCGAATTTGATTTGGCGGCGGTTGGCTTGGACGCAAAGACTTCCTCAACGTCTAAAGTGGCCATTACCCTTAGTGATGACGATAAATTTAATCCCGGCGCCAACAACGCTTATGCCGAAATTCCATTTTGTCAATATGCAGCAATTGGAGTAACGGTTCAGAACAACATCAACGGTAGAAGGGAAATTCGTAGTACGGTTAAGGCCGATCTCAGGGACGAAGTCTTGGAAACACCACATATTTCGATAGCGGTAAACAAGCTGCGTTTTAGATTGTGGGTGAACGAGGTAAAGTATATTGATGTACCTCGATTGGTAGCTCCGGGAGCTGTCATCCATACAGTGAAATTCCTCGCCAATGGTTTTAGGGATGGTACCGAGAAAGTATTTATTAGCAATCTTAAGGTAGCAGAAGGAGGTGTTGATCTCAGAAGAAAATTAATTTCAGAGGGCAAGATTTCTACCAACGCTATCCTTTTCGATTCGGGTTCGGCCAATCTTCAGCCCCAATCCATGGGGGTCATCAGACAAATCTCCCAAGTAATGTTGCAAGAATCTTCCATAAACCTCAAAATAGTGGGCCATACCGATGCCGATGGTAGCGATGAGACCAATATGCAACTCTCCAAGGACAGGGCAGCAGCAGTAAAGAATGCCCTTGTAGGTATTTACAATATTGATGCAAGTCGTCTATCCGTTGATGGAAAGGGCGAAAGCGTTCCCGTATCCGATAACAACAGCCCAGCGGGCAAAGCCCAAAATAGACGAGTTGAATTTATAAGACAATAAAAACATGAAGCATTTATTAATGGCGGTTTTTGCTGCCGGCCTATTAGCTAATTTCTCTTCTTACGGACAGTCAAACAGCTGTAGCAAGTACTATTCCACCGTTAAGGGAGCTAAGTTCACCTATACCAATTACGATAGAAACGACAAGAAACAGGGGGCCATA
The DNA here is from genome assembly GCF_900129665.1 of Flagellimonas flava. GTDB lineage: Bacteria > Bacteroidota > Bacteroidia > Flavobacteriales > Flavobacteriaceae > Flagellimonas > Flagellimonas flava. The sequence goes on from NZ_FQWL01000002.1 coordinate 9,281, forward strand.
TCCCTTGAGGTTGTAAAAGTGGAAAACAAGGGGGATAAGACGGAAGCCAAAATGAAAATGAGGCTCTTGAACAAAAAAGGTAAGGAAACCAATAACATGGAGTACGGGTTTGTCTGCGAAGGTGACGTGGTGAAAATCGACTATAAATCCCTTATGCCCGCAGACATGATAAATCAGATGGGGGTCACCGGTGAGGTTAAGTTCTCAGGTACCGACATAGAACTTCCCAATGATTTAAAAGTTGGCCAAGAATTGGCCGATGCCCGTGTTAACATGAATATCGATATGGGTGTCACCTCTATGACCTTTAATGTGGAAACTCTGGATAGAAAAATTGAAAAGAAAGAGAAGATTACCACCAGCGCCGGTACTTTTGACTGTTTCCTATTAACCGAAAACCATGTCCTCACCATGCCTATGGGCGGAGATCAAAACTCCAAATCAGAAACATGGATCGCCGAAGGCATAGGAATGGTAAAGCAAGTGACCTATGGAAGACATGGGGATGTTGATATGACCTCGGAGCTTACGGACTACAGTCAATAGGAGATACCAGATTCTTACTTGTTCTTGTGCCTACTATCCGATGTTATACCGCAAAAGGTGGGCTTATACATATCCTTATTATGGGAAGTGCACTATGGTTTTATGGCTTAGTACGAACTAAAAGGAAAAAAGATGGGGAATATTTGGTTGACAAGGTTTGAAGCCCCACTTCTTTTCTAAAAAGAACACAGGTATGAAAAAAATTATTCTTGGCATATTGGCTTCGACTTTTAGCTTTGCCTATATGCAGTCGCAATGCTTGGCCCCACTCGATGCGGTCAGCGCTATCACAGAAAATCCAGTTGAGGAAATCAATGGTGTATTTAAGTTTGATTATAAGATAAAAGCTGATGTTAAATTCACCACTGGCGGACGAACCCAACAGGTAGAAATGGACTACTACGTAAATTCTGCGGATGGTTCCATTCTGTTCCCAAGTGGGTTTCGTGGTTTTTTCAATGTCAATTTTGGGTCCTACCAGAATAGCCATGGAAAAATTGATGGGGCCATTTGGCTTGCCAATGGGCAAATGGTGACCTATTTTTTGGACAAAAAGGATGGTGTCAAAAGAGCGGTGACCAGACAATCCCGGCAAAGTGCCGACGGTAGATTCGAAAACGACTACATGAACATGATGCGGTTTTTCAATTCCTCCTCAGAACTGGCAGAACATCCAGAACCTATGCCCGCGTATATTCAATGGCCAACGGCAACCGAAGGTTACCGAGGGGAACTTATTGAGGCAGGTACCGGTATAAAAAACACCGTTGACATTTATTTTGACACCAAGCCCACACCCATTAAAACATCAACCGTAATGGTAGGGTTTATGGTCGGGGTCATGAAGGATGCCGTTTATAAAAACTGTAACCGATTGGTCGTCTACAATAGGGTCAACATCGGAGGAGAAGATTCTGGGGATAGCATCCAAGCTGAGCTACGAATTATGATACCTTCTGGAATCACTTTCGATGCAACAGATTACAAACCCATGTTTGTTGGTGGCGATGCTGGAACGGATTACAGTGTTAAAATGAGTGGTTTTCAGAGTCGAATGTTTGACCTCATGGCTCGCGAAGAGACTATGAAAACACGAAGAAAACGTTGCCGCACCGTTGAATGCAGTAGTCGTATTACCGCGGAACTAGAACGTATTGAAAAGGAAATGGATCAACTTAACTGCGAAATTGCACAATCCATGGGGGTAGCGGACAAACTTGGAGAATGTCACTAATCAATTCCTATGGTATGAAAACTAGATTTAATCTTATACTCGCATTGCTCTCCGGAGCGTTACTGTATGCCCAAGACCTGGAACTTGATGTCTATGTATTGCCAACCTCTGTGCTCGGAGACCCAATCCTATTTAATGTTACCGTAAAAAACAAAGGGGACAAACCAGTGCCAGGAGTGGAAGTTCTTGTAACGCTAAAGTCAGGGTTAAAGTTTTCCGGTGTCAGTCCAAAAAAATCGGATTTTGATGTAAAAACAGGGATTTGGAAGTTAGGAGAAGTCGTCCCGAATAAAGCAAAAACGCTCGGGATAATTGCTAATTACGCCAAAAGGGATGACGCCATTGTTATTGCGGAAATTTCGGCAAGTGGCGCCATTGACCCTGACAGTACCCCTGGAAACGGAGTAGATACCAACGGCAACGGCATGATCATTAACGACAAAGGTGACGAAGATGACGGGGACGCCGCACAAAATGGCCCTTTTAACTAACTCTTCCTAGTAGAATTATGTCGTGGTTTTTACTCCCGTAAGCTCCGCTTCAAATAGCGTTTCAAAATGTTTTAAAAGCTTTGTCTTAACCTCTTCCACATCCACTTCTTTTCGGCCCAATTCAACGTTAAGCGAGGTCACCGCCTTGTCCTTGATCCCGCAGGGAATCATCAAATCAAAATAGCCCAAATCTGTATTGATATTAAGGGCAAAACCATGCATGGTCACCCATCTACTGGCCCGAACACCCATGGCACAGATTTTCCGGGCGAAGGGGGTGCCCACATCTAACCAAACCCCGGTCTCGCCTTCAGAACGTCCGCATTTAAGACCATATTCCGCCAGAGTAAGGATGACCATTTCCTCCAAAAGGCGAAGGTATTTATGGATATCGGTAAAAAAATTATCAAGGTCCAAAATTGGGTAACCCACTATCTGTCCTGGACCATGATAGGTAATGTCTCCCCCCCTGTTAATTTTATAAAACGTGGCCTTCTTTTCTTGGAGCTGGGCCTCATTGACCAATAAATTATTGATATCCCCGCTCTTGCCCAAGGTGTATACATGGGGATGTTCCACAAATAGAAGATGATTGGGGGTTTCCAGCTGGGCATCCTCTCTTCTATTCTTGATTTTTAGGTCTACAATTTCTTGGAACAACCGCTCTTGATAGTCCCAGGTTTCCTTGTAGTCCTTATGGCCTAAATCCTGCAGCGCAACTTTCTTGTTCATCCTGCAAAGATACGAAGACCTTAAATCGGAAGCTAGTTTTCGAGCTCTACCTCAAGATCCAAAGTGGACGGATTCTTCATCAGGTCCATAAAACCAACCTCGTAGAACAGCGTTTTCCCGTCGGCACTAAAAGTAGCGCCTTCCACGTTGGTGGATTTTACCCTTCTAGGGAAATGATATTTAAGGGTGTAGGTAGATCCAGAAAGGAACATTTCCGCACCCTGGAGGCTATCCACACTTTTTTGGAACAGTTCCTCATCCAATATCTTGGCACTACGGGAAAACTTGTTCTTGGTAAAAGCATAAGTGACTTCAGTGGTCGGGTCCTGCATGGCCATGGGACCAGATTGCGCTTGCCCGCTATTGGGGGTTAAAGCACTAGCGCCCTGAAAAGCATTAAAGGCATCATTAACCTCCTCCACCTTGGTAAACTCGCTAAAGAGATCGAATTTCATTACTTTTTCCTCTGGGTTCATGATCATGTGCATCTTAAAGGGTTCCAAACGTTTAAGTTTGGCCTGCTCTTCGGGTGATAATTGTGCAATACTGTCCTTTTTCTCCTCAAGCAAATCCTTGAAAGAAATGAGCGAGTCGACAGCCTTTTCATTGGTTTTCACCATTTCCTCACCAGCCATTTGCATTAATTCAGATCCATCAAAATTGATGGATAGTTTCCCAGAGCCATCATCATTGATAAAGATCTCTTCCGTAAAATTGCAAGAGCTGATTAAAACAGTAAAAATTAGGATAAGAAAAACGTTGGCTGTCCTCATGATGGTCAATGTTGTTAGGGTTGAATTTTTCTAACGCCTAAAATAACCATTCAAGTACAAAGACCTGCATTAAATCGTTATGATGTCATGTTTTTTTGCAGGAACAAGAAATTCAAGGTCGAAAACTATTTTTTGTAACTTTTCAAAGCCATGAAAAAGAGATTATTGCTTTTTTTAGCCTTTCCGGTTTTACTTTTTGCGATAAGTTCCTGTTCCGAAAACCAATCGGAGGAGTCGCTTCTGAACAATAGCAAGAACTCTGTCGAGTCAGATAACTCCAGTGATGAAGGTGGCGAAGGGAAAAACCGGGAAACAACAAATCTTCACTATCTGGCATTGGGCGACAGCTACACCTTGGGAACAGGTGTTTCAGAGGAAGACAGTTTTCCAAAACAACTTAATACTTCTCTGGAGGCCCAGCTGAACACCAAAATAAATTTGGAACTATTGGCAGCGAATGGCTGGCGTACAGATAATCTCCTTAACCAACTTCCGGACTTAAACCGAGAAACATACGATTTGGTAACGCTTTTGATTGGGGTGAACAATCAGTTCCAAGGTCTTGATGATTCGCAATTTACTAGTGAATTCAGTGAACTTCTGGATAATGCCATAGCACTTACCAATAACCAGTCCGAACGCGTTGTGGTGATTTCAATACCCGACTATACGTATAGTCCCTTTGGAAGAATTTATGCGTCCGAAGAAGTTTCCGCCCAGATAGACAGATGGAATGATTTTGCTGCATCCTATTCAGAGCAAACTGGGAGCCATTTCATAGATGTTACCGACATAAGCCGAAGGGGACTGGAAAATCCAGAGCTCATAGCATCGGACGCACTGCATTTGTCAGGTCTCGCCTATAGTCAACTGGTTGGAAGAATTCTGCCAGTGGCCTATGCCGAACTGTCAAATTAAAGCGGTTACCATTAGTTGGTGTTGTTCAAAATGACCAGTGCTCCGATCACTCCAGGCACCCATCCACAAAACGTTAGCAGCAAAACGATAAAAAATGAACCACAACCTTTTCCGATAACTGATAAGGGTGGGAAAAGAATAGCCAATAAAACACGCCAAAAACTCATGTATTCAATTTTGATTGATGATACTTATAGGTATGCTATTTTAGCTTTTTGTTACACAAAACCCCTAAATTTAAGGGTACTATTTTGACCTTTTATGCGCAGTTTGCTTTTAGTTATTGTACTGTTCAACAGTTGCACAGTATTCGGACAATACCATTTTTCCGGAGAGGTGTCCAGGAATCATGTTGGCAAATCGGTTTATCTTTCCTTGGTCGAGGACTATAGGAAATCAACCCGCGTCTATTTGGACCAAATTATACGCAAAGCCAAGGTGGATTCTCTGGGCCATTTTCAAATTGGGGGAGATAACCTTCTGGAAGAAAACCGTATCTATCGCATCCACTTGGATGGTTGCTCCGAGGACTCGGAAGCAAAGCACTTCTTGGGGCAGTGCAACAGTAGCAGCAATGTACTTTTTATCGCCAACAACAAGGATACCATAAGTTTCCCTACTTCATTTGAAGACCAGGCCTTGTGCACTATAAATGCCACTAACCCCAAAGCTTCCCTCATCCTAGAAATTGGAACACTTAAGGAAGAAATGGTATTCGATTTTACGGAATTTAGAAGTAAGGCAAGTCAAAAATTGAATTCCAAAAAATGGTTTGGCAGGTTACAATCTTTCGGATCAGAACTTCGGGAACCACTGGCTGAACTAATAATTTACGATTTTCTATCCGACAAAAGAAATGAGACCTACTCCTATTATTTGGAAGATCTAACTTCCAATTCGTATTACACTGAGCTATTGGAACGACTCCAAATCGCCTATCCCAACTCCAATTTTACCAGACAGTATGAAGCTGAAATTGCTACCGATAAACAAATGGCTTCTTTTCAAAGTACTTCGTCAGTGGATAGGAACTGGTTCCTGATAACCCTTCTGTGCCTTTCCCTTGTTCTCAATACCTATTTGATTTACCAGTATATTTCCAAAAAGAAAAACGGAAAAAGTCGATTACTGGATAAGTTAACCCCCCAAGAGCAGAAAATCGTTGACCAAATCCTTCGGGAAAAAAGCAACAAAGAGATTGCTGCAGAATTATTTGTAAGCCATAGTACGGTGAAGACACACATTAATAACCTCTACAAAAAATTAGAGGTTTCCACGCGCCGGGAGATAGTGGCACTTTTCAAAAAATAAAATCCACCTAGGGTCTAGTCCCGATTTCCATCCTACAAAACGGTCACCAAATCAGTATTTAAAGCAATTTTCAGTCCATAATTCTAAACTGAAAACGCATGAAAACCATTATTGCAAGCTTATTTCTGATAAGCACAATGTTCACCTATTCCCAAAGTCTAAATCAGGAAATCCTGCTCGAAGACGGCAAACAATTTCTGCTAGGAAAAATTGATTTGGAAGGCCTGCAAAGCAGTCCCTATGAAACTTGGTTCAACAGCGGGTTTGATGCCTACCAAGTTGATCAAACATTAGTAGCACTTTTTAAGGAAGGTCTTAACGACCATTACATAAAACTTTTTCTCGGCACCTGGTGCGGCGACAGTAAAAGAGAAGTCCCCAGATTTTTAAAAATCCTCAAGGCGGCCAATTTCCCCATGGAAAATATCGAAATTGTAGCATTGGACAGAAGAAAGGGCAAGGTAAAGACCAGTCCTACCAAGGAGGAAAAAGGACTGAACATTATTCGGGTTCCCACGATGTTGTTTTATAAAAATGGGGTAGAGTCCAACCGCATCGTTGAAAGTCCTATTACCTCGTTAGAAGAGGATATCGCGGAAATTGTCCATGGCAAGCCCTATACACCCAATTATACTACAATAAACAAGACAGACTAAGGAATTAAAGCGCAAAAGTGTAATTTTGCGCTTTAATTTTTTATCGACTATGCAACTATCGGAACAGGAAATCGTTCGAAGGGAAAAACTATCAAGACTGCGGGATTTGGGAATCAACCCTTATCCAGCCGCACTTTATCCAGTGGATGCTACTTCCAAGAGCATCAAAAACGATTTTGAAGAAGGAAAACAGGTTGTGATTTCCGGTAGATTGATGTCTCGAAGAATTCAGGGCAAGGCTTCATTTGCCGAGCTTCAGGATAGCGAAGGACGCATTCAGGTATATTTCAACAGGGATGAGATATGTCCCGATGACGACAAGACCCACTACAATGAGGTCTACAAAAAATTACTTGATATAGGGGATATCATCGGAGTTGAAGGCGAACTCTTTACCACCCAGGTTGGAGAAAAAACCGTCATGGTTAAAAACTTTAGCCTATTGAGCAAGGCGCTAAGACCTTTACCACTTCCAAAAGTAGATGCTGACGGAAAGGTTTACGACGAATTCAATGATCCCGAGCTTCGCTACCGTCAGCGTTACGTGGATTTGGTGGTCAACCCATCCGTCAAGGAAACCTTTGTAAAGCGCACAAAAATCACCAACAGTATTCGTGAGTTTTACAATGAACGGGGTTATTTGGAGGTAGAGACCCCTATTTTGCAACCAATTCCGGGAGGAGCTGCGGCCAGACCGTTTTTGACGCATCACAATGCCCTGAACATTCCGCTCTATCTAAGAATTGCCAACGAGCTTTACCTAAAAAGGTTGATTGTAGGTGGCTTTGATGGTGTTTATGAATTCTCCAAGGATTTTAGGAACGAAGGAATGGATCGTACCCATAATCCCGAGTTCACGGTCATGGAGCTCTACGTGGCCTATAAAGATTACAACTGGATGATGGAAACTACCGAACAGTTGTTGGAAAAAATTGCATTGGATGCCAATGGTAGCACCAAAGTAACAGTTGGGGAAAACGAAATTGAGTTTAAGGCACCGTATGCCCGGGTTCCCATTTTGGAGGCCATTAAAATCCATACGGGTCATGATGTAGCTGGAATGGACGAAAACCAACTTCGTGAAGTGGCCCGAAAACTGGAAATTGAAGTGGATGAAACCATGGGTGTGGGCAAACTGATCGATGAGATTTTTGGCGAAAAGTGCGAACACCACTATGTTCAACCCACCTTCATCACGGATTATCCAAAGGAGATGAGTCCCTTGACCAAAGAACATCGCAGCAACCCTGCCCTGACCGAACGTTTTGAATTGATGGTCAACGGCAAGGAATTGGCAAACGCTTATTCCGAGTTGAACGATCCCATTGATCAACGGGAACGTTTTGAGGAGCAATTGAAACTATCCGAGAAAGGGGATGACGAAGCCATGTTTATCGACCAGGATTTTCTCCGGGCATTGGAATATGGAATGCCACCTACCTCTGGAATTGGAATTGGCATTGACCGTTTGGTGATGCTAATGACCAACAATTCATCAATTCAGGAAGTACTCTTCTTCCCGCAAATGCGACCTGAGAAAAAAGCTGTTGAGCTTACAGAAGAGGAAAAAGCCATCATGGACATTCTTAAGCCAAACGGGGAAATGCCTTTGGCGGACCTGAAATCACAGGCGGGCCTGAGTGGAAAAAAATGGGACAAGAGCACCAAGAATTTGGCCAAATTAGGGTTGTTTGAAGTGGAAAAGAATAATGAAGGACTGTTTGCTAAATTAAAACAGTAGCATTGAAGCATTCTCTCGAATAATTTTAAGGGCCTTTGACATCTGATTTTCAACCGTTTTTATTGAGATTCCCATGTCCTGCGCTATTTCCCTATACTTGCGCCGCTCCAATTTGTTCATGATGAATATTTCCTTGCACTTGGGGGGTAATTTATCAAGAAGTTCATCCAACTTGAGTCGAGCTGCCTTAGCATGCACCTCTTCCTCCTCTTTTTTCTCAAAATAGCTGTCGTAAATGGTGTCCCACCTAATTTTGTCCAATAGGTCGGGTTGTCTTTTCTCTTTCCGAATGTGCTGGAGAAACTGGTTGTGGCAAGATCGAAACAAGTACCCTTTCAAAGACCCGGTAATAGTGATCTCCTCCCTCTTCTCCCAAATGCGCACCATCACCTCCTGAACCATGTCTTTGGATAGATTACGGTTACCGCTCAACTTGAAGATATAGTTGCACAGCCAATCATAATAATGATCAAAGAGGTATTCAAAGGCTTGAATATCCCCTTGCTTGATTTTGGCTATGAGTACCGGTTCTTCCATGATTCGTTTGAACGGACTAAAAGTAAAAAAATAAAATAAATAGGGGTTTTTTGCTCATTCGGCATCTTTATAACATATCAAATGGCAAAAATGCAAGACAAGAATGTTTTAATTGAAAAGTTCCTATCCAGAACAATTTCAAAAAAAGAGCGCAAAATCCTTAAAAAATGGGTGCTTCAGAACAAGGAGAACCTTTCCGTTTTTAGAGCGGAAATCAGAAAAAGATCAGAAGGCACGCTCTACCACCATTTTGATGGAAGTCAGGCCTTTGAATCATTTTTGGACACCATCAACAAAAAGCAGACGAGAACAAAACAATACCGGAGCATCTTTAGATATGCTGCCATGGTCGCCCTACTTCTTACAGTTGGGTATATAACCTATCAATACAATGTTTCCGAAGAACCTCAGCAGCAGTTGACCAACACTTCTGAAAAAGAACTGGAAAACAATATTGTTATTTCTTTGGCCGATGGAACACAGCAAGTGGTCACTACGGACAGCGAAACCTTATTGACGGATAAAAATGGAAACATCGTAGCCAAAAAAGAAGGACAAGGATTGGATTTTAGTGGCCAGCAAAGTACCGTCAGCAAACCAGTTTTTAATGAAATCTATGTGCCTTACGGTCAAACCTTCAAGCTCACCCTATCCGATGGCACCAAAGTTTGGTTAAATGCCGGAACGAGGCTCCGTTTTCCGCAAAATCTTAAGACCGCTTCGCAAAATAGAGTTGTTTATTTAGAGGGTGAAGCCTTTTTTGATGTAACCAAGGACAAAAAAAGACCCTTCATTGTCAACGCTCAGAACATAGACATCCGGGTTTTGGGGACCCAGTTCAATGTATCCGCCTATGAATCGGATGACAATATCGCCACTACCTTGGTGGAAGGCGCGGTCAATGTTTATGAAAACTCCAATCCGGATACCAAAATTGCACTGAGCCCCAATTATCAGGCATCGTTTTTAAAAGGAAACGGAGTATTTGAGAAACAAAAGGTGGATACCCGCATCTTCACCAGCTGGATGGAGCGCAAATTGATCATAGACAACCTTTCTTTTGGACAGATTCTTAAGAAACTTGAAAGGTCACACAACGTAACCATTGTCAACAATGCATCACATTTGAACAATGAGATATTCAAGGGGGAATTCGATAATGAAAGAATTGAGAATATCCTTAACACCATTGCTTCAAGTACACCATTTAACTATACCATTCAAAACAATGTAATCACTATCTCAAAATAGAAAGGGAAGGTGTTGCAGCACCTCCCCCAATATCAGATCGCTAACAAGGATAATTATTAACAATCAAACATGTAAAATTATGAAAAAAAGCATGGTTTCGGGACTGATCCGTTTTCAGGAGATTCCCGTTAAACGCAATTTGAAAATGAAGCTAAGTTTCTTACTGACTTTCTTTATGATTTGCCAACTAACTGCGAGTACGGTTTACGCGCAGAAAAAAGTACGTTTTGATTTTGAAAACGTTCCCATGAAACAGGTGCTCAATGAAATCAAGAATCAATCGGGTTTTAAGTTTTTCTACAACGTAAAGGAGATTGACGATACCAAAAAAATCACCTTAAAAGCTTCAGATGAACGGGTGCTGGCGGTTATCGACCGTTTTGCGGACCAAGAACAATTACAATATGCCATTAACGGCAATCAAATTGTCTTAAAAAAGGACGATTCAGAAAAAACCAACAGTTCCAAAGAGGAAGCTCAACAGGAGATACGGGGCTCCGTAAAGGATGAACAGGGCAATCCTTTGGCGGGGGCCAATATTCTGGTCAAGGGCACAACAAATGGAACACAGGCCGATTTTGATGGCAACTACACCTTGGAAGTGGCCGATAGCAATGCAACACTTGTGGTATCTTATTTGGGTTTTAAGACAACAGAAGTAGCCATAGATGGGCAATCAGTTATTGACATTGTACTTCTTGAAGATGCCGCAAGATTGGAAGATGTGGTGGTTGTAGGTTCCAGAAACCCCAACAGAACGGCTACAGAGACCACTGTGCCTGTTGATGTTATAGATGTGGCTACCATTGCCAACCAAGGGCCACAGGTAAGCGTCAACCAAATCCTGAACTATGTCGCCCCTTCATTCACCTCCCAATCGCAAACAGTGTCCGATGGTACAGACCACATTGATCCTGCATCACTTCGTGGATTGGGGCCCGATCAGGTATTGGTATTGATTAATGGAAAACGCAGACATACAACTGCCCTCATCAACGTTAACGGAACTGTAGGCGCCGGTAGCGTGGGAACGGATATGAACGCCATTCCCGCGGCAGCCATACAGCGAATTGAGGTCTTAAGGGATGGGGCCGCTGCCCAATATGGTTCGGATGCCATCGCAGGGGTTATCAATATTGTGCTGAAAAAAGCCACTGGAAAACTTGATCTTTCCCTGACCACAGGTGCTAATTTCAGCGAAAACAGCAACCAGTTTGAGGGTGGAAGTGATGGCGAAAAGTTCCAGCTGGACGCCAACTACGGACTTCCCATAGGAGAACGTGGATATATTAATTTTACTGGGTCACTTTCTACTCGTGAACCTGCACTAAGAAACAAGGATTATGCGGGTGATATCTTTCAGGGCTTCCATGGTGCGGAGCGAATTTTTGCCGCCGGGGGAGGCACTGTAGCGGATATGACCCTTCAAGATTATGCCAATGCGGCCCAGGGCATAAGTTATCTAGATCAGGGTGTAAAAGACCAAATTGCGGGATTAAATTTAGCTGACGAGACCGATATAGGAACTTTTCGTGATTTGCTGGGATTTGACGCCGACGAAGATGAGCTTGCCGCTAGGGGTTTGACCCGAAAGGACTTCCGGTTTAAAGTAGGGACCTCTCGACTTAGAGAAGGTAAGTTCTTTGCAAACATGTCCATCCCGGTTTCGGAAACCACGGAGATCTATGGATTTGGTGGCATCAGCTATCGCCAAGGGTTAGCTTCCGGTTTTTATAGAAGACCGGCCCAAGGGGATGGTCGTGCCAACACTCCGGCATTTCCAAATGGTTTTCTTCCCAATATCGGCACGGATATCCTGGATCAGTCCTTGGCTATCGGAATTAAAGGTAAAATTAACGAGTGGGATGTAGATTTCTCCAACACCTATGGGAAGAACACCTTTGACATTACCGTGGGCAATTCAAGCAACGGAACTCTAGGGGTAGCCACACCAAGATCTTTTGATGCGGGGGGCCTTGGCTTTAGCCAAAACACCACCAACTTGGATTTCAACCGTTTTTACGAAGATATCTTTGAAGGTTTCAACGCTGCATTTGGGGCAGAATACAAGGTAGAAAAGTATGAGATCATCGCAGGGGAAGAATCGTCTTATACCAGCTATGATATCAATGGCAACCCCGTAACCAGTGTGACCCCTGATGATCAGTTGGTGCGAAATAATTTTACAGGTGCACCTCTTGGTGGAGGTGCCCAGGTGTTCAGAGGGTATGACCCAGGAAATGCCACTGAAAAATTTCGGAACAACATTTCTTTATATGCCGATTTTGAAGCGGATTTTACGGAAAGTTGGTTACTAAGTCTGGCCGGGCGCTATGAAAACTATTCCGATTTTGGCAGCACCTTCAACTACAAATTGGCCACCAGATTAAAATTATCTGAAAATCTGGCGCTAAGGGCCGCAAGCAGCTCAGGTTTTAGGGCACCTTCACTGCACCAGCAGTTTTTCAGTCGTACCAGTACCGTTTTTGTGGACAACGTACCTTTCGAACAGGGTACATTTACCAATGATAGCAGGGCGGCAGCCTTGATTGGAATCGATAAGCTCAAGGAAGAAACTTCCAACAGTTTTAGTGCCGGACTTACCGGAAAATTCGGGGACTTTTCCATTACCGTGGACGGGTACCTTATCAATATAGATGATAGAATCGTATACAGCGGCAGCTTCGGCAATGGGGGAGATCCAGAACTGACGGCCATATTTGAAGCCGCTGGCGCCACCAGTGCCCGCTTCTTTGTGAACGCCATAGACACCAAATCATCTGGGGTGGATGTTGTATTATCCCATAAGACCAATTGGGGGGACGCCATTCTTAAAAATGATTTTGCAGCCAACTTTAACAAGACCGAGATCGAAGATATTTTTGTTCCCGAACTTATCGCCAATGCAGGTCTTAGCGGTTCGTTCTTTGATGGACAGGAAGAAGCCTTTTTAACCTTGGCCCAACCACGGACCAAATTGAATCTTACCAATTTGGTTTCCTATAATTCCTGGGACTTTCTATTGCGAAATGTGTTTTTTGGCGAGGTGACAGATCCGGACGATTTCAATGGAGATGCCCGGGTGGATGGCACTCCAGTAAGTGATGACGCCGTTTATGGAGGAAAGTTGATTACTGATCTAACCGTTACCAAGACATTGACCGATGGTCTATCATTGACTGTAGGAGCCAATAACCTCTTCGATGTTTATCCTGATGAGAATCGGGAAGGTGGTACCTCTGGAGACCAATTTGTGTACTCTAGGAGAACCTCACAATTTGGATATAGTGGAAGGTATCTTTTCGCAAGATTAAGATTTAGTCTTTAAGAAGCTTTTTAATGCTTTTGAATTAGTTGAGTTTTAGTTTATCGCAAAAACCTTCCCATTTCGGGAAGGTTTTTTCATTGGTACAAAGACCCTATCTTTAGCTTTTTCAAGACATACCACTAATGGAAAAATCCAAAATCACTGGACTGATTCTAGGCCCCATAGCCTTTTTCATTTTAACCAACCTTCCCTTTAATTTAGTGTCCGAGACAGGAGACCCCGTAATAGCCGTAGCGGTCTGGATGCTTATCTGGTGGATAACTGAAGCGGTTTCCATTACGGTCACGGCGCTGTTGCCCTTGTTGTTATTTCCCATTTTAAAAGTGTTGCCCATAGCAGAGGTAGGCGCCAATTACGGCAGCCCAATCGTTTTCCTGTTCTTCGGGGGATTTGTCATGGCACTCGCTCTGGAGAAAGTGAATTTGCACAAACGAATTGCCTTGAACATTATTCGTCTTACTGGTACTACGCCGAACAAGGTAGTGCTTGGTTTTATGATCGCAACGGGCTCTTTAAGCATGTGGATCAGCAATACTGCCAGTACCGTGGTGATGCTCCCCATTGCGCTTTCGGTCATTAATTTATTGATCAATGATGAGGACGGATTCACCAAGAACGATAGAAATTTTGCCCTTAGTGTAATGCTGGGAATTGCCTTTTCAGCCAATGCAGGTGGAGTTGCAACGGTAATTGGCACACCTCCCAACTCTGTGTTGATTGGTCTTTTGGAGAATGAATACAATATTGAGATTTCCTTTTTGCGATGGATGACGTTGGGACTGCCCTTTTCCATTATTATGGTAGGGATTTGTTATGTGGTGCTCGTGAAGTGGATGTACCCAAATAGGGGGTTGCAGTTTAATGCTTCCAAGGAAGTGATTCAAACCGAATTGCAGAAATTAGGGCCAACCTCTGGAAAGGAAAAGATGGTTCTGGCGATATTCGGCATAACCGTGTTCCTTTGGATTTTCCGGACCTTGATCAATAGTATTTTCCCAAGTCTGGGATTATCCGATACCATGATCAGTATTTTTGCCGCCATAACCCTCTTTGCGGTGCCCTACAATATTAAAAAGGGTGATTTTATTATTCAATGGGGAGATACTTCAAAATTGGCCTGGGGAATACTAATTCTATTCGGTGGGGGATTGGCACTCGCTAAGGGAATGTCCACAAGCGGTATTGTGGATATGGTGGCCAATGCTATTGCTTCCAGCGATATAAGCATTCTATTGACCGCCTCGCTCCTGATACTGCTCATGCTTTTTATGACGGAATTGATGAGTAATGTGGCCCTGGTGGCCGTATTGGCCCCTGTGGTCGCAGGGATTGCGATAGGTCTGGATGTTCCGATACTTTACCTTTTGATACCGGTTACCATTGCCAGTAGCTGTGCTTTTATGCTGCCCATGGCCACACCGCCCAATGCCATAGTCTTTGCAAGCGGGTATGTAAAGGTACCGGAGATGGCCCGCGTTGGAGTAATATTGAATTTAATTGCCGTTGGATTATTGATCTTGGTATTCCAGTTTGTACTTCCACTTTTATTCTAATAAAAAACCCCTTCAAATTGAAGGGGTTCCTAACAAACTAACTAACTCAAAAAAATAGTAAGAAACTAACTTTACTGTATATACGGATCAAAACCTATTGGTAGATATCCGGATGTATCAAAATCTAATTCCAATTCTTCTGCCTCATCGATGTAATTGATGGATTCCAAAGAAAACTCTCCACAATATGGGTCAAAGTTTTCAGGAAGGTAAGGTGCGGTATCAAAACCTAAACCTAAATCATCCTCCTCAATAAATACCAAACTATTTACATCAAAGTGCTCCATGGGAGCGTTGTCCCTAGAATTCTTTGCAGCTGCATAAATAGTGGCTGCGGCAAAAAATATGACCAATGTATTTCTGATTTTCATAACCGTTGTTTTTTAATTTTATACAAAGATAAAACCGCAAAATGTGAAGTTTATTACAATTAGATTTTTGTTAACGGATGCTTTAAAACAAGGCAGAAATGAAGTTGTTAACAACTCTATTCAACCCTTATCGAAGTCGTAAAACCAACACATGTTTTTTGTCAGATTGATAGTGTTAAAAGGTTTTTTTTGCCGTTTGCACTTCATCGATCTCAATGTTATTTTTTTGTTAACCCGTTCCAAAAAATCCTTTTTAATATCCTTTTAAGAAAAGAAATACAAAAAGCCCTCCTTTGGAGGGCTTTTCATAACTAACTAACTCAAAAATTTGTAAAATGAAAATTACATCCTACGCACTAATCAACCCTAGTGTAGGGGTTAAAGTTTTCAGGTAGATACGCAGAGGTATCAAATCCTAAATCCATTTCTTCATGTTCCATATAATTGATGGAGGTGATTTCCAAAACTTCGCTGTAAGGATCAAACCCTTTTGGCAAAACATGCTCAAATCCTTCTCCCAATTCCCACTCCACATCGGTTTCAATGTATGGAATTGCATTTAGATCAACATAGGTTTCAAAAGGTGAGAATCCTTCAGGTAGATAATCCGTGGTGTCAAACCCTAGATCAATCTCCTCATCCTCCATATAATTGATGGAATGCACGTCAACAATCTCAGAATAGGCATCGAATTCCTCTGGTAAGTGTTCCGTGGAATCAAAATCCAGTTGAAGTTTGTTATCGTTTTCAATATATATGAGGGAATTCAAATCAAAATAAGTCTTGTATGGATTAAAATCCGAAGGAAGATAATCTGAGGTATCAAAACCTAGATCTATTTCCGAATCGTCCTCCAAGAACTCAATATCGTTCAAACTTAACTCATAGGATCCTTCATTCAGCAAACCGTAGAATCGGGAAGTCTCCTCACTTAACTCGGCACTAAGGTTAAGTACCGTAAAACTGTTCTCAAATGTACTGGCCTGCTCGGTCTTGGTTTCTACAACAGCAGCCGTACTTAGCTGGTCTTCTGCTACGGCGGAACTACTTAAGAGTACACATCCGTAAATCATTAATAACTTGTTCATTTTTGATTGAATTTTTTGATTGATGTTATATGCTTATAAGACTACCCTAATTTTAAATTGTTACAGCTTTTTTGATTTTTTTTAGAAAAAGAGATGCTTCACGAGCCCAGCTATAGGTGGGGTTTCAAGCCGAACCATCAGTAAAACGCAGGACTCCCGAAGATTCGTTATATCACGCAAAAAAATCAGAGTTAGTAATTATTTAACAGTCTGTATTCATGATTTTTAGGTTCTTTGAAGGCATTGAGAATACCTAATTGACCCAAAATGATTCAAAAATTACTGTTCAAAGCCCTTTTCGTCTTTTTATTGATCGGGGCTGTCCAAACCTCAGAAGCACAATTATTCAAGAAAAAAAAGAAATCCACCGAGCAGAAGGCTGCCGACAAACCCAAAAAAGGTGGTATCAAACCCTATGAAAAGGTAATTACCAAAGAAGCCAAAACCGATGAGGGACTTTTTCTGGTCCATCAGGTAGATGACAAACACTATTATGAAATTCCAGACTCCCTCTTCAACAGGGAGATGCTCATGGTGAGCCGTATTTCAAAAACGGCCACGGGAATAGGTTTCGGAGGTGGAAAAATCAATACCCAGGTGCTGCGTTGGGAGAAGAAACCAAAAAAAGTACTGCTACGCGTGGTCTCTTACGGCAATGTAGCTGCTGATTCGCTCCCCATACACGAGGCTGTGGTGAACTCCAACTTCGAACCCGTCCTTTTCGCTTTCAATATTAAAGCTCTTAACAAAAAAGATTCTTTAAATCCGGCGACGGTGATTGAAGTAGATCCTTTGTTCACCAAAGATGTTAATGCCCTGGGCATGCCAGATAACCGCAGAAAGCAATTTAAAGTGAGTCGATTGGATGGCGACCGCAGTTATATTGAAGCGATCAAGAGCTATCCGCTCAACATAGAAGCGCGACACGTAAAAACATATGTGGCCAAAGAGCCACCGAGCAACCAAAGTTTGGGTTCCGTATCCATTGAAATCAACAATTCCATGATCTTGCTGCCAGAGGAACCTATGAAAAGGCGCTATTTTGATGAACGTGTAGGTTGGTTTGCCCGAGGGCAGGTAGATTATGGCCTTGAGGCCCAAGAAAGTAAAACAGTGCGCTATTTAGATCGCTGGCGATTAGAGGTCAAAAACGAAGATCTTGAAAAATACAAAGCAGGCGAATTGGTGGAACCCAAGAAACCTATCATATATTATATAGACCGCGCCACGCCGAAAAAGTGGGTCCCCTATATCAAACAAGGTGTAGAGGACTGGCAGGTTGCATTTGAAGCCGCCGGTTTTAAGAATGCTATCCTTGCCAAGGATCCGCCTACAGAAGAGGAAGACCCGGAATGGTCTCCAGAAGATGTACGATATTCCGTGGTTAGGTACCTGGCTTCCCCCATACCCAATGCCAATGGTCCCCACGTAAGTGATCCGCGGAGTGGGGAAATTTTAGAATCCGATATCAATTGGTACCACAACGTGATGACCTTGTTGCGCAATTGGTTCTTTGTACAAACAGCCGCCATTAATCCTGACGCCCAAAATGTCGCGTTTAAGGATGAGATTATGGGGCGATTAATCAGGTTTGTGTCCGCACACGAAGTTGGGCATACCTTAGGTCTTCCCCACAACATGGGAAGTAGTGCCGCCTATCCGGTAGATTCTTTGCGTTCTGCCAGTTTTACCAAAAAGCATGGGACCGCTCCGTCTATTATGGATTACGCCCGATTTAATTACGTGGCTCAACCTGGAGACGGTGATGTAGCGCTAATGCCTAATATAGGTGTGTATGACAAATATTCAATTCGTTGGGGATATAAACCCATCCTTGATATTTCGGCAGAAGAAGAGAAACCTATTTTAAACGGTTGGATACGCCAACATGAAAATGACCCGATGTACCGTTTTGGGCATCAACAGATTGGCGATATCCATGATCCAAGCTCCCAAACCGAAGATTTGGGCGATGATGCAATCAAGGCCAGTATGTACGGCATTGAAAACCTAAAGCGCATTGTTCCAAGGCTCGGCGAATGGACCACGGAGGATGGTAAAAACTACGATGACCTCGAAACCTTATATGGTCAGGTTTTGGCACAATATAGAAGGTATATGGGCCATGTTTCCAACAATATAGGAGGTGTATATGAGCATCACAAAACCTCAGATCAAATTGGTGCGGTATATACCCATGTAAGCAAAGAGCATCAGAAAAACTGCATGTCCTTTATACAAGAGCAACTGTTTAAAACTCCGAAGTGGCTCATAGACCAGGACATTATCAGTAAAACGGAATACTCAGGATCAGTGGAGCGCATTCGGGCTACACAGGTTCGTTACCTTAATACCATATTACACTTGGGAAAATTGGCCCGTGTAATTGAAAATGAAACCTTAAATGGCAACGAGGCCTATGGCCTATTGGAAATGATGCGGGATTTAAGAAGAGGCCTCTGGTCCGAAACAAGAAGTGGAAGAAGTATAGACACCTATAGGAGAAACCTTCAAAAAGCACATATAGACCGATTGGAGTATTTAATGACTGCAAAAAATCAAGGAAAGTTGTCCGACTTTGGTGGATACAGGAAATCCACAGCCGTCAACACCAGTCAGTCGGATATTCGCTCTGTCGCACGTGGGGAACTCAACAACCTCAAGAAAGATATCAGAAACGGGTTGAGCCGCACGTCCGATACCATGAGCAGATATCATTTGCAAGATGCCCTAGATCGGATAGACAAGATTTTAGACCCTAGTTAGATCTTAATCAGTAGGAATATACCACTATAAATGGCCTTTTTTGGACAGACCCTGCATTTTGTCGGTTATACCATACATTTTGTCGGTTTCACATCTAAAAAAGGTCATTTCACAACATATCATGGGCTTGCGCTAATGGTTTGTCTATTTTAGTAATCCCAAATCCTAAAATCATGACCTACAAATTCAAAAGCCTAATCTACTTCTGCTTTTTCCTCATTGCATCTACCATTTATTATGGGGTAGAACAATACGATAAATTTCAAGAACATCTTCGGACCAAAGAGTTGGTGGAAAACACCTTTGAAGATCATTTGGAACAGGAGGAAGTCCAAGAAAACAAAACTTTAGATCAGCAATAGGTCTTACGCTCAATCAAATTCTTAAAAGCTTCTTAAATGATGGTTTGGACATTAAACCATTGAACCCAACCTATGTCCAATTACCAAATCATTAAAATTTAAGCATATGAAACGATTAGCAGTAGTATTGATCTTGTTGATGTCAGTGGCCGCTTTTGCCCAAAAACATCAGGGTTCAAAAATGGGAAAAGGGTATAAAAATGACTTAACCACGGAACAATTGGCCACCCTCCATACCAAAAAAATGACCTTGGCCCTGGACCTTACCGACAGGCAGCAAAAACAAGTAATGGAAATCCATTTGGAGCAAGCCGAGGTGCGAAAAGCCAAACATGAGGAAATCAAAGCTAAAAAGGAAAGTGGAGAATGGAAAAAACCAACTTCCGATGAAAGATTTGAGATGGAGAATGCCCGTTTGGATCGTCAAATTGCCCATCATCAGAAAATGAAAGAGATCCTGGATGAAGAGCAATACCAAACTTGGAAGAAGCTCACGCTATTAAAAAGAAAGAACGGCAAAAAGAAAATGCAGGAGAGAGGAAGAAGAGGATAGTGTTTTTTGTTGATTTTAGAAGCCCCGCCTCGCCATGGACGGGGCTTCTTTTTTTATATTTTATTTCTCGTGGACCACGATTCATTAAATCTTAGTAAACCATTTTAACAGTTTTTGCCGTATATATTTCAACCTCCCTAAGGACTGTCCTAATCCTTAAAATTTGAAATATGAAAGCAATAAATTTATTTACAGTCCTGACCCTCCTATTTACTATAAATTTCACTAACGCACAAAATATCCCATGTTCCCAAGCCGAATGTGATTTCCAGAAGGGGGAGCAAGTGTATGTCTTTGGAAATGATGTGAAACTTCGTGCACAACCAAGTACCAGTTCTAAAGTTTTAGAACTGCTCAAAATTGGCGAATGGGTCGAAATTCTTGAAAAAACCGAATTCTCCTGGCCATATCGGGGTTTTGAATCTCCATTTTACAAGGTTAAATATGATCAAGCTACAGGTTATATCCTAGGTGGATTATTATCTGGAAAGAGAAAGACCCTGAATGGAAAACATTATTATTTTGCGCTAGCCAAGGAGGGGGAACAGACCTTTATGAATGTGCGTCATGTGAAGAATGGAACCTATCACGAGAAAAAGGTTAGGTTAAAACATACGGATATCAGTATTAAGGTGTTGGATGATAAAGGTCTTCCCGGCCTTGACGGAATTCTATACCTTGACTATCTATCCGAAGCCTGTGGCGTAGAGTCGGGAGGAGTGTATCTATTTGTTCAAGGTGGGGACATCAGCAATATGGCTTCACTTTCCCGAGTCGCTGAAGCTGGGGTTTATTACCGTTCCGAACAGTTTATATTTCCCTTCGATAAAGGAGGTTTGCCCGATAAGGTCTTGTTTAAAAAAGAACAAGGAGAAGTGTTTGACGAGACCACGAATTGGACAAAAACTACGGTCGAAATTCGAGAGCTTAGTTGGGTTAATGGCGAGCTTGTTCCCAATTTTAGGCAAAAACCACCTTCTGCATTGTAATCCATCTCGATAATTATCGGCGATTTTACCGATATTCATAATTATCGGTGATTTTGCCGATATTTTTAATTATCGGTTATTTTACCGATATTTGTTGCAATGGATAAAACAATTGCAATTATCACCGGAGACATTATCAACTCCCGAAAGGCTACACCTTTGGTATGGCTACCCCATCTCAAAGAGGCCCTAAACGCCCATGGCAAGGAACCTCAGCAATGGGAAATTTACCGTGGGGATAGTTTTCAATTGGAAACGGCCCCAGAAAAAGCCTTGGAAATTGCCATTTACATCAAAAGTTGTTTAAAGCAGCAAAAAGGTATTGATGTCCGTATGGCCATAGGTCTAGGTGAAAAAAATTATTCCTCAGAAAAAATAACGGAATCTAATGGATCTGCGTTTATCCGATCTGGGGAATGTTTTGAAAATCTCAAAAAACAGACGCTGGCCCTAAAATCCAGTTCAGAAACTTGGGATAATACCATCAACCTCATGCTACAATTGGCATCCCTTAGTATGGACAATTGGTTACCGGCAACCTCAAGAATCGTAAAAACGGCCATGGAACACCCAAAGGCCAACCAAAATGAATTGGCCGCAATTTTGGACAATTCCCAGAGCAACATCAGCGAAGCCTTGTTGAGAGCCGGATTCGACGAGGTGCAAAAAATGATAGCCTATTATAAATCCCTATTCCCTAAATCATGACACTACTAGCCCTAAAACTTCTGTTGGCCCATTTTATTGGGGACTTTATGCTGCAACCCAGCCACTGGGTGGATGATAAGCTTCAAAAAAAATGGAAATCCAAATACCTCTACGCCCATATGGGCATTCATTTGGTAGCCCTATTACTTCTCCTCCAATTTCGGTATTTGGGACTCATCGCCTTGGTTATTGTAACCCACTATATTATTGATTTGGGAAAGTTGACCTTTACCAACAGCAAAAATTACCGTTGGCTCTTTGCTTTGGACCAAGTACTTCATCTTCTAATCCTGGCCATTGCCGTATACTGGGTCCACCCCTTTGAGATTGACTTATTTGAACTGTTTTCCGAAAAGAACCTGTTATTGCTCACCTTTTTGGTATTTGTAACCTTCGTTTCGGGTATTTTAATGCGGATGCTCTTGGCCCCATATATCGCTGAAGTCGTCAAGGATGATTCTGAAGAGGGTGGTTCCTTAAAAAACGCAGGGAAATATATAGGTATGTTGGAACGACTCTTTGTCTTTGGATTTATTTTGATGGGTCAATGGGCAGCCATTGGACTATTGATTGCCGCCAAATCAGTATTTCGTTTTGGGGACCTGAACAAGGGAAAAAACAGAAAGCTTACCGAATATGTTCTCATTGGCACTTTGCTAAGCTTTGGCCTCGCCATCCTCTCCGGCATGGCTTATACCCATTTGCTCAAAGTCCTTTAAAAAACAGCAATACTTTGCTGATTATTAGAATTTTAATGTAATTTAGGGCAAAGAAGTCTTCCCCCTTATTTAATAACACAAGCGTACTCTATTTGCTAATTCTTCCAGTGATACCAACAGGAAAAATTAGTCAATTGCTGCTGCGCTCAAATCCGTGAAGACATGAAAAATTCAATCTCGCCTTTTTATCCACTATTTGTTTTTGTGCTATGTGCATTTTTATGGTATGGCTGTTCCCCAAAAGAAGTTGATGTTACTAAATACAACCCCGAAGTCCTCAATGCTTGGAATCAAAAAATTATGGAAGTTGCTGTTGAGGAAGACGGTCTGCTCACCCTGAAAGGGCTTCGGACGACTTCAATGGTGCATATTGCCATTCATGATGCCTTAAACTCAATCGCTCCAGTATACCGCTCATATGCCTTTACGGAACCAAATGTGCAAGGCAACCCTACGGCAACTGCTGCCTATACCGCATATCTTGTGGCCATTTCCCAATATCCAGACAAAAAAGCTGAATTTGACAAACTACTTCATCTGTGGCTTCCAGACCCAGACGACCCCTACACCAATTCCAAAGCGCTTGCAAAAAAATCAATGGAAGCGGTGCTGGAAAAGCGCCAGCAAGATGCTTGGAACGGGGAAGCTGAATATACCTGGCATCCCATGGCACCAGGGGTGTATGCGGAGTTCAACGAACATAGTGGTACACCTGAAGGTTTTATTTTCGGTTCAGGTTGGGCCAAGGCCAAACCCTTTATGTTACCGTCATCAGATCATTTTCGTTCCCCACCGCCTCCGGAAATCCAAAGTGACGCTTATACCAGGGCGTTTAACGAAGTTAAAGCAGTTGGGGGTACCCAAAGTCAAACCCGTACTGTAGATCAAGCTCACTTGGCCATGTGGTGGAAAGATTTTGTAGAAAATTCCCATAATCGTTTGGTTAGGGAATTGGTCCAAAAAGAAAAGCTAAACCTATGGGAAGCCGCCCGACTTTATGCCCTTATGAACATGGCCGTGTATGATGCCTATGTCAATGTTTTTGACAACAAATTCCATTACAATCATTGGAGGCCTTATACTGCCATTCGTTGGGCCGAGCATGACGAAAATCCGGATACCGAACCCGATTTGGAGTGGAACAACCTGCACCAACACACTTACGCATTTCCATCCTATCCTTCGGCGCACGGTACTGCCAGTTCAGCCGCCATGAAAACCTTGGCCCATACTTTGGGAAAAGGGAACAACTATGAGTTTGTTATGGTAACCGGAGAAGTGGATAGTGCCGGACCGTTCTCAGAAAAAGTACAAATGGACCCTCCAACCCGTTCCTTTACCAGTTTTTCCCAAGCGGGATTGGAAGCCTCCATGTCACGAATTTATCTTGGTATCCATTTCCGATATGATTCGGAGGAAGGGCATCGATTAGGAACAGAAATTGGCAAGTTTGCGGTAGAAAATTTTCTGACACCTCTAAAATAGAAAAGCGGGCCTTTGAAGCCCGCTTTGTTTTAACTAAATGAATAACTATACCTCAACGGGCTGGTTCCAAACTCCTGTGGTAGCAGTTGCTTTTACATAGTCAGAAAAATCAATGGGTTTTCTACCCAATACCTTTTCGATATCGCGTTTAATGAGTTGGTTATTTGGATTGGTCAGCACTTCAGAAAACAAATAGTTGATCAACCAAACGTAATCCTCAGGAACACCTTGTTCTTCCATCGCCTTCACATAGGCAGGTAATGGAATGTGTGTAAAGGCAATTTCCCGTCCAGTTTCCTCAGCTATCTCATGAATAACCTCCCTGAATGTCAAGAGTCTGGGACCGGTCAACTCGTAGATTTCGCCATTGTGTTTCTCGTGCAACAAGGCTTCCACCGCTACAGCTGCAATATCGTCTGCGTCCACGTAAGGCACCTCCACATCGGCATGGGGCAGGGCCACAAATCCATGTTGGATAGGTTCCAAGAAAAAGCTTTCACTAAAATTCTGGTTAAACCAACTGGCCCTAACAATGGTATGCGCCAGACCAGAATTGATGACCACCTGCTCACACTTTTCCGCTTCTGTCTCCCCTTTTCCAGATAGTAGGACAACTTTCTCAATTTGATGTCTTTTAGCGGCCGCAACCAACCCTTGTATAGCTTCAAAAGCTCGTGGCACCGCCAAATCTGGTTGAAAGGTGATGTATACGCTATCCATCCCTTCAAGGGCTTGTTCCCAAGTTTGGGGTCGATCCCAATCAAATGCTGGGGTTTCACTGCGCGAACCAATACGTACATTATGTCCCAAACTTGTCAATTTTTCCGCTACCCTGCGGCCAGTTTTACCCTTACCGCCCAATACTAAAATGTTACTTTTCATGATATTTGATGTTATAGTTTATAAATTATTTTAAAATGCTGGCTACCACCAGAAGTCCAAAGGACATGATGGATGATATGATTCGTACCCGATGGTAGTTGTTCCAAGGTTTTTCAAATTTTTGTCGAAGTACACTTAACTCCTCTGGAGTCATTGCAAGCAAATCGGCTTTATCCAACAACTCATTCAAGGGTACGTTCCCAAAAATGGTCACCAGGGCCAATCCCAAGAAATATAACAAGGCAGCCGCAAGGCAAAGCCAAAGCGCAGTATTGGATTCCACCCTGTTTATGCACCCTGCCACGACCGACAAAAGGACGGGACCAAAAAACACGACGAAAAAGGTTGGATTTAGAATGCTTCGGTTCATGGATTGAAAGGACTGTAGATATACTGAGTCGCTAAGGTTTCCAATTCCCGGTGTCACCGCGTTACCCCAGGTAAAGCAGAGTCCCGCTGTTAATCCCGTTAAAATAATGGCTAAAAAAAGTGTAATGTTTCCCATGATGCTATGCTATATAGTTGACTATCCGTTTTTGATTGAAGTGTTCAAAGAAGGGCGTATTCTGAGATACCAATAAAGTGTGCAGGTTCCTAGAAATTCCAAGGCAATCAGCCAGAAGTCCAAAGAGCCAAAAAAGCTGGCGTAACTCCCTCCAAAGGGAATGATCAAAAGAGGAACCGTAATGAGGGCATCCAAACTTGCGCTTACTAATAGCATGACCAATCCCAGTTTAAGACCATGGGCAGTAGCTCCGTTGCGATAGTACAATCGAGCCCCTCTCCAGACCAAGAAGGGAACCACTAGGGCTAAGCCAATATTGGCTTGTAGATAAGGGTCTTCCAATATCGGAAGCATGTAAATCAATGAGAATGCAGACACCCCTAAAATCCAGATTAAAATGGCAATCCACAGTGCTTTTATTGTTTTCATTTCTTTCTATTTTTTAATTACAGGACAAAACTATTTCAGATGCCTCGGGCTTATTTGTTCCCAAAGGAGGAAGATTTGTTCGAAAAGGATAACTTTGAAACTATGGTTATTACATGGATCAATAAGCGCCGATGGCGAACACTAAGATTCTATATGATAGGTTGGACGTTGGCGTTTGTCTTTCTGAGCATTGTACGTGGTGTGGGTACCGAAGAACTGGGGAGTCTTAAGTTCGAATTTCAAGAGAGCTTACTAATTGCTTTTACCTTGGGGCCCATAATGGGATTTATTTCAGGTCTGGCTCAAATCGTGTCCGAGGAACGCATCTATAAGAATATATCGCTTAGAAAGTTTCTATTTATACAGTTACTCTACACGCTCTTATTTGTTGCGCTCTTGGTCGTGGTTGCTTTCGGTGTCTACAGTCTGTATTTCGGCACATCCGTAGACTTGCTGACCTTTGCTTTTGATACCGGTAGTGTGGCCATTTATTTTTATGTGATATGCGTAAGTACCTTTTTAGCCGTGTTAAGACAGGTGAACCTAATGCTTGGCGAAGGCAACCTTTTTAAATTGATCATGGGTCGGTTCTACACACCCCATGAGGAAGAACGGATCTTTATGTTTTTGGACCTTCAAGCCTCTACCACCTTGGCGGAACGACTGGGCCATGTGACCTATAGCAAATTGGTGCAGGATTGTTTTAATGATTTGGGAATAGCAGCTGCCAATAACGGGGAAATATATCAATACGTTGGCGATGAAGCCGTGCTGACCTGGCCGCTCGAGGAAGGCATTCATAACCAGAACCTACTAAAGACTTTTTACAAGTTCAAGCAGCAATTGGAGAACAAAAGGACCTACTACGAAGAAAAATACAACTGTCTTCCCTTTTTCAAAGCTGGCGTGCACGCAGGTATTGTAACCGTCACAGAAGTAGGGAAATATAAAAAGGAAATTGCCTATCATGGCGATACCATAAATACGGCCGCCCGAATCCAAGGGCAATGCAACAATTTGGGGAGTGAACTTTTGGTGTCCGAAACATTGAAAAACCGTCTGGATGATTCCAATTACGCCTTTGAACACATAGGCAGTGTTCCTCTAAAAGGTAAAAAAGGTGCCGTCTCCATTTGCTCCGTTCGGATGGAAGACGTCAACTATCCGCGTATTTGACTTGGGCGAAATCCATATTTTTTGGAAAAGGCATTGGAAAAGGAACTCAAACTGTCATAGCCCACATGCCATGCCGCCTCTTGCACCGTTGCATCCTCATTTCGAAGTAAATCGTGAGCCTTGGATAGACGTTCATTCTGGAGGTATTTGAACACCGGAACCCCAAAGAGGGCTTTAAAATTCTTCTTGAGCTTAAAACTATTGAGTCCAATTTCTCTGGAAAGCTCCGCTAATGATGGTGGTGCATCTAAATTGGAAGAAAGTATCTCCTTGGCCTGGAATAACTTTTCCTTTTCGGAGATTTTGATGGCATCCCCATCCATACTGGCCAGCTGCCCAAAAAAGTGGGAGAGCAAAGCCGTAATCTGACTCCTAAAAAACATCATTTTGGTCTTCCCGGTGTAAGTGGTATGAAAGAGCTGGTTGACAATGGACTGCATTTCCGGGGTCATATAAAATTTGGGTCCCTGCACGTAATGGTCCGAGGGGTACACCAATTGATTGAGCATTTCTGAAAACAACTCCCCTTCGCCATGGGGCAACTTTGCCAGGTTTCTGGGTGATGTTGCGATTAAAATACACTCCAAAGGTTTATTTGCCGACACCGTATGGACGAACTCCACCTTTTCATCCGCATAAAACGAAAGTGCCAATCCCTTGCTATGCTTATAGGCCTTTTCCTTGCCATCAAATTGAACACTCAGTTCAACGTTACCGGCGCCATAAAAGGCTACGGCAATCACAGGTTCATCAAAGGCACACGAATCTATGGTGATTTCCGAGGTATTTGCCTCTTCGACCAAGACAATAAAATCATTGATGTCCAATACATCCCTAGTCATAGCGATACTCTTCCTCCTAAATTTAGCTATTTTGATTCAATTTATAAGTTAAATCAATTCTCAGGTTTTGTCTTTTCAATATTTCATTTATATTTGTAGACGACTGGTCTAATATTAAAATGGAAACAGCAAAAGAAACCACACTACAACGCATTCTCAAAATTGGAGGTGATCTCATTATCCAAAAAGGATTTAACAATGTCGGCATCAATGAAGTTTTAAGCGCCGTTGATATTCCGAAAGGTTCCTTCTATTATTATTTTAAGAGCAAAGAGGACTTCGGACTTCAAATCATTAAGAATTACGGTGATGAATCCTTGAAGCTGCTCCACTCCTACTTTAATGATAAGACCAAGAATCCCAAGGAACGTTTTATGACCTTTTTCCAGGATATTAGACTGGGTTATATCCAGAAAGACTTTACAGAAGGCTGTTTGCTTGGGAATTGCAGCTTGGAACTAAGTGATCTAAAATCGAGTTACGCCCACGGGGTGGCCAACGAGCTTAACCGGTGGGAAGCCTTGTTTGAAGCCTGCATCAAGGAAGGACAGAAGGATGGTAGCATTGGCAACCCAACGGAAGCGAAAAAGTTGGCTGCCTATATGCTCAACAATTGGGAAGGGGCCATCCTACGGATGAAATCTACCAAAAGTGCAAAACCCCTCTCCCTGTTTATAGAATTTACAGAAGAATTATTAACCTAAATTTTTTTATCCATTTAGTAGACGACTAGTCTACTATAATTTATTTATCATGAAAAACATTTTAATTACAGGAAGTAGTAGCGGATTTGGATACCTAACCGCTGTATCGACAGCAAGGGCTGGCCATAAAGTTTGGGCCACCATGCGGAACACCAATGGTAAGAATGCAGAAAAGAAAAGGGAACTGGAGCAGTTAGCCTCCACGGAAGGACTTCAACTTCAAGTTTTGGAACTGGATGTAACCCATTCCGAATCAATAAATCAGGCGGTGGAAACCATAATCACAGAAGATGGGACCATAGATGTCTTGGTCAACAATGCCGGAGTCATGTTCGTAGGAATAACAGAGGCCTATAGTTTGGAGCAGGTCCAAAAGCAATTTGATGTTAACTTCTTTGGTATTGCACGGATGGTGAAGGCGGTTACCCCACACATGCGAAAGGCAGGCGACGGACTCATCATCAACACCACCAGTTTGGCCGGAAGGTTGGCCTTTCCCTATTTTGGGGTGTATTGTGCCAGTAAGCACGCGGTAGAGGCCTATTCCCAATCCCTTAGGTATGAGCTAGCACCCTTTGGTGTGGAGGTCTGTATTGTAGAACCTGGTCCTTTTGGCACCAATCTTCTGTTTACCGGACCCAAAGAAGCGGACGAAATCACCTTTGAGGCTTATGGTGATTTTAAGGAAGTACCCCATGCCATGTTGAAAAACTTCGAAGGATTCTTTGACAGTGAAGACGCCATGGACCCGCAATTGGTAGCTGATGACACCCTTAAACTCATAGAAATGGAGAAAGGAACACGCCCCACACGCACCGTATCAGGGATGGATTACGGCACCGTGGAATACAACGCCAAAACCCAACCCATTCAGGATGCACTGCTCAAGGACACCCTTCAAATGGGACATTTACTGACGGTATCCCAGAACTGAGGTCGTAAAACAGGAAACAAAAGGTCAGCTCCCCGTAGGAACTGGCTCTGGAAAATGCATTTATTGTGTTAGGTTGAATGCTTTTCTGGTTGGAAGGGGGCGGGCTACGCCCGCCCCCTTCCATAAAAAATCCAACCGCTATTCCCATGATCAAAGACTACAAACGAATCGACCTTTTTGGGCATATGCTATTCGAAAAGGCGACCATTATCCCTCCCTTTAGGGCGCCCAATCCCATGCAGGGCGAAGCCTGTTTTTTACACATTCGGGAAGGAAGTTATACCTCCTTTTCCCAGGAGGATTCATTGCACATCACCGCCAAACAATCCGTTTTACTAAAATGCGGGAACTATGTTGGCCGAATGATTGCAGATGACCATTCCGGAACATACCAGGCCGTTGCGGTTCATTTTCATCCAGATCTCCTTAAAAAAGTTTACAGGAATAGCCTTCCTGGTTTCTTGGTTCATCAAAAAAACAAGGTACCCCAGTTTAATATGGCCTTGGTCCAAGCATCCACAGCCATTGATAAGTATGTGGACGACATTTTGTTCTACTTCGAAAATCGGCATTTGGCCCATGAGGAAATCCTAATTCTAAAGACAAAAGAGATTATCCTCTTGCTTCTTCAAACGCAGAATGCACCCCGAATCCTTCAAATCTTGGAGAACCTGTTTACCGAACGTACCGTGGACTTCAAAACCACTATTGAATCCCATCTTTTCTCGGACATTTCACTTCAAGAATTGGCCCAGTTGACCCATTTGAGCATGTCCTCCTTCAAAAGAAAATTCAAAGACACCTATGGGCTGCCTCCGTCACAATATTTTCTTACGCAGCGTTTGAAGCACTCAAGGGAATTATTGACAGTGTCCGAGGCATCCGTTGGGGAAATAGCATTCCAATGCGGGTTTAAAACCATCCATCATTTCTCCAAAAAATTCAAAGCACACTTCGGAATTCCACCTTCCCAATACCGACTGAGCTTGAGAGATAAATAATTGACCTTCCCGTAAAAGTCCTTTTCCCATTTCCATCGGACTTTTGTCCCGTTAAATCATTTACATCTAAAACAAATGGCATCATGAGAAAAACAATCATCCCTAGTCTTTCGCTAATGGCCCTAATGGTCCTTAGCGGATTTATCATTTCAAAAAAAACAAACAAAACTCTAGACCCGATGGAAAAAAAAGACGAACAGATCATCAATACGGCCTTCTTTTACTTGAAACCAGGAAAAGAAAAGGACTTCGAAAAACTACGTAGTCGTGGAAATGTGCTGTTGGAGAAGTACGGGGCAAGAATTGAACGCGTTATAAAGCCCAAAATGTTGGCCTCCGGAGAATTGGAGTTACCTGATGAAATCCATTTTGCGGTATATCCCAACATAGCAGCCAAAGAAGCTTTTGACAACGATCCTGAGTTCATTAAACTAAAACAGGAATATATTGGGACCTCAGTTGAAAAAATGTTTGGTTTTGCGACAAAAAAAGACCCTGATTTTGACTTTTTCAGGGAAATCGGGGATGCTACAAAAACCTATGGTGTTGCACTCATTTATTACAAGGAGGGGAAACAGTACAAAGAGCAGTTCTCTGATTATCATAATGCTGCTTGCGAGATTATCCCAGAATTTGGAACCCATTTTGAGCGTTTCCTGATTCCGTTTGCATCAGCCAATGAACTTCAAGAGCAACCGGATGAAATTCATAGGTTTTATTTTGATAGTGCTGAGGGAATGCAAAACATGGTTCAGGATGCCAGAATGCAGGCCCTGTTTCCTAAACGTGACGCAAGCCTTCGCAATCTTGTATTTATTATCGGAGAGGCCCTTCAGTAGGTTTTCCGAATCTGACAAAAAGGGGCGTAAGCCCCTTTTCTTGTTGATTAGAGAACCCCTTCAGATTGAAGTTTGTCCATTCGCTTCAAAACCTCGTTTACCGCCTTGGTCATGGATTTTGCCGATATCGTGGCCCCAGAAATCGCGTCGATATCTGAGCCGTATTCTAAAGTTTCCGCGGTACTTTTCCCAATAAACTGTTTTAACCAACGTTGACTCCCAATCTGGCGGCCATGGTTTTCACGATAGATCAGTACCTTGGCTTTCTTGACGCTTACATCTGGGTTAAAAAGTACTACATAGTCAAAAACATCCTTCATGCTAGGGGCTTTGCCCAGATAGGCATAGCCCAACAAGCTTTCCCCGGACTCAATTCTATACAGACTGTCCTCCCCTAAGTCCGTTTCCACAAGTTTTAGTTCAAAGGCTTCGGTCTCAAAAGTAGTCAGCACTGCCTTGTACAATTTCTGCTGTAAACGCGGTGAAATTTTTTGGGGAACAAAACCCAAAAACAAAAAAGCCATGCAAAGCATGGCCAAAAACTTCCAATTGGTTTTATTTACCTTCCACATGCGCCTCATTTGTATCTGCAACAAATTTGTTGATCAATTGGGAAATTTCGGTAGAACTCGCAGCTTGTTCCTCAAGTGGATAAAAATGCATGAACATAGGCTTTTCATCCACCTTTTTAAGTAAGGTCAAATCCCCTTCGCGGTCATAGACTTGATCCCAGGAGCTTCGCACATTGGCCCAGAATTCCTTATGCTCCTTCCACCAATCCAGGGCCAATTTACATTTGGAATCCTCCACTTTCATATAAGTGTTCATTCCTTTTTCTTGAGCCAAAAGCACATCAGCCTTGCCATCTTCACGAATGATTTTGTCATTATCCTGCTCGTGCACCCATCCATAAGCGGTGATTTCCTGGCGATTCCCTCGTTTCATCACGTTGTAATCACTTCGCTTTGAATATTCACGCCTTGGTAGGGGCGAATCGGTCTCGTTTTCCCAATAGTGCTTTCCGTCCACGTGTACCCAGCTTGCAGAACCAGAATAACGAGGACTATCGTCCACCTGATAGACTTTTTGGGTCCACTGTCCCTTCACTTGCTCTTTTGGCAATGTTCCGAATTTCCAATTGTTGTCCTTGTCGTAATAGAAGACGTTTTGGTTTTCGTACTCCCAATCCTGCCGCCAGTGCTTGATGACCATGGAATCATTGATTACCAACAAATGTTGGATGGAAATCTTGTTTTTTTCATCAACTATCGGCAACGCCAATTCCAAGGCACCTGCGGTATAGTCCATTTTCTTTTCATAATCAATTTCAGGAGCAAAGGTCTCGGTGTACTTAAAAGTAATGTCGTAACAGCCGCACATATCCAAAATAGCCTCTCGGTCCAAATCCTTTTTCTTCTGCGCATGCATAATTGTAGTTGCACTTACCAACAGTGCTATTAAAATGGTTGATTTCTTCATAGTGGTAGTATTAAACATGATAATTATTTCTGCAGACAAAAATATTAATTTTATTTAGATTGAATAAAAATAACATATATATTTGTCGATAATTAATTCAGAATGAATCTAAATAATCAAATAAAAACTACTTTAATCGGCTGTTTGTCATGTATTTATGTCAACTCGCAACACATTGATTCTTTAGGGCAAGAATCAATGAAACTTAAGCAACTGCGTGAAGTTGTTGTGACAGGAGAGAGCAAAGTGATGTCCTTGAGCAAGAAATTGTTTGCTGTTGGCGTGGTAGATCAAAAAGACATTGCCAAAGTAGCTGGAAACAATCTGGCGGATATCCTCAACTACAATCTTAACATTACCATTACCCCGGATGCTTCCACAGGGAGATCTACCGTAAACATGTTCGGTTTGGACGGGCAATACGTAAAAATCCTGATTGATGGGATTCCAGTGGCGAGCGACAATGGAGTGGGCAACAATATCGACATCACCCAAATCAATTTGGAGGATGTGGACCGAATAGAGATCGTGGAAGGTTCCATGGGTGTTTTGTATGGTGATAACGCCGTAGCAGGGGTTATCAACATCGTAACCAAACGTGGTCTTGAAGGTGGTTATGCCTGGCAAGTACAGGTTTCCGTGCAAGAGGAAACTGTGGGTAGTGAATATGCCTTGTTTGAAGAGGGCCGACATATCCAAAACTTTAAGGTCAGCAATCAAATCAATGATAATTTGAGCTATTCCCTTGGTGCGTCCAGAAACGACTATGCAGGTTTCTACAATGGTTTTAGAGGTAAGGATTATGTGAATATCCAAGACAATGCCGTGGTCAATGACGGCCTTCGGGGTACCGAGTGGAACCCCAAGGAGCAGCTTACCGCTTTTGGAAACCTAAATGCTAATATTGGCAAGCACAACATCTTTTTCAAGCTTCAATATTTTGACGAAGCCGTAACCGTTTATGATCGCAATGTAACTGGACGTTTGGATACCGGAACTGGATTGGTCAATCCTACCGCTTTGGATGAAATTTTTGAAACGGACCGATGGGTCAACAATCTTACGGTTTCTGGGCCTTTAAAAGGACAGACCAACTACAATCTGTTCTTCTCCTACCAAGACCAAAAACGCTACTACCAGCAATACGTCTACAACATTTTGCAACAGGGCATTGAGTCCTTTATTGCAGATGATTTGAGTCAATCCAGCAAGATTTGGTACTCCAAGGGTTTTGTATCCAATATCGTCCCAAAATCGGAATTTCTTAATGCCCAATTGGGATACGAATTCACCCGTCAAACAGGTTTCGATGCCATTGCCACTGGCGAATATTCCAACGATGTGGTAGAAAATACCCTGGAGAACTATGACTTTTTCGGAGTTTTGGATTTTAATCTTACGGACAAACTATCCTTCTACCCCGGTGCCCGGTTTACCAACAATTCGCAATTCGGGAACCAGTTTATATGGTCGCTCTCCTCTACCTATGATTTCATGGACACCTTTAAACTCAAAGCAATCTTTGGTTCCGCATTTCGAGCACCAAACTTTGAGGAACTCTTCTTTTATTTTGTGGATGCCAACCATAACGTACAAGGGAATCCCGATCTTCAGCCGGAAGATGGCATTTCGGCCTTTCTAAATCTGGAAAACAAATTCAAACTAGGTGAAAGTGGCCTGTTTAAATCGGCCATCAAGTCCTATTATTTTGACATTCAGGATAAAATTGCCAATGTGGTCACCGCGGACGATAACGACCGGAGCCTGTTCACCTTTGCCAATGTGGATTACTCCAAGATTTTGGGGTTTTCATGGGAGAACAGCATTAAAATGGACCGTTGGCAAGCCGGATTGGGAGCCACCTATATGGGTGAATCCACGGCCATTGACGGTTCTGCCGAAAGCAACAGCGATTATCTGTGGAGTTTCAATCTGCAGACTAATCTGGGGTATAGCATTCCGTCCCTAAATACAGTGCTGGCCGCCCAACTAAAATACACCGGAAGAACCCAGGTCTTGGTCCCAGGCGACAATGGTCCGGTCGTTGGTCAGACTGACGATTTTACCTGGATGGATGCCTCCTTAAAAACTGGTCTTACCAAGGACTTGGATATTACTGTTGGCGCACGAAATATCTTCGATATCGTTACCGTAAACGCCTCTGATGTGCCCTCGGGCGCGCACAATTCCGCATCAAGTTCTAGCAGGTTGTTCGGTAACGGAAGATCCTATTTTTTAAAACTCTTATACAATTTAAACCTTAATTAAAAACCATGAAAAAGCTTACTTTTTTAACCGCAACATTGTTTTTGGCAATTCTTAGTTCCTGTAGCAGTGATGACTCCGAAGACCTCATTGATTTTTCGGTAACTTTTAGTTCGGCTACTATTAGCACCACCGAAACCGATACCACCAAGGAAATTACCTTGAATTTTTCCAGGGCAGCTTCTGAAGCTGGTACCATTACCGTCTCTGTTACGGGAGAAAATGCAACATACGGCACGGATTTCTCTACCGCACCTGCAGCAAATTCGGGGACCATTGCAGTCCCAGTGGCCGCCGGAGATTTGAATGCCACCATCACCTTTACCAAAATTTTGGACCCCATCGAAGGAAATACCAAATCGGTCACCTTTTCTTTGGCCGGATTTGATAACACCCAATGGGTCAATGGCACAGTAAATTCTGCAACGGTTAGTTTTTCGCCCATTGCAGCTTTGAACGGTATTATCGATTTGGAAAATGGCGGTTCCAACATGCCCAATCAAGTCTATTTTGATTTTAGCACCGGGCAGCAAACTGCAGTTAAAAGGGACACTTGGGAAATCGCTCTTCACAACGGAACCGAAAACCGAGTGTATTTGAACGCCGCATTGCTGGTTTCTGCGGCCGAATTGGACGGCATCACAGACCTACTTTCCGTGACCGAGGCCACTGCCTTGACCACTCCTTTGGAATTGAATACCCTAGACCCGATGACATTCCAGCCCACTACCGTAACCGTAAATACCGTGTCAGAATTGCTTCAAGGACTACCCGTGGGGTACTTCCAATATGGGGATATTGATGATGGTGTTGTTTTCACGGACAGCTGGCAAGGTGATTTGGAAGGCACTGCTTTTGCAGCGGTTTCCACAACCCCAGATGACAACCATGTCTATATTGTAGGGCTTGGAAACGAAATCCCCACCGAAGCAGCAGAACCGGGAAGTATCAATACCACAGGAGACCATAGAGGTTTTATGAAGGTTCGAATCTTGAGCAATGGCAGCAATTACACCATTCAATATGCCGCCTTGGACGAGACGACCAACATTTCTGAGGTTACGGTTCCCAAAAATTCCAGCTATTTGTTATCAGGCTTTAGCCTCATCAATGGTCAGAGTGTGACCGTAGAACCCGCTGGTGATGAGTGGGACATTAATTTCAGTGGGGTATTCTCTTACTATGGTTATCAAGGATCTTTAATCGCTGGATTGACCTATTCCGATTATGCCGTACACAACACTTTGGGTGGTGTGGGGTTGTATCAGGTTACCACTTATGAAAAAGATTCCGAAGGGGTTGTCACAAATTTTGATGTGCCATCCTATGCCAATTTTGGCAGGGGTGATGTAGATGAGTCCGCTTTTGTGTATGACGACAGAACCGTGATTGGCAGTGGTTGGAGAGATGCTTTTGGCGGTGTTTTGAAGGATGACCGTTACTATGTCTTAAAGGACGCAGCCGGAAACTACTATAAATTGATGTTTACTGCTTATATCAGTAACGAAGGGATACGCGGAAATGCCCAATTTACGTATGAACGACTTTAAAGCGAAGCCATGAATTTCAAAAACATAGTTTTTATCGTACTTCGTTTGTTCTTAGGTGGAATGATGCTCTACGGGGGAATCCAAAAGTTCCAAAAGCCCATTCCATCACCGGTTGAAGTGGTGGAAAAAGCCGAGAAATTCAAAGCGCCCGAAAAGGAAAGTACGCTTCAAAAAATATTGTACATCAGTGGAGCCAAGCAGACCGGGTACTTTTGGCAAGTACTGGGTATTTGCGAGCTGTTGTTTGGTCTGTTGGTACTGCTGCAGGGCACCAGCTTTGTGGGCGCCATTTTTTTACTGCCCATAACTTTCCACATCTTTTTGTTCCATGTGTTTCTGGAAGCTGATGAACTGGGTGAACTGCTCCAGACCGGAGGGCTTTTCGCCATCAATTTACTGTTGATCATAAAAGAAAGAGACAAGTGGAAACACTTGCTTTGGATAAAACCTGTCTAACAGGTTGAGTTAGTTTGTTTTTAACCAGTTTGTGATGTGAAACGGGGGCAATTGCCCCCGTTTTTTTTGTATACTGCACCCCTCCGATTCCAACTTTGTTGGAATCACCTCCCCTCTCCGATGGGAGGAGCCTTTCTTGGATCCTAGAAAACTTCTCCCCAGCATAGGGGAGATGTCCGAAGGACAGAGGGGTTCATATCTTCTCACAACAAGGTTACCAGCTAATAACGGGGAGGTGGCTCAATTTACAATTGAGCCGGAGGGGTGGGTGGGTTACAACCTCCTATCCCCTTCTGCAATAGCCACATCATTTATACTCGCGTACCGCTTTTTCATCAGGCCATTGGCATCAAACTCCCAATTTTCATTGCCATGGGCACGGAACCATTGTCCGTCCCTGTTTTGGTATTCGTACTCGAAGCGGACCGCAATACGATCATCACCGTGGGCCCAATACTCCTTTTTGAGTTTGTAATTGCCCTCGTTTTCCCATTTGTCCGTCAAAAACGTTTGGATCTCTTCACGGCCGTTGATAAACTGCGACCGATTACGCCATTCGCTATCCACCGTATAGGCTTTGGAAACTTTCACGGGATCTTGACTGTTCCAGGCATCTTCCGCCAATTGTATTTTCTGTTTGGCCGTCTCCAGAGTAAACGGAGGTACCGGCTGTTTTACTTCTTGTTCCATTATGTGTTGTTTATACCAAACTAAGTCGGTTTAAAACCAAAAACACTACCCGCAACCTCATGAAAAAAACGAGCCGCGGGCAGTGCACCTAATTACTCGACTTTAGGCTATTTTATCTTGTTTTTTGATAAGAAATTGCTGATGTACTGGGCAATCTCATCGCCTTTTTCCTCCAAGGCAAAATGTCCGGTGTTCAACAAATGAAACTCCACATTTTTAAGGTCACGCTTGTACGGATGAGCTCCTGATGGAGGGAAAATATAGTCGTTCTTTCCCCACACGATCAAAGTAGGCACTTGGTACTCTCGAAA
This sequence comes from Flagellimonas flava, assembly GCF_900129665.1. Taxonomy (GTDB): domain Bacteria; phylum Bacteroidota; class Bacteroidia; order Flavobacteriales; family Flavobacteriaceae; genus Flagellimonas; species Flagellimonas flava. The sequence goes on from NZ_FQWL01000002.1 coordinate 47,456, forward strand.
CAGTTTTTGCCATCCGGGATAACGATCCACATTGGTGCGATAATCATAAAACATAGCCAATTGGATTTCGTTGTTCTCCGGACGGGTCAAGTGTTGCAAATCGTGGTGCCAGTTATCCGGGCTTACCTTGGTACTGTCTTGTACGCCATGTAGGTACTGCCATTTAAGACCATCTATTTGGTGAAATGCTTCCAAAGGTTTTTTGTTGCCTTCGGAATTGTCTGCCCACAGTTTGCGTAAAGGGTCCCAAAAATCGGCCAGACCTTCTTTGTAGGCATTTCCGTTTTGCACGATAAAGGCCTCCACTCTTTCTGGATGTTTCTCAAAAATGCGATAACCCACAGGAGCACCATAATCCATCAGGTACAAGCTGTATCGGTCAACTTTAAGCTGCACCAATAGTTCGTCCACAATCTCCGCGAAATTGTCAAAGCTATACTCAAACTCGGACATCGGTGGCTGGGAACTACGTCCGTAGCCAGGATAATCTGGTGCGATCAAATGGTAATCTTGGGACAAATCTTCCATTAAATTGCGGAACATGTGCGAAGAGGTAGGATACCCATGTAACAATAATAGGGTTGGGGCATCTTTGGGCCCTGCTTCACGATAAAAAATATCCAAACCAGCCACCTTGGCGGTGTTGAATGTGGTTGGATACGTGTCTACACCGGGCTTTTTTCGTTGTCCGTTAAGGTTCGAGGCCACAAAAAGTGCCATTACAAATACTACTACAATTGATTTTCTAGTTTTCATGATTTTAATATTAATTGTCGTTTTTATAATATTACCGAACGTTCGGTAATTTTAAGGTTTAAATTTTTTTATGTTGTATATCTACTTTCAATATTTTTAATGGCCTGGGCGAAGGGCTCCGTACTATCCATCGCCTTACTGAGCACCAAGCTACCCTGAACTTCCACAAAGCTTTGCTTTGCCAGTTGCTCAGCGGTCTCTGCATCTTTTCCCACGGCTTGGCCCAGAATGCTGAACGATTCCAGCCACTGACCAATCCCCTTCTCTATTTTCTGGCCAAAAAGCGACATGCCAGTGTCCATACTCAAGGAGCGGTAAAGGCAAACCTTGGTTCCATGTCCGTATACTTCCCCAATGTTGTGCAACACATCTTTAAGCCGTTGTTGTGGTGATACCTCCCCATTGGAAAGTACATTAAAGACCTTTTCATTGATCCAAGCTTCCATAAAATCCAGTACGGCATCGGTCATTTCCTTTTTCCCTCCGGGAAAGCGATGGTAGAGACTGGCTTTTTTTAGCCCAGTGGCCTCGGCCAACTCGTTTAGGCTGGCCCCGTCATAGCCCTTGGCCCGAAACACGGACATAAGTCCGCTGATGATGTCCTGATCTGATACTTTTGCCATTCTCATGGGACAAATGTACAACGATTTTCAATTTTACCAAACGTTCGGTAATTTTTTAACACACTTTAACAACATAGGTGTATGGGCCACTTGGCATCATGTTTTTGAGTTCTAATTCTTTTAACTATCTTGAAAACAGCCAAACCCTCTTGGCTCCGGCAAAAATCCCCCCTTTAAAATATTGGATAATGAACAAGTACAAAACGCTGCACCTGTGGATGCTCATCCCCATGGCGCTGATGCAATTTGGGATTTTTAGGGATTATTGGGGCGATTTTACAGACAATGGTTGGTCCGTTCATGTGCACTACTGGACGGGCACCCTATGGTACCTCTATCTAATCTTGCAACCCTACTACGCCACGCATAGCCAACTGGAAAAACATCGTACCAACGGAATCATAGGCATGTTTTTGGCAGGCGGTGTCTGTATTACGGCCTTTAGCATGCTCTTCCGGGATATCGCCAATGCTGACAAATCCGCTCAATTCCCAGATGATTTTGGCCCGTTTGAACCCTGGTTCTTTATTGGGGTTGCCGCGGTGGAAATTGTAATGATTATAGCCTTTGGGTATGCCGTGATCATGAGCATTATAAAACGTAAAAGTCTTGAGGACCATGCATGGTGGCTGATCACGACCGTGTTCCTCATCATGATGCCGGCCTTGGGGCGCGGTGTACAGAACACCTATATCTTGATCCATTTAGAGGACTGGCCCAATGTGGATATCATGGGGCCCACCTATTTTACCCAATTTTTGATCGTTACAGTGCTGTTGTTGGCCGCTTTTAAGTACAAAAAGCTTAAACACCCTGGCACTTATTTGGCCCTTTTGGTAAATGTGTATGTATGTTTCCTGGAACCTTTGGGCCGCTCCGCAACCATTGAAACCTTTTTACGGACCGTGATTAGGGATTGATGTATTGGTGAGATAACCGCCTTCGTCAAAAGCCCTACTAGCAAAGTAAAACCCTACTGCTTCCTTGGACTGAAGTGACCAAAAGTACTTTTAACCTCCAAAACGAACTAAAATTGTGGAAACCTCTCAATTTTATTAAGGGATTTGTTCAGTGATAATTCTGGCATAAATTTTAACTTAACGCCTGAAAAATTGAAAGCCATGAATTGAAAGAAAATTTGAGGACTATCTTTAAACAAATTAGTCTGCTTATACAATAACTCGAAGTATCTGAATCTAAACTATCCATGAAAAATCAAATCCTATTTACTTTCTGTTTTCTATTAATTGTATCCTTCGTCCATTCCCAAGACGCAACAACTTCATCTCCCCAGGAAATAGATATGAAAGTCCGGGCATTAGGTTATCGCTTCTATCAAGATGGCGAGCGATTAACGTGGAATGAATTGACGGACGCAACGAATTCCGTGGAAGAAGCCAACAAACTTATACAAAGAGCCAAATCGCAAAACACCCTATCTAATATTCTTGCCTTCGCAGGTGGTGCATTAATAGGAATTCCTTTGGGTCAAAAAGCAGCTGATAGCGATCCTACTTGGGAACTAGCCTATATTGGAGGTGGAACTGCTTTGATAGGCTTTCATTTGGCGTTAAGAGCATTCAATAATGTGAACAAAGGAGTGGATGATTACAACTTGACCATAAATTCCACCGCCCAATACAAGTTTCAACCGGAAATCAAAGTATTGGCAAACAGTAATGGATTTGGTTTGGCCATAGGTTTTTGACCCTACCCCAAACACCCCTCTAACGCCCTATAACAAGCCTCTGCCACCGGGGCCAACTCCTGGCCGCTAAACGAAACGGGCAATTGCGGGGCACGATCCAAAAATTGGCCATAGGTGGTGGTAAACTGCTCTAGTTTCGCAGCCGGCACCTGCATAAGTTGGGTCACCAAGGCCATAAGATCCAAGGCATATAGCCCACCATCTTCCAGGCCCATGCCCTTAAGGGCACCCGTGAGCTGGCTGTGTTTTAGATCTTGGCGGATAAGTTGGATGATCAAGGTTTTGTGGCGCATAGGAAGTAGGTTATTTGGTTTAGCAATATAAAGTCATATCATTTTATAAAATTTTACAACATTTTTTTGCCTCGTATTTTGCCATACATAACCCTATATGGTAATTAGGTATAATTGTTATTACTTCGTAATAAAAAGGAGGAAACCAACACTTCTATTTTCCCGAACATTGCCCAACTCCTGGATGTGGACGTACGGGAGCTGTTGGAGTCCACCAAATTGGACTAGCAACCATGGAAAAAATCCCACTCGCAAAGCTCCACCACTTCCAAAAAGAACCCCACCTTTTGGGGAACTTTACCATTAGGGATATTGCCAAACTGTTGGTTCAAATCCCTATGGTCCAGGAACTGCACCGGCACGATTTTTACTTTGTCCTGGCCCTGGAGCGTAGCTCCGGACAACATCATATCGATTTTACCCCCTATCCCGTGGGCGACCATTGCGTGTTCTTTATGCGGCCCGGGCAGGTGCACGACCTGCAATTGGACCAAGGTTCTACCGGTTTTGTGATGCAGTTTACTTCAGACTTTTTTGACAATTGCAGCATGGATTCCAAATTGCTGCTTCGCTCCTGTAGCAACACCCACCTGTACACCTTTGACCCCTCCAGTTTTGGTCCTGTGATCGCTCCTCTACATGCCATGCTCAACGAGTTCACCCTAAAGCGTCCGGGGTACGAAAAAATGATCAAGGCCCATCTGGATATTTTCTTAATCGAACTTTTGCGCCAACAACAGGCCAAAGTCCCCAACCCCAAAGGCCCAAACCTGTATCCCCTGGAACGCCTGGAGGCCTTTTTGGAACTGTTGGAAACGCATTTGGCCACCCGCAAAAAGGTTTCGGATTATGCCGAAATGCTGAACCTGAGCACCTACCAACTCAACAGCATCACCAAGGCCGGACTGGGCAAGACCTGCTCCCAGGTCATCAACGACCAAGTGATTCTGGAATCCAAACGGCTATTGCTCGCCACCAGCAATCAGGTCAAGGAGATTGCCTACGGTCTGGGCTACGAGGATGTCTCCTATTTTATCCGCTTCTTTAAAAAGCAGACCGGTCATTCGCCGGACGCTTATCGGCAAAACTTCGCATAAGTCCTATTCAACCGCATTCTTGTCCTACCTCCATGGCTTCCGTGACCGCTAATTTTGTTCCTGCATTATAAAAGCATGTAAATGAAACCCATGAGCCGAAGAGCATTTATAAACAAGAGTGGCACCGTTACAGCCTCGGGCATGCTGCTCAATCCCTTAAACTTTAGCACGTATTATCCCATGAAAAACAACCAGTTTGATGTTATTATCGTTGGCGGAAGCTACTCGGGCCTCTCCGCTGCCATGGCCCTGGGCAGGGCCCTTAAAAAGGTTTTGGTCATAGATAGTGGTAAGCCCTGCAACCGGCAAACGCCCCATTCCCATAATTTTTTGACGCAGGACGGGGTACCACCCCACCAAATTGCCCAATTGGGACGTAGTCAAGTAGAGCAATACAACACGGTGGAGTTTTTTGATGGACTTGCCACTGAAGGCCGAAAGACAGCCAACGGGTTTGAAATTGGAACCTCTGACGGGAAACGGTTCATGGCCAAAAAATTGGTATTTGCCACTGGGGTCAAAGACCTGATGCCCCCAATTGAAGGATTTTCGGACTGTTGGGGCATTTCCATTTTGCACTGCCCCTATTGCCATGGGTACGAAGTGCGTGGTGCAAAAACCGGGGTGCTGGCCCATGGGGAGGAAGCTTTTGAATTTGCCAGATTTCTTACAAATTGGACACAAGATCTTACCCTTTATTCCAATGGTAAGTCCGATTTATCCTCGGAACAAATCCAGCTATTGAACAACCTCAATATTGATTTTGTGGAAAGGGAAGTCCAAAAAGTGGAACATGAAAAGGGATACATTAGCCAACTTCATTTTAAAGATGGAAGTACTGCGCCTCTTACAGCGATGTATGCCCATATTCCGTTTGAACAACATTGCGATATCCCCATGTCGCTAGGGGTTGAACTGGATGAACAGGGTTATCTGGCCATAGATGGGATGCAGAAGACCTCCGTAGAAGGCATTTATGCCTGTGGGGACAACACCACCCGAATGCGAACAGTCGCCAGCGCAGTATACCAAGGCACTTTTACAGGTATGATCGTGAGCAAGGAGATGATCTTGGAGGAAGTCTAATTGTTGTTTTGGTATTAGATGAGACCCTCCGGTTCGGTTACTAACCCTCCGGTTCGATTTACAATCGAACCACCTCCCTTTTCAAGGGAGGAGCTTTTATTTTTTGCATCTACAAGGTTCCCCTCTTGGGAGAAGAGGGGTGGTTCGGCCCGGCCAAAGCGGGGAGTTCAAACTGTGGAATGCCCAAACTAGGCCCCTGCAACTGTGGAAATTTTCAATTGCTTACCATTTAGAAAAGAAGGAACATTTCAGTTAACGACTTATACCCTATTTTCGTAAACCTGTCATGGTAATTACGACTGTCCTGGACAAACGGCTACATGAAACCACCCAAGCACATTCTCCCCACCATTGTTATTGCGCAATTTTTTTGCACATCGCTGTGGTTTGCCGGAAACGGGGTCTTGGTTCAATTGATTTCCCAATTTAATGTAGGGGATGGCAGTTTGGGAAACATCACTTCAGCGGTGCAATTGGGTTTTATCACAGGCACCCTACTGTTCGCCATTTTAACCCTGACGGACCGTTTTTCGCCTTCCAAGGTGTTTTTGTGGAGCGCCCTGCTGGGTGCCCTGAGCAATTTGGGTCTGGTTTGGTACACTGCCGGTTGGAACCTTATTTTAACCTCTCGATTTTTTACCGGATTCTTTTTGGCAGGCATCTATCCCGTAGGAATGAAAATTGCGGCTGATTACTACAATAAGGGCCTGGGGAAATCTCTTGGATATCTTGTAGGTGCCCTGGTAGTAGGAACCGCATTGCCCCACTTGCTCAAATGGTTGGCCGCGGTCTTCCCTTGGCAATACGTTATCTATTCCATCTCCTCGCTATCCGTGGTTGGTGGACTGTTGATGTTCGCCTTAGTTCCGGATGGCCCCTACCGAAAATCCAGTCAACGTTTGGACCTTACGGCATGCTTTGCGGTGTTCCGAAAGAAGGATTTTAGGGCTGCTGCTTTCGGCTACTTTGGTCATATGTGGGAGCTGTACACCTTTTGGGCCTTTGTCCCTTTTCTGTTGGGATTGCACATGGAAATGAACCATATCAACATATTTCCGGTATCGTTTTGGTCGTTCTGGGTTATTGCCATTGGAGGATTGGCCTGTGTAGTGGGGGGGTATATTTCCCTTCGTAAAGGGGCAAAACCTACCGCAGCTTGGGCGTTGGGACTTTCCGGCTTATGTTGTTTGCTTTCCCCGTTCCTTTTGAGTTGGGCATCCACTCCCGTATTTGTAATTTTTCTACTGTTTTGGGGTATTGTGGTCATTGCGGATTCTCCCCTTTTCTCGACCCTCGTCGCCAAAAACGCTCCTACAGAAATCAAGGGCACGGCACTTACCATCGTCAACTGTATTGGCTTCGCGATTACCATCCTGAGCCTACAGGTTATCAATCTGCTTCAGGATGCAATTCCAACGGAATATCTCTTTGTGGTCTTGGCCTTGGGGCCAATTTTTGGGTTGTGGGGGTTGCTTAGAAAATAGTTTTCACCGCCTCAATAGTTTTGTCCAAATCGGTATAAGAGAGGGCGTCATTTAAGAAGTAGCTCTCGAATGCCGAAGGTGGAAGATATACCCCCTGCTCCAACATACCGTGAAAATACTTTTTAAAGGTATCGTTGTTTCCCTTGGCCGAGGAAGCAAAATCCACTACGGGGTCTTCACAGAAATGCACCGAAATCATACTACCGTATCGGTTGATTTGGTGGGTTACGCCTTTTTCGGTCAAAACTTTAGCAATGCCTTTGTGCAGATATTCCGTTTTTTGAGCAAGGCTTGCAAACACTTCGGGTTTGTTGTTGAGTTCGGTAAGCATGGCCAATCCGGCACTCATGGCCAAGGGATTCCCGCTTAAGGTTCCAGCTTGGTATACTGGGCCTTCCGGTGCCAAATGGGACATAATTTCTGCACGAGCTGCAAAAGCGCCCACGGGCAATCCGCCTCCGATCACTTTTCCGAACATCACAATATCGGCATCAATACCCAAAGCTTCCTGTGCACCACCCTTGCCCAGTCGGAAACCGGTCATCACCTCATCAAAAAGCAACAAAATCCCTTCTTGGGTACAGAGTTCCCGAAGTCCATAGATAAATTCATCCGTTGGAATAATACAGCCCATATTCCCGGCCACGGGTTCCAAAATAATGGCCGCAATCTCTCCCTTATTCGCTTCAGCAAGGGCTTTTACCCCTTCCAAATCATTATAATTGGCCAGCAAGGTATCCTTGGCCGTACCTTGGGTAACCCCAGGGCTATTGGGACTTCCAAAAGTTACTGCGCCACTACCTGCCTGAATCAAGAAAGAATCCGAGTGACCGTGGTAACAACCAGCGAATTTGATAATCTTGTCTTTTCCGGTATACCCTCTTGCCAAACGCACCGCACTCATACAAGCCTCGGTACCACTGTTCACAAAACGGATCTTATCTATATTCGGTACCATGGAAACGGCCAACTGGGCCAATTCAGTCTCAATTTCGGTGGGCATCCCAAAGGAAGTTCCCTTTTTGGCCTTTTCTATTACCGCGTTGATCACAGGTTCATGGGCATGACCTAAAATCAGTGGCCCCCAGGAGGCAATGTAATCAATAAGTTGGTTGCCGTCCTCGTCATAGAGATATGCCCCCTTAGCCTCTTTTACAAAAATTGGATCTCCGCCTACGGCCTTAAAGGCCCGAACTGGGGAATTTACCCCTCCGGGAATGTATTTTTTGGCCTCGGTAAACAAGGCACTGCTTCGTTGGTATAGCATGTAGTGTTCTGTATTCTCAATATCTGTTCGCCGTATACTTCCAACATAGTCGGAACCACTTGAACTGACGGGATTATTTCGTTTTTTCTTTTCTGATATTGAGCACTTGCCCAATGGAAATGGTATTACTGTTCAAATTATTGATTCGCTTTAACTCGTCCACCGAAATGGTATATTTCCTTGAGATGGCATACAAGGTCTCGCCTTGAGCAACCACATGGGTAAAATCCTCATACTCTTTGGGAGCCCTCACGGTGTCCAACCCACCTCGGACAACCTCATCATCATATCGGTCCAAGTTATATCGCTCAATTAGGGCAATCAGTTTTTGAGGGTATTTACGATCCGTGGCATAACCCGCCTGTCGCAGTCCATAGGCCCATTTCTTGTAATCGTCCCTTCTGTAATTGAAAAGAAACGCATATCGAGAGCGTGAAGAAAGGAAGATACTATGGTCCCGGAACGAATACATGGGGTGATTGTATTTCCTAAAACACTCCCCTTTGGCATCGTCATCATGAAAATCGAATTCGCCATCCCAGCCGGTATGGCATTTGATGCCAAAATGATTGTTCGTTTTGCGTGTGAGTTCGCCTTTTCCCGAACCGCTTTCCAAAATTCCTTGTGCCAAGGTAATACTGGCCGGAATACCAAAGGCCCGCATTTCGTATTGGGCCATTTCAGCAAAGGTCTCTATATATTCTTGGGTATTTACAATGGGAAATTTCACAAACCGACCTGGATTGGCAGGAAGCGGATACAACTCTGATTCCTTTGGTCCGTCTTTGGGTAAGTCACGATTGAGGTTGCCGGGTGTTTGGGTTTCCACCACTGGTTTTGGTTTTTGACTCACCACTCGCCTTTTGGATTTGCAACTCGCCACTAATAGCAGAAGCACCATAACGTATCCTATTCTCCTAATCATAAATCCAATACCGGTAAATTCTTTTGTTTCAGCACTTGGTTCATTCCTTTTATCCCTTGCAAACCTCCCGTATGGATGGCCAAAATTTGGGTTCCAGACTTAAAAAAGCCTTTTTTAATCAGGTCAAAAATACCAAAAAGCATCTTTCCGGTGTATACCGGATCTAGAGGAATGCCCGTTTTCTTTTTAAAATCGTTGATAAACTCCACCAATTGAAGATTGATTTTGGCATAACCCCCAAAGTGATAGTCCAAAATCAAATCCCAGTTTTCTTGACGTGCAAATTTCTGGATATCCTCCCTTAAAAAGTCTCCTTTTAATGCTGGAAAGCCCAATACTTTTTGATGTGTTTGGGCTGAGTTGATCAATCCCGAAATGGTACCACCAGTACCTACCGAGCTACAAATGAAATCGAACTTTTGGTCATCGGATTTTAGGACTTCTTCACATCCCTTTACGGCCAATTGATTTGTACCTCCTTCGGGAACAAGATAAAAGTCGCCAAACTTTTCCCTGAGTTGGTCTAGGAATTCTGGTGTATGTTTTATGCGATACCCACTTCGGGATACAAAATGGAAATCCATACCCTGGTCCGCAGCAAAACTAAGTGTAGGATTGCTTTTCCAGCCTGTTTCCAACTCATCGCCCCGGATAACCCCAATGGTTTTTAATCCGTTGAGTTTGCCTGCAAAGGCCGTTGCGGCTATGTGATTGCTGAAAGCACCACCAAAGGTGAGGAGCGTTCCATGTTGGCGCTGCTTGGCTTCTTCAATGTTGTATTTGAGTTTTCGGAACTTGTTCCCGGAAATATAGGGATGGATGGTATCTTCCCTTTTGATGTAAAGATCTATTTGATGCTCCTCCAAAAGGGGCAACGCTACTTTCTGATTGGGAATTGACAAGTTTTACTGGTTAACGCGTCAAATAGTTCAAAAAACTATACGCTTTTCTGCGGAAAATATACTCCATATCATCCTCATTGGCATAAGCCTCACGCTCAAAACTGATATTTTGGTAGGCCCTATAGCTGTCAAGATACAAAACAGTTCGAAGAAGCCATTCCGAAATATATAGGATGTAAAAGGGTATAATGAAAAGTTCCCGCTGCTGTTTCAGGTGAATACGCTCGTGGTTGATCAAGACATCGTCTTTCCTAAGCGCACCTTCCTTTAGGATGATAAAGGGCCACAAAGACAGGCCAACATAATTGCGATAAAAGAAATGTTTAAAGACTAAAATCAAATCGAATTATCATAGGTTTCCTACAAATATAACTTTTGATGCTTCCGAACATTCAAATGTGTCGACAATACGATTAACAATTTCGGTGAATAACCTAAATCTTGGATTTTGAGGTCATTCGTCGGAATGTCTTAATTTTATAAGATTCCATACAGAACGAATTTAGATGAAGGAATACATTCCCCTGGAAGAGGGCGACTATTATCTTTCGGAAGAGGGGTACAAGGTATTTACGGAACAGTACCATCGTAAAAGAGGGTACTGCTGCGAAAGTGGCTGTCGACATTGTCCTTACGGTTACAACAAAAAAACCAACAGGAGGCAATAAACCCGTGTTCGGCATAATATTTGTGACTGATTTATAGTCATTTCAATGAACTCAAAAAGGATTACTATGAAAAATTTAAAACGTTTTACGTTGGCAGCTTTCGTGCTGACGTTCTTGGCTTCTTGCAGCTCTGTGAGGGTCGTTTCCGATTATGATACCCAAAAAGATTTTGGCACTTACCAAACCTATGCCTTTTATAAAACTGGCATTGATAAGGCCCAAATTTCCGATTTGGACAAAAAACGCATCCTAAAGGCCATTGAGGCAGAGATGGGTTCCCGTGGTTTTGCCAAATCGCAACAGCCCGATGTCCTCATCAGCATCTTTACCAAAGAGCGGGAACGTGTTGATGTCTACAACAACAACTTTGGCTGGGGCTGGGGTTGGGGTGGCTTTTACAATCCTTGGGTCTGGGGTCCTGGTTGGGGCTGGGGCTGGGGTGGCAACAATGTGAGCACACGTACCGAAGGCTCCCTTTACATTGATGTCATCGACGCCAAAGAAAAAGAATTGGTATGGCAAGGACGCGGTGTGGGTACCTTGAACAATACTAAAAATATAGAGCGAAAAGAACAACGCATTCGGGAATTCGTTTCCAATATTCTTAAAGAATATCCTCCAGAACCTAGAGCTGTCGCCTCCAATTAAAATCTAGATTGGAACGAAGAATCTGAAGTAGCTCGGTTAAGTGTTTATTGTGGTGGAAAAGTGAACCGGATTCTTCGTCCAATTTTTGTCAACACCTTTTTACAGTAGTGGAAAGGTGTTTTCGTTTTTTACCTCTTTTAAGACAAATGCGCTTTTAACTGCTCCAATATTGGGCAATGAAGCAATCTTGCTTTTGGCAAACGAGTAGTACGCATCCAAATCTTTTACGATAACCTTGAGCAAAAAGTCGAACTCACCCCCAACCACAAAGCACTCGGTCACCTCATCCAATTGTTTGACCTGATTTAGAAAATCGTCCATTAAATGCCCTTTTTGCGCTTCCAAAGAGACAAAGCTGAACACGGTAATGCTTTGTTCCACCTTATCTTTGTTAATGATGGCCGAATAATTCTGAATAAAACCCTCCTGTTCCAGCCTTCGAATACGCTCATACACCGGAGTTTTTGTCAATCCCAAGTGCTCTGCAATATCCTTGGCAATGGTCTTGGCATCCTTTTCCAAGATTTTTAAAATCTCCCTATCAATGGCGTCCAATTTCTCTTGCATACTTTTTCCTGTTCTTTGATTCCTCTAGAATCAAATTTAGTAAATATTCCTAAAATATTATTCAATTAAGACTATATTCCTGTTATTGGATTAAAATGAAGTGTTTTAGTCAATAAATCGTATTTTTAATAGGTTTTTATATTGGTTTCCCTTCAATTTTAATCGATTATTATGGAACATCCCGCGTACGAGAGCAACCCTATTCTAGATAAACTACCAGAACACTTAAAACAGTTTATCAAGCCCCAGAACTATGAGGAATACACTCCTATTGACCAGGCCGTTTGGCGGTATGTTATGCGCAAGAACGTGGATTACCTAAGCAAGGTTGCCCACAAGTCGTACGTGGAAGGTTTGGAAAAAACCGGGATTTCCATCGACAACATTCCCAATATGTATGGAATGAACCGAATTCTAAAGGAAATTGGTTGGGCTGCAGTGGCTGTGGATGGTTTTATTCCTCCTGCTGCTTTTATGGAATTCCAGGCTTACAATGTACTTGTCATTGCATCCGATATTCGCCAATTGGAAAACATTGAATACACTCCGGCGCCAGATATCATTCATGAGGGAGCAGGACATGCCCCCATTATCGCTAATCCGGAGTATGCAGAATATTTAAGACGTTTTGGGGAGATAGGATGCAAAGCCATTTCCAGCGCCAAGGACTATGAACTTTATGAAGCGGTACGGCATCTTTCCATCATTAAGGAGGCTGCAGGAACTCCAAAGGAAGAAATTGAAAAAGCCGAGCAGAAAATTGAACAGTTGCAGGAAAACATGGGAGAACCCAGTGAAATGGCCCTGATACGCAACCTACACTGGTGGACTGTGGAATACGGATTGATTGGCGAAGTAGAGCAACCAAAAATCTATGGCGCCGGATTACTTTCGTCCATTGGGGAGAGCAAATGGTGCATGCAAACTGACGTAAAAAAGCTCCCCTATACCCTGGAAGCGGCGCAAACCGCTTTCGATATCACCAAACCCCAACCCCAACTCTTTGTAACGCCCCACTTTGCGCATCTAAGCCAGGTCTTGGAGGATTTTGCCAATTCTATGGCACTACGCACTGGTGGTCTTTCCGGGGTTAAAAAACTCATTGCTTCCCGTGCCTTGGGCAGTTTGGAGCTCAGTACTGGACTCCAAATCTCCGGGGTTTTCAATCATGTTTTGGAACACAACGGAAAACCCATTTACATCAGGACCGTTGGACCTACCGCACTTGCCTACAGGGACAAGGAACTCGTTGGGCATAGCACCTTGGAACATGCCGAAGGTTTTGGCTCTCCCATAGGCAAATTGAAAGGCATTAATCTAGCCATTGAAGATATGGGTCCACGTGACCTCAAGGCCTATAAAATCTTTGAGGAGGAGGAAGTGAGCCTGGAATTTGAAGGCGGTGTAAAGGTCGAAGGCACCATTGTAACAGGCACTCGAAACTTACAAGGCAAAATAATCCTGATCACCTTTAAGGATTGTAAGGTTACCCATGATGGCACCATATTATTTTTACCGGAATGGGGGCTGTACCACATGGCAGTTGGTCAAGATGTGGTTTCGGCCTATAACGGCCCGGCAGATCTTCAAAGTTTTGACCTTATCAACCATAAATTAACGGAGACAACCATAAAAAAGACCAGTGACGAGGAGCGCATCAAGTTGGAAGGCTACTACCAACGTGTTCGTGAGTATCGCGAGGGCATTAATACCTATATTTCCCGCGGAAAATTATTTGAAGAGTTCAAAGCGGAATTTCCATTGGATTGGCTACTACCGGTGGAACTTTACGAATTGGCTAAAATAGGTCAACGTGAGACCTTGACAGGTGAGATAAAATCCCATTTAGAAGACATCAAAAAACAAAGACCGGAGGTGGGACATTTGATTGATGATGGTTTGGACCTAGTCGACAACAGTGTTTCGCTCAAGGTTTAGCGTATTCATAGTATCCGGTTTCATTCCATCAATCACCAATTTCCATCCCAAGGAATTGGTAAGCACATAGATGCGGGAAAGCTCACTCATCAATCTATTCTGGGCATTGGAGCGCAAGGTGGAAGCATCAATCTTTTTTTGCAACGAAGTATTTACCTGATCCCGAATGGCATTGTAATCATCCGCATTAAACGGATTAAAATAGTCTGCCGTAACATCGTAGTATTCAAAATCAGGGTGAATCTTGATTTCAGGTTCCGGTATTTTGGTTATCCGAATAGTGGTTTGTTCCTCATCCACATCATATTGAATCTGGGACAAATCGTATGCAATGGTAACCTCGGCATTAGCCACTACCAAGGCCTTTTTATCCGCTGTAACCAAACTACCAAACAATTCCTTTGAATCAGCATAGTTGTAGACTTCCACAAAATGCCCCTCCGTAACAATAAGTTTAGAAACGTTCTTCAGTTCCTGTTGAATCAGCAAGGAACTCTCTTTGAGGATTGCCTGTTCCGCATTGTAATCGGCACAGGATTTATACACCAGAATAGAAGTTATTGCAATAAGGGCGCCTAGCAGTACTTTTTTCATCTATCCAAAATTCATGAAAGGATATCTCTCTTTAAGATACGCAATTTTTGACCGCAGGGATGCTTCAAACTTTTGGTGCGACTCGGATTCTGGATGAAACGGTCGGTGTTGCAATCCCTTTTGCACCGCATCCACCTTATCCATTTCCGGATAGCTGGTTTCAGCAATCCAAACCGACTTAAACTTTTCCCAAATGTAATCTACCGCCAATTCGTTGGGATGGACCAAGTCTTTGCCATAAAAGCGGTAATCACGGAGTTCATCCATCATGATCTCATAACTTTCAAAATACGACAGACGAAGTTTGAAGTTAGAATGGCTCATAAATCCATGAAGGGCGGCCAAAAGGTGTGCCTTGCTTCTTTGGTTTTCCACAAATCCGTCCTTGAGGTGCCTTACAGGTGAAACCGTGAAAATGATTTCCGCCTGTGGATTTATGGATTGAATTAACCCTACGCTATTTTTTAAACTGGTTTCAATTTGGTCGACAGATAGAAGTTCCTTTTGAAACTCTTTTTGGGGCACTTTATGGCAGTTCGCCACCATTTTTTGGGTGGATTTATTCCGATATCCCCAGGCCGTACCCAACGTAATCAAAATATGTGAAGCCTCGGTTAACCACTTCTTGGTTTCTGTAAGTCCTGAATTTAGGTTTTGAAGCAATGCCTCCCCGTTTCCACCATGTATTTCGGAATGTGCATCGAAGCACAACCATAGTCCATCTTGCTCAAAACTTTCCTTGTGTGTATACTCTTGCTCTTTTACCGCTCTGGAAATCAGGTTTTCTATGGCCAAGGGCTGAAATAGAATCCCAAAAGGGTTTTGTTTGTGTTGGAATTGATAGTAGTTCAGTTTCGACGCTATGTTTTCGGCAAAACAAGAACCCAAAAGAACCACCTTACTTTGATAGGTCAGTGGAGTTTTGGACTTTTTAAGTGGAATTTGGGTTTGTAGTTTCATAGCCGCAAGTTACTTGCAGTTATCAATGCTTTTGATCATATCCTTGTATTGATCTTCCAATTGGGTCTCCAGTTGGTCCATAAAGCTCAAAACCCTGATCAAATCGTCAATGGATTTGTTTCCCAAAGCTTCAGTTGCTTTATTAAGTTCGTTTTTAACAAGGTTCTGCGTGTGATATATTGCCTGCAGTTGATAAAGGCAATCATATCCAAACTCATGGAAAATCCCAGTGGATTTTGAGATTTCCCACGCTATATCACTCAGATCCGTCAGCTCCAGGAATATGGTAGTATCCCCTTCATACCTATACTTCCCATTTCCTACAGATACCGAGTCTTCGGTCTTCATTAAATCAGGATAGGCATCAACAAATGCATTCCATCTCTGTGGTGTCAAAAGCAATTCATCCTTATCGTTCTTCAGGCTATTCAATTCCTGGAAAAACTTGGGAATCTTTTGGTTTTCAGCATGATTTTCCACCAGTTGCTTAAGGTTGGACTCCATTTCTACCTTGATTTTCGCCAATGCAATTTCCTTGTTCTTTTCTATGGATCTCGATGTATTCCATTCGTTGAACCAAATGGCCAAGTTAATACCAACAAACAACAAAAGGATTTCTCCAAATATGTATTTCCAATTGATATGCTTTAGCTTAATGGGCACTTATTATGTGGTTGCTTTTATAATTTCAAGGGCATTGTCCAATGCTGCTGGTATACCTGATGGGTTTTTCCCGCCGGCCGTGGCAAAAAAAGGCTGTCCACCTCCGCCACCTTGGATATGTTTGCCCAATTCGCGAACTATGGTTCCAGCGTTCAATCCCTTGTTGGACGCCAATTCCTTGGAAATGTAACAGCTCAACAATGCTTTTCCATCTTTTTCGGCTCCCAACAGCAAAAACAAATTGGAAACTTGTCCTCCCATTTCAAAGGCCAGGTCCTTAATACCAGCGGCATCCAAATCCACCTGTTTGGCCAAAAATTGAATGCCATTGATATCCTGAAGTTCGGAAATCAACTCACTTTTAAGTCCCTTAGCCTTGTCCTTGAGTAATTGCTCTATCTGCTTTTTTAAGGCTGTGTTTTCTTCTTGTAGACTTTCCACCGCCTTCACCGGGTCTTGCGCCTTGTTCAACAAATCCTTGATTTCAAACAACATACGGTTGTTCTTGAAATAGAACTCCTTAACCGCATCGGAAGTAATGGCCTCAATCCTGCGGATTCCCGCTGCAACGGCACCCTCCGATACAATTTTAAAATGCCAAATATCCGCCGTGTTCTTTACATGTGTTCCCCCACAAAGCTCAATGGACTGCCCAAAGCGTACGGTACGTACAGTATCACCATATTTTTCACCAAAGAGTGCCATGGCACCTTGATCCATTGCCTCTTGAATGGGAATACTCCTGTTTTCTTCAAAAGGCAGTTGCCCTTCTATTCGAGCATTGACAAAATTCTCCACATCCCTAAGTTCCTTGGTGCTCAACTTGGAAAAATGGGAAAAGTCAAAACGCAAATATTTTGAATGCACTGCCGAACCTTTTTGTTCCACATGGTTTCCCAGCACTTCCCGGAGTGCTTGGTGCAACAAATGGGTGGCCGTATGATTACTGGCCGTGCGCCAGCGTTGTTTCTTGTCTACCGAAGCCTTAAAAGTACCCTTGGTATCCTTGGGCAAATTCTCCGTGAAGTGGACAATTTCGTTATTTTCTCTTTTGGTATCGATGATATAAATAACATCTCCATTAGATGCTTCTAAATAACCTTTGTCGCCAACCTGTCCTCCACCTTCGGCATAAAACGGGGTAAGATTAAACACCAACTGATATTGATCACCACCTTTTTTACTGCTTACCTTTCGATACTTCACCAATTTCACATCTGATTCCAAAACATCATAGCCCACAAACTCCTGCTCGGAATCCTCCAAAAGCACTGTCCAATCCTCCTTGGAAACTTCTGAAGCCGCCCTGGAGCGATCCTTTTGAGCTTTGAGGGCCGCTTCAAACCCTTTTACATCAAGATGGTATCCTTTTTCCTCAAGAATCAATGAGGTTAGGTCGATTGGAAACCCAAAAGTATCGTAGAGTTCAAAGGCTTTCTGGCCATCAATGGTTTTTTCTTTGGAAGATTTGATTACCGAATCCAAAAGGACCAAACCTTGTTCCAGGGTACTTAAAAAGGAACTTTCTTCCTCCTTAACTACATTTTCAATCAGCTGATATTGCTCCCTAAGTTCTGGAAACGCCTTGCCCATAGTTTCACCCAACACTTTGACCAAACGATAAATAAACGGTTTGTTCGTGCCCAAAAAGGTAAACCCATAACGAATGGCACGTCTAAGAATCCTTCGGATGACATATCCAGCCCCATTGTTACTTGGGAGCTGCCCATCCGCAATGGAAAAGGCAACAGCCCTAATATGGTCCACCACCACTCGAATGGCTATATCCGTTTCCTCATCCTTGCCATACTTTTTACCCGTAATGGTTTCAACCTCCCGAATCAAAGGGGTAAAAACATCGGTATCGTAATTGGACTGGACACCTTGCAGCACCATACAAAGCCGCTCAAAGCCCATTCCGGTATCCACGTGTTTCTCTGGAAGACTTTCCAGCTCTCCACTGGCTTTGCGGTTATATTGCATAAAGACCAGGTTCCAAATCTCCACAACTTGCGGATGGTCCTGATTGACCAGAGAGGCACCCGGCACTTTGGCTTTTTCCTCAGCTGAACGAATATCTACATGGATTTCGGAACAGGGACCACAAGGACCTTGATCTCCCATTTCCCAAAAGTTGTCCTTTTTGTTCCCCATGATGATTCGATCCTCGGGAACAATGGCTTTCCATAAATCAAAGGCCTCTTTATCCATCTCCAACTTATCCGCATCATCGCTGCCCTCAAAAACGGATACATACAGACTGTCCTTATCTATTTTATAAACTTCGGTGAGCAATTCCCAGGCCCACTGAATGGCTTCTTTCTTAAAATAATCCCCAAAACTCCAATTGCCCAACATCTCAAACATAGTGTGGTGGTAGGTGTCTTTACCCACTTCCTCCAAGTCGTTATGTTTACCACTAACCCGTAAGCATTTTTGGGTGTCCGAGACACGTTTGGATTTGGAGATGGAATTTCCAAGGAAAAACTCCTTGAACTGGTTCATTCCGGCATTGGTGAACATCAAAGTTGGATCGTCCTTCATGACCATGGGAGCCGATGGAACGATTTTGTGTTTTTTTTCTTTGAAAAAATTTAAAAATGCCTGTCTGACTTCTTGGGATGTCATTGAAAATCCTAGGGTTTTATTAAATTTAACACTTTAAGCAAAACAATTTTTATATTTGTTTGTTCTGATAAAATGAATGCGCAAAAATAGGATAAAATCCCTTCATGTCTAAAGTTAAGTACTATTACGATCCAGATACGCTTTCCTATCGGAAGATTGAACCTAAAAAGTCCAAGAAATACCGGAATCTTTTCTTTTTCATTTTAGGCTCGGCCCTATTTGGGTTATTAGGTCTTATCGTCTTATTGAACACAAGTTGGCTGAACACCCCTAAAGAACTCTCCCTAGATCGGGAGGTGCGCAATTATGAGCTTCAATTTGAGATATTGACAAAGAAGATGGAGCAAATGGAGCAGGTCTTGGCCAATATTGAAGATCGGGACAATAATATTTACCGGCTATACTTTGAGGCCAATCCAATCCCAGAGGAACAGCGCAAAGCTGGTTTTGGTGGGATAAACCGTTATAAATCCCTTGAAGGTTTCAACAATTCGGAAATTATAACCAATGCTACCCAGCGATTGGACATTATTCAAAAACAGATGGTGATCCAATCCAAATCGTTGGACGAAATTGCCAAACTGGCGGAAGAAAAAGAAAAATTACTAGCTGCCATTCCAGCTATCCAACCTGTGCGAAACGAGGATTTGACCCGGATGGCTTCTGGATATGGATGGCGCTCCGACCCTTTCACAAAGGCAAGAAAAATGCATTGGGGCATGGACTTTACCGCCCCTCGCGGTGTTCCCATTTATGCCACCGGTGATGGTGTGGTAAAACGCGCAGACAATCGTTCCTCGGGATATGGAAAGCACATTCGTATTGATCACGGATATGGCTATATGTCACTCTACGCTCACTTGAGCAAATACAATGTAACCAAAGGTCAAAAGGTTAAACGCGGTGACCTGATTGGTTTCGTCGGAAATACAGGACGTTCGGAGGCACCTCACTTGCACTATGAGGTCTTTAAGGACAAAGAACGTATCAACCCCATCAACTTCTACTACGGAAGTTTGACGGCGGAAGAGTTTGAAAATATGCTCAAATTCGCCAATCAAGAGAATCAATCCTTGGATTAATGCATGTAGACCTTCCCGAAAAACGATATTATGGCATTGGCGAAGTGGCCAAAGCTTTTGGGGTGAACACCTCTCTGATTCGTTTTTGGGAAAAGGAATTTGACGTACTCCAACCCAAGAAAAATGCCAAGGGTAACAGAAAGTTCACTCCTCAAGACATTAAAAACTTACAACTCATTTATCACTTGGTAAAAGAACGTGGATTTACGCTGGAGGGGGCCAAAATCCATCTGAAAGAGGATAAGCAAAAGACTTTGTCCAACTTCGAGGTCATTCAAAAACTACAGAAAGTAAAGGCCGAATTGCTCAAAATCAAAGAACAACTATAACACTATAAACACTAAAACCGAGAACATGAAAAAAGGAATACTATTTGTCATAGTCCTGATTGTCCTTGCCGTCATTTTGGGTGGCTGGTACGTTAGAACCAATAACACTTTGGTAGACATGAAAGGACAGGCCACAAAACAGTGGGCAAACGTGGAAAGTTCGTATCAGCGAAGGAGCGATTTGATCGGCAACCTGGTCAAAACCGTTCAAGGAGCTGCGGATTTTGAACGCGGCACCCTAAAAGACGTTATTGATGCTAGGGCTAAAGCCACCTCAACCACTATAGATGCAAATAATATCACTCCAGAACAACTTGCCGCTTTCCAGCAAGCCCAAACCGGACTTTCTTCGGCATTGTCCAGATTGCTGGTCACGGTGGAACGGTATCCAGACCTAAAGGCAAACCAAAACTTTTTGGAGCTGCAATCCCAATTGGAAGGCACCGAAAACCGTATCAATGTGGAGCGGAACAGGTTTAATGATCTAGCTGGGGAGTACAACATCAAAATTGAAAAAATCCCAACAAATATTATTGCGAGCATCGCCAACTTTGATGCACTGGCTCTGTTTAGCTCCAACCCGGGTGCAGAAAATGCCCCAGATGTCAATTTCGATTTTAACTAAACATGTCCAAAGTAGAGGAATTTTTATCCGCAGCTGAAGAGGAAGAAATTGTAAATGCAATCCTTGATGCTGAAAAGAACACTTCCGGGGAGATTAGGGTACATATTGAGGCTACCGCCAAAATAGACCATTTTAGTCGCGCCCAGCAGCTGTTCCACTTTTTAAAAATGGATAATACCAAGGAAGCCAATGGCGTTCTGGTCTATGTTGCCGTGACGGACAAAAAGTTCGTCATCTACGGGGATTCAGGTATAGATAGGGTCGTACCCAAAGGTTTTTGGGAATCCACTAAGGAAGTCATATCAAATCATTTTAAGAAGGGAGACTTCAAAGAAGGAATTGTAGAAGGGGTAAAACGGGCCGGTGAGGAATTACAAACTCATTTCCCATGGGACCAAACAGACACCAATGAATTGAGCGATGCCATATCCAAAGGTTAACCTTTTTGCAGCCCTACTAATTGTTTCCATGGCATGGGGACAATTTACAATTCCGGAAAAGCCAAAACTACAGACCAGCGTTTACGATTATGTGAACCTTTTGCCGGTAAACCAAAGCAAAGCTCTGGAACAAAAGCTCATTCGGTATTCGGATACCACCTCCACACAAATCGTCATTGCCATAATTGGTTCCACGCAAGGGGAAAACATCAACTTTCTAGGTGCCCAATGGGGTCAGAAATGGGGCATTGGCCAAGCCGATAAAGACAATGGAATACTAGTACTTCTGGCCAGGGATGACCGAAGAATAGCCATCAATACCGGATATGGTGTTGAAGGCTCCCTGACCGATTTTATGTCGAAACGAATCATAGAGTCCGTAATCATACCTGAATTTAAAAAAGGGGATTATTATAGCGGTCTTAATAAAGGGGCAGACGCCATTTTCCAAGTTTTAAATGGAGAATTTGATGAAGAACGCACCTTTGGAAACTCAAACGGTTTTTCGTTTAAAGCCTTACTACCCTTCCTCATCTTTCTAATCATACTCATCATTCTTTCTAGGAAAAACCGGAATAACCGGGGTGGACGGGGTGGAGGAAGAAGGCGTGGTCCAGACCTTTGGGACATGATTATACTCAGTAATATGGGACGTAGTTCTGGGTCTTCTGGAAGATTTGGAGGAGGTGGATTCGGTTCCGGCGGGTTCGGGGGTGGATTCGGCGGAGGAGGATTCGGTGGAGGTGGTGCCTCGGGGGGATGGTAATTTAGGACCTATGTTAAGGTTTGCCCTAGAACGCAACATTTGGTCAACCACTACATCTTATCATCAAAAGTGATACTATGAACTTTAAAACCCTTCTGGCATATAGTTTACTTTTCGGTACTCTTTTAAGCTGCAAAAATGACGACGCGGAAGATTGCTCCCTAGTGGATTGTCTGGGCGTGGATAATTCCATCTATTTTGAAATCATTAATGGAAATTCACAAGAAAATCTGCTCACTAATGGCACATTCCAAACATCGGACATTACCGTTCGGGATTCAAACACCGATATGGTGGCATTTGAAATTCAAAACGATTTCCAAAATGAAGCTTTCCTAGTTATTGACTTGGATGATGAGGATTTTGGGGTACAGGAGTACCAGGTCAGGGTGGGCAATGACGTAAACTTCACACTTGCTCTGGAGACTTCTTTTATGGAAGCTGGTGCATGTTGTGGACCTTATACCGGGACCGAGGAAATCAACCTCACAGGAGTAGCCGGAGGATTTGGGTCATTGGGGACCCTTCCTTTAACCGTAACCATATTGGTTCCCTAGAAGACAATAAACTAATCCACCCTCTTATAGAAAATTTTGCTCACAATTTTCCATTCCCCATCAATCTTGAGCATGTTCATAAAATCCACAAAGGTGAAATCTGGATACTCCAATTCCAAACGAGCGTTCGCTGCATGACCTGATACCGTGATTTCGGCTATCCGATTTTTTCTGTTTACTCTTGGACCGGGCTTCATTCCGCTAAAGAACTCCAAGGCATTCACTTCCTTGTATCCTTCATCGGTAATGTACTTCATCGTTGCTGTTTCGTGAAAAGCCTTCTTCAATGTATCAAAATCCTTATTGGACCCCCCTTCCATGTAGTAGCCCAAGGTTTGCTGAATCAGTTCATAGTCTGACTGGGCTTGCACAGAGGTGAAAAGTCCGATGGAAAAAAGAAAAAGAAGAAAATTGCGCATGATATTCGTTTTATGGTTGTTAGGTCATCAAGATATTATTTTTACGCCTCCCCTTTTCCTAGCAAAATCATAAATGTTTCATAAGGTTCCGTCCATCCCAACATACCATCCGTAAATCATAACACGGTCTTCATAAGATCGGAAGCCCCTTCTCTCCTTTTTTAAGCTATCTTGTCTTTGGTTAACGCATTGTTCAATTTAATTCCATTTCAAGATGGCTAGATTCCTTCGGTTTTTCCTAACTATCCTTTTGATCAGCAGCATTTCCTGTAAGAAAAAGACAACCTCTTCGGAAACGGATAATCTTTTCAAGTTCAAGGATTATATAAGTTACCATACCCATGGCAACCAAAGTGTGACTACCTCCATAACCATTGCCTTAGCGGAACAGTTGGAACAGTTTGAGCTTACTCAGGAACTTCCATCCGAATATCTGGAAATTTCTCCCAAGGTTTCTGGTAAGTTATCCATAGAAAATGGCAGGGAGCTCACCTTCCAGCCTTCAGAATACTTAAAAGCAGATACCGAGTATACCGTTACCTTGCACCTAAGTAAACTTTTTGAAGCCATTGAACGTGACTTTAAGACCTATACCTTCGGTTTCAAGACCATAGCCCCTAATTTCAAAATTACCCTTGGAAACCTTCAATCCTATAGCAAAGATTGGCAGTATCTTACGGGGACACTGGAAGCATCGGATGTGTTACCTGCGGCAAAAATCAACCAAGTGCTTAGGGCATCTCAGAGTGGTCAAAAAAATACCGTCGTATGGGAAAATACTTCCGAAGATTCCAAATACTTCAGCTTCAAGATAGATAGCATTGCGCGCGAAACTAATGACAGCGCATTACAGATAAGCTGGGATGGATCAGTACTGGGTATTGAAAATGAAGGCTCCGAAGACTATACCATTCCGGGATTAAACAAGTTTGTGGTGGTCAATGCCAAAACAGCTACTGCTCCCAATGCATCACTTACGTTAAACTTTTCGGAACCACTGAAAGAAAATCAGAATTTAAATGGCTTGGTGACCATTGAGGGTGCTGAAAGTTTGCGATATGAGATAAATGGCAATGTTTTAAGTGTGTATCCCTCCAACCGCATTTTGGGTGAGGTACGCATTAATGCCTTTGTCGGCATAAAAAGTGCCTATGGATTTACGTTAAAAAACAATTTTTCCGAGTGGGTTTCTTTTGAACAGTTGAAACCCAATGTAAGACTCATCTCCAAGGGCACCATTTTGCCCAATGCGACCTCCACTCCAATCTATTTTGAGACCGTAAGCCTTTCGGCAGTAGAAGTACGCGTCATCCAGGTTTTTGAAAACAATATGCTCCAATATCTCCAAAACAACAACCTAACTCCGCAATACCGCTCAGACCTTAGGCCTGTTGGCAGAAGGGTAGCTTACAAAGTGATACCGTTGACCACTGGGAGAGGGGAAAATTCCAGCTACTGGCAAGCCCATGCGTTGGACTTATCAGAGTTGATCAAGGTGAACCCTGGATCTTTGTATAGGGTGGAGTTCAGTTTCCAAAAGGAGCATACTACTTTTGGCTGTGGGGACACCGCACAGGAAGCTGGCCATGACCCTACCACAGAAATGGTAGATTTTAGCGCAGAATCACAGGAGGAACGCTATTGGGACAATGAAATATATTATTGGCGAAACTACAACTACAACTGGGAGGAACAGGACAATCCTTGTCATCAAGCTTACTATAATGAGGATCGGACTGCGTACACTCATCTTTTGGGAAGTGATTTGGGATTGATTGTGAAGAAAGGGAACAACCGCACCTATCATTTTACGACCACAGATCTACGAACGGCACAACCCGTGGGCAATGCCAAAATCAAACTATACAATTTTCAACAACAATTATTGGGCGAAGTGCTAACCGATGCCTCCGGATTTGGCATCTATGACGGCGAAAAAAACCTCGCCTTTGCAGTGGCAGAAAAAGAGAAAAACTATGCATACGCCAAACTAGCGGACGGAAATGCTCTTTCCCTAAGCAAGTTTGATGTGTCCGGTCAGGAATTGCAAAGTGGGCTACAAGGTTTTGTATATACGGAAAGAGGGGTTCATCGCCCAGGCGATACCGTACACCTGACCTTTGTCCTCGATGATCGGAACAACCCTTTACCTGAGAATCATCCCATAACCTTGGAGGTCAACGATGCACGTGGCAAACTGGTTCAACGAAGTGTTTTGACCGAGGAAAGCCTACAGGTTTCTGAGGGGCTATATGCCAAAAAAGAGGGGAAATTCTATTACTTCCCGATTCCAACCAAGGCAAATGCTCCAACAGGAAGTTGGAACGCCAAAGTTTCGGTTGGAGGAGCACAATTCCATAAAAGCTTAAAAATTGCAACCATCAAACCCAACCGTTTAAAGGTGGCCATCGACTTTGAGGATGATATTCTAACCGCCAATCAGATAAGTAAAGGCAAAGCCTTGGTGGAATGGCTGCACGGGGCTCCAGCACGAAATCTAAAGGTGGATATTAATGCAAAGCTGCAGAATTCAACTTCAGCATTTTCTGGATACGATGGTTATACTTTTTATGACCCCGTAAGGTCCTTCAATGAAATTGAAACCCCGTTCATAAATGCCAATTTGAATGAAAACGGGGTTTTGAACATCAACAAAAAAATAGATGTGAATGCCAAGGCTCCCGGCATGTTGGAAGCCATTTTCACCACCAAAGTGTTTGAGGGCGGTGGCGATTTTTCCATAGATGTATTCCGAAAAAAAGTGGCTCCTTATTCCCATTTCATTGGACTTAGGTCTCCAAAGGCAAAACAATATGGCTCGTTCCTAACAGATGATAACAACAGTTTTGATGTTGTAAGTCTAAACGCGCAAGGAAAACTCATGGGCAACAGGAAATTGAAAGTCCAAGTGTTTAAAATAGAATGGCGATGGTGGTGGAATAGAGGTTACGACAATCTATCTCGCTATGAAAATGCAACTGTACACAGACCCTATAAAGAGTTGTCGGTTACCACGGGTGCTGATGGGAAAGGAAGTTTTGACCTTAACATTCCTGATGATGATGGGGGTCGTTTCCTCATTCGTGTGTTGGATGAAGTATCGGGTCATGCTACTGGTAGGACGGCCTATTTTTATCGCAATTGGTGGCGAAGACCTGCCTCGGGAGACTCGGAAAGCTCCAAAATCCTAATTTTTTCCGCCGACAAGGATAAATATGAATTGGGCGAAGAAGCTGTAATCACTTTTCCTTCAGACAAGGGGTCGCGAGCCTTGGTAAGTGTAGAAAACGGTTCGGAAGTTCTTTCACAGCAGTGGATTGAAACCTCCACTAGAGAAACACAGGCGCGGATTCCGATTACGGAAGAAATGGCACCAAATGTCTATGTGAACATCTCATTGCTTCAACCCCATGGTCAGGTCGCTAACGATTTACCCATCAGATTGTATGGTGTTGTACCGTTGTTGGTTGAAAATCCGGCTACCTTCTTGAAACCACAACTTAAAATGCCTGAGGTCTTACAGCCTGAACAATCATTTGAGGTAACTGTTTCGGAGGCCAACAAAAAACCAATGACCTACTCCCTTGCCGTGGTTGACGACGGCCTATTGGACCTAACACGGTTTAAGACTCCAGATATACACAGTTCCTTCTATGCCCGTCAGGCGTTAGGGGTAAAAACTTTCGATATTTTCGATGATGTCATGGGCGCCTATTCAGTCAGCGTTGACAACATTTATGCCATTGGCGGTGGCGGTATTGGTGAGGGCGCAAAAAACCGAAAGGCGCAACGTTTCAAACCTGTAGTGACCTATTTGGGGCCATTTACACTCAAAGCTGGGGAAAAAGCGGACCACACGATCAAAATGCCGAATTATGTTGGCTCAGTGCGGACAATGGTGGTTGCAGGAAACCCAAAAGGTGCTTATGGCAATACCGAAAAAACAACCCCGGTACGGAAACCATTGATGGTGTTGACCTCCATCCCAAGAAAATTATCCCCTGGAGAACAAGTAACCATTCCCGTAACGATTTTTGCCATGGAAAAAAAGGTGAAGGATGTAAGGGTGGTCATTGAAACCGGAGCAGCTTTGGAACCCATTGAAGGGACCACAAAGAACATATCCTTTGATGAAGTAGGTGAGCAAATCGTAAACTTCAGTTTTAAGGTAAATCCAAGTAAAGCTTATCAGACCATCAAGGTCTCGGTTTCAGGGGCCGGCGAAAGTGCAAGCAGTGTCACCGAAGTCGATGTGGAAAATCCAAATCCCATCACAACACGGAATACACAATATGTTGTTGAGGCCAATCAATCCCAAACTGTTTCCTTTGCTCCGTTTGGAACTTCGGGCACGAACACCGCATTTATAGAATTCTCTACCCTTCCTCCTATGGATTTTTCCAAGCGTATGGACTACCTATTGCAATATCCCCATGGTTGCGTGGAACAGACCACTTCAGCCGCATTTCCACAGCTGTTTTTGGCCGATGTGCTGGACGTTACTTTCGAAAGAAAAAAAGAGGTTGAAAAAAATATCAAGGCCGCTATAAGTCGTCTTAGCGATTTTCAACTGCCCAATGGCGGGCTTAGCTACTGGCCCGGATACGGCAACACCAATGATTGGGGCACTTCGTACGCCGGACACTTTATGTTGGAAGCCAAACAAAAGGGATACCAACTACCCCTTACCTTCTTGAGCAATTGGCTGAGATACCAAAAAAATACAGCTAGGCAATGGAGCAATCAGCAAAGCAGTTACAATGATGATATGGCCCAAGCTTACCGATTATATACCTTGGCTTTGGCCCAACAACCAGAATTGGCCGCCATGAACCGTTTACGCGAGGCCAAGAATCTTAGCAACGAAGCCAAATGGAGATTGGCAGCAGCCTACGCCTTAGTCGGTAAAAAAGAAATCGCCAACAAGCTGATCCAAGTGGCCAATATTAATTTCAGACCCAACTCCTATAATTACCGAACCTATGGTTCTGTTTTCCGAAACAGAGCGATGGCTATGGAAACCATGGTAATTCTTGGGAACAGTCAACAGCGACAATTGGCCGAATCCGTCGCCAAAAACTTGTCCTCCCAAAAGTGGTACAGCACACAAGAAACCGCTTATGCCTTATTGGCCATGGCCAAAATGGTTACCAAAAACGGAGGCAAGTCCCTCGATTTGACCTTCACGCAGAACGGAAAACCTGTGAATGTCAAAACAGATAGGGCCATTGCCCAAAGACCTATTGCCATCGTTTCGGCTACCGAGGAACTACTCATAGAAAACCATCAAGGAAATAGGGTCTACGCCACCTTATCCTTAAGTGGTAAGCTACCCATTGGACAAGAACTTGAACAACAACGGAATCTTAGGCTTTCAGTCCGATATAAGGATCCGTTAGGAAACAATATTGACGTCAGCTCTTTACGCCAGGGAACTGAACTAGAAGCCCAAATCACGGTTTTTAATAGCTCAAATGACTTTATCAGTGATGTGGCACTGACCCAAATAGTTCCCAGCGGATGGGAAATTGTGGATACTTCCTATGCAGGTTTTGGACAGGATAATTCTGCGGCAATAACATACACAGATACAAGGGACGACCGCACCCATTTGTACTTTGATCTGGGTGCCAAAAAAAGTAAAACTTTCACCGTTAAACTCAATGCTTCCTTTTTGGGAAATTATTATCTGCCGGGTGCCCAAACGGAGGCTATGTACGATGGTAATTATTATGCCCGGAACAAAGGGAAGTGGATAACAGTTACCCAATAATGTCTGAATGAACATTATTAGAAATACATATAATTTCTTTAGAAACCTCGGAATTAAGTTTAAGATGGGGTTGGGTTTCTTGTTTTTAATAATAGTAGTATGGATTTTTTGTCTGCCCGAATCACTTTTTGAGGATGACACCTCCACAGTGGTAAGTAGTTCGGATGGAGCGCTGTTAGGTGCTCGAATAGCTATGGACGGGCAGTGGCGATTTCCAGAGTTGGATTCCGTACCCTTTCGCTTTAAGCAGTGCGTTTTACTTTTTGAAGACGAATACTTTTATCAGCATCCCGGATTCAATCCCATTTCAATTGGGAAAGCCATCAAACATAATCTCACCAAAGCCACACGAAGGGGAGGGAGTACCATAACCCAGCAAGTGATTCGATTGAGCCGAAAAAACAAATCCAGAACCTATTGGGAAAAGGGAATTGAACTATTTCTGGCAACGCGACTTGAGTTTAGGCATTCCAAAGATGAAATTTTACGGCTTTATGCAAGCCACACCCCGTATGGGGGCAATGTTGTGGGATTGGAAACAGCCTCTTGGCGCTATTTTGGGATTCCTGCCCATGAACTAAGTTGGGGCCAATCCGCCTCCTTGGCAGTTCTGCCAAATGCCCCTTCTTTGATTTTCCCAGGAAGGAACGACCACGCCTTAAAAAATAAACGCAACAGGCTGCTTCGGAAACTTCGAACAAAAAACATCATAGACCAGGACACCTATGAATTGGCTGTACTGGAGCCCTTACCCCAAAAACCTATTCCCCTTCCCAATATTGCGTCCCATCTTGTTGAACGTGCTCAAAAGGAGCACCCTGGAAAACATGTCAAAACCTCAGTGGATCGAGATTTGCAATTGCAGGCCAACCAGATCGCAAAACAACATTATCATCGATTAAAAAGCAATGCCATCCATAACCTGGCCATTCTAGTATTGGATGTGGAAACACGAAAAGTCTTGGCTTATGTGGGCAATTCACCAGCTTCCGAAGAACATGGCAATCATGTGGATATTATCACAAAAAATCGAAGTACGGGCAGTACGTTAAAGCCATTTTTGTTTTCTGCTCTTTTGCACGAAGGACAGTTGTTGCCCAACAGTTTGGTTACGGATGTACCCACTGTGATCAATGGTTATCATCCCAAAAATTTCAACAAAAAACATGTAGGAGCGGTTCCTGCAAGTAGGGCACTTTCCCGTTCCCTAAATGTCCCCGCTGTTAGGCTTTTGCGTCAATTTGGACTTCAGAAATTCTATAACAAGCTTCAAAAAATGCGCATGGAATCCATCCACAAACCTGCCTCCCATTATGGTTTGGCACTTATTTTAGGAGGGGCTGAAAGCTCTTTATGGGACATCACCAAGACATATGCCTCCACCGCTTCCACCCTAAACTATTTTGTGAACCATTCCAGTACATATAGAACAAACGAATTTACCGAACCTACCTATCTGCTTCAAAAAGAACTAGATTTTGGTAAAGATCAGTTTGAGCCACCCGCATTAAACGCGGGTTCCATCTACCATACTTTTAAATCACTCCGGGAAGTCAATCGTCCTGAGGGAGATGAAAATTGGGAGTTTTTTGATGCTGCGCAACCCATAGCTTGGAAGACAGGGACAAGTTTTGGTTTCAAGGATGCCTGGGCTGTAGGGGTTACCCCAAAATATGCCATAGGCGTTTGGGCCGGTAACGCCGATGGGGAGGGCAGACCCGGTTTGGTAGGCATTTCAGCTGCTGCACCAATCCTATTTGATGTACTTGCTACCTTACCACAAAGTTCTTGGTTCATGGAACCCTTTGATGACCTGGTCACCTTGGAGATTTGCACCAAAAGTGGCCATAGAGCCTCAGTATTTTGTGACGATACCAGAGAAGAACAAATGCCCGAAAACGGAATCAAAAGTGCTACCTGTCCTTACCACCATAAAGTTTTCTTGGATGCACAAGAATCATATCAAGTGAATTCGGCATGCTATCCATTGGAGGACATGGTGGAAAAAAGTTGGTTCAGTTTACCGCCAATGATAGAATACTATTATACTGCTTCCAATCCCAATTATAAGACCTTACCTCCCTACCTAACGGGATGCTCAGGCAGACAGGATGAGTTGATGCAGTTTATCCACCCCCACCTTCATGAAGAAATCCTAATTCCAAAGGATATTGGTAAAAGCCACAAGGATGTTGTGTTCAAACTGGCGCACCAGCAAGCAGAGAGTACGGTTCACTGGTATTTGAACGAGACCTATTTGAGTAGCACCTCCAATTTTCATGAGCTCATTCTTCCCATGGAACCTGGGGATTATACCCTGACAGTAGTTGACCAAGAAGGCAATAGTCTAAAGCAGCCTGTTTCCGTTGCCACGGCCTCAGGTAACTAAAATCTACTTTTTACGCATGAAAATGGTAATGGGAACGCCGCTAAAATCAAAATGCTCTCTAAGTTTATTTTCCAAAAAACGCTTGTAAGGGTCTCTCACATACTGCGGAAGGTTACAGAAAAAAGCAAATTGGGGATAAGGTGTTGGGAGCTGGGTACAAAATTTGATTTTTACGTATTTCCCTTTGTATGCAGGAGGTGGTGTATGCTCAATTATCGGCAGCATAATATCGTTCAACTTGCGGGTGACCACCTTTTTTGAGCGGTTCTTGTATACTTCTACAGCGGTCTCGATGGCCTTAAAAATACGCTGCTTGGTCAGCACTGAAATAAAAAGAATGGGTACATCGTCAAATGGTGCTATCACCTCTTTGATTTTAGCGGTGTAATCACGAACGGAATTGGTCTCTTTTTCCACCAAGTCCCATTTATTGACCAAAATCACAATTCCTTTATTATTTCGCTGGGCCAACCAAAAAATGTTCTGTACCTGGCCATCAAAGCCCCGGGTCGCATCTAAAAGTAAGATGCAGACATCCGCATGTTCAATAGCCCTTACGGAACGCATTACGGAGTAAAACTCCAAATCTTCCTTTACTTTGGCCTTTCTTCTGATCCCGGCGGTATCCACCAAGTTGAACTCGAATCCAAATCGATTGTATTTGGTATCGATACTGTCCCTAGTGGTACCCGCGATATCGGTTACGATATATCGTTCTTCCCCGATCAAGGCGTTTATAAAGGAAGACTTTCCTGCGTTGGGTCGTCCCACCACGGCAAACCTTGGAAGTTCACTTTCCTCTTCTTCCGCATCGGGCAACACCTTGACCAAGGCATCCAACAAATCACCCGTTCCGCTTCCGTTTATGCTCGAAAGTGTATAATAATTACCCAATCCCAGCGCATAAAATTCCACTGCATCCGCCTCACGTTGGGCATTGTCAACTTTGTTTACGGCCAAAAAAACGGGCTTGTCCACTTTTCGTAAAAGTTTGGACACATCCTCATCCATACCCGTTACGCCCGATTCAACATCCACCATAAAGATAATGGCATCTGCCTCATCGATGGCCAATTCCACTTGTTTGTCTATTTCCTGCTCAAAAACGTCATCACTTCCCACTACATATCCACCCGTGTCAATCAATGAAAATTCCTTTCCGTTCCAATCGCTTTTTCCATAATGCCTATCCCGGGTAACCCCACTTACGGCATCTACAATGGCTTCCCTACGTTGAATCAATCGGTTAAAAAAGGTGGACTTCCCCACGTTTGGTCTCCCTACAATGGCTACAATAGCTCCCATCCGCTCAAAATTTTGGCAAAAATACCACTATTTATGAAGAAAAAATGATACCTTTTTTAATCAATGTCAGCAACTTATGAGTGACTTCACCAATGAAATTGTTTTGCGGCCCCGTTTTGAAATTTCTTTTAAGGAGGATTTGGAGCGTGTACAGTCCATTTTTGAGGGCTCGGTTCCTGATCCTTTTCTGGTGAAACGACTTGATGAGCATATTTACATTCGTTTTAAAAAGTCCCAAACCAACTTTTGGACCCCCCAATTACATCTGGAACTCACATCTTTCGAGGAAGGGATCAGTAAAATACATGGCGTCTTTGGGCCAAACCCAACCCTTTGGACTTTTTTTATGTTTCTCCATTTTGGCGTGGGCACCCTATTTATAATTTTGGGAGTGTTTGCCTATTCCAACTATTCGCTTGGGCATGATGTCACCTTTTGGTTGGTAGGCATGTTTTTTCTGGTAGTCATCTGGTTTACCCTTTATGCCTTTGGAAGGTTGGGAAGAGCAAAAGGTCAGCCACAGACAGACCAACTTAAATCCTATGTAAGGGAGTTGATCGCAGGACTTCGGCGGTAATTATTATTCTGCCTGATGGTTTTCAAAATATTTTAACCATTGTACCCAAATCGTTTGAGTTGGGAAGTGTTACTTCGCCAGTTTTTGTTAACCTTTACATAGAGCTCTATGTGAACCTGTTTGTCGAAGAACTTTTCTAGATCTTTTCGGGCTTCCACACCTACTCGTTTTAAAGCGCTTCCCTTGTGACCGATAATAATTCCTTTTTGGGTATCTCGCTCTACCATGATCACTGATCGAATTCTGATGATATCTTCATCCTCGATAAATTCTTCAGTTTCCACCTCAACCGCATAGGGAATCTCCTTTTTGTAATACATCAAGATTTTCTCCCGAAGGGTTTCGTTCACAAAAAAGCGTTCCGGTTTATCGGTTAGCTGATCTTTAGGGTAATAGGGAGGTGCTTCGGGAAGCAGTTCCAAAATTCGTTCAAAGACCTCCTTAACGTTGAAGTTTTCCAAGGCCGAAATAGGGTGGATTTCCGCTTTGGGCAACAAGCCTTGCCAGTGTTGCATCTGTTCTTCCAACACCTCTTGTTCCGAAGTATCTATTTTGTTCAAAAGCAACAATACCGGGATCTCGCTATTTTCTATTTTTTTGAAGAAAGCCTCATCTTTTAAAGCCTTCTCACCAATTTCCACCATATAGAGCAAAACATCGGCATCCTCAAAGGCGGATTTCACAAAATCCATCATAGACGTCTGAAGCTCATAAGCAGGTTTAATAATTCCCGGAGTATCTGAAAGAATTACCTGAAAATCATCCCCATTCACGATACCCAAAATACGATGCCGAGTGGTCTGCGCTTTTGAAGTGATAATGGAAAGTTTTTCACCCACAAAGGCATTCATCAAGGTGGACTTCCCAACGTTTGGATTCCCAATAATATTTACAAACCCTGCTTTATGCTTTTTCATGCTTCAATTTTGAAAAGTATCTTTTGGCTGCCTCATTTACTTTCGGTGCCAAAAAGAGCACAGCTATCATATTAGGTATCACCATCAATGCATAGGCCAAATCTATAAGGTTGATGACCAAATCGACAGATGCCACAGCTGCAAAAACAATAGTTGCCACAAAATACCAATTGTAGTATTTCCCAATTTTAGCATTGGTCAAAAATGAAAGACATTTCACCCCGTAATAGGAGTATGTAAACAGTGTCGACAATGCAAATGCCGAAACAATTACCATCAGCAATACATCACCATACCCGAACAGTGTTTTTTTAAAGGCGATCAGGGTCATCAATATCCCGTTACTTTCAGCCTCCAAATATGCTCCGCTCAAAATTATTACAATAGCAGTCAATGTGCATACAACAATGGTGTCAATAAAAGGCCCCAACATCGCTACAAGACCTTCTTGGACCGGCTCATCGGTTTTGGATTGCCCGTGGTACATGGGCGCACTTCCCAAACCTGCTTCATTTGAAAACATAGCGCGGCGTACTCCCAAAATCACTAATCCCCAAAAACCGCCTTTGACCATGGTATCAAGGTTGAACGCCTCCGTGATAATTAGTTTTAAAGAAGGAATAACATCGGCTGCGTTGTTCACCATGACCACCAAAACGGCCAAAAAATAAACCAACACCATAAAGGGCACAATTGCCGAAGCCACTTTTGCTATTTTCTTTAATCCGCCGAAAATGACAAATGAAGTAATAACAGCCAGAGTAATTCCAATAATCAGCTTCCAATTAAAATCCCCTAAAAGCGCCAAACTTTCATCTGGATCAACCACATTCATGAAGGTTTGGGTAAATTGGTTGGCCGTAAAAACACCTAAAAAACCAAAAAGTCCGGCTATACAGAAAAATGTGGCCAGCGGTTTCGCTTTTTTGCCCATGCCCTGGGTAATATAAAACATGGGGCCCCCTTGAAGTTTTCCTTCTGAATCATTTCCCCGGAACATTATGGAAAGGCTACAGGAATAAAATTTAATGCACATTCCAATAAGTGCAGTAATCCAAATCCAAAATACAACACCGGGACCACCCATATATATAGCAATCGCAACTCCAGAGATATTCCCAAGCCCTACCGTAGCTGCTACAGCCGCCGACAATGCCTGAAGGTGGCTCACATCCCCTTTTGCACCTTCTGTATCGTGTTTTCCGGCGGTAATGGCGATGGCATGGCCAAAATACCTATATGGTAAAAATTTGGATTGAAAAACCAGGAACAGCCCTCCCCCAATCAGAAGAATAAGCATGACCCATTCGGTATAGGGCAACATGGCCGATAGAAAATCGTTAACAGCTTCCATAAAGTAAAAATCCGAATTTATGGATTTTAAGTTGGACTGGCCCAAAAGGATTTACCGAATGTTGGTCATAATTTGGAAATAATGAAAAAACCGTCGTATATTTGCCGTCCACATCGCGGGATAGAGCAGTAGGTAGCTCGTCGGGCTCATAACCCGAAGGTCACAGGTTCGAGTCCTGTTCCCGCTACAAGGACAACCCATTGAATATGAAGCTCATAAAGCTGATATCAATGGGTTTTTTTATTGCCAAATTGCGTTCCGAGTACGCTTCCGAATAATCTAATAATGATAAAGCAGGATGTAAATAGCATTTTAGAAAAAAAGTCGGTCAACAGATTTTGTAAAGTTGTTTCAAAACTTATAAAACCTCGG
Source organism: Flagellimonas flava (assembly GCF_900129665.1). Classification (GTDB taxonomy): domain Bacteria; phylum Bacteroidota; class Bacteroidia; order Flavobacteriales; family Flavobacteriaceae; genus Flagellimonas; species Flagellimonas flava. Next base: position 83,168 of record NZ_FQWL01000002.1, read on the forward strand.
ATTCCTAGCTGCCGCTAGAACTGGCCGTGGTCACGAATAAATAGTTCAATTCGAAAAAATACCAAGCTTGCTTGAGCGTTTTTATTTGGGCCATTTTCTTGCTAGAACCCTTCTAATTTGAAATCGTATCTCGATTAATCATGACAACTAGTCATCAACCCTAATCAATTCGGCGGACGCACTCTTTAAGGAAACTAAAGAACCCTCAAGGTTGGGGTATTTCTTTCTTAAAGCATCATATTCAGGGTTCACTGCATGCTGCCCCCAGATGCCCAACATCAATTTCAAATTCCCTTCGTCTTCTGGATACTGCCCTTTATCATCGGTCTCATGAATCCAATCATTCAAAACAGTGGAATACTCCTTCAACACTTCGGCATATTTAGTTTCTTTTGAAAGATTATTCAATTCAAAAGGGTCGCTTGGTAAATGATATAATTCCTCTTCTGGTCGTTCATCCGACATAAATCTGTCTTGTATTGAATCTAATTTTTTGTCAGCATGCAGTTGATGCATCACCTTTACAAATTCAATGTCATCAAAATCCATGTAGGTAGGCTGTGTATATGGCCTGTCGGTTTTAAAATTTCGAATGTATTTATACGTTTTTGAGCGTACGGAACGAATCCTGTCAATAGTAAAATCGCAACGATCTCTAGTGGAGATAACGTAGTTTCTTTTATATGCATCATCGAACATGTTCTGACCTTCCATATAACTTGGAATATCAATCCCAGCTAGAGCCAAAGACCCTGTACCAATGTCCAATCCGCTTATTAAATTGTCGTTTATGGTGCTAGGTTCCAACCTATCAATACGTTTGGTGAAATCGGCAATGATTAAGGGAACCTGCAACCCTCCATCATATAAGAATTGTTTGTTTCTTGTCATTCTCATTCCATGGTCTGAAAAAAAGAACACCACGGTGTTTTCCAACAAATCATTATCTCTTAAGGCCTTAATTATCTCTCCGATTTTTTCATCCGTAATTTGAATGGCATCGAGGTGATTGGCATACTCTTCAACAATTACGGGATGGTTAGGCAGGTATGGCGGCAGTACTATCTTCGAGCGGTCAACAGGAGTCTTTATTGTATTCTTAAATGTACTGGAAAAAATTTCCTTCCCTCCTTTTAACTGTATTTGACCAAAGAAGGGTTGTAGATTTTTAAGCGTATCCAAATTTACATGTACTCCGCTTTTTCCATATAATGGATGCAACTTATAGTCCTGCGCGTATAAATTCCGCCTATCGTACATAAAGTTATAGTCATCCTTACCGTTGTTAAAAGTGAAATAACCTGCATGCTTAAAAAGTTCCGGAATCGTTTTTAAACTATCTGGTAAATAGATAGCGGATTCTTCTGTTCTAGAACTATGATGATTGTGAGTACCGGTAGTGGTTGACATCACTCCTGTAATTATACTGGAACGACTGGCTGAGCATACCGGCGCAGGCATAAAAACATTAGTATATACGACACCTTGCTTTGCAAGACTATCAATATTTGGGGTTGAAATAAGGGTTGTACCATAAGCACCTAACAAGGGAGCGGTATCCTCAAGGAAAATCCATAAAATATTAGGTGAGGGGTCAGGTTCTTTTGGTTGCTTTTGTTGAATGCAGGAAATACACAGTATGGTTAACAGCATTACTGGCAGGAATCTAATATACCACCTATTATTAGCTTTCATCATCATTATTTTAATCGATTGCTTTAAAATAATAAACACCTTCTGATAATTCCATACTACCTTTTTTAATTTCTGAACCAAGGCAATTCAGTATGATTTACCCAATCCTTTTTTGACCCTCCGCTTATCGTCACCACTATTCTGGTTGATGTTTTGGAATTGGTAATACCAATAAGCCGTGTTTCATTAATATTTGGCCTACAGATAACAAACTCTCGAGTTTTTTTTGTAGCCGTTACTGTAGTCTGGTGACTTATGACTCTGGATTCCGAGTAATTTCAAATAGTCCTGATGACCCTCAAAAAGGCAGATTCAATTTGCTGCCATCGAAATATTTTTACTAAAAACACATACAGATTAAAAAATGTACAGATTGCGGATACAACAACTAATATTCCAATGATTGGATACAAAAACCAAGACAAATATATCAAAACTATGTTATCGTACACGCGTATTTGTGTTATCGTACACATTTTTTAATTTTTATACTACCTTTTTACTATTTTTGACTTCATGAGAGCCAAGCACACCATCAAAGATATTGCAGAAAAAGCAGGGGTGTCAATAGGAACTGTAGATAGAGTGTTACATGAAAGGGGTAGGGTTTCCAAGGCTTCCGAGAGAAAAATAGTGGCCGCTATAAAGGAGCTCGACTACAAACCTAACCCCATTGCACAAACTCTTAAAAATGGTATTGTCCATAAAATAGGCGTCTTACTTCCCAATCCTGACCTAGATTCTTTTTGGCGCCCTTGTGAGGAAGGAATCCAAGAAGTAATTTCAGAGTATAGCGCTTTTACCATAGATGTGGTTCTCTATTATTTCAACCCTTTCAAATCCAAGTCGTTTCTACAGTTGGGACATAAGGCTTATCGAGATGGAGTACATGCATTGTTCTTTGTCCCGCTCTTTGATCGTGAAACAAATAGTATTCTTGAGAAGTTTGACGATGCGGATGTGCTTTTAGCTACTTTTAATAGTCCCCTACTCAATACTATTGACCTCTATGTAGGGCAGGATTTAGTTCTCAGTGGGAGGACCGCCGCAAGACTTCTTCATATGTCCAGCCCAGATAAAGGTAAGTTTGCCATTGTGCATATTAATGAATCCTTTGAGAATGCAGGACATATGCGCAAAAAAGAGCAAGGGTTTATCTCGTACTGCATTGAGAACGGATTGAATGCCCCATTAACAATTACCTTAATGGCCGAGGAGTTTAAAACAAAGCTGGTTTCGTTTTTGGAAATGCACCAAGATCTCCAGGGCATTTTTGTAACAACTTCAAAAGCACATGAAGTTGCCAAGGTTTTGGATTCAATAAATCAAGAAAAAATTATCCTAATTGGTTACGATTTACTTGATGAAAATTTGGAATACCTGCAAAAAGGAACAATTGATTTTTTAATTCATCAAGACCCGAAAACGCAAGCGTCATTAGGGCTACGATATGTAATTGAAAACCTATTGTTCAAAAAGGAATTTCCTAAGGAAAAGCTGTTACCCATTGGTATTATCAACTCTGAAAATGCCAAAAGCTATATAGCACAGGCATCAGTCTAATAAAGATCGGATTTTTAATAGAAAAACACTTTAGCGTATACTGAATTAACAATCTAAAAACATCAATAAGCCATGAATTCAAGAAGAAAGTTTATAAAAAGTAGTTCCATTTTAGGAGCAGGGGCTATTCTCGCCCCGAATATTGCTTCAGGTTTCGTATCCAACACGTTTGAAGATACGTTGAAGGTTGGTTTTATTGGTGTTGGTTTAAGGGGTACAAACCATCTAACCAATATCTTATTAAGAAAAGATGTGGAGGTAACCGCCATATGTGATATCGACCCAGCCAGAATCAATTTGGCTAAGGAAATGATTAAAACTGCAGGTGGCAAATCACCTCAAATTTTTGGAAAAAATGACTATGATTATCGAAATCTATTGGAATTAGAAGATGTGGATGCCGTAATCATTTCTACTCCTTGGTTGTGGCATGTTCGTATGACCGTTGATGCGATGAAAGCTGGAAAGTATGCAGGTGTGGAAGTATCCGCAGCAAATACGTTGGAAGAATGCTGGGATTTAGTAAACACACATGAGCAAACGGGCACCCACATGATGATTCTGGAAAATGTGAACTATAGAAGGGATGTAATGGCTGTTCTCAATATGGTAAAACAGAACATTTTCGGTGAAACAGTTCATTTTAGATGTGGTTACCAACACGATCTGAGGGAGGTCAAATTCAACAATGGCCAACAACCTTACGGCGGTGGTGTAGAGTTTGGTGAGAAAGCTATTTCCGAAGCAAAATGGAGAACGGAGCATTCTGTAAAACGCAATGGGGATGTGTATCCTACCCATGGTTTGGGACCCATAGCGGCTATGGCCGATATCAACAGGGGGAATCGATTTGTTTCCATGAGTTCATACGCTTCAAAAGCGATTGGATTGCACAATTACGTGGTAAAACACGGTGGGGAAAGTCATCCAAATGCCAAGGTGAAATTTAAACAGGGTGATGTAATCACTTCAACCCTTGAAACGGCCAGAGGAGAGACAATCATAATCACCCATGATTGTAATTTGCCACGTCCCTATTCCCTAGGGTTCCGAGTGCAAGGCGCAAATGGACTATGGGAGGTAGATGGAAATAGAATTTATGTGGAAGGTAAATCGGAACCCCATACATGGGATGAAGCCACCTCATGGCTAAAAGAATATGACCATCCTTTATGGAAAAAATATGGAACATATGCCGAAGGTTCTGGACATGGGGGTATGGACTTTTTTGTAATGAATGCCTTTGTGGAATCTGCCAAGCAAAATATTGCCCCACCTATGGATGCTTATGATGCCGCTGCTTGGAGTGCGGTAACACCTTTGTCCGAAGTGTCTATTGAAAACAATGGAGAACCTCAGAATTTTCCTGATTTTACCAGAGGGCTATGGATAAAGAGAAAGCCCTATAATTGGATGAAGGATAGTTTTTAAACTACCCTTCAATCAAGATTTTATATTGGTACTGCCCTAACAATTTACAGTACAATGGATTTTCCAGGCATCGGAATAGGATAAGAACCATCTTCATTAGGCATTACTGGCGGATTTGCATCCCATGAAAGCTCTTCTGGCACCAAACTTAACTCTGATTTCATCGCTTCTTCCCAAGTAATCACTTTTCCACTGTAAGTGGCCATTCTCCCCAAAATGGCAGTCATTGTACTCTTAGCTCCATACTCTCCATTGTTGATGACTTCATTATTTCTAATAGAAGCAAAAAGTCTGTTATGCTCTTCTTGATAAGGGTTGTGCCCTTCACTATTTGAAATCGAGTGTAGTTCCTTTCCGTTGATATCGTAAATCTTGGCGGTACCTGCATCATTGGTCACAACAGTTCCTTTAGTACCCTGAAATGCTTCACCTACTCTATTCATGGTGTTAGGTTGATGCCTGCACTGGCTAGCCACAACAGCACCACTTGGATACGTAAATTCGACAAAATGATGGTCGAAAATTTCCCCATACTCCTTGCCTGTACGAACCAGTCTACCACCCATGCCCTGAGCTGAAACTGGATACTCCCCAATAAACCAATTGGCCACATCAATATTGTGAATGTGCTGCTCTAAAATATGGTCTCCGCATAACCAATTAAAATAATACCAATTGCGCATTTGGTATTCCATTTCGGTATATTCCGGTTTTCTGGGTTTCACCCAAACTCCTGCACTATTCCAATAGACCTGACCTGAAACAATCTTGCCTATTGTATCATTTTTAAGCAAGTCCAATGTCTCTATATAGTTTTCTTGATAGTGGCGCTGTAACCCAACTACAACATTCAATTTCTTCGACTTTGCCACCTCAGCCATTTCCAAAACTTTCCGAATACCAGGAACATCGGTTGCCAAGGGCTTTTCCATGAATACATGCTTATCATTTTCAATAGCATATGCAAAATGCTGTGGTCTAAAACCAGGTGGGGTGGCCAAAATGACCACATCGGCCAAATCAATTGCTTTTTTATAGGCATCAAAACCAACAAAACGATTTTTCTCTTTCACTTTAATCTTCCCCGTTCCCGCATATTTCTCGCTCAAATTATTCAAGCTGCTTGTAAGTCTATCCTCAAAAGCATCTGCCATGGCCACCAGTTCAACGTTATCATCGGCTTGTAGTGCTTGATCAGCCGCACCGGAACCACGGCCACCGCAACCGATCAATGCCAATTTCAAGGTTTTGTTTTCAAATACATTGGCCATCGCTCCAACATCCAATGTGGGCAATAGCATCCCTGCCGATAAGAGGGTAGTGTTTTTAACAAAATCCCTTCTTGTGTTTTGTCTTTTTAATGTTTTGTCTTTTTTCATCTTCTTAATGTTTTCAAATTAGTATCGTTATTCTCCAAGCCAGTAACTATGCTGTGCTTCTATGTTCGGTGTCTCATACGGTCGTACGATTCTAAAACCCACAAACGGAGCATCTGTATGCCACCATTTGCTTTTTGGAAACTGGGGGTCTCGTTGTTTCCAAACGGGTTTAGAAAATGTTCTTGATGCGCTACGGAGCATTTCCGAACCATCTTTGTATGACCCTCCCCGAACTACCGCGGGATATTCTTTTTCAACTCGAATAAAAGCAGTGGTACTTTCAGCATAGGTATTGACATCATATTGATCCAATGTCCATTCCGCCACATTGCCATACATATCATAGAGTCCCCAAGGGTTCGGTTTTTTTTGACCAACTTCATGATAGGTTTCTCCACTATTATCCGAAAACCAAGCGTATTCTTCCAATGTATCATTTCCATCAAAAAAATGAGCATCCTCAGAATTGGCCCTTGCAGCATACTCCCACTCCGCTTCTGTGGGCAATCGATAAAAATTCCCTGTAATCGCTGAAAGCCACTCACAAAATTTTGAAGCCCCTAATTGTGTTACATTACCAATGGGAAGGTTTTCTCCAGTACCCATCCCTAAGCTCATATCCACATAGGGTATTGTTGCGCCGGCCACCGCATCTACTTTTTGTACTACTTCATTTCCTTTATCAATAAACTCAGCTTTATCCAATTCGCGTTGCAAAAAGAGATTATAGAGTTGCCAAGTGATTTCATAGCTGGACATCCAAAACCCTTCAATGTCCATTTTTCGTTGTGGCCCTTCATCCTCATCTCTTCCTTTCTCACTGTTGGGGCTTCCCATAATGAAAGAACCACTGGGAATAGCAACCATATTGATTTCTAGTGAAGTACTAGGTAATTCCTGTATATAACCTTGTTTTTGCTGGGCGTATATTGAGGCCATATGCGCTATGAACAGAGCCGATAGGAAAAAGAATTTTTGCGATTTTAAAATAATCATTGGTTGATTTTAGTATAAGCAATTAATTATTTCGATAGCGCAACTATCGACGTAATGTTTATTTTACGAAATTCCACTTCCGAGCCTTCTGCTTGTAGCGCTATTTGACCACTAGTGACCGTGGCATTAAATCCATGGTTGACAAGGTCCCCGTTTACCCACACTTTTATTTCATCTTTTAGGCATTCGATAATCATAGTGTTCCATTCTTTTAAGGGTTTTTCAGACCCATCGGTAAGGTTAACAATTCTCCGATTTTTACCTTCCGTAATCCCCCATTCCGATTTTGGTCCTCGCCGTTCTACCATATTGTCCACTTCAATATCCTCAACAATGACCCAAAAATCGCCAGCATCCTCATGTTGCATTTGTACTTCTATGGACTTCGGAAACATTTTATACAGAGCTCTTGGAGTTGATGCATGTGCCAAAACTCCACAGTTTCCTGGTTCTCCAGGAAAACGATACTCCACTTCCAATCTATAATCTTTGTAAATGTCATCCGTGATTAGATGACCTCTTGGGGTACCCAAGCTCACCAACATCCCATCTCTAATGATAAATGGGTTTATGGTATTTGGAATAGTGTCCATTTCAGGAACATCAACGTGCCAACCACTTAAATCCTTTCCATTAAAAAGACTTGATGATGTTTCCTCTTTGCAGGAGGAAAACATTAGGGATGTACATAGAACTGCTATAAAATACTTCATTTAAATAGGTTTTAATTTTTCTTAATCGTGTGTGAATATGCCCCAGAATACGCTTCCACTACACTTTAAAATAGACCTTCTTTTTATCCAGGAAATAGGTCAGGTACCAAAAAATCAAAAGCACAAAAAGTGAATTGATAACCATGATGCCATGTTCCCCCATTCCCAAAGGATGAAGAATTCCGTGCGTAAAAATCTTGCCAAAACCTCTAAACCATTGTATGCCTACGGTTTCCGCCAATAGATATATAAAAATGGAATTAGTGCCCACTACAGAGAAAAACTGCATCCATTTTTTTGCATTTCCCTTCATATCAATGTACCAGTAAAACAGGGCAAGCACCAAAACAGCTATTCCGCCTGAAAGTAGGGTAAATGAGGTAGTGGCCAATCTTTTTATAACAGGAGTAATGTTCAAAACATCCAATACTATTCCTAACGCTATGGCAATGCTTCCCCAAAGCACAAATGCTTTTAATTTTTGTGTGCCTTCATCTTTATTTAAAAGAAGTCGGCCGCAAACCACACCCCAAATGGTATGTGCCGCTGTTGGAATAAAATTGATGGTCACCCAACCATCACCGTTGATTTTTCCCATAAAAATGTGATCCATAAAAGAGCCAAAACTAGCTCCATTGTTAAAGGGAGCTGCGGGGTCATAAAAACGGTAAAGTAATTCGGTAAGAGCCAAAAGGCCTATTGAAATTAGTATTTGGTTTCGATTTGATAAATTCATAATTGCATAAGCAATTAGTATCGTAAATGCGAGTTGCACCAGTACATTCCAAAGCTCCCAAACCAATGCATGACTGTACACACAATGTAGCAACACCCCAAATGCAAATAATAGGAAACAACGTTGAAGAATATGACGTGTTACAGCCTTTTTAGTACCTGTTTTCAAACGCTTTCCTATAGAGAATGGCATGGCCACTCCCACTATAAACATGAAAAAGGGTTGAATTAAGTCCCAAAAACGAAATCCATGCCAAGGATGATGGTGCAATTGCTCCCCTAAACCAGAAAAAAACGGAATATCCTTGACCAAATCGTAAAAAGAATGATGGAACCCAGCTGCCTCTGCAATCAGCAAGAACATGGTCATTCCTCGAAACACGTCCAAGGAAAATAAACGTTTTGAGGATGTGTCTTTCATAATTAAGAATTTTATGGGTTGGTTTAGATATTACACTGGTTTTAAATTGACTTCATATCAGTTCAAATCTATTTTTTCATTTACATATGCGCCTACGGCTTTACCTTGTTGTACTCCTAGTTCTATAGCCGGACGATAATGGATTCCTCCATAAAGTCTACTGATGGCCGCTTCTTCGGATGCTTCAAAGAATGAATTGAATTTTCTTGGAGGCAATCCATAGGGCACCTCTGTTGAATCGATAAATGCATAATTGTCACCTATCAACTTGGTCAAAACTGTCGCAGCAGCGGACGAGGCTACACTGTGCCCAGAGGTATGCTCAGGAAAAGCAGGGGTCTGTAAAATAGGCTTCCAGTCCGAATCCACATGTTCATTGATAAAGGTTTCGGGACGGGTTAGACTGCTCTTATATTTTTGGTCCCAACAACTTATAAAGGCATCTGCTATGGCAATACTTGTCTGCGCGAGTATCGCCGATGCATTTACTGGGTCTTCTTTTTTCTCTTCCAATACTTGGGCAGCAATGTGCACCCAGTGTCCACCTGGTGAAATTTGTTGTTGAAAATACATTACATGACCCTTGGTAGTTGAAATATTTGGGTTACAATCCCAGAACTTTGCTATTTCCAATTGGGTTTCATCAACGTTCTTCACTGTTTGGTATACTTCCTGAGCTTCTTTATAAAATTGGGAACTATCGGAAATATCAAAACTGGTGGGTAACCCTGGATCAAACTGACCTGCAGAATCCAACACAAAGGGTTTAATAGTATTCCAATGAGGTTCGATAGCTTCCATATAATCAGGTGGAGTGGGCTTCCACCGCCCTGGGTCTTTGTTCACGCTGTAACGCGGTAAGGCGGTGCGACGTAAATAGCCGTCCGTGCTTGAGCGCTGAATAATTTCTTGTGAAATAGCATCTCCCAATGCAATGGAGTTTTCATAAATCTCTTTGTCAATTCCTATTTCTTGGACATCCTTCAAAAGGTCTTTACGGAAATTCTCCACTCTTTCAATATCAAAAACCAATACTTTGGCCACGTTCAGAAAAGCGACCATAGAGGTTAGTGGATAGTAATATTCTTTATTGGTGTCTGGTCGGGCAGTAAGTTCCAAATCGTTCAACTGTCCTCCAAGTGAAACCTTTGTGGAATCCATAAAACGAATGCCCTCATACGCTGCAATGTTCGAATAGGCATAAATTCTACTTGCCACTGGAGGTGTGAAAATATCCGCCACAATAACATCGGTAAGCTTTCGATTATATATGGTGACACTATTCTCAAAATAGGCATCCAATTCTTCTGCTTTGTGCGTTTCGCCACAAGAGACTATAAGTGATATAGCCACTAAACCCATTATAAACCATGACTTAATCATTTTCATAAACTGTTTTTGTGTTCCCCTTAAAGTTAGTGATGTCTATTTGCTTTATTTTACCATGTATTGTTATTCTTCTAGACTGTTGTGACAGATATCCTGATCCATATTGAAACTCCCATTTCTGTTTTTCGCCATTGGTGAGAGTGATAATGGCAAACATGCTATCATCGGCCACATCATGGAATTCCAATTTTTTATCCTCGACTTGAGATTCAAATACTTTGAGTGGCCCGCTGTTGTTTCCAATGATGATAAGCGATTTACCCTCTTTGTTTTTAAGTTGGGCAAGACCGCTGGCATCGTAATTGTTTACGAGCCCACTTTCTGCTAATTGGATATAATCAAACGTTCCGTCTCCTTTTCCTTTTAAGACAGTGCCCAATTGTGCATCATATCGCCCATTGGAGACTTCTGTAACATAGGAATTCCCAGTCAATAGGAGGTCTAAATTTCCATCTTGGTCGAAATCTTCAACAATTATCCCTTCCGCTGGTGCCACCTGAGCATTTAATGGCAGTGCGGTCAATTGGAATTTTCCTTGACCAAGGTTTTCCACATAGGAACTTTCGAATACATGACTTTTTACAACATAGGCATCTTCCAATTCTTCCGGCAAGAAAGATTCTTTAAAGGTTTTTTCGGCATAGGACTGATACGTTTTAAAGCGCCCTCTCATAGCATTAACCTGTTCTATAAGTTTATCCCGAGTATGGGAAATGTAATTTTCGCCATCATTGTAATAACACATAATTGGATCTACTCTGCCGTCCTTGTCATAATCTTTAGCGTAAATGCATAGTGGCTCATCCTTGGAGGCTTTGTATTTGGTATTCAAGCCCAAATTTCCAACTATATAATCCATATCTCCGTCGTTGTCAAAATCACCACTTGAAATACTGTTCCACCAACCTTCCGATTTTTCAAGTCCGGTGGGACTTTCAACAAGCCTTAAGGTCCCTCTATCATTATGAAAAAAAGTTATAGGCATAAATTCTCCAACTACAATCAAATCCGGCCATCCATCATTATCATAATCTGACCATATCGCTGAAGTCACCATGGTCAATTTTTCCCAATGTTCGATGTTTTTTCCTATTTCCCTAAACTTAGGTTCGCCTTCAGTAGATATATTCTCGTATAACTGACTGGCCGTTGGCATGGGGTAATTACCAGGGTCGACCCTGCCACCCACAAATAAGTCCAAATCCCCATCTTTATCAAAATCAGAAGCTGTAACGCATGAACCACTGATATCATTAACTGGCAGTGCATTGGTAAGTGAAAAGTTTCCTTTTCCATCATTTGCATACAATCTATCTTGATAGACATCCTCTTTGTATGAAGTGGGGATGCCTCCGCTTACTACATATAAATCTTGATCCCCATCTCCATCGGCATCGAAGAACAGCATGCCCATATCTTCTCTTAAGCTTTCTTCATATCCCACAGAAGTGTTTTTAAAACCGTCTTCTTGCTGCAGGTAGATTTGTCCCGTTGAACCTGCCGCACCACCTACATAAAAATCTTCCTTTCCGTTGGAATCAACATCGCCAATGGCGATACCAGGTCCACCACGAGAATGCATATGGGGTAGAATCGGTTGAATTCGAAAGTCTACAATGGGGTCTTCTTTTTGAACGTAATCGATACCTAGGGAATCTGTGATCTCTGCAAACCATTGTTTTGTTTCAACAGGTGCAATCTCATTGTGAGCCTCGACCTTTTTCGATTCGGATTGTCTAATTACAAGCTTTTGGTTCGATTTTACATTCGCTATTTTTTGATAGGAATCATCGGGCCACCAGACCTCTACTGTTGCAACAACGGTATCAGTTCCAAGCCCAAAATGAATGGTGGGGTCAACACTGGACTCATACCCCCTACTTAAATAATGTTGATAATGTTGGGTGGTGTTTTTCGAGTTTATCTTAATCCGTGAACCGATTCCTTCTAGATTTCCTGTATTACCCTTTAATCTCAGTTGCAGAAAATTACCCCCTTCTGTTTCATTGGTATTTTCATAAACAAAGGCATTTTGGTTTACGTTGTTCACAACCAAATCCAAGTCGCCATCATTATCCAAGTCGGTAAAGGCAGCACCATTGGAACAACTCTTATCGCTGATACCCCATCCTTCGGACATATTTTCGAAAGTAGTGTTGCCGTTATTTTTGAAGACGTAATTGACCAGTTCAGCTCTTGGCAAATTATGAATGGAGTTTAATTTCTCCTTAATTTTTGTTTCCCTATCACCCATAGGGCTATTGCTCCTGTTTTGATAATGAATGTAATCCAAGTTCCCCAGGTCCCTTAAAAATCCATTGGTAACATATAGGTCTCTTAACCCATCATTGTCATAATCGGCCAAGAGTGCGCTCCAGCTCCAGTCTGTACTGCTTACTCCTGCCAAATAACCAATTTCACTAAAGCTTCCTTCACCTTGATTCAGTTGAAGTGTATTTCTGGTGTATTGCGGGGAATATCCCGCATCCAACATAAAGTTGAACCGATCATAGCCCGTAGAGGAAATAATCAATTTTTGTCGAAAATTATCTTCCGGGTGCATGTCCAAGACCATAATATCGGGGCTTCCATTATTGTCAATGTCTGCAATATCGTTCCCCATTCCTGCATAGGAAGTATGTTTTAGATAGGTGTCCAATTCGTCTTTAAATGTTCCATCCCTTTGGTTGATATATAAAATATCATTCCCCACAAAATCATTGGAAATGTATATATCTGGCCATGAATCATTATTAATATCCGATATGCCAACACCCAAACCATAGCCCTCCACAAGAATACCCGATGTTAACGAAACATCTGTGAACTTCCCATCGCCTTCATTTCTATACAGGCGGTCATTGCTTACGGATGAGCCATCTAATTTTCTGGGGCTGCTTACGTTTACATTGTATTCGTATGCAGCGGGATTGACCAAAAGGTACATATCCAGGTCATTGTCCTTATCATAGTCAAAAAAGGCCGCATGCATGGATTGTCGCGTATCATCCAAACCATATTCTGCAGCTCGCTCAGTAAATGTATTGTTCCCGTTATTGATGTAGAGCATGTTTGCCCGTTCCTCAAGCTTGGCACTACCCGAAACACATACATAGATATCCAAAAAACCATCTTGATTAATATCGACCATTGCGGCTCCAGTGCCCCAACGATTGTTTATCAGGCCAGATTTTTCCGTGATATCTTCAAATTTCATATTTCCTTTATTGAGATAAAGTCTACCGGAAACCATATTGCCACTAAAATAGACGTCTACCAGTCCGTCATTGTTAATGTCACCAACAGCAGTACCCGCACCGGTATAAATATTCATGAAATTGAATACATTGATACTGTCATTTTCAACAATCTTATTGTTGAAGTCAATACCTGATTCTGATGGGCTTACCAATTGAAACCTAGGAGAATTGCCCCTCTCGCAAGAAATGGTGACCAAAAACACGCTGCAAACCAAAGCAAGTACGGAAGCCTTTCTCATTTTCTTACATCAGTTTTTATTTCCTCTCCTTTGAAATTCTTTACCACAATGTATTTGGCTTTTTTAGGGATGATTTGCCTACGACTCCCTTGTGATAGGTATCCAGAACCATAATACAATTCCCTCTTTTGCATGAAACCATCTTCAAAGTGGATCGTTATGGAAGCATCTTGGGGATTTGGATGGTATACAAACGCATTTTCCAGTTTTCTGGAATGAATTTTTAATTCCCCATTATTGATTCCAGAAAGTATCAGTTCAGAATCGTTGGCAAACAAATTTACCTGGCTTTTTGCGTCTCCATTTACAAAGAATCCACTTTCATCTACCTTTAATGTTTCAAAACTTCCTTTGCCATCTCCTGTCATAAGCCATCCAATAGACGCATCATAACGACCGTTGAACACTTCTCCACTATAAAAATTGCCCACGGCCAAAACATCTAGGTGACTATCTTGATTATAATCGCCAATGTTTATCCCATACAAAGGAGCAGTTTGCATAGTAATAGGTAAGGGTTTTAAAGCAAACCTTCCCTCTCCTAAGTTTTCTAGATAGCTACTGGCAAAGGTTTCACTTTTAACGATGTGGGCATCTGCAAGTTCCCCCTCCGTAAATGATTCTTCAAAAGTGGCTTCTGCATATTCAGAATAGGTTCTAAACCTCACCCGCATAGCATTGATTTGATCAATAAGATCGTTTCTAGAATGTGCGATGTAATTTTTACCATCTATGTAATAACACATTACAGGGTCTATTTGACCATTTTTATCATAATCTTTGGCGTAAATACAAAGCGGTTCGTCAACACTTGCTTTATAGCGACTGTTGAGGCCAAAATTTCCGAGGATATAATCACTGTCGCCGTCATTATCAAAATCCCCAGATGCTATACTGTTCCACCAACCATTGGTTCCCTTTAGTGCAATCTGTTCTGTAATTTCTTGAAGGTTTCCCTCATTATTTTTAAAAAATCGGATGGGCATGAACTCACCAACTACGATCAAATCCATCCAAGAATCGTTATCAAAATCGGTCCATAGCGCGGCGGTGACCATTCCTAGTTCACTCCAATTATTTAAAAAGTTGTGGTCAGCACTAAACTTGACATTCCCAATGGAACTTTCATTTTTAAGCAAAGAGCTTTTTGGAGACATGGGATATTCTCCCGGTTGCACCCTGCCTCCCACAAAAAGATCTATATCTCCATCTTTGTCATAATCTGCCCCAGTTACAACAGATCCACTTACCAAGGATTCGGGCAAAGCATCTACTAGGGTATATGTTCCTGTACCATCATTTTCATAAATACGGTCTTGATATGCTGGACTTCCTTTTGCTGCGGATGACCCACCGCTTACCACGTACAAATCTTGATCACCATCTGAATCTGCATCAAAAAACAAAGCGCCCATATCTTCGGAATCTGAATCTTGAAAAACAATTTCCGAAAAGGAGCTCCCATCTTTACCTTGTATTTTTAATGTTCCAGGTTGCCCTGTTGCTCCGGCGATATAGACATCTTCAAGTCCATCTCCGTTAGCATCTCCTACAGCCATTCCGGGACCATTCTTGGAGTGCATATGGGGTAGGAGCGGTTGAATCTTAAAATCCACAAAGTCGTTCTCTGTGTGGGTAAAGTCCATTCCGATACTATCGATTTTTTTAAAAAGCCCAACTATTTTCTTTCCACCATTCTTTTTAGAGGTCTGCGCATTATTTTGATGCAGCACTAATTCTTGATTGACAGGAATATTCTTTAATACTTCCTGCATTTTATTTGGCCAAGTAACTATAGCGCTATCAATTTTCTTCATATCCCCTAGGCCAAAGTGAAGGCTTGACTCTACGGATGAAAGATATCCTCTATACGGCGTAAAATATTGTTTTTGAAGTTGCCCTTGATAGTGAATTTCAACTTGACTTCCTATTCCTTCCAGATTTGGGGCAGCACCTTTAAAACGGAATTTCAAATAGGACTGTGCGCTATCTACTTTGGTATTATTCCTTAAGATGCTTGCTGGGTCATCAATATTATTGATTACCAGGTCAAAATCCCCATCATTATCAAAATCTGCGTAGGCCGCACCATTTGAAAAAGTGGGTTTTGTAATTCCAGCTTCTTTTGATATGTCTTTAAATTGTAGTTCCCCCTCGTTCTTGAATAAATAATTTGACCGTTTTATTCCTGGTAGTTTGTTCAGTGCTTCTAGACGTTTCTCTCTATTGGCCTGTTCAGAACCCATGGACAAAATGGTATTGCCATACACCATAAAATCCAAATTGGTAATATCTTGTCGATATCCATTGGTGACGAATAGGTCTTTTTTGCCATCATGGTCATAATCGGAGAGCAAAGCACTCCAGCTCCATTCAGTAGCAGATATCCCCGCAATTTGACCAACTTCGCTAAATGAGCCATTGCCATTATTTATTTGTAAGGTATTTCTAATGTATTGGGGTTGGTATCCGTTGGAAAGGGCATTATGGTGTTCATCATAGTTATTGCCCATCATGGTCAACTTCCATCTTTTGTTGTCAGGAGGCAGCATATCTAAAACTACCACATCCATTAAACCATCATTATTGATATCTGCAATATCATTGCCCATTCCGTTGAAAGTAAGATGGCCCATGTATTTGGAGATCTCATTTTTAAAGGTTCCATCTTTTTGATTGATGTAGAGGAAGTCATCGGTTAAAAAATCATTGGACACATAAATATCTACCCATCCATCTTCATTGAAGTCATATACTTCAACACCTAAACCAAAACCCTCCAAAAGTATTTTGGCTTCCCTGGATACATCCGTAAAAGTAGCATCCCCATTGTTTCTAAAGAGTTTGTCTACGGAGGGGGCCTTACCGGACCAGTCTTTTGGACGTGAAGTATTTCTGTTATAATCCACCAGGGCATTACTAAGAAGATACATATCCAAATCCCCATCACCATCATAATCAAAAAAGTTAGCCTGAACAGAATAACTACTATCGGCTATACCCCATTTACTTGCTTCTTCGGTAAAGGATAGCTTCCCATCCTTCATTCCATTGTTCACAAATAACAGATTGGCACGATCCTCATCTGAAGAACCCCTTGGGCCTCCTTTGCATACATAAATGTCTGGAAATCCATCTTGATTGATATCCACTATGGCAACACCATTTGACCAACCCGAAGTACCAACGCTTGCTGATGTTGTAATATCTTCAAACTTAAATTCCCCAAGGTTACGGTATAAGCGATTGCTGACCATGTTGCCGGTAAAGTAAATATCTTGCAGTCCATCTTGATCAAAATCTGCTACGGCAACCCCCGCGCCGTTATACATATATTCAAATTCAAGTACGCTGGGTTCGCCGCCTATTACAAGGGTATTGCTGAACAATACTCCTGTTTCTTTGGGTGATAAATCATGAAATAGCTTAGTAGTGTTTTCTTCACATGAAACAGCGGATAATGCAAGTGTTAAGAAAACAATTACCGAACGAATCCAAATATGATGATTGACGAACATTTATTTAAACAGTTTAAAAAAAGGAATCCAATCATAAATTTAATTGGATTCCTTCAAATAACTTAAACCACAGGGTTAATGATAGAATTCTTGTCTAATATCCTGTGTTTTGATTTAAGAGCCCATCAGATCTATCAACTTCTGATTGCGGGAATGGAAATACGGCATAACGCTCCTCCCAATTACCTCCAAAAATCGTTGGCCCTAAATCCCAGCGAACAATATCAAACCAACGGTGTGGCTCTAATGCCAACTCTACTCTTTTTTCTTGTTGCATGGCTGCCAACAAATCTCCATCAGCTGCAGTGGTAGCTGCCAAGCCTGCCCTTGCTCTAATGTCGTCTATTTGAGTCCTGGCAATTGCCAAATCACCTCCGCCTCTAATGAGTGCTTCAGCGTACAACAATTTTACTTCTGCCAAACGCATCCAACGTTCATTGTTAAAATCTGCTTGTTGGTTGGGAGCATGATTTCCCGGAACAGTATTTATTTCACCCCGATACTTTTTCAATGTGTAGTTTGTTGAAGACCATTCCGTATCGTAAGGTAAAGATTCGAATGTTGTGAAGTACGTATCCCCATCTTGATACAAAATGGTAGGTAGCCTTGTGTCGCCTGGCTCAAAAGAATCCACCAAATCTTGGGTAGGAGCCCACCAACCCAATTTACCACCTGGAGCGCCATTTCCGGCATCCCAGTACCAACCACGGCCGGTACCTTGTGAAGCTTTGAAATTTTCTGAGTGGGTGTCGTCAAAAACCCAAAGGTTATCATCTGACTGTGGTCCACCGTATTGCACTTCAAAAATAGATTCCGAGTTGTTTTCATTGGTAAAAGCAAAAACATCTTCGTAGTTAGGGACTAGGCTAAACGGACCATTGTCCACAACATTGGCAAGCGCAGTTGTTGCAGCTGGCCAATCCTCACGGAATACATTTACTTTTCCAATTAAGGCTGTGGCCGCCCAAGATGTAGCTCTTCCTGTATTACTAGAATCCCAGGAAGCTGGCAAGCCGGCTGCCGCAATACCTAAATCCCCAAGAATAGCTGTGTACAGATCATCCTGTGTAGCGTTTGGCAATGCCAAATTATTAATGTCCGTCAAAACTTCTACCGCAATGGGTGGAGTTCCAAACATTTTCATTGCCTGAAAATGGAACCACGCTCTTAAGAACCTTGCTTCAGCATCCAAAACAGTTCTATCTTCAGTTGTCAACTCATTGTCCCCATCCAAATTTTCCAACACTAAGTTTGTACGGTAGATGCCTTCATAAATCTGCGTGTAAACTGCTGCATAGGGCACATCGGCTGCTCTTAACTGTAAATTATCAATATCTATGGAGATTTGATCGCTGGTCACGGGGTCCGCAGCAACATCATCCGAAATAACCATTGATAATTTCCAATATTCACCTCTCTCTGATAGTGTCTCGGTACTTGTACCCCAAAAATCCTGTATGGAAGAGTAGGCCGCAAAAATGGCTCCATCAAAATCTCCTCGAGTATTGTAGAACGTGTCCACTGTAATACTATCCAAAGGCTGTAAATCTAGCTCGTCGTCGCACGACAATACTGTCAAAGTACAGATGGCGACAAGAAATAAAATTTTACTTTTCATGATTTTTCTTTTATTTTAAAATAACAATTTTTTAGTTAAAACTAACTGACCATCCCAGTTGAATTATTCTAGGTAAAGGGGCCTGTCCATCATCTTGCCCAGTGGCAAGTGGGTTATTACCCTTTTGGAAACTCTGGGCTCGACCAACTTCAGGATCAAAACCTGAATAACCGGTGAAGGTCGCTAGATTCTGTACGCTCACAAAAAATCTCATATTTGACACAAAATTGTTGGTCCAACTTTGCAAAGCGTCTTTAGGTACTGTATACCCTAATTGTATATTCTGAATTCTCAAATAGTCGGCATCTTCAATGAAACGATCCGAAATACGATTATTTCCATTGGGGTCTCCAGGGCCAGCCAATCTTGGATTGGAACTGGAATTGGTCGAACCTTCTCCTGTCCATCTGTTCAATACCTGAGTGCTGAAGTTGTTGGTTCCGGTCAACCCTTCCAAAGTTATCCTTGAAGAATTATAGATCTGCCTGTCCCCAACACCTCTTAATAGGGCGGAAAAATCAAATCCTTTGTACTTGGCTTGAAGGTTTAAACCATAAAAGAAACCAGGATATGGACTACCTAATATAGTTCTGTCATCGGCATTAACCTGACCATCGCCATTAACATCCACAAAACGGATATCTCCGGGAGATGGTGTACCATTGGCATCTGGTAAGGCAGCTGCAACTTCTGCATCATTCTGGTATAAGCCATCTGTTTTGTATCCAAAGAAATGCCCTAGACTTTCCCCAACAATGGTTCTATGGGATTGTGCCCCTCCAACACCGGCAATTATCTGGCTCACGGGACCCAAACTCTGGACGGTGTTTTTAACTGTGGTAATATTGAATCCGACACCGTATTCAAAATCCTCTCCTATTTTGTTTTTATAGTTTAAAGCAAGTTCAATACCAGAGTTGGTAATTTCACCTGCGTTCGTTGGCGCAGGTAAGAAGAATCCACTGGCAAATGGAAGCGGAAGGTTTACCAACGCATCTTCATTTGTTTTCTTGAAATAATCAAATACCCCGGTAATCTTACCTTTCATCAAACTGAAATCAAGACCTATATCGATTTGCTTCGAGGTTTCCCATCCTATTTGTCTATTAGCAAATGTGGTTGGTGCAGGTCCCACTACCGTTCCCTGATCATCTCCCAATACATAGAATATATTATTGTTCAATGTTGAAAGGAAAGGAAAGGTTCTGGCAGTTCCATCCCCAAGGTTTTGGTTTCCTAGTTCACCATAACCTACCCTTAATTTTAAATCATCTATAAAATCATAATCGCTCATGAAATCTTCTTGTGAGAGTCTCCAACCTACGGAGATGGAAGGGAAAATATCATCTCTATTGTTTTCGGCAAATTTTGAGGTAGCATCTCGACGAACATTAATAGTTGCCAAATACTTTCCTTTGTAGTTATAGGTCAGACGGCCAATGATGCCTTGTAATGTAAAGAGATCCGCTTCGTTGGCTCCCGCCACAGCTGTTCCACTGGAAGCAAAGTTATCGTTGAACAAGTTTCTACCTTGCAACCTTACCTTATCGAATCTAAACTTTGTTTGTTCAAAACCTATTAAAGCTCCAAAATTGTGATCTCCGAAGGTTCTATCATAAGATAGGGTAGCACCCGTAGTCAGCGTCAATTCAATCGGTCTTGACTGGACTAATAAAGATTGTCTTGTGGAATTACCATCTAAAGTGGTCTCAGCCTGAAAGAAGTCACCGGATCCAACATTATAATCAATGCCAATAGAGGGTCTTAATTTTAAGTTATCTATGATTTCCCATTCTCCAAAAAAGTGCCCAAGCACCTTCCGATTCTGAATGGTAGTGCTATTTATCCTTTCATCAGTTAATTGTAAAAGGTTGTTGCCTGTAGCTCCACCCAGTGTACTTGGGTTGGCCAAGTTATAACCAAATGGCCCGTCTCCGAACGGTTGAAAATAAGGTGCATTTAAAGCGGCGTTGAAACCTGCATTTAAGGCTCCCTCACTCTGGGTTAAGCGATCACTTTGGCTTATTTGTAATGACTCCCCGAATTTTAAACGCTTTCCAATCCTGAATTCTGAATTTGCTCTAAGTGAATATCTTTTAAATGATTGAGCTCTTTGGATCCCCTCATTGTCCAGAAATGATCCAGAGACATAATAGGTTCCGTTTTCACCACCACCGCTAACACCAACATTGTGGTTTTGAACAAAGCCATTCTGAAAAATGGCATCTTGCCAATCCACATTGGGTTGTCCACTAAAAGCTGAAAAGTCCCTACCTAATTCTTGTTGGATGGCAATATATTGTTGAACATTGAGAACGTCCAGTGTTTCTCTTGGTGAAGCTGAGGATATGTAACCATCGTAGGTTACTTTTGGATCTCCCTTACTTCCTTTTTTGGTTGTTATGATGATAACACCGTTGGCACCTCTCGCACCATAGATAGCCGCAGAGGCTGCATCTTTTAAAACATCAATAGATTCAATATCGCTCGGGTTGATACTTGCCAATGGATTTGAATCCGTAGTGGATGAAGTGTTTACCGTTATATTATTAGTTCCTACCAGGGGAACACCATCAACTACATAAAGCGGGTTGGCATCGGCGCTTAACGTTCCAACACCTCTAATATTAACGCTAATAGGAGCTCCTGGATCACCACTTCTATTGGTGATATTAACCCCCGAGATGGTACCTGCCAGCACTTGGTCCGGGCTTACAATGGGTTGCTTTACAATTTCCACTGCGTTGATGGATCCAACAGCACCAGTAAGATCGGCTTTTCGTTGGGTACCATAACCTACTACAACCACCTCATTTAGTGATTGGGCATCAGGTTGTAAGGTCACATTTATTGTTGTTTGGCCGTCAACATTAATTTCCTGAGCCGCATACCCCACGTAGGAAAAAACAAGCGTGTTGGAACCTTCGGGAACTTCAATGGTATAATTTCCATCAAAATCTGCAACAGCTCCGGTTGTTGTACCCTTAACCACAACACTGGCTCCTGGCAAAGGACCTTCAGCATCGGCAATTGCTCCTGATACCGTCGTCTGTGCTAACGATGTCTGCATTCCGAAAACAAGAAGAACGAACAGCGCAAAAAAGCCTGAATTCGTCGTCTTAAGTTTAGTTAAAGTTTGCTTCATAATCATAAAGATTGATTAATAGTTAGAATTAATTTTATGGTTTTAGAAACAAATAATTACCCTTAAACTCGAGATTGTCATGGGTTTCATATAGGTTCCTATAAAATTAAAGACGATTCAAAAGCAAAACATACCTATTTGTATATTCCAGACTTTGACAAAAAACGTTGCGCGTTTTTCTACCATTCTTTGGATTTTTTGCAAATCCAATACCAATCGGAGGTGGATAATAAACACTTTGCAACCTAGGTAAACTGTAGCTTTTTTATAATATCAAACATCGGGGATTGAGGAGTGGAATTTAAAATATTGAAATGCCCAGTTTACTTTTTGGCCAACTAGGTTCGAAACATTATTTTTTTGCTATGTTTCATTATTTTAGAAGAACCTGTTTAAGCGATTTTATGTGTTAAAAACTTAATGAAATTCCTAATTGGCCTACCCTTGGTTGTGGTGAAACACCGCCATCTTGTCCCGTGGCAAGGGTAAAATCCCCTTTTTGGAAGCTCTGACCTCTAGTAACTTCTGGATCGAGACCGCTGTATTTGGTGAATGTTGCCAAATTATTGGCACTTAGATATATGCGAAGGTGAGAGACGGTATCATTTGTCCATTTTTTTAACTTCTGAGGATCTACAGTATAACCAATCTGTAAATTTTGGATTCTCAAATAAGCGGCATCCTCCACCCATCTATCTGAATATCTTTCATTTCCATTGGGATCTCCAAGAGCTAATCTCGGATTTCGGATGGAATTTGTTGAGCCTTCAAATGTCCAACGGTTCAAAACCGAAGTGCTAAAATTGTTGCGACCATTGGGTCCGTTAAGTACAAAAGAGGCTCCAGTGTAG
Organism: Flagellimonas flava; assembly: GCF_900129665.1. Classification (GTDB taxonomy): domain Bacteria; phylum Bacteroidota; class Bacteroidia; order Flavobacteriales; family Flavobacteriaceae; genus Flagellimonas; species Flagellimonas flava. The sequence continues at coordinate 106,121 of NZ_FQWL01000002.1, forward strand.
CTTTCAAGCCCCCTTCTTGCTTGATTGTAGACCTGTATATCACCAACACCCCTTAACACGGTTGAAATATCAAATCCCTTATATTTTGCAGATAGGTGAATCCCATAAAAGAAACCGGGAATAGGGCTTCCAATGAAGGTTCTATCATCAGCATTTATTTGGCCATCATTGTTAATATCAACAAAACGAATATCACCTGGTTGCACTTCGGTTGAAAAAGAATCGGGCAACGCAGCATTTGCTTCATCAATATTTTGATAAAGCCCATTGGTCTTATATCCAAAAAAATGTCCGAGACTCTCCCCCTCGATCGTCCTATGAGTTTGTTGACCTCCAATCCCCGTAATAATTTGCGTAATTGGCCCTAAATCCAAAACCCTATTTTTAACGGTTGTAAGGTTACCCCCTACACTATATTCAAATTCACCTATTTTATCAGCAAAGCCCATGGAAAGCTCAATCCCACTATTTTTGATTTTTCCAATATTGGATTGAGAAGGCAAGAAAAAACCAGATGCAAAGGGGATTGGAAGTCCAAGAAGAACATCTTTTGACTGCTTGTTGTAATAGTCAATTGTGAAATTGAATTTTTGACCAAATAGGACGGCATCAAACCCTAAATCAAGCTGGGAGCTTGTTTCCCATGTGATTTCTGGATTTGCGAACTCAACTGGTGCAGGCGCACTGACAACAGTTTGGTCATCTCCGATAACATAGAAGATGTTGTTGTTCAAAGCGGTTAAAAATGGAAATGAACCAGGAGTATTTTGATTCCCATTTTGCCCCCAACCAATCCTTAGTTTTAGGTCATTGATAATCTCTTCTTGACTAAAAAAATCCTGAGAAATTCTCCATCCAGCAGATAGCGATGGAAAAACACCACTTCTAAAGCCTTTTGAAAAACGAGACGTTGCATCTCTCCGTATGTTAGCCGTAAGTAGATATTTCCCCTTATAATTATAATTAATACGGCCTAGCCACCCTTGCAATGTCCATAAATCTGCTTCATTGGCGGCAGCCATGGTAGTTCCCGTTGAAGGAAAATTAGGATTGAACAAATCTCGTCCTTGCAATCTTATTTTGTTAAAACGGAACTTGGTCTGTTCAAAACCAAATAAAGATGACAATTGATGGTGACCAAATGTCTTGTCATAACTCAATGTAGCTGATGTGGTCAGCGCAAGCTCATTGGGCCGAGATTGAACAGCCAAACTCTGATTGATCTGCATAGGATTTAATGGCAATCCACTAGAACTAATATCTCCGGCACCAACGGTATAATCGATTCCCACCGAAGTTTTAAATTTGATTTTGTCCGTAATAGAAATTTCTCCATAGAAATTACCGAGAACCTTTCGCGCTTGTAAATCAACGGATTCAATTCGGGGATCTGTTCTTGCAACCAGATTAAGACCTCTTGCGGCCTCTCCATTTAAACCATTTAAATTTGATGGACTTTCCAAAGCATAACCAAATACTTCACTTGATGCATCCCTAATTGGAAAAAATGGTGCATTGAGTGCTGCATTGAATCCTGCAAAGGTAGCTGGTTCACCTTGGACCGTTCTGTCGAATTGACTTAATAATAGGGATTGGCCAACTTTGAACACCTTGCCTATTTTGACGTCAGTGTTAGCTTTTAAGGAATACCTCTTAAAACTTTGGGCCAATTCCACACCTTTTTGGTCTAAATAACTTCCAGAGATAAAATAGTTGGCTTTTTTACCACCTCCACTAACGGTCAGGTTATGATTTTGTGAGTATCCATTTCTAAAAACCGCATCCTGCCAATCCACAAAAGGTTCTGCACTAAAGTTGGAAAAATCTCTTCCAAGTTGTCTTTGAATATCAATAAATTGTGATACGTTCAAAACCTTTCTTTTTTGCTGTACCCAAGACACGGCACCATAACCATCATAGGTGACCCTGGCTTTACCTTGATTTCCTTTTTTAGTGGTCACAATAATGACCCCATTGGCTGCCCTGGCGCCATATATGGCTGCGGAAGCTGCGTCCTTTAATACGTCTATGGATTCAATATCATTTGGATTTATACCCGCCAACGGGTTTGACTGGGTAGCTGAGGAGGTGTTTACAATTACATTTGTGGTAAGTACAATCGGAACATTATCTATTACCCAAAGTGGTGCATTTGAACCTGCTGTGCCAACTCCACGAATGCGAACATTTACGGGTGCTCCGGGATCACCACTCCATGTAGAAATATTTACTCCAGCAACTAAACCAGCCAATACTTCATCCGGACTGGTAATAGGTTTGTTTTCAATAAATTCACTGCTCACCGATGCCACTGATCCCGTCAAATCAATTTTTCTTTGGGTACCATATCCAACAACTATGACTTCCTCCAGCTGGGAGGAGTCGGGGTTTAATTTGATTTTAAGGGAATCTTGGTTGACGGGCCTTACCTCCAACCTTTCATATCCAATATAGGAAATAATCAATATAGGATTAGGATCCGTAGCATTCAACTCAAAATTACCATTTTCATCGGTCGTAGTCCCCTTAAGAGTTCCTTTTTCAATAATGTTTACACCCAACAACGGAACTTCTTGATTGTTTAATATTTGACCCCTTATAAGTATATCATGTTCCTCTTCTTTTATTTGTTCTTGAACATTGTTGTCCAATTCTGGTTTTACGGGAATCTTTATAATAAAAATTTGTTTTTCGACTATATTGTATTCAATTCCCGAATCAATTAATACGGTTTCTAAAATTTGGTCAATACTTTCATTCTTTGCGTCAAGGGTGACCAAAAAGTCAGGTTCAATATCCTTTATTCTATAAACAAATCGAAATTCCGTTATGTTTTCAATTCTTTTCACAAAATCTGCCATTGTTGCATTTTCCAACTTAATTGTTATCGGAGCATTTTGAGAATAACAAATCATGCCCCACAAGAGAAAAAGAACAGTAACAATGAATGACCTATTTAACATCAATTTCATACAATCTCCAACCTAAAGATATTTTGATGTCTTTTGATTAAGTGTTAAGGGTTTGCCCATACTTCAAAATTATCTTTCCCTAGAGAGGGACGGCTGCCCGGAGAGCTTAGGGTTTAATTAAATAAAATTAATAATTATGCAATAATATTTTATATACTACACCATACTACTTACTTTTTTGTTAAATTTGATTGCATTGTTATGCTGTTTAATCAATTAATAGCTCTTTTGATTATTGATTTAACAAAAAACCTCATCCAGTTTTGAACATTCAAAAAGAGACACTTAGCACCGAAGAACTGATTCTTGCACTAGAGAATAGCAAGGAATTTGCTTTTGAAACGGTGTTTAAGTTTTATTATACAAATGTTTTTCACATAGCAAGAAACTATCTTGGGAATAAGGAAAATGCAGAAGAAATTACCCAGAATGTTTTTTTTAAGCTTTGGAAAGATTTTGATCATATTTCAGAGGTAAACAATGTTGGAGGTTATTTGTTCAAAATGACCAGAAATGCCTGTCTTGATTTTTTTAAGCATGAGAAAGTCAAACATGATTTCATTCAAAACACAAAAAAAAGTGTTGATTTACAATATGTGCAGGATGATGCGTCAGCTTTGTTGCTCGAAAACGAATTGTTGGGAAAAATAGAAGAAGGAATAAATCTATTACCCGAAAAGTGTAGAAAAATATTTATTCACAGCAGGTTTGATGGTCTTAAAAATCAGGAAATAGCTAAAATGTATTCAATATCTAAGCGTACGGTGGACAATCATATTGCAAAGGGCATAAAACATATGAGATTATACCTAAAAGACTTTGCCACCCTCCTGTTATTTTGTTCCACCATTTACATAGGTATATTATCTTTGTGAGTCGTCTTTAATATAACTGACTTTTTACATGGATAAGCAGAAACTCCTAAATTATTTAAATAATACTCTTACTCCTCCCGAAGCCAAAGAAGTTGAAGATTGGGTTTCAAAATCTAAGGATAACAGTAATATTTTCAATGAATTAAAAACTGAATTCGTTATTAATTCCCTGGACGATACTGCAAAAGAGATGTCCCTTGACAAAGAATATTCCCATTTTAAGAACAAATATATACTTGAGAAACATTCATTCTTTATCAGATTCAGACCAATCCTAAAATATGCTGCAATTGTAGTTGGGCTTGTTTCAATAGGTTATTTTACGCTCTCCAAAAATGATGGCGCAAATGAAGCAATTAGCTCGCAAGCCATTACCTTAAAGCTCGATGATGGAAAAACCATTATTCTTGATGGTAATAATTCTCAAATAATAAAAGATAGGGATGGTTCCATAATAGGAAAGCTAGCAGGCAATAAGCTACACTACACTATGTCAAAATCAACTGAGAATGTAAAATATAACACATTGTCGGTGCCATACGGTAAAACTTTTGAAATGGTACTCTCGGACGGCACAAAGGTTCATGTTGGCGCCGGTTCCTCTTTGGATTATCCGACTCAATTTCCAAAAAAAGGAAATAGGAAGGTTTCAATTATTGGAGAAGCTTATTTAGAGGTTTCCAAAGATTCGGAACGACCATTTATAGTAAATACAGGTGATTTGAACGTGCGCGTTTTGGGAACACAGTTTAATATAACCAATTATCCGGGAGATATAACATCTGAAGTGGTTCTGGTAGAAGGGTCCGTTGAGCTCTATGCCGATAATGAGGAATTTGAAGATCACATGATTACCAAACTGGAACCGGGTTATATGGCCAGCTTTGATAAAAACAGCATTTCCATGAACACGAAAATGGTAGATACACGCTTGCATACTTCGTGGATTCACGGAGAACTGATTTTTAGAAATGAGTCCTTTGAGAATATTCTAAAAAAATTGGAGAAGTATTATGACGTTAGGTTTGTTACCAATAATAGGGAAATATCCGAAGAAAAGTATTTTGCTACTTTCAGTACAAAATCCTCTATCGAAAAGATAATGGGAAATTTAAAGTCCAATTATGGAATTGATTTTGAAATCAATGGCAGGGAAGTTATTCTAAATTGACAAAAGCAAGAATTGTTATTGGTTGTTGCCCAAAACAGAAATACTTCTCTCTTATGATCTCGAGGAATTGATAAGGCTTACAATGAGATTTCAGGGATAAAAACATTGATTTCAGTCTGCCTGTTTCGAAAAGAGTTTGGGGCAGATTTCCAATACGCTTTTGGAATCAATTCTTATTAAAAGAGTATTTGTTTGAGTTAGTTTAAATTCGTTTAAGTGTAAAAAGGGGAGATATAAATCTCCTCTTTTTCTTTAGACAAGGACAAATATTTGTTGGCTCTAATCTTCATAACATACTAAAACCAGTGATTTAGTCTTGAACTTGGAAAAGAAAAAAGGGTTATAATGGATAGGGACTAAATGCATTGTAGAAGAAAGTACTATAAATCCATAATTCTTCATAAAGTTGCTTTGATGAACTTTGGTAGTGTAAAATGGCACTATAATATAGCAAGCAATGTTATGGTTTGTCTGTTGAAATTACATGGAAGATTCCAATTATTTAGTAAGCTAGGCCGTGCCTCAACGTAAGACGTTCAAACTGTAATACATTAAAGTTTTTAGGAAGGGTGGACGTTCAGGATATTCCATTCAGAAGTATCCGTATATCTATGGAAAATTGACATTTTCCTTGGTTAACCTTATATTGATCAAATAAATAGGAGAATAACAATAGAGTAATATTCGAATAGAATGACATTGATAGATGTAATAAATCAGTATCAAATAAAATATGATTTAACAAAACATGAACATTTGGTATTGGGAATTTTAGAGGCTATCGATATAGGTGTTTTAACAAGAGAGGATCAGCTTCCTTCAATAAATAAAATGGCTGAAGAGCTTGGGTATGCTAGAAAAACAATAGTAGGGGCTTATGAGGATTTAAAGGGAAGAGGACTGGTTGAATCGAAAAAGGCCAAAGGGTATTTTATAGTTAGTCAAGAAACAAAAATGGTTCGAAGGGTTGCGTTGCTTTTGTTCTCATTTCAACGCTTCCAAGAAGAGTTTTACAATGCTTTCCGAAAGGAACTTGGGGAGAGGTTTAAAATAGATGTATTCTTTCATCACAATAATTTGTCGGTTTTTGAAAATACACTATTGAATATTAAAAGCAAATACGGGTTCTATGTGGTAGCGCCCATTCCGAACCCAAAGATAAAATCTCTTTTAGAATCCTTTGCACCAGATAAGTTGCTTATTGTTGATAGATTTTTTTCAATGCATGAGAAATATTCGTTTATCAGCCAGGAATTTGAAGATTCCACTTATGACAAATTACTGCAACTCCTTCCTAAAATAAGAAAATATGAACTTTTTGTGTTGTTGGCAGATGAAAAATCAGCTCTTCCAATTGAAGTAGTCAGGGGTTTCAACAAATTCCTTTCAGAAAATAATGTTTTAGGTACCATAAAAACAACATATGATTCATCTATATTAAAAAAGAACCATTTGTACTTTGCGTCAAATGACTCTTTTCTATGGGATATTTTAAAGGATTGCTCAGATCGGGGATATGTTTTGGGGAAAGATGTCGGCGTTCTATCTCATGATGATCATATTATTAAGAAGTTCATTTCCGGCGGGATTACAACAATTTCCACAGATTTTAGCGAAATGGGCGTTCAATCCGCCAGATATGTGAAAACTAATACCAGAGTTCGTCAGATTACGCCTTCTTATTTAATTGACCGAGGATCAGTTTAATAAAAACCATATTATTGGATTTTTAGATTCTTCAAGTCATTTTTTTTTAAATTTGATTGTAGCACACTATATCATAGTATGATATTGGTAATTGCCAAAAATGTTACCCGGCCTTGTGAAAATAGTTAATGTATTATAAGGGTAATTTTTATGAATAGTTACTGTTGGTTGAATTTAAACAAAACATCGTTTTTTTACATGGTTTATCTAATCTCCATGAGAACTTTTCTTGATTATAAACAGTTTGTTAAACCAATCTTTTTAAACGAATGATAGAGAGCATACTTATAAAAGCAAACAATAACTTATCATATAATTCTGATGAGAAAGACGAAAGAATCAATTTGAAACAAATTGTCGATGAAGAAGGTTTACAAATTCACAGAATTGAATATCTAGTCCAAGAAAATACATTGCCGCATCCATTAACTGTTCATTGGAAGGTACCCGCAGTCAATGTCATGGGGGTTTGGAAACCTACGGCTGATTTTTCTAAGCGGATAGAAGCTGATTGGGAATTGGAGAGCCATGAATCTCGCATATCGATAGATGCACCTATAATTTCACTTTTTGGCAATGCTGATGAAAACATACTTTGCTTTTCTTGTTCCAATGCAATAAATAAAGTTGAAATGGCTGCCAAGTATAGGGAGGAGGACAACCATTTCTATTGTACTGTTAAATTTTTTACTGAGTGCAAGTATCCCATAAGCGGATTTAGTGCGGATATTCGTATTGATCAACGAAATGTGCATTTTTCAAAAGCATTGCAGGATACAGCCAAGTGGTGGGAAAGCTTTGAAAATCTTAAACCTGCCTACGTTCCCGATATTGCGAACAAACCCCTCTATTCCACTTGGTATCAATTTCATCAAAACTTATCTGAAGACTTGCTTCTTAAAGAATGTAAAATTGCTAAGGGGCTTGGTTTTGAATCTATAATTTTAGATGACGGTTGGCAGACCAATGATAATACTCGAGGCTATGATTATACCGGTGATTGGCGACCGGAGCGCTTCCCAAATTTTCAGGATTTGGTTAAAAAAATCCAAGACCTGGGAATGAAAGTGGGCATATGGTACTCAGTCCCATTCTGTGGTGTAAAATCAGAGGCGTATAAAAAATTCAAAGGAAAATTCCTGACCAAAAACCATAGGTGGGCCCCAGTTTTTGATCCGAGATTCCCGGAAGTGAGGGATTATCTCGTAGGGATATACACCAATGCGGTTAGAGATTGGCAGTTGGATGGGTTAAAATTAGATTTCATAGACGATTTCAAAAGTTATGAAGAAACATCTTTTGATTACAATCCAGAACGCGATTTTTCATCCATAAATGATGCTGTTGATGCCTTACTTGTTCAGGTTGTTAGCGAGTTGAGAAAGATAAATCCAGAAATATTCATCGAGTTTAGACAAAAATATACAGGTCCGGCAATGAGGAAATATGGTAATATGCTACGTGCTTTTGACTGTCCCGGAGACTATACCATGAACCGGGTCAGAATAGCTGATATTAAAATGTTGGCAGGAAAAACTGCGGTACATGCTGATATGGTTAAATGGCATTTCGACGAAAGTGTTGAGGATGCAGCCTTGCATTTTATGAACACCCTTTTTGGCGTTCCTCAAATTTCTATAATGTTACATGAGGCGCCCAAAAGTCATTTAAATATGATTCAGTTCTACACTGAATATTGGAATAAAAACTCCAAGGTTTTTTGCTCCGGGAAGTTCTTGCCTTCGAGACCACTTTCCAACTATCCTATTTTAAGAGCGAACTTAAACAACAAAGTGATTATCGGGATTTTTGAAGACCAAATTTTACAGATCAACCATAGATTCCTTGCTATTGACATTCTAAATGCCAAAGCATCCAAAATGATCGTTATCAACTCAAATCTTAATTTGGGAACATACGAATACAAGATATATGACTGTGAAGGAAAGCTGATAAAGGACAACTTTATTAATATAGATGAAGGTTTGAATACCATTGAAATACCCAAGAGCGGTATGGCCCAATTAAAATTAATTTAATTCTAAATATTAAACCAAGGGCCTGTTATCTAGTCTTTCATTTGTAGGTTTTACTATGTTGGTGCCCACCAATGCATGGTGGGCCACCCGAGGCACCACTGAAAAATCTGCAAATGGTTTTTTCTTGCGGCAGAAGTCTAGAAGCCATAGCCAGTTCATTATTGCTTACCAATCTTTGCACGGAGCAAATTGTTGGACTCACTGGGCAGGCTTTTACAAAAGGGGTTTTGGTAATGACATGGGAGACATTGGCTGCTATGGCCATGGTATTGACAGCCATTGTCCTGTTGCCAAAATATAGAAGATAAAAAGCGTCAAAAATTGCATTTTGCCGTGGTAAAGTAGTACTTGAGTCACTCCAGAGCATTTCTTAAAACAAAGTAGTACTATTCATTCCAATTTTAAGAAATTGACCGAATTTTGAAAGTAAACCTTATCTAGAATACTGGCTGGAAGGCCTAACCCAACTGTTGTTTGTCCCCTAATTTCCAATGTATCAGTACTGCTTAAATAGTCCCATAACAGGGTGTAATTGGCATCAAGTTCTTCTTTTTCCTGTTCAAGTTCAGCATCGGTCATAGCCTCTTCTGGATTCGAATTCCCAAAGTCGGTACCGAACATGATCCTGTCCTGATATTTTGCGAAAAACGCACCTACTTTTTTAGGATTTTGACGCGCCAAATCTCCAAAACGAGCCGCAGGCTCAACATACATATTAGGATAATTGTCAAGTCTGTCGGCTACCATATCAACATCATGGGACATGCTTCCAAGGTGAGCGCATAAAATCTTTAAATCTGGATTATTTTCAATCCATCTATCCCTCGCCGCAATGATTGAATCATAGGAAGGAATATCGGGTATATTAAAGGCATGGTATTGGGGATTGTTTTTATAGTATCCAAAATGCGGATTATCTGGATCAAGTAACCTCCATGCCTGTTCAGGTTCCCCAATATGTGCCATAACGGCAATTCCCTTGCCTTTTAGAAAATCCCAAATAGGCTGCAACCTAGCGTCATCTATTTGTATATAGTTTCCAGACGAATCTTTTGTTACCATTCCAAAATTCTTCCATACTTTGACCATTTTGGCTCCAGAACTAATCTCTTGACTTAATTGCTCAATAATTCGTTGCCTAAAATTTGGAGAATCGATATCCACGCCTATGAAAGAGGAACATAGAAAGAATAAATCAGGATGAGCTTGTGAGTGGGTCAAATAAGGCTGCCAACTTCTAGCAATTCCAATGGAATCTTCTATGGAAACATCGACCAACACAGAACGCATATTCCATTTCTTGTGCAAAACTGGCAGATATTTACGGGAATATCGGAAATGGGAATGTATATCAATTTTTCTAATTGTACGATGATTAACGGAAACAGCTTGGGTTTCTTCGTGAGATTTTGATTTGCAGGCTAGAAGGCTGGATGCAACAATTAAAAAGTAAATAATGTTTTTCATAATTGGACAATCCTAAATAGCATTTTTGAACAAACAATAGTAGGCTTTTCTGAAATGAATTGATCAAAAGCCCCTCCTTGGCTCGTTAAACTAAAACGATTATATGCCAAACTTTGGAGTACATTAAAACCAGTAAAGGAGAGTTTCCCCTCCTTTACACTAAGCTAACTAAGCTCAAACTAAATCAGATAGATTACGCTATATTCTAAATTGATTAGTTGTCTTATGATAAAGACGATTAGGAACTGGGTTATACCTACTTCGTTCTATAAAAAACTACTTTTTGTTTGCGCTATCAAATGTCTGTTTTATACAATTTTTGAAGTGCCAACCCTACTACCTTCATCCCATTATAATTTAACCATTTTCCAATAAACACCCCGGTTTTATTAAACGTCTACCGGAGTATTTTCATACAATACTATGGCCACTAAATTACTCCATCCGTTATCAGTCCTACTTCTTTTAACCCAATTATGCTATACCCAAAAGGTAATTACGGTCGATGATATATACAAGAATGGTGTTTTTGCACAACAAAGTGTTCATGAAATTAACTGGATGAACAACGGTAGATTTTATACCTCTCTTGAAGACAACAAGATTTATAAAAACGACATTAGTCTGGGCACCTCGGTTGCAGTGCTTGTTGATGCCGACAACCTAGGTTTCGAAGAAGTATTGTCAGAATATAGTTTCAATGATGACGAAACCAAAATTTTATTGAAAACAGACCCTCGTTATATCTATAGAAGGTCCTATTCCAATAAAACCTATGTTTATGATTTACAAACAAAGGAACACTTTCCACTCTCAAGCGCAAGAGAAATGTACCCCACGTTTTCTCCTGATGGTAGCAAGATTGCATTTGTTCGTGACAATAATATCTTCTATTTGGATTTAAGAAACCGCAAGGAGGTGCAAGTGACATTTGATGGACAAAAAAACGAAATCATCAATGGTGCGACCGATTGGGTTTACGAGGAAGAATTTTATGTAACAAAAGGGTTTTTCTGGTCCCGTGATGGCCAACAAATAGCATTCTACAAGTTTGACGAAAGCCCCGTTGAGGAATATACACTCCAACGCTGGAACCAAGGGCAACTATATCCGGAAAACTATACCTACAAATATCCAAAGGCGGGTACTGCCAATTCCTTGGTTGAGGTCTGGGTATATGATGTACAATCCCATAAAAAACTGAAACTGAAAACAGGGTCAAATATGGATACGTACTTGCCGCGTATAACATGGACCAAGTCTGATCAAATACTCTCCATCCAGCGTATGAACCGAAAACAGAACCAAATGGATTTGTTGCATTTTGATGTGGGTTCAGGAAACGTTCACAAAGTCCTTACTGAAAGTTCATCTTCATATATCGATCAAAATTTTTGTGATGACCTTTTTTATTTGGATGATGGAAAGCACTTTATAATTTCAAGCGAGAAAGATGGGTATAAACATTTCTATCTCCATGCCATGGACGGAAGACTAAAAAACCAGATTACCCATGGAGATTGGGAGGTAAATCAGTTTGTGGCCGTTGATGGAAAAACAAAAACACTTTATTATACTTCCAAGGAAATCTCTCCGCTTACCACCACTTTCCATAAAATAGCCCTAAACGGAAGTGGTAAGCAACTACTTTCCAATAAAACAGGAACCACTAGCATAGATATGAGCAATGACACTCAATACTATATAAACTATTCCAGTGACAGTAATACTCCGCTCAAGGTTGAACTTTATTATACTGATGGGAACCGCAAAATAAAAACCTTGGCTGAGAACAACAGACTTAAAAATGCAGCCAAAGAATATAACTTGGCAGATAAAATGTTCTTTGAGTTCAAAGCCGAAGACAGTCAAGTATTGCATGGATATTTACTTAGGCCCAACGACATGGATTTGGAAAAAAAACATCCTTTATTGGTGTTTCAATACAGTGGCCCTGGCAGTCAAAATGTTACGGACTCCTGGGGAGGGCCACATTTCTATTGGCATCAATTGTTAGTTCAGAAGGGCTATGTAGTTGCTTGTGTGGACACTAGAGGAACTGGGGGCAGAGGGGCCGATTTTAAGAAAATGACTTACGGACAACTTGGAAAATATGAGGCAAAGGACGTGATATCGTGCGCAAAACATCTTAGTAATCTAGAGTTTATTGATGGTGCCAGAATGGGTGTTTGGGGATGGAGTTATGGTGGTTTTGTGTCCTCGTTAAGTATGTTCTGGGGCAACTCAATTTTCAAATCGGCCATAGCTGTCGCCCCAATATCCAGCTATAGGTTTTATGATACAGTATACACCGAAAGATATATGGGAATGCCCAAAGACAACCCCATGGGCTACGATGAAAATGCACCTTTGTTTCATGCTGACAAGTTAAAAGGCCATTATTTGTTGATTCATGGCACCGGGGACGACAATGTCCATTTACAGAATTCGATTGCCTTACAGGATGCTCTAATTGCCGCGGGCAAGCAATTTGAGGTCTTCTTATACCCTGATCGCACACATAGCATGTACGAGCGTAATGCGTATCCACATTTGTATCAAAAAATGACAGATTTCATTCTTAGTAAGCTATAATTATGATTGCTGCATTTAAGTATGGTCCCGTTCTATTTCTTCTCTGCCAGCTTCAAGTTCTGTCTCAAGAATTTAAACCCTATGGCCAACATCACCAGAGGCTAGTGCAGGGTATTGGTTTTTCACCCAATTCCAAGATTTTATATTTTACATTGCCCCACAAGGAGTACTTGTTAAAATCTAAGGATTCTACTCTGGCTGACGAAGCCCCTCGCCTTGCCCTGTACAAGGCCAAAAAAAATGGGAGTATCTGGGGCAAACCCAATCTGCTTCCATTTTCTGGATTATATAAAGATTATGAGCCTTCCATTTCCCCTAACGGCCTGCTCCTACTTTTCAACTCAAATAGGCCATCAAAAGGAGATAAGCCATTACCAAGAAATGGAATTTGGTTTTCAAGATTTAAACGTGGTAAGTGGAAAAGCCCAAAACCACTTTCAAAGTTGAATACAATCAAGCTGGAACAGTCCTATGCTACCGTATCCCAAAATAGGATCATGGTTTATGTTGCAGAAAAAGTTGTGGCAGGGAAATCCAAGTACACACTCTATCAAACCAAATTCAAAGGGGTTAGGACCAAGAAAGGGAAACCAATAACCATTCTTGGTGGAACAGCAGAAATGGGCGACCCTTGGATTTCTCCCAATGGAGATTATTTGATATTTACAAAATATCTACCTACTGACTGGCAAGGGAGCTGTGACCTGAACATCTCATTTCGTGAAAAAGACACTTGGTCTTCCCCAATACCTTTGCAAGAACTAAATGGTGATGGACCCGATTTCTCTCCCTGTGTTTCACCAGATGGGGAATGGATTTATTATCGAAAAAATTATAGATTCGTTAGGGTTAGGTTCAAAACCATATTGACCAATTATTTCGATGCCTATAATTCGACTAGATTGAAATCCAAAGGCGTAAAAAAAGGGAATCAATGAAGACTCCCTTTTTGAACAAACAAAAAATAAACCAACCATCACAGTTTATTCAATCATATATTCTCCATACATGTCCAATTCAATGGGTTCGCCCATGCCCATATCCAGCAATCTATTGTACTGGGTAGCCTTATCGCCAACCACTAGGTAAATCATTTTTTTTGTATCTATATATTCTTTGATCAAAGCCCTAACCTCCTCCATGGATATATTTTTAATGACCTGTTGATTCTGTTCAATAAAATCGTGCGGAAGATTGTAAGTGCTTATTTGGTGTAAAATTCCCAAAAGATCGTCCAAGGTTTCATAGTCCCTGGCCGTTTCCCGTAACATAGAGTTTTTGGTAATCTCCAAATCTTTGGAGTCATAGTTATCCCTATAGGATTGTACCACTTCATTAAAGGCTTCGATGGACTCTTTGGTCACGTTGGATTTGACCGCTGCGAAACCCAATAGATGTGATTTGGAAATACGCTTAATAGGGAATGAAGCGGAACCATAGGTGTATCCTTTTTCTATACGCAGTTTTTTGTTGAGGTAGCCATGTGAACCGGCTCCAAGCTGATAGTTGGCTATGGAAATTGGCAAATAACTATCATCATTTCCGTCTACTGTCACGGACATCATATTGAGCTGGGATTGTTTTGATTCAGGAATATCAACAAAAAAGAACCTTTGGTCCGAAAGTGATGCAAGCTTTACTTCTGGCATCTCTATTTCTTTAAAACTCCATTTTTCCGACAAATCAGTTAGTGAAGCCAAAGCCCGGTTTTCATCTATGTTACCAGAAATATGGAATGCGGATACATTGGGAACGAAAAAGGAATCGTAATACCCTTTTAAATCATCAATACTTATATTGGATAAAGAGATTTCGGTTCCCAAAGGATGATGGGCCATAATATTACCGCGGTAAAGGATTTTGTTACGTACCATCGCCACAACAGAACCCGCGTCTGCATCGCGCTGTTTAATTGCGGTTAAGGTTTCTTTTTTAATCCGTTCAAATTCTGCAAGATCCCAACGGGGTTCCAGCAGGATTTCTGTTGCAAGCCCGATTACCTGTTCATAATTCTTGGACAAGCAACTTGCATTAATAGTTATGTATTCGTGATCTGTGGACATGTAAATCTCCGCACCGAGATCTCTGATGGCATTCTCCAATTGTTCAGGGGTTTTGGATTGCGTTCCTTCCATCATTACATCGGCCATTAAATTAGCGACCCCCACTTTGTCAGGATCATCCAATTGTTTCCCCCCTTTAAGTCTTATACTGAAAGAAACCAAGGGGAGCTCATCTGAACGAATTCCATAAACCTCCATTCCATTACCCAATTTCCGGGACCAAATCGTGGGAGCCATTACCACAAGGTCAGGGCCAAAATCTGGTTCAATGGTCCGATCAAAAGCAGAAGGGGTTTTCTGGTAGCCCATGTTGGATTCTGGTAAATCCTTGAGCTGATAGGGTTCTTGCGTTTCCTCTTTCACAAATGCCCTTTCGGAACCTTCTAGGGCCAATTCGGGATGTCCTTTGGGAACAAAGCTGGTTGCAACTAGGTTCTTCCCGGCGATATAATTTTCGTAAGCTTGGTAAACTTCTTCAGCCGTAACGTTTTGAATATTTTTGATATCCGTTTCGATAAAACCCGGATTCCCCTTGAAAGTATTGTAATGTGCCAACTGGAACGACTTGTCTTGCACACTTTCGATAGCCTCATAAAACTGGCGTTCCAAATTGGTTTTGACCCTATTTAGGGCCACTTCCGAGACGCCATCCGTTTCAAACTGCCTAAAAGCCTTAGCAATACTTGACCTAACCTCATCCAAGTCTACTCCCTCATTAGCATTGACCAGAATTCGCAGGTTACCGGCCATTTCTTGGGCGAAATGATAAGCTGAGACATCCGGGGTAAGCTTGTCTGTAAGCACTAGCTGTTTATACAGGGGTGAGCTTTTACCGTCCGTTAGGATTTCAGCCAACGTATTGATTGCCCAATAATCTTTATGATATATCTCTACCGTTGGGAAATTAAGGGTTAGCTGCGGTAATTTGGCAAAATTGTCCTCATGGAAAAGCAATTTGGAGCTACTCAGCTGAATAGGTTTGGGCTCTACACGCACCTCTTCCCCATGTGGTTTAATTTCGCCAAAATATTTCTCAATCCATTTTTTGGTCTGCTCCTTATCAAAATCCCCTGCTATGACCAATGTGGCGTTTTGTGGGCCGTACCATTGATCGTAAAATTCCTTCACATCTTCCAATGTCGCATTTTGCAAATCTTCAAACTCTCCTATTGTTGTCCAATTATATGGGTGGGTTTCGGGATACATCGCTTTTATAATGGTATAATTTCTATGCCCATAAGGATTATTGTCTACACGGTATCTTTTCTCATTTTTCACTACCTGCTTTTCGGTTTCAAAACCTTTGGGGTCCACCGCATTGATAAAATAACCTAGCCGATCTGCCTCCATCCACAATAACTTTTCAAGAGCGTTTTTTGGAATCGTTTCAAAATAGAGGGTTCTATCCTTGTTCGTGGTACCATTAAAAGTACCTCCCCATTCAGGTATTTTATCCCAGAAATACCCTTCAGGAACGTTTTCCGATTTTTTAAACAACATATGCTCAAAAAAATGGGCGAAACCGGTCCTACCAGGTTTTTCACGGTTTGAGCCCGCGTGAATTTCAACCGCTATGGCCACAATAGGATCCGATTTATCTTCATGAAGAATAATGTCCAGCCCATTTTCCAATTCGTATTTTTCATACTTAATGGATAGCTCTTTCTGAGAGTTATGGTTTTGATTGGATGAAGTACAGGATAAAACTGCCAGAAGCAAAATTCCTGATAAAAGTCTAATTGGACATTTCATATTTAAGATTTAGTTTTTTCTGTTAGTTATATAATAATCGAGGGAAAATTTCCCGCCTCCTTTCATGACAATGACCAAGACCATGGCCAACACCAAAAGATGGTATTCAAAGCCCTCACCACTCTGAGGTTGCATATACCAATTCATAAAGAAACCCCATCTGAAATGAACTAGCAATACGGCGACTACCATGATAATTCCAATAAAAAAGGCCCATAAGCGGCTTAAAAACCCAATAAAGAGCAAAAGTGCTCCTATAGATTCTATGAAAATCACGATGTAGGTGAATAGAGATGGAACATTCCACCATTGCTCCCAAGCCTCAACAGTCCAAGACATACCATGTCCACCCCAAATCCCTAGCAGTTTTTGCGCTCCATGAGCGAAAATTACCACCCCCAAGGTCCATCTTATGATAGCAAAACTCCAATCCGAATGGGTTGATAAAATCTGTGAAAACCTATTTTTCATTGCCTTAGTTTTGGTTTTGATGAATTATTTTCAAGGCCTTCTCTAGGGCGTTATCTGCAGCAACCTGCACATGGGGCTTGACACCAACGCTTTCCCAGTTACTTTTTGTAATAGGGTTTATGGCCCTACCGGTGGGCAGGAGCAGTTGAAGTCTTTCACTTACATCATAGGGTTGTACAGGATGGGCGGCACCACCGGTGACCTCACCAATGATTTGTCCTCTTTTCAGATGCTTAATATCATAAGCAAACTCTTCCCCGCACGAGAAGGTTTTGCCACTTGTAAGTACAAATACATCTATATCGGGTAACCGCTGTCCGGGCACCTCATCTAAGGTGTAGGTACTTTCAGTGGAATCAGCAGGTCTAAAATAGAAATCGTTAAGGTGAATCTTGGATTTTTCAGGGTATAGGTAGGTGACCAAATAGTTCAACATTTCGGGATTTCCTCCCCTACAATTTCTAAGGTCGAAGATTAATGAATGACAATCTTTAAAACTGTTCATCGCTTTGGAAGCTGCCTCTTTGGACTTTTCGTCCATTTGGATAGGGAAGAAAAAATTAATTTCCAAAAGACCGATTCCATCTTCAATTTCTTCTACTCTGGTGAGCCCAAAATTTTCCAACGATTTAAAGAACTGCAGCATTGGGTCTTCCTGATTCTCTTGGGAAACTTTTGTTTTATCTGGCTTGACAATAAAATTAACGTGCTTGTCACTTAAAGTTTTGGAAATATCTCTTTTAAGTTGCATTACCAAGCTATCCAAATGGGTGATGTTCTTGTAGAACCCCTTACCTAATGAAGTATTTAGTGCTAACGCTACAGCATCCCCTTTGGTGGGAAACACATAATTTTTCGAAAATAGCTCTCCACTTTTTTCTACAATACTTTTTATCTGATTTTGAGTTAGACCAGTATTTTGTCCCATCAAAAATGTGGCATAAAAAAGAGCAAGAAATGACACAAAACAGGTTCTTAAAACTGTACCTTCTTGAAATTGAGTTAGACTTCCACGAAGGATTGGTTTACCGTAATGCATAAAATTGATTTTTGTGATTTTTTTTGCATGGGAAATATATAATCCCCTACGGTGCTATAATTGTAAATAATAGACAGGGTATTTGCCAAAGCCTTTGGGGCAGGTCATGACTTCACTATAAGTTGGGGACTTAATACCAAACTATCGCCCCGATAGGCTTCATTGCATTTACTCAACATCCAACTCGCGCTGCTTAATTTTTATCGTTGCGGTCTGCAGTTGGAAAAAACCCTGTCTACTATCACTCCACAAAAGTTGAAAGTTATTGTCTGCTCGAGAGGTGAGACCTAAATAGTGCCCGCCCCCAATAAATTTATTGGCCACATCTGCATTTTTGGTGGTTCTTGGATTTGAACTCACCGGTGTCACCCTAAGGGGTCTTTGAAAGCTTTTTCCCCCATCTTTGGATATCGTAAAATATACGTCATACGCAAGTTGTCCAGTATCATGCTGTGCATCCACCCAAGAAATACCAATGACCCCATTTTTATTAACAGCAATACTCGCTACATTGGCCTTACTTTGTCTAGGATTTTCAAACAAATCGATTCGTTTTTCGATACTCCAGGACCTACCCCCATTTGTTGATGTATTTAACCAAACCCCTTTAGAACTTTTACCATCAGCTACGGCGCGGACAAAGTAAACGTTATCCTTGAAAGCGGAATTTAGACCTGTGTCCGCAGCCATTCTCGCATATCCTCTGCCAACTTTCGGATTTTGCGAGACTTCATGGGCTTTTGAAATGGACTTGTCCTTTGGGTTGTAAATATGGGCCCAAACCTTTCCATTGTAGTGTAGCGAAGGCACTACTACATGGCCATTGGTAAGAATGGCCGGTTCACAAAAATTTAGCCGTTTCCCCTCTCCCGAAATCACTCCAACCTCATTGAATGGACCTCCATTAGATTCATATAAGACCACATCTGCACCCATATTGGCATTAAACCGAACCGTGGTGAGGTAGAAAGTTTTTTTAAGACCCACCAATTTGGTTCCATCGTGTCCATGACCTTTCCCCTTGAACAGTTGTACTTTTGGCAACCAGGATACTCCGCCGTTATTGGAGGTAAACACATTTAGAGGGAAGCTATGTTGAAAATTACCGGGCGTTCCAAGCCAACTCATTATTGTTTTTCCATTTTCCGACATGGCTATCCAAGGGTCATAACCCCAATAATCATGTGCGGTTTCTTCCCATTTTTTACCACCATCCAAGGAGATGAAACTCGATAACCTACAGCTCTGATACGGTTTGTTCACATCAGTGACAACCATCGCCGCGGCAGCCAAAATGTTCTCATCGGAAGGATGTGCGGCAATTGTGGGTTCCACAAGAGGCAAATTGGAGAATTGGGATACAATTTTGGTGTTCCCTTCCAGCGTCATGTCATTATCTTTATCCAAGTTTACCATGCTTACTTCATTTTGAGACGATTGGGCATGACATTGAAAACCTGAAATTAGAACCGGTATAGCCAGCAAAGTCACTTGGAGTCTAAAAACCAGTATTAAGCTTAAATTGGACTTTTTCATGATGTCAGGATTTAGTTGGTCTTGGAAATGTTGAAAGAGGAGCTTCTTCTGGCAATTACCTTGAGCAAAGGCCCCTCGGTTGTATTTGTTAGGAGCAGGCTGATGTGTCCTTTGCCTAAATCTTTATGGCGAATTTCTGCCGTAATTGAGTTGGAGTCCAAATGACCGGTATTAAAACTCTCCATCTTTGTGAGCTGGGTATATATAAAAGTTAAAAATGCTTTTGAATCCACCCCAGTCCATAGTAAAAACTGATATTCCCAGCGATCATGGTTTCCTTCAGAAAACGTATACTTTGCGGCAAATGGACGTATTAAATTATTTAGGCTTAGGATATAGTTGTCTGCCAGTTGGCTGCGTGCGTAATCATTTCGCCTTTTCCAAGGATATTCCATATGATTGGCAATATCTTGTGCCCTGCCAACACCCAAGTATTTGGCTACCACTTCAAAAGAAGCGTCAATTCCGGAAGAAAGACCGGACGATGTAATTACATGTCCGTTGTTCGTATATTTCACGTCATTTAAAACTGTAACATTTGGAAATCCATCTCTAAGTTGTGGAATTAACGACGCAAAGGTGGTGGCCTCATTCTGATCCAAAATACCAGCATGTGCAAGAAAAAAGGCCCCACTGCATACTGAAAACATGGTATCGGTCTCTTTGTTTTTTTGCCTTATCCATGCCACAATGTCCATATCTTGATTTGCTTCTGCTGGTCCTCCTCCAGGCACTACAAGGACATCGACCTTGGGAAGGGAATCAAAATCGTAATCTGGTGCAAATTGCACAAACCTGCCTATCTGTTTTGGGTTTTTGTCCTTCGCTACTGTCAACATCCGAAATCCTGCATGTTCGAAGACCGACATAGGACCTGTGACATCCATAATATCGGCTCCATCAAACAATAAGATGCCCACTATTGGAGTTGGAACGGGCTCGGCAGGTTTATCCTCTAAGCCCATTATTCTTGAATTATAAGCCATGTTACAGGAATCACATACACCGGCCCCCTCAAAGACTTTATCATCATGTGTACATCCACAGGGAGGGCAATAATATTCCACCTTATAGGGCAGGTTTCGAATAGGTTTTAATTGCCCAAATAAGATTGCCAAGGGAAGGCAAATTAGAAGTATGGTCAACTTAAATTCCATGAGTTCTAGTTTTTAACCAAAAAAATGGAATAGCGATCTAACTAGCTTGTATATGATTGCTATATATGTTAAACCTTCCTAAAATAAATTGCTAGCGCATACTCAAATTTTGATATACAGAAGGGAGTATTCCCTCATTCCGAACAAAGGATTTAGTGAAATGGCTGTGATCAAAAAAACCTAGTTCCATAGCGATTTGGGTTATGGGTATTTTCTTTATCAAGAGCCTCTTGGATTTTTCAATTCGTATGTTTCTTAAAAATTGATAAGGTGTTTGCTGATAGGTATTTTTGAATTCCCTAATCAGATGATACTGGCTTATACCTGAATATTGGGATAACTGATCTAGGGAAAAGTTGGTGTTGCAATTTTCCTTGATAAATTCAACTGCCTTTCCCAGGTACGGCCTAGGAGGTTTCCTATCTATTTTAGGACAGCAATTAGTATATCCATCAAGCAAAAGGTGAAATAGTTGAAGGACCGCACACTCTTGGGCAAGCATATCTTGGCTTTCTTTGCTTAATCCTATCAGATTACTTATTGTCCTATTTAACTTAAGACTATTAAGGGGCTTATTTACAAAGGTGACACTAGGCCTAAAATTAACATGGAGTACCTCAGCAACCTTGTTTAAAAAATCCGGATAGAAGAGTATGGACACAAAACGAAGTTTACTTTCATGAATTGAGTTCCCAGCATGAAGTTCCCCGGGGTTGATAAGCAATGTGGTTCCTGGCCCAATGCGATAAGGGCTCTTTTGGGTAAAACCATTGTTTATGCCCTGCATGATGTGAATGAGGCTATAGTAATCATGGAAATGCTTTGCAAACTGAAATCTTTTATATTCGGTTGTAGAGAAGGTAAGGTTCTCCCATAAATCGGATTTCCAATGTGTAACCTTAATGTCCCTTTGCATAATCATTACCCTTTAATTATTGTCCTGAGATAAAGCAAAAATTGGGCTGATTTCATACCCAATAGAACTATTTAAGTTCATCCTCGGTCCAATCACCCGCAGCATTTACGGCTTTAGTTGAGGTCTTGATTTCTTGGATTTCTTTAGGTCCAATGAATTTTCCATCCCTCAAAACAGCAAACACATATTGAAGATTGGCTATATTATCCAATGGGTTCTTGTCAAGTAAAACTAAATCGGCCACCTTCCCAACCTCAACACTACCATAGTCCTCTTCAATTTCCAAAAAATCTACCGGATGTGTGGTTGCGGTCTTAAGAGCTTCATGAGGTGAAAGTCCGGCCTGGACCAGGGTCTTTAACTCATTGTGCAGTCCAATACCGGGAAAGCACAAAGGGTTGGCTCCCATGTCGGTTCCTGCAAGAAGCATAACTCCTTTGTTGTGCATATCCCGAACCATTTCAAGATAAAGCTGATAGAGCCTCTTTTTTACATTAATATACTCCTGATTATCCCGATTCTGTAAATGATCGTTGTATTTAGGTGTCCAGTATGCTTGCAGGTATTTTGGCAAATAGGCGAAGAGTTCTTTGTCCTTTTTTAATTCTTCTTCAAACCAAGCATTCTTTTGCCACATGCTAAGCGTAGGGCAATGCCAAATTTCCTTCTCCGCAAATAGGCCAAAAAGTGCATTGGCCTGCCCGGCATCGTACGAGCCTATTCTAAAATTGTTAGCCGCAACGGACTTTTGAACCCCATCTTTCATGCCTCGGATCTCCTTGAGCAATTTATCAGGTATTTGGGCAGAACATTCCTTTAGGATTTCCAAAAGATGCTCCTGACTTTTCATACCAGTGTTGGCCGCCTCCGAAGGAAGCACAGTAAATGGCACATGACCAACAAATGGAAAATCAAGGGAATTTGCATACCTGCTCAACGCCATGTATGTATCTCTTGGTAAGAGCGAGTAAACTTTTAAAAAATCAATCCCTTCTGCCATCAAAGAATCTACAACTTGTTCCACCTTTTCTGGACCATCTATTCCAGCGGAACCATCCCACATAGGATTTGGACCATCCAACAAAGGTCCGCACGCAAATATTTTAGGTGCCAACAGTTTCCCATCGGAATACTGCTCTCTCCATCTTTTTACTAGATTTAAATCACCTCCCATATCTCGGATACCTGTAACACCATGAATTACAAACAGGGGCAGCAATCGATCCTTAGCTTCCATTGGAGGTTGCATGCGCCATACCTCTGGATCATCGGGATGGGTATGCATGTCCCATAATCCGGGAATGAGGAATTTGTTGCCGGCATTAACGGTTTTTATGGCTTCAAAATCCGACTCCTCATGCCCCTCCAGCCTATGTGTTATCCTATTGCCTTCAATTACCACCTGCTGCCCATAATCTATCTCACCGGATTGGATATCTATTATATTCACATTGGTTAACAGCAGATCACCTTTTATTTTCGGATTGTGCTTACAGGAAAGGGAGGTGGATCCAAAAAGAATTGCCAAGAAAATACCTCGAAGAATACCTTTCATAGTTAAGATGTGACTTTTGACATTAACTTTTTATCTGCAAAATCCAACCAAAATACGGCAAGCCATTCCTCGTTGAAATGGGTTGAGATGCTCCTACTTATGGTTCTGGCCTTGAAAAGTCGATCTGCCTCTTTCAGCAAAGCCCTGCCAGATAGGACATGACTCAACTTTTCTCCAGCTCGGACCATATTGGTTCCAACAAGAACGTAGAGGAGTGGATTATCTGGGTTTAGAGCCACAGCATCATTCAGGGTTTTTTCTATTTGACCCTTAAGTTGGTCTCTTTCGGAATCTTCTATGGCAAACCTAAACTGAAATTGATACACCAGCAATTGGAGCGCCCCTATATCTGAAAGATGTGTTTTACTATTGTTGTCCACAAGTTGCGCTGCTTTATCCAATAACTTTTGCGCACGACTTAGATATGTGCTTGGGTCTGCATCTTTAGGGGGATTTGCGTTTGGATTGCCCAAAGCATTTACAAGTTGTGTGTTGATATATGCTCCCCAAAAGTAGGCCAACCAATTGTTATAGTCTTGACCAATATTGGAAAATGCTTTTTCGGCAGCTTTTTCACCTTCAAAAGTTTTGGCTTCAACATGGAGCTGCAGGGCAGCTTCCATTTCTTTTTCAAAGTTGTTTTGCTGACCAAAGAGGGAAATACTTATACATAGTGCAGAGACTAAGAGAGATTGCTTGTGGGTTTTCATGATGTCGTTTTTGATTTAACTTGAATGGTCTGTAATCATGTACCAATGACCATTTATTCTTTTGGCATTCACCGAAAACCAACCTTGAACTAGTTCTTCCCTATTGGGAAACTTTAAATTGAACCGTCCGGTTACGAAATAAAGATCATCCGCCAGTCTACGTGTTTTAATATTGTCAAAATGAAGTTGGCCCATCCGCTCTTTTGGGAAATACTTCTTGTAGTCACCAATTATGTTGTCATAGTCATAGGTCACACCACCTCGAGATATAGTCTGAATGGGTTCACTTGATGCATAGGCTTTCATGTAGCATTCAATATTGGCTTGGTTCCAACATAACTCCTGTCGTTTAAAATTTTGTCGAATATTATACGCATCAATATGGTCCAAGTACTTATTCACAACATTTTCCATCTGATAGGTAAATTGCTGCATATATGAAAAAACACCATCGGTATTCACTTGAAGGGAAATGGCATATTGACGCTTTGCCGAGTACTCAACATGGGTTAGGTATCCTGGGAAAAAACCTGAATGCCCATATCGGGTATCCTCCATTTTGCTCCAAACAAATGTACTGAGGCCATATCCATTATCGTATGGCAAACCCGAGCCCAAGTTTACTGGGAATCTCATTAATTGTTTCATATGTTCGGAAAGAAAATCACTTTCTTGCAAATGTTTTACCAACTTGGTCAAATCCGAGGGATTCGTCACAAAACCCCCTCCGGCCCATTCAAATGATGGGTCTAAAACAAGTATCCCGTTCTCGTCAACCACTGTTTCCGGTAACTGAAAAGGATTTTGTCCACCAATGTGTCCCTGTGCGAGATTGTTGTATTTTCTACCGGTAGCTGCCAAAGTATGGTCCAATTTCAAGGGTGTTAGAAGGAACTCATCAATGAGGTCATAATACTTCTTCTGAGTTACTTTTTCAACAATTAAACCCAAAAGCACAAAATTGGTGTCTGAATAAGCCCAGCCTTTCCCCACAGGATGTACTGCCGGCTTATTGGCTATGCTCTGTATGCAATCGACAGGAAGTCGAGCTATTTTGGGGTTTTCCACAAAATCCTCCAGGAACTCCTCTTGAAAAAGATGTCTAGGTAATCCACTGGTATGATTCAATAGGCTTCTAATCGTAATATCTTTATGATTTGGAAAGGTTGAGAACCATTCATCGGTCAGATATTCTGAGGCTAGGTCATCCAATGCCAAATACTCTTCTTGAATCAGTTTTAACGCAACCGCTCCAAAAAAAAGCTTGCCCGTACTGCCCGAAAACATACTTGTTTCTGGTTGCATGGTTTCTTGTTTTTGGGGGTTTTTGAATCCCGATGCCAATCGAATTTCATGTGTTTCGTCAAAGCGAAGTGAAAATGTGGCTCCTGGAATTGCATGGCTCTCCATTAGGGAGTCCAGACATTTTTGCAAGTCTTGTGTCAAATCCTCATAGAAGTTTTGGGAATTGGCTGTAGGAGGATAAAAAATGGCGCTACCCAATAGGAGAATTAATGCAACAGTGGTCCGCATAAAAAAGATTTAATTCTTACGTACCGCTAAACTAAGACTGCCTGCTGTTGTTTAATTGTATAAAATAGACAGAAAAGATCACCATTTGTTGGAAATGATGCTTAACAGCGTTTCTTCCGATTCGGTATGTTCTCTTCTAAAGAAATCCTTGGGCGTAAGTGTGGAAAACCGTTTGAATTCTCTTATAAAATGGGATTGGTCATAAAAACCTAGCTCGTTTCCCAACTGTGTTAGATTTAATTCTTTTAGCTGGGACTGCAGTTGTATGCTATTGTTAAACCGAACAATTCGCAAGTAGGTTTTTGGAGTTACGCCCAAGTAAAAGTTGAACAGCCTTTCCACTTTCTTATAATTAAGATTGAATTCTTCATATAGGTCGCTAAGGCTTATATCACCCTTTTTTTGGTCAATATGCCCTGTAATCTTTGAAAACAGGATATAATCGGATTCGGAACTTTTAAGCTTAAGACTTTTAAAAATGAAATCATCGATTATTGCGATTTTCTCCTGTATGGAATTTGAATCAAAAATCTTGGATTCCAAAATGCTTAGTTTCCTGCTGATAATATCCACTTCAAAAAAACAATCCTTCGTAGAACCTAAACTGTCATCAATAAACAATGGTACTCCCTTAGGTTTGATCTTAATTCCAAAAGAAGTTTTATTGCCCTGTAAATACTGGTAGTTTACCGGCTTGGTTTTCTGTCCAAAAAATGAAGTTTTGGATATATTGAGCAGCTCGGTATTTGTATCCAAGTTGCGGTACACTTCTTTGTTCTTTTCTAGAAAAAGTAGTCCAAAGGTGCCATCAGGCCATACCAGTTCCTTACTTTCTCCGGCAATCTGCGCCATGTCCACTTCAAAATAACAGGAGATAAACTCGGAAATAAAAAGGTTGGGTTTATAGGCCTTTATATACATGTTCTTTTTTCCAATAGTGTCTAAAAATTACAATTTGTTACTACTTGGACATTTTATTTTAGCGACTTTAACAACCATTTATGATTACTCCAACAAAACGGGCATTCCGCTCACGAGCACTTTTAACGAGTCTTATTTTCTTTTGTTTGTTCCTGGGCATCAATTGTAACACCAAACCCAAAACCGGACAGATAAAAGAGAATCATGGCACGGTTAAAACTAGCTCGGAACTGATTGAAATGATGAAAAAAAGAGGCGAAAAGAGACATCTCAAGGCCTTTACATTTGTTCAGCAGACGGTTCATTTTGAAGAGGATGGAGCAGTTAGGGACACCTCCGTTTGGCACGAAGCCATACGATATCCCAAGGAATTTAGGATTGATTTTGGAAATCCTGATGCCGGTAACGCCAACATCAATAGAAATGACAGCATTTATGTCTATAGAAACCATGAAATGGTTCATAGCGGTCCTGAGATTCAAGAATTTCTAATTCTGGAAGGAGGTATTTTTTATTATTCGGTTTCCGAAACTATAGAACGGCTAAAAGGATTGGGTATAGATACTGCCGTGCTATCAGAATCCTCTTATAATGGTAAATCGGTCCTAATTATTGGTGCAATTCCGGGCGAAATTAAAAAACCACAAATCTGGTTGGATAAGGAAAACCTTTTTGTGGTAAGGAGGTTTAGTAAGAGCAATCAAGGAAATCTATACGAAGTGCGTTATGATGATTACAAAAACATTGATGGCCATTGGATTGAAACTTGGATTGAATTTTACAGAGACGGTCGGCTCATTCAAACCGAGCGATACACACAAATAGATGTGGAACCTAAGCTGGATGACCACGTTTTCGATCCCGACCAGTTCGGAAAAGTATACTGGTTTAACTACCCATAAAAATTCACAACACCTCCAACTATTTAGTGCTGCTGGTGATTAATCCTAAAAACAACTATACCATGAGTCGAGTTATCACGATTATAATTCTTATTTCCATTCAAGCCAGTTGGGCACAGCACCAAACCTGGAAGGGCAAATTTGAACAACTGGAACAGCTTCTACCCACACCAAATCAATATAGAGCTTCGGATGGTTCTCCAGGACCCTCATATTGGCAACAGCAGGTAGACTATAAGATTTCCGTTGTCCTTGACGATACAAAACAGCGAATTAGGGGTTCCCAACATGTTACCTACCACAACAACTCACCCCAGACCTTGAAGTATCTATGGGTGCAATTGGATCAAAACATAAGGCAAAAAGACAGTGATAAAATAACAACTACGACTTCACAGATTAACCCTGGTTCCAAAACAAACTCAAAGTTTCTTACTTATGGAATGAATCTTTGGACCACGGACGGAGGAATGCATATAACCGCATTAAAGGATAGCAATGGCAATAAATTAAAATTTACGATAAACAAGACCATGATGCGGATAGATCTACCGGTGGGTTTGCGGCCAGGGCAGTCAGTTGGTTTTAGTATGGAATGGTGGTATAATATTAATGACAGAAACGAAGATTACGGTCGTTCCGGTTATGAATTCTTCCCGGAGGATGGTAATTATGTATATACCATAGCACAGTTTTATCCCAGATTATGTGTTTATGATGATTACCAGGGCTGGCAGAACAAACAATTTTTAGGTCGCGGGGAATTTGCATTGACCTTTGGTGATTTTGATGTGGAAATCACGGTTCCCGCGGATCATTTGGTCGCAGCAACGGGTGAACTTCAAAATGAAGAAAAAGTATTGAGCAAAAAACAACTGGTAAGGCTTCAACAAGCCAAATCCTCATATGATAGACCAGTTGTTGTGGCAACTCAGGAAGAGGCCGAACTTCGGGAGCAATCTAAGTTGATTAAGACAAAGACATGGAAGTTTAAGGCCGAAAACGTACGGGACTTTGCCTTTGCCTCCTCGAGAAAGTTCATTTGGGATGCACAAGCGGTAAAAATTGGGGACAGGGAACCTCTGGCCATGTCTTTTTACCCTAAAGAAGGAAACCCATTGTGGGAAAAAGAATCAACCAAAGCAGTGGTCAATACCTTGGAAACGTATTCCAAGTACACCATTGATTATCCATATCCAGTGGCTATCTCGGTTCATGCAGCGGATATAGGTATGGAATATCCCATGATCTGTTTCAATTTTGGACGTCCTAGGAAAGATGGTTCTTACGACGACAGGATAAAACACAATATGATCGGGGTAATTATACATGAGGTGGG
Source organism: Flagellimonas flava (assembly GCF_900129665.1). Taxonomy (GTDB): domain Bacteria; phylum Bacteroidota; class Bacteroidia; order Flavobacteriales; family Flavobacteriaceae; genus Flagellimonas; species Flagellimonas flava. Next base: position 134,841 of record NZ_FQWL01000002.1, read on the forward strand.
ACATAACTTTTTCCCAATGATCGTAAATTCCGATGAACGCCAATGGACTTGGATGGATGAAGGCCTAAATTCTTTCCTTGAATTTAGAACTGAACAAGAACGTTACGAGAACTTTCCAAGCACGAGAGGACCCGCAACTTCCATCATTCCCTATATGCAAGGTGATATAGAAGGCATGAGACCCATAATGACAAATTCTGAGCAAGTCTTGCAACTTGGCAACAATGCATACGGCAAACCGGCCACTGCCTTAAATATTCTTAGGGAGACTGTTATGAAACCAGAGCTTTTTGACTTTGCTTTAAAAACCTATTCCGAAAGATGGGCTTTCAAGCACCCTAAACCCGCCGACTTTTTTAGAACCATGGAGGATGCCTCAGGAATTGACCTAGATTGGTTCTGGAGAGGTTGGTTTTATACCAATGACCATGTAGATATTAGTATTGATAATGTGGCATGGTATCGCTTTGGAGCCGAAACCAATGCTACAGAGGAGGGACTCGAAAACCCATCTTATTTCGAGGTCCTGTCCACTTCAGAAGACTCATATGGAGAATTTAGGGGAAGGTATGATGAGGATGCCTTTACAGCGAAATATGAGCAAAAAGAATTTTACAAACTTACTTTTTCCAATTTGGGAGGATTAGTAATGCCATTGCTGTTAGAGTTTGAATTTGAAGATGGGTCAAAAAAGAAAATCGAAATTCCAGCTGAGATTTGGAGAACTAATGAAAACTCCATTAGCAAAATGTTTTACTTTGATAAAAAGGTTAGAGCGGTGCAATTGGATCCAAACAATGAAACATCGGATACCAATACAGAAAACAACAATTTCCCGCGTAAAGAAGCAACGTCCAACTTCGAGAAGTTCAAACAAAAAGTAAAGGATTGACTGATTTATAGGTTGAAATATTTCCAGTTTCAGTTAGACTTTTTTCTAAATGGCCTTAAAATCATACGTAGAGCTAGGAACGAAAAAAACTTGTATGGCCGCAAGGAGGTTCCAAATCGCGGTCCAGCCATAGGCAATTGTAAGGATTATATCTAAAAAAAGTCCATTTCAAAAGCTGATCAAACACCTTTACTTTTAAATAAAGACCTCTAAAATGGATGTTTATTTATGTACATTGCAGAGGGTTAAGGTTTCAATTACAAAAAAATGACTAAAAGGTATTCCAATAAATATATCGCGGTTATTGTTGCATTGTGTATTTTCTCGCTGGGCTCATGCAAGCAGAAAGGCAGCAAAGAAAAAGTGGTCGAAGAGGGAGCATCCTATGACAATTTAAAACAGGCATTGACCTTTTACGCATCATTTGACAAAGGGATAAATGCGGATTATGCATTAGGAGATTCCCTCATGTATACTGTTCCCAATAGAAGTGCTCTGGATTCTGCAATGGCAGGTCTTCATAAATCCGATATTGCCCGCCTAGAGGGTAAGGGCAAATACGGGTCTGGATTGCACTTTGCAAAACGTAGCAAAGGATCCATCTATTATGCTAGTGCTAAAAACATTGCCTACCAGAATAAGAACTGGAACGGGGCCATATCTTTTTGGTTGAGCCTTGATCCTGCGACAGACTTGGAACCTGGTTATTGCGATCCTATACAGATTACCGATGTAAGCTACAACGATGCGGCGATTTGGGTCGATTTCACAAAGGATAATCCCAGAGATTTTAGATTAGGTGTTATCGGGGATCGAGATATCTGGAACCCCGACGGATTGGAAGATGAAGATAACCTTTTCCTTCCCCAGCTAGTCCCTGTTAGCAACCCTCCATTTACCACAAACAATTGGACCCATGTACTTATTAACTTTTCTGGATTGAATACCGAAAATGGAGAAACCTCACTTTATTTAAATGGGGAGTTAAAAGGTTCAAGAACAAACATAACCGATTCTTTTACATGGGAGTTGGATAAGTCCAATATCTATCTCGGGTTGAGTTATATTGGGCTTATGGATGATTTATCCATTTTTAATAGAAATCTGACAGAAAAAGAAATCAAGCAGCTGTACGCTATGGAAGGTGGTGTAAAAGTCATTTTAGAGTAAAAAGATTCTATTTTACTATGGCCAAACCCCTTAAAACTCTGTGCGGACATGAACCGTATTCGTTTCTTGAATCACTGACGCATATATTGCATTTTTCTTTTCCTCTCAACTCGCATTAGTCCTTCTCAAGAAGATTATGAATACCTTATTATACAGCGGAGTTTATCTATGCGCAATGTCTTTCTTAGCCCAAAAGAACTTTTTTAGCCTTAACTTTTCGGTTTTAATAAGTAAGATTGCCTTTTAGTTAATAATTGTTTATTGCCCTATTAGTATATGTTAACCTTTGTTATACCGGTAAAGAGTAAGTCAGTAGCTTCAGACTGGACCAATTTCAGTCAAATATTTGAGAGGACTCTTAAGTCAATTTGTAATCAAACGGATTCAAATTTTAGGATTGTTGTGGTTTGTCATGAAATTCCCGATATAAGCTATACTCATAAAAATCTATATTTTGTTCATCCAGATTTCGGGCCGCCAATCAAAGGCAATACCATTCCCCAGGAGTATTTTCATAAACAAAGAATAGATAAAGGCAATAAAATTAAACTTGGTGTTGCCTTTGCAAGTAAAAAATTCAACACGGATTATGTAATGCTAGTAGATTCTGATGATTTTATCAGTAATAGGATTGTTGCATTTGTAAATAACAGTGGAAATGATTTACCAGGTTGGTATATTGGAAAAGGTTATTTGAGTTTCAAATGGAAGAATTTTATGGTCGTTACAACAAGATTCAATCGTTTATGCGGAAGCTGTGTAATTGTTAAGCCAAACCTCGTAAGACATTTTTTTGATGAGGGCGAAATAAACATTTATTTTAATCACTTTTTAACCACACTTGACTCAAACATAGAATTGAAAAAAGTTCCTTTTCCTGCAGGTATTTATAATATAGGAAATGGTGAGAATATTTTTATGTCTTTCCAAAACGTTGTAAAAATCAATAATCATGGCAATTGGATTTCCGCACAGAGTTTTAAGCGGTTATGGAGTAAAATCAGAAATTACCGTGTAAGATTCATTACTCCTGGTTTACGCAAGGAATTCAACTTTTATCTTAATGCAGAAGAAAAATATAAATAGCCATGCCAAGTATTGGGAGTGGCTCCGTGGCGTATTAAAAAAAATGTGATTTCTCTATAAAATGATAGCTGGGACTATTGAGCACAAGCAAGGAACATAACTTGTGCAGAATCAATGAAACCAAATAAAATGAAAATAAAATCTCAAGTGCAATCAAATCGATTGAAAATTCTAACGATACTGCTTATATCAATATTCCTTATAAGCCCGGTAGTATTATTGCATGCATGGAAAGAGGTCCCCATAGCCAATCTAACACGTGATATAGCTAGTACCGCTAAAGTTCCTATTTATACAGGCTTTTTTTCTCAATTAGGAATTTTTTTCTGGATTGCAGCATCAACCTTGTGCATATTTGGTGCAAACATGGACTTAAAACGCCATGAAATCTTAGGATTTAAAAGATTTCTCTACCTATCTGGATTATTAACACTGCTTCTATGTTTTGATGACGTATTTCTAATGCACGAAGTTTTATATCCATTTCTCGGCATACCGGAAAAAGCGGTATACGTTATCTATGCCTTGATTATAATTTTTTGGATAGTGAATTTCTACTCGGTTATTGTAAAAACCGATTACATTTTGCTTTTAATGGCATTTTTTTTCTTTGGGCTCTCGGTTATTCTAGATGTGTTTCCAATTCCTTACTTAAATCCCTACTTATTTGAAGATGGATTCAAGATGGTTGGGATAGTTAGTTGGTTTTTTTACTTCTATGGCAATGCAACTATAGCAGTTTCTCCATAAAGAACAATCAACTCAAATAACTGTTTAAACTTTAATCCAACATTGACTATTTTAGGTTTTTCATCTGGAAAGCTTAATAAAATAGTCGCCTCTGAAAATCCATAGATGAGAATCTTCATCTAGCTAAAAGCTAAAAACGGTTTCAAAAAAGAAATCCAAATTTGCAATCTGCGTAACCTGTCAAATTGAAAGGGTCCTCCATCATACACACCATTTTTATTCTTAGTGCCTAATTGAAAACCCTTTCTCTTTCTAATCCAAAAATCTTAATTCCCCAATAAAACCCTATCAATAGCATGGATAAAACCATTGGAGGCCCTTATCTCTGTCCAAATTATGTTGGCCACTCGGTTCTGAGGGTCCGTCAACCTAATAACACCTCCTTCTAACACATCCACCTGGAGTTCATCCGTTAGGGTGTTAATTGTTCCTCCGGACGCATTTTCAATATCCGAAGCGTCAACCAGATTAAACGGAATGACATGAGTTTCGATAATATCTTCTACAATATTTGGAGCCAGCTCTTCAATTGTTTCAATCTCCAAACCACCATTAGCATTAATTTCATCAAGTAGGTCATTAAAGGCTGTGTCGGTTGGAACAAAAGTAGTATAGGAGGGCACTACTTCCATATCGTTCTTAATATTGGACCCCAATTCACTTTCTGCAATTTCCAAAGCCTGCTGCATAGTTTGAAAATCTGGATGTGCCCCAATAAAAGTGGCCACCGTTGGTAGGGGAATAACATTGTCCACAAGATAAACCATGCCATTTTTGGCGGAGGTCCCTGAGATTACGGTGGCGGCCCCGTTTAAAACCATTTCCCCCCCTGCCGTATTGAAGAGCATTTGTATTTTCTCCAGCGTGTTTGTCGAAAGAAACCCTACCCCTTCAATTTCCAGTATTGCTCTCGGCCAACTTTCAAGCGCAATTTGATTGTATACATAGGTGACCAGAAAATCTACGTGGTCGGGGTTTTCCATATCGATAGCTTCAATGCCATCAAAACCGCTTTCAAGTAAAAAAGCATCAAAAGCAATATCCGAAGGGACAAATACGGTAAAATTATCGGCCAAGGTCGCCACGTTGGAATCATCATTTAATACATCGCGAAGGGATGGTAACTTCTCCAATGCCGCCTTAAAAGTTGTCATATCTGGGTTTTGGGAAATGATTTCATAGAGCGTTGGTTCCGGTTCTGGACTGGGTTCACCAAGCCCCAGTATTACGCTATCTATGACATGTATGATCCCGTTTGAGGTCTTTACATCCTCCATAACAATATGGGCCAGTCGACCTTGTGTATCCGTCAGGGTCAAAACATCATTTTCTTTTCCTGTTGTTAAAGCAATGTTCATGGTATTCACGGTTGAATTGCCAATAGTGGACTCGATTTCGGAGGCATCAACAATATTGTTTGGAATGGCATGGCTTTCCACAAAATACTTCAAAATGTGAGGTCCTAAATCCTCCAGCATATCAAGTTCAACCTCTTCAAAAAAGCTTTCAAAAGCGGCATTTGTTGGAACGAAAAGGGTAAATTCTGCGGCATCGGTCAATGCGTCCTTAACTTCCGAATCCTCTGGTTCCAGCAGCTCAATTGCTTCCTCCATATGTTCAAAATCGGGGTGTACCGCAATAAAAGTGGCCAAAGTAGGCAAGGGAATCACAGCGTCCACAATATGCACAATTCCGTTTGTGGCCTGTAGATTCGTATTGGTTATCTTGGAACTTCCATTTAAGGTTATGGGAGATTCCAATGCATTAAAGAACAGGTTAATTCCTTGGGTGGTATGGGTAACCAGAAATCCTATTTCCTCTGCCTCTAAGTTGGCCTCATCCAGTTTCTCGATCAGGATATGGTTTCTAACATAGCTGGTCAAAAAATCAATATCTGCCTGATTTTCAGCATCAATGGCAGCGATTCCATCATATCCATTTTCCAAAAGAAAAGATGCAAAAGCGTCGTTGTTAGGTGCAAAAACCGTGTAACCATTTTTGGAGGCGCCAAACCCGGTTCCATCGTCCAGTTGATTCCGTAAAAATGGAAGTTTTTCCAAGGCTTCCGTCAAAATACTTAACTCAGTTTCTTGGGAAATCACCCCATAAACTGTGAGTATTGCCTCTGGTTCCGGTTCAGTTTTAGGGGCATCGTCCTTACCACATGAACCAGCCAAAACAGCTAGGAGCACTAACCAAAATAGTTTAGTGGAATTTCTTATAGCTTTCATTTGTTTTTTTTTAGAATTCATCACCAAAAGTATTATCGGATATTGGGCTCAAACAGTAATTTGATTGAATGCTGTTCCTTCTATCATTGAAAATTTTTCAACTACTACCCATAGGGTCTTATTGTATCTTTACCACATGGAACTCAAGTATTTCAGACTTATTAAGACCATAGCGGAGGAAGGCAGTTTGGCCAATTCCTCCGAACGTTTGTTTTTAACACAATCTGCCCTGAGCCATCAACTTAGAGATCTTGAAGAACGTTTGGGTTTCAAGGTTTTTCACAGAACGCGCAATCAGTGGGAATTAACAGAAGAGGGTCATGAACTTTATCGGCTCGCCAATAAACTGTTCCGGTCTATAGATGAGGGCTTCAGTAATATTGAACACATTAAAGAGGGTTCAAGAGGTTCCATTAAACTAAGTGCGGAATGTCAATCCTTCTTTCATACCATACCCGGTTTTATCCAAAAAATGGGAATTTTATATCCGGAAATTGACATTGATCTCACCTTGGGGGCCACACATCAGACCATTTCACAGGTATTGTCGAATGATATAGACATTGCCATTGTTACCACAAAACCAGCTTCGGAAGAACTAATGAGCATTAAGGTTCATGAGGACGAAATATTCGCTGTCATGCACAAAGAAAATCCACTGAACGAAATGGCGTCTTTGGAGGCGAGCCACTTTGCTTCAGTTCACTTGTTGATCAATTCGTTTCCCATGGAAGGAGTTTCTATTTATGAGCATCTTTTAAAGCCCAACAGAATAAATCCGGCTAAAATATCCGCCATTCCCTTTACCGAGATAAGCTTATCCCTAATAGAGGCTAATATGGGAATCATGTGCACTCCAAAATGGCAATTGAAGTCCTTCAAACTTTCACAGGATATTGTATTTAAGCGCATTGGCAAAAATGGTCTTAAACGTGACCATTATCTGGTGGTACGAAAAGCCAACAGGAACAAGAAATATATTCATGATTTTATCTCCAGTTTTGAGGAAGACTTCTTAAACCTTTAGAAAACGCCCAACTCATTCATCCTTCATTTCCTCGCATTTGTAGAGTTGGGATTTCTTCTTTGCATCCTCCTAGCTACTTCTATCCAAAGGCGATAAACCGTTTGCAACTTGAAAAAATTTCATCTTGTCCCATCGTTACATTTCAATTATGAAACTAGGGTTTAAATAGTACCCTTCCGTCCTTTGGTGCACCAAAAAAATAAGGACGTGGAAAATAGATTTATCATTTTTATAGTTCTCATGCTTACAGGTTTATTGGGGTATTCACAGATTACCTTGCGAAACTACAAAGCAACAAGGATAACCACTTCACCCACCATCGATGGGTCGTTGGATGATGAAGTATGGTCTGTATTGGTAGATGGGTGGAGTTCAGATTTTGTACAAAGATTGCCCAATGAAGGAGCCTCACCAACGGCCCAAACGCATTTTAAAGTCGTTCACGATGACAAATTCCTTTATGTAGCCATTCTTTGCGACGATCAAAAAGAGCAGGTGAATCGCTGGATGTCCAGAAGAGATGGATACACTGGGGACTGGGTAGAAATTGTTCTGGACACCTACCATGACAAACGTACGGCCTTTTCCTTCACATTGAGTTCTTCAGGAGTTAAGAGCGATAAATATATTACCCTAAACGGAGCCGAAGAGGATGTAGCATGGAACCCCATTTGGTATGCACAAAGTGGAATGGGTCCGACAGGCTGGATAGCAGAAATGAAAATCCCCTTAAGTCAGCTGCGGTTCAGCGAAGAGGAGACCCAAACATGGGGGTTACAGGTCCAGCGAAGAATCCTAAGAAACGAAGAACTTTCGGTATGGCAACGAGTTCCCCAAGATGCCCCAGGATGGGTCAGTGAATTTGGCGGACTTACAGGAATCAACTCCACCAAACCGCAAAAACAGTTGGAAATACAGCCTTTCATTGTGGGCACCTTGGAAACTTTTGAAAAAAACCCTGAAAATCCTTTCCGGAACAGTAGCATTCGTAATTTTAACTTTGGTGTGGACGGAAAGGTGGGTATTACCAACGATATAACCCTAGACTTTACCATAAATCCAGACTTTGGCCAAGTGGAGGCTGATCCTGCCGCAATTGCCCTAGATGGTTTCCAATTGTTCTTTCAAGAACAACGTCCCTTTTTCATTGAGAACAAAAACGTATTTGACTATCGCTTCTCCTCCCCAATCATTGGTGGGCCCTACAGTTCCGATAACCTTTTTTACTCAAGACGAATTGGTCGACAGCCACAGGGAAGTGTCTCTTTGGAAGAGGGTCAATTTGCAGATATCCCACAAAGGACCACAATTCTTGGTGCCGTAAAGCTAAGTGGTAAAACCAAAAACGGGCTGTCCTTTGGAGTGCTGGAAAGTTTCACACCGAGAATATATGCAGAAATAAGTGATGGCAGTTCGCAATTGATCGAGCCCCAGACCAATTATTTTGTAGCCCGCGTATTAAAGGATCTCAATAACAGGAAGACATTTTTGGGCGGAATATTTACATCTGTGATACGTGAAGCATCTCCCGAAACCGACCATTTACACAAATCTGCCAAAACAGGGGGAATAGACTTTCTTCATCAATGGCGTAACCGGAATTGGTATTTGGGTGCCAATGTTGTAATGAGCCATGTAAGCGGTTCTAGAGAAGCCATACATAGAACCCAACTCTCTATTCCCCATTTGTTCCAGAGGGGAGCGGGTCATTTGCAAGTAGATTCCACAAGAACCTCTTTAACCGGTAGTGGAGGCGATATTAAACTGGGAAAAGCAGGAAAGGGGAATATCCAGGGGGAATTGGGGTTTACCTGGCGTTCTCCGGAGCTTGACCTTAACGATATTGGTTTTCTAAGGGAAGCGGATATTTTCCAACACTACACTGGGGTGTCCTATCGATCCATCAACTCATTTGGGATTTTCAGAAATGCCAAGGTAAGCTATAAGCATTGGTTCAATTTTGATTTTGAAGGTAAGCTTAATTATGTGGATTGGGATGTCTCTGGCGAGGCTACCTTTCAGAACAATTGGTCGGCCACCTTTGGATACTTTTCCCAACCACATATTTTCTCCAAGTCCTTGCTACAGGGCGGACCAAGGATCAAACTTAGCGACCAATATGGATTTTGGTGGGCGTTAAGCACGGATTCACGAAAGAAGTTCTTTATCAACTATTCTGGGTGGACCAAAACCGGAGGACCTGGGAGCTATTATCTTCTTGAAAACAACATAGGTATCAATTACCAACCACTGGATAGGTTTCGCATTTCGGTTACCCCAAAACTCACACAAATTGGGCATAGACTTCAATTCAATCAGAACTTGACCAATGGCGCGGATACTGATTTTGTAGTATCCCGCTTGGATCAAAAAACACTGAGCTTGGTTCTTCGGGCGGATGTGACCCTAACTCCCAACATGGCACTGCAGTACTATGCCGAGCCTTTTATTTCGCAGGGAAGATACAATCAGTTCAGCCTTGTCCAAAATCCTCTACAATCCTTTGGGGATGGCCAACTGCAACCATTGAACATCCTTGGCAGAGAAGCTGCAGGGGCTAACTATGAAGTGGACCTGGATGGAGATAATTTAGGCGATACTTCAATTAGGGTTCCAGATTTTTCATTCGCACAGTTCAGATCAAACTTGGTATATCGATGGGAGTACAGGCCAGGTTCCGAACTATTTCTGGTTTGGTCGCAAGGCCTGAATAATACTGCATTTCCAATGGACGGACTAGTTTCATCCCTGGATGAACAGCTATTTTCAAGAACCTTGGAAAGTACCTTCTTGATCAAACTAACCTACAGATTTCACAGATAAACAACAGAAATTAAAGTAAAATATGGAAATTGCAGATTGGGTTGGGTTTTTTGGCGTTTCGCAAATACTATTGGCCTATTTCCTGAACACTACCGGAAAAGTGGACACGAATGATTTGTTATACAAAATCTTAAATTTTACCGGAGCCACAATTGCCTTTGTGGCATCTTGCTTGCTACGATTTTGGCCCTTTATGATACTTGAAGCCATCTGGTCCCTTATTTCATTCAAAACTCTAGTGAACAAAAAATAGCATTTAACTATGACAGGAGAAACTAACTTATCCAAGCTAATCGCAGGCATGGACCCAATTGTAAACGAGGGTGAATATGTTTTTGTTTCCGTATCAAACTATAACGGTATACACAGTGGGGATGTCATCTGCGGCTTTAGAGAGAAAGAAGGGACAACGTTGATCATAAAAAGAGACAAAGCCATAGAACTCGGATTGTCTTTTGAATTTGTTGCCTCGTGGATCACCTTGCAAATCCACTCCGCTTTGGATGCCGTTGGGTTGACTGCTGCGTTTTCGGGAGAATTGGCCAAATTCGGTATTAGCTGTAATGTTGTAGCTGGGTATTACCATGATCATATTTTTGTGGATCAAAAGGACACCAAAAAAACTGTGAAAACACTTAAAAGGCTCGCCAAAAGGCATAAAAATGGAACATAAGGCTATGCCTCCCCTGTTCAATTTAAAAAACTGATATGCAAATTAGAAGTTTGAAGACCATTAATTTTTCTGAGTTCCTAGCTGTTTTCCTAAAGGCCTTTGATGGGTATTTTGTAAAAATGCCTACGGAGGTGGACTATTATAGACATCGGTGGGATATGGCAAAGGTTGATTATGACCTGTCTTTTGGAATGTTCAATGGAGACATGCTAGTTGGATTTATTATCAATGCAGTCAATCATAGAAACGGCCATAGGATCGCCCACAATACAGGAACCGGGGTGGTACCTGATTACAGGGGCAGACAAATTGTTGATGCCATTTATGATTACGCTATTCCCATTTTAAGGAAAAAGGGAGTCGAGAAATGTACCCTAGAGGTCATTACAAAAAACAAAGTTGCTCTGAAGGTTTACGAACGGATTGGATTTACCATTGTTAAAGACTTTAAATGCTATGATGGAGACATCAACACGGAACTGGGCAGAACAGATTTTAAAATGAAGAAAGTGGGTATGGACTTTTTCGATTGGAATAGGATAGATCAAACGGTATACTCTTGGGATAACGACATCGAAACCTTAAAACAGGGTAACTTTGAGTTTTACGCTGTGTTTAATGGGGAGGCTCCGGCAGCATATTTTATTATCAATCCCCAAACAAATTATCTGGCCCAGTTTGATGTGTTTGAGAATAATGCAAAGCATTGGGAACGATTGTTCTCGGCTATGGGGCGAGTTTGCAAAACCATTAGAACAAATAATGTGGATGCGATGCAAAATGACAAACTGTTTTACCTAAAGCGCTTTGGGTTAAAAAATACCATTGACCAATATCAGATGGAATTAAACCTGTAATAGAAACGCAAAGTAATTGATTGTCCTAAAGGGGCTTATAGACAACAGCCTTTACCTCAATCAATAGGTTTGGGTGTGGCAACTGATGAACAGCCACAGTAGTTCGCGTAGGTCCGGTATGGTCAAAGAATTCTCCGTAAACCTCGTTATACCCTTTAAAATCCTCCATATCCACCAAAAAAGTGGTGATATCAACGATATCATCCAAATCCGCATCCATGGTCTTAATTAGTTTCTGAATATTTTGGAGTACTGCCTCCGTTTGTAATCGGATATCCAAATTCCAGGTTCCGTCTTCATTTTGGTCAGCCCCCACATGGGTATTGTCCGTTCTTCTGCTGCTGGTTCCAGAAACAAAAATGAAATCCCCTACCCGTTTCACATGTGGGTAGTTGCCCAGGGGTTTGGCACTCTTCGGTACAATTTTACCCTTCATTAGATTTGTTTTAACTGTTGATAGATACGCTCCAAAGGCAAATCCTCCAAGCTTGGATCCGAGCAGATTTTCATTAACAACTCATCCTGAGCCCTTCCCCTTCGCATCGCCTCACTATAGGGCAAGTCTTCTTGGAAGGTCACCAAAGAATATTTGGAGTAGTAGTCCTCGTAGGTCTGCTCCAATAGCATCTCCAGATTTCTTTTTTTGATAAAGTCCCCATCGTCCACCTTATCCTGCATTTCATAAAAATTATCCACCGCCAAATCCGCAATGGCATTGGTGTTCTCTGGTCGGAATTCTTGAAATTCGTTGAAGGTAACCGACCAATCTCCCCGGTTTTTTTCAAGCATCTCATCCAAAAGCCGAACGTCTTCCAAAGAGGCATTCATTCCCTGACCATAAAATGGTACTATGGCATGGGCAGCATCCCCCAACAAAAGGGTTTTGCCAAACGCTTGCCATGGATAACATTTAATGGTACCCAAAATACCAACGGGATTTTTAAAATACTCTTCGGCCAGATTGGGAAAATGCTCCAAAGAATCAGGGTAATGCGTCCTAAAAAAGTCCAACAGCTTTTCCTCGGTATCCAAAGACTCAAACCCTCCTTCACCTTTGAAAGGATGAAACATAGTCACGGTAAAACTGCCATCCAAATTAGGAAGTGCAATCATCATAAACTTACCTCTGGGCCAAATGTGCAGGGCATTTTTTTCAATCTTAAACTCGCCCGATGCGGTGGGTGGTATCTCCAATTCCTTGTATCCGGAACGCAGAAAGCTCTGTGAGAAATTGAACAGAAGCTCAGGTGTGCGGGCCATCATACTCCTTCGAACCGCAGAACCTGCTCCGTCCGTTCCCAAAATGACGGTTGCTCCCACTTCTGTTTCATCCCCTCCCTTATCAATAAAATAAGCTGCTGGTTTAACCAAATCAACAGCTTTGCACTTCGAATTAAAGTGTATGTCCACATTAGGAAAATGCTCTGCCTTATCCAAAAGCAGTTTGTTGAGTCCAGGTCGTGACACCGAGTTTATTTTTTCCCCTTGGCGCCCGCTATAGTTTGACATCCGGGTACTCCCATCAACATTGTGGATCATGCGCCCGTTCATGTCTATACATTGGGACAGCACCTCATGTTCCAAGTCTGCGGATCTTAGGGCTCTAAGTCCACGATCCGAAAGTGCTAGATTGATGGACCTTCCAGCATCCAAATCATGTTTTCTCATATCGGGAAGTTTTTCATGTACTTCCACCTGATATCCCTTCTGTGCCATTTTTATTGCCAATAGGGAACCGCATAGACCTGCCCCAATAATAAGTACCTTATCCTTTTTCACCGTTATTATCCGTTTATTGCTTCTTTTAAAATGGTTACAAATTTGAACACATCGCTGTAATTGTTATAGAGTGGGGCCGGAGCAATACGAATTACATCTGGCTCTCGCCAATCTGCAATAACCCCTTTATCCGTTATGGTTTTAAAAATATCCTTGCCGCCCCATTTGGTAATCTGGAGGGAAAGTTGACATCCTCGTTTCCTCACATCCCTAGGTGTAATAATTTTGACACTATCTTTCATGTCTTCCAACAATTTCTCGAGGTATCCCGTGAGTTTTCTGGATTTTTCAACCAATCCCGGCATACCCACCTCATCAAAAACATCCAATGATGCTCGAATTGCGGCCAACGAAAGTATGGGCGGGTTGCTCAACTGCCAACCTTCAGCACCCGGAATAGGGTCAAAATCATCCCGCATTCCAAATCGGGTTTCCTTATTGTGTCCCCACCAACCTGCAAACCTTGGAAGGTCAAAGGCATGGGCATGTCGTTCGTGAATAAAACATCCGCCAACGCTTCCAGGGCCACTATTCAAATATTTGTACGTGCACCATGCGGCAAAATCAATGTTTGAATCGTGCAGTTCGAGCGGTAAGTTGCCTGCACCGTGAGCCAAATCAAACCCTACGGTGCATCCCTTGGCATGACCAAGAGCCGCTATTCTTTTCATATCAAAAACCTGTCCGGTGTAATAGTTCGGACACCCTATCAATATCAAAGCAATAGATTCACCTTCCTTTTTAATTGTAGCTTCAATATCCTCCTCACGCAGCAGTACTTCGCCTTTTCGTGGCTTCAATTCCAACAGTCCATTCCCATACCCATGAAATTTCAATTGGGATTCCACGGCATATCTATCGGATGGGAATGCATCAGATTCAATTAGAATTTTAAAACGGTCTTTGGTTGGTCTATAAAAGGTCGCCATGAGCAGATGCAAATTGACGCTCAAAGTATTCATGACCACAACCTCCAAAGGTTTTGCCCCAACAATTTTGGCCATTTTTTCCGTTAAAAACTCATGATAGGGTAACCAAGGATTCTGCGCATGAAAATGACCTTCTACCCCAAGGTTTTTCCAATCTTTCAACTCCTGTTGTACATATTCGGCGGTTTTCTTGGGTTGTAGGCCCAAAGAATTACCACACAAATAGATATAGGGCTTTCCGTTGGTTCGCAGTGGCAAATGAAACTGATCCCTGTAAGATTTTAAACTGTCTTCGGTATCGAGTTGGAAAGCGTATTCAAGTGTTTTCTCCATTTTTAATTCTTTCCAATACGTTTTGCAAACTTTTCCACCTTATCTCCGCATAACCATCGCACCACGTTATCATCCCAAATCTGTCCATGTTGTTCTTGGGTGATAATGCCTTCATCCACTGCCAAGTCCAGTAATTTTCCAGGGTACGAGGATTGTCTTTCACTTTCCATTTCTCCCAAAGGGTATGGGTCATCCAATCCCAAAATAATCTGATCCGTACCTTTTTGACGCCTTACCATCAATTCCAAGGAAAAGGTATCATGTACTAGAGTGTCAAAATAAATATTGGGGTGTCCAATTGCCTTTCTGGGGCGCGTCTGTCCCTCAAAAAGGTCAGGTCTACCATCAAAACCTTGGGTTCTTCTGCCAATGTTCAGATGGTTCAGCTGTCCCCCATGGGCAAAGCATACCCTAATATTGGGATACTTATCGTATAACCCATCCAAGGTATAAAAGTGATAGGCATCGGCACATTGAGCCAACATCCAAATCAAATGGAAGCGCCAGGATTTGTTCTGCAACTGAATAAATTTTTCACCATCATAGGGATGAATCTCTATGGCCAGTTCATACTTATTGGCCAATTCAAAGATGGGTGCTGTTTCCTTATCAAAAATTCCTCGCCAAGTGCCAATAGAATCCATATAGTGGGTGGGCAGGCAAAGTACCTGAAGACCCAGCTCTTCCACACAACGCTCTATCTCCCAACAAGCCCCATCAATGAATCCGGCATGAACCACAAAACCACAGGTAAACTTGGTAGGATAATCCTTTTGGACCTGGGCATTAAAATCGTTTTGAAAACGAAGCGCATATTTCATATCATGAATGCGAAGCCCATTGCCATACAATTGGGAAAGATTAAGGACCACAGCATGATCAATCTCGTTTTTTCCCATCCATTCCAATTTCTCATTGAGAAAAAAGCTGGAATCAGTAACCGGGCGCTTCCAATCCTTCTGTAGCATGTATTCCCTGTCCTCATCAATCCAAAAAATCTCCTTTTCCTTTAAGTAGGATGGAATCTGCTCCGGATAGGGAAGCAAGTGCGAATGACCATTGATTCTCATAGTTTCTGTGCTTATGCTTTTATGTTTTAGAATAATCTATACAAACATTTTTAGGTTCAGTGAAAAAACGAAGTGCTTCAAGACCACCTTCCCTTCCCACTCCTGAATTTTTCATTCCACCAAATGGGGTTCTTAGATCCCTTAGGAGCCAGGTATTAACCCAGACTATCCCAGCTTCCAGGTCACGTGCAACGCGATGCGCCCTTCCCAAATTTTGGGTCCAAATTGTTGCCGACAACCCGTAATCACTATTGTTAGCGAGGTCCAAGGCCTCTTGTTCGCCCTCAAAAGGTGTAAGGGTAACCACTGGACCAAAAATTTCTTCTTGGTTTGTTATGCAGCCTGAAACCAATCCTTCAATAATGGTGGGAGCAATGTACCATCCATCTGTGTTTCCATCCGGGTGAACCGGCTTTCCACCGCATAGTATTCTTCCCCCTTCTTGTTCTGCCAATTTTATGTGCCCCATGATTTTGTCAAAATGAGGCTTGGAAACAATGGCGCCCAAATCCGAATCCTCCTCAGAAGGATGTCCAATCCTTAATGCTTTGGTCTTTTGTACAAAATCGGTTTTGAACTTTTCATATATCGATTTTTCAATGTAGATTCTAGAACCACATAAACAAATCTGACCTTGGTTGGCAAAAGAGGACCTGAGGGTAGTTTGGAGCATTTTATTATAATCGCAATCGGCAAAAATGATATTGGGGTTTTTTCCACCCATTTCCAGGGAAAGTTTTTTAAAGAGGGGTGCGGCTTTAGTTGCAATGTCAACGCCCACCTTGGTACTCCCGGTAAAGGAAACTGCCTTTACAGCCTTATGTGTACTCAGAACAGCAGCTGTTTTGGTTCCCTGCCCATGCACAATGTTCAAAACGCCCTTGGGCAATCCAACCTCATCGCAGATTTTAGCCAACAAAAATGCTGTCATTGGGGTCACTTCCGAGGGTTTTGCAACAACAGTGTTCCCCATTGCCAAAGCAGGCGCTATTTTCCAGCTGAAAAGGTATAAGGGTAAATTCCATGGGGAAATACATCCTACCACCCCAAGCGGTCTTCGAAGGGTATAATTAATGGCCTGCCCATTCATTTCATGGGATTCCGAGGAAAATTGCATAAGTGCCGTCGCAAAAAACCTAAAATTTGATGCTACTCTCGGAATATCAACCGTTCTCGCCAATTTTAGCGGTTTTCCGTTGTCCATGCTTTCTGCCAATGCCAATTCTTCCAAATCCTTTTCTACGCGTTTGGAAATTCGCATTAAAAACTCATGCCGTTCTTCCAAAGAGGTTGCAGACCAAGAGGGGAAAGCCTTTTCAGCAGCGGCTATGGCGGCTTGCATGTCCGCTTCATCTGAATCTGGGACCTTTGCATACACCTGGGCATTGGAGGGATCATATACATCCAAATAGCTATTGCCTTTTGGCTTAGTGAACTCCCCTCCTATGTAATTCAAAATCGTCTTCATGGTTTAAATTCCCCTATTTTTCCTCGAATCCTATCCGCACCGGATTTAAGGATTTCTACATAATTTTTGAGTTCATTGATTTTAAATCTGTTTGCCGGTCCCGCCGCGCTTAAACTGGCCACAATTTCATTTCGTTGGTTGAAAATGGGAACCCCAACGCAAATCAGCCCAATCTCATACTCCTCTCTATCAATGGCATACCCCTGGGCCCTGATTTTTATAAGTTCATTTTCCAAATCAAAGTGGTCGGCGATAGTGTTATCCGTAAACCGTTCCAAATCTGGACCTAAGATGTTTTTTGACCTTATTTCTTGATAACCAGAAAAGGAAAACGCCAGTAACACCTTACCCAAGCTGGAGCAATGTAGTGGCTTTGAAGAACCGATTGAGGAATTAATGGTTAATCCCTGAGGGCTTTTCACCTTATCCACATAATAGACCTGCTTATTCCGTAAGATAGCAATATGAACCGTTTCTGTAATATTCTCGGCAACTTTTACCAGTTCTGGATGGGTCCTGTCCACAAAAGCTGACTGAATGCGTACCCGATTTCCGAGCTCAAAAAGTTTTAAGCCCAATCCATATTTCCCTGAATCTGGATCTTGGTACATGGCTCCACTTTTTTCCATGTCGGACAAAAACCGATATACGGTACTTTTACTGGAATCCATTGTTTTTGCCAGCTCGGTAACGCTCCATTCCGGTTTCTCTATCGTAAAGTGCTCCAGTATAGCAAAGGTTTTGTTGACTGAACTTTTCAAGGATTTCATGCCTCAACCTTTATATTTACGCTTCCCAATTGTTCTGCCGTTACCTCAACCTTGTCACCACTATTAAGGTAAATGGAAGGAGTGGCCGCACCAGCCAAAACAACCATGCCCCTTTTTAGGCCAAAACCATACTGAGTTGTTAGCTTGATGGCTTCCCATAAAGATGTCAACGGGTTGCCCAAAATACTATTCGAATTACCCGATTCCATAGTTTTACCATTACAATTCAAGGTCATTGCTATATCAGAAATACCCGTTTCTGGAGTTTTCCATTGGCCAAGAACATATCCAGCCGCAAAGCAATTGTCAGCAATCACATCCCAAAGCGAAAACTTAAAATCCCTATATCTGGAATCGCAGATTTCCATGGCAACCGCTACGCCGGAAGCCAAATCTTCCAGTGGTAGACCGCAATGTTCCATAGTAAGGTCTTCTTTTAAAAGAAAGGCTATCTCGGGTTCTGCCCTTGGTCGTATATAGTTGTTAAGATGTAGCACCCCATCATTCGGGATCATCATTGTGTTGGTTAGCCTTCCCCAAATGGGGGCATTGACCCCAACCTGCTCCATTTTGGGTTTGCTGGTAAAGCCCATTTTTATTCCGGACAGCTGCTCCCCTTCCTCCAACTTAAGATCAATGATCTGTTGCTGGATTGCATAAGCATCCTCAAGGCCCAGTTCGTTTCCATACTTAACTTGAGTAATAGGGAGACGAAGCTTTACCGCCTCATATAGATTATGGGCTAGATTATTGTGTTTCATTAAATGAAATAAGGTTTCATTATGTGATAAATTTAGGAATATAATTCTCAGGATTCAAAAAAATTAAGGTTAAACTTAGGTAAGCAAAAAGCATAAAAAAAGCCTCCTGATCAGGAGGCTCTATTAAATTACAAAAGCTTAAACAACTATAGTTTCATGTCTATATCCCATAAGTGCCATCTTTTACTTCCCCGGAAATTTCCTCGATTCTGGATTTGAAATTATCTGGAGCACCTTTATGGGCTTTATCTAGAAGTCGCAACATTTCCTTGCCCTTTTTCTTGGTATGATATAGACTTATAGCCTTGTTCAGCTGCAAATACCACGTATCTGGGTGCTGTTCAAGGCTAGAGGTACTCATGGCCAACGCTTGCTCATATTGCTTTTGCCTCAACAAAAAGATAATAAACCCATTGAAATCGTAGGCTGGCGCTGATAACTTACTGGCTTCAGAAACTGTACTTGCCAATTCCTCATCCCTACCCAGTTTATCCAGTAGTCGGGCTTTGGTTGTTAAGTTGGAGAGGTTCTTATTGGCCGCAAAGCCATTATATCCACCATCTATGGAACGGTTGGCCCAGGTGAGCGCTTCCTCAAGGTTGGTATCATGTTGCAAGCACCAATTGGCTGCATCGTCCCAAGCTTCCCAACGATAGGTGTTTATTCCCCTAAGTTCATTTCTAAAGCTTTCTACAACCGTTTTGTTCAAATCTACACCAACAGTGAACGGTAACCTTTTGGTACCCCACTCCAGTGCCACCACAACGCTGTCATCTTTTCGGTCGATGAACTCAAAGTCGAGCTGCTCCGTATTTGGACAGGTTGCGCTGTTCACGTCTATGGTGAGTGCGACATCATTTTCCATATCCAAATAGTAACTACCCCATTGATTGCTGTTATGGGCAAAAATCAGGGTATAGGTATTCTCCCTGGGAATTACATGAAAACCATAGGCACCTGCCTCTAATTGCTTATCATTAATGGTAACGTCCGTGCCAAATTCAATGATGGTATTCATGTTGGCACCGGCCCGCCATGCCATTGGAGTGCCGTTCTGCGGAATGACATCCGGATTGTTCCAAACATCACGCTCCCGAAGTGCAGGACTATGATAGCTTATAGTGATTTCTGTGACTCCCAAACGTTGCATTTCAACCACCATTGGGCTAGATGTTGGGTAGGTCATCGTGTGAAAGGGATTGGATTGCCCAAAACCGGACATGGTAAACAGGCCCAAAAGGCCCAATACTATTTTTTTCATCTTAAAGGGTTTGATGCGCCAAGCTATGCTCCAATCGTTATGAGAACCTCTAGATTTTGAAAATGCAGAATAAGATTATGATAATTTTAACAGGGCAATGACATCGGACCAAGACCAATCAAGAGCTAATTTGCAAGTCATCAAAAATGAAGGAAGGTTGCGATTCATACTAAACCTATCAACAAATTGAAAGGTCATAAATTTATCTTTAGTTATAATTATAGTTTTATACCATGTATTTGGCCCTAATTGTGTTCACGTCCGTTGCCGCTAGCATGTCGTTTTTTATGGTTGCTTACCTATTTTTTGTTTCCAAAGGAGGCACCATTAAAAAAACCGCCCTGATTCTACTGTTATTGGCCATCACCTTACGAATTTCAAAGTCCGCTTTCTATTTTTTGCTCTATCCAAAATTGCAGTTATGGTTTTTGGTCTGGGGCTTTGTAGGGTTTTCAATGATTGGGCCTTTCGTTTACAACTATTATAGGCCAATCTTGGGAAAAAACTCCCAGTCCAAGATATCCACACAATTGCTGCACCTAGTGTTCCCAGTAATAGGCTTATCGCTTTTGATAGGTTTTCCTTACTATGTTTCCCTTTTGTACCTTCTGTGTTTGGCAAGCATGGGAATGTACCTACTGGCCTCGTGGAGATTGCAATCCCAAAGAAAATCGGGAATAGGCCATCAGGAACGAAAATGGGAACATGTATTATTTGTTTGTTTACTATTCCTTTTTGCCGCATTTACCTTACCCTACATCATTCCGTACAACGAGTCCTATTCTTTGGGGACCGCAATTGCTTCACTTGTGATATGCTTTATGTTCTTCTTTTTTTTAAAGTATGCCCCAAAACTGTCAAGTTTAGAAAAAAAGCAAGGCGTGGACCCAGAAACAGCACGTCTAATTATTGAGACACTGGAGCAAGGATTGCACTATAGGGAGGCTTCTTTCTCCCTACATTCGTTTTCGGAACAACTAGGTATACCCAAGTATATTATCACCCAAGCGATCAAAGAAGTATATGGCAAATCGTTCCATGCAGCCATCAATAGTTTTAGAATTCAGGATATTCTGGAAAAACTTAAGCACAATCTAAATCAGGACGATAAGATAGAGACATTGGCTTACGATGTAGGCTTTAAGAATATTTCCACCTTTTATGCGGTATTTAAAAAAGAAACTGATATGTCTCCGCGTGAATACCAACAGAAGATGGCTCAAGGACTTTAGTCCTTTTGCTTTAACCCTTTCAGTTTGCGTTTCAGGTGAAGCACATAGGTGAAGTTAAATCCGAAATTGAGGTTGGGGTTTTTAAAGTTGAAGTTGTTCTTTGTTCCCGTTATAAAAGAATCTTCCACCATACTCGGGGCATTGGTCAACATAAATTGAAGCATGACATCCCCAATTTCCCAATTCACCCCTAACCCAAATGGACCATAGGTATCAAAACTGTCCAATGGATTGAAAACCGTGTAGTACTCGGACACCAAAGACACATGATGGCTTAGCTTATATCTGCCGCCAATCCCCAGGGCCATATGGTTACGGGCGTCAATATCACCGTAACGAACACTCCTATGTACAAAGGTAGGTGTCAACTGCAGGGAGAAATTGGGGCCAAATTTTCTGGCGATGAGCAACTGGGAGGTATATGATAATCTATTGGAAAAGCTATCATCAACATCGGGCAGGATCAGGCCTTCACTAAAATAACTCGCATTTTGAAAAATAGTAATGCTGAACGGGGAACCCTCTCCCTTAGGTCGTTGGCGAACCAAACGATATTTGAGATAACCATCAAAGAGTCCATCCCAGGTGGATCCACCAAACCCTGTGGACAACCGATCACTGATACCATATTCCAGCGCAATACGGGCGTTCATTTTATCCACTCCAAAACTTTGGGATTGCAAGGCCGGAGTATTCCAAAAACGGTTGGACAGCATGATTTCCAAAATTCCCTTTTTACGGGTTTCCACGGAATGCCCATAGGTAATTCTGGTCGTTTTAAAAGTTGCGGATACATAGGTAGGAACCGTATCCTTGTGCTCCTGCTCCAAAATATCCAGCAAGCCTTCCTGTCCCAAAACCGGAACGGCCATAACCACAAGCGTCCAAAAAGTAAAAACTGCCCTAATTCGCATAAGGTTCGCATTCAAATCTAAAATCCACTGAAATCGTCTTTGCTATATTACCGGCCAACAAGGGCGGTATTTTAATTTGATAATCCTGTACCAGTGCCTCAAAGGTTCCGGACAGTACAAAAATCTGGTCTTTGCGTTCTATTTTCGTCTTAATTTCCAAAACTTTTGTAACGCCATGCATGGAAAAGTTTCCTTTCACAATGCGCGTTTGTTCACCTTCCAAACCGGAATCAAACCCTTGAATCTGACCCTCAAAAGAGGCTTTTGGATAAATATCCGATTCCACATAGCTCTCGTTAAAATGTTCCCGCATCAATGCCTTTTCAAAGATAAAGGCATTCATGAGCATGCTCACCGCAATTTCCCCTGATGTCAAATCAATGATGCCCAACACCTGATTATTCTCTGCCTTGATATGCTCTACCGAGGTATATGAAAAGAACGAGACCTGGCCTTGTCTTGCAATAACCCTAGCAGATTCCTGACCATGCGCAAACATGGCAAAAAACATAAAAACAGGAAAAAGCTTGTTTACTTTACTCATCGACGATTACACAATTCAAAAAAATTGCGTCTTTTAAAAATCCTTTATATATCCCCTTTACTTTTACGGTATCCCCCATTTGGAGCTTCCTGACAGACTCTCGCTCCCCTTTCAGCATATCACAAATCACCGCCGGGTGGTCCTCCAAACCCGCCCTTAGAATTATCGTGATGCGGTCGTTTCGGTCGTTGACTTCTTTCACAGCACCAGTGATTTCCACCACTTTTTCCGCTTTGATATTTTTTTGGGCCGATTGGTCTCCGGTCAAGGTCGAAATCAGATCGGGCGCTTTGTAAAAAAACTCGGGTTCCACTTTGGCCATATCTTTTTCAATAGGATTGAAATAAAACCAGAGTCCGGAAGCCACTAAGGCCACAACTAGGACAATGAACCAAAATCTTGCCCCAAAGATGTTTTTTACGTTACCCAATGTTACTTTCATTAAAGCCCGGGGCATAGCAATACAACCCCGGGCCAAATCTACTAAATCTAATTTCCCTTTTCAAAAGCCTTAAGCCGCATTGCTTCCCATACCGTTACATCGGCATAGTGGCGGCACATAATTTTCTTCCTTGATGGTATCACCCGTGGGGGGATGACCCATTTCCATTAGTTTATTGAGCGCCAAGGACAGCTCGTTGGCCTTTATGAATTGAAAAACGACCAGTGATTCCATGGGATAGGCAAATACATTTGTGATGTCATCAATGCCCATCAATTCTTTTACCATTTCCGAACCGCAATCCATGCAAAATCCCGGTTCCACTATAATTCTTGCTAAGCTTTTTTTCATGGTGGCAGTTTTAAAAAACACGTGATATATTAAATCCAAAGAAAATATCCCCTTCACCCCAGTCTCCGGTTGCCTGACCCAAGAAATAATTGGTATTCATGGGTTGGGCATTGGTGAAATGCAATTGGAACACATGTCCGCCTGTCTCCAGGTCGAATCCTATGGAAAGTGGGTTTTTAAAGGGCGAGTTCTCGCTTCTGTTAAAATGGAGTCCATAGTCCACATTCAGGCTCCATCGCTTTGTCAGCTTGTGCCTTCCACCAATCCCAAGGGCGTATTGCGAATTATCCTGTTCGTCTAAGGCCTCAAAATTGTTATGGAAAAAAGTGGGTGCCAACTGAAACGAAAAGTCTTTGCTCACTTTTCTTGAAATCAATAGCTGGGACGCATACGCCAGCTTATGTTTGAACTCCAAAAGAGGCAAGGTTTCCTCACTTAGCGAAGTGTTCAGGAGCACGCTGTTATGGAGTACCACAGTAACCGGCATACCTCCAATTTTCTGACGTAGCAACCTAAGTTTTAGCGAACTTTCATAGGTTTTTTGAAAGGAACTTCTGGAGAGTCCGATGTTAATACCGTCGGTAATGCCATAAATAAGATTCAGCCGAGTTACCGCCTGATCTAGTCCAAAAAAATCCTCTATTCCGGTTTTAATGGTTCCAAATCGGTGAGAAACCACAAAATAGAGCTCTTTTTGCGAGACCATTTTGGTGGATTCGAAATTCACAATTTTCAGCCCTTTGAAAGCCGCGGTTTCATAATCTGGCGGGGTCTCGGTATCTATTTCATCAAGGAGTGCATCCTGGCCCAACACCAAGTAAGGTAACAGCAGCACTGTGTAAAGTATGTTTTTCATTTGTTTATTTGATTAGTTTACGATGCTTGCCTGGTCTATTTTAACAAGTTCTAGCAGGTCGTCATAGCCTACACACCTTCCCTTTATAGCCAGGGAATCCCCATTTGAGAGCTCCAATGCCATATCAATGAAGTTGACCTGTATCTTGTTGTCCAGTATGACTGAATTCTTTTCCATTTCGGTAATTGTCCCGGACGCTATAATGGTTTGATCAACAAAGCGCTTTCCGCCTTCCCTGTTCCAATCCATGAATAGCTGTTCAGCGGAGAGGTCAAAGACCGCTTCTTCTTCTGAAATACTCCTATGCTCGCCCGAGAGGAATGCGTAGCCGAGCCAAACCATGGCGAGAGTGAAAAAAGCAACCAATACTGCGAAAGTCCATTTCCTGCGATTCATTTCTTGGCGAGTTTAAAATCAATCTTCACCTGCACTTCCTTGGCAATTTTATTCCGAACTATTTTCGGTATTTTGATATCAAAATCTGCCGGAGTAACTATAAAATCACCAAGTATTGCCAACTTATCACCAGCTCGTTGCACGGTGACAATGGTTTCAATCTCCTTATCCTTGCCGTGGAAGGCTAGTTTGCCCTTTAGATTAACTTTAGAGCTTTCAGTTTGAAGTTCCTCCAACTTAAAATCGACCAACTTTCCTTTGAAAATTGCCTTGGGGTAACTATCGGATTCCGCATAGTTCTCGTTGAAATGTTCCTGCATCAACGCATTTTTAAATCGGAAGGCTTTTACAAGGGCCAAGGAAGCTATATCATTGGTCTGGGCATCAAAAATGGTGGTAACGGTCTCATTGGTGGCCTTCACCTCCTCGAACAACTTCTCAGAGGCTTCAAAAATGATTATCCCATTCTTATCAATGTATTTTTCCTGGGCATTTACACCAATCAATCCAAGAAAAACCAATACAAAACCTAATACTCCTTTCAACATCTGTTTTGGCATTTCCAAATTAGTTTTCAGGGGTTCCTTGGTCAATCCATGCGTCTACTAGGTCTATTGTGGATTGTGGCAATCTTCCACCAGGGGGCATTGCCCTTGGTTCACCTGTCTGTCTACTTATGGCGGTCAAAATCCCACTGGCCCTGCTTTCCACATCGGAAAAGGTGGTCAATGAAAACGGAGCCCCATTCGTGGGAGGCGAAGAATGGCACCCCAAACAACTTCCACCAATTAAAGAACTAATATTGTCTTCATAGGTTACTGTTCCGTTTGTAGGGTCATCATCGGTTGGCACCAGATCTTCCTCACTGTCACTGGAGCAACTTGCAACAACAACCATGAATGTCATGGTTAAAAAGTAAATCAAACTCTTTTTCATGATTAAATTTTTAAAGGGTTAATGATAATTGTCTTTTGTGTTTGATAAAATCAAAGCACGTGATAATCAAAGTTTTAAATCGACAAAATGTTGGTGAAGGGGAATATTAGGGTTTAACAGGGAATTTTTGGCCTTAAAGGGAATTTGACACTTTAAAGGAACATTACATTCCTTGAACCGATTTTTGCAGGCTTGCAAAATCATTATATCTTGAGAAAAAAATTGGCATTGACCCCATGCGAAAAGACCGGCTCTATTTCCTCACTTTTATCTCCATAGCGTTGATTTATGCGCTCATTTCCAGCATTGCGCTCCATTACTTAAACAAGTCAGGAACACTTACACTTTTGCAAACCTATATGGAGTTCAGTAAAAATGAAGCGAAGACCTTCGCCACCCTGGTAAGTCATCAGATGAACACCAATCCAGATAAAGCAAAAGTGATACAAAATGTGCAGCAGAGTTTGGAGGAAACTGATCAAGATATTGGCTATCTAAGTATTTTGGACTGGTCCGGGAAAATTGTTTGTCATCCAGACATCAAAAATGTGGGGCAAATGGCCGGGGCATCCGAATCTTTTGTTTCTTCCGTGACAGAGGAGCTGACCCTTACCAGTTTTTACGAGCAATTAAAAACACGAATGGACGAAATTGGAACGGCAAACCTTGAAAACGAATCTGAGGTCATTCATTTGTATCCTGTTGCCGGGACAGATTGGATTGTGGCGGTCCATGTTGGACTAGATAAAATCCACCTCCGGCTGAATGAACTAAAAAATCGATTTTATCTCATTTTCCTGGTCATGGGACTTATTGTTGTCCTTTCCTATGTACTAACAGTACGATGGATTGGAAGCAAGTATGAAAAAAGATTGGAGTTGAAAAACCAACAGTTGGAGGATGAAGTGGTGAATCTGTCCAAATTGAATCGAGCTGTTGGTGATTACCAGCAAAAGGTAAATCAAGAAGAAAGTTCCGATCAACAATCCAAAAGAAGAATTTTAACCTATGTGAGAAACGAACTTCTCCCAATACCCACAGAAGAGATTGCCCAAATCTATACCGAAAACACAATTACCTACGTAGTTTGTTTTGACGGAAGAAGGACCACCTCCAATTCCAGTTTGGACGAGCTGTTTTCCCAATTGGACAATGCCCATTTCTTCCGGGCCAATAGGCAGTTTATCATTGCCATTTCCAGTATCGACAAAATTGTACGCTATGGGAACAACCAATTGAAAATTTTGGTCAATCCAGATTCTGAGCAAAATATCATTATCAGTAAAAACAAGGCTGCCGAGTTCAAACAATGGCTAAACCTTTGAGGTAATTATCCCTGACCCAACTCCCTTGCCTGAAAGTCTGTCAATTCCCTTTGAGCACAACGGACACTAACTTCGATCGGATTGCAACATACCTCACAGTCCTCAACGTAGGACTGTTGGGAAACTGAAGTATCCAGAAGAAAAGAAATCTCCTCCCAGCAATACGGACATTGAAAAAAATGTTCAAACATGGTTGAAACAGAAACGAATTACACCACTAAAACTCAACATTCAACAGTTGCCCACTAACTTGAAGCATCTGTAATTCCGCCAACTTGGCGCTATATTTGGCCTGGCTTTGAGCTAATTCCGCATTTAAAAGATTGAGTTGGGCCTGTCGGAACTCAATGGAGGTAATCTGACCCAGTTTATAGCGCTCATCGGTCCTATTGAAATTATTCAGGGTAGTCTGCAGGTTTTTTTCTTGAACCTCCAATACATATAACGCATTGGTGTAACTATCCCATGCATTTCGGATATCCCGCTCCACCTCAAGTTTAATTTGTTTTTGTAGTAGCTCTTGGTTCTCGTATCCAATCTTGACGTTCTTGATACCCGTTATGGCCCTACCACCATCAAAAAGGCTCCAAGTTAGATTAATCCCTCCAGAAACACCGGTAGAAGAGTTCTGCACGGTAAATGCCAAGGGACTGTTGTTATTGGACTCATTCCAACCATAGGAACCGGTCAAACCAATGGTAGGCAAAAATGCGCTACGGGCCGATTTGATATTAAGTTGATTGATATTCATTTGCCGATCAGCAATCTGAAGTCGTACATTGTTGGTCTTCGCCTCATTATGCATATTCTCCATCTCCAAGCCAGACACAAAGTTCACCGTAGTATCTGCCGAGAATGCAGTAGACAGTTCTCGATTCAAAATTAGGTTGAGATCTCTCATGGTGTTCCGCAGCTGCTGACGTGAATTCAACAGATTAATACTATCAGTATTTATATCAACCTCGGCGTTAAGTACATCAAGACCGGTATTCTGTCCGTATTCAAATTGATAGCGGGCCCGCGTCAGTCTATCCTTTGAGATAGCCAAAGCCTGCTCCAAATTTTGCGTGTTTTCGGTCAATCTTGCCACCTCATAGTATACCGTGAACAGTTGAAGGACCGTAGTTTCAATGGTCTGCCGCACTTCAAGTTCGGATTGGAGCGAGCGTTCCTTAAAGCTTTTATAGTCGTAATACCTGCCCAGACCATCGAAAAGGGTGTAGTTTACATTTACCGAAGCATTGTACCTCCGTGTTTCAACCCCATCCGCTGTTCGGGTTTCTCCATTGGCAAGCTGTCCCTCGGTATTCTGCTTGTCTATGCTCCCGCCCGCGTTTGCAGTTACAGAAGGCAGATACCCTGAGTTTAGGATATTGGCATTGTTCTCATCTATTTTTTGTGTGTTCCTTGCTACCTGAATACCGAGGTTGTTGGCAAGCGTCATTGCTATGGCCTCTTCCTTGCCAAGCATTTGTTCCTGTGCCAAACCGATAAAAGTGAATAAAAACAGGGGTAGCGTAAAAAGTATGCGTCTCATTTATGTTGTGCCTTCTAAAACTTGTGAAGCTTCTTTCTCTTGGGTACCGTTATGTTGAATACTTCCATTTTGTTGATACAGTCCTTCATCTGCCATGTTCTCTTCCTCAGTTCGCTCCCTTATGGCGCGCTCCACCTCTTCCCGTGATGCTTTTTTACCTGTCCAGAGCTGTTTAATTCCAACTTTTACATTATTTCCAAAAGCAAGGAAAATCGGAAGCATTATTAAAGTGAGGATAGTAGCAAATCCAATACCGTAGGCAATGGATAGTGCCATTGGTTTTAGAAATTGTGCTTGCCTACTTTTCTCCAAAAGAAGCGGTGCCAAACCGGCTATTGTGGTAATGGATGTTAAGAATATGGCCCTGAACCTAGATCGTCCTGCCTCATAAATGGCTTCGTCGAATTTAAGTCCGCTCCTTAGATTATTATTGAACTTCCCGATCAGCACCAAGCCATCATTGACCATAATTCCGATCAACGCTATAATTCCCAAAAGTGATAAAATATTGATTGGAAAGCTGTGGATCCAATGGCCCCACGCAACCGCAGTAAGGCTAAAAGGAACCAAAAGCAATAACAACAAAGGCTGACTAAAGCTTCTAAACGTAAAGGCTATGGTGATAAAAATCAGAATCAACACGGTCAATCCCGCAAATCTTAGTGAATTGTTGAATTTATTGAATTCCCTGTTCTGGCCTTCATAGGAAGGGGTGATTGAAGGGTATCTTGAAAGAATATCTGGCATGACTTCAGTTCGAATCCATGCCATGGCATCGGTACCGCTGGTGGTCTCAGGATCTGTTAAGTCCGATGATATCTGAATCTCTCTTTGTCCGTCCAAATGGTTGACGGCCACATCTCCCCTTTCGATAGAATAGGTTGCTATCTCCTTTAACGGAATCCTATCACCCGAAGGCGTTAAAATGCGCATATCGTCCAAATCAGTAAGTGAAGATCGGTTGGTACGATCATAGCGCACCCAAACCCTAATTTCATCTTGTCCTCGTTGAAATCGTTGGGCCTGAGACCCAAAGAATCCGGCCCTAACCTGATTCATGACCGTTCTTAAGTCCAAACCGAGCAAATACGCATTTTCCTTGAGCTGCAATCGAATTTCTTTGATACCTGCTGGGTCGTTGTCAGCAACGTCCTTTAGCAGTGAGTTGTTCAACATGGCTGTTTTAAGCTCATTTTTCGCTGCCTTTAACTCAGTAATATTATTCCCCAAAAGTGAAACTGAAACCGGGTCTCCCCCAAAGTTTCCGCCAGAGCCATAAATCAGACTTTCCACACCAATAACCGGTCCTACCAACTGCCGTAACTTTCCGGTTACCAAACTGGCAACAATCTCATCAGGGCGTTCCTCTCCAGGCAACAAATTAATGATCAGCGTCGCCGTTGAAGAACCTGGACCCAGTGTTTTTAGCATATTTTCAAATAGCATCTTGTCCGAGCCCTGCAAATATTCCTCAGTAAGTTGTTGGTTTACAATTTCTGCCTTATCCTGAATAAGGGTGATAATGGAATCCGTAACTTTCTCGTTGGTACCATTTGGCATCTGAAGTTCAACGGCAATCCTATCGCTGGCAATCCTTGGAAAAAATGCAGTTCTTATAATCCCGCCCCCAATGGAACCAAAGGTCAATGCCAAGGCCATGAAGAAAAAGGAAAACGTTAGAAATTTATAGTTCAAGGCAAATCGTAACACAGGACTATACCACCTATCGCGCATGTATGCCATGGCCTGATCCCCTAATTTATTTATAACCCTAAGCTTGGCAAATATCCTTCCCAGACCGGAGGTTGGGTCCTGACTTTTTGGTCTCAAGGCTTTGGAATGCGCCAAGTGGGCCGGAAGAATAATCAATGCTTCAACTAGGGAAACGACCAAGGTCAAAATAACGATTACTGATACTTCGCTAAAGAAATCCCCAATTCGCCCATCCAGAAAAAGGAAGAGTGAAAACGCCAGAATTGTGGTAATTATCGCGGATAGAATTGGCGGAATCACTTCCATTGTCCCATCTATGGCCGCACGTATGGGGCTTTTACCCTTTTCATAGTGTTGATAGATGTTTTCAGCGATAACAATCCCGTCATCCACCAAAATCCCTATCACAATGATCATCCCAAATAGGGATAGCACGTTGATGGTCACATTGAGCATGGGGGCAAAAACGAACATCCCTAAAAACGCAACCGGAAGTCCAAATGCCACCCAAAAAGCTAATCGGGTATTCAGAAATAACGAGAGGAACAAAAGTACCAACGCCATCCCGATGATTGCATTTTCGGTAAGAAGGTCCGTACGTTGGGTCAATGTCTTTGATTGATCGCTGATAACCTCCAACTGGGCGTTGGAGTATCTTTCATTAAAATCTGCGACATAGTCCTTCACCTGCTCAGCAGAACCAATTAGGTCTTCCGTATTGGTGCTGGTTACCGTTATATTTACAGATAGTTCGCCATTTAGGTAGGAAGCATTGGGGGTTTCCGAAAATCGATCCCTTATGATGGCCACATCCTTCAATCGGACAGATCGCCCGGATGCATCAGCCCTTACAACCACATTGGAGAGTTCATCCCCGTAGTAAGAGCGGTTATTGGCTCGAATCAAATATTCCTCTGCGTTGGTCTTAATGTTTCCCCCGGTCACCAAAATATTGGCATTGGAAACTGCTTGGGCCACCTCATTAAAGGAAAGATTATAAGCCAAAAGGCTGTTTTCGTTTACCGCAATTTCAATTTCCTCTTCCGGATAACCAGAAATTGCTATCTGGGAAATCCCATCTATGGCCCGTAAATCATTTTCAATTTGTCGCCCAATCTGTTTTAATGTTGCAAGCGGTATGTTTTCCCCAGAGACCGCGAAACTAATCGTTGGGCGAACCGCTTCTAGCTTGGACACGATCAATGGTTCCATTCCTACAGGAAATGTGGGCACCCGATCCACGGCGTTCTTGACCTCCAATAACATGAAGTCTATATCCCTTCCTTTTTCAATCTCCACATTGATGTTTCCGCTGTTTTCCCTAGAGGTAGAGGTAACACGCTCTACTCCTTGCAAACCTTTTAGATTGTCCTCTATTTTTAGCACAATCCCTTCTTCAACCTCCAATGGCGAAGCTCCGGGATAGGCAATGTTAATGACAATGTTCTGGGAATCGACCAAAGGAAAAAACGAGGATTTTAGGGACAAGGCTCCCACAATCCCAAAGATGAAGAAGGCCAATATGATCACATTGACCGCAACATGGTACTTGATAAAATAGGCTATTACCTTTCTCACGATTTGGTTCTTTTGCTGTTGTTGGCATCAAAAACCTTTACCTCCATTCCTGCATAACCTCCAGAAACCGGCCTAGATACGATAACCTCCTCATTGGGTACATTTTTTAGGACCACGGTCCTGTCGGTAAAATACACAGGATGTACATCGATGACATCCAATATGGTATCGCGAACCACAAAGATTTGATTGTTTTCCAGCAGCAAGGACCTATCTACTTCAATAGCATCTGGCTCTTCTTTGGCTTCCAAATTCGCTTCCAAGTATTGTCCTTCTTTCAAGTTATCGCCACTTACTTCAATGTATACAGTAATGGTCTGTGAATTTTGATCTACCCGACCATTCACCCTTATTACCTTGCCCATGAAGGTTTGGCTTTTCTCCAGATTGGAAAGTTCAACCCGCTTGCCCACGGTTAAGTAGTCTCCGTAAGTCTTGCTCACGGCAACCTCCAATTCGTACACTCCTATATTGATAAACTCTCCTAATTTCTGTCCTACACGAATCAAGGTTCCCTCTGTGACCAAGGCGTCTGTGAGCACCCCTCCGAAAGGGGCAGATATTGTATATTTTGAAAGTCGTTGTTCCAAATTTTTGACGTTGTAGTAACTGGAAATCACCCCCCTTCCCGAAATAAAGAATTTTTCTTTTTCAGAGGCCATTTCCGGAAGTTTTGGAGTGGTTTTGTCCAAATCAAAATTATTGAGGTAGTCCTGCCATTTGGCATATATTTCAGGATAATCCAACCTCAAATCAGGCATTATGGATGTCAATAGATTGTACAGATTGCTTTTTGCCGATTGGACAGAGGCATAATACTCATTGGCATCGATTCGTATCAGGGTCTGGCCCGCGGCATATTCCTGTCCGGTCCGAAACAATTTGCTTCCCTGTCTGAAAACACCCTGTACTTCGGAAAACAGTTCAACCCGTTTTTTCGCCCTTAGATTTCCATTTGCAGGAACTACAATAGGGATGGTTGCGTTGCGTACCGTGTCCACAAATACGGTTTTGACCACTTTTTGGGATTGTGGTCTTCGACTTTTCTTGCTTCCCACAATAAGCTTGGCAAGAAATATGGACAAAAAGATTACAATGCCGCCAGCAACGGCCGAAATAATGAGCTTGCGCATGTTTAGGAGCGAATTAGTCCCTGCAAAGCTATTGGCTAAGGAAGGTTTGCTTGGTTAAATATTTCATAAAATGTTAACGTAAAAAGAAATATGTGGAAACAAAAAAGGGGATACACGCCTGTATCCCCAAACCAAACAAACTAAAGTATAACTAACTACTCATTTTCGTCAACATCTTCAAATTTTGTATCCGCCATTCGGGTGCGCTGCAATTGCAGTTCGTTGAATTTTGGATTTAATGATTTTTCATCGGTATCAAAGACCAAGAACTGTTTTGTGTCCATTTCTTGGAGTCCTTTATACGAGTTGAACCGATTATTCTGTAATTGTAATATTTTAAGGCTGGCCAATTGCCCAAATTCAGACGGTATCTCACCGCCCAATTGATTGTTGGCCAAGACCAACTCCTTCAATTCGGAAAGATTGCCCATTTCCTCGGGAATGGATCCCTCAAGATTGTTTTCAAAGAGTCCAAGAGCTTCCAGTTTGGTCAAATTGCCAATAGAAGCCGGAATAATACCCCTAAGGTTGTTGCTGGATAGGTTGAGTTCCCTCAGGTGTTCCAATTCTCCGAAGGTATTGGGTATGGAGCCACTCAAGAAATTATTAAACATGGAAAATACCCTTAGCTCCTGCATTTGCCCAACTCCCAACGGAATAGAACCTTTAATACGGTTCATCTCCAAACGAAGTACTTTTAGGCTCTTTAGTTTAACGATATCTTTCGGTAATACTCCCGTAATACCATTAAAAGCAAGGTTTAAATGTGTTAGGTACTTCAACTTCCCAATACTCTCGGGAAGCACTCCCTCCAAGTTATTCATGAACAAATTAATCCCAACAACACGATTTTCTTTAACCTCTATACCTTTCCAGGTGCTTACCGGGGCATTCAAATCCCAGGATGCCTTCCAATTTTCACCGTTGGTGTTGTGGTAAAGGTCCAACAATGCGTTTTTCTCCTTTTGGGAAACTTCACCATATGAGATTCCAATTCCCAAAACGAGCATAAAAAGGCAGTAAATCGCTTGTCTTATCATGAACAATTATTTCAATTCATAAGAATTTACTTACAAATAACGATGAGAAGCCAAAACCCTACAAATTATTTAGGTGTAGCTCTGGAAAAATGTTGTAAAGTGGTCTAAAAGCGTGGTGTAGGACTCCGAAAAAGGTATTAGTCCAGTTGTTCCATATCGTTAGAGAGTTTTTCCCATTCCTCCATCAAGGTCTCCAAATTGTCCTTTTTCCCTTGATAATCATCAAAAAAGCCCGGTTTGGCAATGGTGGAGTCATAATCCATCAATAATTCATGATCTATGGTCGCAATGTCCTTTTCCAATTGCGAAATTTTCTTTTCCACTCCACTAAGCCTATTCTTTAGGGACTTAAGCTTTTTTTGGGTCTGGTAGTCATTTGCCTTGGGCTTCTCCTTCTTTACTTGAATTTGTTGTTCGCCCTTTTCTATTTTTCTAAAATCCTCAGCTTTGCGCTGTTCCAGATAGAAATCGATATCGCCTAGGTATTCTTTTATACCTCCATCCTTGAACTCATATACCCTATCCGTGAGCCCTTGAAGAAAATCACGATCGTGGGAGACCAGTACCAAAGTCCCTTCAAAATTTTGCAACGCCTGCTTTAATACGTTCTTGGATTTAATGTCCAAGTGGTTGGTAGGTTCATCCATGACCAGCACGTTAAAGGGTTGCAACAACATTTTGGCCAAGGCCAATCGGTTACGCTCACCTCCTGAGAGCACCTTAACGTATTTGTCCACCTCATCTCCCCTAAACAAAAAAGAGCCCAAAATATCCCTGACCTTGCTCCGATTCTTTTCATTCGCAGCGTCGATCATGGTATCCAGAATGGTCTTGTTCCCGTCCAAATACTCGGCCTGATTTTGGGCGAAGTACCCTATTTGCACATTATGTCCAATCTTCACCATCCCCTCATGGTCCAGTTCCCCTACCATAATTTTGGCCAAGGTTGTCTTTCCCTGTCCATTTTGACCCACGAAGGCAGTCTTACTACTTCGTTCCACCAACAGATTGATTCCGTTCAGTACTTCATTCTCCCCATAGCTTTTGGACAGATTTTCCAGTTCCGCAATGACCTTTCCTGGGGTAACGGAGACCGGGAAACGCACGTTCATGACGCTGTTGTCTTCTTCGTCCACTTCGATTCGGTCAATTTTATCCAATTTCTTGATAAGTGATTGCGCCATGGAAGCTTTGGTCGCTTTCGCCCTGAACTTTTCTATGAGTTTTTCGGTCTGTTGAATTTGTTTCTCTTGATTTTTTTGGGCGTTCAGCTGTTGCTCTCGAATCTCTCCCCTTAATTCCAAAAACTTGGAGTAGGGTTTGTTATAATCATAGATTCGACCCAACGAGATCTCTATGGTTCTATTGGTAACATTGTCCAAGAACATCTTGTCGTGCGAGACAATAACCACCGCTCCTGAGTAGTTTTTCAGAAATTGCTCCAACCAAATAATGGATTCGATGTCCAAGTGGTTGGTAGGCTCATCCAATAGCAGTACATCATTGTTTTGCAACAACAATTTGGCCAGTTCAATCCGCATTCGCCATCCGCCGGAAAACGTATCGGTAAGCTTATCGAAATCCTTTCTTTTGAATCCGAGTCCTATCAATACCTTTTCAGTATCTCCTTGATAGTTGTATCCTCCAAGAATCTCGTATCTATGGGTTACTTCCGTGAGATCCACCATCAATTGGTTATAGGACTCACTCTCGTAGTCGGTCCGTTCCGCAAGTTCTTGGTTAATCTTGTCCAATTGCATCTCCAGGGCCTTGATTTCGGCAAATGCCTGATAGGATTCTTCAAGTACCGTTCTCCCTTGTTCAAAATCAATGTCCTGCTTTAAGAAACCGATCCTAATATCCTTTTCGGTGGCAATTGTTCCCGAGTCCGGGGCCATTTCCTTGGAGAGCAACTTTAAGAGTGTCGACTTTCCAGCTCCATTCTTGCCAATAAGCCCCACCCGGTCACCGCCGTTGAGACGAAAGGCGATTTCCTCAAAAAGATATTCGCCCCCAAAAGCAACTGAAAGGTTATGGATATTAAGCATACTTATAATAAAAATTCATTATGTTAAAATCAACTTTTGGTATTACCGTTGAACCGTAAAAACAACTGCAAATCTTACTTTTGTCAAAAGCCTTGCAAATGTTAAAAAAAGGAAACAAACTCTACAGTATTTTAACAGGAAGTTGCCCCAAATGCCATCAGGAGAGCATGTACCAAAACACCAATCCTTATGCCATTTCCCAATTGTTCAAGATGCATGAGCGTTGCTCGCATTGCGGCACCAAGTACAAAATTGAACCTTCGTTCTTTTATGGCTCCATGTATGTGAGCTATGGTGTAGGGATTGCTTTTGCCGCAGCGGCATTTGTAATTTCCTTTCTGGTTTTGGGTACTTCGCTGGTAAACACCTTTATTGCCATTGTGCTCACTTTGGTGGTCTTTCTCCCTATCATTGTACGATTGTCCCGAAATATTTGGATCAATTTCTTTTTTAAGTACGAACCTCCAGCGGTTAAGGGTCAGTTGGAATAGTATTTTTTTGTAAACCTTTGGCAATCGATTTCCAAATCCAAGGGTCGGCCCTCTTCAATATGGCAATATAATTGTTCTGAAGCATAGGGCGCAATTAGCACACCCCTTGAACCAAAACCATTTAGCACATAGAGATTTCCATGTTCTGGATGTTGCCCGACCAAAGGCCTTCGGTCCACAACTGTAGGTCTAATCCCAGCTACATGATCCACCACTTCAAAATCACATTTTAAAAAAGTTTTCAACTTTTCCAAGAGTTCTGATTTGGCCTCTTTGGTAGGAGTATTGGTCTTGTCTTTCCACTTATAGGTAGCTCCAACCCGATACATATCATTCCCCATGGGGATGGTAAACACGCCGGATTTGATGACATTTTCTTCCCTATAATCCGGTGCTTTGATGGTTAAAAGCTCTCCCTTGGTGCCATTTAAGGGTAAATAGCCAAAAAATGGGTTGTTTTTAAGCCCGTAGCCTTCACAAAAGACAATTCGCTTGGCCTTAACGTTGTTATACGAAATGTGGTCGGAAAACGCTTTAAAATGATCAAAGACGAAAGGGTGAAGGGTTAAAATTCCCTTATCTTTCAAATATTGGGTGTAGGAAGACAAGAGTGCGGCCGTATCGATACGACCGGTGTGGAGCACTTCACCAAAACCAAACTGAGCATTCAGGTGGGGGTTTTTATTTTGCTGAATGTCTGTTGATAGGAAGCTATCCAATCCGGGTTTGTCCGCTGCCTCAAACCAAGTGTTCTGTTCTTCAATGGAAGCGAAGCGTCTTAGAACCCTCAATTTATAATCCAGTTTCACCTCCAGTTTCTGCTCTAGCTGGCGGTAAAAGGGCAAGGCTCCCCCCATTTGCTCCCCTGCGTTCCACGCCATAGTAAACCTTTTTAGGATGACAGGGTTATAGAGCCCTCCGGCCACTAGGGAAGATTGCTGGGAATTATCGGAAATAACATGGAAGGTCTTTCCATTTTTTTCCAAGGTTTCGCAAAAAGAGATTCCAGCCAGGCCCAGGCCTACTATCAAATAGTCGTGCATGGTGCAAAAATATTAATCCCTAGTGAGATTATTAAAAAGGGTGAAGGGCAATAGGTTGAATTCTTTCTTGTATTGTTAGATTTTTCGATTTAAGGAAGTGGGAAAGATAGCAAAAATTGGTTCTTGGTTCTTGGTTCTTGGTTCTTGGTTCTTGGTTCTTGGTTCTTGGTTCTTGGAAAGAATGTAAACAATTGAAAATCCAAAATTGAAAATTATCCAAGAGTCAATCCAAAACATCCATCCGTCAATTGAAAAGGGGCATTCGTGAATTTAGAGGTGCAAGGCAGGGCCGTTTATGGTTTATTTAGGTTCATTTAAAACAGTTTATTATGAAAAAACCTACTTTTACCTATGTCATTCTTGTGCTGCTTACCTTATTTTATATTGCTTGCGGCTCGGATGACGGAACAACACCGCCAACGGATGACGGTTCTGGCATAACCGATGATGATCCAAAAGTCAACCCACCCACCATTACCCAATTTGAGCCAACACAAGGTACTCCTGGAATAAAAGTGACTATCTCCGGGTCCAATTTTGGCTCCACAATTGAAGACAACACGGTGGAGTTTAACGGTACGTCGGCCACAATTAATGAAGTCTCTTCAACTTCGCTTAAGGTGGTTGTCCCAAACAATGCAGAAAGCGGACCCATTTCAGTTACCGTAGACGGGGAAACAGTGGAAAGCTCAACAGATTTTGACGTATTGGAGCCCCAAGTTTCCATAGATAGTTTTTATCCTCTTGAAGGAAAGGAAGGAACGGTAGTTGAGATTAGCGGAACCAATTTCAGCGTAAACATTGAAGAAAATCTGGTTGAATTCAATGGAGTCCCCGCTCAAGTAACGGAAGCAACTGAAACCATGCTTACTGCAACCGTGCCAGCAAACGCCACAACAGGTCTTATTGGGATAACGGTTGGTGGAGTGGATTATATGACAAGTACCATGGATTTTACTGTAGGTCCTTGGCGAAAAATGGCCACATTACCAGAAAACGAATATAACTCGATTGAATACGGAAATATGGCATTTCTGAGAGATGCCGAAGGAAAGCATAAAATATACTTTGGACTAGGGCAAACTATCTCTGGCCAAAATACATTGTACCTTAAGGATATCTGGGTCTATGATGTGAAAAGTGATTCATGGTCTGAAGGTCCAGAGTTTCCAGGTAAAGGCCGTTCTAAGGCAACCTCTTTCGAAATGGGTAATATATGGTTCATCATTACCGGCGAAAATGATGAAGGAGCCATCAGTGATAGTTGGGTTTTTAATCCTAAAACTGAAACCTGGACCGAATTTGATTCAACAAATTTGGGTAGTGATTTAAGCTCTTTTACAATTGACCATGGTGAATCAACACTCGGTTATGTGTATGGCGTAATTGAAAATGGTGAACCTCAGAACCTAAGAGGTATTGACAAACAAGGAAACATTTTTGATTATCAAGGTTTTGCGGAGAATGGTCAAGGTCTGCAAAACGCAGTCGGTTTCTCTCTTAACAATGATTTGGGCTACATAGCCACCGGAAATGGAAATGATTTATCCAACGGACTATATATATATGACTCGGACTTAGATAGTTGGACAGATCCTGGAACGCCACTACCAGGTGCTGCAAGGGAAGGTGCCATTGGTTTTGACATTCAAGGATTTAAAGGTTATGTCGGGTTGGGAGTCTCTGTAAGTGGTCATCTAACCGACTTATGGGAATATGATCCAGATACAGGATGGACCCAAAAAACTTCATTACCTAGTGTTGGAAGGGAAGGCTCAGTTGCAACTTCAATTGGCAATCAGGCGTATGTTGGGTTTGGCGCAGGCGTGGGAGGTACTCCGGAACAATTCAAAGAGTTCTGGAAATACAATCCATCGCTTGAAGATTAGGTTTCATATATTAACTTGTTGGAAGGACGGCAAAGCCGTCCTTTTTTATTGCCAAGATTTGATTCAAAGGTCATGGGGTTAGAATTTTAGATTCTTGGATTATTCGACTTCGAGATGGTTGGAGATTGGCGCTTGGTAGAATTGGACACTTCGCTCAGAGTGACATTTGAGTCACAAACAAAAAAACGCCGCACTTTCGTGCGGCGTTTTGCTTGTATAGAATTGGAAATTTGTTTTGGGCATCCAGATTAAAATCGGGATTAATTCGTACAGCAACCTTTTTCGCTTATCGGCTCAAAGGTTGGGACTCATTTAATACGCCCACATGTCTTGTTCCCTGTCGCGGATGACTTCTTTGATTCGTTTGGCTTCCAACAACTGGAACAGCGCATTGTCAAAAATGTAATCATCTATCTCACGGTCACCATGGACATTGTCCTCCTTATAGATCACCCCGTTGAAACGTCTTGCGTTCAACAGCATGTCATAGGAAATGGGACGTGCAGAGTTACGTTGGTTGTAGACTTTGGCATCGTGCAACACCTGACGTGCAGCTGGATACCATACCCAGAACAATTCTACCTTGTTCTCTCCCGGGTCTACAGATTCGTCGTCAATAAAGTTAACGTCCGGAGCTACCGGGGCAATCCCCAGCAGACGGTACTTTAACTCACCTTGACGCTTATCAAAATACCACATCCCTTTTATGCGATACTCTTCAATATCGGCTGCAGAAAGGTCTCTTTGGTTAATAAATTCCGCAGAAATCTGCTCTCCAGCATTCAATTGTTCGTATCCAAGGTCGGTAGTATCTACCTTGCTCAATGTGGCGGTCAAATCCTCAAACTTTCGCTTTTCAGTGAAGTAAGAGTCCGTGTATACCTCAGTCAGTTTACCATTTTGGATGTTTTTCATCATCACGTGGTACAATGACCTTCTGTCCGCTCCAATACCAATGGTATCGGTTGGGTAGTACAACGGAAAGTTGACACGCTCGTCCAGGTCGATCACCTCCCACACAGTCTTGGACCAAAGAATGTCCCTGTCATCAACATAACCATAATCCAGGGGGGCGTCGTTATCCTGTTCTATTTGAGCTTCGGTCTTCTTACCAATATCCTGGGGCAATTTGGCATTCAATACGTTTGCCTGTGCCATTATGGATAGGGGCAATAAGCCCAACGCTCCAATTACTAATGCATTTTTCCAATTCATGATTATACTTCTATACTTTATTAGTTTGTAAGCTCAACAACAACAGGGGATACCTTTTTCAACTTGTAGGTCCTGTTATTGGTGATATACGCTTTAATATCGAATATCTGAACGGCATCACCACGCTTAGCTCTTTTCAAAGCAGACTTGGCTCTTCCATCCAATTTGTTACCGTTTACGTTGATGGTAGGCTGACCAGGAACTTTGAACTTAAATCCGCTAACTGCAAGGTTCAAGTCAAAATCAAAGTCTTCCAACATAGCGCCAACCGTAGAAATCTCAAGGTTTCTTCTTGGCATCTTAACGCTACCAGCCTCTCCACGTACAGTACCACCTGGTCTTGGGATATCTTTGATCCTAAACTCAGACTTGGTAGAGATTCCCTTACCATCTGGCAACGTACCGGAAGCGGTAATGGTAACCGTTCTACCTGTACCAGGATTCATAATATAGTTACTACCGCTTCTTCTGGTAAGACCAGCAGCGGAAGCACGTACTTTATTATCCGGGATACCGGGAATGGAGATGGTCATTGGGTTAGCAACACCACGGTATACAACATTCATTTTATCAGCAGAGATTACAGCAGCATTTGGCTTGGTAATGGTAGCAAAAGTGTTGTTTACTTCTACCGGGATTTCCTCACCGTCCTGCATAAAGAACATTGTACCTGAGATTGTGTGATCACCAGCTGCACCGGCACTGATCAACAATTTTATACCACCTTGTTCCAAAACATAATCTTTGTCTGCAGCCAGGTTTCTACCGTCCAACTTCAACTCGGCCCTTACAGGCTTGGAAGAGTTATCCGTTTTACTGATGATGATTTTACCATCGTACTTTTCGCCAGTGTAAAAAGCAGTTTTGGAAGCTGATAAGGAAGTTGCAAAGTTCTTCAAGGAAACAGCTTCAGTTAAGTTACCTTCCAAAAGTCCTTTCAATACTTCTTGCTCTGTTGACATAACATCTGCCTGCAACTGGGTCACTTTGGTTAAAGAAGCTACCAATGGGTAACCCTCAAAGTGGTAGTTCATCCAATCTACTTTGACCCCATCTCTTTGTCTTTCAACCTTACCGTTCGCATCACCGGTTTCAAAACGGGTTTGAACAGCGCCTTTGATTTCAGACATGTTTTCTGGAAGTGCAGCAGATATTTTTTCCCTATAATTGGTCACGTGATCCAAAAACTTTTGACCTTCGGGTTTTAGATTATCGCCTTGAAAAAATAGGTTGTCCAAGAAATCGGACTTGTCCATAACAACATAGTTATTGGGGTCCTCCTGATCGGCCAACATGCCTTTTTTCAACTCCTCCAAGTATTCATAATACTCTTGGGATAATTTTTGTACTTCTTGAGCCTTTTCATACAAAGGACCGTACTTTATTGCATCTTCAGATGCTTTGGTCCCAAGACCTTCAAAGTAGGCCAAATTGTTAGCTTCGGCTTTTTCGTTTGAAGTCTCCAGCTTAGCATT
Source organism: Flagellimonas flava (assembly GCF_900129665.1). Classification (GTDB taxonomy): domain Bacteria; phylum Bacteroidota; class Bacteroidia; order Flavobacteriales; family Flavobacteriaceae; genus Flagellimonas; species Flagellimonas flava. Next base: position 176,879 of record NZ_FQWL01000002.1, read on the forward strand.
CATCAAACCGAATGCAGCGAGAACCTCCTTACTCATATTTAATGCCAACATCGCGATGAAGATCAAGTACATAAGGTTGATCATCTTCTGACGTGGGGTTTCTTTTCCTGATGCCATGTTATTTTCTAATTAGAATTAATAATTAATTTGATTTGGGTTTGGTATTAAATCAAATCCCTAATTAGTTTTTGGCCATGGCAGAAAGCATACCACCATATACTCCGTTCAAGGAAGATAGGTTTGTTGCCAAAGATTCCATTTGCTCTTTTAATGCACCAGCATTCTGTACTACTTCCTCATTGATGGAAGCCTGACGGCTAGCGCTTTCCAATTGTACTTTGTACAAGCTGTTCAAAGACTCCATCTGAGCGGCAGCATGAGACAACTCTTCAGAGTACTTCTTCGTGTGCTGGATAGCATCTGTTGTAGGAGCAATACCTTTGGCAGCGCCTTCAAAATTCTTGATGCTTTCACCCAAGCTAGAGAACAATTCAGAATCGATGTTCGCCTCTTTAAGCAAATCATCCAATTTTCTGGAAAGAAGACCTTCAGCTTCTTTAGCTTGCTTAGCGTCATTCTTGTTTCCTTTGGTCTGACCATTTGTCAATTCTGGATAAACCAAAGACCAATCATATTCGTCGTCTACTGGTTCAAATGCACTGATCGCAAAAATTAATGCTTCAGTAATAAGTCCGATAGCAAGTAATATTCCACCGTTCAGTGGTCCGAACTCCCAGTGGAGGATCTTAAATAGTGCACCAATAATTACTACTGATGCTCCAAGCCCGTAGGCCATGTTAAACAGTTTTTTTGTTGATTTTGACTGTGCCATAATTCTAGTTTTAATTAAGTTATATAAATAAGTATTTGGTTACTTTACTGGTTTATATATACTGTTCTCTTATTTTTTTTATCTACCTGAAGGTAATCCGTTTCTTCCGTTTGTGGAATCTTCCTCACCCATATAATCCTGGACGGTTCTGAATCCGATATAACTTCTGGCGGAATCTTGGTATTCATAATCACGTGTACTTACCTGCAAGAAATAAGCAACATCTTTCCAAGATCCTCCACGAATCACTTTTCTTTTATTCTGTCCGGAACCAATGTTTGGGTTCATAGTGGACAGGTATTCATAGGCCCCTTGATCAAAGCTGGAACTGGTCCACTCCGCTACGTTTCCGGCCATATTATAAAGGTTGTATTCGTTTGGCTCGTAAGACTTTGCCTCCACCGTATAAAGGGCCGCATCAGCTGCGTAATCCCCACGTTGTGGCTTAAAGTTGGCCATGAAACAACCGGTATCACTTATGACATAGGGACCACCCCAAGGATAGGTTCCTCCTTCGATTCCACCACGGGCAGCATATTCCCATTCTGCCTCGGTTGGCAGCCTAAACTGGTTCACAAATTGCTTTCCTCGTGATTTTTGGTCGTCATTCTTAAATTTGGTCCTCCAAGAGCAAAATGCCTTGGCTTGCTGCCAGTTTACACCAACTACTGGGTAGTCACTGTAAGCATCGTGCCAAAAATAATCATTGTGCATAGGCTCATTATAGGAGTACTCAAAATCCTTGATCCAAACAGTTGTATCTGGATAGATCTCCAATTCTTCCTGCTTGATAAAGTCTTTTCTTCTGCCAGACTTGGCGCGGGCTGCAGCCTCAATGTCCATCCAGTTGTACTTATACTTAAACTGGGTAACATCCAAAGTTCTCAACCCATTATAGCTTTCCTCTTCTGGAAGATATAATGAATCCATCACCTCAGCGTAGTACTCATCCGGATACTCAGAGGTATCCCATACCAAATCCGCATCGGTGTTCAATGCCCTACCTTCATACCCCGTCTCTCCGAGACCGGCGTAGTTGTCCAACATGTATTTTTCGTAAACGGAAATTCTGGTCGTATCTGTATCCTTAAAGGCATACTCCCCAATTCCCTCATCTTCCGGGCCAATACCCAATTCATCGGCCAAGATGGCCAACTTGGTTCTTGTAATGGAATCCTTTACCCACTCCACAAACTGTCGGTACTCACTATTGGTGATTTCCGTATCATCCATATAAAAGGAACGTACGGTCACTGTTCTTGTAGGAGCGTTCAACACTTTTGCCTGATCCTCTTCAGCTTTACCCATTACGAAGGAGCCGCGGGGAATCAGTTCCATTCCGTAGGGTTTCTCTGGATACCATTTTTTTCCTTTGGCTCCAACTAGTTCACCTTTTGACTTTGAATTTGAACCGCAACTGGCGAGCAAAAAAACAAGTGCTATAGATGAAAAGAATAGCTTTCTCATACTTTAGGTTAAATTTTCGATTTAAGATTATAAACTGTGCAACACAAATTCATTATTCTTCAAAACTGATTTTTGAATAAATTATTGTGTAAAAACAGTTAATGCTCAAAATTTAATTTGTTCAGTTAAAGCCCTTTCTGTAGGCCTTGAACCACCTTTCGGGGATGTTCTGGTTGCAAGCATCCAAATAGTCCTCCTCGGTGCAAGGTAATAACGCCACTGAATTTGTTTTAGTATGTTCCGGCAAAATTGATGGCACCTCTACCCACCAACGCTCGGTAACATGACTTTTATAGAAGATAAGTTCCTCGGTGTCCGTTGGCACCGTAAACTTGGTAAAGTCCTCACTCTTGGAACTTGGAAATTCCGTAATCCTAAAACTTATACCCTCAATAAAGTACCAGATAATTTGGGCAATCATTTGAAATGCCTGTGCAGAGTTTTCACCTTCATAGATTCCAAAGAGAGACACCTTATCACTCATACCGGCATAGCGGGCAATAGCGCAGATTTCCCTTCCGGTGAAACCATTGGGCGAAAAGTTTTTATAAAGTCCCATTTCACTCGCGCGAATGGCCCTAAGGTCCAAACTTACAATATGGGAGCTTCGCAATATGGGTTCTGCCAACGAAATGTTTGCAGCAATGTCCCCTAAACGATAGGCATCAAAAAAGAGTCGCTCCATCAGGTCAATTTCCTCTTGCGCGTTAAAATAACTTTGATACCCAATGTTTGAAAAGTTGAAAAGGTTATTGGGTTTATCGGTAATTATTCGACTCATATAAGAATGCGATGAAATAAGTTCCTCGTCCTCCCCAAAATCGAACCTACTATCTATGGATACCAGATTGACCATGTTCCGGATATTATCGAAAGCTCTATAGGTAGGAAAGGTGATATCTTGGGTAGCACCTATAATAATAGGTATAATGTTTTCCTCCAACAGTCCGGCCACTACTTCCTTAACCACAAAGTAAGTGTCCTCCACGGTCTCTCCTTCCTCAACGTTTCCGATATCAAGAATGGTGGAATTCCAATTGCCCATCATAAGACGGTACAACTGAATGCGAATCTCATCAACATTTAATCGTTCCGGTTTTTTCTCAAAAGCATTTCTGGATTCATTCACCGCAAAAATAGCTGCAGTGGCATTGGCAAATACGGGCATTCCTTTTTTTTCGGTATGCTTGTGGATGTTTTTCCCCAGGGCCTGGGGCGGTAGTAGTTCTGAGTAAGCCAGCACCTTATCACTGACGGGAACCAAAAAATCGAATGCCATTTTACTTTTTCGCTTTTGTCTTGGCTTTTGTTTTCTTTTTAGGCGTCTTTTTTTCCAATAGGGCTTGGGCCTCTTCCAAAGTAACCTTGCTTGCGTCAACATCTTTGGACAGCTCCACCTTAATCCTGCCCTTAATAATATTATGTCTTCCCCATCTTGCCTTTTCTATACGAATTTTCTCTTCGGGCCACTCTTGAACCAATTTTTCAGCCTCTTTGATTTTCTTGGCCTCGATCAATTCAACTATATCCGTTTGCGATAGGTTGTCAAAATCGTATTTCTTATTAACGTTGATGAACATCCCGTCCCACTTGATAAATGGTCCAAAACGCCCAACGCCTTTGGTGACTTCTTTATCCTCGTAAGTAGCAATTGGGGCATCTGCCTTTTGCTTGGCCTTGATCAATTCAATGGCGCGGTCCATATCCACATCAAAAGCACTTTCTCCCTTATCCAAGGAAATAAACTTTTTCCCAAATCGGACATAGGGACCAAAGCGTCCCACATTGGCCTCCACCTCTTCCCCTTCATAGGTGCCCAGTTTTCTGGGAAGCTCAAAGAGGTCCATGGCCTCCTCAAAGGTAATAGTAGAAATAGATTGCTCCGGCAATAGGCTTGCAAACAGAGGTTTTTCTTCCTCATCCACGGTTCCGATCTGCACCATAGGCCCAAAACGACCCAATCTGGCAGCTACCTGCCTACCCGATTTAGGATCCGTGCCTAAAACACGTTCACCACTTGCACGCTCAGCATTTTCCTCAACGTCTTGGACATTAGGATGGAAATCCTTGTAGAATTCTTCCATCATCTTTTGCCAATCTTCCTCTCCTGCAGCGATCTCATCAAAGTTCTCCTCGACCTTGGCCGTGAAATTGTAATCCAAAATGGTAGTGAAATGACTGACCAAAAAATCGTTCACGATCATTCCAATATCGGTGGGGACCAATTTTCCTTTGTCGGAACCCACCATTTCGCTCAATGATTTTTCCGCCAGTTGTCCGGCTTCCAATATCAGTTGGGCATATTTTCGTTCTGTACCCTCTACGGAACCTTTTTCCACATAACCCCTGTTCTGAATAGTCGAAATTGTTGGGGCGTAGGTAGATGGTCTTCCAATTCCCAGCTCTTCCAATTTCTTTACCAAAGAGGCTTCGGTATATCTATAGGGTGGTCTAGTAAACCTTTCCGTAGCTGTAATAAAATTATTGAGGAGTGCTTCCCCAATGCTCATGGCCGGAAGCATACCCTCTTGTTCCTCGGCGCGATCTTCCTCATCCGTACCTTCCAAATACACCTTAAGGAATCCATCAAACTTCACCACTTCTCCATTGGCGGTAAATTCTTCACTATGGGAATTGGCCTTAATTTTTACGTTCGTGCGCTCCAATTGGGCGTCACTCATCTGTGAGGCTAGGGTCCGTTTCCATATCAATTCATAAAGCTTGGCTTGATCCCGCTCCAAGGATGGGGATTGCAACTTCATATCGGTTGGTCGAATTGCCTCATGTGCTTCTTGAGCCCCTTTGGATTTTCCTGTGTAGTTCCGGGTTTCACTGTAAGACTCCCCAAAGTTTTCCACGATGGCATCTTTTGCCGCATTCAATGCCTCATTGGATAAGTTGACACTGTCCGTCCTCATATAAGTAATTAGACCTGCCTCGTACAAACGCTGTGCTACCTGCATGGTACGACTTACCGAAAAGTATAATTTTCTGGAGGCTTCTTGCTGAAGGGTAGACGTGGTAAAGGGTGGTGCCGGCGATTTTTTGGCCGGCTTTTTATCCAAACTGGCCACTGAAAAATCGGCCCCAATATTTTGCTTTAGGAAGGATTCCGCTGCTTCTTTTGTTGGAAAGGTCTTCCCCAATCGAGCAGCAAACACATTTCCGTTGGCGGTCTTAAACTCCGCCCTAATCCTATAGGATGCCTCAGGATTGAAGACTTCAATTTCCCGTTCCCGTTCCACGATCAAGCGCACCGCAACAGATTGCACCCTGCCCGCGGAAAGTCCTGGTTTAATTTTTTTCCACAGTACTGGCGAAAGCTGGTATCCCACCAATCTGTCCAGCACCCGTCTAGCCTGTTGGGCATTCACCAAATCGTAATTGATCTCCCTCGGGTTTTCAATGGCTTTTTGGATGGCCGATTTGGTAATAGAGTTGAACACGATTCTTTTGGTCCTGCTCTTGTCCAATTTTAAGGCCTCGGCCAAATGCCATGAAATGGCCTCCCCTTCACGGTCTTCATCACTGGCCAACCATATGGTTTCCGCTTTTTGGGCCAGCTCCTTCAATTTTTTTACAAGGGCCTTTTTCTCTTTATCAACGGTATATTTAGGCTTAAATCCATTTTCTACATCTACACCAAGTTCTTTGGAAGGTAGGTCCGCAATGTGACCAAAACTGGATTCAACTTGAAAGTCCTTTCCTAGAAAACGCTCAATGGTCTTAGCTTTCGCAGGGGACTCGACAATAACTAAATTCTTTGGCATGCAACGGGGTTTAGAGGTAACAAAAGTATATCAATTTTTCGATTTTGGATTTTTTGTCAAATTCATTGCAAAAAAATATCCCGCTAAAAACGGGATATTTCTCATACTTATTGTTCCAACTTAATCCAAGCCTATCTGGCTCATAAGCTTGATTTCATCTTCCAAATACTCATATTGATAAAGCACCCCGTCGCCTACCATAATCAGGTGACTCTCCAAAGGGATTACGTCAAACGTAACAATATCTTTAAAATGGTTTAACGCTACCAGATTCTCAATATCTGTCTTGTCGTAAACCTTAAGTCCTGAGCTACCATCACACACAAAAAGCTTTTCATCCTTAATGCCCAGACCGTAAGGTTCATCCATAGGGTAATCAATTGCGAGCTCAGGCTTCTCAATATTGGAAATGTCCACAATAAAGAGTCCACTTTCCAGAGCACCACAGTTATTCCCTCCCCTTAGGGTCACATAGGCATAATCTCCATCCACCACTACTGGGTCGCAAGCTGTTCCATGTTCAAACTCGGAAACAAAGGTCGGGGTTGCCGGGGACGAAATATCGTAAATGTACATCCCGCGCATACTTCCCAAGAACAGATGGTTACCGCGGTTGAATATGGTTTCTATATCAAATCCGGCATACACATCCTCCAAGTCTTCAGGATTTTCCAGATCGGAAATATCAAACACATTAATATTATGACTGTCCACAGCATACAAATAATCCTCCACAATTTTGAATCTGGCCAGCGAACCTCCTTCACCCGTACCTCCATCATTTGCAGTTTCTGCCAAGGCAAAATCATCAAAAAATATACCTCCGCCATTTCGCAGGGATTCGGCCTCCTCGATCAATCTTCTTTCCGTAACCGTTTCCCACCCTATAAGAATTTCAGTTTCGTAATCGTAGCCTTCATATTCAATAATATCGGCTTCGAAAGGCCAAAAGATGTTGTTGTACAATACGTTTTCCAAACGGTTCACCTGGCTTATGGCATTAATGTCAGAGATATCCAATACCACCAAATCCATCAGGCTATCGGCATATAGGAAATAGTCCTTGACCGAAATATCCACATTACCGGGAATTTTGATAAAGGCAATCTTCACAGGTTGTAGTGGATTGCTGTTGTCTATAACATGGATACCCTGGTATTTGTCGTTGATGAAAATGTAATCTTGATAGCTGTACACTTTTCCAGATTCGTCAATAGGTCTTGGTGCGATAATATCCACGCTGTTGGCAAACTCTTCCTTGCTAATAACCAAGGCTTTTGCTACTTGGTAGTCGGCATAGCCGTCCGGTTCATCGTTATCATCACATGACACCACAGTCAGAGCCACAATTGAAACGATAAGTAGGATTTTCTTTTTCATTCTGTTTAAGTTTTTTGAATTAAATAGCACTATTTAGATTGAATTTATTAAACAAAGTTGCGTGCTTTCTTCTTAAAATATTTTTCCATTGAAAGATGATAAACCATAATTTTATGCAAAAACCAAGATCATCAAAAGAGATTTGGACAAACCAAACTGGCTTTTTTGAATACATCGAATAGGATAAAAATGAAAAGAAGAACCTTTCTGAACACAACAACCATGGCCGGAACCGCTTTGGGAATTTCACCAAAATTGTTTGCCAGCGAACCCTGGACCAATGCTCATAAGTTCAATCTAAAATATGCCCCGCATTTGGGTATGTTCAAAAACATGGCAGGGGAAGACCCCATAGCCCAATTGCATTTTATGGCCGATCAAGGTTTTACCGCCTTTGAGGATAATGAAATGAAAAACAGGCCCATAGAACTTCAAGAACGAATGAAAGACGTTATGGCCAAAAGAGGTTTGCAAATGGGGGTTTTTGTAGCGCATAAGATTTATTGGAAAGAGCCGAATTTGGCCAGTGGCAATGAAAATCTTCGCGAAGAATTCCTTTCGCAGATCAAGGCCTCCGTTGAAGTTGCCAAAAGGGTAAACGCCAAATGGATGACGGTAGTGCCGGGACATGTGGACTTAAGACAAGATATGGGCTACCAGACTGCCCATGTGGTAGAATCCCTAAAAAGGGCTTCGGATATTTTGGAACCCCATGAAATGGTTATGGTTTTGGAACCCCTGAACTTCAGAAATCATCCTGGACTCTTTCTTTCTGAAAGCCCACAAGCTTATGAAATATGCAAAGCAGTGGACTCTCCTTCCTGCAAGATTCTATTTGATATCTATCACCAGCAAATCCAAGAAGGAAACCTAATACCGAACATTGAGGCCTGTTGGGATGAAATCGCCTATTTCCAAATTGGGGACAATCCCGGAAGAAAGGAACCCACTACCGGGGAAATCAACTATAAAAATGTCTTTAAGTTTATCCATGGAAAAGGGTATCACGGTATTTTGGGCATGGAGCATGGAAACTCCATAGAAGGTGCAGCCGGCGAACAGGCCGTAATTGATGCTTATAAGGCTACGGATCAATTCTTATAATCACTTCCACCATTCTTTAATTTTGAGCTGCCAAATTGTCACTAAATGGGAATAAGCATTATCTTTGCTGACCTTAATGACGTATGATGCATTCGAACGAAGGAACAGAAAAAATAATTGACGAAGAGGTTCAGGGCACCACCTTGACCTTGGAAGAAAATAAGGATAACAGCAAGAAGCTTTACATAGAGAGCTATGGCTGTCAAATGAATTTTTCCGATAGTGAAATTGTAGCCTCCATTCTGGCGAAGGAGGGCTTTAATACCACCCAAGATATGGCTGAGGCCGATTTGGTCTTGGTAAATACCTGCTCAATTCGGGAAAAAGCAGAGCTAACGGTTCGTAAACGACTGGAGAAATTCAACGCCGTAAAAAAAACCAATCCCGGAATGAAAGTTGGCGTTCTTGGCTGTATGGCAGAACGGCTGAAGAGCAAGTTTCTTGAAGAGGAAAAAATTGTGGATATGGTTGTGGGACCGGATGCCTACAAAGATCTACCCAACCTTATTCAAGAAATAGATGAGGGCAGAAATGCAGTGAATGTAATTCTCTCCAAAGACGAAACCTATGGAGATGTCGCCCCTGTGCGATTGAACTCAAATGGGGTCACTGCTTTTGTATCCATCACTCGGGGATGCGACAATATGTGCACCTTCTGTGTAGTTCCTTTCACAAGGGGAAGGGAGCGTAGCCGAGACCCACAATCCATCTTGGAAGAGGTAAACGACCTTTGGGAAAGAGGGTTTAAGGAAATCACATTATTGGGACAAAACGTGGATAGCTACCTCTGGTATGGCGGTGGACTCAAAAAAGATTTCGAAAAAGCGACCGAGATGCAAAAAGCCACCTCTGTGAATTTTGCCAAGCTTTTGGAAATGACAGCCATGGCACAACCCAAAATGAGGATTCGTTTCTCCACCTCCAATCCGCAAGACATGACCTTGGATGTAATTGAGACCATGGCCAAGCATAGAAATATTTGCAACTACATCCACCTACCTGTGCAGAGTGGAAGCAACAGGATTCTGAAGGCCATGAACCGCTTGCACACCCGGGAGGAATATTTTGAGCTTATCGATAACATCAAAAAAATAATTCCTGACTGCGCTATAAGCCAGGATATGATTACTGGTTTTCCTACGGAAACGGAAGAGGATCACCAGGATACCCTAAGCCTAATGGAGTATGTGAAATACGATTTTGGATTTATGTTCGCTTACTCTGAGCGACCGGGCACCCTTGCCGAACGAAAATTGGATGATGACATTCCAGAAGAGACAAAAAAACGGAGGCTTCGCGACATTATTGACCTTCAACAAAAACACAGTCTTTACCGAACCCAACAGCATATGGGGCAAGTAGAAGAAGTACTGATTGAAGGTTTTTCAAAAAAATCTGATGCACATTGGATGGGCAGGAATTCCCAAAACACTGTCGTAGTCTTCCCAAAGGAAAATTACAAGGTCGGGGACTTTGTGAATGTAAAAATCAATGAATGCACCTCGGCCACCCTAATCGGTGAGGCCGTTGGTTTAAGTGAATACAATTAATGGAATCAATACAATCCATAAAACAACGCTTTGAACTTATCGGTAACGATGTCAAGCTCAACCGGGCCTTGGAAAAGGCCATTCAAGTGGCACCTACGGATATTTCTGTTTTGGTGACCGGGGAAAGTGGCGTGGGAAAGGAAGCGATTCCCAAAATTATACACTCCTTGTCGCATCGCAAGCATGCAAAATATATTGCGGTAAACTGCGGCGCTATCCCTGAAGGGACCATAGACAGTGAACTTTTTGGTCACGAAAAGGGAGCCTTTACCGGGGCAACGCAAACCAGAAGTGGATATTTTGAGGTTGCAGATGGTGGTACTATTTTTTTGGATGAAGTAGGTGAATTGCCGCTGACCACCCAAGTACGCTTGTTAAGGGTCTTGGAAAATGGAGAGTTTTTAAAAGTGGGATCCTCCCAAGTCCAAAAAACCGATGTGCGAATCGTGGCCGCCACTAACATCAACATGTTCGAGGCCATTAAAAAGGAAAAATTCAGGGAAGACCTTTATTATAGATTGAGTACCGTGGAAATCAATATCCCACCGCTCCGCGAACGCCAAGATGACATTCATCTTTTGTTCAGAAAATTTGCTTCCGATTTTGGTCAGAAATACAAAATGCCCACAATTAGATTGGAGGAAGCCGCAATACAATTACTTTTAAAGTATCGATGGCCAGGAAACATTCGGCAGTTGCGCAACATCGCCGAGCAGGTTTCCGTATTGGAGGAGAACCGAACCATTTCCGCGATGACCTTAAATGGCTATTTACCCAATTCGAGCAATACCAATTTGCCGGCGGTGGTGGAACAGAGCAAAAAAGAGGGCGATTTCAGTAATGAACGAGAAATTCTATACAAGGTCCTATTTGATATGAAGGGAGACCTCAACGATTTGAAAAAACTTACCTTAGAATTACTAAAGAACAACGATACCGAAAAAGTTCAGGAAGAAAACGAAACCTTGATACGAAAAATCTACGGCAACAAGGAGGAAGAGGTTCCACACCATGAGGCCAATGTGGCCGAAGTGCTTCACCTACCGGAACCCACAGTTGAGACCGCCACTCCAGTGAATCAGCCACAGGAAGACCGTTACCATTTTGCAGAAGAAATTGAAGAGGAAGAAACGCTATCTTTACAGGAAAAGGAAATTGAATTGATCAAAAAATCGTTGGAACGAAATCGTGGCAAACGAAAGGCCGCTGCTTCAGAATTGGGTATTTCGGAACGTACTCTATATCGAAAAATAAAACAATACGATCTTTAAATTTCCCATTCCTGAATTTTTGGTTTACAACACAATTAATGAAACATCACAGTATTAAAATCTTATTATTGAGCTTAGCCTTTGTTCTTCAGGGATGCGGAGCGTATAATTTCTCAGGGGCAGATATTGGAACGGCTCAGAGTTTTCAAGTAAGCTTCTTTCAAAACTATGCGGACCAAAGTCCAGGTTCAACCATAGAACCCGGTCTTGACCGGGATTTCACCTTGGCATTACAGGACATGATAAATAACTTGACCAGCCTCTCCCTTACGGGAAGCAATGGGGATTTACTATATGAAGGTGAAATAGTGGAATACAGGGTAACACCGATGACCGCTACCGCCGACCAGTTGACCGCCCAAAACCGGCTCACTATGAGCGTCAACGTTCGATTTTATAACAAAACCAAGGAAGATGCGGATTTTGAAAGGCGATTCTCTTTCTTTTTTGATTTTGACGCGGCCGCTGCCCTTACCTCCATTCAGGCACAGGCCCATGAAGAAATTTTTGAACGGTTGACCCAAGATATTTTTAATGCCTCGTTGGGAAATTGGTAACCTATGAATGTATCGGATTTTATAGAAATTCTTCAAAAATCGGACACTATCCTTTCCCCAAAACAAACTCGGGAATTGGAAGATATCATCGATGAATACCCCTACTTTCAGGCAGCTAGGGCACTCCACCTTAAAGGTTTAAAAAATCTCGATAGCTACAAATACAACAATGCCCTAAAGGTTACCGCAGCACATACGGCCGATCGTGATGTCCTATTCGATCTTATCACCACCCAAGAATTTGTCCAAAACAACATTGCCGATACTTTGGCGGGGAGGGCACCCAAACTTGAGGAAAAGAAAGCCGTTTCGGAAGAAATAGAACCCAGTCCAGAAACCGAAACCTTGTTGGGCGAATCCAAAGAAGCTTTACCGCAAAATATTGAGGATGCGGAGCAAATTCTGAATCCTTCCCTTTTCAAATCCAAAAATACGGACGCAATACCAAAACAGGATGAAGCACCATCTGACCCTAAATCTGACCTAGATCTAGGGAAACCAATCCCGTTTACCAAAAAAGAACGACATTCATTTGCAGAGTGGCTACAGCTCACATCCAAAAGCAGTTCGGATGACTTAGGAAGTACAGCCGAAGTTGAACTTGAAAAAAAGAAAAAGTTTGAACTTTTGGATAAATTCATCGAGAACAAGCCCAAAATTGTTCCCAATGAGGAATCCAATACCAAAGTTAACATCAAAGAGTCCGTAAAAATGGACAAAAGTGAGCTCATGACAGAAACTTTGGCCAAGGTTTATTTGGAGCAAAAAAAGTACAAAAAAGCTATCCAAGCCTTCAAAATATTGAGTTTGAAATATCCGGAAAAAAGTGGTTTCTTTGCAGATCAAATTCGAGCGGTCAAGAAGCTGCAGAAAGAAAAAGATTAAGATAGCATAATGAGTACGTTTACAATTTTTTTGATATTAATCATCGTTGTATGCCTTTTATTGGTCTTGGTTATCATGGTACAGAATCCTAAAGGAGGAGGACTTTCCTCATCTTTTGGTGGAGGTGGAAACCAAGTTGTTGGAGGTGTAAAAAAGACCGGGGACTTTTTGGATAAAAGTACTTGGACACTAGCTACCTTGTTGATTGTTTTGATTCTACTTTCCAATGTATCTTTAAAAGGAAGTTACAGTCAAGCAGATTCTAAACTATTACAGGGCGATGATGTTGAAACAACTGTTCCTGAAACAGTACCCGAACAAGTTCCAGAACAGGTTCCAGCTACTGACAACACTAATCCAGCGGACACCATCAACTAAATTTTGATGACAGCACAAATACAAAATGCCAGCTTAAATGACAAGCTGGCATTTTTGTTTTCATATAATGTCAGTTTTCCCAAAATGGCATAATTTCTGTCCAAAGTTTCCAGAATTTTTAAAACAAATACCTAAAGATTAATAATATGGCTAAAGTTAACATCCAACCATTAGCGGACAGAGTTCTAATAGAACCTGTTGAGGCTGAGACCAAAACCGCCTCAGGCATTATCATTCCCGATACTGCAAAAGAAAAACCCCAAAAAGGAAAAGTAGTAGCTGTAGGCCCTGGAACCAAGGATGAATCCATGACAGTTAAAGTCGGAGATACGGTTCTTTACGGAAAGTATGCAGGTACCGAATTAAAATTGGACGGTGCGGATTACCTAATGATGCGTGAGAGTGACATTTTAGCAATTGTATAATTAAAGAAATCAACTAGAGAAATGGCAAAAGATATTAAGTTCGATATAGAAGCACGCGATGGCCTTAAAAAAGGTGTGGATGCCTTGGCCAATGCAGTAAAAGTTACCTTGGGACCAAAAGGTAGAAACGTGATTATCAATAAATCCTTTGGTGCGCCACAGGTTACCAAGGATGGTGTTACCGTAGCCAAGGAGATTGAATTGGAAGATGCCCTGGAGAACATGGGTGCCCAAATGGTAAAGGAAGTAGCTTCCAAGACCAACGATTTAGCAGGTGATGGAACCACCACAGCAACTGTTTTGGCGCAAGCCATTGTTAAGGAAGGACTTAAAAACGTTGCCGCCGGTGCTAACCCAATGGACCTTAAAAGAGGAATCGACAAGGCAGTGGAGGCTATTGTAGAAAACCTTGCGAAACAATCCAAAAAAGTTGGGGACTCTTCAGAAAAAATCAAGCAGGTAGCAGCTATTTCAGCCAACAACGATGGAACTATTGGCGACCTTATCGCACAAGCTTTTGAAAAAGTGGGCAAAGAAGGTGTTATTACCGTTGAGGAGGCGAAAGGAACCGACACTTATGTTGATGTTGTGGAAGGAATGCAGTTTGACAGAGGCTACCTATCTCCCTACTTCGTGACGGATTCTGAAAAGATGATTGCCGATTTGGAAAACCCATACATCCTATTGTTCGACAAGAAGATTTCTTCCATGAAGGACCTGCTTCCTGTTTTGGAACCTGTTGCCCAATCTGGTAAGCCCCTATTGATCATTGCGGAAGATGTTGATGGAGAGGCTTTGGCCACCTTGGTGGTTAACAAGCTAAGAGGTTCCCTAAAAATTGCTGCGGTTAAGGCTCCAGGTTTTGGAGATAGAAGAAAGGCTATGTTGGAAGACATCGCCATCTTAACCAATGGAACCGTTATTTCTGAAGAAAGAGGATTCTCTTTGGAAAATGCCACATTGGATATGCTGGGCTCTTGCGAACGTATTACAATTGACAAAGACAACACCACTATAGTCAATGGTGCCGGTAATACCAAAAACATCAAAACAAGGGTAAACCAAATCAAAGCCCAGATTGAAACCACCACTTCTGATTATGACAAGGAAAAACTTCAGGAGCGTTTGGCCAAATTGGCCGGTGGAGTTGCCGTACTTTATGTTGGGGCAGCCTCTGAAGTTGAAATGAAGGAAAAGAAAGACCGTGTTGATGATGCACTTCACGCCACAAGAGCTGCCGTTGAAGAAGGTATTGTAGCTGGTGGAGGTGTTGCTTTGGTAAGGGCCAAATCTGTTCTTTCAAAAGTAACTTCTGTTAACGCTGATGAAGAAACTGGATTGCAAATTGTAGCCCGTGCCATCGAGTCTCCATTGCGAACCATTGTGGAAAATGCAGGTGGAGAAGGTTCCGTTGTGGTTGCAAAAGTAATGGACGGCAAGGGTGATTTTGGATACGATGCCAAATCGGATAACTATGTTGAAATGATGAAAGCAGGTATCATCGATCCTAAAAAAGTGACGCGTATTGCTTTGGAAAATGCTGCTTCCGTATCAGGAATGATCCTGACTACCGAATGTTCATTGACCGACATCAAAGAAGATGCTCCAGCTATGCCTCCAATGGGCGGCGGCGGCGGAATGCCCGGTATGATGTAATCCCAAAGGATACAATCCAATAGAAATTAGAACCGCGGTAGTAAACTACCGCGGTTTTTTTTGTTCCAAACCAGCCGTTTGTGCTTTCATCTATGTTCTCGGTCTAATAGTTTTATTTCTGGAGTTCTATTTGATTACATTTTAGGATAAAAAAATCCAAACCATGCAATCCAAATTATTTTATCCCTCACTCCTCTGCGTTTTATCGTTCTGCGTTCTAGGTTCTTGTTCCCCAAAAGAACCTGAGAAAAAAGAAACCATAGCGGTTATGGCCTACTACGTCCCCGAAGAAGACTATAAACCGGAACAATTGCCATTACATCAACTGACCCACATCATTTTTTCCTTCACCAATGTGATTGATGGAGAAATGAAATTTGCACATGAGGAGAATGGTGGAAAATTAAAGCAATTGGTGGACCAACGCGCAAACCATCCAAACTTAAAAGTTATGATAGCTTGTGGCGGATGGGGTGCAGATGGCTTTTCAGATATGTCCCACACGCCTGAAAATCGAAAAAAATTCGTGGAAAGTGTGGTGGCTTTCAATACAAAATACGACTTGGACGGATTGGATATAGATTGGGAATATCCTGCAATTCCAGCTGCCGGAACCGGAGCCCGCCCAGAGGACAAGCAAAATTTCACCTTGCTTATGAAAGAACTTCGAGAAGCCCTTAACACCTTGGATCGTCCACAGATACTAACGTTTGCCTCAGCAGGCTGGAAACCCTATTACAAAAATGTTGAACTACTTGAGGTTATGAAACATGTGGACTACATGAACGTAATGACCTACGACCAAATCGGCTCCACCTCACCTTTCACAGGGCACCATACTGCGCTGGGTCTCATTGAGGAAAAACATGTGCAAGGAACACCCGCATGGGATTATATCGAGAGCAGAAGGGAAGAAATGGAAAAACGTGGTTACAAATACGAACCCAGATCTGCAGAAAAAATTGTAAGCTACTGCATAGACCAGGGTGTAGAACCAAAACAAATCGTAATTGGGGCAGCATTCTATGGAAGGGCTTGGAAGGGTGTCCATCCCAAAAACAACGGACTATACCAACGGAACTCAGGGGCGCATATTGGCTGGAGCACATATCAACAAATCAGAAACGAATTTGAACCTGACCAAGATTATAATCGTTTTTGGGACTCCATTGCCAAGGCGCCCTATTTGTACAACGCCAAGGACAGTATATTTATCAGTTATGACGATACCGTATCGGTCCGAATGAAAACGGAATATGCACGGAACGAAAAACTTGGCGGTATCATGTTTTGGCAATTGGGGAATGACACCAAAGACCCAAACAGTCTTCTAAAGTCCATGTATGAAGCTTCCATAAAGACCAAGTAACTACATAAACCAACCAAAATGAAACTAAAAACCCTGATTGTTCTTTGCATCACGGGCCTCACACTGCTGTCATGTGGCACAGAAAGCCTAACCTTGGTGAAGAATGGAGAAACTGATTATGAAATTGTCCACCTAGACAGTGCTTCTGAGATTGAAAAAAAGTCCACCCAAGTACTTCAAAAATATCTTAAACAAATTAGTGATGTCCAACTGGATATTGTGGCTGAAAGCTCGCAAACGGCTGGAAAGCATAAAATTTATGTAGGGAGTACCAACCAAGAAAGCCTTGCGCTTCACCAAGTGAAAATCCATTCTGAAAACGGCGATCTATTTATAAATGGAGGTTCCGATACTGCGGTACAGAATGCCGTTTACGAGTTTTTGGAAAAGTATTTGGACTGTAAATGGTATGCCCCGGGAGCGGCCAATATCCCAAAAGAACGGAATATTTCGCTTCAACCAATGGATTATAGCTATACTCCCGAAATCACCACGAGGACCGTACATTCCCGCCTATTCTATGAAAACCACGAGTTTGCCGATCAGCAGAAGGTAACCTATGAGGCCTTTCCAACATATGTGCCAACAGCAAGGGTACACACCTTCCATAGGTTTATGCCAGAAGAAACGTTCTACCAGTCACATCCTGAATATTACGCCATGCGGGGCAACAAAAGGTTACCCACCCAATTGTGTTTGACCAATAAAGATGTATTGAAAATCGTTACGGACTCCGTTGCATCCTATTTTAGGAGGTATCCCGAAGCTTCGGTGATTTCGGTAAGTCAGGATGATAACCAACAGTACTGCCAATGCGAAAACTGCCATCGAGTGGATACAGAGGAGGGAAGTCCTGCGGGCACCATGATTCATTTTGTAAATGAGGTTGCCAAGGTATTTCCAGATAAGACCATATCCACTCTGGCCTATCAGCATACCAGAAAACCGCCGAAAATCCGACCCGAGGAAAATGTGTTGATCACCCTTTGCTCCATTGAATGTGACCGAAGTGCTCCAATTGCCCAAAACTGTGAGGATTTTGCCCAGGATTTGGAAGGATGGGGAAAGCTATCGGACAATATTAGAATATGGGACTATACCACCCAATTCACTAATTTTTTGGCCCCCTTCCCCAACCTATATACACTTAAACCCAACATAGAACTGTTCAGGGACAACAATGCCAAATGGATTTTTGAACAACACAGCAATAATCCAAGCGAGCTGTTCGAATTGCGTTCGTACATCACCGCCAAGTTACTTTGGAATCCAGACTTGGACTTTAATGATCTCCTCATAGAGTTCACCGATGGATATTATAAGGAGGCAGGACCTTTTGTGCGAAAGTATGTGACTGCCATCCATGAAGCACTGGCTGAAAATCCAGATTTCTTTCTCTTTCTGTACGGAGATCCCTCCGAAGCATTTGATTCATTTCTAAACCCTGATCTACTAGCGTCCTACACCACACTATTCGATGATGCCGAACAAGCCGTAGCTTCCAAACCAGATGTATTGGCAAGGGTAAAAATGGCCCGAATGAGTATTGACTATGCCACCCTTGAGGCCAGTCGCAAAAATCTAACCAAAAATTACAGCCTTACCGTAACCGATTCGGGAGGAACAGAGTCCATTAATCCGAAAGTTACATTGTTGTTGGACAATTTCAGTAATACTGCAAAAGCCAACAACATCACCCTCATGAACGAAATGGGCTTTACGGTAAACGAGTATGGAGCTAATTATCTTTCAGCATTGGAAACGGCCAAGAAACCCAACAAGGCAAAAGGGAAAAAAGTGGTAAGCTTGACCCAGCCCAAAAAATATGCAAATGAGGATCCGATGGTACTTACCGATGGTGCATTGGGCGGAAGTAGCTTCTATGCCAATTGGCTCGGCTATGAAGGTAATGATATGGAAGTGGTTATAGATTTGGAAAAAGTGCAACCTATCAGTTCCATTTCCATAGCCTTTTTACAAGTCACAAATCATGTGGTTTTTTTCCCTTCCGAAGTCACCTATCTGGGATCTGTGGACAACACCAATTTTACCCCGTTGGGCACCCTCAAAAACCCGCATCCACTGAACAAAAAAAGTAAAGTAAACGATATTCAATACTTTGATTTGGAACTGGAACCTCAACCGGTTCGATACATTAAAGTTAAAGCATTGAACACGCCTACGCCATATTGGCACCATGCAGCCGGTTTGCCCTCGTGGGTCTTTGCCGATGAGATTATCGTAGACTAAAACATTTGGAAAGCCCTTCTTTGAATAGCCAATAGACCAGTCAAGGAGGGGCTTTCATCTTATATACCCACCAACATCCAGATAGCCATAGCCAGCATAATGGCATTCTCAATAAATGTGGCTTCTGTCATTGGGAGCTTTAGGGCCGTACCCAAACAGGCACATCTAATCTTCTTTTTATCAAGAAGCGTTTTGGTCACCCCAATGGTGGTAATTCCCAAAACAACGATTGTGGCGATTAGGGCAAAGGGGATATCGAGTCGCAATAAAAACAACAATCCCAATCCCAACTCAATAAATGGATACAACCAACCATACATGGGCACAACTTTCGCCAAGGGGTCGTACATTCCAAAACTGGCCGGGAAGTTTTTCAGGTCCAAAAACTTAAAAAAGCTGAAAACAATGTAGAAAAGCCCCATGAAGTCCAGCATCGCTTCCGACATATCCCAGTTATCGATATGCATCAGGATTGCTGCGGCAAACAAGTAGGCAAAAATCAAAAACAATGGTTTAAGCTGCGTCCATTTGGACTTTTCTTCTGCATTTACTTCCTGTTTGGGAACCAATTGCTCCCTGGAAATGGAATACTTTTTAGGCAGCACCGCTCTTAGCCCGGAGAGCTTGATATGGTTATCCATCTGAATGGCCGCTCTAGCTTTTTCCAGGTCTATGGACACTCCCTTCACCCCTTCTACGGTCAGCAACCTTTCCTTCACCGAAGCCACACATCCCTGACAGGTCATTCCTTTTATGGTATAGGTATGCTCCATCAATGTTTGCCACTATCGTCCGAATTATCCTCTCGGTACTTACAGCAAGGGTGGATTTTATCATAAGCTTCCTCACTGGCCTTGAGTTCTTTGGTATCATGACCTGCCTCCACAATTGCCGTCTTTATTTTCATGGCATCCGTTTTTCGCTCGTCCATAATCAACGACAACTGGTGTGTGGGAATATCCCAGCTAGCATACTTAACGCCAGGAACACCCAATGCGGCCTTTTCAATTCTAGCCTTGCACATGAGACATTTTCCGTTAACATCCATAAGCAGCTTCTTGTTCTTTTCTTGGGAAAAACCAACTGTAGAAGCCAACACAAATAACAAAATCAGTACTCTATTTTTCATTGTATTAATTGTTTATTATGATTTAAATCTAAAACCTGCATAGACCATACGTCCAAAAATTGGGGCGTACACTATGGTTGTGTCAAAATTTGTTCCAAAAGGATCCTGTGACCCCAAAACAGGATTGTCTTGTCTAAAATCTGTTAAGTTTTCGCCTCCCAAATACACCTCAAAACGTTTGGAAAATACCTTGGTCACTTGTGCATTCATTAGACTATAACCATCTGCAAAATCTCCCAGTTGAAGATTAACGGGGTTGGCCGATGTGTCTGGTAGACGTTGTTCTCCCAAAGCATGTAAGGTATAGTCAAATCGCCATTGGGAACCATTGTCCGACGGTTGGGTATTATACCCCACATTGGCAAAAAAACGGTGTCTTGCCTGCAACGGCTTTTGCAATAACCCAGTTTGATAATCCGTCTTGACATCATAGAATTTATAAGCCGTTCGCACCTCTAATCTCGGAAGCAACTCATGGTTAAGTTCTACTTGAAGGCTGTTGGCATAGCTCTTCCCGTCCAAATTGGAAAAAATCACCTCTCTTGGGTTTTCCCAATCCACCACAATTTGGTTGTCAAAATCGGTGCGGTAAAAGTCCACTGAAAAGTTGCCCGGTCTATCAAAAAGTGAAAAACCTTGCAAAAAACTCAATCCATAGTTCACCGCCTTTTCTGCATCGAAACCATAGATATTACCTCCATTACCGTTTAAAATCAAATTTCTGGATGACGCAAAGAGTCTCTGGTTTTCAGCAAAAATATTAGGAGCCCGTCTACCAATCCCAAAAGAACCTCTTAGACTACCCTTCTCCCAAGGTGTGTACCGAATGTGAAATCTTGGGGTAACAAAATTTCCCAACCTGTTATGGGTATCCACGCGAAGTCCCGCGGTAAAACTCACCTTTTCCAAATTGGTATGGTTGAATTCAAAAAAGGCGCCTGCCGAACGGTCTACACGCTCAAAATTCTGGTTGTTTACCACTTCATCATACCCGTCATACGCGAATGTCAATCCAGCGGTAAACTTGTTTTTGGTATTCCCGATAATTGAATTGAACAAAAGATTGGAATAAATACTCTGATGATCAATATCATACACATTGAAACCATAGTAAGAATCCTGATTGTGGTTGCTATATGAAGCCTGAAAGCCCATGCTCTGGAAAGGAAGGTTTGGAAACACATAACCCAGTTTGAAAGACCCATCCACACGTTTGGTATCTATTTCGCTCCCCCATGCGTTTGTGGTAAAGCGATCGCCCTCTGGGTCAAAACCTTCTTGCCCAATCTGTTTTTCATCATTCAAAAACCGAAAATTGAAAAAGCTCACCCAGCCTTTTTCAGGGTCTTGGTATTGCCATCGGTTCATGATGTTGATTTGGTTGGAAAGTGGATTATCCAAAAAACCATCGTTATTATTATCCACTTCCACATCCCGTCTATTTCCATGAAGGTACAGTCCCGTACTCCAGCGATCAGACAGTTTGGTATTCAGGTGGGTATTCAATTCCAACCGCCCGTTCACATTGGCATAACCATTTATAAAAATGGGCGTATCGGTCAGTGGTTTTTGAAGTTCGGTATTGATTTGTCCCGAAATGCTCTCATAGCCGTTGACCACACTACCTGCACCTTTGGTAATCTGAATACTTTCTACCCAGGTGCCAGGAGTGAAGGTAAGTCCAAAAACCTGCGAAGCACCACGCACCATGGGAATGTTCTCCTGGGTAATCAAGAGGTAAGGACTTGTAAGTCCCAACATCTGGATTTGCTTGGTTCCGGTAAGGGCGTCATTAAAATTGACATCGATAGCCGGATTGGTCTCAAAACTTTCTGAGAGGTTACAGCATGCGGCCTTCAGCAGCTCCGCACTGTTCACGGTCACCACATTTTGGGGAGCAAAGTACGCTTTCTGAACAGCATCACGTTCTCTTTCCACCACCACTTCGTCCAGTTGGTTGGTGGGCTGCAACCAATGATGGACCATTTTAGGTTCATTTATGGTCAACGTGTCCGATTTGAAGCCCACATAACTAATAATGAGCTTATTGTGTTCCTTGGTATAAGGAATGCTAAAGGTTCCGTTTTCTTGGGTTATGGTACCTATTTGCGAGTTCATCCAGTACACATTGGCGCCGGATAACCCTATATGTTTGTTCTCCTTATTGGCCTCCATAACCATGCCCTCGATTTTGTCCTGGGCGGTTACGAGTAAGGGAAGCCAAACTATAAGTATTAAAATATATTTCATTTGATGTATTAACGATTATGGGTTTGAAACAATCCATTCTGCCCGACTTATAAAGGTTAAGACGGGAAATTGTGCAAACGCGCTACATCAAATTAAAAAAACCTGATCCAGGATATGGATATCTCTGGTAATGATTGGTGGTGGGTATTCTGCATTTGTAACCGGACGGTCTTGAAGCGGAAGGAACAAATGAAGATAGAATTGGGTAAAAGCAACCAGAAACATCTGATGCTCCAAATCCAAATCGACCGATGAATGCTTCAAATCATCCTGCCCGGTAATGGTAAAGGATTCATCATCACAGCAGTGGTTATCCGATTCCTTTTTATCAAAAGCCTCCATGGCCAATTCCATGCCACAATCCTCTGCTTCGGTGAAAAGGGATACGTCCATAACACGTCCCATGCACAAGTGTTTGTCCACCGTCCAAGAAACGGTCGAGAGCAATACCAATGTGGCAAGTAGGACTGATGCTATTTTATGGAATAATCCTTTCACAAAGACAAAATTACCAAATAATTCAGATGAAGTCATAAATAACAACTTTCATTAACTAAACTTTAGTGCTTTACAATCGTAATTTTGGTGGTTTTATCCGACCCATAATATCGGTTTGAAATACATTTGTAAAAAAACGAATATGCTTGAATCCTTAAAATCGGAAGTAGCGGCGATTTTAAAAGATAGTGATAAAACGGTGGACAGCCGCCTTCAAGTAGTCTGCGAGCTATTAAGAAAATCGATTCCTTACTATGACTGGGTCGGGTTTTACTTTAAGAATGGGGATAAGCAGGAACTTAAATTGGGGCCCTACGCCGGTGAACCCACTGACCACACCATTATTCCTTTTGGCAAAGGCATCTGCGGGCAGGTAGCCATTAGTAATGAGAATTTTGTTGTTCCGGATGTCGCTGCACAGGATAATTATATTGCCTGCAGCATCACAGTAAAATCGGAAATTGTCATCCCTTTATTTCTTAACGGAGAAAATATTGGCCAAATCGATATCGACTCCAACACTCCGGACCCTTTTACAGAGGCCGATGAGCGCTTTTTGGAATTTGTAAACCAAAAAGTAGCCGAAATTCTTTAAAACTAAAGGGTTTTTGTTGATAACACGGCTCACTTTTTACTAACAAAAAATTTACTTTTGTGTGCTTAAGAAATTGATTTTTAAGACACCAATGAACACCGCCAAAAAAGCCACCGCCGCACTGATTTCCGTTTTTCACAAAGACGGATTGGAACCCATCGTAAAAAAACTTGATGAGCTAGGGGTTACACTCTATTCCACGGGAGGAACTGAAAAATTCATTAGGGATTTAGGTATCAATGTGGTGCCTGTTGAAGAGGTGACCAGTTATCCATCCATTTTGGGAGGACGCGTAAAAACGCTTCATCCCAAAGTTTTTGGGGGCATTTTGAACCGCCAGGACCATGAAGGTGATGTCGCCCAAATGGACGAATTCGATATTCCACAACTGGACATTGTCATTGTGGACCTCTATCCTTTTGAAAAAACGGTCGAAAGCGGTGCTTCAGAACAGGATATTATCGAAAAAATCGACATCGGGGGAATTTCCCTGATTCGGGCTGCTGCTAAAAACTTCAAGGATGTACTCTGCGTGTCTTCCATGGAAGATTACCAAGATTTTTTGAACGTTATTTCCGAAGGAAACGGTGTTACCGGCTTGGAGGATAGAAAACGATTTGCCACCAAGGCGTTCAATGTTTCCTCACATTACGATTCGGCCATCTTCAATTACTTTAATTCGGAAGGAAATGAAACGGCCTTAAAAATCAGTGAGCAATCCGGAAAGGTGCTACGGTACGGGGAAAACCCTCATCAACAAGGTATTTTCTTTGGTGATTTTGATGCCATGTTCTCCAAGTTGCACGGTAAGGAGCTGTCATATAATAATCTCTTAGATGTGGATGCCGCGGTGAATTTAATGGGTGAATTTGCGCAGGACGACCCCACTTTTGCCATTTTAAAACACAATAACGCCTGTGGACTGGCTACCCGGGCCACCATAAAACAAGCTTACGTGGATGCCTTGGCCGGAGATCCTGTTTCTGCGTTTGGTGGAATCCTCATCTCCAATGTTGAGATTGATGCTCCTACAGCTGAGGAAATCCATAAATTGTTCTGTGAAGTGGTCATCGCTCCAAGTTATTCTGATGAAGCTTTGGAAATCCTGAAAGGCAAGAAAAACCGAATTATCCTTATCCAAAATGAGGTAGCACTTCCCGAAAAACTGGTAAGAACCTGCCTGAATGGTATTTTGGTGCAGGACAAGGATTTTAAAACAGACACCGCTGACCAACTCAATCCGGTGACAACGCTAAAACCCTCTACGGAGGAAATCGAAAATCTTATCTTCGCCTCCAAACTGTGCAAACACACCAAGAGCAACACCATTGTTTTGGCAAAGAACAAACAACTGTGCGCCAGTGGTACGGGCCAGACTTCCAGGGTGGATGCTCTGAACCAAGCGATTCACAAGGCAAAATCGTTCAATTTTAACCTAGATGGCTCGGTTATGGCCAGTGATGCTTTCTTCCCATTCCCTGATTGTGTGGAGATTGCGCACAAGGCAGGCATTAAAAGTGTCATCCAACCTGGGGGGTCCATCAAGGATCAACTAAGTATCGATTATTGCAACGAAAACGGGCTGGCCATGGTAATGACGGGCACGCGGCATTTTAAGCATTAATTTTAGTACATTAGCCGATAAAATTTACCGTTAATCTAAAAAACCAAACTTTTCTATGGGATTTTTTGATTTCATGACCGAGGAAATAGCCATTGACCTCGGAACTGCAAATACCCTTATCATACATTTGGATAAAGTTGTAGTGGACAGTCCTTCCATTGTTGCCCGAGATCGAGTCTCAGGCAAGATAATAGCCGTGGGCAGGGAGGCCAATATGATGCAGGGAAAAACCCATGAAAACATTAAGACCATTAGACCCTTGAAGGATGGTGTAATTGCCGACTTTGATGCCTCGGAAAAGATGATCAATATGTTCATCAAAAACATCCCGGCCTTAAAGAAAAAATGGTTTCCACCAGCCCTAAGGATGGTCATCTGCATTCCCTCTGGGATTACAGAAGTGGAAATGCGAGCGGTTAGGGAATCTGCCGAACGTGTGAATGGAAAAGAGGTCTACCTGATTCATGAACCTATGGCGGCCGCTATCGGTATCGGATTGGATATTATGCAGCCCAAGGGCAATATGATTGTGGATATAGGTGGAGGAACCACCGAGATTGCCGTGATTGCACTTGGCGGTATTGTTTGCGACAAATCCGTGAAAATTGCGGGTGATGTCTTTACCAATGACATCATTTACTATATGCGCACCCAGCACAACCTTTATGTTGGGGAGAGTACGGCGGAAGCCATCAAAATTGAGATAGGTTCCGCGACCGAAGACCTTAAATCCCCACCGGATGACAAATCCATTCAAGGACGGGACTTGCTCACAGGAAAACCTAAGCAGGTGCAGGTTTCGTACAGAGAGATAGCCAAAGCTTTGGACAAAAGTATATTGCGTGTTGAGGATGCCGTTATGGAAACCCTTTCACAAACTCCGCCAGAACTGGCAGCTGATATCTACAATACCGGTATTTATTTAGCAGGGGGTGGCTCAATGCTGCGCGGATTGGATAGAAGATTATCACAAAAAACAGATTTACCAGTTTATATCGCCGAGGACCCTTTAAGAGCAGTGGTTCGAGGAACCGGTATTGCGCTTAAAAACTTGGAGCGCTATAAAAGTATTTTGATCAAATAATCCGGTTGCCCCTGCCGGTCATGGCCCATTTGAAAGTTCATTAACTTTCGTAATGATACAATTGCATGCAGCGCATCATCAATTTTATTTTAAGTTATAGAAATGCGTTTCTCTATGGCCTTCTCATGGTCATTTCACTGGCACTTACCATACGATCACACTCTTACCATCAATCCAAGTTTTTTAATTCCTCCAAATGGATTTCGGGCAACATCTATGGGACAGCAGCCAACATCTCATCCTATTTTTCCCTAAGGGAGGAGAATCAAAGATTGGTAACGGAAAACGAAGCATTGCGAAGGTTACTCTTCAATTATGGCAAGGTTTCTTTGGAGAAGAAACAAGATTCCTCCAATTTGGCTTTGACCTACGAGGTAATTAGTGCAGACGTGGTTAAAAACAGCTTTTCATCCCCCCGGAACTATCTCACTATCAACAAGGGAAGCAATGATGGAATTGAGCAAGACATGGGGGTCATCACCACCAGTGGTATTTTGGGGATTGTGGAAAATACCTCAACCCATTTTTCCACAGTACAAAGTGTACTGAACACCAAATCCAATATCAACGCCAAAATCAAAAACACGGATTATTTTGGTTCCTTAACCTGGAATGTAGGGGATTACAATGTGGTTCAGCTTGTGGATATTCCAAGGTTGGTTCCCCTCGTTGTTGGTGACACCATTGTGACTGGCGCCATGTCCAGTATTTTTCCAGAGAACATCCCAATTGGGATTATCAAACGATATGATCTGGACAACTCCAAAAGCTTTTACAATATTGATGTGGAATTGTTTAATGATATGGCCAACATCAAAAACGTATATCTGATCACCAACAAGTACAAAGAGGAAATTAGGGAACTACAAGCTCAAACGGAAGATGAATAGCACCTTGTTTTTAAATGGTTTACGGTTTGTGTTGCTTGTGCTCACCCAGGTACTCATATTCAACACCTTAAATTTTTTAGGCTTCATCAATCCGTTGGTTTATATCATATTTTTCTATTGGTATCCCATCAAAGGCAATAGGGCCCTATTTATGATCACTGCGTTTTTACTGGGTTTCATGATTGATTTTTTCTCGGACACCCTGGCACTGCATTCCATGGCTTCACTAACGGTTGCATACGCGCGACCCGTTATTATGCGATTTTGTTTTGGTGTTAATTACGAGTTTCAAAACTTCAGTTTCAAGAACACCACCAAGATACAGCGCCTTACCTTTTTAGGGCTGTTGATTCTGCTTCACCAATTGGTATTCTTTACATTTGAGGTATTGAGCCTATCACATTTCCTGCTAATTTTGAAAAAGGTTTTCGCAACAGGTGTTGTAACTTTGGTAATATGTGCGCTTTTCAGTTCACTTTTTAGTCCCCAAACCGAATAAAAATTAGGTTATAGCGTTGAAATAAAAAAGGTCTTCCCTACCAATGGAAAATAAATGAAAAAGTTATTACTCTCGTCCATTATCGTAATTGTTGGTTTTACCTTTATTGGTAGGCTATCCTACTTACAGCTTTTTCGTTTTTCGCCTGATCAGATTTTGGATGACCCAGCCATCAAAAAAATCTACGATTATCCCGAACGCGGTTATATTTATGATAGAAATGGGGAACTGATGGTAGGAAACCAGCCTGCCTATGATGTGATGGTCATTCCAAGGGAGGTAAAACCATTGGACACCCTTGAATTTTGCCAACTCCTAGGAGTTGACAAACCTACCTTCATCAAAAAAATGAAAAAGGCTCGGACATATTCCCCGCGACTACCCTCGGTGCTTGTTCCGCAACTATCCAAGGAGGATTATGCTCGACTTCAGGAGAAAATGCGGCATTTCGAAGGCTTTTATATCCAAAAACGTTCGCTTCGATTTTATACTACCAATAGCTCTGCAAATGTATTGGGCTACATTAGTGAGGTAAACGAGTGGGACCTGGACAACAATCCCTATTATGTGGCAGGAGAACTAAAAGGCCGAACGGGGGTGGAAAAACAATATGAAGAAATACTTAGAGGCCGTAAAGGAGTAAAACATATTCAAAAGGACCGCTTCAACAGGGATATAGGGCCTTACAAAGGAGGTAAATTGGACACCCTTCCTGAACAGGGCAAAGAACTTCGGATTACCATCGATAAAAAACTACAGGAATACGGAGAGCGGTTAATGCACGGAAAGCACGGAGGAGTTGTTGCAATTGAGCCCAAAACAGGTGAAATCTTAACCATGATCTCTGGTCCAACCTATGACCCCTCATTACTTGTTGGTCGCCAACGTTCCAAAAACTATAGCAAACTCCATTACGATTCTATTTCCAAACCTTTGTTTGACCGGTCCATTTCATTTGAAAAAGAACCCGGTTCCCCCTTCAAAACACTGAATGCCCTCGTTGCGCTTCAGGAGGGTGTTATAGAACCAAGCACAAAATTCCGATGCTACAATGGATTCTATGTGGGAAGTCAAAAGAAAGGATGCCACTGCGGCGGGGGCATGAGGGACATGAATTCCGGTATTTATCAGTCTTGCAACGCCTATTTTGCCGGTACGTTTCGAAAAATTTATGGTAAATTCCAAACTACCGATGAGGGCATGGATGTGTGGGAAAAGCACATTGAAAGTTTTGGACTTGGCAACTATCTGGGAACCGACCTGCCTACGGGAAGACCTGGTAGAATCCCTGGAAAAGAGTTTTATGATCGCTGGTACGGTGATGGAAGGTGGTCTTCTTCAACCATAATATCCAATTCCATTGGGCAAGGTGAGGTGGCCGCTACTCCCTTACAATTGGCCAATATGACCGCTGCTATTGCAAATCGAGGTTATTACTACACTCCCCATATCTTAAAAAGCATTGGCAATACCGGCGGGATTGACCCGAAGTATACCGAGCCGCACTACACCACTATCGACCGGAAACATTTTGAACCGGTAGTTGAGGGGATGGCCAATGTGTACAAGTACGGGACTGCAAGATGGGTTCAGATTCCAGATATCAATATTGCTGGAAAAACGGGAACGGTGGAAAACTTCACCCGAATTGATGGCGAAAAGGTGCAGTTAACGGACAATTCTGTTTTTGTGGCTTTTGCCCCCGTGGAAAACCCGAAAATTGCCTTGGCCGTATACATTGAAAATGGTTATTATGGCTCTCGGTACGCTGGCCATATTGCCTCTCTTTTGATTGAAAAATATCTAAAGGGCAAAATCACCCGAAAGGATTTGGAAAAGCGTATGCTCGAAAAAACTTTGGAGCACGAATATGCCAAACCTTTGAGTGGTGAACCGTTCAAGATCAATGAGTATGTCTGGTAGAGGATTATTTGGACGACTAGATTGGCTTACCGTTTTTCTTTATGCGCTTTTGGTTCTTATTGGGTGGGTAAATATTTACTCCACAACCCTAGTTGACCCCAATACCTCAATTTTCGACTTCTCTACCCTTTATGGGAAACAACTTTTCTTTATTGGACTTGCCGGCTTGGGAATAGTTTTCGTCCTATTTATAGAAACCAATTTCTTTGAACGCTTTGCGTCAATTTTTTACATCAGTTCGTTGGTGTTGCTATTGGGTCTTTTTGTGTTTGGCAAAACGATTGCCGGAGCCACATCGTGGTACGATTTGGGATTCTTCAACCTTCAACCTTCAGAATTGGCCAAGGTGACCACTGCGCTGGCATTGGCCAAATATTTAAGTGATATTCAAACTGATATTAAAACCCGGAAACATCAGCTTTATGCATTGGTTGTTATTTTACTTCCGGCCATTTTAATATTGCCACAACCCGACCCAGGAAGTTCATTGATTTATTTTTCGCTCTTCTTTGTGCTTTTCCGTGAAGGGCTTCCACTCTATTATCTTGGTATTTTACTGGTTATGGTCATATTATTTGCCACCACGCTGATGTTTGGAACAGTTTGGGTGGCCATAGGTTTGGCCATCTTCTCTGTCTTGATTTTTGGTCTGAAAAGGAAGTCGGTCAAAATTCCCATCATCCCGTTTATAGCCATAATAGGTGCCTCAGTTCTATTTTCGTTATCAGTTCGATTTGTGTACGAAAACGTCTTTGAACAACGCCACAGAGACCGCTTTGCATTATGGCTGAGTTTGGAAAAGGATGAGAAAAAATTAGAGGAAATTCGAAAAACCATTGGCTATAATACCTATCAGTCCGAAAAGGCCATAGAATCTGGTGGTTTTTTTGGAAAAGGATTTTTGGAGGGAACACGAACCAAGGGGGATTTTGTGCCCGAGCAGCATACGGATTACATCTTTAGTTCGGTTGGGGAAGAATGGGGTTTTATGGGAACCGCAACGGTAATCCTATTGTTCTCTTTTTTCTTTTTGCGATTGATTTTTATCTCCGAACGACAAAAAAGTGATTTTAGCCGAATGTACGGCTATGGGGTGATTTCAATACTATTGATCCATTATTTTATAAATATTGGAATGGTGATAGGACTTCTACCAACCATTGGAGTACCTCTTCCATTTTTTAGCTATGGAGGTTCTGGGCTCATATTTTTTACAATGTTGTTATTTATCTTCCTTAAGTTGGATTCAAATCGTTTGAAGGATGGGATTTAGAACTTCCAGTCTTTTTTATTAACGGCGGTTTCATGTTCTTTTTGCCAACTTTGAGGCATTTTTTCGAAAAAATCAATTCCAGTTATACGTTCAACCTCGTCTACCGAAACAAGAAAGTGATGCAGAGGCTTGGAACTTTCTTGATTGGGTATTACAAACGCCAATACATTCCAACTCTCTTTATTTTTCTTAACCACTAACTTGAAGAACCTCTTTGGAACGTCCACATCTTCGATTCCAATTTCTTCCAATCCATTTTCCAAAACGCCTCCGACAATAATAGTCAGATTCCCATATTTTTTGCACCATTGCCTAATTTGTTGTTCTAAACGGTTCCAAATCCCCGCATTGAACTCCCGATTCTGTGGACTGATATTACTTGTATAAAAGGTTTCGTTATAGGCCTGTTCAGAGAACCTTCGGTCACCGGCCGGACAAAGATGCCCTCGATCGTAACCAGAACCACGATAATTTCGCCAATCCGCGGACTTCGTCTTTACCTTAGGGTCTTCAATAAAATAGGGTCTTTTTCTGTTGTCATAGGTTAAATGCGATTGCTTAAGGGCATAGGCCACCCATTCTGCCTGTTCATAAGGCTCATTATAGGACAACGAATAATAATTATGTGCTACAACCTCAGCCGTGGTCGATTCGGGCAGCAAACTAGACTGGACAAAATTTTCAGCACTATCGGCAACGGGTTCTGAATAGGTATCCGGGGTATAGAAGTTTTCAAAGGCCCAGAAACCCACAATACAAAGAACAAATAAGAGGGTATAAACGGTTTTGTTTTTCATTCCATTTTCAATCTCGGTCTGAATCTTAGGTTTTTTACGAGAATCGCGAATCAAATCTATTAGATCGGTACTAGTCCCAAGTTGTTTTGCGTCGAAAAATTTTAACAAAAAAGCCAACTCCTAGGAGTTGGCTACTTTAATTTTTTAGCAGATAAAACTATCCTTTTACACTGGCCAGCTTTCGCTCGCTGCTTTTAATATTGTTCAACTGAAGATCCCTCAATACGTTCACTGCTTCTTCCACATAGATGTCCTTGGCCAAATTTTTGTGCCAGCGATCTCTTTTCTCCCGAAGTACAGAATCTTGAGTAAACAATTCTGTTTCGTATTTAAGTGACTCAAATGTAAGTTTTGAATCGTATTCCCTTAAGCTCTTGAAATGATCGGAACGTTTTTTTGCGGTTTCCTCGCGTATCTTGTAATCATTATAGTTCAAGGAAATCACGGTTTCGTCCTGTTGCTCTTTCAGCCATTTGGCATTCTCTTCGATTAATTTGATCTGAGGATTATCGGCCATTCTCTTTTTGCTATTCGCAACCGCGGTTTCAAAATCGATATAACCATCCCAAATCTCATAATCAGCAGGAGTAATCTTATCCCATCCCAATGGGTTTTCTTGATCTCTTTCCCCAAGATCGATATAGGAATAACGGTCCGGTACCACAATATCACTTTTTACACCTTCCAATTGGGTGGAACCACCATTGATTCTATAGAATTTCTGGGTGGTAAGCTTAATAGCTCCAAGGTCACCATGCTCATTGCTGCGTACAATGTTATCCAAAGGAATCACATTCTGAACGGTTCCTTTCCCAAAGGTTTGCTTGCTTCCAATCACAACCGCTCTTTTGTAATCCTGCATGGCCGCTGCCAAAATTTCTGAGGCGGAAGCTGAAAGTTCATTCACCAAGATCACCAATGGACCATCCCATTGAATACGTTCATCCTTATCTTCATGTACCTCTTTACGCTGCCCCGAAGATCTAACTTGTACGATGGGGCCATCCTTAATGAACAAACCGGCCATTTCCACAACGGTTTTCAAGGATCCACCGCCATTATCCCTTAAATCAAGTACAATCCCTTCAACACCTGCCTGCTTTAGGCGCTCTACTTCCTTGGCTACATCCGTGGCCGCATTACGTTCGGTATAGTCCTCAAAATCCACATAAAACTTAGGTAGATTAATGAGTCCATATTTATGACTATCCCTTTCCACTGTGGCCGACTTTGCATAGGATTCTTCAAGCAACACCACATCGCGGGTAATGGAAACTTCCTCAACGGTGCCGTCCACTCTTCGTACGGTAAGATCAACCACGGTTCCTTTTGGGCCCTTGATCAATTTTATGGCGTCATCCAAACGCATTCCAACAATGTCGATAGGTTCCTCCCCATCTTGCCCTACTTTTAAAATTTCGTCTCCAACCTCCAGGCTCTGTTCTTTCCAGACCGGTCCTCCAGAGATGATCTCCATGATACGGGCTCCTTCCGGTTTTTTCTGTAGTCTAGCACCAATTCCTTCAAACTTACCAGACATGCCGATATCGAACTTCTCCTTGTCATCCGGTGCAAAATAGAAGGTATGTGGATCAAACTCGTCAACAATAGTGTTGATGTATTGTACAAACCAATCCTTACGTTCCAAATCCTCTATGAAATCAAAGAACTCATCCAAGGTGTTTTTGGTATTCTCTCTGGCCTCGGCTTCTGTGGCCGCCTCATCAATACTATTGGAAATATCTTCCAACGTCATTACCTCAGTTACAACACCGGTTTTGGTAAGCTGGTCTGCCTCGGCAATTCTATTTTCCGCCTTATTATCAAAAATACCTAGCGTATTGTATTTTAATTGTTTTCTCCAACGCTCCTTCAATTGCTTTTTGTTGGCAGCATATTCTTGATCCTTGTAATCGATATTAATAGTCTCCTGTGTAGTATAATCAAAAGGTTGAGACAATACTTCCTTATAGATTTCTTGGGCTTCGTCCATACGTTTCATCAAACGTTGGTACACCACATTGAAGAAGGTAATATCGGTGTTCTTGATCTCATCATCGATCATGAACCTGTACTTTTCAAATTCCCTGACATCACTGGCCAAGAAATACCTTTTTGTAGGGTCCAAAATATCTATGAAATCGTCAAATACATTGGAAGAGAAGTTATCGTTAAGGTTTTTGGGTTCGTAGTGACCACGCTCGAGCACGTAGGTAATAAGGTCCAATAGCAATTTATCCTTATCATCGTTCTCAAACGATTTGTTTGTAAAACTGCAGGAAGCTACCGCCACAAGAATTACCAAAAGGGCCAAGGTGAAATTCTTTTTCATAAATAAGGTCGTTTAATTGGGACGAAATTCGCTGGTCCTTCAATACCAAAACATCATTCCTTCATCCTCCGTTTCTACTTGTATGAATTCCCTAAGATACTGAAAAAACCGTGCCACACAGGCTTGCTGCTTTTAATTTTTTGTTAAACGCACACGGCATCATATCCTTATGAAAAACGTATTTTTACGGTAATAATTATACAAAATGAAAAAACCGCTTATCCTGGTCACCAATGATGATGGAATTACGGCACCTGGATTAAGGTCTTTAATACGAATTATGAAGGAGATTGGAGAGGTTGTGGTGGTAGCCCCCGACAGCCCACAATCTGGAATGGGACATGCCATCACCATTGATAGCACGCTTTACTCCAAACAGGTTGTCATTGATCAAAAAGAAGGTGCCCCTCGTGAATACAGCTGCAGTGGAACCCCCGCAGATTGTGTAAAACTAGGGCTTCAAGAAATTTTGGACAGAAAACCGGACATCTGTGTTAGCGGTATCAACCACGGTTCCAATTCGTCCATAAACGTGATTTATTCCGGTACCATGAGTGCCGCCATTGAGGCCGGAATTGAGGGTATTCCCGCAATAGGTTTTTCTTTGTGCGACTATTCATGGGAGGCCAACTTTGACCACGCTAAAAATTCCGTAAAAAAAATTGTTGTTGAAGCGCTCAATCATGGAATTCCGCGAGGAACGGTGCTCAATGTGAATATTCCAAAAACCAAAGAACAACCGAAAGGCATAAAAGTTTGCAGACAGGCACGGGCCAACTGGAAGGAACAATTCGACAAGCGCACAAGTCCTACCGGCAAGGACTATTATTGGTTAACAGGTGAGTTTGAATTATTGGACAAAGGAGAGGATACGGACGAATGGGCCCTGTCACAGGGTTACGTTTCAGTAGTGCCCACACAATTTGATCTTACGGCGCATCACGCCATACCACAAATAAACAATTGGAGCTTGAATGAATAAAAAAGAAGTTTTAATCGGATTGGCCGTGGGCATCATTGCCAATACTTTAGGAACCCTGGGATACATTTTGATTTTTTCCGATTTAGGAATAGTGGAAACCTTCGAAGCTGCCATTTCACAAGGGCATATTGGGAGTCTGCTCGCCCTTGGGGCTATCTTAAACTTGGTAGCCTTTTTCGGGTTCTTGAGGTTAAAAAGAGACTATAGGGCTAGAGGAGTCATGATTGCCACTTTGTTGACCGCCCTTGTCATCCTTTATTACAAAATATTTAAGTAAACTTGGTTTCAATGGCGCACTTTTCCCTATGAAGTACTATATCATTGCTGGCGAAGCCTCTGGGGATCTCCACGGATCCAATTTGATCAAGGCCATTAAAAAAAAGGACCTTGACGCCCAAATACGATGTTGGGGCGGGGACCTTATGCAAGAAGCAGGAGGAGCTTTGGCCAAGCACTATAAGGATATGGCTTTCATGGGGTTTTTGGAGGTCATTAAAAACATCCCGACCATTTTTAAGAACATTTCCTTTTGCAAGGAAGATATTGAGCGATTCAATCCAGACGTGGTTATTTTTATTGATTTTTCTGGATTCAATCTGCGCATCGCCAAATGGGCCAAGAAAAAAGGGTACCGAACCAATTATTACATCTCGCCACAAATATGGGCCTCGAGAGAAGGTAGGATCAAAAAAATTAAACGGGATATTGACCAAATGCACGTTATCCTTCCCTTCGAAAAGGATTTCTATGAAAAAAAACACGCTTATCCCGTTCATTTTGTTGGTCATCCATTAATAGATGCCATAGAAAATACTTCTATAGTGGATGAAGCCCAATTTCGTGCGGAAAACGGATTGGACCATAACAAGCCCCTTGTTGCCCTGCTTCCAGGAAGTAGAAAACAAGAGGTACAGAAGATGCTTTCCCTAATGCTCTCCGTAAAGAAGGATTTTCAGGCATACCAGTTTGTGATTGCGGGTGCACCCAGTTTGCCGGATGCTTTTTACGAACCTTTCCTCGAAGGTAATCAAGTAAGCTACGTATCCAACCAGACCTATTCCTTATTGAAACACTCCCATGCAGCATTGGTCACCAGCGGAACGGCTACTTTGGAGACTGCCCTATTCAGCATCCCTCAAGTAGTGTGTTATAGAGGCAACTGGATTTCGTACCAAATTGCAAAACGCATCATTACCTTGGATTTTATTTCATTGGTCAATTTAATTATGGGAAAAGAAGTGGTTAAAGAACTCATTCAAAATGACTTAACCACCGCGAATCTAAAGTTGGAGCTTGGCAAGATTGTTGAAGGTCCAAAGAGAGAACAAATTTTGGAGGACTATAGGATTTTGAGGGGAAAATTAGGCGGAAAAGGTGCCAGTCAATTAGCAGCCCAATTAATCGTTGAAAATGCTTAATTTATGGCCACAAGTCTTAAAACCTACTTTTAAATGTTACGCAAAGCACTTTACTTTTTAGCGCTTTTGGTTCTTTTTGGTTGTGGCGCCAAGAAAAAAAGAACCTATAGCAAGACCAGGACCGTTACGGTAGAAGCCTCCAAAGAGGAACCTGTGGTCCCAGAGGAGCCTTCAAGAAAAGAAAAACGAAAAAACCTAAAAGCTGAAAGCGTTGTGGAAACAGCAATGGCTTTTTCAGGTACTCGTTACCGATTTGGCGGCACTACAAAAAAAGGAATGGACTGCTCAGGTCTTGTGTTTGTATCCCTTCAGGAGAACGATATTGAGTTTCCACGGGTCTCCTATCAAATGGCGGAACGTGGAAAACGTATTAAGGTGAAGCAGGTACAGAAGGGAGACCTACTTTTTTTCAAGACCGGTAAAAACAGAAAGCGGATCAATCATGTGGGATTGGTTGTGGATGTCAAGGGAGATGACATTAAGTTCATTCATTCCACATCCTCTCGCGGGGTAATTGTTTCTTCCCTTCGGGAAGGGTATTGGAACTATGCTTTTGTGAGGGCCACCCGCATCCTGTAAATGCTCCACTTCAATTTTGTATCCATAAAAATGGCGCCATGCCTTGTCGCGGGCATACTTCTTGGGTTTTATCTAAGGGTTACGTACAGTGTAGTTCTGTTTTTACTTCCAATACTGGTCTTTCTATTGTTTCTAGCGATGAAAAAGCAATCCCGAAAAGGCTTTCCTTTTTTCGAATTGACATTTATACTGACCTTCATTACCATTGGAATATTCGCAATGAACCTTTCCAACCCCAACTCCCTTTCCAATCTTCAAGACGACGTATCCTATACCTGGGTATTGAAAATTAAGGAGGTTTTGAAGCCCAATAGTTATAGCAGGCGCTATGTGGCCCAAGTCATGCTAACGGACAATGAACCCCAGCAAGGAAAACTTATTCTAAGTTTCCCAAGGAATCCGATAAAAAACAATCTTAACGTGGATGACGAAGTAGTTCTAAGTAGTCCCCTGCTAAAGATTCAGCCTCCACGAAATCCACACCAATTTGATTATCGGGCCTATCTTGAAAAGCAAGGAATTCAACATCAACTAAAGGGCCAATGGGAGTTCATGGTGGTTCGTGATGCTCCTTCCAGAACTTTGATGGGATACGCGGCCGAATTCAGAAACCATATCATTTCCAAGTTGCGGAAAGAAGGGTTCGGAACGGAAGAATTAGGTGTTATTCAAGCTTTATTATTGGGTTACCGAGATGCAATTTCAGCGGATATCTATGATAATTACAAAAATGCGGGCGCCGTTCATATTTTGGCCGTCTCCGGCCTTCATGTCGGCATTCTACTGCTATTGTTGCAATTTTTGTTCGCACCCTTAGCGCGTTTGCCCAAAGGTAAAGTGTTGAAACTATTGGTCATTGTTTTGTCCCTATGGGTCTATGCCTTTATTGCAGGTCTTAGTCCGTCCATTGTCAGGGCAGTGACCATGTTTTCCTTTTTGGCATATGCAATGCACCTGAACAGGCCCACAAACACTTTTAACATAATGGCACTATCGCTGTGTTTCACATTACTCTTAAAACCTTTGTTCCTGTTCCAAGTTGGTTTTCAAATGAGTTATGCCGCTGTATTTGCCATTGTATGGCTCTATCCAAAATTTAAGCGGTTTTGGACTCCGGAAAACTTCTTGATCCGAAAGGTTTGGCAGCTACTTTCCATCAGCGTTTCGGCCCAAATGGGGGTACTGCCCATAAGCCTGTTCTATTTCCATCAATTTCCTGCACTGTTTTTCGTGTCCAATCTTTTAGTGGTGCCCTTTCTAGGTTTATTGCTGGGGTATGGAATCTTAGTGATTGTCTTATCCCTTATGGACGCTCTTCCAAACGTTCTTATGCAGGGATATAATCTTTCCATTCAAGGAATGAACACGATTATAGGCTGGGTGGGACAACAAGAGCGTTTTCTTATTAAGGAAATACCGTTTGACAGCGTCCAATTGGTTTTAGGTTACATATTTTTGATAGCCCTAGTTCGTTTACTATCCAAACCAAAAAAGAAAACCTTTGTTCCCGTTACTTTTGGAATTCTTTTGTTTCAACTGTGGGGGCTCTGGAACCAAAAACAAGTCAGTGGAAAACAATCACTCATTTTGGGGCATCAATCCAAGGAAACCATTTTGCTGCACCAACAAGGAAACCAACTGCGCTTTTTTTCATCAGATACAACTTCATTTCCAACCTTAGCCCAAAACTATCTAGTAGCCGAACGGATAAAATCCGTCAGCAAACATCCCTTGCAAAATAGCTATGATATAGGTCCAAAACGAATTTTTGTGCTGGACAGTTCGGGGATCCACCCTAAAGGCATGCATGTAGATTATCTTTTACTCACCCAATCTACAAAAATCAATATAGATCGCTTATTGGACTCTATGAAACCTAAAACAGTTATTGCCGATGGCAGCAATTTTACCAGCTTCGTAAAACGTTGGAAAGCGAGTTGTATGAAAAAGAATATCCCTTTTCACAGCACTCGCGAAAAGGGATATTTTGTTTTTGATATGGGTTCTGACTAGTGTACGTTCCCCATCAATTTTTTCATTAGTGGGCCAAACAACAGCACCACAACACCTGCTACCAGGGAATACTTGGCAATAAGGCTAAATCCATCCAAATAAACATGTAAAGTATCCAGACCGCCTACATTACTATCCGTACTTTCAATAGCCAATTGCTTGGAAATGAAACCAACAATTTGAAAGGCATAGGCAGACGACAAGAACCATACCCCCATCATAAAGGCCACTATTCGTTTGGGAGATAGGTCCGTTATTTTTGAAAGTCCCACTGGCGACATGAACAACTCGCCAACAGAAATCAAGAAATACAACCAAAGCAGGTATGAGAAGGGAACCATTCCGTTTTCGTCAGCACTCCCGCCACTTAAGGAGACCACATAAAATGCCAAACCGGCCAAAACCAATCCCATTCCAAATTTATAAGGTGTCCTTGGGTTGATCTTTTTCTTGGCCATATAGGTCCACATAATGGAGATAGGAATGGACAAGATGACAATGAACATGGAATTCAGTGCATTGGTCTGACTTGCATTGATCATGGAAAGGTTTACGTTTCTTGCGGCAAACAGGGTAATGACGCTGCCATGCAGTTCATGAAAACCCCAAAAAATGGTCATGAAGAACGTGATCAGTACCGCCATGAAAAGTTTCTTGCGTTCGTCCATGGTAGATTTTACCATGATCGTACCTAGATAAATCAGTACTAAAATTCCAACCAAATAGAACAGAAGGTTAACGATGTTGGTATCTCCGAACGCCGTTCCCTTTTCGCCCAAAGATTTATAAGATTGCAGTAGGAACGCAATTAAAGGAGCTGACAAAAATGCCAAAAGTGGAATTAAATGCTTTTGCGGAATCCCCATTATCTTTTTCTCGTATACCTCTACACTTGGAGGTTTACCTCCTTCGCCAAAGACATTCTTTTTGATTCCGCTCCAGAAAAAGAGCAGTCCGGTAAGCATTCCAATACCGGCTAGTCCAAAACCATAATGCCAGCCATAGGTATGTCCAAGCCATCCACAGAGCAGTGGAGAAATAAATCCTCCAATATTTATCCCCATATAGAAGATGGTAAATCCTGAATCCTTACGTGTGTCCCCATCTTTATACAGCGTGCCCACAAAGGTTGAGATATTGGGTTTAAAGAAACCGTTACCAACAATAATAAAGGCAAGGGCCAAAAAGAATGCGGTATTGTTCTCAATGGCGAGAACAAAATGCCCAAGCGCCATAAGAATACCCCCCAAAAAAATGGAGGAACGCATTCCTAAAATGGAATCGGAAATTTTGCCCCCAATAACGGTGGAAGCATAGACCAAAGAACCGTAAGAAGCATAAACAGCCGCGGCTGCATAATCCCGTGTGGCCAAAGCTTCGAATACCACGTTGACCATGTAAAGGGTGAGCAAGGCCCGCATTCCGTAGAAACTGAAACGTTCCCACAACTCTGCGAAGAACAAATAGAATAGGCCTTGAGGGTGCCCTAAAAGCTCCTTCTCGCTAGCCGGTTTTACAACGTCTGACATATATTAGATAGTTTGATTACAAATTTTCCTTGACGAACTTGGTCATTTTGGAGAACAAGTGAAGTCTGGTATTACCACCATAAATTCCATGATTCCTATCCGGATAAATGGCCCATTCAAAATCTTTATTGGCCTGAACCAGAGCCTCTATCATTCGCATAGAGTTTTGAACATGTACATTATCATCCCCGGAACCATGAACCAATAGGTACTTGCCTTTTAGCAGTTCTGGATAATTAAATGGTGAATTATCATCATACCCAGCTGGATTTTCAGCGGGTGTTCGCATAAAGCGTTCTGTGTAAATGGTATCGTAAAACCGCCATGAAGTCACCGGAGCTACTGCAATGGCCATTTCAAAAACATCATTTCCCTTGAGCAAACAGTTGGTACTCATATGACCTCCATAGCTCCAGCCCCAGATGCCGGTTCTATTTTCGTCGATATAGGGAAGCTCGCTTAATTTTTTGGCTGCTGCTATTTGATCTTCGGTCTCGTGCTTCACCAAGTTTAAATAGGTCACCTTTTTAAAATCCCTTCCCTTATAACCCGTTCCACGCCCATCCACACAGGCCACAATGTAACCTTCAGATGCCAGCATTTGGTGCCAAAAATCATTACTTCCCAGCCATCTATTGGCAACTTGTTGGGACCCCGGTCCGCTGTATTGGAACATTAAAAGGGGATATTTTTTATTTGGGTCGAAGTCTGCAGGTTTTACCGTCCACATGTTCAGGTCATTTCCATTGATATTGATTGTGGAAAATTCCTTTCGGCTCATATCAAACCCTTCAAGCTTTTTTGAAAGGTCCTCGTTGTTCTTAATCTCCCTGAGTTCTTTGCCATCTGAAGCTTGGTTCAAGGTAAATCGGTATGGCGTCGTAGCATCGGAGAAAGTATTGATGAAGTAGGTGAAACTGGCGCTAAAATCAGCGTTGTTTGTTCCTTCCTCTGTGGTCAAACGTTTCTTTTTCTTTCCGTTGGCTCCTATACTGTACACATCCCTATTAATGGAACCATTTTCAGTGGATTGGTAATAGATTTTCTTCCTTTTTTCATCATAACCATAGTAATTGGTTACCTCCCAAGGTCCTTGTGTTACCTGGTTGCGAAGCTTTCCATCTTTGTTGTACAGATAGATATGGTTGTACCCGTCCATTTCACTGGTCCAGATGAAACTGTCATCTTGGAGGAAAGTAAGGTTATCCGTTATATCAACATAGGCGGCGTCCTTTTCCTCAAATAAAAGATCAACGGAGTTGTTCGAAGCATTGACCGTATACATTTTCAAATGGTTCTGGTGCCGATTAAGTGTTTGCACACTTAACTCATCTGGGTTGTTTTTCCATTTGATTCTTGGAATGTAATACTGGTTTCCAAGGTCTATATTTGAAATGTTCCCAGAAGAAACATCGTACATATGCAGGCTTACAGTGGCATTCTCTTCTCCAGCTTTGGGGTACTTAAACTCATACTGAAAAGGATACAGATTTTGTCCATAAACGTCCATAGAAAAATGTGGCACATTGGTCTCATCAAAACGTAAGAAAGCTATTTTGGTTCCGTTGC
Source organism: Flagellimonas flava (assembly GCF_900129665.1). Taxonomy (GTDB): domain Bacteria; phylum Bacteroidota; class Bacteroidia; order Flavobacteriales; family Flavobacteriaceae; genus Flagellimonas; species Flagellimonas flava. The sequence goes on from NZ_FQWL01000002.1 coordinate 218,757, forward strand.
TGTTCCAAGCAAAAGCACGCACAAACGCAAACTCTTCTTCATAAACCCAATCTGTAATACCGTTAATAATGGTTCCCTTACTGCCATCTGTCGTAATTTGCTTGGTTTCTTTGGATTTCAAATCCATACTGTACACATTATTATTGTATACATAGGCAACCTTTGAACCGTCTGGAGAAAGCAAAGGTTCCTGAATTTTCGAATCAGAAACCTTGGTAATACTTTTGGAGGTGATATCATAGACGTAATAAATGCCCAGGCGTGAATGCCTAAAAATAGGTTCTATCTCTGTGGCCAAAAGCACCTTTGACTCGTCATCGCTAAACGCATATGAACTAAAAAATGGCACCTCTCCTGATGAGGCAACTATTGTTTCCGTCTTTTTGGATGTGGTATAATCATATTTATCCAAACTACTGCTGCGGGGGGATCGATTAAAATTCAACACTATATAATGACTGCCATCCTTCATGGATTGGAGTGCATCCATATATTCTGTTCGAAACTCACCTTGCCAGATATTTTCGAGTGTAATTTTTTGTTTTTGGGCTGAAGAAAGGGCAACGCACCCCAGGGCGAGCATGCAGATAAGGAAATTTTTTCCCATTTAAGTCGTAATTTGATAATAAACCCTCAAGTTTACTAATATTTATCCGAAAAATAAACTTTATTGTTGCTAAGGCAACAAGAATATGACCCTGTTTTCCCCTATTCACCAAAAAGTCCCATTATATGTATATTTGATTCCTTTAACCACACACCATGAACACTCCTGTTGAGGGATTTTCCAAGCTTTCAAAAAACCAAAAAATAGAATGGGTCGCCAAGCATTTTACAACAGATCCAGAATCCGCCAAACTACTGTTGGAACGTTATTGGAACGAAGACCCAGAGGTGCAAAAAGTTCATGATGAGTTTATTGAGAATACCATCTCAAACTACTACCTCCCTTTTGCGGTAGCACCCAATTTCCTGATTAATGACAAACTCTACGCCATTCCCATGGTCATCGAGGAAAGTTCAGTTGTTGCAGCGGCTAGTAAGGCAGCCAAATTTTGGCTAAATAAAGGAGGCTTTAAGACGGAGGTGCTAGGTACTGAAAAAATAGGTCAGGTACATTTTATGTTCCATGGCAATGACCAAAAGCTCAAAAAATTTTTTGAGGAGGTCAAACCTAAACTTTTCCAAGAAACGGCCACTATCACCCAAAACATGGAAAAACGCGGGGGTGGCATTAAGGCTATTGAACTGCGATGCCTAGGGGATAAAATGGAAGGCTATCATCAGCTGCACTGCACCTTTGAGACTTTGGATGCAATGGGAGCCAATTTCATTAACTCTTGTTTGGAGCAATTTGCCAAAACATTAAAAGAAGAGGCCAAGCAATATGCAGATTTCACTGAAAACGAAAAGGACATTGAAGTGGTCATGAGCATTCTGTCCAATTATGTCCCTAATTGTTTGGTTCGTGCTGAAGTAAGCTGTGCACTTACGGCGTTGGACGAGGGTCAGATGACCGGGGCGGAATTTGCAGAAAAAATCATTCAGGCAGTGACTATTGCGAAGGTAGAACCGCACCGGGCCGTTACCCATAATAAGGGTGTCATGAACGGGATAGATGCCGTGGTCCTAGCCACCGGAAATGATTTTCGGGCCATTGAGGCCGGAGTGCACGCATATGCCTCCAAAGACGGTTCTTACTCGAGCCTAACCCACGTAAAAATAGAAGGTGACCAATTTAAACTTTCGATTGAAATTCCGCTAGCCTTGGGAACTGTTGGAGGACTCACCTCGCTACATCCCCTAGTAAAACTGGCCCTGGAAATTTTGGGTCGGCCATCCGCCGAGGAACTTATGCAAATTATTGCGGTTGCCGGATTAGCACAAAACTTTGCAGCACTCCGATCCTTGGTAACCACTGGCATCCAAAAGGGACATATGAAAATGCATTTGATGAATATGCTCAACCAGATGGGAGCCACCGAAAGTGAAAAAGAGCAACTGGTCGCCTATTTTAAAGATCATACTGTGACCAACGCTTCGGTTAAACAAGCACTTGAAAAGATTCAATCCCAATAATGGAACAACGCTTTTACAGTAACGGCAAACTACTGCTTACCGGGGAGTATGCCATTTTGGATGGTGCCACAGGATTGGCCGTGCCATCGCAATATGGGCAATCCCTTCATGTAAAGGTGACCTCATCAGAAATTCTGAACTGGAGGAGCTTCGATGCTGACCAGAAGATGTGGTTTCATGTCCAATTTACAGTTCCAAAACTGGAAGTCATTTCCTCATCGGATATGGATACTTCCGATAGACTTAAACAGATTCTCCAAACCGCAGCTGAGATGAACCAGGGTTTTCTTAAGGGGGACTCAGGATGGCATGTGGAATCACACTTGACGTTTCCCCGAAACTGGGGTTTGGGAACCTCCTCTACCTTGATCAATAATATAGCACAATGGGCGGGCATAGACCCCTACAAACTTTTGAAAAAAACTTTTGGGGGAAGTGGATACGATATCGCCTGTGCACAAAACGGCAAACCGCTCTTGTATTGGTTACAAGATGGGGATCCCCGTACAGAAATCGTTGATTTTGACCCCCCTTTCAAGGATTCCCTTTTTTTTGTTTACCTCAATGAAAAGCGGAATAGCCGTGAGGCGATAGCCAATTACCGTACCCTTCAATTTGATGCTCAAACCCTCCAGACAAGTATATCCCATATTACAGAAAGGGTATTGCTTTCTTCGAAGTTATCTGAATTTGAGATGTTGTTGAGCGAGCATGAGCAGTTATTATCCGAAGTTCTTGGCGTTCCAACCGTGAAGTCCAAACTGTTTCCCGATTATCCTGGCACCATAAAAAGTTTGGGAGCATGGGGGGGGGACTTTATTCTAGCTACAGGAAAAGAAGAAGAAATGGAATATTTTCATAAAAAGGGGTATCCTGTTCAGATTCCCTTTTCTAAAATGGTGCTATAAAAAAAGCCTCCCCAAAGGAAGGCTTTTTAGTCTATTGTAAAAACTTCAATTAATAGAAGGTAGCTCTTTTATCCTCAATCTCCGCACCTTCTTTAAGTGCCGTGTAGATATCGCCGTTTACCCTATTACTTGCGTTCGTTCTTAGCGTATTGGCATAGGTACTAAAGTTGTCCACGTTGGGCGCCTCTTCCTTTTTGGTCACCTTGACCATAAAGACCCCGGTTTCTCCTTGGATCAATGAAGAAGTTCCGTCTTGGGGAAGTGCAAAGGCAGTTCCAACAACCAAAGGCTCTCTACCCGCACCTGGAAGCGTTGGTGACTTCATCGTAAGCGCAGAAGCGTTGGACAAGGCCACATTGTTATCCTTTGCCAAAGCATCCATAGTTTTATTCTGGTTGGCAGCAATAATCTGCTCAGCTTTAAGCTCTTTTCTGATTTTTGGCAGTGCATTGGCAGAAGCATCTTCTGGAGCCATAAGTCCTTCATTATACTTCTTCACCAACTGAACCACGGCATACCCATTGTTGATGTTGAAACGTTTGATATTACCTACTTCGGTATCATCATTAAAGGCCCATTGAACAATCCCACGCTGGGCATTAAGTCCAGGAAGAACTTCATCCATTTCTTTAATTTTATTTACGGGCCTGACCTGATAGTTGCTTTCCTTGGCTATATCCCCAAAAGAATCTGGTTCGGCATCAATAGAAGCCATTTCAAATTTCGTAGCATCGGTAAACAAGGTGTTGATGGTTTCCTCGGAAGCCTCAATTTCTCTTGACAAGGTAGCTATCTGAACAATATCTTGCTTGTCATCTATTTTGATAACATGATAACCAAACTGGGTCTCCACCAAATCAATGGCACCAACCTCGTTATTAAAACAGAAATCGTTGAAGGCATCGGCCATCACGCCTTCTTGGAAATAGCCCAAATCACCCCCTCTTGGAGCGGAAGGTCCATCTGAATTATCCCTCGCCAATGTAGTGAAAACTGCTCCATCTTTTTTGGCTTCCGCCAATATCTCTTTGGCCTTGGCCTCAGCTTCCTCCTTGGTTCTGGTAATACTTGGGTTGGCCCTTTCAGCTCCTTGCCAAGTAAAAAGAATATGGCTTGCCTTAACAGTACCATTGGCTTTTCTATTCATCATTTTGCTTACCCTAAGGAAATCACCTTCACGGTAAGGTCCGTAGGTCTCACCAACCTGAAGGTTGATCAAAGAATCGGCAACCAAGGTCGGCAAATCATTTTTGGCCTTGTATATGGTGTCAAATTTGGTATCTGAATTACGATCTAGGAACGCCGCCATATCTTGGGTGTTGATAAACCCAGGAATGGTATCCGTGGTATTTCTTTCCTGAACGTATTCCACAGAATCATCAAGCAAAGTGGAAATGGCATCCTCAACGGCCTTTTCGTCATCAGCAGAGGCTTTTTCCTCAAAATATACAAAGCGGATGTCCCTTGCCTTTTCCTGCTTATACTCGTCTTGGTGACTGTTCACATAGGCTTGAATATCACTTTTAGTCACTTGGATTGTACTATCCGGAACCGAGGTGTAGGGTACACGAACATATTGTATATCAACCTTTTCATTTGCCAGTTTATAATCGAACTCTCCTTCTGAAAGGGTTGCTCCGACCCCACCTTTGATCAGGTTGAAATAGATACGCTCCTTGGCAGATTGGATAATGCGCTCTTCATCTTGCAACCAAGCATCGTAGCGCAGTGGATCGTTCACTTTCCAATCCGCTATGGCACTCTTAAAAACTTCGGCATTGAAAATTCCATTTTCATCCTGAAAATCGGGAATCTGTGCATATCCGGATGTTTTAACAAACTCAATGATCTGATCACTTTCCACATCTATGCCCAAATCATCAAACTGTTGTTGTAAAATGGCTTTTCTTACTTCCTGGTCATACACTTGGTTCACTAGCTGTGTAGAGGAGAAGCTTGGCCCAAATCGTCTTGAGGCACTTTCCACTTCTTTTCTAAAGTCCTCAATAGAAATGCTTTCCCCATTGATTTCCGCTACTGCGGAACCTACTTTGGCACCTCCAAAATCATTACTTGTAAAGACTCCTGATATTACAAAGGCGAACAAGGCCATCCCGATAATCAAAATCAGCACGGTTGTACGTTTCCTAATATTCTCTAATATTGCCATTTTACTGCTTGTTTTCTATAATTTCAGTGGGCGAAAATACCATTTTCTTTTCAAATAGGAAAGCCCAACGAAGCGCGGAAATTGTTAATCTTCAGGGATAACCTGAACACTTACCAAATCAATTTTGGTATTGGAGACCTCCAAGATGTGGAAGATAAAATTATCAAGTTTGATTTCCGAGTCCTGTTCCGGGATTTCACCAGTCTCATTCATGATCAATCCACCCAGGGTCTCGTATTCATCACTTTCGGGCAGCTCCAGTTTGTAGTTCTCGTTGATGTAATCCACCTCCATTCGTGCTGAGAACTTATAGACGTTTTCACTCAACTGCTCTTCGTGCAAATCTGTGCTATCGTGCTCATCTTCAATTTCCCCAAAGAGTTCCTCAACAATATCTTCCACAGTCATAATCCCAGAAGTACCACCGTATTCATCCAATACCACGGCCATACTCTTCCTTTTTTTGGTAAGCACATTCAAGATATCCTGAATCAACATTGTTTCCGGAACAAACTCTACCGGAAGCAGAATACTTTTAATGGTCTTAGGTTTTTTGAACAGCTCATAAGAATGGATGTAGCCTATAATTTCGTCTATGCTCTCTTTATAGACCAAGATTTTGGAGTAGCCCGTTTCTGAAAACAATTTGGCCAAGTTTTTTGGAGTTTCCTCAATTTCAACGGCCATTATTTCGGTCCGGGGCACCATGACCTCCCTAGCCTTTACCGCCGAAAACTCAAGCGCGTTCTGGAAAATTTGGATTTCAGAGTCCACCTCATCTTCTTCTTCCACAGTTTCCATTTGCTCGGTGATATAATCCCCCAGTTCAATTTTTGTGAAAGCCAGTTGTACTTCGTCTCCTTCTGTCTTAAAAAAAACACGAAGAATAAAATCCGATACCTTAATGACGAACCAAGATATCACTGAAAACAACAGGTAGAAGAAATAAGCCGGGATAGCGAAAACCTTTAATAAGGTATTGGAATAGATTTGAAACAACACCTTGGGCAAAAACTCTGCTGTCACCAAAATAATGAGTGTGGATATCAATGTCTGGGAAAGCAAGCTAAAATCTGTTAGCATGGCATTCAGAAAGTTGCTGGTAGTTGGCAACAGCCCCTGAAACCATTCCATGAGCACATCGCCCATAAAAAGTCCATAAATGACCAGGGCAATATTATTTCCAATAAGCATCGTTGCGATGAACTTGGAGGGTTTCTCCGTAAGCCAGGTGAGCACTTTTGCAAAAAAGCCCTCTTGTTTTTTCTCAATCTCTATATGGATACGGTTTGCTGAAACAAAAGCGATTTCCATCCCAGAAAAAAAAGCTGAGAATAATAGGGATAAAATGATAACAATCAGCGAAACTTCCAAGGCCAATTACTGTTGATTCTCCTTTTTACGCTGTTCAAAGCGCTTTCTATACCTCCTCCTAAATAGGAACATTGCAGTGGAGACCACGGCAAAAAAGATAAATATATAAGTCTCTTTGGGATTGATGCTCCAAAGTGTGGCCACCTTATAAATGGAGACCACCGCCACTACCAGATAAAGGTATTCAGTGTATTTTAAAATTTTAATCATCTAGTTCTTTTTCTTGTATGGTCATGAGGCCATAGGTCTTATGTGCCTTAAAGTAGCTAAAATCCCGGTTAAAATCCATTCCCTCACCATCCATGACAGTGTTATCTTCCGGGTTGGTATAGGTGAAGGCCTCCTCAGTAAAAATCCAACCATTGGAACGATCATAGAAAAGCTGCGGAGTTTCGAGTTTTTTACCGTCATGTGTTTCAATGACCACGTTGCCCTGCAAATCTATGAGATTGGTCTGTGAATATACGATTCCATAATCCGCGGTAATAACACTCTTTTGATCTTTATCATCAAAGAAATCCACCTGAAGACCTTCGGGAAAGGTCTGGAATTTGAAATACTGATTGTCAAAATTCTCGTAGACCGGACTCGTTAGAATAGCGATTACCTTGGAGCTATCCTGATCTTGGGTGCTCATTTCTTCCCGGGTCTCCGTATAGGTGAGTTTTAGGTTTTGGGCCACACCCGAAGGAAATATGGGCTTAACGGCCTCTTCGCCCACCCGTTGATAGTTGTCACCACAGGATATAAAAAGGATTGCCACGGTTAAAACCGTGGCAAAACTGTATAATTTATTTCTTAAGGTCTGTCTCACATTATAGACTAGGTACTCTAACGCTACCTCCTACCCAGCAGCTAAAGGAAACTGTTTGACCTGCTTTTCCTGAGCTAAAGATCATCTCTTTGGTAGGTGCTTTGGCCGCATAACTTGCAGCGGACTTGCTGGCCCTACCACTTAGGGATGGATCTACACGACCTGCTTTTCTGGCCATATCGGCAGCCTTCCAATAGATGGCTCTTTTTTCGAAAGGTGTACTTCCACATGCATTTGCACTACTTGCATACAGGTTGGCAATAAGCAAATATGCTTTCCCGTTTGCAGGGTTGGCGTCAACAGCTTTTAAGGCATAGCTTCTCGCTTTTGACTTGCTACTTCTTCTTACCGTAGTTGCAATCTTATACAGGATATTGGACTTTCTGAAGTTGTCCGTTTCCAGTTCAACAGCTTTGTTGAAATCTGCAATAGCTCCTTTACTATCACCTGCTTTTTGCTTTAATGTACCTCCATATAGATAGGCATCAGCTGAAGGATCTAAAGCCAACTGGGCCTCAAAAAGCTTCTGGAACATTGGATCGTCCGTACACTCTTTGGAAAACATTCTTCCAACGGCACGTTTTACCCAGTTCACATCGTTCTTCTTGGCTTCGTAGCTCTTTTCATAAAGTGGGATAAGGTTGCCACAATCCGCCAAAGCTCCCAATTTTGAATCGATGCTGGTTGCAATCTTACCATATGACTTAGAGTTCGTGGTAGCCACTCTCAACTGTCTTTTTTCCTTGGATGTCAGGGTTCCCAACGAATCTTTAGGGAGTAACTTTGTAACAACCGCAGTAAGCTTCTTGTTTTCCTCCTCTACCTTTTCAGTAACATCATCATATACATCAAACACTTCTTGAAGGTCTTTCTTGTTTCCCTCGTGCAAATCCACGAGCGTTGAGAAATACAGGTAAAGTGCCTTAGGGTTTTTAAAGTTTTTTCTATCCTCCTTAAAGGCTTTGCCCAACATTCCATAAAGTTGCTCATCAGAAGCCATTTTGTTGTCATAGGACAAAAGCGCTTTGTCAATGGTAACACCTGCTTTACTGAATTTTGCTGGGAAATACTTCAAACTTGCATCGTATAAAGACATCAAGTCCTGAATATAACCATCCTTATCGGCTCCGGAGGAATTCTTGATCTTGTGGGCAAGAATCTTCTCCCCATAGGAGAAATTGGCCTTGTTGATATCCGGGCAGCTTTCATATACCATTTTCCATGGTTCATAGGCTGCATCGTAATTTTTAACTTTTGCGTGCTCGGCGTAAATGGAAAGATTGGTCATGCACTCAGGATTTTGCGCCTGGGCCATACTTAATCCCATCGACATAAGGACCGCTATCATCGTTAAGTAGTGTTTCTTCGTCATCTTACTAATTTTAAAGTGGTTAATGTACAAATTTTCACGAAAAAAATATCTTAAAGGGGGAAGATATCACCGGTTATTTAAATGATATACAATAAAATCCCCATCAATTTATTTTTCTTTTAAGGAACCACCGGTCATTTAAGGAAAGTCCAACATTAATTTTAAAATACCCTTCCTCTATTAAGTTTGCATCCGTCGTTCCCCTTTTCCCCAATTCAAAACCGAGGTTCAAATTGGAAAAGTTGTTGCTCAACGGTAGTCCAAATCCAAAAGTTATGCCAAAATCATTAATCTCCCTTCCATTCACTTCCAATCCACTTACATCATATCGAAGTCCTGCTCGGTAGGTAATTCGCTTAAAATACCCTGTAAGTGAGCGGTAATCAGGAATCCAATACCCTCCGAAGGCATAGGTCGTGGCATCCTTGTACGTTACATTTTCTATACCCAAAAACGCATTTTGGAAATCGCTGAACTGTTGAAAGCTATACTCCCCACCGATCAACCATTTTTTATTCTCTCCAAATCCAATTCCCAATGTAGTCCTTGTCGGAATCTTTAATTCGGTGTTTTTTAGGTTCAGAGCATCCAAATTCACATCAATAACCTCAATTTCCTGTCCATTTGCCAAAGAAAAGGACCCCAGTCTTTCCGAATTTTCAGAAGCTAAGTTTATTTGGGTATTCACCAGAACCGATGTATATAAGGTATATTTATCCTTGATGGTAGGTGTGTAATTCAAGGCATAATTGAAGTCCAATCCATTGATGCGCGACTCTCGTCGATCCAATGTGCCAAACTGAACACCTTCTACACTTTGAATACGTTGGTATTCCAAGGTTCCAAAATTAAAGTTCCCAGTAACTCCCAAGCTTACATTCTTGATGGGCTCAAATCCAATCGAAACAAAAATTCTGTTGAGTCCACCATCTCCTGTATAAACGTTAGTTACCGACTCATCATCATTGACATCCGTAAGTTCATAGCCCACGGAGGACAGTGGCATAATACCAAAAGCCATACCTGCTTTTCTGGCAATGGGAAAACCTATGGCCAAATAGTCCAAATTGGTTACCGAAACGTTTTGTTGTTCGGTAAAATCCTTGAGCCGTAACCTGTTGTGTGATATCCCCGCGGTATAGGTAGTCAATTTTAATTTGGAGTAGGCCGCCGGGTTTCGAAGATTGATATGGATACTGTCTGCATACAAACTCATCCCCCCCATCATCTGATTATCGACTGTACCACTGTTCCTAAGGTCTCCTATTCCAAAAAATGAATAAGGTGATACGGTACCGTTTTGCGCGAAAATGCCATGGGCAGCCACGCAAAAAAAAGCGATCAAAAATTTCTTAACCATCTAGCGTTTGTTGTATTCCAGCAAGTAGTTTAGCCCCTCCAAGAGAAATTTAGAATTCGCAAATATGGTATTTTTTAGTCGTTTAGCAAAAAAATGGAAGTCGCCGCCTGTTAAAATAACTGTTAAATGTTGAAAGCGTGATCGGTACTGATCAATTACCCCATCTATTTCCTGTGAAACACCATTGATCACCCCACTGTGCATGCTGGTTTCGGTGGAGTTTCCGATAAAATCCAATAGCTCTGAAGGTTCAAGTAAGGGTAAGCCAGCGGTTTGATCGTTCATGGCCTTGTATCTCATTCGGATTCCAGGCGATATGGCCCCTCCTACATATTCACCATAATTATTGACCATATCATATGTGATGCACGTTCCCGCATCAATGACAAGGGTATTGCCCCTAGGATTGTGGTAAAATGCAGCTGTGGCCAGCGCCACTCTATCCATACCCAAGGTTTGCGGGGTAGCATAGCTATTTTTAAAGGGCACCCTGGATTCAGGCGACAAGACATGAACCCGGCAGAAAAGAGAGACAATATCACGTTCTTTATGCTCCAATTTCCCAACACTTGAAAGCAACGCCTGATCTATTTTTGGAAAACGCTCAAAGAGTTCTTTTACTTTGCTAAGGAACAGACCTGACTCTGAACTTTGGTCAAATACGATGCTACCATTTTCAAAAACAGCATATTTCACCAAAGTGTTTCCAATGTCTATGACCAAGTTCATGATACAAAGATGGAAAAATGGAAAAAAACCCTTGCCTTTTTTCTGGTTTTTGTTTGTATATCCTAATTTTGAAATTATATTTGCACCCGCCTTTGCAAAAGGCATGGGAGGTACCTTAGCTCAGTTGGTAGAGCAACGGACTGAAAATCCGTGTGTCCCTGGTTCGATTCCTGGAGGTACCACAGAAGAAACTCGTAACATACTATAAACAGTAACGTTGCGAGTTTTCTGTTTTTAACAGGGTGCTCCAGAGGGTGCTTGCAATGAACTTTAAAGAAGAAATAAACATTTCTGTCCCTTTAAAACTAGCGATTTCATACTTCGCCGCCAATTGTTTTGGACTAACTACATAATTATCCTAAAAACGAAGAATCAAAAACCTCAGAAACCAAATGTGCTTTTGACATAGCCTAAATAAATTGGGTGGGGGTACTGAAAAAAAGTAGAATTGCAATAATCGATTTTACACTAGTCCATATTGATAAATTAACTCTTTCAAAATTCGGACTAACACCCAATGAAGTTTTCAAAAGAGGTATTGTCTGTATTGACTATATCGAACCCAAAATTCATTTACTTATTAAGATTGGGTATATTATGCCTGTCGAGCACCCAGTTTGTTGATTTCAAGCAACCAATTTTTGCGCTTTTGCATGGATGAACTTTTAATCGGCGCCAAATAGGTAACCTTCACAGGTTTCACCCCACAGAATTCCAATATTCCTTTTTTGAATTGATTAATGGCAGGATTTTTCATTACCCATCGGTTATACCAGCTTACCGTATCCGCGGTAACAATGATTCTAGCGGTTTTTCCCTTTAGTAGCTTGCTTGGAAACAGCTTTCCTTTTTGATACTTGAAAGTTATTCCTGGCAGAAAGGTTCGGTCGATAAATCCCTTTAACAGGGCTGGCACTCCATACCACCACATAGGAAATACCCAAACAAGGTGCTCAGCTTCCTTCATTTTCTCAATTGCAGTTTCCAAATCGGGTTCCAGTGGATATGGTCTACGATAACCATATTTCAAAACTGGGTCGAAGTGCAAATCAACTAAGTTGATGGTTTCAACCTTGGCATTTGCATTATGGGCGGCTTCTGAATAAGTTTTGGCCAATGCCCAATTAAAACTCTCCCTATCGGGATGTCCATTAATAATGAGTACTTTTTTCATTTTTATCCTTTTTGAATGCCAAAATCAGATCTAAGGTTTTAATGGTCAAATGCTTACCCCAACAAAGATTCCAACCAACTCCTTTTTCAGCGATGCAGTTGACAAGGCCTTGAACCAGGGTGTTCCTATTCCAAATCTGATATTCTTGTATTGCAAGCCCAGCCGATAGAGGTTTGAAAGATTGCCAATGCTGGAAAAATCAGTGGAATAATTGATCTGCCCCCTAAAATACAGTGCAACCTGGCCTACCAGTGGTGTTTGATACTCCAATAGCATTCTGGTAAACAAATATTTTCTATCTGATATTTTGTATGATGGAAAAATGTCAAAACGAAAATTGTTTTTGTTATAACTATATCGCGCTCCAAACGCAACAATGAGTCCCTGTTGATTCCAGGCTATTTCAGTAGCCAATGAAACACCTCTTTTTATTTCATAAAACAGAAAGTTGTCAATAAGATAGCTTTCAGATATCCTTCCAAAGTTGTAGTCCGTTCTTATAGAAGTCAAATTAAAAAAACTAAGATTAGAGGTTTCAATAACCTTGAAGAAAGTATACTGATATTTAACCCTATCGTCCATGAAAGTACTTTCCACGTAAGAAATTTGGGAAGATAAACTTGTTTGTATCCCAAATAATATCCCTATGAAAGTCATGTACTTCATTGCCAAGGTATTTTTTACCTTTTTCTTGATAGGTATTTACTCTTTTCCTATTTGCCATTTAGTTCTCTAAGTCTTTGACGACTTCTTTAGACCGTTTCGAACAACTCTTCCAAGGCTTTTCTGACCTTCTTTCGATACTGTGTTTCATCCTGTTCTGAACGATACCCTACTGTCGCAATTACCGATGCATTAAGGCCTTTCTTATCAAGACCTAGGATTTCATTATAGGCTGCCGAATCGAAACCCTCCATTGGACAGGCATCTATCTTCAGTTCGGCGCAGGCATTCAACAAATTGGCCAAGGATAGATATGTCTGTTTTTTGGACCAGGATTGCCATTCAGAAGTAGTTTTTTTGGAAAGGTTTTCTTTAATGAACTCTCCATAACCTTCCACCGCAGAAATAGGTATATTCTGGGTTTCGACAATGTTATTTATATAATCATCTACATATTCATTCTTCTGTTCAGAAAAATTACAGAACACAAAAAGGTGAGATGCATCTGTAACTTGTGATTGACCCCAAGAAACTTCCCTAAGTTGCTCCCTTATTGAGACATCTTTAACAATTAAAACCTTATATAATTGTAGCCCATAGGATGATACGGATAATTGCACCGCTTCCTTAAGATATTTTAAATCCTGCTCCGACACCTTTTTCTGAGGGTCAAACTTTTTAGTCGCATAGCGCCATTTTAGATTTTCCACTAAGTTCATTTTATTCAGTTTTTTCATTAAACATTGTTTTAGTTCTGATCGAACTTATTGCACTAAAGCATAGTTGGTCATTGAGAACTGTTCTTCAAACCCTAACTTTTCGTAAAGACCTTTTCCCATTGCCGAAGCTTGCAATGTGGCGTGGGAATATCCTTTTTTTACGGCTTCATATAACATGGAATGCATCATCTTTTCGGCATAACCCTTTCTTCGCATCTCTGGAATGATTCCCATAGAATGGATGCCAATAATTTCGTTTCCCGTAGTATAGGTCAAAGCTGTGCCCACAGGAGAGGTTTCATCATAGGCAATCAAATACTCTATTTCATCAAGGCTTTTCAATATCAGCTCACGATGGATCTTATAATTAAAGGCTTTTTGGAATAATGACTCCCACAATTGAGCAGAGTCCTTGTTTTCTACCTTTTGGAGTTTCAGTTTTGATGGGGTGAAAACTCTTTTGGAAAGATCGAGAACCATCCCAACCTGTTCCAACACCTTTTCAAAACCATTATCCAAAAGAAGGGATTCATATTCGTTTCCTTCTATTTCCCAATGGGGAACAGTGATTTTGGTGGAAGATGAAGCGATTATCTTTTTCGCAATATCGATATCACCTTGCTCAGGTTTATTTATGAACCATAGCTTGTTTGGCCAATCGGAATAGGCTATGGCTCCATAGTCAAAGGCATTGCCAATTACGTAGGTATCGGCCTTGCGATTAACCAATTGCCATAACGAGGTCAAGTTATCTATGTTCCGTTTCTTTAAGTCCATCTTTTAAGAGTTTTTGATTAAAATAATTCCTAAGGTCATGGCGATTACCCCAAAAATCTTTTTGTAGGCAATAGGCTCGGAAGGCAGACCAAACCAACCAAAATGACCCGCAACGACAGAAAACAAAATTTGTCCAAAAAGACCGATTGAAATCATTGTGGAAATACCCAGTTTTGGTATGGTATAATAATACAGTCCAATTCCAATGACACTGAACAAGGCCCCCGAAAACCATAAATAATAAGGTACGTCCTTTAGTTTGTAAAGGGATGGTAAATGTTTGGTGCAGATCATGACCGCAAAAAGTGCCAATAGTGCGCTTATGATATAGGCCACAAGCGAGGTCAATAAGGGACTTTTAAGTTGCTCGCTCAGCTGTGAGTTAAACCCTCCATGAAGTGCCAAAAAGACACCACCTATAAAGGCTAATAGCATTGGTGTTGTCTGACTCATATCTCAAAGTATTAATGATTTATAGGCCAAATGTAAAGCGACAAAATACCTTATGCATTTACATATGTTGACGGATGGAATTAAAGTCCCTTTCTTATCCTGCTAAGTTGGGTAGGGGTTATTCCCAAGTAAGATGCAATCAACCATTGAGGGACCCTTTGAGGCATTTTAGGGTACCTATTAAGGAAAGAAATGTAACGTTCCGTGGCGCTTTCTGCTGCAAATGAAATTTGACGTCGTTCATTTTCAATAATCCAGTTTTGCTCCAGATTTGCAATATAATAGTTCTTTAAGTCCTCGTGGCCATAGATGACTTCCTTATAGCGCTTATAATTCATTTCCAGAATAGCACCACCCACGACACACTCAACACCAAATCCTGAAGGTGTATCAGTGAGCATGGATACGGTAGAGCCTGCCAAGTGCCCCTCCACAAAAAAATTTTTGATATATACATTGGCTTCGTCGTCCATCCACTGGGATACCAAAATTCCCTCACAAACGAAAAATATATTCCTGGCCGTTTGCCCATGGTATATGATGTTCTCACCTTTTTGGACGTCCCGAATACCAATCAAAGGCAAAAACGCCTCAAAAGAACTTTGCGAGACGGTTGCAAAGCTATTGACGTATTTATAGAAAAGCTGGCTATATGGATGATCAAACGAAATCATTCTTGGTTCATGGCTAACTCCTTGATTGAACTAAAGATACCATATTACCAAGAATGAAGTCAATAGCAATGCAAATAGAATTAGTCGGAAATGATGTGATGCTCTTTTTCAATGATTTCGGTATACGTTACAAACTTAAAAGGGTCAAAGAACTGGACCGAGCTTCTGAGGCGGTCGGCAGCTTCTTCTTTAAGAGGAGTGATCTTGCCATCTTTTCCATACCTGGCCTCAGCCGCAATAGCCATTTGAAGGGCGAGCTCGTTGTCACCATTTTCCAACATTTTTTCCAAGGCTCTGGTGACTTGTTTTTCTGAAAGATCCAGGTACAGTTCCAAAAGTCTTCCTCGCTCCACAGATGTGATTACATCCAATCCCTCTGGATCTTTCCCGCTCACCTCTTCTTGCCAAATGCCAACCATATGATCTGCTGTCCGCGCAATCACATGATCTCTTGGTGACAGATAACCGATAAAGATTTCAGGGGTATTCTGTATCCCAGGAGGGATTAGGTTGAGACGGATAATATCCTTCGCGGAATAGCCATTCCTCAAGTGGGTTCTTGTCTCATTTACCAACCACCCATAGGCGTTTCTGTACAGTTGAAGCTGTTTGCTGTCTTCATAAAGTACAGTTATGCCAATGTGCCCGTGTAAAAGGTACTTAGGGTTTAGCTCCAGGGTGGTATCCATTACTTCCAAAGCCCCGTCAATATCTCCTTCTTCTGTCCAGGGCTCCCCATAAAAGGGCATTAGGGCATCCCCCATAAAGACCACCCCCAGCTCTGGAAAATGTGCTAGGAGGGCATCTTCGGTCTCGCCACCTGAAACGGGAATTAGTTCAATTTCGGATCTGCCAATATGAATCCTTCTTCTTGTACTAATAATACTATCTGGAGCGTAATGGCCGACCCAATGAGCTTTAAAGCCAAAACCCCGAAACTGATGATAACTATGATTCTTAAGGACTCGCTCAACAGTGCCATGGAAGTTTTCCCTTCCGTAAAAAGTAAAGGTCGAATCCAGCGATTTGAAGTAGGAATGTCCTCCAACGTGGTCCCAATGGGCATGTGTAATGATTGCATTTCTCAAAGGGGGCAGGTTAGGGTAATGCTCTATTAAAAATTCATGGCCCGCTTTGAGGCTAAAAGGTTGGGTTCCTGCATCTATGGAGATCAGTTCTTCCCCATCCTTGGACACCACAAAGTAAAGATCTGAAAATCCAAAGCCACGAAGTGCAAATATCCTTCCTTGAACGACTTCCTCAATAGATGGTTTTGGCGCAAAAAGGAGTCCCTTTTCCTTAGTGGTGGAAAACCAGCCTGTAAAAAGTTGTTTCGGTACATATTCTGTATAACCACTCTTTGCGAGATAGGCATCGGCCAAATCCTGATTGCCATCTTCCAAATACAATTTGGACATATAATGATAGACTTCCCGGTAAAAACCAGGGGTAGGTTCCAATTCAGGACGTGATTCAAGCCAGCGAAGGTTGACCATGGCCTCTTTTCGCTTATTAAAGAACTTGGGAACCTGAGCATAAACAATTCCCGAAACCCAATACACAAGAGGGTTGTCATTTGAAAGTTCTTTAGCCTCTTCAAGAACCTGAAACGTGTCCTTAATCCAACCAATTCTTGAAAGAACACCGACTCGTTCGGCATAACTCGCTCGTAACAGTGCATAGGCCGAAAGATAATTTGATTTGGTCCCATTATTCATTTGTGGGGAAAAGCGCTCAATTATGCTTTCAAAATAGGGTATTCCATAGTCCTGCTGATTTGAAGCGATGTAAGCATTAGCCAACAAAAAAATTGGATTAGGGTCTTCGATAGGTCCATACGACAATACGGTTTCGTAAAAAGCGATATCCGCATGAAAACTTCTGTCGTTTTCATGTTGTTTAAAAGTGCTAAATGGCTTGGAAGGTAATAATGACTCCGTTAAACCAACCTTGCCGACTACTTCTTTCACATTTGTAGCATAGTTGTTCAATGGTTCAGGAATGGTACTACAAGCCTGAAATAGACCAACAATTAATAGCATTGGATAAATAAATGATTTTAGTTCCATTTGATTAAATTTTAAGTTGTATATACAACTTATATGATTATTTTTTTACTCCCGAATCAAGTCAATCACCTTTGGCTCAGCCGTCTTAAGGAACTCATGGGTCACCTTGAGCAGTTTTTCTGGTTTGTCCATATGAACAAAATGTCCTGAATCTTCAATGATGTCTAGCTGGGCGTTAGGCAACTTTTCAGCCAAAAGTTCCCCCAGTTTGACATTAATGAATCGATCGTGTCTACCCCAAACAACCAAAACAGGTTGCTGTATCTCATGAATTCTGCTCTGCAAATAGGTCTGACCTGGTGCATTGTTCTGAAAATAGGAAAGAAAGGCTTGCTGTGTGGTCTTATTATAACCATCTTTTAGGAATTCATCCAAAACTTCGCTTGGAATATTGCTGCCCTTATGGAATCCTTTGTTGTAAGCTATTTTGGCCGAAATTTTTGGAAACCATTTTATCAGGGCTTTTGCTCGAATTGAGTTTTTACGTGCAAAGCTTCGTACTTCCCACGAAGAATATGCGCTGGTGGGGAACGGAATGCCGTCCATGACCACTATGCGACCGATTCGGCCTGGATTTTCAAGACCCATGATCAATGCAGGTGAAAGCCCAATATCGGTAGCCATAATATGTGCCTCATCTATTTGGAGGGTATCTAAAAAATCCATTCCCACATTTGCAAAAGATCTTGGGTTGTGGCGTGTCAAATCTTCAAAAGCCTCACTGCCACCAAAACCTGGCCAATCGATGGCCAAAACATGATAATCCTTGGATAGTTCGGGTGCAATATCATACCAGGTCTGCAGGTTTTCCGGAACGCCATGCAATTGCAAAATGGTTGGATTCTCTGGACTTCCCAATTCTGCATATCGAATCGTAAGTCCTAATTTTGTAATACGCACCTTCTTGGTGTTCAATAATCTTGAATGTTGTCGATTTGTTTTCATTATTTTAGGTATTTATAATTGTTTTTTAAAAAGCCAAGGACCCAATAGTCTTACTAGTAGCGGCATTATCAGAAACACCATAGTATTCGCAATCATTATGACCACGATCAACAGTGTTAGCCGTCTATCCATTAGGTGCACTGGCAGGACCCATTTTACCAACCATTCATAGGACAGCAACAGGGGATAAACTCCCAGTGCAGTCACCAAGGCCTGTTTCCACGGGACCATTGTTGATTTCTTTTCCTTAATTGGTTCAGCGATATGCCTCATATTTTATTGTTAGATGATTTACACATGTTGTATATACAACTTTTATTTTAAATTTTTTATTTCAGTTTAGACTCAAGACGTTTAAGACTATCCAATCCTTCATGCTGTAATTTACCAACTAGCACATCCATAGCATTCTCCCATTTGGGGATAAGTACTTTGACCAAATCGATCCCCTCTGTGGTCAATTCCACTTCGGGCCTATATTCAGCCGTACGATATAGTAAGTTCTGTTTTTCAAGAAGTTTTATGTTTCTACTCACTGTCGATCTTTCCAAGCATTGAACTTCACCTATTTTACCTTGTTCCACCTTGCCCAATTCATGTAGTGTGAACAATATTGTCATTTGGTTCTCGGTGACATTATGTTCCCCCAGAACCTTTCTGATTTCGCCATCGGCTATTCTGGACAAACGTCTAAGTCTCGAACCTATACAATGTTCCAATTGATATTTCATAAGGCGAAGATAGTTAAATATGTTGTATATACAACATATTTAACTATCCTTTAACCATTTAATCAAGAAATCCTCTCTGATTCCAGTTCTGTTTTTTTGACTTCGTACTTACCAGGAGTAAACTTGAAGGTTTTCATCAACCTGGTCCAGGTATTGATTTGGGAAATGGCCAAAGTCAAGTAGCTGACCTCATTTTTGTCAAAGTACTCAAATAAGGGACTAATGATTTCATCGGTTACGGGTTTGTTTCCCATTTTAGTAAGGAACTCCGTAAAACGCAAAACTGCCCTTTCTTTTTGACTAAAAAATGGACTGTCTTCCCAGGCGATAAGACCAGACAGGCGCAAATCACTCTCACCAATATGCACAAGCTCCTTATGATGCATGTCCACACAATAGGCACAGCCATTGATTTGCCCTACGCGTAATCGGATAAGCTCCAACAGTTTCATTTCAATTGGGGAATCATTTAAAAAATGTTCCACTTCCAACAATTTTTCGAACATTCCCTTGGGAATGTCATTGTAACCAATTC
This sequence comes from Flagellimonas flava, assembly GCF_900129665.1. Classification (GTDB taxonomy): domain Bacteria; phylum Bacteroidota; class Bacteroidia; order Flavobacteriales; family Flavobacteriaceae; genus Flagellimonas; species Flagellimonas flava. The sequence goes on from NZ_FQWL01000002.1 coordinate 238,303, forward strand.
GTTCCATAATTTCTATTTATTATCAATTTTCTTCACTCTTTCGATTGTATCTCTTTTCGATAGCGTAAGCCTCACTATACTGTTTTGAACCGCCAATAGACTATGAGGCACATTTGCCTCTAGCGATATGATATGGCCTCTTTCAAGATGATGCGTTCTTCCTTCAGCAGTAAAACTTATCTCTCCCTCAAAGATTTCTATCATAATGGGAAAGGGAGTCCGATGTTCTTTGAGCATTTCATCCTTTGTGAACTCGATTTTGAGCTCTTTTGACGTTCGGGTATCCAACAACATTGTTACACTGGGTCCCTTTGATTTCTTGGGAAAGCCTTCCCAAATATTGTTTAGTATCATTTTGAATATGTTTCTAATTTTATTTATTAAATTTTTTCCGAATGCAATGGATAGTCTCTGTAATCGTAAACCAACAGAAGTAGAAAATTCCAATGGAAAAAATGGTGTCTCCAACTATTCTTAACCACTTTAGGGTTTGCACGGTGGGTGAGTAAAGCAGCTCAGCGTCCCTTGCAAACGAGTATCCCTTGGTTATAGAAGTGTAAGCTTGGATGATTCCGACGGGCAACAGGCTTAACACCACCATTGCAATCAAACCAATGTTCAAAAACCAAAATGCCCTTTTCAATTTCATATCGTTCCATTCCCTTTTGGAAGCAAACCTTAAACATACGATGATGAATCCCATGCCGAGGAGCCCATAAACACCGAATAGGGCCGTATGTGCATGTACCGATGTGGTGTTCAATCCTTGGATGTAGTATAGGGCAATAGGCGGATTAATTAGAAAACCAAAGACCCCTGCTCCCACCATATTCCAAAATGCCACAGCAATGAAAAAGTAGATAGGCCACTTGTACCTTTGAATCCATTGATTTTCCTTTAACAGGTTCCAGTTTTCACGTATTTCAAACCCCATCAAGGTGAGGGGCACTACCTCTAAGGCACTGAAAGTAGCTCCTAATGCAATCGCTTGAACTGGTGTTCCAGAAAAATAAAGGTGGTGTAAAGTTCCTATGATGCCGCCCGCCAGAAATATTGTGGCGGATGCTATGGAAGCCTTCCCCGCAGTTTTTGCAGAAAGGATTTTCATCTTCAAGAATATAAAGGCGATTATCACCGTAGCAAAGACCTCAAAAAAGCCTTCAACCCATAAATGAACCAACCACCATCTCCAATAATTGATAACAGGAAGACTACTGTTCTCACCATACATCAACCCTGAGAAGAAGAACATGCCAATTGCAACCACTGAAACCAGAAGAATTATCAATAAATTCTTGGAATCATCCCTTTTTCTAATGCCGTGTACCACATGTCTTCCAACCAGAATAACCCAGAGCACCAATCCTATGGCCAGGAATATTTGCCAAAATCTCCCCAGGTCCATGTATTCATAACCTTGATGACCAAAAAAGAAATTGGTGGTCAAATCTAACAACTGATGAACTCCCAACCACTCCCCAAGCATAGATCCAAGAACGATAACCAGCAAGGCCAGGAATATGAAATTTATTCCCAATACCTGATACTTCATTTCCTTACCGCTTATGAGCGGTGCTAGAAACAATCCCGTTGCCAACCATGTAGCTGCAATCCAGAATACAGCAAGTTGGGTATGCCAGGTTCTGGTGATACTGTAAGGAAGGATTCTGGAAAGGTCGTAGCCAAAAAAAGCTTGGCCTTCCACGGTATAGTGTGCCGTAATGATCCCCAACACAATTTGAAGTCCAATCAGAATTGAAATAATAATGAAGTACTTCAGCACTGCTTTCTGAGATTTGACCAAGATCAAGTTCTTGATAGGGTCTTTTTCAGGATGCGTCAACGCCTCTCCTTTCTCATGGTTTCTGACATAGTAATAAGTCAAAATACCAATGAACAATAGTAACAGTACTACAGAAAACCCCGACCAGATTTGGGAATCTGGAGTAATGGTGTTATTTATCAGCGGTTCGTGGGGCCAATTTGAGGTATAGGTATAATCCTTGCCTAGTCTATTGGTGCTCGCTGCCCAAGAAGTCCAAAACAAAAAAGCATTGAGTTGCTCTAGCTTCTTAACATCAGTCAACGCTCCCTTTTGAATAGCATATTGTTCGTGTCCTTCCGAAAAGATTTTGGAATAGTGCCTGGAGTTATCCTGAATTGCCAAATGTCTTTTTTGGGAGATAAAAAGCTCGTTGCTGCCGACGTCAAAGTTGTTAGTTTTAATATCTTTTACAAGTCTTGCTTTCAAAGCGGCCTTTTCCTCAACTCTTAAATCGTCATATCCCAAATTGAAATCTTCCTTTGCCCAAGCATTCAACATAAATACCGCCTCGCGATGGATCCAATCCGCTGTCCAGTCTGGGGCAACATAACTTCCATGGCCCCATATGGAGCCTACTTCCATTCCACCAATCGACTCCCAGACATTTTGACCAGTCTGTATGTCTTCCTTTGTATAAACGACCTCCATGGTCTCCAAAACCTTAACAGTTTCTGGAATCGGGGGCTGGGTTTGGTAGACCTCAGTCCCCACCCAAACCAAGGCGGCGAAAGATAGGGTTACAACAGCTATGAATAGTGTCCAAATTTTTTTCATGATTATATCTTTTTGGTTAGAAAGGGTTTCGATACCCTATACATAAATAGGCCAATGCCCAGTGTAAGAAGTGCTATTATCTTCAGCACTTCCAGCAGCACATAGAGAATATGGTGATAAGATTTACTTGCCGTCCCATTATCTATCAGCAGGTCTGCATGTATGGACAACTGTGGCAAGAGCCAAAAGGTCTGTATCGCCAGTATGGTTGATAACACTACTAACGGGATAGTACTTAAATTAAAATATCTTCTGTAATTAATGGAGCAAATCATTATTACCAGCAAGGCCGTAATCTCTACCTTGTTTAAAGCAGCAAATACCAATTTTCCAATTCCAACCCCCAATCTGGTATCAATTCCAGGGGCTTGGAATTTCAGCCATGCTTCCATAAAACTGATGGCGCAAACAAATCCAATCCAAATAAAAGTGGTGGCAGTTGCTATACTATTATATCTTGAATTCTTCAACATATCACCCATTGGTTTTAAATTGTGAAGCAAAACTAGTTTCCCTAAAATCCCTGAGCATTTACATATGTTGATGGATTGACTTCTCGGAACAAATCATGAGTTTTAAAAAACCATTGAGCTTACTTTTTCAACAATTGTCGCAGCCAATTTTGAAAAGGTTTTATCTCTCAACCAGGTGAAAAAAGCCTTCGGATATGGGATTAATCCTGAAACATTGGCCAAAACTTGGAAACATATTCCCTATTACCTCATTTTTGATGACCGTGAACCTGTGGGCACTATTATTTTATATCAAACAGGACAGGTAGCGGGAGTACATAGTTTGGGTATTTTACCCCAACGAAGAAAACAAGGATATGCCACAGAAATCATGAAACATATATTGAACATGGCTCTGGATAAGGGAGCAACATTGGCAACGTTGCAGGCGTCCGAAATGGCAAAAAACTTGTACACTAAAATGGGATTTTCATTAGATTTTATCATGACAAACCATTGCTTGCCAACAATAGAAAAATAACGCTAGGGTATACAGTTGATAAAATGCAATTCTCTTTTGACTTGTTTGCCCTAATTGACTATTTTTCATGAAGGAACCAATTGCTACCGAATTATGAAAAAAACTATCCTTTCCAGCATGGCTTGGGCCGCATGCGCCCTTGCATTTTCCCAAAACAATGACTGGGTGATATCAACCTCCAATTTTGATGCACAAGATTACTTTGGCGTCACTGTAGCCAATGGTACGGTAGGTCTAGTTTCGTCGCCAGAGCCTTTTAAGGTAAAGGAAGTGGTGCTCAACGGTGCTTTTGACACCTATGGCCGGGGAAGGGTCTCTAATATCATGAAGGTGTTCAATACTGCCAACATACAATTTTCAAATACGGGTTTTACGGAAGAAGACAAGAATGCGTACAACGAACTGTTCAGTGGTAAAAACCTGATTTCACATGAACAGTCCATCAACATGCGTTACGGGGAGTTTACCTCTAAGGTGATATATAAAGGTCTAGAAGTCACCTATACATTGCGTTCCCTAAGACATCTTCCGTTTACCAATATGGTAGATGTGACCATCAAGGCAAAGCAGAACATTAAACTGGCTCCTACTTCCATCATTTCTGCACCTGAAATCTTAAGGGATGTCAATAATTATTTTGCCACGGTTGACGTGCCTGGAAGGGAGCAGATTCCTTTAATGACATCCACCGCCATGAGTCCAACAGGAAGATTGAAAGTTGCGGCCTCCAGTAGCTGGCTTATGGAAGATGAGCATCCACATCTCATTCATGAAGAAAAAAATTATGGCGATCATTCGCTTAAGTTGTATAAGAATCTCAAAAGGGGCGAGACCCTGTCGTTTACCATTTTTGGAACAGTCTGCACTTCTGAACAATTTGCGGACCCCCAGAACGAGGCTGAACGACTCACACTTTATGCGTTTTTGGAAGGAAGACAGCGCAACATCGACAGACATCGGGCTGCATGGGACAAACTTTGGAACTCCGGTGATATTGAAATTACAGGACGACCTGATTTGACCAAAGACATCCGCTTTGCACTATATCACATGTATTCCTTTGCGCGTGCAGGCACTGCTTATAGCATGTCGCCCATGGGACTGTCCGGACTGGGCTACAACGGACATGTATTTTGGGACACGGAGCTTTGGATGTATCCTCCCATTCTAATGTTGCAACCGGACATAGCCAAATCCTTATTGGAATATCGGTTTGAACGTTTGGAAGCCGCAAAACAGAATGCTTTTAGCCATGGGTACCGTGGCGCTATGTTCCCTTGGGAATCTGACCAAGATGGACAGGAGGCTACTCCCATTTGGGCACTTACCGGACCATTTGAACACCATATCACCGGTGACATTGGATGGGCATGCTGGAAGTATTATCAGGTGACCAAAGACAAAGAATGGTTGGCCACCCGAGGGTATCCCATGATGAAGGAGATAGCCAATTTCTGGGTGAGTAGAGTGGAAGAAAACCCGGATGGTTCCCTCAGCATCCTAAATGTTGTGGGTGCAGATGAATATGCCGAAGGGGTAGATGACAACGCTTTTACCAACGGCGTGGCCAAGGTAGCGTTAGACTATGCCGCCCGAGCAGCGGAGGAATTGGGCTTTGCGCCCGACCCAGCTTGGCGTACCACTGCAAATCGTGTTCGGTTGCTAACCTTCCCCGATGGTGTTACTCGGGAGCATGCCACCTATGAAGGCGAGACTATCAAACAGGCAGATGTCAATTTATTGTCCTATCCTTTGGAACTTATTCGAGATCCGGAGGCCATAAAAAAAGACATAGACTATTATACACCAAGGTACGATGTCGGCGGTCCTGCCATGGGGTTTGCCATCCTTTCCATTCTGTACAATTGGACAGGGAATGGCACCAAGGCCCTTCAACTTTTCAAACAGGGTTATCAACCTAATCGGGTCCCCCCGTTTGGTGTAATTTCCGAAATGGCAGGGGGTTCCAATCCTTATTTTGCCACAGGAGCTGGCGGAATGCTTCAAAATGTAATTGCCGGTTATGGCGGTCTGGAGATAACTGACAAGGGTGTGGAACGAACCGTGGAAACCAAATTGCCAAAGGGCTGGGGCAAATTAATCATCAAGGGTATTGGCAAGGACAATGAGACCATCCAAATCAGCGAATAGGAAAATCCATTCTTTTGATAACATTTTGGATTTAAAATAAAGGTAAACAGAAGCACTTATACCCTCGCACCTACCTTGTATCAAAGTTGGTTGGAGCCGGGAAAAGTCCCTAATTCCATTCACACGGAATCGTGAAAGCAGCCTCAGCTTTTGTTCGTTTAAATCAACATTTGCGGTAATTTTACCAAGATTAAATCCAGTTATGCAGATGCGAGAGGATATTTTCAAAATTATAACTTCTTTACCTGAAAAGGACTTGCAGCATCAGTTGCTTGAACAAAGTACAATGCTGAATTATGATAAAAATGATGTCATTGTCCGAGAGGGACAATACGTTAAAACCCTTCCCATAGTGCTCGAAGGAAGCATCCGTGTTTTCCAAACCAAGGAGGACAGGGAAATTCTATTATATTATGTAGAACCAGGACAAACCTGTATGATGTCGCTTTCTGCCGGTTTTTTTAACCAAGCGAGTGCAATAAAAGCGGTAGCCGCTTCTACCTGTACCATTTTATCGGTTCCCACACGTTGTATCGCGCCCTGGCAGCGACGGTTTGATTCTTGGAACAGTTTTGTACTAAAAACCTTCCGCAAGCGGTATGGGGAACTATTGACCGTCTTTGAAAGCGTAGCCTTTGACCATATCGATAAACGCATTCTTGATTACCTCCGTCATCGCGCCAAAAAAACCAATACTAGGCAAATTCAGATATCGCACCAAATGCTGGCTGACGAATTGGGAACGACCCGGGTGGTTATTTCCAGGATTTTAAAACAGTTTGAGACCGATGGCACCTTGATTCTGGGACGGGGAACCATTGAACTTAAGTAATATTCCATAGTGTATCTTTTGATACTGTTCGGCAGACCATCCTGTATCGAACTTTGTGGCATTCATTAATATCTAAAATAAAAACAATGAGTGCCAAACATTTTTTAGCTGAACTGGAACAGGAATTTATAGCTACCCAAAACCTATTGGATATTGTTCCTAAAGACCAATTGGGGTTTAAACCACATGAAAAGGCAATGTCCTTAGGGCAATTGGCCCTACATGTGGCTACAATACCCATGAGAAACCTTGGTTTTGCCAAGGACGGCCAGGTAGAGACCACAGTTATCGTACAACATCCGGAGGCCCAAACCACGCATGAAATCTTGGAAGCTTTTGCAACCAGCAAAGAGGCCACCAAGACCTTGCTTCACCAAGATAGCGACACTTCATGGTTACAGACCCAATGGAAACTGCTACGGTCAGGGGAAGTTATTGCGGAAATGCCCGCCCATGCCTTTGTGCGAACTTTTGTATTGAACCATTTTGTGCATCATCGAGGGGAGCTCACCACCTATCTTCGAATTTTGAACCAGAAAATCCCGTCCATTTATGGGCCGACTGCCGATGTGAACCCCTTTGCTTAAAACCATAAGCTATCAAAGGGAAGCCAAATGGCTTCCCTTTTTTAGATATAAAAAGACAAGATTAACTTTACTATCCTTATTTTAAAAAGGAACAAATGAGAATTGAACAACTCCATTTCCCTAACAGGTTGCATAGGAAAAAGTGCCCGTTCCCTATCGGGTAGGAAAGGCCTACGAACAATCGAAATTAAGGTATACTAACCCCAATATCCCTCTTTTACAAGTATGACTAGCACCAATATCGCCGCGGCACAAAGAATTCCAAGCGACCCGTAGAGTTGATTTTTTACATTTTCCATGTCTTGAGGCTGATTTTCAACAAGATAAGAAATTTGTGGCAGTATTCACTATTGTAGGGAAAATCTATCCTACAGGAGTTTATTTTCCACTTGGGCCAGTAGTTTCACCCATTACCTACCAACTTTTTTACTGAGGTAAAATAGCATATCCGTTGACGGTGCTTTGGTCAAACCTAATTGATGGCCAAGCGTTACCAGCTGACCACGATGGTAGGTACTATGGTTCATGCAGTGTTGAATAAGTTCATGCCCCGCAAAACTTCCCTTTAGGTACTTGGAATCAATCTCCAGTAGCTCATTAAAATGAGACTGGCCTTCTGCATAGGAAACAAATGCGGTTGATTGTGCAAGAAGATTGGCATAACTATCCTGAATGGATTCCGGTTTCGGATTTTGGTTTGGGATTCCTGTCAGAATGCCAAGGTACACGGCTTCACCTTCAAAAATATGGTCAACCGTTTTGATTATACTGGGGAAACTTGATCGACTTTCCTTTGTGATCAATGTTTCGTCATTGTCGTTCAACCAAGCAACCACCCGTTTGTTAGCCCAGAGATTAAATTTTACCTGCTCAATGATTTGTTTGTTGGCTTCCATTGGGAGTATATTTTGGGAATCATTATCAACTCGGCAACATAAATTTATGATTTCTGTCCTGTCTCATAACAATAGTCAGGTTTGAGATCTTAAAATCACAGTCCAAGCTCGTCCATTTTTTCCTTTTCATATTTGCTGTCCTCGGCAGGGTACCTAAGCTGGTTTTCGAACTTTCCGGATTGTTTGGCCAAGGACCAAATCAAGCTTTCTCCTGCAAAATCAGAATCTGGAATTTGTTGAAAAATGGAATCTTTAAAGGCGGTGTCAGCATCCATCAACTTCCAGCCTTTTGCCTTAAATTCCGAAATAAGATCTCCTAGAAATAGGGCGGAGGTAAGATTGTGATGGAGCAAAAGAGTGTGGTTAATATGTCTCCCCTTCCGTTCCAAGGACAATTTTTCATAGTATTCAGCTCGTTCGAGAATATGTTGCAAATAAAAATCCCTAAACACATCCATCTGGGCATTGGAAATACCCACTTCCTTAATTCTTTTAATCAAACGATGGTTCACGTACCAATCAGAAGCATCAATGGTGACATAACCATTGGAATAATTATGTTCTCCCATAATGGCTCTAATGCTATCTACCTTGCTCGGATTTTGCCCCTCCTTTAGATAGGGGAATCGGAAAAGCTTGACACTATTGGTAAATTTTGAGATCGCCGAATCCGTGCGCAACAGTTCCCTTTCAAAATCCTTGGCACTGTTAGCTTCAGCATTAAAATTGGGATGGGTAAAGGTATGATTGGCAATCAGATGGCCCTTATCGTCCCAACTTTTTAAGAGTCTTTGCCCCTTTTCATCCAACTTGTTGCTGCCTGTTACAAAAAATGCAGCCCTAAGGCCCTCTTTTTCAAGATGCGACAAAATCATTTGGTTCCATTCCTCAAAAGGGAAGCCGACCAAATCTGACGTAATACCGTCATCAAACGTAAAGCTTACCGTTGGCATGTTTACCCTCTCGTCTTCTAAGACAGGGATTTCTCTTTTTTCCGATGATTGATTTTTGCATGCAAGCAGCAAAGCAAAAAACAAATAAGTTCCTGTACGAAGCAATTTCATGAGGGCTAAGTCAATGCTAATGTCCGATTAAATATACACTAATTATGGTCCAAGAAGCGTGTGAATATCGCTATAAAACTCAAGGGCATTCTCCACCATGTGCCAATGGCCCATTCCTTTGTACATCTTGTTGGGAAGTTCATGTTTTTCGATAAACTCTTGAGTCTCCAATGGAGTATCCCGATTTCCCCAAATGTAGATTTTATTACAGGTCAAATCCTTGAACTCAAATCCACATCGGTTGTCCCTTGTATATTCTTGGCTGGTTTCGCTCCAGTTAAGCATACCCTTAGGGTTAGCCAACATAAAACTGCTGTAATATCGCTTGTACCGGGCCTCCAATATGGCCTTCTCAAAGATTTCCCGACCAAAGGACTCCATGAAGTGATTAGTGGATTTGAATTTCAAGGGTTTACTCGAAAAATAGCCATCAGCCTCCGTTAGATTGCCTTCAATATTAAAAAAATAGTTTATGCTATCCTTTAAGTTGCGACAAACCCATGTGCCAATAAGGCTTCCCAAAGAATGGGAAATCACATTCACTTTTTGCTGATTTACGGTTTCCTCCGCAATTACCTTGGAGAGTATTTCGGCATGTTGATAAATAGAGGGGTATTCCTTTTGCAAAGGACTAGCGCCAAAACCTGGCATATCAACAACATAGATATTGAAATCATTACAAAGTCGGGACTCAAAAATTTCTCTGTATGCAAGGCCTGAATCCGCAAAACCATGTATACACCAAATGGATTGCTTTGAGAAATCAATTTGGTTATGCCTAATAAAAAGGTTATGTAGCACCTTTATTTTCATATCACTGTTTTAATCCCAAAAAGTAGATGTTTTCTTGAGAGGTTGATTTTTGCAACCTGCCAGAAGGATCAGGGTCAAAAAGCTAACTTTCAATACGGTCATATTGTCTCAAGGTCTTTAATGTCCATAAGGTTTGAATGCCGGCCCACTCCAATTTTGTTCCTTCGCTGATACCATACCAGGTGTCCCATCTTCCATCTTCTTTTTGACGACCAATAAGTTCTTCAAGGTCATCGTTGATAATTTCATTGGAAAAAATGGGAGCTAACACGCCTTCGGGAGTGGGGGCATAATACAAACTATGGGGCTTTCCGTAAAGTCCCCAGCCCTCATCCGATTTGTCTTTGCAAAGTACTCCATCCGCCAGTATCCATTTTTTTAGATCGGCCAGCGCTTTTTCGGCCTTGGACCTACTCTGGGTGTATTTTAGGAACAGCAACCGTCTTGGTACACAGAGGTGGCAAAAAACGTGTTTTTCCTGCAGGCGTTCCATTTCGGACCAAACAAATTGTTCTGCGGCTTTCATCCAAGGAATATTGATTTTGTATTTCTCCAAAAGCCCCAATAAAGGAGCTGTGGTGCTCAACGCTGCCCATTCTTTTATGGTTTTAAAATGTCCTTCACAAGGGTAATCACTTTTTGGTCGGAACATCCAAGGAATGCCACCTTTATCTGTTGTGATGCTTTCAAAATAGGGCATAAAATCGCTTAGAATTAAATCAGCATTGAGATAGCCCACCTCATCCAAGGTTTCCAAGGCCATGATGCTAAAAAGAGGTTGACTTTCCGGGGAGGCGGTATCGGGTTCCATACCATGGCCAAAGCCACCATCCGGATTTCTGTAGGCGTAAACCGCATGAAAAACTCCCTCCGGACCACCATTACCAAAATAAAATTCGAACAAGCGCCTTTCTATCATTCTGGCATTGACCAAGATGAAGTCCCGTGCCTTCCCAAAGTTCTCTTTTGTAAGTTTCATTTTTCAGTGTTGATTTTATTCTCAAGAACTACGTTGCCTCAAGTTTTGTCAAGTCAAAATTCCGATGGAGTAATAATCAATCCAATTTTTCAGGGCCTTCGGTATCATTGGTAATCCTCCAACGTTCGTTTTGTATAGATCTATAGATAACTTCAAAATACAGTCCCTCTTCCAATAGCTGCCTTAAGCTATTTCGCAATAGCAGATAATCCTTTTTAGAATTTTTTACCTCCAAAATCCTATAGGAAGTGTTCACGGGGATGGCCATCCCTCTATCCAAGGTAGAATGGGAGATGGCCCTGATACTGTCCATAGCGGGCATCCTATTTTTTAGCACATCGTACACCTCATTGTTAAAATCCGTCAAATCAAAGACCTTGCCCTTGTGCATGATGGCCACTCGTTCTATAATGGCCGGGCCTACGCCATAGTTTTCGAGGGAAAGGACATAACTGTTTCCGGCGGCGTTATCGGAAGTAGAAAGTGACAAATATGGCAAGATGGACAAGTAATTTTGCCGACTCATCAAATTGGTCTGATAAATGAAAATAATCAGGGTTATGAAGCTAATGACCATAGCGGTCATGCTAAGAATACGCTCCGAGTTCCATTTTAATTTTAAGGCCATACCAAGGGTGAAAATTTGGTTTTTACGTTATCATCTAGGAACCTTGAAAATAAGATAAAAAGTCCACCCTTCCGGTGGCAATGTCTTTTTTATTGGTAGTTTTAGTCCATGCCATTTTTTATGAAAACCCTATTACTGTCATTTCTCCTGCTTTGGACATCTACTGGATTCGCCCAGGAGAAACCTTCGTTTGAAAGCCGCAGCGGTAAGGACTCCTTAAATGGAAGGCATTTTGGGGATTATGTAAGGCCCAAGGATGGGATTGTTTTACCTGCTCAGCTCGCTGAAAACTATGTGATTCCAACCTTCAAAAAATGTAGTAAAGCAGTTGGCAGGGATGCCCAAAGAAAATGTTTTGGAGAAATATTTTACGGAAACATTCGGAAAAAGTTGCTATTGCCCACCGATGGTGTGCCCGGCACCGAGGTCACTTTGGAGGTCAAGCTGGTTTTTCAGAAAAATGGAGAGGTTGGCCAAATAGAATTTCTATACTCTGATGACCCAACGGGAAGTTTGGAAAAAGCCGTTGTGAAGATGCTTCATAAGCTTCCGAAGTTCGCACCAGGAACCAAGGACGGAACCCCTGTGGACTATCCGTTTAGCTTCCCACTTAAGATTACCTATTAGAAATTGCTTATACGCACAGAAATGAACTACAGACTTTTACAGAGCCAGTACGTCAATGTAATTCCGAACATCAAAATAGACAATTACCAGTGCTTTGCTTTTAATAAAAGGTTTGTCATCTTAGGTTGGGTTTTAGGTTGTTAAATAGACTCAACCATCTTACAAAAAGAAAATGTAACCATAAATCCGCTATGAGCAGCGAACTTTTAGTTTTTGGTTATCTCTTCCACAGTTTTTTTGGCTGACCGTGCAGCGGTATGAACGGAAACCCATTCCTCCCCATCCGTATAGGCCCCTCCGGCGAAATACAGTTTATCATCAACCGACCTCCCCAAGGTCCGCACCACTTTCCAATCCGCATGATCGGTCATATAGCCCCCTTTTATAAATGGTTCCTGATTCCAATTTTGGGTAAGATGTTTGATATAATTTGGTGTTGCCTGATTTTCATAAATGCCGTCCAATTCAGTTAAAATATACTCTTTCAACTCATCGCCCGAACGTGAAATAAAGTCTTGCGCAGGTGTGCCCACTACAAACAAACCCAGGATGTTCTTATCCGTGTCCTGCCCATAAGCGGCATCGTAATATATTTTTTCACCATCGTGTTTTGAATTCACGTTGAACACATATTGCTCATCGTAAAATTTGTTTGAAAACTCAAAGAAAGCCTTAAAACCTTCCCAAACTCGGGAGCCATTAATCGCTTTCAATTTGTCTTTTGGGAGGCTTGGAGTAAAGCTGATATCTCGGTCTTGAAGAATTTTCAATGGAACGGACAGCACCACCTTGTCCGCCAAATGTCGACCATTTTGGGTATTAACCACGATTTGGTCACCTGAATAATCGATGGATTTTACTATAGTGTCAAAAGAAATTTTATGAGAAATGTGAGGAACTATATACTCCTCAAAGAAGTTGTACCAAGAAGAGTTTACGAATTTACGGTCTGGCGCGTCTTTGACCGTTTTCACCGCGACTTTTACCGAAGCATCATTCACAATTTCTTTAAAAATACCCGGATTGGTCTCCAACCATTCTGCTCCCAAAGGAATGGGGAAATCGGTAAATTCCGTACTTATCCGCATTCTACCCCCATAATTTAGAGATGCTTCCAAAATTTCAAAGTCCACTCCTTGTTGTCGTAAAAAATATCCCGCGGATAGTCCTCCCGCACCAGCACCAATGACTACGACCTTACCTTTGAAGGGTTTTCTGGCCACCGACCCATGGCTCATCAATGAAAATTGAAATGGACACCCAATTCCAAAAACTCCGCAAATCTTCATAAATTCTGCTCTTGTCATCCCTAACTATTTCCTGAAAGGAGGAGGGGTTTAAAAAGTTGTTACTGTTAATTCTGAAAAAATGCAAGGTGTCATTTTAATGTACTTTGGACATTCCTCAATCCAGAGTGCTCCACACTTTTTCTATCAACGCCTTAGTTAGGCGTATGCCCTCATGTTCTGGTCCATCCCCCTCGTATTCTATGCCAATATACCCATCATATCCGGCATCCTTGACCATTTTTAGCATCTTGTAATAATCTATGGAAGCATGTTGGCCCTGGTCATCAAAATTGTAGGATTTGGCACTGACCCCTTTTGCAAACGGTAAGAACTCCGATACGCCTTGGTAGATATCATAGGCCTTTTCGCAATCTCCTTGGGTGCTTCCCCATTTTGCGGAACGGCACCAATTCCCAAAGTCGGGTAAAGTGCCCACATTTGGGGTATCCACCTCTTGAATTATTTGGGTCACCAATTTTGCATCAGAACTGTAGAGGCCATGATTTTCTATGATGATATTGATATTTTCCTTGGCAGCGTAGTCGGCCAATCGACCCATACCATCCACCATGGCCGACTTAAAGGTATTTCTATCGCTGGCACCAAATGCATTCACCCTAATGGAGTGGCATCCCAAGATTTTTGCTGCATTCACCCATTTATAGTGGTTCTCAACGGCCTTTATTCTTTCCTTGTCATTGGCCGCCCCAAGATCGCCCTCTTCATCTACCATGATCAGTAGACTTTGCACCCCTGCCCTGTCCGCACGCTCTTTCATGTTGGTCCAAAATCGCTCGTCATTCCCGGATTTTTTATAAAAACCGTTTACGTACTCCACCGCATTTATACCAAAGGTGTCGTTTGAAATAGAGGCAAAGTCAACGGCGTTAAGATTCCCATTTTCAAATTGACGATGCAGGGACCACTGCGCCAATGATAGTTTTAAATCACTTGACATAATATTATTTTCTTCCTTCATTGTAGTACGCCCATAAGTTATCAAGGGAGCAGCCGATAATGCAAAGCCGCCCCACGCAAATCTCTCCAGAAAAATTCTTCTTTTCATATTGTTCTGTTTTTACACTATACATTCAGGTCTAACGCCCCTGGCAGTTGACCTCCTCAAGTTAAGCAAAGTATGCATGGCTTACCAAAAGAAGAGCAAATACCTAGAAGAGCGAAATGATTTTAAGGTAGCGGGAGCCACCTAGTTTCCCTTTCCATCTATTCTTCTTTGTGATCAAATTCTGATTTCAGTTTGGCCTCTGTTCTGTAAATACTGAAAAAGGCCCATGCCAGGGCACTTAATATCACTATTACAATACTCAATCCGATATGTTGCTGATCGATCAAAAACCCAAGTATTGAGGTCAGAAATGGGATCAATGAATATTTCATCATGTTTTCAGCTCCAATTTTTTGGGCAAAATCCCATTTTTCTTGGTTCTCCATGGAGCGTTTTGTCCGATACCCGTACCACCAATTGATCTTTTTCGGTGGATTTCTTTTAAAGATCAGTCCCCCGATGAATGTCATTGCCCCGGCCAGGATGCTTGGCAGTAGTATTAATGCATTGATGGTCATTAGCGGAAAATGTTTTTCAATCGACTCATTGCTATAAAGATACTCGTTTAAAAAGCACCTACTGCGCTTGTACCTAGCAAAGCACGGCAACCTTGTTCTTGTGGACCAAAAATGTCAGTTCGAGTGGTTTCCGAAGGAAATTGTATCGAGAACCGTCATTTCATCTTGTAGGAACAAGCCCTTGCGTCGGTAATGATGAAAGTCATTAAAATTCATCGTCATATATACTAAGTTTACCGCGGAGTAACCCATAAAAACTAAACACATGTGGACCTATGTTTTAGCTTGGTTTCCCATGGTGCTTATTGCAATTGCCAACGGTTTGTTCAGGGAGAAAGTTTTGGCAGACCGTTTCGGTGAGCTTCTTGCCCATCAGTTATCCACCGCTACCATGATGCTCTTATTGGGGGGCTATATTTGGGCATTGTTTAGGATATGGCCGCCAACATCTGCCGATCAGACCCTATGGATTGGGTTACTGTGGTTAGTGCTTACCATAGCGTTTGAGTTTTTATTTGGACATTATGTGGCAGGACACCCTTGGGAAAAACTGCTCCATGACTATAACATTCTCCAAGGACGGGTTTGGGTCTTTGTACTTGTTTGGATAGCTGTTGCGCCCTATGCCGTTTATCAATTACAGAAGTAGTAACGCTCACAATTTATAGACCACCTCCAGTTCCGCCACTAAAGGACGGTGATCGGATACCACCGGCTCTTCCAGTAGGGTCAAGTTTTTCCTCCTGATTTTCACATTATCAGTATTCCGAAAAATAACATGGTCTATTTCGGCCCTGTCCCCATCCTGAAAGCTTAGATTGTCTGTTCCTTTCTTTACAAATTCAAACCCTTGCTCATAAAAATAGCTCATGGTAGGTGAATCGGGCGTGCAATTAAAGTCACCGGTTATTATCATGGCCTTGTCCATGGTATCCAAATATTGCAACAATGTTTTCGCCTGATTCAACCGACTGGTCACTCCCTCCGCAGTTCCAAGCCAATCAAAATGCACATTTACGAACACAATGGCACAACCTTGGGCTATTTGCACTTCATGGACTATAGAGGAACGGGGCTCATCTATCCCATCGGGCAGTTGTACCACTTTGGTAGAGATCAACGGCTTTGCCGTTAAGGTGGCCATGCCGTACTCACCTCCTTGAAAGTCCATAAACCGACCAAATGTTCCTTGCATGTTCACTTCCTGGGCCAGATAATTAATTTGCCCCACACTATCTGAGCGCGAACAATAATTATCAATTTCCTGTAATCCGCATAGATCCGGAGCCTGTGCTTTTATGATCTCTGCAGCACGCGATAGATCTAGCACATTGTCCATTCCCACTCCGTGTCTTATGTTATACGACATAATTTTTAAGTTGGCGGTTTGGTTGCGCTCACATGCGCAAAAAATGAATACACTGAGGCACAATAATGCTAGCATTGAATTTTTCATGGTCTATTTTGGTGTTTTGGTTATTGGTTATTGGTTTTTAACTACCTCGGCTATGATTTCCAAGCGTTGCAACTAGTTATCAAGGTTGTTATTGGTTGTATTTTTATTCAAATAATCTCCCTACAACGGTCTTAGCCATTTTATACTTGTCGTCCAAAGGTTGTTTTGTAACAAAACGATGGCAATCTTCGGGTTTAGTGGCAAACTCTTTCAGGTCATTCAAGGTACTGTCCACTTTTTCTTTCCATTCCAAATAGGCCCCTGGACGATTATTGATGTATACATCTTTAGTATAAGAATCCACCATTTCTGTCCTTAGTTTTTGAGCATCATTCTCTATGGTTTTTAACCATATCGATAAAGTTCCGTAGGCGTCCGCCCTCTCTAGCATTAAACCCAATTCCTTACGGATATATCTTGCCGATAATTCGTACATGTCAAAAACCACCTGTTGTTTTTCAATTCCTAGACTGTCAGTCCGAACGATATAAGACGTGGAGAACTCAAAAGCTGGTGCAACATAAACTTTCTCTCTTAATCTGCCTCGTTGTTTTTTCTTTTTTGGAATGTCCAGCACTGCAAAGACCCCAAGTGATGCAACAGTACAAAGTCCAACCGTATCACAATATCTTATAGCGTTCTGTATTTTGGTCGCATCTGCCTTAAAATCGGTCTGTTTTAGTTTTTTGTCAGGTTGCCAAAAAATATGTGTTTCACTTTCTGTCAGCAAGTTACCTTGTCCAAAACCAAACGTTCCAACCAATAGGGTCAATACTACTACTAATGATTCTTTCATATGTGCCACTCGTTTACACCTACAATTTAATCAAAGTAAGCCTAGCAGACCACAAGATACACTTGCACTGAGCCTGCCGAAGTGATCTTGTGGCAGCCATAGAAATACATTTATTCCTAATTTGGCCCATATGAAAAACCGCTTTGTCCTTCTTGCTCTTTTTTTCGGTATGGCAATGTGTACTGCCCAATCCGATGTTGTGGTATTAAATGATTCAGAAACCTATAAAAATCTAAAGGGCATACTCGCCTCCATGGCAAAATCTGCCACTCCTACTGACCTTTCTTTGTCCGAAATTGCCCAAGTCAACGCTCTAATGGAAGAAAGTATCCAGAATTATAACAGGGCGTTAAAAGAAGGCACAAAAAGAAAACAATCAAAATTGTATCGGATAATGGCATTAAAAAAATATAAACTTCAGATGGTGCCTTATTTAAACGAAAAAGGGGAAAAAGAAATCTGGATCAACGGATTCTGCGATGATATGGGAGCCAACTGGCGCAAAGAGATTGTTTTTGTTTTTGATGGGGGCAATTGCTTCTTTTCTTTACGGTTGAATCTTGAAAAACAGGAATGTATTGCCATTGGGGTAAATGGCTATTCTTGAGCCCTTTGCTACCGTCAGTTTCCAACTGGTGGTCTTGACCAACAATTACCAAAACCCATAAAGTTCCTAAATTTCAACATCCAGGGCCTTAACAGTATCAAGGTTTACTTGGCAAACCACAAGACACGCTTGCACTAAGCCTGCCGAAGTGATCTTGCGGGAGCAGGGGTTCAGAGTAGTACCTAAACCGCTATTTGTTATATACATGGTTGGCAACAGTTTTTAAATCTGTTCAATTCTTTGGTAGATTTCCTTTTTAGAGTTTGCAAATATCTCTCCACCAAATTCTTCATTATCCAATGAGATTATAGAAATGTCTCTTATTCCCATAATCCCAAAAACGAATTTCAAATAGGTGGTTTGGAAATTCATATGTTCGTTTTTCTCGTTTTCGCCATAACCTGTGTCACCACGACTTGAGAGAATGAACATTTTTTTGTTTTCAAGAATTCCAACATAATCTCCATCAGGTTCTCCTGAACGAAATTTCCAAGTCTCATTGATTCTCATAAGTTGGTCTATATAGGATTTTAGTCCGCTCGGAATTGACCAATTGTACATTGGCGTTCCCAAAACATAAACAGTATGTTCCTTGAATTCTTTAACCAATTCATTGCTGAACGCAACCCCTGACTGGTTTTCTTCCGTTCTGTTTTCTGGTTTCACAAATGCACTGGCAATCCATTCTTCATTTATGGGTGGGATTTGTTCTAATCCAACTTCTCGATATGTGAAAGTATCGTTTGGATTTTTCTTTTTCCAGTTATCCTCAAAAAGTTGTGTTAGTTTTCGGCTGTGCGATTTTTCATTTCTTACACTTGCGTTGATAATTAATACCTTGTTCATATTCTTCAATTTAGATTATGAAGCAAAGTTCTGCATAGGGAAAGTGAAAAAAATTGATGTAGTTTAAGACGCTTCTATTTTTTTGCGGATTCTGCTCAAAAACTCGGCAGTGATCCCCAAATACGAAGCAATGAGATAGTTTGGTACTTTTTCGGCAATTTTTGGGTAGTTTTCCAAAAAGTCCAAGTACCGTTGTTCTGCGTCAAGAACGTTATTTAAGATTATTCTGCGTTGTAAACTGCCGATATAATTTTCAAGGATGATTCTAAAAAAGCGTTCAAGTTTTGGAATTTGCTCTAACATTTTTTGAAAAGAGTCGTAGCGGATTTGTAGTAGCGTGGTCTTTTCAATGGCTTGAATGTTGTAAATTGAAGGTTTCTGTTTTTGAAAACTCTCAATATCTGTTGCCCACCAATTTTCGATGGCAAAATATAAGATTTCTTCCTTTCCAGTTTCGGGATTTATGTAAAATGCTTTCAGTGTACCTTCAACAACAAAATTATCCGTTCTACAAGTTTCACCGTTTCTTAAAAGATAATCTCCTTTTTCAAGGGTTTTCTCCATCCAAAACGTTTCGATTAAATTATCTTCTTCGGAATCTAATTTAATATGTTTTGAAATTGATTGGATTAGTTGCTCTTTCATTCAAAGTGTTGCCAACGTCTGTCTAAAGATACCTTATTTAAAAAGCCACAAGATACACTTGCACTGAGCCTGCCGAAGTCATCTTGCGGAAGCGGGGGAATTATAGCCAATGTTAGCCGCTGGTTTTATTTTTTCTAAATATTCCTACTATTAGATTAATTAGGTACATCAATTGTCCAAAAAGAATTAAAAAAATTGTCAAGATCAATATCAAATTTTGTCTCGCAATTTGGTCGAAAACCGGAAACGCGGATTCTGCTGTCGAGTCAAATAATAGATAGGGGATTCCGAATATTGCTATCAGTCCACCGACTGTCAGGACGACATGAATCAGATTCAACCACTTTGATAATTTTCTGTTCGCTTTTTGCATAATCCAATATCCAATTCCAATTATTCCAAAAAGTATTGAAATCAGTATTGCTAAATGCAAATAAGCAATTACGAAGTAAGTATCGTGAACATTAATGTCCAAAACCGAATCTCCACTCAAAATTCCGATCAGCATTATTATCGGAATCGAGAGTAAGAAAATCAGATGTGGTTTTTCAATTAGTTTGTTCATTCAAATTAATGGCAACATTCGTATAAAGATACCTCATTTAAAAAACCACAAGATCCACCTGCGCCGAGCATGCCGAAGTGATCTTGCGGGAGCGGGGAATTATCGCCATTGTTAGCTACTGTTTTTATAATTTATTTTGTTGTCCTTAAGTATTTTTAAAATGCGAGTTTTCGTATTCGAAATGTTCTTAGTTGTTATGCCCTGAAACACCAAAAGGTAAAAGAGTCCAAATAGAGGCATTAATAGGATTTCCCATTGAAATTTATCAGAATTACCAAAAGTATAAATTCCAATTATGACAAAGGTGAGAAGGATAAATCCAATCGCTCCGCCAGTATGGATTTTATAGGTCAATCCATTAACCCTTTTCAATTCCAGTTTACAAAGTTGTTGGTCGGTGCTAATGTTAACTGCAGATAAATTCACTTTGGTCATATGTCCAGCATTGGGGTCCATATTCCAAAAAACTAGATTTGGAGTTATGTCTAGTCCTCCATTTTCAGAAATTTCTCCAGCCAGATTGTACCTTCTTTTCTTTATTGCTGAACTAACAAGGTCGTAAACTGCATTCATGTCCTCTTCAACAATATAGGATTCAGATTTGGTCATTGAGATATTTAATCAAAATAATAGTTAACTTGTTTGTATACGTAACTTCTATGCTTTTATACTTCCAATTTGGTAGGCTATAAAGGACTTTTTAAACGTAGAGTGACGTTATTTATCAAAAGACAAAAGTTCGGATGTAGTCATATCAAAAGCGTCCGCGATTCTCTTCAACATGGAAATCTTCATTTCTTGTTTGCCCAACTCATATTTTCTAAGGTTCTGAGCATCAATTCCAGCTTTGAAAGCAATTTCTTCAATACTTACATCCTTTTCTAATCTTAAGGCTCTCAAGTGCTTTCCAAATTCAATACAAAATGTTGGAATTTCCTTTTTTCGTTCACGCTTTGACATAGCTCAAAGTTGCAAACAAGAAGTGTTACTCAACCAATTGTTTACAATAGGTTACTTACAACCTTTTTTATATCTTTGTCCCATCAGCCCTAATCTAATAATCAAAAAAGCTATCCAACAATCCAAATCACAATAACCTACTATGCCTGCCCATTTGCTCCGTACCCTAAACACCTTTTTGGCCCAAAGCCTATACCCTGGCCTAGAGCTTTGCTTTGCCACCCACCATACCGTTTCCCATGCCAACGGCCAACCCCTTAACCAGGTATTCAAGGGCCAAAGCCGTATCCGCCTTACCGCCGCCCCAGACCATGGCCTGCCCACCCTACAAGTACAGGACAATCTGGTGTTCGACTTTGCCTTCCAATTTCAACCGCCCACCACCCAAGAATACCACCAGGGCAGCATGTTGCACCTGCCCCGCCCCTTAGCTCAGGGCCTGTTCCAAATAGATGCGGACCAGCTCTTGCTATCCTTTAGGATAGACGCCCCCAACCCAGCTCATCGGGTACAGGTGGTACAGACCTATTACGGGGAATTCCAGACCAACTATAGCCATGAGTTGATGCAACCGCAGTAGGGCCAAGCCCCTTTATTGTATATTTGCAGTAAACGATACGTATGCGCATCCGGGCAGAGATCACCAGCAAGTACATTAACGATACCGACCGCCGAGTGGCCCTCGTGGCCAATGCACTGGCCCACCCGTTGCGCATGGCACTGGTGCGCTACCTCAGCACCAAAAACTGTGGCGAGGGCGTGGACAATGTTACCTGCAACAAAGACCTGGTACAACTTTTTGATTATTCCCAGAGCACCATTTCCCAACACGTAAAGATTCTTAAGGAAGCCGGACTTTTTATCACCGAAAACAAGGACAAGTTTACCTTTTACACCCTCAACAAACCGCTTTTGGAGGAATTCCGCGATGCCCTAAAGCTGTAACGCCCAACTATTAATTTGCTGTTAAATCCCATTTTGGTTTCTTCGTTTTAATTAAATTCGTTTATCGCCTATTAACGATGTATAACTAAAAACCTATTCCATGATTCAAAAAACGACTCTCTTTTTGGCCTTGTTGGGCCTCACCCTTAGCTGGGGGCAAATTGCCCCATTGGAGCCTGCAAAGGCCCACTACAAAACCTTGCAACAACTGAGCGCCGAGCCCAACCCGGAACGGGCCCAATTGGACGAGATCAGCTTTCCGGCCTCGGAGTATAGCAGCGGAAGCCTCATTTACACCATGGCCGCCCCAGCCTACCTCTCGCCCCAGCAGGTAGATCAACTAAAACAAAGTGTGCAGTACCCGGCAAACAGCTCGGACCAGACCCGCGCAGAACTGGACTTTCTGTTGGACTGGCAAAAAAAACGCACCAAGGCCCAGGTGGACCGCTCTGTAAATTTCTTGGCGCCCATTGGGTACTGGCCCCATGCGGCAGTGCTTAAAAACCATGAGCGCTACGCGGAAAACATGCGCCACCTTTTTTATGAGGGCCGTACCGTAATGGGGGACCAATGCACCCCGGAAAATTATCCCCATACCGCCAAACTGTTACAGGGCGTTACCAAGGACATGCGGATCATGGAGTTTACCGTAAAATACCATCTGCGTCGCGCCCGTCCCTACCATCTGGAGTCGCACTTGCAGCCCTTGGCACGTATGCGGACACCCTCTTTTGCCAGCGGGCATACCCTGTGGGCCTATATACAGGCTTTTGCGTGGAGCGAACTGATTCCCACCAAACGTGCCGAATTTTTGGCGCTGGCCTACGAAGTGGGTGAATCGCGGGAGATCATGGGCATCCATTACCCCAGTGATGAGGAAGCCGCCCGGGTATTGGCCCACCGGATGCTCACCGCCATGTGGGACAACCCCAATTTTAGGGAAGACCTGGCCAAGGCCAAGGCCGAGTGGCAATAGCCTTTAGGGGAATTTTAAACCGAAGACAGCCAGATAATAACGCTTTGCCTCATGGTCCCCTCGGGGGAGGTAGAGCGTTCGGGTTTCCGGGAGGTACTGCAGGTCGCCCAAATAATCCCCGCCCTGGGAGAGTAGACTTGATTTTCCGGCCGTATCTAAATGCCATAGACCCGTGCCTTCCACCGTGCTGATGAGAAAACCTCCTTGCCCATCGGGCCAAAGACCATCCACATCTTTAATGGGAGGGTCCGTTGGCAGGTTTCGAATGGTTTTGGTTTGGATATCGATGCCAGAAAGTTGGGTACCGCCCACAATGACCTCTTCCTTGGTGGCAAGAATGCCATTCGCCCATTGGAGTTGTTCCGCATCTTGTATCCATGTCTTGAGGGAATCCCCTTCCACCTTAAATACCGAATGGATAAAGGAAGCAGTGACATAGACTTCGCCCCCCGGGTTAATGGCCACATCGTTCAATCCCGAATTCTTGATGGGTTCCGGATAGCTTTTGACCACTTCCCTTGTTGAAATATCAATAACCTTGAGTGCGTTTACATCGGCCACCCAAAGTCGATTGTTGTGGATGGCCATTCCGGTGGGCCGGCTTAAGCTGTCCACCCATTTCAGCTGTTCCAGTTTGCCATTTTTATGGAATTTGGAGATAAAACCCTCCGTTCCCGGTGCAAATTGTTTTCCATTGGAGACATAAAGGCAGTGGTTCTGGGCGTCAAAAACCACGCTTTCCGGACTGGAAAGTCCAAGCCCCCCGCCCCACTTTTCCATTTGCGAAATTTCGGGGGCTGTTGATTTTTCTTGGCCACAGCCCACAAAAATGATTAGGAGCGTCAAGCCGTTTAGTATTTTATGTGTCAGTGGCATAGCTTATTTTTTTGATGCACTTAAAATTAACATAAGCTTATAAATCCTGCATGGGAATTAACATTATTTTCGTTTATAAGCAATAAACGATTTAACTATGTGTTCCAACCTAAAACTCCTGCTTGCGGGCAGTTCCATAGGATTCCTGCTTGGCTGCTCACAAAAGCCGGAAACCGCAAAACCAACACAATCCCTTCCCATTTTTGAAGAAATTACCGAAGGTAGGATCGCCACCGATGGCGGACTTTCCCGAGGAGTGGCCTGGGGCGATTATGACGGCGATGGCGACCCGGACCTTTACGTGGCCAACTCCAGCGGACAATGGAACGCCCTGTACCGAAACAATGGGGACGGCAGCTTTAAAAAAATGACCGAAGGTGGTTTTGACGTCAAGGTGTTTTCCGAACTGGTTAGGCATGGCGGCAGTGCACAGGGGGCCAATTGGGTGGACTATGACAATGATGGGGATTTGGACCTGTATGTGGTGGGTCGGGACGATGAACCCAACTTTCTGTTTAACAATGTGGACAATTTGGGTTTTACCCGCATCACCGAACATCCTCTGACCGAGGAGGGAATTAGGGCATCCATGGCGTGTTGGGCAGATATTGAGGGTGACGGGGATTTAGATGTCTTTGTGGTGGCCTCTGGAAAAGGGCCCAACCGGGTCTACAGAAATCTAGGCGATGGAGATTTTGAGTTTATGGAGGGTCATTTGCTATCCGAAGGTACGGGTCGTGCGCGCGCCTGCGCCTGCGGGGACGCCAACGGGGATGCCTTACCTGAGTTTTACGTGGCCAATGCCCAAGCCGCCAATGATTATTACAAGAACTTGGGAAGCTGGGAATTCCAAAAGGTGGAAAAAGGGCATTTGGTGCAAGATGTGGGTTACTCCTACGGGGTTTCTTGGGCCGATTATGATGACGATGGGGACCTCGACCTTTTTCTGGCCAATTTTGACAAAAAGAACTTTCTTTATAACAACGATGGTTCCGGAAATCTAAGTCCAGTGATGGAAGGGCCGGTATCTCAACAAACCGGGGGAGCCTCCAAAGGCCATACTTGGGGGGATTATGATAATGATGGGGACTTGGACCTCTATGTGGCCAATGGCACCTACAGGCCGGAAATGTTCAATTTCTTCTACTTGAACAAAGGCGATGGCAGCTTTGAGCAGGATTTTAGCGGACATCTATTGCAACATGCGGACACTTCCGCTGGTGCCGCCCATGCGGATTTTGATCGTGACGGGGATTTGGACATTTTTGTCGCGAACTGGGGGAGCAGTGATCAAGTAAACCGATTCTATAAAAACACCACGACGGGGCAAAGCTGGGTCAGCCTACGGTTGCGGGGAACTACATCCAACTCTTTTGGTATTGGGGCCAAAGTAAGTCTCTTTTCCAACGGCGAGGTCCAGTACCGATGGATGTATCCGGTAACAGGTTATGCAAGTCAAAACGATTATGAGCTTCATTTTGGTTTGGGTGAAAACGGGAAAATCGATTCACTGAAAATTGCCTGGCCCTCCGGAAATATGGACCTGCACTCAAATCCGACCCCAAATTTGCACTACACCGCCACGGAAGAGGGAGAACTGATGACAAAAAGTTAGGGACAAGTACTTTATTTGATTCATCAGGAAAAAACAATTAACATCTTGTATATCAACACTATAACTCTCCATGATTTGACCTTATCCCACTAACATAGATCATAATAATTTCATAAATATGAAAATCCGATAGTCCTATAGGCAGAAAATATCAAACTAACGCTTATATTTAGCCAGTCTAGACTAATTTTAAATAAAAATGACCGAAGATTTATTAGAAAAAGCAAAAGAGTTTGTAGGCAGAACTTTGAGTCATATGTCCACTAGTGACAGGGTTGCAGCTTCAAGAGAGGCTAAAGCGCTTATACTTTCCATCAACGAAATTTATAAAGAGACCAAGGACCCCAACTTAATGGATGTCATGAAAGAGATCACCGAAAAGAAGCGTAAAATTGAAAAGCGCTTGAAAGGTACTCCACTGGTATAATTGATAAGAGTCACTCTAAAGTGATTCGTGCTTTCTTTTTGATTTGTACAAAGTGCCTCCTACAACTAGGGCCGCTGAAATAATCATTATATTTTTTATGATATACTGCCCTTCCAGGGTGGGAAGCATGTAATTTCCGTGCTGAAAGGTCACCTCGGGCAAAAAGACCAATGGCATAAACGTGCCCACCATCTGAAGCAGCAAAAGGGCAATGGCAATCTTGGTGGTCTTCCGGAACAAAAAAGTAATTCCGATAACCACCTCCCACCAGCCTATCACCACCAACCATGTGTCCGGTTCACCAAAGGGCAACCATGCCACCGTGGCCTTCAATAATCCTGTCGCGGCCGAAAGTCCAAAAGGTTTTAGAATGCCAAACCAAAAAAAGATAATGGCAAAGGAGATGCGCGCTGCGGGAACACCCCATTTTCTCATTTTACCCGATATGACCTGGTCGATGCCCATACTTTTCATTCGTTCTTATTAGTGGCACAAAATAACTGGTCAACAGCTTCAAAACCAAGGAAAAACAAAAATTTACTTTTCACCTTTCCTTTCTGTTTGTAGGAATCCTACAAGCCCGTTTTCACTCCATTTACCATTTACAAAGTAATTTTTACCAATTATGTCCAATTTGCTCCCACCAATAAAGTTGCCCATTTTTAAGGCTCTCTTTATCTGTATTTTCGAAGAAGTAAATGAAAACCACCACCAGAAAACAAACAATATCGAGATGGACACTGTAGGAGAAAAAATGGGATACATATTCTGGTATTTTGTGCTAGCCTGCTCAGTGTGTTCGCTGATCAGCAGCCTCTACCAGTACATGAACTAAAAAAGGCCTCCGAATTGGAGGCCTTTTTTAGTTTAAGGAATTGCTTTATCCCTTTATTTCAAGAATTTGACGTATCATCTGATTGGTAAATCCCCATTCGTTATCGTACCAGGTCATCACCTTTAACAGGTCGCCATCCACAACACGTGTCATGGCCAAATCCACGGTAGAAGCGTAGGGGCTTTGGATAATGTCCGAGCTTACAATAGGTTCGTCCGTGGTATCCAAAACATCTGCATAACGATCCGTTTGTGCCTCTTCCATTAAAATCTGGTTGACCTCTTCCGCGGTTACAGCCCGTTCCGTAACAAAGGTCAAATCGGAAATGGACCCAACAGGCACCGGAACACGGATGGCTACCCCGTCAAACTTACCGGCATATTCGGGCAGTGCCTTCGTAGTGGCAATAGCCGCTCCCGTTGTTGTGGGAATAAGGTTCTGGGCACCTGCCCTTCCCATCCTAAAATTCTTTCCTGAGGGTGCATCCACAATTCCCTGTGATGCGGTATAGGCATGCACGGTGGTCATAATCGCTTTTTTGATTCCGATTCTACGTCCTAATACCTCAACCACCGGACTGATGTTATTAGTGGTACAGCTAGCACAGGAGAACACACTGGTTTCTCCAGCTTCAGAATTTACGCCGTGCACTACGGTAGGGGTATCCACACTTTTTGTAGGGGCAGAAATAATTACCGTTTTGGCACCCGCCTTTAAATGACGTTCTGCATCTTCACCTGTAGTGAAGACCCCGGTGCTTTCAATCACCAAATCCACACCATGTTCTCCCCAAGGCAGTTCTTCCGGGGTTCTGATAGAGGAATAATTAATTTTCTTTCCATCCACAATCAGGGCTCCCTCTTCATGTGAAACTTCTTTGTCATAAATTCCATAGACCGTATCGTACTTCAACAGATACGCTGTATTTTCTATGGAAACAATATCGTTCACGGCCACAACCTCCAAACCGGGCGTGTCGTTGATCACCTTCAATGCGGCTCGGCCAATACGGCCCATTCCGTTGATTCCTATTTTCATTTTTTCTGTTCTTAAGTTATTACTTGTTTACGCTTGCTTAGTCTGAAAAAGACCTCTTAAATTACAAATTGGGGTCGCTGATAAGAATCCCCAAATACGATAACTAGATCCCTGGAAGAGCGGGTCTTAAATAGCTTCAATTTTGGGCCACATCCCTTCTTTTTTGTCGTGCAGTTTTTCCATATTTCCTAGGAACCCGCTCAACAGGGCAATGGCCTCATTAATATATGGGCCCTTGTTCAACATAACGCACTCCGCTTTTAGGGATGAGGCAATGTCAGTTATCTCAGAACGGGAGGGCAGTCCTTTCTTAGCTAGTCCTTCCAACACTTGGGTCGCCCATATTACCGGCACATGGGCTGCACTGCAAAGCGATAGGATTTCCTCCTGCACCTTGGCCATGTTTTTCCATCCTACTTCCAAGGCCAAGTCTCCCCTAGCAATCATCACCCCAACATATTTGGTCTTCATGGCCTCCAATAAGATACTGACCAAATTCCTGTAGGCAAAACGGGTCTCAATTTTTAGAATGACACTGACCTTGTCCCTCACTCCCAATTCTTCCAGAGCGTCTACCAACTCCTCCACATCTTTCCTGTGGTTGACAAAGGAGAAGTTGACCATATCCGCATGTTGGGCCACAAACTTTAAGTCCTCCCTGTCCTTTTGGGTAAGACCGGAAAGTCCCAAGTCCAAGGTGGGGAAATTTATCCCTTTTTCGGCCTTGAGTCGGGAACCGTTTTCCCTGGCTTTGACAATCTTCACCTTAAAATGGTCTTTATGGGCTTCCGTTATGGTTCCCTCTATCTTACCATCATCAAAAAGAATGGGTTCCCCCACCTTTGCCTTTTGTATAATACTTCCCGGTAGGCAGGCTATGCTAGCGGATTCCATTAGATTTCCATTTTCGTCAAACTCCGCTGGGCTTCCCAGTTTTTCATCGCCGGTAACTACTAGAATATCACCAGTATGGAGTTCAATGGCCTTTTCTACCATGGGAATTTCTCCGATGGCGATCTTTCCTTTTTGAGAAGCTTTGGGCACAAGCCATGAACCCGTTCCCAAATAGACTGTTTTTTGGCAATGCATTAGCACCTTGTTTTCGCCAACTTGATACACAACAAGCTTACGGGTCTTACCCCTGGTATCTTGAACGGACAATTTGTCGCCGATTTCGAGTTGCGCCAACCAGTCTCCCGGCACCGGAATGGCCCCTGAAAGAGGAACATTACCATTATCCGGAACCAACCATATATGGGCCGGAGCTTCCACAACACCCAATGCGTTTCGTTTAGGGCGAAACTTTTGCACCCGAGGTCCTTTACCTAAAGAACCCGTCCTAATTTTTGGTCCCGCCAAATCCATGGCAATCGCAACGGAGGTGTTACATTCCTCAGCTGCCCTCCGGACATGTTCCACGATGGCTTTCCAAACCTCCGGATGATCATGAGCGCAGTTGATTCGGGCGCAATCCATCCCGTTTTTGACCATTTCCAAAACCAATGGATAGTTTTGCGCAGCTTCCGTAGGCTGGGTCACCATAATTTTGACCCTTCTGCCGTTTCTTTTTTTTCCAAAAAGCTTAGCTGTGTTTTTCCGAAGATATTTTTTACCTGCACCTATTGGTAACGCATCGTAAGGTTCGACTTCATCTGCCCCGTTGTTCAACCTGTTTAGCAGTTCCATCGCGTTCTGCAAGCTTCCCATAATGTTTCCCTCTGCATTCGCAAACCTGCTTAATCCCAAACGTTTCAGCTTTTTCTGAATCCGGCGAAGATCTTGCCCTCTAAAGGCGCTATAGTGCAGTAAGTTTTTGGCACTTGCTTTATACGCAGCGCAAACCCCTGTCAACAACTTCGCCTTTTTTTCTTCTTGGGTATGAATGTTTTCGATGATGGTCCCTATCTGATCAGCGATTTCGGAAAGTTGTTCTTGATCTAGATTCATATGAAGGGGTTTATCGTAACAAAAGTTCCACTAAAATGATCAAAAAAGGCTGATTTAAATCACAACTGGGAAATTTAATGGATTCTTAACCTACCAAGTGGACTCCATTCCTGAAACGGATACCTCCATCCCTTTTTCAGCATCCCTATTTGTAATCAAAAGCTGGTTATAGGGTTCAGATGGAAAAAGCTGGTCCGTCATGGCGCAAAGTCCTCCGTCCACAAAAACCTCTATGGAAGACCAATCCATATAAATGACAAGTTCGTATGGACCGTCATCAAGAAATTCAATTGGAGCATGGTGTTTTTTGTTTCCAAACTCGGCCTGAAAATCCACCTTCCCCGAGTTCATTCGATCTAAAAAGAGTGACCCACTTTGCCCATCCATGACCACATCCACGGTTTCACCAAGATCATTGGTCATGCTTAGGGTAAAATCCTTGGAGGCGGTCATAAACTGGATTCTGGATTGGTTCAATCCTTCTATTTTTATGTTTTCAGAGGAACCTGGTTCTATCTTAGTAGTGCTAATCAAGGCCTCACTGGCCAATTCTTCCACCTGGAGTAATGGATAGTTCAGCAACCTGTAATCTTCACCAACCTTTCGCAGGGAAAGTTTTCTGGGCAAGGTCATGGCACTTCGCCAAACCTCAGTTGGGGTATCCCTGGCATAATCCCAATTGCTCATCCAACCGATAAAAATCCTGTCACCATTGGGTACATTGTTATAGGTGACCCCGGCATAATTATCTGCGCCATAGTCTAGCCATTTGGCCTCTTCTTGGTCCGAAATGAATCGTGTGCCGTCAAAGTCTCCTATGAAATATTGGGTGCCACTTCCACCATTAGGTGCTCCCGGATTTATGCTAATGATCAACACCCATTTTTGTTCTTCAGTGCCCTCCACCTGAAGTGGAAAGAGATCTGGACATTCCCAAACGCCACCATGGGCACCTTGGTTTTTTCCAAAATCACTTAAATGGACCCAGTCCTTTAAATCATTTGAACGGTACAACTTGGCGTGGTCGCCCGCCACTAAGACCATAATCCAACTTTTGGATGCCTCGTGCCAAAACACCTTGGGGTCCCTAAAATCTTTTATGCCAGAGTTTCCAATGACTGGGTTCCCCTCATATTTGGTCCAGGACTCTCCATTGTCCAAACTATAGGCAATGCCTTGGGTTTGAAAATCGGTCCTTCCTTCCCTTTCCCCTTCCATAAGATGGTAGGTGAACACGGCCACCAAAGGTATCTCTCCGTTTTGGGCAAAGCCAGAAGTGTTCTCCTTGTCCACAACGGCACTTCCGGAAAAAATCAACCCATGTTCATCTGGGTATAGCGCAATGGGCTTATGCTTCCAATGCACCATATCCTTGCTCACTGCATGTCCCCAATGCATAGGGCCCCAGACAATGTCCTCGGGATAATATTGATAAAATAGATGATATACACCATCATTATAGACCAAGCCATTGGGGTCGTTCATCCACATTTCCGAAGGTGAAAAATGGAATTGGGGCCTATACGTCTCCGTATAAATTTCTTGCTCAACTTTTGCAGTTACTTCTTTATCCTCTCCCTTATTTCTACATGAAACAAAAACCATAGGCAGCATTAAACAAATGAAAATTTTGCGCATCGTTATAACAACTTAATTGAACTATCAAGATAATCATATTTATGGCACAAACGGACAATGCGCTATCTTTGGCTCCAACACATTTTTGATGAGGAAGCTCCACCTAGTCTTTATTTTCTTGTTTCTATGCCTTTCCATACAAGGGCAGTTGACCATCCAAAGTGTTCTGGAGCAATATAACAATGGTTCTGTGGACTATATTATGGTTGAAGCCCTTGGCCAGAAGGACAATTTTGTTGTTTTGGACACACGGGAAAGGGAAGAATTCGAGGTCAGCCATTTGGAAGCTGCCTTATGGGTCGGTTACGATACTTTTGAACTGAAAGAAGTGCTTCAATTGGTTCCCGACAAGGACACCCAGGTAGTAGTATACTGCTCCGTAGGGGTAAGGTCCGAGGATATTGGACAAAAACTTCAAGATGCAGGCTACGCTAATGTCCAAAATTTATATGGAGGTATTTTTGAATGGAAAAATCAAGGTCACCCGGTATACGATGAGACGGGCCTGTCAACAGAAAAAGTACATGGCTATAGTAAGTATTGGGGAAGCATATTGACCAATGGCACTAAGGTATATTCATCCAAAACCGAATCTGGCGTTGAAAGAAAGCAATAACCTACTCCTTATTTTTACCCGTAATCCTGAACTGGGCAAGTGCAAGACCAGGTTGGCAGCCAAGGTGGGTGACCCCAGCGCATTGGAGATCTATAAATTTCTTTTACAGCATACGGTTGCCATCACCCAAAATCTGAAAATGGACAAGCAGGTCTATTACTCCAATTCCATTTGGGAAGACGATATCTGGAATCCAGCAACTTATCAAAAAAAGCTGCAAAAAGGCGAGGACTTGGGTATGCGAATGATGAGAGCATTCCAGGAAGGGTTCCATTCCGGTTATGAAAAAATCATTATTATTGGAAGTGATATGTACGACTTGTCGCAGGCGGATCTGGAAAACGCTTTTGATCAGTTGGACAAGCATGATTTTGTGCTGGGGCCCGCAGAAGATGGCGGATATTACCTGCTAGGGATGCGAACGCTCGAAACTTCCCTTTTCACTGGAAAAGCGTGGGGACAGGATACGGTACTAAGGGACACTCTCGGTGACTTGGAAGGAAAAAATCATTCGAGCCTGGACAAGCGCAACGACGTTGACCACTACGAAGACATAAAAGATATTGAGGCATTCAAGCCTTTTCTAAAACATATGAAAGAATGACTAAAACCCAACTTGAAGAATCTGTAGAACACCTAAAGAAAAAAGGCTTTGATTCCCCGGAAATTGGAATCGTGCTGGGAACCGGGTTAGGAAAATTGGTGAGTGAGATTCAGAATCCGATTGAGGCCCACTACAACAACATCCCCTATTTTCCCTTGGCAACAGTGGAGTTTCATACGGGCAAACTCATTTACGGTACCATCGCAGGCAAAAAAGTGGTGGTAATGCAAGGGCGTTTCCATCTGTATGAAGGTTATGACTTTCTCGATATTACCTATCCTATAAGGGTAATGCGTTTATTGGGTATCCAAAAACTTTTTGTATCCAATGCCGCTGGGGCCATCAACCTCAACTTTAAGAAAGGTGATATGATGCTGATTGAAGACCACATCAACTTACAAGGAGGTTCGCCGCTAGCCTTTAGGAATGTAGCGGAGTTTGGCGATCGATTTGTGGATATGAGCGAGCCCTATGATTTGGAAATGCGACAAAAAATTGAGGCCATAGCTGAAAAAAACGACATCTCACTTCAAAAGGGTGTATACGCTTCAGTAGTAGGTCCACAGCTCGAGACCAAGGCAGAATACCGAATGCTGAAAACACTGGGCGCGGATGCCGTTGGAATGAGTACGGTCCCCGAAGTAATTGTCGCCAATCATTTACGACTACCCATTGTGGCCGTATCTGTTTTAACGGACGAATGTGATCCGGACAACCTTCAACCTGTTAACATTCAAGAGATTATTGAAATAGCAGGCAACACAGAACCAAAAATGATACAACTGTTCAAAGAATTAATTGAAGCAATATGAGTTATTTAGACGCAACACAAGATTTATATAAAGAAGCTGCGCTTACCCCCGACGTTGGATTATGCTGTACCACCAATCCCATTTGGCAATTTCCAGGACTATCCATCCCAAAGATTATGCAGGAGATGAACTATGGATGTGGAAGTACGGTCTCTGCACAGGATTTGGTCAACGACCCCAAGGTGCTTTATGTTGGCGTTGGCGGCGGAATGGAACTATTACAATTCTCCTATTTTTCACGTCAAAAAGGCGGTGTCACCGGTGTTGATTCTGTGGACGAAATGTTGGAAGCTTCCAAAAATAACTTCAAGATTGCCGAAGAAGAAAACGATTGGTTCAAAAGTGAGTATGTAAACCTGGTCAAGGGCGATGCGTTAAATCTTCCAGTAGAGGACGAAAGCATTGATGTGGCTGCACAAAATTGTTTGTTCAACATCTTCAAGATGGAAGACCTTAAAAAAGCGGTCTCTGAGATGTACAGGGTGCTAAAGCCCCATGGAAGATTGGTAATGAGCGACCCCACTTGCGAACAACCTATGAATGATGAACTTAGAAATGACGACAGACTTAGGGCATTGTGCCTGAGTGGTAGTATTCCGATCAAGGATTATGTAAAAGTGTTGACCGATGCCGGTTTTGGAACCATTGAAATCCGAGGACGCAGGGCGTATAGGGTACTTTCGCCCAACCACTACCCTACGGACGAACTGATCAATATTGAGTCCATTGAAATTGCCGCCATTAAGGACCCAATGCCGGAGGACGGACCTTGTATGTTCACTGGAAAAACAGCAATCTATTATGGGGATGAAGAGTATTTTGATGATGGCAAAGGCCATGTATTGCTTCAAAACCAACCCCTTGCTGTCTGCGACAAAACTGCCGCTGACTTAAAAAGTGCTTCGGACGAGATTTTCGTAAGTGAAAGTACTTGGCACTATAACGGTGGTGGCTGTTGCTAGTACTTATAGCGCGATGGGATAAAGTCGTGTTTAAAAAATTGCAAATGAATGTTATGGCACGATTCTCTTGGATTTTGCTGTTGTTCTCCTGTATGGGTAGTGCACCGGCCATTAACTCCCGAGCATCGGTAAAAAACTTTGTGGAGTCAACTTCCAATTCGGAAAACTTGGGATATCCCGATCATGCCGTTTGGGGAAATCTTCTTGGACAGTATGTTGATGATGAAGGCAATGTCAATTACAAGGGATTTAAGGAAAGTGCCGTTGAGTTGGATACCTACCTCAAGGATTTGTCCGAACACATTCCGGACGCCTCTTGGAATCGTAATGAACAACTTGCATTTTATATCAATCTGTACAATGCTGCGACCATCAAACTGATTTTGGACCATTATCCGGTTTCGAGCATCAAGGAAATTCCGAGCCGCTGGAAGAAAAAATGGATTCCCCTTGGAAAGGATTTGGTTTCACTCAACTATATTGAACACGAAGTACTACGAAAAATGGGGGAGCCCAGAATTCATTTTGCCATCAATTGTGCCTCTTATTCCTGCCCAAAATTGCTCAATGTGCCCTTTACAGCCCAAAGTATGGAGCGCCTGCTTTCCAAAACCGCAGTGGATTTTGTAAATGATAAAACAAGAAATAATTTTTCTGGTGGGGAAGCTCAATTATCCAAGATTTTCAAATGGTACAAGGGTGATTTTACCGAGCAGAAACCTCTTTTGGAATACATCAACACCTATTTGGACAACCCTGTTTCCAAAAAGGCTAAAATTGAGTATTTAGACTACGACTGGAGTTTGAATGAGGCAGAATAAAGACCATACCATAAGTATCATTATTCCCGTTCTCAACGAAGAAAAAATTCTTGGGTCGGTACTCAATAATCTCAAAAAGACAAGCACCTCTGGAAAAGTTAAAGAAGTAATCTGTGTGGATGGCGGAAGTACCGACAGCACAGTGACAGTAGCCAAAAACTATGGCGCAACAGTGCTTGGCTCGAGGCGTGGGAGGGCCAAACAGTTGAATTTCGGCGCCAAACACGCTACTGGGGACATCCTCTATTTTTTGCATGCAGACACCTTGACCCCAAAGAACTTTGACCTGCAAATCCTAAAGGCTGTCCAGGACGGATTTGAGACCGGTTGTTTTAGAATGGAATTTGACACAAAGAATCCCATACTACGTTTCTTTGCCTATTTATCCCGTTTAAACTATACGCTGTGCCGGGGTGGGGACCAATCTTTGTTCATAAAACGGGAACTTTTTGAAAAGACCAACGGTTTTGATGAGAATTACCTCATTTATGAGGATACCGAGTTTATTACCCGTTTATACCAAGAAACGGCTTTCAAAATCCTACCGGATACCGTGCTTACCTCTGCGCGTAAATACAGGGAAAAGGGATGGCTCAGAGTACAGTTTCACTTTGCTATGATCCATTTAAAGAACTATATGGGAGCAAAACCCGAGGAACTTTATCAGTATTACCAACGAAATATTTTAGCCTGATTTTTTCGGACCTAGTTTTCAAATTGGATTTCGGCATAATCCTTTAGGATGCCATTGGTAATCCAATTGGCAAACTTGCGCTTATCGGAACGAACGGGGATGCCTTGCTTAACACCTGCTGTTTTGCCTTCGGCAATAGAAATGAGACTTACAGCTGGAAGGCTATTTTTGGCCAAGAAAAGGGTGTTCTTGTCCTCAAAAATTTTAATATCCTCAGAAGAACGATTCGAAATACTGTGCTGCCTGAACACCTTTTGAAGGTTTTCGGCAAAACGTAGACTCTGCTTGCTCTTTTCGTGATGAAACACAGAAACCTCCAACGAACCTTTGGCAACCAAACCATTGGCCTGTATAACAAGCAACCTTTGGTACTTCCCATGATTTTGCAAATACCTTTTATTGATGATTTGGATATAGTTCCCCAATTGGTCCACCTTCCTTACAGGAGCGTCATCCGCACTAGCTTTTGATTCATCATCCATGATATATACAGTAGCACCCTGTTCTAATAACTTGGCGGCAAGATTCTTTGCCATTTCATCCACAAACTGGTTCTTGTTCTGCAGACTATCTTCGGTAATTATGTAGTATACAGCATTTTTTAATGCCTTGCCTTTATGGGACATTTTGCCCAATTCCGAATTGAATATGGGCTCTTCCCCGTCTT
Source organism: Flagellimonas flava (assembly GCF_900129665.1). Classification (GTDB taxonomy): domain Bacteria; phylum Bacteroidota; class Bacteroidia; order Flavobacteriales; family Flavobacteriaceae; genus Flagellimonas; species Flagellimonas flava. Next base: position 274,693 of record NZ_FQWL01000002.1, read on the forward strand.
CATCCGTTGATAGTAGAACCCCTTTTTTCTTATAAGAATCGTCCGTATTGGGAATTTTATATTCCCGACCTATATGCAATAGACTACCGTTTTTGATGTCTTTTTCATTTAGGGCAATAAAGGCTTCGTAGTGTTTTACAGGATCCAAACCCTGTTTACGCAGTATGGAAAAAATCCCGTCTCCCCGTTCCGCCTTTACCAAATAGTAATCATCTTGGGCAAAACTTAAGGTATTTGCACCCAAGCACAAAAGAAGTATAACTAAGAATTTCATAGAAAAAAGGTTGCAGGGATGCAACACAAATATCATAAAAAGTGGTCAAAGACAAAAGACAAAGTCAGAAAATATGGGTCAAATTTTCAAAAGTATTGGCCTATGCCAAAAACCACGCCCCTAGCTGCACTTTTGGTTATGCCATGCCCATAATCAATCCTGAAAATAGCATTGAAAATCTGTTTATGGATAAACCGTATCCCCACCCCAGGATAGATTCTAATATTTTGTTCATCCCCGAAATCACTAAAATCCCCTCCTGGATTTCTCCAACTCCCCCCGTCCACAAAAACATTACTTTGCAAAACAAACCAATCCTTGTCCACAAGCGTATGCCGATATTCAGTATTGAGCACAATAGCCGCCGTTCCACGATCAATGGTGTTCCCCACACCCCTAATATTTAGATTATTATCCACAGCAAAGGGTGCAAAAGGGGTATCCAAATTACTGGAAAGTCCCAAGCGCAACCTATTGGCCCAGTTCCCTCTAGAGCCCACACGTTGGAAATATGCAAAATCGTTAAAGCCAATGACAAATTCTGGCAACATCCCACTGGTACTGTGCACATACTGAAGATTTAGCGTACTCTTAAACCCTGATAGATATTGATAATAGTAATCAATATTGTCGTAGTTGTAGATACCCTTCAGGAGGTATTTGTCGACCCGTAGATCCTGAGGAACGGAAGGATCGGTCTCCCCAAATAGATACTGATAATCCTCGGTGAAGAAATTGATGCCCAACTCCAGCCGATGTTTAAAATTGATTTCATACAGCCCGAGTACCTCAAAGGATTCATTGTTGTATTTGTAATCTGCCGTACCTGTTTCCAGGAAAACGGGCTCCTGTGTTGTTAAATCCTGATAACTCAGTGCCAATCCCAACTTATCCCCAAAAAGGTAGGGGGCCCTTAAATGCACACCATACGAATTAAAGATATCCCTTTGGTAAAACCCGCCAAGTGTAATATTGTTTCCCAAAAGATTGAACTCCTGCAATCCAATTCTGAATGCAAATTCATCATTGTTGGACGTGTATACATTGGCAAAAGGAATGAGCGTAAAATTCTCTTCTATCCCGTAAAATACGTTGAAAGTGTTTTCTTCAAGGGCTGGAAACACCTGATAGTAAGCATGGGACACGGAAGGCAACCGTTTGAGCCGGTAAACATCTTGCTCCAACTGGGTGGAATCCAATCCCATACCGGCTTTTAAGCCCACTATTTTTTTGAGAAATGGGGTTTTGGTCCTTTTGTTCCCTTGGAATTTTACATCTATAACCTTTTGTTGCCCGAGTAGCACCCCAACCTGGAATAGTAAAAACAGAACAAGGGCCATCTGTTTCATTTTCTAGTTCCCTTTAGGTTGTATTGAAGCTTCCTGAATGGTTTTGTAGAAATTTTTGATAACACTTTCGGCCGGTTTGTTTTGTGGTGTAAACCTATTGTCATTTGGACCGCCCGAATTGTCATGATGAATGAACCACTTCCAGACAAAGCCCCCCGCGAACCAATCTTCCTTCCAGAACTCATCAAAAATTGCCTGTGTTGCATCAGCTTGCGCCTTGAGGTTTACATCCATTTGATTTCGGTCCACAAGCCATGGTTTTTTAGCCGTGAAGTCCATACTGCGGTATCCAAATTCCGTGAAGAGAATAGGTTTTTCCTCCTCATTCGATAGCGCCTTTAGCTTTTCCTTCCAAGGTTGCCATCCAGATTTTAAATGTTCCATATTTGGATGACGTTCTTCCGATAAAGGAAAATAGGCATCTACTCCTATATAATCCAGTTTGGACCAGAACGGAACCCTTTTGTATTCATCCCAATTGGCCGCATAAGTCAGTTTACCCTTGTACACACTCCTTATTTTGGCTATCAAATTTTCCCAAAACTGTGGTCTATTCTTTACAAACTCTTCCAATTCGGTGCCAATACAATACACCTCCGCTTTTGTTTCCTCCGCTACTTGGGCGTAGGTCATTGCAAAATCCGTGTAGTCCTCTTCAAACCGTTTCCAATCTTCTTCGGAGTTCATTTTCAAATCTCCGGTAAACTCTCCGCGCCAAATCCAGATTTGGGGTTTCAACATAATCTTGATTCCCTTTTTTTGGAGTTGCTCGATGTACTGTTTGGCTCCACGTTTGGTTTCACCATACCATTGCCTTTCCGTATCGAAAACTACACCGGGATCATTCAGGTTCTTTGTAAAACCAAAGGGCATTACCGCGGCATAGTTGGCATTGATATTCACAACCGGATCTACATGCAGCTGAGAGACCTTCCCCCTAGATCCGACGAAACTAATTCCATTGATTTTTTCTATTCGTTGTCCCTCACAGGAAAGCTGTAGCAAAAAAAGAAAAAGGAGCCCTAATCTTTTCATAGTTAAAAAATTAAGACTCCTAAAATAATCTTTTAAGGCATAGCGATTAAAAAATTGCGCGCAATCCTATGTTAAATGTTTCGCCCAATCCAGTATTGCTTCCCCTTACAAAATTGGTGTAAAGCCCTTCTATATTCAACGCTTGGGTCAACTGGTACTTCAAACCTCCTCCAAGGGCCGTGAAATCTTGGGCAAAATCGTTGCCCAAATCAATTCGTTGCGAATGCTGGGCCAAGGCCAACACGGTAAACTTGGAGCTTGGGAAATAGCTCAAAAACACCCCAGGGGTAAGATTCAAGCTGTTATTGGCAAAACTCTTGTCCTTATCCCCAAAGCTGAGCTCCGAATTCAGCTCCGTAAACAACTGCCATTTATCTCCTGGGAACGTATAATCATAGAAAAATCTATTCTGCCAGATAAATCCGTTCTGGTCTAAAAAGACCCCCCCGTTCCCATTCACTGGAAGGAAATCTTCCGTCTCGTTGTCCACCAATGGGATGAACAAGGAACTTTGAATGGAAAAGTTGCTCAAAGAGGCTATCGGCACAAATTTCACAGATGGAGCAATGGAAGTCAGACCTGATCTAGCGGTTCCTGTTTCTCCATCAAACTGAAATACTTCCAGGGCGCCACGATCCGCCACTACATTGGACCTAAATTCCAGAATAGCGCCCACGTTCCATCGCTTATTATCTCCAACCCCAGTGTATACTTCCAAGGTGGAGGTAAAAAATGTTTGCCTTGGCTCCGTCCCCTCGGTAAAAGTGCTCTCGGTCTGGGTATAGAGGTTGTTGAACCATTTAAGGTCCCATTGTCCCTTGCCAATTAACTTGGATGGGGTATACTGTTGAATGTTGCTTCGGGCTGGGCTATCGCTGTCGTCTTGGGCAATACCCATTAGGCCATACAATACCAATCCTGCCAACAGGACATAACTTTTCTTTTTCATGATGTGTAGTTGTTAAATAATTATTTGGTTTCGTTCAAGGACCAGTTATAAGGATAGTATCCTACTCTGGCTTTGGGGTCTATTTTTTCTTTTCGATAAGTATTCACAAAATCCACCAGACTTTTGCCGTCTTGGGTGAAATCGCCCTTGTACCACTCAAAAATCTGGGAAAAGTTTACTTTTTTACCCTTGATCTGTACGAAATCAGGGTCGTTCAGGGAAAGCTCGGTCTGTCTTTGCAACTGAGCTTCCAAGTTTGCCGGTGTGTACGCATTACTGATAATCGGCGGACAGCCTAAACCAGCGCAAACCAAGACAAAGTGAAATCGGGCCTCCTTGGGAAAATTTCCACGCAACACCTTATTCTCAATATCATTTAAGGTGATGCTCTTTCCTCCCAGGTCATAAGTGATTTTATCAAAGAAACCTGCCTTGTCCAAGGGAGATTTAATGGGATAATTGTTAACGATTCCTTTAATTACAGCTAGGTTATAGGCGTTAATCCAGAATGCCTGAAAGCTCTTTGCCTCGCTTTTAGGGGCGGAAATTCCTTCTGCCATTTGCAACAATTCATCCAACTCGGCAGGATTTGAATTGATAGCTTGATAAGCCACCCTGCCATCTTTTACATACGTAGCAAAGAAAGTATCAGCCTTGTTGAAAAAAGTATCCAAATCCTGTGAAAATCCGAAATGGGACACCAAGACAAGTAAGCTTATGGTAAGTGTTTTTGTGAGTTTCATCTTTAAAGTTTATGCTGATTGAACTTTCGCTTCTGTCGCAGCTAATTTTAACAACATACAGCACTGGCAAAAATTTTAAGAATTATTTAAGATTATCAAAATCAAATACTTAGCGTTCGCTTTACCTCATAGAACCTTACGCCTTGTGTTAAAATTTAAATTCTTTCTAAATTATTCAAGTTCATTAAGTTCCTATATTTAAGAACGACACATAAGCGACACCAACACAATTACATGGAGAACATCGTTATCATCGGAAACGGGGTTGCTGGAATTTCAGCCGCAAGACATATCCGAAAACTTTCAGACAAGAGAATCATCGTAATTTCAGGAGAAACAGATTATTTCTTCTCCCGCACGGCCTTAATGTATGTCTACATGGGCCACATGAAGTTTGAGCACATTCAGCCCTATGAAAATTGGTTCTGGGAAAAGAATCGAATCGAATTGGTAAGAGGCTTTGTTACCAAGGTAAATCCAGAAAACAAACAACTCATTATTGACGGTTCCCGTGCATTACATTATGACAAACTAATTATCGCAACTGGTTCCAAACCCAATAAATTTGGCTGGCCGGGTCAGGATTTACACGGCGTACAAGGGTTGTATTCCAAACAAGACCTTGATCTTTTAGAAGTCAATGCCCCAAACAAGGAGGTCTGTAAAAGGGCCGTTATTGTGGGCGGCGGACTCATTGGAATAGAGTTGGCGGAAATGCTCCGAAGTCGCGATATCCCGGTTACCTTTTTGGTTCGGGAAGACAGTTTTTGGAACGGTGTATTGCCCAGTGGGGAATCCCAACTGATCAATGAACATATTTTAGAACATCATATCGACCTCCGTTTGGGAACCAATTTAAAGGAAATTGTTTCTGACGGGAGTGGAAAGGTCAAATCCATAATTGTTGCGGAAACCGGAGAGGAAATTGAATGTGATTTAGTAGGTCTTACCGCAGGAGTATCCCCCAACGTTGATTTTCTTAAAGATTCCGGAATTGAAGTGGGCAGGGGCGTAAAGGTAAATCGCTTTTTGGAAACCAATGTTCCCGATGTATATGCCATAGGCGATTGCGCCGAACAGCATGAGCCTATAGGGAACCGGCGCCCAATTGAGGCGGTTTGGTACACCGGAAGGATGATGGGCGAGACCGTTGCCCAGACCATTTGCGGTAATAAACTGGAGTATAAACCAGGCCATTGGTTCAATTCTGCAAAATTCTTGGACATTGAATACCAAACTTACGGTTGGGTCTTTTCAGAACGCGGGAAAAAGGAATATGAAACCCATTTTCATTGGCGACATGATACGGAGAAAATCTGTATCACCATAGCTTTTAATAAAGAGGACAACACATTTTTAGGCATCAATACCTTCGGTATTCGAATGCGCCATCAGGTATTTGATAAATGGCTCACCCAAGGCCGGGATGTGGATTACGTCATAGAACATCTGGCCGATGCCAATTTTGATCCCGAGTTCTACAAGCACTACGAGGCCGAAATAGTTTCCCAATACAATTCGGAAAATGGTAAATCGATCAAACCCAAAAAGAAAAGTTTAAAAAGAATATTTCAACTAAGTTGATAGATATGAGCACTTACGATAGAAGCATGGCCCTGACCGGGCAACCTCCAAAAATATTAAGTCGCAATCAGAAGCTGGCCACCCTATTGGGCATGACGGGGCTAGGTATTATACTTTTGGCGGCTTTCAACGTTAGCTTTCCCAATAAAGGGCTTTGGTTGACCCTATCACTTATGGCCATCTCGGCAGGTACCGTTTGGTTTTCCTGGGATGCCTATTCCAACAAACTTCCTGGTATTAAAAATGATGGTGTATGGTTCAAGTCCATTTCCAGCAAAGGTTTTTGGGGATGGATTGCGGGTATTGCCCTTACTGGATTTTACATTGTGCTTTATTTCTATCCAGAATACTTAGGTCTGGTAAAAGATGGTTCCAACAAAGGTGTCATTGGCCTGTTTGATCCCTTGAGCAGAATGTTGAGCGGTAATCCCGCCAGTCAATGGTTTGTCTACGGAACACTTTATACGGTCGCCATCTTGGCCTTCGGAATCAAGTTTATGTGGAAATACCGGCACAATCGATACGAGCGCATCCGCACCATGAGCGTAATGTTCTTTCAAACGGCTTTTGCTTTCATTATCCCAGAACTGATGGCACGTTTGAATGGCGACAAAATATTAAATGGTGGAAGCCTGCCCTACTACGACCTCAAAAACGTTTGGCCCCTTAATTATTACAATTTTGAAGGCTACCGAATCAAAAGCTTTTTGAGTTCCGGGGATATCGGGTTCGCTCTTTTGATATTTGGCATCCTGTCAGTTTTTGTAATCACACCAATCCTGACCTATAAATATGGAAAACGTTGGTACTGTTCATGGGTCTGTGGTTGTGGCGGCTTGGCCGAAACTGCAGGTGATGCTTTTAGACAATTAAGCGACAAGAGCGTCAAAGCTTGGCGGGTAGAGCGTTGGGTAGTACATAGCGTTGTGGTCTTTGTAACCTTGATGACCACTGCTGTAATTTATTCTTACCTAGGGACCGATACCAGTAAATACTGGTTGACCAAGAGCACTTTCTTGATCGGTGTTGCTGTGCTTTTAACCGCAGTTTTCACTTGGGTAATGTTATTTAAGCGCGAGCAACTCCAAAAAGATGCCCAGTATGGAGCTATTGGATACTTCGTAATTATAATGGCCTTGATTGGAATGCACTTTTTTAGTGGGGATGGCAATGTGTTTTTGTTCAAATCGGAAACCCTGCGCAAATCCTATAGTTTTTTGATTGGAAGTATTTTCTCCGGAGTCATTGGAACCGGATTTTATCCCATTTTCGGCAATCGCGTGTGGTGCCGATTTGGTTGCCCAATGGCCGCCATGATGGGCTTCCAGCAACGATTGTTTTCAAGATTTAGAATTACCACCAACGGCGGGCAGTGTATTTCTTGTGGAAATTGTTCCACCTATTGCGAAATGGGTATTGACGTTAGGGCATACGCCCAGAAAGGAGAGAATATTGTTCGCTCCAGCTGTGTGGGATGCGGCATCTGTTCTGCTGTTTGTCCAAGGGGCGTTCTTAAACTGGAAAATGGGCCATTGGAAGGCAGGATAGATAGCAACCAAGTGTTGTTGGGGAACGATGTGGACTTAATGACCTTGGTGAACAAGAAATAAAATGCTTCGCTTTAGTCTACTGCTTTCTCTTTTTGTTCTCTTGGGTGGTTCAAAAAAATACCACCGCGAATATGATGAACAGGGCCACCTAAAAGCTGAAGGCTGGATAGTTGGCACCTCCAAAGAAAAATTCTGGAAACTCTACCACATTAGCGGAAACCTTAAGGCACAAGGCCACTACAAAATGGACCTAATGACTGGTTATTGGTATTTCTACACCCAAACAGGGAAATTGGAAATGGAAGGTCATTTCAAAAATGGCGAAAAAGTAAAGTGGTGGTTGTTTTATGATGAAAATGAAAAAATCAATCACAAATGCCAGCTTAAAAACGGAATCAAAAATGGATACTGCCTCAAGTACACGGATGAAGAGTTGAAATCCGCAGAAAAGTACAAAAACGGAAAAAAGATAAAGGAATGGTTTAGCTTTGGGAGTTTTAAAAAAGAAAACAAGCTTTCCGATTTAAAATAATGGCAGAAATCAAAGTCATCATCCCCGCCGTGAACGAGGGAGACTCGATAGGCAAAGTAGTTACAAAGCTACCAAAATCCGTCTCAGAAATCATAGTTGTCAACAATGGTTCGGTTGACGACACGGCCCAAAATGCGAAGAAAGCTGGAGCCACGGTTTTGACAGAAGACCAACGAGGCTATGGGTTTGCCTGCTTAAAAGGCCTGGATTATCTCTCCAAACAATCCAAACCACCAGATATTGTCGTATTTATTGACGGAGATTATTCCGATTATCCCGAAGAACTGGATAAAGTGGTAGCTCCTATTTTGGAAAAAAATATTGATTTTGTCATTGGAGCGCGAAAAAAAGCGCTGAGAGAACCCGGTTCCATGACACCGCAACAAGTTTTTGGTAATCAATTGGCCACTTTTTTGATGCGATTGTTTTTTAGGGCAAAATTTACGGATTTAGGACCTTTTAGGGCCATTAAATACGATAAGCTCAAAGAACTGGAAATGGAAGACAAGACCTATGGATGGACAGTGGAAATGCAGCTGAAGGTTTTGAAGAAAAAAATGACATATATCGAAGTACCAGTACGTTATAAAAGAAGAATTGGTGTTTCAAAAGTGTCTGGTACGGTAAAAGGTACTATATTTGCGGGCATAAAAATCTTGGGTTGGATTTTTAAATACAGTATAAAATAATATGGGACTAACTATCGCTTTTATTATCATCGCTATTTATAGTACGGCCTTAATTTTGATTTTTTTCTATAGTCTGGCCCAGCTCAATCTTTTGATCAATTATTTGGGCAATAAAAAACAGAATGAGGAAGCTCCCAAATTCAACCTGTTAGATCCCAAAGAAATTCCGTTTGTTACCATTCAATTGCCCATTTACAATGAAGAATATGTAATGGAGCGATTGCTGGACAATATTTCCAAGATAGAATACCCGAAGAGCAAACTGGAAATCCAGGTTTTGGACGACTCTACTGACGACACTGTAGTGGATACGGCAAAAAGGATTCAAGAACTTAAAAACAAGGGGCTTGATATCCAACACATCCGAAGGGAAAATCGTCAAGGATATAAGGCGGGTGCCCTTAAAGAGGGATTGGAGATTGCCAAAGGTGAGTTTGTTGCCATTTTTGATGCCGATTTCCTTCCAGAAAGTGATTGGTTGAAAAAGACAGTTCCTTACTTCAAAGATGATGAAATTGGAGTTGTACAAACCCGTTGGGGACATATCAACCGCGATTATTCCACATTGACCCGTATCCAAGCTTTTGCCTTGGATGCCCACTTTACTTTGGAGCAGGTCGGAAGAAATTCCAAAGGACACTTCATCAATTTTAACGGTACTGCAGGAATCTGGAGAAAAGAATGCATCTTGGATGCCGGTAACTGGGAAGGCGATACATTGACGGAAGATTTGGATCTGAGCTATAGAGCCCAGTTGAAAAATTGGAAGTTTAAGTACCTTGAGGATGTTGAGACGCCTGCTGAGCTTCCAGTGGTAATCAGTGCGGCGCGATCACAACAGTTCAGATGGAACAAGGGTGGTGCAGAAAACTTTAGAAAAACTGTTTGGAGCGTTATTACCGCTAAAAACATTCCTTTTAAGACCAAGTTTCACGGAGTAATGCATCTGTTGAACAGCTCTATGTTCCTATGCGTCTTTATCGTGGCCTTGTTGAGCATCCCTATGCTTTATATCAAAAACTCCTATGGACATTTGGGCTGGGTTTTTGAGGTAACAAGTTTCTTCATTATCAGTACGGTGATTTTGTTCATTTGTTATTGGTTCACTTATAAAAGTATACAGGGCAGTAGTTTCGATAATTTTGTGGACTATATAAAGCTCTTCTTCACCTTTTTCTCTGTTGCCCTAGGTTTTTCCCTGCACAACACCGTAGCTGTTTTGGAAGGTCATTTGGGGAAACGAAGTGAGTTTGTGCGAACCCCAAAGTTCAACATTAACAATCTTACGGATAGCTGGAAAGGAAACAAGTATCTTGCTAAAAAGCTATCGCCTAATATGATTCTGGAATTTGCCCTGATGGTCTATTTCCTATTTGGCATGTACAGCGCAATCCCATTGAACGACTACGGACTTTTTCCTTTTCATTTGATGCTTTTCCTTGGTTTTTCCTTTGTGTTTTTTAAGTCATTGACCTCAAAAGCCTAATACTTACAATACATCAGTCCAAGATTGTTTTAAGCTGTTCCATTCTCCTTACGATATGTTCAGATGGATATAGCTGATATATGCGTTCATAATTTTCCCGAGACTTTTTGTATTGCTTTAAATCGAAATAAATATCCCCTAATGCAGTATACGGAATAGGAATGTTGGGATAGGTCTTTTTAAAATGTTCAAATACTTCTATTGCCTCTGGAAAATCTTTCCGTCCGATTGCCTCATATCCCCTATTGAATAGAATTCGTTGTGGCACTCTTGTATCATAATCAAAATACTCACCTACTCCCTGGTAATAGGCAACGGTCTTTGAAAACTCAAGTTCATTAAATTCCTTCGGCAGTAAGAACGATTCGAAAACGTACTTTAATCCATCAAAATAGGCCTTCCACGGAACGGTGACATGACTATCAGTAGGGTATTCAATGAAACTAAAATCTTTATATCCACTTTCCTCAAATCCGGACTTAAGCCGAAGCACCCCTTCCCGCTCCAGTCCAGTTTCGTTACCTATACCGACAAAAACCTTCGGTTTCTTTTTTTCCAGTTCAATTTGAAAGTCATTCGTAAACCTGTCCATGAGCTCAAAATCGTTCCAACGGATGGTCGGGGTTACAGCGACTATACCATCAAAAATTTCCACTTCCGAACTTAAGGCATAGGTTGCGAAAAGGCCACCTAGTGAATGTCCCATTAGTGTTCTGTGTTTCGCTACCCTGTATTCAGATTCCAAATAAGGCAACAACTCTTTGGTTACGAACTCAAGAAACTGACCGGCCCTTCCGCTCGAAGGTATTTCCTGACTATGACTCATGGTCAAATCCCTGCCTCTTTCTGTATTTACTATTGCAGCAACGATTAGCTTGGGAAAACCATTTTGATATAAAAGTTTGGTGGCACCATTCACCAAATCAAAATGCCACTCCCCATCGGTTATCAACACCAATGGGTATTTGGTCTCCGGACCATCAAAGGCATAGGAATTAGGTAATCCAATTAGGATCTGGCGCTCCTCCTGTAAAGTTTTGGATTGCAGGGTTATTGTTGTTTTTTGCGAAAACAGACCAAGGCTGCCCATCAAAAAAAAGATTGCTGTAAGTTTTATATTTTGCATAGCAGTTTTGTTTTGAATGATGTATATCAATTTTAGAGGAATGCTCACAGTTTTATGCTTTTTACACCTGAACTATTTCTGAATTCAGCATTTAACACCGTCAAATAATAGCAAATGCAGTCGCAAAAGTCTCGTTATCAAATAGGCCATTGGATCTTCGATCCAACTTCTTTAGAATTAAAGACTGGGAAGAAAACCGTTATGTTGCAAAATCAAATTGTCAAGGTACTTCAGGTATTGATCGGGGCCGATGGACAGGTTGTTTCCAAAGAACAGCTTCTTCAAAATGTTTGGAACGGGACCATTGTGACTTCAAATTCCTTGGACAAGACTATCTCCCAGCTGAGGAAAGCACTAGGTGATTCACCAACTAATCCTGAATTTATTGAGACCATACCCCGCAGAGGATATCGATTTATCGCATCAGTAAAAAGAATTGAAGCAGAACAAAAATTGGAGACTTTGGTTGAACCCACCTCCTGGTTAAAATGGGCCATACCCTTTATAATTATAGTCCTGTTATCCTCCATTTTAATTTCGAAAAAAAATGCTGACAAAGACGTTTTATCTCCGAACGGAAACTATGTCGCCACCTTAAAAAAAGAGGGTATTGGATATGCACTCTTGTTAAAAAACCTTCAAACTGGGACAAGCGAAAAACTAGATTCTTTTCCTAAACCTGAATCCATAGTGGCAGATTGGTCCTATGACAATAACCATCTCATTTATAATACCACTCGTGAAGAAGATGAATTCCATGCCTTGAACATTTATAACCTTCCAGCCCAAAAGAGAACCTTCATTAAGTTTCCAAAACATGAAGACGGGACCATTCCCAGTATCGATGCCAAACTTCCCATGCTGCTACTGGAACACCAAAAGAAAAAGCTTGAAGACAATAGTATACATTACATAAAGTATACTCAAAATGATACCATTAAAGTGCTCTTTAATGATGGTATAATTAGTGATTTTGAATGGTGATTCCCAAAAGTTAGACTGGTACTGCTTCTAAAATATCTCTACTTTTATAGCATACTTCAAATAACTTTAATGGCCTAGTAGGAATCCCAATGGAAGAAAAACCAAGACTTGCCAGACTAACAGCAATTCTTACCCAACTACAATCCTCAAGAATTGTTACGGCCAAAATGCTCGCCGAAAAACATAATGTAAGTATCAGGACCATCTACAGGGACATTAGAACTCTGGAGAAATCTGGAGTACCTGTGGTAACCGAGGAAGGAAGAGGGTACAGCATGATGGAGGGTTATCAATTGCCTCCTGTAATGTTTACCGAACATGAAGCCAATGCCCTTATCACTGCGGAACAATTGGTCATCAAAAACAAGGATGAGTCCTTTGTTCAGCACTATACCGAGGCCATTCTTAAAATAAAGGCCCTATTAAAAGGTTCTCAAAAAGAAAAGGCCAGTCTTCTGACCGACCGTATCTACTTTACCAATAATTTTTCCAACCAAAAAACCAGTAATTACCTGATGCGGCTGCAATCTGCCATCACAAATTTTGAGGTCCTGAACATAGATTACCTCTCCATTGACCAAAAGTTCTCCAGCAGAAATATTGAGCCTTTTGCCCTGTACAGCACCCAAGAAAATTGGTTGCTTATTGCCTTCTGTAGGCTTAGAAAAGCGTTTAGAGTGTTTCGCATAGACCATATCCAGAAAATGACGGCCACTTCGGAAAACTTCGAATCCCACAACATGACCTTGGAAGACTATTATAAGTTTACCTATTCCGAGCATCAAAAACACCCCTGACACACCCTTGTCATGAACCGCATTTAGTTTTGTACAAAATCCAAAAATGCACATCATGACAAACACACAAAGAGATGCAATGAACATTGTTGGGCTTTCCGCCCGCACTTCGAACAACCCAGGGGAAGCCGATAAGGACATTCCAAAGCTTTGGGAAAGGTTTATGTCCGAAAATACAGTTGCCAGAATTCCCCATAAGGTAGACCAGACCGTTTACGCTATTTACACGGATTACGAAGGAGACCATACCCAACCCTATACTATCGTAATTGGTTGCAATGTGGATAGTCTTGACGATATTCCGGAAGATCTGACGGTAAAACTGATTCCTGAGGCAGAGTACACTCGATTTATCGCTAAGGGTGACCTTACCAAAGATGCTGTAATCAATACCTGGATGGATATTTGGAAAACGGACCTCAAAAGAACCTATACCACGGATGTTGAGGTCTACGGAGATAAGGCCGTTGACCCTACCAATGGAGAAGCCGAAATATTGATTGCCACAGAGTAACCGCCTGTCAAATTCCCATTGCGGATCCAAAATGGCAGGATTCGCAATGGGTTATTTATATGGCTTTAGTCATCAAATCGAATATATTTTCATAATTTCTCCAGCTGAAAGAGATGTTTGCAAGCCATGCTCCAACGCGCCGTAAAATTCTGGAAACTCCATAAGGTTCCAAACCTTCTTGTTCTTGCAAGCTTATTGTTCTACAGTATTTTTGCCTATGACTTGGACCGTGAAGATTTTCCAAAACTATTGGGTCTCTTCCTAGCGGTTTTTATACTTCATTTTAAGCTGATTCAGTTTCAAAAATGGAATTTTAAGTTCCTTCTCGTCACTGGAATTCTTTTCCGGTTGGTGTTCCTATTGGCGGAGCCCAATCTCTCTCAGGATTTTTATCGATTCATTTGGGATGGGGAGCTTATAAAAAATGGCATCAATCCATATCTATATTTACCTAACCAGCTTATTGCACGACCAGATCTTCCCATAGCCAATGCCCAGCTGCTATTTGAAGGTATGGGCGACCTTAGCGCCAGACACTACAGCAATTATCCGCCCGTAAATCAAATCATTTTCTCGCTTTCGGCACTACTGGGAGGTGGAAGCATTTTGGGTTCTATCATTGTTATGCGGCTAATCATCATTTTGGCTGATGTGGGAATCCTGTATTTCGGTCGAAAGCTCCTCCAAAAACTTAACAGGCCAAACTATGTTGCCCTTTGGTATTTTCTTAATCCATTGGTCATCATAGAGCTAACCGGCAACCTTCATTTTGAAGGGGTAATGCTGTTCTTTTTTGTGTGGTCACTCCATATAGTATCCATCAAAAAAAATGTATGGGCTGCTCCCATTTATGCCATATCCATTATGGTAAAACTCGTCCCCATTCTCTTTTTACCAATGTTTTTGCAATATCTGGGGTTTAAAAAAAGTGTGCTGTTCTACACATTGGTGTCAACCACCTGTCTGTTGCTGTTACTCCCTTTCTATGACACAGCTTTTATTGATAACTATGCGGAAACTATTGGTCTATGGTTTTCAAACTTTGAGTTCAATGCGGGAATTTACAATGCGGTTAAAAAGATTGCGGTAATCTGTTTTGATGCCAAACCTTGGGAACTTGTGAAAGTCTATGGTAGTTTGCTGGCCAAGGCCGTAATAGTTGGTTCGGTTGTTTTGGGGTTGTTCAGGAGCAATAGGAAATTTGAAAACTTGCTCACCTCAATGTTGATTCTATTATCGGCCTATTACTTCTTGTCCAGTACCGTTCACCCGTGGTATGTTGTGTTTCTTATTGTGCTCTGCATGTTGGGAAGATACCGATTCGCCATGGTCTGGTCGTTGACCGCAGTACTAAGTTATTCTGCTTACACTAACCCAGATTTCAAAGAGAATTTATGGTTAGTGGCTTTTGAGTATATCTTGGTCTTCGCCTTTTTGATTTATGAAATCGTGGGTAAAGGCGGAAAAAAGTTACATTTCTTCAAAAAATTACCGCTCCCTTAGGCCAGTTGGAATTAATTTGTACTTTTAATCCCATAATGAAAGGACAAAATTACATACTTACCACTTTGGGCATCCAAGCTCCAGTTCGTCCGTTCGCTCCACGCCGTCGCCCGTAAGGGTGCACTCTAGTCATGGAAATAGGTGAGTCCATTTCCGCAAAAACAATATCAGCTTTCAAATTTTTATAAGTTTAAAAAATCACTAGCAATGGAAATTATAATTGCTAACGAATCACATTTTAAATACGCCCAGATTATTAGCGATACCATTACAGAATCTGCCAAGGTTCGAGGTACCGGAATTGCCCAGCGAAGCCCTGAATACATTATAAAAAGGCTGGAAAACGGGAATGCGGTCATTGCCTTGGAGGGCGAAAAATTCGCAGGATTCTGTTATATCGAAGTCTGGGGCAACAAGAATTTTGTTGCCAATTCCGGTCTTATCGTACATCCAGATTTTAGAAAACAGGGACTGGCTAAAAAAATAAAAAAGGCAATTTTTGAGCTATCCAGACAAAAGTTTCCAGATGCCAAAATTTTCGGAATCACCACAGGTTTGGCGGTAATGAAAATGAACTACGAATTGGGCTACAAGCCTGTGACCTTCTCGGAACTTACAGATGATCCCGACTTTTGGAAAGGGTGCCAAACCTGCAAAAACTTTGATGTACTTACCAGAACCGAAAAAAATATGTGCCTGTGCACCGGTATGCTGTACGACCCAGGAGACAAAAAACAATCGAAAAAACTAAATGGAAAAGCCTTTCAACGGTTGAAACAGATGAAACAGAATCTTTTCCTTAAAAAGAAAACAAAATGAAGAAACTAGTCTTGGCCTATAGTGGTGGTTTGGATACCTCTTACTGCGCCAAATATTTATCCCAAGAAGAAGGTTATGAGGTACATGCAGTGAGCGTAAATACTGGCGGTTTTAGCAAAGAGGAAATCCAGGGCATACAACAAAAAGCATTAGATCTCGGAGCCACCTCTTATACTTCAATTGATGCTGTCTCCAGTTTTTATGATAAGGTGGTAAAATATCTCATCTATGGCAATGTGCTTAGAAACAACACATACCCTCTTTCTGTGAGCGCCGAACGGATTGTTCAGGCCCTTGAAATCGTAAACCACGCCAAAAAAATAGGAGCGGATTATATCGCGCACGGGAGCACGGGAGCCGGAAATGATCAGGTTCGGTTCGATATGATTTTTCAAATCGTGGCCCCGGACATCACGATAATCACGCCCATCAGGGACAACAAATTATCCCGAGAGGCAGAAATAGCTTACTTGCAGGAAAATGGCATTGACTATCCTTGGGAGAAGGCCAAATATTCCATTAATCGAGGCCTTTGGGGAACTTCTGTTGGCGGGGATGAAACCCTCACCTCTCACCTGCCCCTTCCTGAAAGTGCATATCCCAGTCAGCTGGAAAGTAAACTTCCCAAGGAAATTAAGCTTGGTTTTAAGGATGGCGAGCTTATTGCTTTGGATGGAGAATCTGCAACACCTGTTGAAAACATCGAAAAGTTGGAAGCCATTGCCGCCAAATATGCCATAGGGAGGGATATTCATGTAGGTGATACCATCATCGGAATCAAAGGTCGGGTGGGTTTTGAAGCTGCAGCTCCCACGATAATAATCAAAGCACATCATTTATTGGAAAAACACACCCTAAGTAAATGGCAACAGTACCAAAAGGAGCAATTGGCCAACTTTTACGGGATGTTGCTGCATGAAGGCAATTATTTGGACGAAGTGATGCGAAATATTGAGGCTTTTTTGACGGATACCCAAAAAAATGTCTCGGGAGATGTCTTTGTTACCCTCCACCCTTACCGATTTGAGATCAATGGGGTTGCTTCCCCGCACGATCTTATGAACGCTTCTTTTGGCAGTTATGGAGAAATAAACAAGGGCTGGACCGCTGATGACGCCAAAGGATTCATCAAGATTCTTTCCAATCCTGGGAAAATTGCAAATCACGTAAACCAACAATTATGATCAAAGTAGGTATTATAGGTGGATCCGGATATACAGGGGGAGAGCTCATCCGATTACTCTTGAATCACTCCCAAGTGGAAATTGATTTTGTCTTTAGCACCACACGCGCCGGAAAACCGGTGACCTCTGCGCATCAAGATTTGCTGGGTCAAACCAATTTGTTGTTTTCTGGTGAAGTGAATCCCAAAGTCGATGCAGTCTTCTTGTGTTTAGGGCATGGTAATTCCACCAAATTCCTTGATGAAAACACCTTTGCGGAGCACACCAAAATTGTTGATCTAAGTAATGACTTCAGGCTACAAGCATCATCAAACTGGAACGGAAAAACATTTGTGTACGGGCTTCCGGAATTAAACAAATCCAAAATAGAAAACACCGACGCGATTGCCAATCCAGGTTGTTTTGCCACAGCCATTCAGTTGGGCTTGTTGCCATTGGCACAGGCTGGATTGCTCAAGGGAGAAATCCACACCAATGCAATCACCGGAAGTACCGGTGCCGGTGTCGGATTGTCCGCCACTTCCCACTTTAGCTGGCGGAACAACAATGTTTCTTGGTACAAACCTTTTACCCATCAACATTTGGGTGAAATTGGTGAAAGTCTAAAATCCTTTGGAAACCCAACTGGGAAGCAGTATTTTCTTCCTACCCGAGGAAACTTTACAAGGGGAATTTTGGCTACATCATACACCAGATTTGATGGTGATTTGGAAGCGGCTAAGTCTTTGTTCGCGTCATTTTATGCCGATGCAGCTTTCACCCATGTATCGGAAGAACCTATACACCTGAAGCAGGTGGTCAATACCAACCAATGTCACATTCATTTACACCAACATGAAGATGTCCTGTTGGTGACATCGACCATAGATAATTTATTGAAGGGAGCCTCAGGGCAAGCCGTCCAAAACATGAATCTTATGTTCGGTTGGGACCAAAGAGAAGGATTACAACTTAAAGCAGGAGTTTTTTAAAAATAACAGCATGAAAATAGCAATTATAGGAGCGGGAAATTTGGGATTATCCATTGCCAAGGGGGTCTTGCACAGCAACGGTGCAACAACTATGTATTTGACCAAGCGAAACACCTCGGCCATTAAGGATTTTGAAAAGTATGGTAATGTAGTGGTCACCTCGGATAACGAGGAGGCGGTAAAAAAATCGGACATTTTGATTTTTGCTGTACAACCCGGACACTTTTCTGGGATTCTAGAGGACGTCAAAGATCTATTGTCGGAAAATCATGTGTTGATCAGTACCATTACCGGGTTTAGCATTTCCAAAATGGAGGAAATCGTGGGCAAAGACAAATATGTCATTCGCAGTATGCCCAACACAGCTATTTCAGTTGGGAATTCCATGACGTGCATTTGTAGCAACGAATTGGGAAAAAAGCGCATCGACCTGGCCAAGGCCATTTTCAATCGAATGGGCCATACTTTAGAAATCCCAGAAGAACAAATGCAGGCCGCAACGGTTATCTGCGCCAGTGGAATTGCTTTTTGGATGCGATTGATTCGGGCAACCACACAAGGTGCCATCCAGTTGGGTTTTGATGCCAAAGAAGCACAAGAATTAGCGATGCACACCTGTAATGGAGCTGCCAGCTTGCTCATCGATTCGGGTAGTCATCCTGAAGAAGAAATAGACCGGGTAACCACGCCCAAAGGTTGTACCATTTCTGGATTAAACGAAATGGAACATCAAGGATTAAGCTCCTCCCTAATCAGGGGTATCGTCACCTCTTTCGAAAAAATCAACCAAATAAAAAAAGGATAGATTCATTGTAATGGAAATCCAGACCAAAAAAAGAAACATGAAATTATTCGATGTATATCCCTTATACGATGTTACACCGGTATCCGCCAGGGGCATTGAGGTGAAAGATGACAAAGGACAAATCTATCTCGATTTTTATGGTGGGCATGCCGTGATTTCCATTGGACATGGACATCCGCATTACGTACAGCGACTCAAAGACCAATTGGATAAAATTGGTTTCTACAGTAATTCTGTGCAGAATCCATTGCAAAGTGAACTCGCGGAAAAATTGGGTGTTTTATCAGGGTGTAAGAATTATAATCTATTCATGTGCAATTCCGGGGCGGAGGCAAATGAAAATGCCCTCAAAATGGCATCATTTCACACGGACAAGTCCAAGGTAATCGCCTTTAAGAACAGCTTTCATGGCCGTACTTCCGCCGCCGTAGCCACAACGGACAATCCCGCTATCAATGCTCCAATAAATCAGCAACAAGAAGTCACATTTCTTCCCCTAAACGATTTTGGTGCATTTGAAGAGGCCCTACAAAAAGATTCCTACTGCGCTGCTATCATCGAGCCCATTCAAGGTGTTGGCGGTTTGGATGAACCTACGACTGAGTTTTTCCAGTTTGTTGCCGAACAATGTAGAGCAAATGGCATGGTACTTATTGCCGACGAAGTACAATCTGGATTTGGTAGAAGCGGAAAGTTTTTTGCCTTCCAACACCATGGAATACAACCGGATGTGATTACCATCGCCAAGGGAATGGGTAATGGCTTCCCCGTCGGTGGGGTCCTCATCCATGAGTCATTCAAGGCTTCTTACGGACTGTTGGGAACAACATTTGGTGGTAATCATTTGGCCTGCGCCGCCGTGCTTTCCGTTCTTGAGGTCATGGAGCAGGAACACCTGGTTGACCAAGCTGCAGAGATCGGTTTATACTGCAAGGAAAAGGCTTCGGAAATACCACAGGTAAAAAACATCAAAGGAAGAGGTTTAATGCTTGGTCTTGAATTTGATTTTGAAGTGGCTGGTTTACGCAAAGACCTCATCCATAAGCAATATATCTTTACAGGTGGGGCCAAAAACAAAAAACTACTACGAATTCTACCTGCATTGAACGTGACAAAAACCCAGATTGATATGCTTTTCGAGGCACTAAAAAAAGAACTATCATGAAGCATTATTTATCCATAAATGATGTGGATTGCCTTCCCGGATGGGTGGACGAGGCCATCGCATTGAAACAGAATCCTTATCAGTTCCAGAAACTGGGAAAGCACAAAACTATCTGCTTGCTGTTTTTCAATAACAGCTTGCGTACCCGTCTAAGTACCCAAAAAGCGGCCATGCATCTGGGAATGGAAGTTATGGTCATGAATTTTGGAAGTGAAGGCTGGGTATTGGAGTATGAGGACGGGACCATTATGGACCAGGGTACTTCGGAGCACATTAAGGAGGCAGCAAAGGTAGTATCCCAATATTGCGATATTGTGGCCATCCGTGCGTTTGCCCAGCTAAAGGACAAAGAAAAAGATGAGGCTGAGCAGGTACTCAACGGTTTTGCCAAATTTGCCTCCATTCCTGTGGTGAATATGGAAAGTTCCATCGCCCATCCGCTGCAGGCGCTTGCCGATGCCATAACTTTGAAAGAACATGAAACAAAGTCAAGGCCCAAAGTAGTGTTGTCTTGGGCTCCTCACCCTAAGGCCTTGCCCCATGCAGTAGCCAATTCCTTTGTGGAAATGATGAAATTGCAAGAAACCGATTTTGTGATCACACATCCTAAAGGTTACGAACTGAATCCAGAGATTACGGCAAGGTGCACAATAGAATACAATCAGCAAAAAGCCCTTGAGAATGCGGACTTTGTATATGTAAAAAATTGGAGCAGTTACATCAATTATGGCCAAGTGCTCTCAAAGGATTTGGCTTGGACCATGACCCGTGAAAAACTGGGTAATGCTAAATTTATGCACTGCTTGCCCGTAAGAAGAAATGTGGTGGTAGAGGATGCCGTATTGGACGGAAATCAATCCCTGGTAGTGGAACAAGCCAACAACCGGACATTTTCAGCTCAAATTGTATTGAAAAAAATCCTGGAAACTCTTTAAACATGAAACTAAAAAACAAGGTGGCCATAGTTACTGGTGCTACAAGTGGGATGGGAAAAGCCATTGCCCAAGCCTTCCATAAAGAAGGCGCAAAACTTATAGTCTCTGGTAGGAATGTAGAACGAGGGGAAGCACTTGCCCAAGAGTTATCCGGCTCAGTCTTTGTATCGGGCGATGTGAGCCGGCCCGACTACAATAGGGAGCTTGTGGATACCGCTATCAAAAGTTTTGGAAAACTGGACATTATCTCCTTAAATGCGGGAGTTTTGGGCTTGGGAAATGTAGTGGACTTACCCATTGAATCCTGGCAAAAAACCATGGATACCAATTTGGGTTCCATCTTCTATCTATCCAAATATGCCCTCCCCGAGCTGCAGAAAACGTCAGGGGATATTCTAATTAATGCGTCCATTGCTGCCTTCAAAAGTTTCCCAAACCATCCGGCCTACTGCGCCTCCAAGGCGGCTTCCGTGGCTTTGATGAAGCAATTGGCGGTGGAATACGCGCCAAAAGTACGAGTAAATGCCATCTGCCCTGGCCCCGTGGACACCCCTTTGATTTGGGACTCGGCCAAGGCCTTTCCCAATCCAGAACAAGCTGTGGAAGGTGCTAAAAATGCTACGCTTTTAAATCGGTTGGGAACTCCTGAAGATATTGCCAAACTAGCTCTTTTTCTAGTTTCGGACGATGCTTCTTGGATTACCGGAACGGCCATGACCATCGATGGCGGAATCTTAAATGCATAATATGAAACCACAATTGTCCATCATAAAAATAGGAGGAAACATTATAGAAAATCCGACTCAATTATCGCATTTGCTAGAATTGTTTTCAAACATTGAGGGGTCTAAGATTTTGGTACACGGAGGCGGTAAAAAAGCCACTGAAACAAGTAAAAGATTAGGCATTGAATCCAAAATGGTCAACGGAAGAAGAATAACGGACACAGAAAGTCTTGATGTTGCCATTATGGTTTATGCCGGCCTGGTCAACAAAAAGATTGTAGCGGAACTGCAGTCCAAAAACACCAATGCCATAGGTATGAGCGGCGCGGATGCCAACGCAATTCGAGCCCACAAAAGACCTGTGAAAGAAATTGACTTCGGTTGGGTAGGCGATGTGGATGGTGTGCATTCAGAAAATTTATGGAAACTGCTCCAAGCTGGATTTACACCCGTTTTTTGCGCCCTGACCCACGATGGAGCTGGACAATTGTTCAATACAAATGCAGATACCATTGCTGCAGAATTGGCCATTGGAATGGCCAGTCATTTTAAAACCACCTTGTATTATTGTTTTGAAAAGAGAGGGGTACTACTCAGCATTGAAGACGAGAATTCAGTCGTGGAACATATCGATTCGTCCAGTTATAAAGAACTACTGGACCAAGGTGTTATTGCCGATGGTATGTTGCCTAAAATGCACAATTGTTTTCACGCCCTTCAGAACAAGGTACATGAGGTCCGTATTGGGAACAGTTCCATGCTTGAAAAGACCGATTCAAAATTCACCACTATAACGCTATGAAAATCAATCAAGAAACCTTGACCCAAAAAGCCATAGAGCTGCTAAAACAATTGATCTCAACCCAATCTTTTTCTGGGGAAGAGGGTAAAACAGGGGATGCCATCGAAAACTGGCTTCGGGGATTTGGTGTGGAAACAGAGCGACAGTTCAACAATGTCTACGCGTTCAACAAGTACTTTGACAAGAGCAAACCCACACTGCTCCTAAACTCACACCACGATACGGTTAAGCCTAACAGCGCCTATACCAAAGACCCCTTTAACGCCCACGTGGAGGATGGGAAACTCTATGGTTTGGGAAGTAATGATGCCGGGGGTTGTTTGGTCTCCCTGTTGGCGACCTTTGTCCATTTTTATGAAATGGAAAATCTCAGCCACAATATCATTATGGCTGCAACTGGGGAAGAGGAAGATGCCGGAGAAAAAAGTCTAACTGCTTTGTTGCCCATCCTACCAAAAATTGATGTTGCCGTGGTAGGGGAACCCACCTTAATGGATTTGGCCATTGCGGAAAAGGGCTTGATCGTGTTTGATGCCGTTGTTAGCGGTACTCCTTCGCACGCAGCCCATCCCAACAACAACAATTCCATTTATAATACCATTGACGTGCTCCAATGGTTTAAGGGATACGCTTTTGAAAAAGTATCCGATGTTTTGGGCGAGGTAAAAATGACCGTTACCCAAATCAGCGCGGGAAATCAGCACAACGTAGTACCCGCTCAAGTGGATTTGGTGGTGGACGTCCGAGTGAATGATTGTTATTCCAACGAAGAAATTGCACACCTTCTTGAGCAAGAAGCTCCTTGCAAAATGATTCCAAGGTCGCTTCGATTGAACTCCTCAGCCATTGATGCAGAACATGACCTGGTAAGAAGTGGCGTATCGTTAGGCAGAAAAACCTATGGTTCCCCAACATTATCCGATCAGGCTGCCTTGAGTTGCCAATCGGTTAAATTGGGCCCGGGTGACAGTACACGATCCCATTCTGCCAATGAATTTATACACCTACACGAAATTGAGGAGGGAATAGACCTCTACATCAAAATCCTAACAGGATTTTTAAAGTAAAAAAGAAACTATGAAACTCTGGGACAAAGGTTTTAGCACCGATAAAAAAATAGATCATTTTACCGTAGGTAACGATAGGGAATTGGATTTACTATTGGCAAAATATGATGTAATAGCCTCAAAGGCTCACGCCAAAATGTTGCGCAAAGTGGGTTTGATCACTGCTGATGAAACAAAAGCCTTGGTCAAGGAATTGGATGCCATTGCGAAAAGTATTTCCAAAGGAAAGTTTACCATAGGGGATGACTTCGAGGACATGCATTCCAAAATTGAGTTTTTACTCACTGAGAAACTGGGAGATACCGGAAAAAAGATCCATTCTGCACGTTCCCGGAATGATCAGGTCCTGGTGGCCATGCAACTATACTTGAAAAACGAACTAGAGGAAATCAAAGGTCAGGTAAAAACCTTGTTTGATTTGCTTTTGGACCTTGCCGAAACACATAAATCGGTTTTGCTACCAGGTTATACCCATCTACAAATTGCCATGCCCTCATCTTTTGGACTGTGGTTTTCTGCTTATGCTGAAAGCCTAATTGATGACCTTTATTTTGTTGAAGCTGCTTATAAAACAGCAGATCAGAATCCTTTAGGCAGTGCCGCTGGTTACGGAAGTTCCTTCCCCATAGATCGTTCCTTTACCACCAAAGAGATGGGATTCAAAACCCTAAAATACAATGTGGTGGCAGCTCAAATGGGCAGAGGAAAAGTTGAAAAGGCCACTGCATTTGGTATCTCCAGTGTGGCGGCTACGCTGTCTAAAATGGCTATGGATATTTGTTTGTACATGAGTCAGAATTTTGACTTCATCTCGTTCCCAAATGAGCTTACCACCGGGAGCAGCATTATGCCGCATAAAAAGAATCCCGATGTATTTGAGCTGATTCGGGCCAAATGCAACAAGATTCAAGCGGTTCCCAACCAGTTGACCTTAATCACCAACAATCTGCCAAGCGGATACCATAGGGACTTGCAATTGGTCAAAGAGGTGCTGGTACCAGCCATTCAGGATATGAAAGCTTGTTTGGAACTTATGGCGTTCAGTTTAAAGGAAATCAAAGTGAATACCGAGATTCTGGAAGACCCAAAATATGATTATCTCTTTAGCGTCGACACCTTAAACGAACTGGTTAAAAGTGGAATGCCTTTTAGGGATGCTTATAAAAGTATGGGCAAAGCCATAGAAAATGGAAACTTTAAGGCCAAACGGAACATTCATCACACCCATGAAGGGAGTTTGGGTAATTTATGTTTGGAGGAAATCAAAGAAAAGATGAATAAGCTAAATGATTAGCTTTTATTTGATGATTTTCAAATTCACCACCTCTTGCTCGGTCAAATGACGCCAGTGCCCACGAGGCAGATCTTTTTTGGTCAAGCCAGCAAAAATAACACGGTCCAATTTGGTCACATGATAGCCTAGATGCTCAAAAATGCGCCGTACGATTCGGTTTCTTCCACTATGGATTTCAATGCCCACTTCCTTTTTGGGAGCACCTTGGATATAGCTGATTTCATGTACTTCAATAGCACCGTCTTCCAACTGCAGACCTTCTTCAATTTTCCGTAAATCGGACATGGTCAAGTTTTTATCCAGATGGGCATGATAGATTTTGCGTACCCCATGAGCCGGATGAGTCAACTTCTTGGTCAGATCGCCATCATTGGTAAATAGCAATAGGCCTGTTGTGTTTCGATCTAAACGACCGACAGGAAGCAATCGATTTTTGGATGCACTTGAAACCAGTTCCATAACTGTGCGCCTTCCTTTTTCATCATTGGTGGTAGTAATGAAGTTCTTGGGTTTATTTAAGAGTATATACTCCTTTTTTTCCGGATTCAGTTTCCTGCCATCAAAACGAACATCATCGGTAAGCTTCACCTTGTAGCCCATTTCGGTAATCACCTTCCCGTTTACGGAAACATTCCCGGCAGCTATATAGGTATCGGCTTCCCTTCGGGAACAAATCCCTGCATTAGCCACAAAACGATTTAGCCTAATCTCATTGGGATTGGATGGTTTGGAGTTTGTGGTTTTCTTTGGACGAAAATTATTCTTCTTGGAGAATGATTTTTTCTTGTTTCCGCTTGGTCTCTGGGAGGGTTTACGATTTCGTTCGTAGTCTGATTTCGCCATCAGTCATTAAATTTTTGCAAAGGTAGTGTTTTACTTCCCTTGCCGCAGAAAGAAAAAGCAATACTTAATCACTCCTCCAATTTAACGGTGGATTGCCGTTCGCGATTTACCGTAAGTTGGGTGACATCCGGTCTTGAGTAATGGCCAACTGGGTCAAAATTCTGCCTTTCCTCATACACCCGATTAAAGTCGAGGGTATGATATATCAACCCTTCTTTGTCCACTATTGGTTCCAAAATCCATTCGCCATCCGGCCCAGCTATGCAACTACCTCCGTTCGCCAAAACAGTCGGAGCTTTTTCCAAAATCTTGTCCAAATGTGGAGTTTCCTTCGGAAAATCTGAAGTTTTCATCAAGGAAGAAACGGAAATCACATAACTCCTGGATTCCCGGGCAATAAAGCGGGTGATGTCCTTAGTGTTGTGCAATCCACCTGGCCAAACTGCTACATGTAAATTCTCTCCTTGACCATAAAGTGCAGTTCGGGGCAAGGGCATCCAATTCTCCCAGCAATTGAGGGCCCCAACCGTAAATTGTTTTAAGGGATGGACCTTAAGACCGTTCCCATCTCCAGGTGCCCAGGTCAACCGTTCATCGTAGGTGGGTTGAAGTTTTCGATGCACCGACTTTATTTCCCCCATCTGATCTATATAAACAAGGGAGCAATAAAGGCTATGGCCACCGCGATCTTTGGCACGTTCCATCATACCCAAGTAAATGGCCATATTATTTTCTTTGGCCAAGCGGCAAATGGAGTCCAGTTCCCCGACTTCTATCTGAATGGAATTGCGGCTGTAATGGGCATGCAACTCCTTGTTTACTTTTAAATCCCAGGCCGCACCTTCGGTATAGGCCAACCAAAACGGATAGCCTGGTAGGAGGGCTTCTCCAAAAACAATCAATTCTGATTTTTCCTTGGAAGCTTCCTGAATAGTTGCTTCAATTTTCTGAATTGTTCCTTTTTTATCCAACCATACAGGCGCGATCTGCGCCAGGGCAACATTGAGAAGATGCTCCATTATAAAATTCTGTTTAACACCAAATCAACATCGATTAGCAAGATGCTAAACACCCCCGCCACGATGATGAATTTTAGAATATTATGTAACCAAACATAGTGTTTTTTACCACTGGATTTCCACAACAAAATGATAAAAAGCAGCAACAGTGCCATACATCCATAAAAATAAAGGTACATATAGCCAACGTTGAACTTTTGGGTCAGTAGAAAAGCCGGAACCAGAGTCAGTACAACAAGAAAACCAATGAATAACTTGGACACTTTAGGGCCATATAAAATAGGGATGGTCTTATAATTTTGCGCTATATCACCGGCCATGTTTTCCAAATCCTTGATCATTTCACGGGCCAAAATCAAAAGAAATAGAAATACAGCATGAACAAAAATGACGGTCTCAAAATTCTTGTAATACACAAAGACCACAAAAAAAGGTGCAATGGCCAAGGTAGCGGAGACCAGGTTTCCCAAAAAAGGAACACGTTTCAACTTATGGGAATACAGCCATATTCCAAAGATGTAAGCCGAAAAGAAGAGTACCGCCCGAAACGAAATATAGCTAGCCGCCAAGGCTGCCAAAAAATTGAGAATAAAATAGGTAGTTAACTTAAACCGTTGGCTTACCAAACGGTCAAGCATACTTTTTCTGGGTTTGTTAATAAGGTCCTTCTCCGCATCGTAGAAATTGTTGATGATATAGCCGCTAGCTATGACAAGGGCCGAAGCCGTAACGATTAGAAATAGGTTAAGGTCCAACACCACATCTTGTAGAGGAATGTTTGGTGAGAGGATGTAGATGGAGGCTAAATATTGGGCAAGGGTAATTACCAAGATATTATATCCCCGAACAACGGAAAACAAACTCAATAGCTTAAAAAGCAGGAGTTTATTTCTTCGACTAAGCATTGTGATGGTTAGAAGTTGTAAACAACCTCCAAATTGTATCCCTTAAGTGCCCTCTTGGCCTTATCGAAATCCTGAGTGAAACCCAAAATATAACCCCCGCCACCGGAACCACAAAGTTTTAGGTAGTAGTCATTGGTCTCGATACCCTGCTGCCAAAGATTATGGAACTTGGATGGAATCATAGGTTTAAAGTTATCAAAAACCACATGGGAGAGTTGTTTCAGATTTCCAAAAAGGGATTTCATATTCCCGTTCAAGAAATCTTCAACGCAGGCATCCGTGTGCTTGATGAATTGATCTTTGATCATATTTCGGAACCCTTCCTGCTTCATTTTTTCCATAAAAATCTGAACCATGGGTGCAGTTTCGCCAGTCATCCCACTATCCAATAAAAATACAGCCCCCTTGCCTTCCTTGTTCTGCGAAGGAATACTGGTAGATTCAATATTGTCTTTGGAATTGATCAAAATGGGCAAACTGAGATAACTGTTCAAAGGATCAAGACCTGAAGATTTGCCGTGGAAAAAGGATTCCATTTTCCCAAAAATCTCTTTAAGCCTCAACAGCTTTTCACGGGTTAGGTTTTCTAGTACCGTAATCCTATCAGTGGCATATTTGTCATAGATAGCGGCTACCAAGGCTCCGCTACTACCAATACCATATCCCTGTGGAATGGAACTATCGAAATACATACCATTGGCTATGTCCTGTTCCAAGGCTTCCATATCAAAGGATACAAGGCCCGTTTCCTCTTCCTCCAGTTTCTTCAAGTAGTTGGCATAGGCCATCAGACTCTTATTTGAAGCCAAAGCAACTTTTGATGGGTTTGCATCAGACTTCAACGCTCCTTTAAAAAAATTATATGGAATAGAAAGCCCTTTGGAATCCTTAATAATTCCATACTCCCCAAACAACAAGATTTTAGAATAAAATAGAGGTCCTTTCATTTCTTCAACTAAGATACAAATAAATTTGTTTAATGAATTCTTTTAATCATTAAACATTTATTTTGTTTTGGGACAAATCCCTTTATATCAACAATATTAAGCACAAATAACGCTAAAAAAGCGGCTTCCTTATGTATTCTGAGCAATTAATTTTTTTGCTCCGCTTCCTGCCCGATCACAAATGTAGTGTCCATTTTCACAATGCACAACCAATTCATCCTGAATGAATTGTATAGCTTTCTCCTTTACCGACTCTGGATACAGGACATGCACATTGGCTCCGGCATCCAAAGTAAAGCAAATGGGGGTTTTGGTTGCCTCCCGATACGCCCAAATCTTATTTATGATCTCCATGGTATCAGGTTTCATCAATATGAAGTAGGGGTTGCTGGTCATCATCATGGCATGTAGTGTTAACGCTTCACTTTCTACCAGCTGAATAAACCCTTCCATATCGCCTTTGGCCAAAATTTGTTCAAGAGCATCCAAATTGGAATGTGCCTGCGCAAATCGGGTGGTAGCATACGGATGACCGTGCATTAAATCATGACCAACGGTACTGCTGACCTGTTTTTGACCTTTGTGGACCAACATTATCGCATCATGAAAGTTGCTAAAGATTTTATTGACTTTAAAAGGATACGTAACCCCATATAAATCAGAACTATCGGTCAAT
Source organism: Flagellimonas flava (assembly GCF_900129665.1). Classification (GTDB taxonomy): domain Bacteria; phylum Bacteroidota; class Bacteroidia; order Flavobacteriales; family Flavobacteriaceae; genus Flagellimonas; species Flagellimonas flava. The sequence continues at coordinate 303,965 of NZ_FQWL01000002.1, forward strand.
CTTTCATGTCTACCCCACTGAATTAGGTCACCTTCTATACTTCTGCACGCACTTCCGGAACCTAAACGAGCCAAAAAAGAAGCCTTCCTTTTAAAAAACATGGTGTCCATATTCGGAAGTATCCGTCTTTCAATTTCCATAAGACATAAAGCCAAAGCGGCCATGCCACTAGCTGAAGAAGCAATCCCGCTACTATGCGGAAACGAATTGGAAGTTTCAATTTTGAAATGGTACTGTTTTAGGAAAGGGAGATAGGCTTCTATGCGCCCAAAAAAGGTATTGATTTTAGGTTTGAAATCCTCCTTCACCTTACCTTCGAAGAACAAATCGAAGGAAAATTGTGAGGCCTCCTCTTTTCTACTATAAGAAACTGAGGTAGTGGTTGCACAGGCATCCAAAGTAATACTGATCGAAGGATTCGCAGGAATCTGATTCTCCTTTTTCCCCCAATACTTTATAAGGGCTATGTTGCTTGGGGCTTTCCAGCTCACCTTTCCCTCGCTTGGCAAGACTTCATCGTAAGATGATCGGAAATCTTTTTCAGTCATTAAAAAAACATTTGAGCAAAGATAATGTAGTACACGGCGTTGAAGGAAAACGGATATAAATAAATTCTTATTTTAGGGGTAATGCACTTACCATGAAGAAAAAATTGACTTACATCGCTGTCGCTGTTTTGGTATGTCTTCTTATCGGATTTTTATCCAGTTTTGCCACACAGAGTTCAGTAAATGATTGGTACACCACCTTGAACAAACCCAGCTTTAATCCCCCAAATTGGATTTTTGCGCCAGTTTGGACCTTGCTATACATCCTAATGGGAGTTTCTGCGGGTATCGTTTGGTCCAAAGGGTTTCATCACATCTGGGTTAAAACGGCATTATACCATTTTGGGTTTCAATTGCTGTTCAATGCGCTTTGGAGTATTGTATTTTTTGGTTTCCAGAGTCCCTTCTGGGCCTTTTTGGTGATTCTGGTCTTGCTGACACTTATAATGTTGACCATAAAATGGTTTCGCGTGGTGAGCAAGCTAGCTTCGTTTTTGCTTATCCCCTATCTTCTTTGGGTCTGTTTTGCCACCTTATTGAACTACAAAATTTGGGAATTGAATTAGACCTTTGTCATTTCCAGTAACTTCATCATGGTCTTAAGGTTACGGGTGGTAGCCTCCACTTTGAGTTTTCGTTCAACAAGATTATTGCTCAATTTTGCTTTTCCATAGCCAGCTTTACAGCATAGATAAACGCATCGTTCAGTGATATGAAAATCCTCGTTCGCAAACTTTTGTTGATTAAATTCATATACTAGTTCAGATTGGGGAGCGGTCTTCAGTAAAACAAAGTACAGACTCTTTTCTTCCTCAGATTTAAATGGATTTGCAGATAAAATACTTTCGATTTGTTCCGAAGTAAGCACCAGTACGGGGACTTCAAATCCAAATTCTTCCAGAATCACTTTTTGAATCTTTCTTTCTTGGTCAGCTCGTTCTTGGACTTCACTTTCGAAGGTGATATTTCCACTTTGGATATAGGTCTGAACATTGGATAATCCTCCTTCGGTCAAAGCTAGCTTCAAGTCGGCCATTTTTATCTTTTTTTGACCGCTCACATTGATTCCCCTTAATAAAGCCATGAAGGTTTCCATGATTCGATTTTAAAGACTAATCTACCCAAATTTATTTTAGTAAATTCAGGGGCGTTAAATCACTTCAGATGGACAAATACATTCTTGCCCTAGATCAAGGCACCACAAGTTCACGTGCTGTACTAGTTGATAAAAAAGGAGCCATAGTGGCTGTTGCCCAAAAAGAATTCACTCAAATTTTTCCTAAACCTGGATGGGTAGAACACGATCCTAAGGAGATCTGGGCCACCCAGGCCGGTATGGCCGCAGAGGCGGTGAGTCAGAAAGGAATAAAAGCAGAGCAGATTTCGGCCATTGGCATTACCAATCAGCGGGAAACTGTTGTGGTTTGGGACAAGCATACTGGGGAGCCGGTATATAATGCCATCGTTTGGCAGGACAAACGTACTTCGGACTATTGCGATCAGCTTAAAAAAGAAGGTAGGTCAGAACTTATCCGGTCGAAAACTGGTTTGGTCATCGATTCTTATTTCGCCGGTACCAAAGCCAAATGGATTTTGGACCATGTGGACGGGGCAAGGGAAAGAGCCAATCAAGGTGATTTGTTGATGGGTACGATTGATTCATGGCTAATCTGGAAAATGACCGAAGGTGCCCTGCACATTACCGATGTAACCAATGCTTCCCGTACGTTGTTGTTCAATCTCAACACCATGGAATGGGACCACGAACTTTTAGAGCTTTTTGACATCCCTAAGAGCATGTTGCCAGAAGTAAGGCAATCCAGTGAAGTTTACGGATATACCAGTCCAAACTTTTTTGCGGCCAAAATTCCGATTGCAGGCATTGCCGGGGACCAGCAAGCCGCCCTATTTGGTCAAATGTGCACCAAACAAGGAATGGTCAAGAACACCTACGGCACTGGATGTTTTATGTTGATGAACATTGGGGAACAGCCCATTGTATCCCAGAACAATTTATTGACAACCGTAGCATGGAAGATGAATGGCAAAACTACATACGCATTGGAAGGAAGTATTTTCATTGCAGGTGCCGTTGTACAATGGTTACGGGACAGTCTTAAAATCATTAAAACCTCATCTGAGGTTGAAACCCTGGCAAGTACGGTGGACACCACTGATGGAGTGTACTTGGTCCCGGCCTTTGCAGGACTGGGAGCACCCTATTGGAACCAACATGCCCAAGGCACTATTTTTGGGCTTACTCGAGGTAGTACGGACGCCCATATTGCAAGGGCTGCTTTGGAATCCATTGCGTACCAGACTATGGACATTCTTAGAGCTATGGAAGCAGATTCAGGAATCACCATCAAAGAATTGCGAGTGGACGGTGGGGCTACGGTAAACGATATGCTCATGCAGTTTCAGGCTGATGTCCTCGATACTATAACGGTACGGCCAAAAGTAGTTGAGACCACAGTCATGGGTGCCGCCTACTTGGCTGGCTTAGCGGTGGATTATTGGAAAAGTCCAGAGGAAATTCAGGATATTTGGCAGACGGATGTGCATTTTAACCCATCAAAAGAACGAGAAACAATTAACCAAAAAATAAAAGGCTGGTATAGAGCCATAAAAGCCCTTGAATTTTGGGCCGGTGAATCCTAAGCCAATTTTAAACCAACAAACTTATTATGACCCCTTTTATTGCAGAAATTGTCGGCACCTTTTTGCTTATTTTATTGGGATGCGGTGTTAACGCCAATGTTTCGCTCCAAAAAACCTATGGTAGTGGTTCAGGGTGGATTGTTATCACCACCGGATGGGCTCTTGCCGTTTATACCGGGGTGGTCGTGGCAGGCCCCTACAGTGGTGCACATATGAACCCTGCCGTTACGATAGGACTGGCATTGGCTGGAGAATTTTCCATTTATGACGTTCCACATTACATTTTGGCCCAGTTTATCGGTGCCATGCTCGGTGCATTTTTCGTTTGGTTGATGAATAAAAAACATTTTGACGCTACTTCGGATGGGAATACGAAAAGGGGTGTGTTTTGCAATGCAGCAGCTATCCCCAATGTTTTTACAAGTCTTTTAACCGAAATTTTGGGGACCTTTGTCCTTGTTTTTGCAGTGCTCTATTTCACGGATGCGGTAAACACTTCTGACGACACCATTATTGGTTTGGGATCTTTGGGCGCTTTACCTGTTGCTTTGATTGTTTGGAGCATAGGTTTATCCTTGGGGGGCACCACAGGCTATGCCATAAATCCGGCACGGGATTTAGGACCTCGTATCGTTCATGCGCTAATTCCCATAAAAGAAAAGGGTTCAAACGGTTGGGGATACTCCTGGATTCCTATTGTTGGGCCCATACTTGGCGCCGCGTTGGCTGCCGGGATAGCTATAGTTCTTCAATAGTCCTCTATTCTTCAGAAGTCATGGCTCTTGCCGCAATGTAAGCACCTGTCCAAGCATTCTGGAAATTAAATCCTCCCGTTATGGCGTCTACATTGATAATCTCGCCCGCAAAAAAGAGTTTGGGATGCAATCTACTTTCAAAGGTTTTGAAGTTGATTTCCTTTAATTCCACTCCTCCGGCCGTTACAAATTCTTCTTTGAAAGTACTTTTCCCTTCAACCCTAATGGAACAGGCAGTAAGCTGATTGGCCAAATTCCCTATATCTTGGTTGGTCATTTCGGCCCAACGAAGTTCCTTGGAAACTCCAGCGGCATGAACCAATTTGGCCCAAAGTCTTCTTGGAAGATCAATTACCTTGGTTCGCAACACCGTTTTTCGTGATTCTACACTTCGCACTTCGCGGAGTAGACCTTCCATGGATCCAGGAGTATACTCAGGTGTCCAATTGATTCTTATTTTGAAGTTGTACTGATACTCTTTCAATAGTCTTGCCCCCCAGGCGGAAAGTTTAAGAATTGCAGGACCACTAAGTCCCCAATGTGTGATGAGCACAGGGCCTTCGGATCGCAATATGGGCTGCTCTTTGGGCATACTCTTAAGCTTGAGATTCTTGGCGGAGGAAAAAACCTTTTTTGGGAGTACCTCTACTTCAGCATCCACACTGATTCCTTGAACCCCATTAAGTCTGGGGTCCGAACTGTTAAAAGTAAAAAGGGATGGGACCGGAGAAACTATGGTGTGCCCCAAACCCTGTAAAAGGTCCCAGATTTTAGGATTACTACCTGCTGTCAACATCAAGTTCCGAGCCTGATAATGTTTATTCATCGTGGTGACTTGCCACACATCATCCAACTTTTGAATTTGCTTTACCGCACTATTTCTCAACACTCGAATACCAAGTCGATTGGCTTCTTCCAATAAGCAATCCACAATACTCTGGGAATCATTGGACACAGGAAAAACCCGACCGTCCGCTTCAATCTTCAAAGGAACGTTTCGTTCCTCAAAAAAAGACATTACATCACCCGGTCCATGCACATGAAAAGGGCCTAAAAGTTCCTTTTGTCCTCTGGGATAATTGAGCACCAAAGAAGAGGGTGAAAATTCCCCATGGGTAACATTGCATCGTCCGCCTCCAGAAACCTTAACCTTGGACAGCACGTTCTTTCCTCTCTCAAAAATCGCCACCTTAAAATGTGGAGCCTGCTGCGCCACATGGATGGCGGTATAAAATCCAGCGGCACCACCACCTACAACAATAACATCAAGCATTAATTCACCCGTTCTGGATAGTTGGTTATAATTCCATCCACTCCATAATCATACATTCTTTGAATATCCTCTGGTTCATTTACGGTCCACGTATAGACCTTAAAACCTTCTTCCTGCATTTGCTCCGTGTTTTCTTGGGTAAGGGTTTGAAAATTTGGATTGATAGCAAAGGCATTTAGCTCCTTAGCCACTTCGATTGCCGTTGTTGGATCTTCCTCTGTTAGCACAGCAATCCGAACATCGCGGTTTAGCTTTCGTACATCACGGAGCTCATCCCATTTGAAACTGGAAATCAGTACGTTTTCGGCGGACCATCCGCGCTCCTTGATATAGTAATCTGTTATGAAGTTAACACGATCAGCCGTGTTGGAACCCTTAAGTTCTATATTCAGGGCCACTTGATTATTGATGAGCTTGAGTACATCTTGGAGCATCGGTATTTTGTGATTTCCCTCCAAAATCAATTGTTTGAGATCAACAATGTTGTAGTCTTCTATCATACCACCGCTATTTGACAATCGTTCCACGCGTTCATCGTGAAAAACCACAATCTCACCGCTTTCAATTCGGAACACATCAATTTCAATCATGTCCACCCCAAGATCCAAAGCCTTTTGCACCGAGGCCAATGTATTCTCCGTTTCGTGCCCCATGGCCCCCCTATGTCCAATCACCAAAGGTTTAGAGACCATCATACCGCAACCATTTAAGAGCAAAAAGGTGCACAGCACCGCAAGTAATCTTTTTTGCATTCCAGTTCATTTTGTCTGCTAAAAATACGATTTGAAAATGAAAGTAAGAGCTTCTTAAAAAGCTTTTAAAAGTCCATAAAAGATTCATTAAATCAAGTTATATTTCAAACATTTTCTTATATTTTTGATTATTTCATAAAATTTATTTAATATTTTTATCAAATTAATAACCAATAAATTAACTTAAGATGTTTTCAAAATCAAATTTACTGGCCACTTTGGGTGGATTCATTGTAATGTTTCTATTAGGGTATGCCATTTGGGATGTTTTGTTAGCGGATTTTTATGCTGACCATACCCTTAAAAGTTTTTTGAATGAGGAAATGAATATGGGACTGATTGCAGTAGGCAACCTTGTAATGGCTTTTGCACTTAGCTCCATTTATGGTAAGTGGGCAAGAGGGCACCACAGTGCCAAGGAAGGTTTCTCCTTTGGTGCGTGGATTGGTCTTTTTACCGGAATAGGCATGGGACTTCTAAACCATTCGGTCATGGGTCTAATGGATATGACCGGGACTTTAGTAGATGGGATTGTCCAAATTATTTTCTATGGAATTGTAGGTGCTGTTATTGGGCTGATCTACCAAAAAACAGCAGCAAAGGAATAACGATAATTAACCGACCTCCAAACTTTGGCGGACCGTGCTGCGGTCCGCTTTTTTTTATTTCCCCACTTGAAAGATGAAAGACTCCAATGGGTCGAGTTGGACCTTGAAATAACCTATTCCATTTTTAACGGAAAGATTTGCGTCCACCCTATTATACAACGCATCCTTTAGTTGATAAACATCTTTCCCCAATTTCCATTTATCAACCACGTCAGGAGGAAGTTTAAGCTCAAAATCATAACTTTCCCCAGCATCGAAATTGGACACGATAATGAGCTGCTCATCTTTTGACCATCTAACGAAGGATAACACTCTATGGTCATAGCCCGTTGTATGTTCCTTGTTATAGAAATGAATTTCTTGATAGTCTCCCATCAATGCTTCGCTAGTACTGGTAAAATTGAGAAGTCTTTTATAAAAATCCCGCAAGGCCTTTTCATCATCCGAAAGCTGTCCTCCATCAAATTTTCTTTCATTTACCCATCGCTGATGATGCGGAACACCAATGTAATCAAAAATGGAGGTCCGTGACGGTTTTCCAAAACCAGCATCCTCTGCCCCTGGTTCTCCTACTTCCTGACCAAAATAAATCATGGTCGGCGAGGTACTTAAGGTTGCGGAAACTACCATGGCAGGCTTGCCCAGCTCAGACTTACCGGCAAATTCCGGACTAGCTATTCTTTGTTCATCATGATTTTCCAAAAAATGGAGCATATGGTGCTCAATATCTGCCATTCCTTTTTGAACCACGGGAATATGGTCGGTCCATCCATATCCCTTCATGATGTGCTTAATGCTATCGTACAGTTCTACCTTGTCATAGAGGTAATCCATCTTACCTTTATGAATGTAATCCCTATACAGCCCAGGATTGTATACTTCCGCGAGTAAGAATGCTTCCGGGTTCTTAGCTTTGATATGTGAGTTCAGGTAGCTCCAGAATTCTACAGGTACCATTTCGGCCATGTCGTAGCGAAACCCATCTACCCCTAGATCCAGCCAATACAATGCAATATCCTTGAATTTATCCCACGAATTGGGCACTTGTTTATCCTGCCAGAACTCAAAATGATCTTTAGGGCCTTTTGCATCAAAACCATCCGGCAGTTCATCAAAATCTTTACCACCATCTGGTCTTACCCCATAGTTCACCTTAACCGTTTCATACCAATCACTAAAATTGGGGCGCGCCAACCGAGAACCATTGCCGGTCCATTTTGCGGGATTTTCCTGAAAGGCGCTATCGGCAAGTTGATGGGCCTCACCGCCCAAGGGCAAATAACCCTCTTCCCATTGTGGTACTTCGAATGGGGTGTCGGGGATATAATAGAAATTGTTATCGACCTGGTATTCTTGTCCAACCTGATCCGTCTCTCCAAAATCTTGAATCCCTTCTGGATTGGTTAGACCCTCATAGTTTCGGGCCACATGATTTGGAACAATATCGATTATCACTTTCATTCCGGCAGCATGGGTCCGTTCCACCAAAGCTTTGAATTCCTGCAGTCTTTTTGTGGGGTCTTGCGCCAAATCCGGGTTTACATTATAGTAATCCTTGACCGCATAAGGCGAACCGGCACGACCCTTAACCACATCCGGGTCATCATTGGAGATACCATAAGCCGTATAGTCATTAATCAAGGCATGGTGCGGCACACCGGTATACCAGATATGTGTAATCCCCAAATCCTTAATTTCACGCAAGGCTTCTTCGGTAAAATCGGCAAACTTGCCCACCCCATTTTCTTCAATGGTCCCCCATGGTTTGTTTGTGGTATTGGTATTTCCAAAAAGTCTGGTAAAGACTTGATAAACAATGGCTTTCTTTTTCATTTTTGGTGTAGTCTTGGCTTCTTGCGGTTTCCGCTCACAGGAAATAAAAACTCCCAATGTAATGCAAAACACAATATGAAGCTTTAGCTTCATGCTTCAATGGTTTTTCCTGGAACCAAAACCACATTCTTTCCATTAACCTTAATGGTCAGGGGCTCTCCTTCGGATATTTCAAAACTGCTGGTTTCTTCGGTAACCGTAATTGTAACAATTTGATTTCTGAAATTGACCCTGAACGTGTACGAATTCCATTGTGTTGGAATTTGAGGACTAAAATTCAGCATATCTTCCGCTACTCTCATCCCTCCAAAACCTTCAACAATGCTCATCCAAGTTCCCGCCATGGAGGTGATGTGAAGCCCTTCTTCCACTTCCTTGTTATAATCATCTAGATCCAACCTTGAAGTTCTTAAATAAAAAGTATAGGCCTGCTCCATACGCCCAAGTTTTGCAGCTTGAATGCTATGCACACATGGAGACAGGGAAGACTCATGTACCGTAAAAGGTTCGTAAAAATCGAAATGCTTTGCCAAGGCCTCATTGCTGAAATGGTCTTCAAAAAAATAAAACCCTTGAAGTACATCTGCCTGCTTTATGTACGGCGAACGAAGTATACGGTCCCAACTCCATTTTTGGTTAATGGGCCTTTCTGATTTATCCAGATCCGGCACTTTAATCATTTCCTTGTCCAAGAAACCATCTTGCTGTAGGTATACTCCATGTTTGTCCGAGAATGGGAAATACATACTCCCGGCTACCTTGGCCCAATCCGAAGTTTCTGGATCTTCCAATTGGGTTTTTGTCATGATTCGCAAATAATCTTCCGGATAATGGTTCTTGACCACCTCTAATTGCTCGAGGGCATAGTCGATACACCATTTTGCCAGATAGTTGGTATACCAATTGTTGTTGACGTTATTTTCGTATTCATTGGGCCCTGTCACCCCAAGCATTACATATTGTTCCTTGTCCACCGAATAGTTCACCCGTTGATGCCAGAACCTTGCAATCCCGATTAGGACTTCCAATCCCATTTTAGGGATATAGCTATAATCTCCAGTATACCTATGATAATTAAAAATAGCAAAGGCAATGGCACCATTCCTATGGATTTCTTCAAAGGTGATTTCCCATTCATTATGGCATTCTTCCCCGTTCATGGTCACCATTGGATAGAGGGCCGCCCCGTTTGAAAATCCTAACTTTTCCGCATTTTCAATAGCTTTTTCAAGGTGATGATAGCGGTATTCCAACAAGCTCCAAGCCACTTCCTGATTTTTGGTCGCCATGTAGAAGGGCAGACAATAGGCTTCTGTATCCCAATATGTACTTCCCCCGTATTTCTCCCCTGTAAATCCTTTTGGTCCGATGTTCAACCTTGAGTCCTTTCCCAAATACGTTTGGTTCAATTGAAAAATATTGAAGCGAATTCCCTGTTGCGCCTTCACGTCCCCTGCAATGGTGATATCGCTCATTTTCCAAATCTTGGCCCAGGCATCTTTTTGTTTTTCCAACAACCCATCAAACCCAATCTGCATTGCCTTGTCCAAAATACTTTTAGCTGTGGCAACCAGTTCCGACTTCCCGTGGTTTCTTGAGACCGTATAACCTCCAAATTTGGTCAGGGAGATACTACTCCCCTTTGAAACCTGCTGGTCATACGCCAAGGATACAAGATTCTCAGTTTTGTTTCCGGAATTGGAAATCACAGCTTTACCGTTATAAGCTACCATGGTTTGCATATAGGTGCAGGTGGCAAATTCGGTCTTCATGGTGTGCGCCTCTATGAAGCCTTGGTCCTTGTCCATAGAGACCGCCGTTGTATTCCAAAATTTATCGTCCCAGTTGCTGTCCTCATTGGTAATTCCACTGTCCAAATAAGGTCTGAAAGTAACTTCGATATCTTGATTTATGGCAGTAACCTCATACTTAATAGCTCCAAGTTCATCCAAATCCAGGCTTAAAAATCGGGTTGCGACTACCGAAATTTGTTCGCCACTTGGCATTTCCGCACTAAAGCTCCGTTTGTACCAACCTTCCTTCATGTTTAGCTCTCTTCTGAAGTCTTGAACAGAGGTGCAAGTATTTAAATCGAGCTGTTTGCCATTTATCACTACCTCAATGCCAATCCAATTTGGTGCATTGAGTACCTTGGCAAAGTATTCGGGATAGCCATTTTTCCACCATCCCACACGTGTTTTGTCTGGGTAATATACCCCAGCGATATAACTCCCTTGGAAGGTTCCCCCCGAGTAATTCTCTTCAAAATTGGCACGCTGGCCCATGGCCCCATTTCCAATACTGAATAAACTTTCTGAAGATTTGATTCTTTCTTTGTCAAACCCCTCTTCTACAATGGACCAAGCATCCGGCTTAATATAATCCTGGTTCATAAGCTAGTCTTATGTTGATTGCAATTTTTTAGATGTTCCAAGTTTGGCTTTTCAGCCAAGGTGCAAACTTAATTAATTGTAGAATCACGCACCACCAAAGTAGGCTCTAAAATTTTGGTTTGATATGTTTCCTCCTCTGCCTCGCTCTCTACCTTGTCTATTAGCATTTGGGCAGAAATTTCACCCATTTTTTGACCATGTTGCGCAACTACGGTCAGGCTTGGGTAAGCGTATTGGGAGAGGAAGCCGTCAGTGAAGCCAATGAAGGACATATCTTCTGGGATCCGCAAGCCCCTTTTTTGGGCCAAGCGCATGCTGAATACGGCAAATATCTCGTTGACACATAACACGGCGTCCAAATCCGTGGAATCGAAGAAATCCTTTATGAGTTCTTCATCCATATCCATGGAAGATAGTTTCAACATTCGGGATTCGTCCACCTCAATACCATGCTCCATGAGGGCCTTTTTATAACCTTCGGTTCGAGCCCGACTAACGCTTAGATAATCCGCTGTGGTAATAATACCGATTTTCTTCCTCCCTTGATCGATCATCTTCTTGGCCGCCATATAGGCTCCCAATTGATCATCAATAACCACCTTGTCACATTCAATTTCATTGGTTATGCGGTCTACAAGCACCACTGGTATTCCTTGTTCGGTAACCTCCTTTAAGTGATTATAATCATTTTTCTTTTGGGTTTCAGAAGAAAGAGACATGATAAAACCATCAATACTTCCATTAGCCAACATTTCCATATTGATAACCTCCCTATCAAATGATTCATCAGAGGAACATACTATAACATTGTACCCTCTTGCATTGGCATACTTTTCTATTCCTCTTATAACGGTTGTAAAAAAGTGATGTACAATATCTGGAATAACCACCCCAATGTTCTTTGTCCTTTTATTTTTAAGGCTTATGGCTATGTTGTTGGGTCGGTAATTATAAAGTTTTGCAAAAGCTTGGATTTTTTCTTTGGTATCCCGACTGATCTCCTCACTATTTTTCAAGGCCTTTGAAACCGTGGAAATGGAAACTTCAAGTTCCCTTGCAATGTCCTTAAGTGTAATTTTTGCCTTCAATTAGGTTTGAATTTGGTTTGGAAATAATTTTTGAAGTTAGTCAATCTTAATCAGTTGGTTGGCCATGCCAAACTTTTTTAACAAAACCATATGTCAAGCATCATTCCGGGGTGAAATGTGAATTTTTGTTAAATTAGGTAAAAAATAAAAATAGTATATTAGACATTGAGATTGCATATTTAATCATTTCCGGGCAGTAATTTTATGATTTAAGCAATCTTGGCAAAGATGTTTTGACTAACCCGCAAAACATCAAAGTTATCAACACGAAACCGTTTTCGTTATGGGTTGCACTCCACTTAACCGCTGATTAACATTTTTTTTATATATGTTTAACAGATAAGAATTGAAATTAACTCAACTTAAAATTAATTATTTATGAAGATTACGCTACTAAAAAGCATTTTGCTTTCTGGGGCATTTTTATGCTTTGGATTGTCAAAAGCTCAAACGGTATCTGGTACGGTTACGGACGCAACCGGGCCCTTACCGGGAGCAAGTGTTCTTGTTAAGGGAACAACTACTGGTACGCAAACCGATTTTGATGGTAATTATACCCTCGACGGTGTTGATGGTTCCTCAACGTTAGTATTCAGTTATATTGGATACACTACGCTGGAAATTCCGGTTAATGGTCAGTCCACCATTAACGTTACCCTGCAGGAAGATGCACAGGCCTTGGACGAGGTGGTAATCATTGGCTATGGTACCACAACGGTAAAAGATGCAACTGGTTCAGTTGCCGCCGTAACCTCGGAAGACTTTAACGGTGGTGTAATTGCATCTCCAGAACAGTTGATTCAAGGTAAAACGGCAGGTGTTCAAATTACCCAAGCTAGTGGTGCTCCTGGAGACGGGGTTGCTATTAGGATTCGGGGTACGAATTCCGTTCGTTCCAACAACAACCCGTTATTTGTTGTGGATGGTGTTCCATTATCTGGTGCAGATACTTCTCCTGGAAGTGGTGATACCGGTTTGGGAACATCTACTTCATCCAACCCACTTAACTTCTTGAACCCAAGTGATATTGAAAGCATAAGTGTTCTTAAAGATGCTTCTGCTACAGCCATCTATGGGTCTAGGGGTGCAAATGGTGTTGTAATCATTACAACAAAGGATGGTAGAGGTAGTACCGGAGGAAGATTTGAATTCTCCTCCACTTTAAGCATCTCTACTCCTGCTGATGAGTATGATTTGCTAGGAAGAGAAGACTTCTTGGATGCTGTTGAGCAGTTTGGCGGAAATCGTGCTGCGCAAGATTTCGGAAACGATGTAGACTGGCAAGATTTCGTGACCAGAACCGTAGCTTCACAAAACCAAAACCTTTCTTATACCAATAATTACGGTAAAGGAAATGTTAGGGCCACCTTCGGTTATGGCAAGCAATTTGGTGTTGTTGAGAATTCTGACTTGGAAAGAATTACGGGTCGTATCAACGCAACACATCGCTTTTTAGACGATAAATTAACCTTGAACTTGCAAGGAACTGTTTCCCGAGTAAACGAGCAAAGAGCCCCAATTAGTGGTAGTGCCGGATTTAACGGTGACCTTTTGGGTGCTGCTTACTCTGCCAATCCTACATGGCCAACTGATCCAGAATTTTCAGCAGCTGGTGGTTTATTAAGTCCTGCCACTCTATTAGAAGAAACAAGGACTATGAGCAATGTGGACAGAATGCTGATCAACGGCTCCATAGAATATAAATTCACTCCAGAACTAACTGGAAAAATTAATTTAGGTTACGACAAATCTGAAGGTGAGACCTTTGCCCTTTCGACAAGAGACGCCATCAATGTTGGTAGAAACGTGTTAGGAAATGGTCGGGGTAACTTCAATACGCTGGATTTAGAAAACAGACTTATTGAAGCCACTTTGAACTATAGAAAGGAGTTTGAAAATTCCTATGTAGATGCAATTGTTGGTTACTCTTTCCAAGATTTCGGAACCAGCGGACGTAATGTTGAAGGATTTGGTTTCTCTACTTCCGAATTCAACCAAATGGAATCGGACATGAGAACTTCAGTTGAGAGTACACAAGCTGAAATAGATGGTCGTTTCCAGCAGTTTGGATACGATCCTAGATCATCTGATATTGTAGTTAACAGATTGACTCCAACTGTATCTTCGGATAATATTGGGGCTGGAAGCTCTCTGCGTTTGGTACGTTCCATTGCCGCAGATACCTTTGACAACACTGACGAATTACAATCCTTCTTTGCAAGGGTAAACTATACCTTGAACGATAAGTATCTATTCACAGCTACAGTAAGGGCTGATGGATCTTCCCGCTTTGGTGGTAACAACCAATATGGGTACTTCCCTTCTGGTGCCTTTGCTTGGAAATTGCATGAAGAAGATTTCATAGGTGATGCTTTCTCCACCTTGAAATTGAGACTTGGTGCCGGTATTACAGGTAACCAAGAAGGACTTGGATATGGCCAGTTTATTCGTCGTGAGCGATTTGGCGCCCCATCCATTAATGATGATGGTGAATTTGTACCACCAGGTGTTTCTCCTGTAACTTTTGCAAATCCTGATTTGAAATGGGAGGAAACTTTGGATTTCAACGTAGGATTGGATTTCGGGTTTAACGATGATAAGGTAACCGGTAGTGTTAACGTTTATCGCAAAGAAACCACTGACCTTCTTCTAAACATTGAAGCAGCTCAGCCTTCTCCACAACCAAGATTCTTTGAAAACTTGGATGCTACCTTGATTAACCAAGGTGTGGAATTTGAGATAAATGTTGATTGGTTAGAAGCGGAAGATGCTTCATTTTCCACCGCATTCAACATTGCATATAACGACAATGAGCTTCAAGATTTTGATGGGCAGATTCCCGCAGGTACTATCCGTGGACAGGGTCTATCTCTGGCATTTGCTCAAATTTTGGCTGGAAACCAGCCATTGTTCTCCTACTTCCTAAGGGAGTTTGAAGGATTTGACAGCAATGGTCTTCCATTGGGCGATGTCCAAACCTTTGTTGGAGAAGATGCATTACCAGATATCAATGCAGGTCTATCTTTGAATCTTGCAGTTAAGAACTGGGATTTCGCAGCATACTTTGCTGGGCAGTTCGGTTTCTCTGTGTATAACAACACAAGAAATGCCTTCTTTACTGCCGGTTCTATCGGAAATGCAAGAAACGTAACACCTGAGGTTCTAACTAGTGGTGAAAGCAATCTTGCTTCCGCTCCAGTATCTACAAGATTCCTTGAAAGTGGTGATTTCGTAAGATTGCAAAATGCATCCGTGGGTTATACCGTCCCATTAAGTGGAGATGGAGCCCTTAAGAGCTTGAGATTCTCCGTTACTGGACAAAACCTATTCTTGATAACCGACTATAGTGGTCTAGACCCTGAAATTAGCGTTCAACCTGGAACACCTAACAACGGGGTAAGTGACTTATTGAACGGAATTCCAACCGCTGGAATAGACTATACATCCTTTCCAAGACCAAGAACTGTTACTTTTGGCTTAAACGCCACATTCTAAACAAAAAAATTGAAAAGATGAAAAGAAGAAATCGATTTAAGTTAATGGTGCCGATTGCGTTAAGCGTCGCACTAGCAGTTTCCTGTACCAATTTGGAAATAGAGGAAACGGATTCGAACTTTCCTGAAGAATCCGGTGACGGGTTTGCGGGATTAACAGCGGAAGCTGCCGCCAGTCAGCTTGATGGGCTTTATAATGATCTAAATGGTCATTTCGGAGATCAAGCTAACTATTATGCATTAACCCAGGTGTCAACCGACGAACAGTTAGTACCCACAAGAGGTACCGACTGGGGTGACAACGGTATTTGGAGGACATTGCACCAACATACTTGGGATGCTTCCCACCAATACGTATTAAATACGTGGAACCAGTTCAACCAGAATGCTTTTAGAGCATCCGAGGTAATTGATTCCAGAAGTTCATCGGCAGCCAACGTAGTTGCTGGAGCTCAATTTGTGAGAGCTTTGAGCATGTGGGTTATCTTGGATCTTTACGGACAAGTACCTTTTAGAGAGGTAGACGAAGGTCCAGAGGTAAATCCAAGAGTATTGACCCGGGTAGAAGCAATGGATTTTGTGATTGCTGACTTGGAAGCTGCCATTACTGGTCTTCCAACCGCTGCCGCACCTAGTGGTGACGCGAATGCAGTTGCTTCCAAAGCTGCCGCACGCTTCCTTTTGGCCCGTGTATTGCTGAACAAGCACATCTATAATGGTTCTGGCACTCCAGATTCAGCAGATATGAACCGAGTTATTTCCTTAGTGGACGAAATCGCTGCGGAAGGATATGACCTTCAGGATGGCTATTTCAATATCTTTAGAGATACTCCTGATACGGAAACCATTTGGTATTTACCAACCTCGGTAGGTAACCGAATTTTCAACGGCCTGCACTACAACTCAACTGAAATCAGCGGTGGTGGCTGGAACGGATTCAGCACGCTAGCCGAATTCTATGACATGTTTGAAGGTGACCCAAGCAACAACCGTGGAGGACATGATGGTACTTTTGACGATGGACAGGAAGAAAGAAGAGGTTTTGTACCCAACGGAGGTGTTCCTTTCACAGATGCCGAAGGTACAGAAGATGGCAATGATGATGGTTTTGAAGATGGTTCCAATGTTGGTCTAGGTTTCTTGATTGGTCAGCAGTACAATACGGATGGATCTAAGATCAAAGACCGTCCAGGTAATGATTTGATTTTCACCAAGGACTTTCCTGGGTTGGTTGGTAACAACGAAAGAACAGGTATCCGTGTTCAGAAGTATGCCGCTCGCTTTGGTGCTTTCAACAGTCATGAAATCATCTTTAGATATGCAGATGCACATTTGATGAAAGCTGAGGCAATGATGCGTAGTGGAGGTGATCCAACAGCAATGGTAAATGAGTTGAGAACACTAAGAAATGCTACTCCTCTTGGAAGTGTTTCGGAAGCTGATTTATTGGCTGAAAGAGGTAGAGAGTTATATATTGAATTTGTGAGAAGGGGCGATATGATTCGTTTCGGACAGTTTACAAGAGATTGGGAGTTTAAAGATCCTGCCTCTGTAGGCGATGCAACTAAAGAGTTGTACCCGATTCCTAACAACGCTTTACTTTCAAACCCAAATTTGGTTCAAAATCCTGGCTACTAGGAATTAGCTAAATATAACCCAAGAAAAACCCGCTCGGTTGAGCGGGTTTTTTATTTCAGTCTTCAGAACAACCTAGTGGGCATTAAAGGACTAAGGCCAAGTGTCCCCTGAATGGTCAATCTCTCCTTCAAGAACATCAATAAATCAATGAAGGCAAAAACCTTAAACATTAACGATTTCGACTTTCCTAGTTCCTGCAGGAATAGTTATCTTTCCCCTTATTTTCTTGGATCATGAGAGGATTGTTTTGGGTCGTAATGGGTATCCTTTTTTTTGGTGTAAGCTGTTCCAAAAACAAGCCTAAGACCTTGTTCAAAACCATCTCATCCAATCACAGCGGAATAACTTTTGTAAACCAGCTCACCCCCACTCCCGAACTCAATATTTTAAATTACCTCTATTATTACAATGGCGCAGGTGTGGTAGCGGGTGATTTCAACAACGATGGGCTTCAAGACCTTTACTTCACTTCAAATCAAGGTGCGGACAAGCTCTATTTAAATCAAGGTGACTTTCGCTTCAAAGACATCACAAACATCTCTGGAATTGACAACATCTCTGGCTGGACCACCGGAGCAACACACATAGATATTAATCATGATGGATTATTGGACATTTACATTTGTAAGGTGGGCGGATATCGAGAACTTGAAGGCAAAAATTTGCTGTTCATAAATCAAGGTATAGATGGCGACGGTGTCCCTAGTTTTATAGAAGAAGCCTCTAAATATAATCTTGATTATTCCGGGTTTTCTACAAAAGCTGCTTTTTTTGATTATGACCTGGATGGTGATTTGGATATGTACCTGCTCAACCATTCGGTAAACCCCAATCGCTCCTACGGAAGAGGCTCCAAAAGGGAATCTTTCGACAAACAATCGGGGGATATCCTATTTCGTAACAGTGGTGGTTATTTTGAAGATGTCTCACAAGATGCGGGAATATTTCAAGGCACCATAGGGTACGGCCTAGGACTATCCATAAGTGACATTAATTCCGATGGCTACCCGGATATTTATGTGGGAAACGACTTCTTCGAAAACGATTATCTCTACCTTAACCAAGGAGATGGGACCTTCAAGGAATTGATTTCCGAATCGCAAAACAGATTGGGGCATACTTCCCATTATTCCATGGGAAACGACATTGCCGATATTAATAATGATGGACTTACCGACATTGTCTCCTTAGATATGCTACCTGAAAATCTTGAGAGCTACAAAACCTCCGGATTGGAGTACCCATACCCCATCTATCAGCAATATCTCAAAAATGGCTTTGCACCACAATTCATGCAAAACACCTTGCATCTTAATGCCAACGGAGACAACTTCAGTGAAATTGCACATATGAGCGGGATTAATGCGACGGAATGGTCCTGGGGAGCATTACTCCAAGATTTTGACAATGATGGGCTCAAGGATGTTTTCATCTCCAATGGAATAAGAGGGGCTACCAACGATATGGATTTTATAAGCTTTATAGCTAACGAGAAAATCCAAAAACAGCTAGAGGGAGGAATGACAAAGAAAGAAATGGCCTTCATAACCGAAATTCCGGAAAAGAAAGTTCCCAACTATTTTTATAAGAACAATGGTGACCTAACCTTTTCCGATGTCACGCAATCTTGGCTGACAAAAGAGGGTTCTTTTAGTAATGGGTGTGCGTACGTGGATTTGGACAACGATGGCGATTTGGATATCGTGGTCAATAATGTGGATCAAGAGGCATATGTCTTAGAAAATACGCTGGATAAAAGTAGTAAGAACCACTCATTACAGATTCGCTTACAAGGAGCACGCCAAAATCCTAATGGAATTGGAGTCAAGGCAATTGCCTATACAAAACAAGGTACGATTGCGGTAGAGAATTTTGTGAGCAAGGGTTATTTGTCAGCCGTACCCCATACTGTACATCTTGGTATTGGAAAAGACTCCATTTTGGACTCTCTAAAAATTGTTTGGCCCAATGGAAAATATCAGGTTTTACCCAATATAAAGTCGGGGAACCTGAAACTTAAGATTGGCAATGCGAACAAAGACTTTTACACCCAAAACCCTACTCAAATTCCTAGGATGTTTAACGCCTGGGACAGCATTATCAACTTTCGCCATAAGGAACAACAAACTTTGGATTTTGACAGGGACCCATTGGTTCCTTTTTCACATTCCAATGAAGGCCCTTGCATTTCAATAGCGGATGTCAACAATGACAAACTAGAAGATATTTTCATCAGCGGAGCAAAACTTCAACCTTCCAAGCTATTTTTTCAACAAAAAAATGGAACTTTCTCCCAAGCACAAGCTGAGGTATTTGATGAAGATAAAATCAGCGAGGATATTTCCCATATCTTTTTTGATGCGGATAATGACCAAGATTTGGATCTGTTGGTCGTAAGCGGTGGCAATGAATTCCTCACAGGTTCTGCTTTGCAACCTCGACTATATCTCAACACAAAAGGGATGCTAACCCGGGACACAGTTCAATTCAAGGATATCCAAATCAATGCCTCCAAAGTCGTTGCTGAAGACATTGATAACGATGGGGACCAAGATATTTGCATTGTCTCCAATCAAGTTGCCGGTAAGTTTGGTGATACGCCAAAACAATACATCTTTACCAATGATGGACATGGGGCTTTTTCGGATATCACTAAAAGCTTTGCTTCAGAATTAGCTTCATATGGCAATATAAAAGATATGCTATGGAAGGATTTAGATCAGAATGGATTCCCAGATTTGATTGTGGCTGGGCACTGGACTCCAATTACCATTTTTCTAAACGATGGAAAGCAGTTGAAAAAGCAGCAAAACAACGGCTTGGAACACACCAACGGGTGGTGGAACACCATTGAAATGGCCGATTTAGATCAAGATGGGGATTTAGATATTTTAGCTGGAAATTGGGGCTTAAACACAAAATTCAGGGCCACTAAGGAACAACCGATTACATTATACCGTAGCGATTTTGACGAAAATGGTTCCATAGAAACCTTGGTCACCCATTATCACGGAAGCAAGGAAACCGCTTTCGCATCCAAAGATGAACTGGCCAAACAAATGCCCATTCTGAACAAAAAGTTTCTGCGTTATAAAGATTTTGCCAAAGCCACTATCCAAGAGCTTTTTGGAAGGCAAAAGCTGGAAAATGCGCAAAAAAAACATGTCACACTGCTAACCACCTCTTATTTTGAAAATGACGGAAAAGGTTCATTTTCAATGAAGGAACTTCCAAAAATCGTGCAGGCATCCTCTATCAATGATATTTTTATCAACGATATCGATGGAGATGGGCATTTGGACGCATTATTAGTGGGCAATAATTTTGAGATAAGTACGCAACTTGGTAGATTAGACGCCTTGCATGGGTTGTATTTAAAAAATGACGGAAACGGCAATCTCTTATGGAAAGAAAACTTGAACATTTCCGGGGCTGCCAGAAAAATTGAACAATTAACTATTAAGGGGAAACCACATTTTGTCGTTACTCGAAACAACGATTTCCCCGTCTTTTTAGTCAAAAACTAAACAAAATGAAACTCAACTATATCGCCGCATGCCTTGTGCTGCTATTGGGAGCATGCGCTGAAAAAAGTGATAAAAACATAGACGAAGGGAAACAAGAAACCTTGTTTACACTCTTACCTTCGGAGGAAACAGGGGTTGATTTTATAAATCACGTAGAGAATCAGAAGAACTTTAACATCTTCAAATACCGAAATTTTTATAACGGTGGTGGGGTAGCTATTGGTGACATCAACAACGATGGCCTTTCAGATATTTATCTTACGGGCAATATGGTGGCCAATCGCCTGTACCTGAATAAAGGGGATTTCAAATTTGAGGATATCTCCGAAAGTGCTGGTGTAACTGGTAACAAACCTTGGTCAACAGGTGTGGTAATGGTTGATATCAATCAGGATGGGTTATTGGACATCTATGTCAGTAATGCCGGAAATCTGGAGGGAAACAATCATGATAACGATCTCTATATCAATAACGGCGACCTTACATTTACCGAAAAAGCCCATGATTTCAATCTGGCCAAAACCGGATTTACCACACACACCTCTTTTTTCGACTATGACAAGGATGGTGATTTAGATGTCTACATCCTGAACAATAGTAATATTCCCGTAAGCAGTTTGGGCTATGCCGAACAGAGAGGGGTTCGTGCTCAAGACTGGGAAGGGGTTCCCCATATTTTTAGGGGTGTTGGGGACATGTTGATGAGAAACGATAACGGGAAGTTTGTAGATGTAAGTGAGGAAGCGGGAATCTACGGGAGTCTTATCGGATTTGGTTTGGGTGTTCTGGTGACCGATTTCAATCAGGACTTGTATCCTGACATTTATGTGTCCAACGATTTTTACGAGCGGGACTACTTATACATCAACCAAAAAGATGGGACCTTCAGCGAAGAAATCAAAGATTGGACTTCCCACCTGAGCTTGTCGGCCATGGGAATCGACATTGCGGACATCAACAATGATGGATTAAACGATATTTTCATTACGGATATGTTACCGGAGCCTGAGGAACGAGTAAAATCTGTAATGGAGTTTGAAGGGTATAATATTTTCGAACTAAAACAAAGCAAGGACTTTTTCCAACAGTATATTCAAAACACATTACAGCTCAACAATGGAAATGGCACCTTTTCCGAAGTTGCCTATTACAGCGGAATTGATGCCACGGATTGGAGTTGGGCCGGCCTTATGTTCGATATGGACAATGATGGTCTTCGGGATATCTTCGTAACCAACGGAATCAACCATGATCTTACAGATTTGGATTTTGTAGATTTCTTTGCCAATGAAATCATTCAGAAAATGGCACTTACGGGACGCAAGGAGTCCATAGATTCCATTATCAGCAAAATGCCGATTAAGCCACAACCCAACTATGCTTACAAGAACAATGGCGATATCACTTTTAAAAATGCCAATAAAGAATGGGGGTTTGAGCTACCCACCCGCTCCAACGGCGCCGCATATGGGGATTTGGATAACGATGGGGATTTGGACATGGTCATCAACAATGTAAATACCGAAGCTTTTATCTATAAAAACAATACGGATACCCAGCTGGAAAACAACTACATCCAGTTAGCCTTTAAAGGGCCCGAAAGCAACCCCTTTGCCGTGGGAACATTGGCACAATTTTATTTTGATGGCAACATTGTTAACCAAGAACTGATTCCCTCTCGCGGATTCCAATCCTCTATGGATTATGGAATGACCCTGGGACTTGGAAAAGTAGAGATTTTGGACTCCATACGAATTATTTGGCCAGATGACCGTACCCAAAAACTGGAACAGGTAAAGGCCAACCAAAAACTTGTTCTCAATTATTCGGAATCAACTGAGACCTATGTTTTGCCTAACATAAGGGCCAATAAAACGTTCATCAAGGAATTGGACTCCAAAGTACTTGTCGCCCATGAAGAGGACCATTACAACGACTTTGATTATGAAGGTCTTATCTACAAAAAATTATCCCAAGAAGGGCCATCATTGGCCGTGGGTGACGTTAATGGTGATGGCAACGAGGATTTTTATATCGGAGGGGCCAAAGGCCAAACAGGAGTTATCTATTTACACCGCGGTAACGGTCAACTTCAACAAAAAGGTTCCCGATCTTTTGAAAGTGATGCGGAGCATGAAGATGTCGCAGCCTCTTTTTTTGATGCGGACGGCGATGAGGACCTGGATCTCATTGTAGGATCGGGAGGAAACAATGTGGGTTCGCAGCGCACTTATCGGGCAAGGCTTTACTTAAATGATGGTAATGGGAATTTCACCGCATCTGAGCAAGAGTTGCCCTCCACTTTTAAAAACATTTCCACTATTGCACCATACGATTTTGACGGCGATGGAGATATGGATGTGTTTGTCGGCTCTCGCAGCGTGGTCGGTGTATACGGTATCTCCCCAGATCATGTTTTCTTGGAGAATAAGGGCAATGGTGTTTTTGCCAATGCAACTGAACGTTTGGCTTTCGATTTAAAAAATGCCGGGATGGTAACCGATTCCAAATGGGTCGATGTTGATGGCGATAACAAAAAGGATTTGGTCATAACCTCCGAATGGGATACTCCAAAAATTTACAAAAACTCAGGAAGAAGACTTTCCAAACTAACCTCTTCCTTGGATAGCTTATTTGGCTGGTGGAATACAGTTGAAGCAGCAGATTTGGATAACGATGGTGACCAAGACTTTATTTTAGGAAACCAGGGTCTCAACTCGCATTATCAGCCTTTCGAATATCAACCCATGAAAATTTGGATCAACGATTTTGATAACAATGGCACTATCGAGCAAATCGTTACCCAGCACTACAATGGAGGTGACTATCCCATCCACCAGAAAAGGGAATTAACCGAACAATTGGTATCACTTAAAAAGGAGAACCTTAAGGCATCTGACTATGCCAAGCGCACCATTCACGAGCTTTTTTCCAAGGAAGTGATGGATAAATCCATCGTAAAACAGGTGACTGTTTCGGCTTCCGTTATGGCCATCAATGAAGGTGGTGGAAAATTTAGCATTCAACCCTTACCTGCACGCGCACAACTGTCTTGCGTATGTGATATCACCTGTGCGGATGTGAACAATGATGGCAACCTTGATCTGATTATGGCCGGTAACAATTTTGAGTTCAAACCCCAATTCTCAAGATTGGATGCTAGCTATGGTAATCTCCTACTAGGTGATGGCAAATTAGGCTTTGCATGGCAAAATTATAACGACAGTGGCTTTGCCATCAAGGAAGAAGTTAAGTATTTGGAGCAGCTGACCGACAAAAACGGCAAACGCTATCTGATAGCAGCCATTAACAATGAAAAACCAAAGATTTTTGCCATTGATGAATAGGTTACTACTTGTATTGATTTGTTCAACTCTGGTTCTAGGGTGTAAGAAAGGTGGGGATTTATTCGAAACTCCTGATTCAAACAGCACTGGAATAGACTTTACCAATCGCA
Source organism: Flagellimonas flava (assembly GCF_900129665.1). Lineage (GTDB taxonomy): Bacteria > Bacteroidota > Bacteroidia > Flavobacteriales > Flavobacteriaceae > Flagellimonas > Flagellimonas flava. The sequence continues at coordinate 327,992 of NZ_FQWL01000002.1, forward strand.
TTGAGCAATCCAATGACCTCAGCATTTTAGATTATCTCTATTTTTACAATGGTGGTGGCGTGTCTGTTGGAGATATCAATAATGATGGGCTACCCGATATCTTTTTCTCAGGAAATCAGGTCAAGAACAAACTCTATTTAAATAAAGGGAACCTCAAATTTGAAGATATTTCGGAGGTGGCCGGAGTGGAGGGCAACAGCTCTTGGAATACCGGAACTGTAATGGCCGATGTGAACGGTGATGGTTTGCTCGATATCTACGTATGCGCTGTGGTTGGTATCAATGGGTTCAATGGGTATAACGAGCTGTATATTAATAACGGGGATAACACATTTTCGGAACAAGCGGCCAGATATGGCTTGGATTTCGATTCCTATAGCTCCAACGCTGCATTTTTTGATTATGACCTTGATGGTGATTTAGACCTTTATTTATTAAACCATGCCGTACATACCCAAAATTCTTTTGGAAGATATGATCTTAGACATGAACGCAACTTTGAGACCGGCGACAAACTCCTTCGCAACGATGGAGGTAAATTTGTTGATGTAAGTGAGACCGCAGGCATCTATGGTGGCGTTAATGGATACGGTCTGGGTTTGGCTATTTCAGACTTTAACCTTGATGGGTTCCCGGATATCTACGTAGGCAATGATTTTCATGAAGATGACTACTACTATCTCAACAATGGCGACGGCACCTTCACAGAAAGTCTAAAGCAATACTTTGGGCATACCAGTAGGTTCTCTATGGGAAGTGATGTAGCGGATATTAATGGCGACGGGCGACCAGACCTTATTTCCCTGGATATGTTGCCCGAGGATGAGGTTGCACTCAAGTCCTCTGAAGGAGATGACAATATCCAAACCCAAAAACTTCGCATCCAACAATACGGATATCACTATCAGTTTACCCGAAACATGCTTTTCCTCAATCAGCCTGATGGAAATTATATGGAAACCGCATTAATGAGCGGGATTTCCGCAACAGATTGGAGTTGGAGCGCCTTGTTTGGGGATTATGATCAAGATGGGAAACAAGATCTTTTTATCTCCAACGGAATCCCGAAAAGGCCCAACGACCTTGATTTTATAAATTTTGTGTCCAGCGAGCAGATCAAAAATAAAATTGACAATACCAAGTTGGTCGATCAGGAAGCCTTGGATTTAATGCCGTCCGGGAATGTTGCCAATTATATTTTCCAAGGTTCCGAAGGGGTTACTTTTTCTGATATGTCAGGAAAATGGATTACAAAGGATACCATCATTTCAGGGGCCACAGCGATGGGAGATTTGGACGGCGACGGTGACCTTGACCTTGTGACCAACAACCTTAACTCTCCCGCCACGCTTTACATCAACAAAACGGGATCTAAATCCAACTACGTTAAACTTAAGATTCAGTTTTCCGAAAACAATCGTTTTGGAATTGGGGCCAAGGTATACGCTTACAACAAAGGTGAAATTCAGTTAAAGGAATTATTCCCATCGCGTGGTTTCCAAGCCTCCTCGGAACCTATGATACACTTTGGTTTCGGCAGGTCTGAACAGATAGATTCCATAAAAATTATATGGCCAGATAGAACGTATCAACTCCTCAAGGATGTGGATGTAAATCAGACCTTGACCATTTCCCCGAAGGGGACCCAACCTTTCAATTATAATCCAGCCAAGTCGAACGGTGAACTGCTATTTACTGCCGTTCCCAACAACTTGGGCTTTGACTTTAACCATGAAGAGGATAATTATACCGATTTCAATCGCGAAAAGCTCATTCCGTATCAGATATCGGATAGGGGGCCAGCTTTTGCCTTGGGAGATATCAATAACGATGGGACTATCGATATTTTGGTAGGGGGCTCAAAGTTCACTCCATTTAAAACCTATATACAGCAAGATTCCGTGTTTATCAATCAGCGATTCAATACAGTGGAAAACGACTCCATTAAGGAAACCGTTTCCGCTGTTATTGCTGATTTAAACAACGACAATAAAAATGACCTGTTCCTTACTTCGGGGGGAGGAGACTTTTTTGGAAACTCAGAAGCTTTGCTGGATGCTTATTATCAAAGAAACGATTCCACGTTTTCAAAACAGAAACTTCCTGAGTTCTTTCAAAACTCTTCCGTGGTGAAACCTATGGATTTTGATGGAGATGGCGATTTGGACCTTTTTATTGGCGGCCATACGATAACCTCTAGTTTTGGTGCTCCTGCATCCTCCTATCTCTTGGAAAATGACAATGGAAACTTTGAAATCTTCCAAGGATTTGACCAAGATGTTCTGAAGGGGATGGTCACCGATGCACTTTGGGATGATTTCAATGGGGACGGTAAAATCGATCTAATCCTAGTTGGAGAATGGATGTCGCCCAAATTCCTCAGCAACAAGGACGGTACGTTTGCCGAAGTAAACGATTTGGACCTAAAGGGTTTATGGCAACGAATCGCTCCTTTTGACATTGATGGGGATGGCGACACAGACTACCTGCTTGGAAATTGGGGAACCAATTCGAAATTCAAGGCGTCCAAGCAACATCCTATGAAATTGTATTTCAGTGATTTTGATGAAAATGGCCAAACTGAGACCATCACGGCCCTGGAAAAAAATGGAACGTATTATCCTCTTGAAACCTTGGATGGTCTAACCGCACAAATGGTCTCCCTAAAAAAGACCTTTACAAGCTACACTTCCTTTGCAGGTAAGACCATGGACCAATTGTTTTCAAAAGAAGTTATGGAGAAAGCACAAATTTTGGAGGTCAATACCCTAGCTTCCGGGTTTTTAAGGAACAATAAAGGTAATTTCGAATTTGTTCCGTTTGAGAATAACTTGCAAGTAGCCCCACTTATGGCCTTTGCCATTGAAGATTTCGATGGAGATGGCCAGAAAGAAGTTTTATTGGGGGGAAACTATTTTGGGGTAAAACCCTATCATGGCAGGTTGGATTCCTTTCCAGGGGCCTTGCTAAAATCGGAAGAAGAAGTAATTTTGGGGAACCAACTGGGCTTGGATTTTACCAAGAAATCATTGCGTCACCTTGGAGTCCTAACAGTTAACGGGCAAAAATGTTTATTGGCAGTCTTTAATAACGACCGCGCACAAGTATACAAAATCAACAACTAACACCTTGATAGCATGAAAGAGCGATTTGGATTATTACTGTTCCTAATTTTGGTAGTGAGTTCCTGCCAGAAAAAGGAAGAACCTATTACCATCACCTCAGAGGACTATCATAATTCGGTGGACAAGGTTACCGAAGTTATGATTCACGATATATTTTCCCCTCCTGTGGCAAGCAGGATCTATGTGTATCCCAACATAGCGGCATTTGAAATTTTGGCGCAAAACAATACCAAATACAAATCCCTGGCAGGCCAAGTAAGGGGGTTGGAACAAATCCCTGCGCCGAGCCAAACCGAAAGTATCAATTTTGAACTAGCGGCGCTCGTTGCCCATATCGATATGAGCAAAAGATTGATCTTCTCGGAGGAAAGAATAGAAAGCTATCGGGACAGCCTTTATACGAGTTGGGCAGATAAAAATGAAGCTGTGTTCAACGCCTCCAAGAACTATGGGCTTCAAGTGGCCGATCATATCGCTGCTTGGATGGATTTGGACAACTACAAGCAAACCCGGACCATGCCCAAGTTTACCGTAAACTCGGATGACCCATCGCGTTGGCAACCCACGCCCCCATCCTATATGAGCGGTATTGAACCCCATTGGAATAAAATTAGACCTTTTGTAATCGATTCTGCTGGACAGTTTAAGCCCACTCCACCACCGCCATTTTCCATGGAGGAAGATTCCGATTTTTATAAGGAGGTGAAAGAAGTCTATGATATCAGCCAAGAAATAACGGCTAAAGGTGATGAATCCGAAGAAGTGGCCATAGCGCAATTCTGGGATTGCAATCCCTATGTTTCCGTAACCCGGGGGCACCTCATGTTTGCCACCAAAAAGATTACTCCCGGTGCTCATTGGATCGGAATCGCCAAAATCGCTTCCTTAAAGACGAACTCCGATTTTGCAAAAACAGTTTATGCCTATACCCAAACTTCAATTGCCATTGCAGACGCATTTATAAGCTGTTGGGATGAAAAATACCGAAGTAACCTTATACGTCCCGAAACTCTTATAAACGAGCATATAGACGATAGTTGGGAACCAGTACTTCAAACACCTCCATTTCCAGAATATACAAGTGGGCACAGTGTGGTCTCAGGAGCCGCGGCCACCGCATTGACCGATATTTTTGGGGACAACTTTGCTTTTGATGATGATACGGAAATCCCTTATGGGCTTCCGGTGCGGTCCTTCGATTCCTTTAAGGAAGCCGCCGACGAAGCGGCCATCAGCCGAATGTACGGAGGGATTCACTATAGGGCCGCGGTTGAAATTGGAGTGAAACAAGGACGTGACCTAGGAAGTTTTGTAGTAGCCAACCTCGATTTGACCAATGATTAATACTAGGATTTGGATATGAAAAAAGCTGGTATTACCGTTGGTATAATTTTGGTTCTGGCTTTGGGCTGGTACCTTTTTTTAAAACCACAGGACTATCGGGTTAGCTTTAAGGCTAAAGCCTTGCCTGGAACCATAAACCAAACACTAAGGGCATGGAACCAGATTATGGATGGAAGTGCTCCGATCACCTTTTTGGATGATGGGCGTTTTGAGCAGCAATTGATGTTCAATGATTCGGTCTACCGCTATACATGGAACGTTACCCCCATCCATGATTCGCTAAGTCAGGTAGATGTGGATATCAAAGATTTGGACAATTCTATAATGAACCGGATTAAGCTTCCATTTTATGATACGGATTTTGAGACACGTTCCAAAAACACGCTGTTGGACTTTAACGAATTTCTTATTGATCATCTTGATGATTTTAAGATTACCGTTATTGGCGAGGAAGAACTCTTTTCTACATATTGCGCCTGTGTTGCCGAAAAAAAGCTCCAACGAGAGAAAGCTTCGGGGATGATGCGGAACTATTCACTGCTAAACTCCATAATTGCTGAGAACGAGATTGAACTTAACGGTCCGCCATTGATCGAAGTGCTGGACTGGAATGAAAAAACCGATAGCTTAAGCTATAACTTTTGTTATCCCATAATTAGATCCGAAAGACTTCAGAAACATCCAGAGGTCTTTTATAAACGACTCTTTGGGAAAAATGCCATCAAGGCCGTGTACAATGGTAATTATTTAACTTCGGACCGTGCTTGGTACGCCTTATTGGCCTACGCCGAACAAAATGATCTGGAAGTTGACCCCAAGCCCGTGGAGGTATTCTTTAACAATCCCAATATGGGAGGTGATGAGTTAATGTGGAAAACGGATGTATACCTACCAATAAAATCATCTAGTGAATAAGCTTTCCCTCTTATTGCTTCTAATTGCCATTCAGGCCTGTGCCCAAAAACCGTATTATGGTGATTATACTCTTTTAGGGAAACTTCCCGCCAAGCTGAACGAGGTTTCCGGAGTGGAAACCGCTGGGGATTCCACCTTATGGGTTATTGAGGATAATGGGAATAAGGATAAGGTTTACATGGTAAATCTTAAAGGCAAACTTGTGCGCGAACTTAAGGTAGATCATGCCAAGAACCACGATTGGGAAGATTTGGCCCAAGATAAAGCGGGAAATCTATACATAGGGGATTTTGGGAATAACGCCAATGCGAGAAAAAATCTAAAGATTTACAAATTGTCGAAACCTTTTGCCAAGAAAGGTGGTGAAATCGATGCAGAAAAAATTGAATTCCAATATCCCGAACAAAAGGAATTTCCTCCAAAGAAATCAAACTTGCGTTTCGATTGTGAGGCTTTTTTTCATCATAAGGGGTCGCTTTTCCTGATAACCAAGGATAGGTCAAGACCTTATCATGGAAAAGCCTATGTCTACAAAATTCCGGACACCAAAGGTGAATATACCGCTCAATTGGTAGGGGAGTTTGTTTCTTGTACCGACACCCAATTTTGCTCCATAACAGGAGCCGATATTTCACCTGACGGAAAAAAAGTTGCGTTACTGGGATCAGGATATATCTGGTTGTTCACCAACTTTGATTCGGATGATTTTACCAAAGGAACTAAGCGAACCATTGATGTAAAGCATAGAACCCAACAGGAATCCATTTGTTTTTTGGACGACAACACAATTATCGTAGCGGACGAACAATCCAAAACCAAAGGTCGTCACCTCTACTCTTACTCTTTAGACTAGAACCCAAAACCAATCCCAAAGGCAAACCGAATACCATCGGAACTATTGAACAATCCCAAGTTGGCGGACAATATCCCTGCTCCATCCACAAAAAATCCTCCTCCGTAGGAATTATGCCATTTGTCCGAACTATCTCCGGGGAACCAAACCCTTCCATAGTCGAACCCGCCAAAAATTCCAGGCGTAAACGGTAAAACCCCTTTTCGTTGTTTTCTGAAACTGAATCTTAGATCTGTATTTTGATAGAAAGAGGATTTACCGGTAAAACGTTGAAAACGAAAACCCCGAAGTCCATCATTGGCACCTATACTGGCACCTTGATAAAACTCGAATCCATCTCCAAAATTCACTCGCCCCTTGATTTTAGTGGCCAAAACCAATTGCCCATTGGAGCTCAACCTATGGTCTATGGACAAGCTTGGGATGATATATCCAAAAGATCTGCCCGAGGTGGTCAAATTGGTTTTATAGCCCCCATGAAGGGAGAAATCCATGCCGAGGGTAGGGAATGCATTGTCATCCGTATTGGAATAACTATACTCTGCATCCACGCCAAAAAAGCTTTGTTCGTTTTCTTCTCCGTTTGCTACAAAAAACTGGTTTATAAAGCGGTCTTCCGTCTCTTCTACTTCAATATCTTCATAGGACACTCCCAAACGCACTTTTGAACCTAAGTAACCTCTCCAAACCAATGAAGGGGCAAACTTAAGGACACTTATTCTCACCCTGTTAAAATCTAGGCCCAAGGGTTCCTCGTCATCATTGTTTTCCGTTTCATTCCCAAAACCAAAAAAGTTGATGGCAAAATTAGGGCTGGTAAACCCTGCGTCCAGTTCCAGGTTTACGCCTTCAAAGAAATTGGCAAATTCCCCATTGTATTGAAAAATAAACCCGTTGTTGGCGAAATAATAAGCTGCACTGAAAATATGTCGTTGCGTGAAAGGGTTTTGTCGAAATCCATTGACGACATAGGTATTTGTCAAGCCAATCCTGAATCCATCATCCGGATTGTATCCAATTGCGGGCAGAAATTGATTGTTACTAGCTTTTACTTGGAGAAACTCATAGGTATTGGTGTCATAATCATTAATTCTATGGATATTCCCACCAAACGCTTCGTCATAAGTATTCTTTTTGCTCCTAAAGTCGTAGGCATGTATCTTTTTAGAGCCTTCTGCGATCTTATACACGTCGTTGTTCTGTCCACCTACAAGGCGCACCTTAATTTTGGAAGTTTGGGTATTCGCATCAAAAACATCATCATCGTCCAATCCATAGATCCATAGCTCCTTGGTATATTGTGGCTGATAGGTTTTCTCAAAAAAGAGGTCTTTCTTTTTTCCATTTTTAATACGATACGCTTTCACCTCAACATCTCCATTGGAATGAGAGGTAATATGAAAATAATCGTCCTTATCCGTTCCCGTGATGACGCTGTATTTGTTCATAATCCTAAAATACTCCCTAGCCGTCTCCACCAAGTCACTTTTTCTAGAGAGCAGTTTCTGTTTGATTTGATCTACGGTTTCATCACGAACCTCTTCGGGAAAATGCATCAACGCTTCATCAATGACACTACCGGTTATACGTTGTTGAATAAATTTGGCCTGCTCGGTCCATTCTTCCAAAGTAGTCTCGGAAAGGATGGCCATATCAAGTGCAAAGGTTCTTGGTGAAGAAGTGAAACCTTTCAGGTTTCGTATTTCCTCATTAAAGCCCTCGAAAATCTTAAGGGAAGGCACTACCCGTGATCCCAATCCCATAACAAAACCATCTCCCCACCTGGAATACGCTTGATCCCTATCTCTTGGTATGGGCCTATAAACTATTTTACCATCTTCATTTTCAAACTCCGCCCAACGCCATTGATCAACATGACGATCCCAGTCGCCTATCAACATATCAAACAATCTCGCCTTAACGTAAGCCTCACTATCAAGAACATATTTCTCGTCCTTTCGGAGTTTTTTTATCAAGTCGTAAGTGCTTTCTATTTTTTCGGTCTTCCCAAAGCTTTCCAAGTCTGTATGGCCATCGGAAACGTGCTCTTCTATCATGACCAGTTCGCCTCCAAAATCGCTGTTGAACTGTCCCAGGGCATTTTGCTTGGGCACATAAAACAGTTTGGGGTTGGTATGGTATAGGCCTATGGCGTCAGAAAGGGTCCCCATGGTAAACGGGGCATAAGGATGCGCACCGGTGTAAAGATCCAAGAGCAACCTTTCTGGGTAGGTATCCTCAAATTTTCCTATGATATAACGTTCTTGAAAGGCCATAGCCTGAAGATAGCGTTCTGCACTTTTGCGAAGATCCCGCATCACAAACTGTCTACCATCCTTATGTTTTAAGCGCAAGGAATTGGACTGATTTCCACCACCTTTCCTAACTACCGTTAACCCACCATACAACGTATCTAGCACGGCCGTTGGGGCCTTCACTTTTGTTCCATAGTACTTTCTGTAGCGTTCACCCCATAACCATTTATGAAATCCACCCTTGGTGATTTCCTCCTCCGTATAAACAGAAGCTTCTTGGTATTTGGGAAAACTGCTTGGGTAGGTTGTCAAAGGCCCTTTTTCGTCCGCCTCCAAAACATCGGTCTGATATAACACTTCATCCCCTACAGCATCATAAAAACTAACATGGGAAGAACCATCTGTGAAAACCTTTAAAACAGCATAGCCCATTTTTCCGGTTGAAAATTTGCTGCCGTTCAGCAGTTTGGTCGCACCCGTTTTGGCGCCCGAACCACTAACAATCTGAGGAATATCCTTTTCAACAATATATTGAAGGGTATGCTCATGGCCCGATACAAAAATCACCTTGTCCGAAAATTGGGAAAGGGTTACGATCCGATTTTTGAGCCTGTTGTACATCTTATTGGTTTGGTCCTCAATCGAGGCACCTGATGTTTTGCGAAGCAAATTTGCCACGGAACCCAAAATAGGCAGGGGAACACTTCCTCCACTGGGGTAAATATGCTGCTTGAAAGAGAAATGTCCGCCGTGTGAACCATAGGTATACATGGGGTGGTGCATGGCGATAATTGTAGTTTTGTCCACATTCTTTTTAATAAGACTTTCCAATTCCTCAAAAAACCTTCCCCTTGATTTGATCTCGCAATCATCATTTATAGTGGGGTGTTTGTCCCAATCTACAAGGTACCACTCCGTATCAATGGTTATCAATAATACGTCATCACTGATTTTAACCGTTTCCAAAGGGCACCCGTTATCTGGCAAAAAGACATCCTTGCTATCCAAGGCCTTTTGAATATACTTTTCTTGCCGTTCCAAGCCTTTCAGTCCATTACTGTACCAATCGTGGTTGCCTGGCAGGAACACCGTTCTACCCTTAAAATTTTCTAGGGTTTTCAATTGGGCATCCAAATGGTTTTTAGCTGATTGATGTCCACTAGGGTCATCTTTTTCATCAGGAAATCCCGCAGGATAAATATTATCACCCAAAAAAAGTGCGGTGCTTTTCTTATCCGCTTTGGTAAGACGTTCTTTGAACATCTTAAGGGCCGGGTTCAGTTTTCCCGAAGGTGATTTTCCCGCATCTCCAATCAAATAAAACGTATGCTCTACCTGCTTATCCGTGCTGGGTTCATTACTAGTAAACGGGGTTTCATACTTTGCTTCGTAGGTGGCGCAACTTGCCGCAAAAACCAAGAACAAGCTATATAGGTAATGTTTCTTCATATCAATGAGGTTGATACCAAAATTTTGTATTTTGGATTGTTCAAACAACTGTTATGTCGGAAATTGTTGCAAAAGCTGAATCGTTTGTCACCGAACTTTTGGAAAACCAACTTGACCCAAGGTTCCAATATCACAATTTGCGCCATACCCAGCGTGTAGTTAAAAGTACTAAAGAATTGCTCAATTTTTACAATTTGGGCGATACCGAAAATGAAAAGCTGTTGCTGGCCGCCTGGTTTCATGATACAGGTTACACCAAGGGAACTCAAAATCATGAAGAAACCAGTTGTGCAATCGTATCCCAGTTTCTTAAAGAACACAAATACAACCCTGAAGATTTGACCCAAATCTGCGCTTGGATCATGGCCACTAAAAGGTACCATGAACCTTCAAATTTGCATGAAGAGATCATAAGGGACGCTGATGCTTCGCATTTTGCTAAAAAGAGCTATTGGGAAACTACGGATTTCTTAAAGGAAGAACTAAGGGAATTGGGGCTCGCAGATTATTCAGGAAAGGAGTGGCGCGACATCAACATTAAAATGTTCCGTAACGAACATCAGTTCTATACGGAATACGCAAAGGAAAATTGGGAAGAAGGCAAGGAAAGAAACCTGAAACAACTGGTAAAGGAGAAGAAGACCGAAAAGGAAATTGCCAAAAAAGAGGCCCTCAAGGCGAAGTATAAGAGTGAAAGCCCAGATCGGGGCATTCAGACCCTTTTTCGGGTAACCTTAAAGAACCATCTTACCCTAAGTGACATTGCCGACACCAAGGCCAATATCCTGCTTTCGGTCAACGCCATTATCATTTCGGTAGCACTATCCAATCTTATTCCCAAGTTGGACAATCCCTCCAATGCCTATCTTATTGTTCCCACTGGAATTTTTATCACCTTTAGCGTAGTATCGATGATTTTGGCCGTTTTGGCAACGCGACCCAATGTAACCAGCGGACAGTTTACCAAAAAGGATGTGGAGGATAAAAAAGTCAATCTGTTGTTCTTTGGAAATTTTCACAAGATGAGCCTTGCAGATTATGAATGGGCCATTCAAGAACTGGTAAAGGACAAGGAGTATATATACTCCTCCCTGACCAAGGATCTTTATTTCTTGGGATTGGTCCTGAACAGAAAGTATAAAATACTAAGGTCAACCTATACGATCTTTATCATTGGTATTGTGATTTCTGTTATCGCCTTTGCAATCTCATTCCACTTTTTTGGCGGAACGGATAGAATCTGAAAAACTTTGGGTTTTTAGGACTTAAGTTCTTCCATTAAATCCTCGTACGTATAGGTCCTCTCGGATTTGGCATCCTTGTCCTTGGTGTATAAAATTTCTGCCCTAATTGCTTTCAAACCCGTTACACCCTGTAAGCCCTCCAATTCTACAATTTCAATATTGTTGGTGAAGTAACCTTTGGCTTTCAGGAACTTGATGTAGCGCATATACTCTTTCTCATCCTTTCTTTGGCTATAAACGATGGCCAACTTCCCTTTTTGCGTTAGACGTTCATTGGTACCCTTGATATAGGATTTGTCAATGCGTTTTTTGATGATTTCGTAACGCGCATTGTAGGTTCCGTCCACATCAAATCGCTTTTCATCCATTCTAAAACGGATGGATAGAGAGGTACTGTATACCAACATCAAAGAGGCAACATCCAACTTAACGGGCAAGTTTGGCTTTAAGGCGTAATACCTGTTCTCCATGTCGCACATGACCTGCAATTGCCACAATCTTAAGTTGCTGAGATAGAGTTCATCGAACTTTCGGTCATTGGCAATGGAACTGCCTATGTACATATTGTGCTCCACCCCATCGGTCTTGTAGCGCTCAAAATAATGGGGAAACATTTCCTGCGCCTCCAACTGCTTCTTATCCAGCAGTGCGGCCAGCTGCATATTGGCTTCCATAACACTGTCATCATAATTGCGGCGATGATCGTAATAGGACTCCGTTTCCTCATCAATCTGGGCCTCATATTTGGCAATATACGGTTCAAGCTCCTTGTTTTCTTCCTTTAGGTGTTTGAAAACAGGATTCACCTCTTCTTTCACAAAGTCAAATATAGCCTGCTCCGTATGGGTGTACAGGGCTTCCTTAACCTCATCCAGATAGGTGTTTACTCTGAACATCAACTCCTCGTAAATAGGTAGTTTATAGGTTTTGAAGGCCACTTCCAGCACATTGTTGATTTCTGATAGCTGGATCATCAGGTCTTTCTGAATGGAAAGGTTCCGCTCTTTTGATGAATCCTTGATATCCACTTGGCCATAAAGTGGGTAGACGTCCTTGAACACCACCTCTTTAAAGACGGGTTGATTACCAACCAGCTCATCTGCCATAAATCGCTTGGCCTCTTCCTGGAACTTCCAGTATACCGAAGAGTGCACAGTAGTACATTCGTGCTGAATAATAGCGTCCACGAGATTTTCTTCTTCCTCGATAGATCGTATCACCGCGGAAACAATGAAAGGCATTACATCGTCCAATTTGTTGGCATTGACGCTGTTGAGTTCGTTGACCGTATTTGATACAAGCTCCAATACTCCCAACAAATTGCCATTATCCGCTATGGGCGCCAAGATGGCACTTTTTATACCCTGCTCATGCAGGTTTTTATACGGTTGTTGTTCCCCGCCTGATTTTTCAAAGTATTTCTCCACATTGGGAATGGCGAAGTAGGTACTATCTCCCAATAATTTGCTGTGCGAATACCCACAAAGCATATTATCACAGGGTTCCATATCCTTGCCTTTTAAGATGTAACTCTCAATGCCTTTCCCATATATCTTAAGGAACTTATTGGCCTTGGAATCGTATCCGGTAAACCCGACATTAATTTCCTTCAAATTAAAAAGCGATCTAAAGGTATCCTGAAAACTATCCATGAAATCCTCATCACCTCGCTTGTTGTTTCCAATTAAGGTCGATTTGATATCAGAAATGGAATGCTCGGCGGTTACATCAAACATATTGGAAATGACGAAACCTTTTGAAACAAAGCTTCCGGGCGGAATCTTTTCTTTCCAAAGTTCAATATTGTCAAAATTTTCCAGCAATTCGTCAACATCGGCCTGAGTAAGCTCCTTGGATTTTTCAGTCGGAATTATCTCCATGAAATCCGCATTGTACAGTATCCTGTAATGCCGCATTACGCCGTTGGCATCGGGAATATCATAGAACAGAGGTCTCCTAAAATCCAAGTTAAACCCATAATGGAATGCTAGGACCACCGTACATTTCATTATGTAGTTCACGTCCATTGGCAGGTTCCGGATTTCAAGTTCAAATCCTTCTCCTGCATCCTTCAATATCTTCCTGAATCTTTCAGATGAATTGAAAACAATGTTTTCAAATGGCGTTGTTGCCGTTTTTATCTCATTTTGGGTAAGGACAGATGCAAACGTATCTGCAAGTATTAGGCTTATTACATCTTTGTGTTTGTCCAATAAAGACACATCGCTGAAGCCTTCCCGAAGTTCAGGATAGGGTGCTTGGGCATCAAGGATATATTTGGCCCTGTCCGCCAGATACTTATCCTTGCTTTTCAGCTGCGCATCATAATGCTCCAAAAGTTTGTTAAAACTTACCAATTGAAGCATTGGGCTATCTGCATTGTAGTTCTCCTTCATACGCCTATTTAGTCGAGTTTTAGCGAGTAAAGTTACAAAAAGAAAAAATGGGACCTTGTTAAGGGAATCTTTATGTATTTGTCGCCAATTTTAAGATATTTAAGAAAATTTGTTCCATGTCCTCCAACTTCAGACTAGATCGGGCCTATAAAAATGCCAAGCAGCTTGCATTTGATGACACTTCCAAGTTCATCTTTTTTAGCGATTGCCATAGAGGGGACAACAGTTTTGCCGACGACTTTGCGAACAATAGAAACATCTATTTCCACGCCCTTAACCACTATTATCGAGAAGGTTTTCAGTATTGCGAACTGGGAGATGGGGATGAGCTTTGGGAAAACCTGAATTTCGAAGCCATCTTTGAGGCCCATAAAAACGTTTACCAGCTGTTGCGGCAGTTCCATTTGGAAAACAGACTGCATATGGTTTGGGGCAACCATGATATGGTGTACAGGCAGAAGTCCTATGTGGATAAACATCTTTCCAGCTATTTTGAGCCCATCGATGACTCGGATAAGGAGCTTTTCCAAGGTATTAACTACAACGAGGCGCTTGTTCTGAAGCACCAACAAACGGGTCAAGAACTTTTTTGCACACATGGGCACCAGGCAGATTGGTGGAACTATGTATGCTGGCGTATTGGCAGGTTTTTGGTCCGAATCCTTTGGAAACCCCTACAAGTTGTTGGGATTGCAGACCCCACAAGTCCGGCAAAAAATTATAAGGAACTGATTCGGATTGAAAAACGAATCAAAAAGTGGATTTTGAAGAACAACCTTAGAATCACCATTGCGGGTCATACGCATAGGCCCAGGTTTCCGGAACCTGGACAGATTCCCTTTTTCAATGATGGCAGCTGTGTACATCCGCGAAGCATAACGGGCCTAGAGCTTGAAAACGGAAAGATTTCCCTGATCAAATGGCAGATAGCCACAAAGACCGATGGTACGTTGCAAATCGTAAGAATTTTACTGGAAGGTCCAGAAAAATTGGTAGATTACATTACCGATTGATGTATTTCACATCCTTTTGGCTAATACCTTCATAGCATCAATAAAAATGTCCAGCTCCTCGGTAGTGGTATATATGTTAGGTGTTATCCTGCAACCATGTACATTGGATTCGTCAATGGCCACCGTCCAAATTTTAAACTCATCTAATAGGGTCCTGGCCAGGTCTGCTGGTTTCATATTGGCAATGCCCACATTGGCAATACCACAGCTTCTATGTAAATCTTGAGGGGTGTTGACAGTAATATTTGGGACCTTCCTAAGAGTATCGCTCCAATACCGCTGCAGGTATCGCAATCGTTCCTCTTTTCGTTCCATCCCGATGCGTTCCAGATAATCCATGGCATCATTTATGGCAAGGTAGATATGGACAGGATTGGTCCCAGTATGGTTAAGCCTAAGGATATCCTTGGGTTCCTTGCCGTGTTCCGCCATCAAAGGCCAAATCTTGGATATATGACGGGAAGCTACTTGCAAAAGACCTACGCCCAATGGGGCATTCAACCACTTATGTAGGCTTGATCCATAGTAATCGCAATTAAGTTCATCGATATTTACTTGGATATGCCCTACGGCATGGGCCCCATCCACCATTACCTCCACCCCATAACTGTGAGCCATATCGCAAATTTTGCGCACTGGCAGTATATGGCCGGTAATATTGATCATATGGCAAACCATCAAGAGTTTGGTCTGTGGTGTGATTTGCGATTCATAAAGTTTCACTATCTCCTCATCAGATTTGGGGTTAAGTGGAACAGAAACTTCCTTGCAAACCACTCCATAACGATCTCGAATCATATAAAAGTGATCTCGCATGGACCCGTAATCCTGAACAGCAAAAATAGCCTCATCCCCTTCTTTCCAAGGATAGCCGCCTATGATCAAATCCAAGGATTCCGTTGCATTCCTGGTGATAACAAGGGTTTCTGGAGCGCACCCAACAAACTTGGCCAATCTTGCCGTGACCTTTTTCTTATTTTCCCATTGTTCGGTTCGCATGTAGTAAGACCCTTCATAGTTGACCATTTGGGTATGTTCCCATAATTTTTCCATGATGGGGCTAGGGGTAATGCAATAGTAACCGTTTTCCAAATTAACATAGTCTGGCTTTAGTCTAAAGTCCTCCCTTATTCGTTCCCAAAAATCTGTTCCAAACCCGAGTGGATATGGATTCTTAGGGGAGGCCTTATCTCTGGCACTCATCTGCCATGGAATAAAAGGTGTGGCTAGGGCGGCACCTCCCAATTGTTTTAAAAAATGTCTTTTTTCCATAATTCCATTACAAAGCGGCTAGTTCTAACCTATTGTATTTGAGTCAATTTACGATTTTCAAAGCTAATCAGAAAGGGAATTTTGAGCCCAAAGCGAGCGTTCCAGGCACGAAAGGATTCTTACATCGAAATAAAAATACTTTTAACAGCTATTTATCAGTCATATGGCAAGGTATTTGTTAACTTTAAGAAAAGTTATCGACCAAGTTGCTATGAAAAAACTTGTTTTTTTTCTTTTGTTGTTCGCTTTGGGACTTACCTCGGTCCAAGCCCAAGGAGACATCCCAACTACCCGACCATTGCAGATTGGGGAGCGAAACAACTTGGATATTAAATCCAGCAACCAGGGCACATTACTTAGAATGCCCTCTGTATTAGATGAGAACTTAATTTCCAAAAACAATAAGCCGGGAGTTAAAATGCTTCCTGACCGTGAGCTGGTCCAGGCTGGACACGACCTTAAGCTAGATCCAAAAATTGGGGAAAAAGAGAAAAAGGGTTCCAAAGAGCATTATGGCGACCAATATTTGGGTGATGTAAAGACCACAGCAAAATTTGTTGGTATCGTATGTCGAGATCACGAATACGTGGATGGTGATCGCGTTCGAATATATCTAAATGGAGAAGTTGTGGAACACAATATACTTCTGTCCGGCACTTTTAAAGGCATAAACATTGATCTTATACAAGGATTCAACCGGTTGGATTTTGAGGCGCTCAACCAAGGTTCATCCGGCCCCAATACTGCTCAAGTGGTAGTGGCTGATGATAAAGGACAGGTAATCCATAATAATCGATGGAATTTATCTACTGGTTCCAAGGCGAGCCTTATCGTAATCAAAGAAGCTGAGTAATCATTTTCTTAAAAACACCTCCTTAGAAAATAGATTGATCCATCTATTCTCTGTATCAAATTCCCCTTCGTTCTTAATAAAGAAATAAATTTTGGCCAGGCCGTTGTCCTTATTGATATCAATGGCAAATTGTTTTTCTCCATTGGAGGATAACTCAGATGCTATCTTATAATTAAATGTGTACACCAGGCCTTTATCCAATACCTGAATAAGTTTCACCTTGATATTTGTCCCCAATTCTTCACGGATTTGATAAGGAGCCATGCTATAAATGCCGTTGCCATGAGTTATTCCCATATGGACCATGGGGGTAACATAACCTTTCTCCCTAAACTCGTGCAGCCTGTCTTGGGAAGCCAATTGGACAAAATCAGAAATAATTTCATCAGAATGCGCCCTTAGTGTTGGGTTAAGTTCCGACAAATCAATCTCTTTGGGTTCGTTGGCACAGGAAAGGAATAGTAAAATCGTAAGTAGGCCTAAAAATCCTCTCATTTTCTATTCATTATTTTCACCTGGGTGATACGAACTAACCGCCCTTGCCAAAACGTCCGCTTTGTAAAAAGCTGCATCTTTCCATTCTACATCGGCATACATCTGAATTTGATCATCAAAATGGGGTGAGTTTGGGTTGCCGCTCTGCCCACCTGCAAGAATCGTCTTGGCCTTTACCTTTTCCCCAAATTCTACAGCTGCCACAAAGCTATTGCCCCGTGTCCCATAGATTTTTTTGGTGCCATTGTCGTACCGCGCACCATAAGCCGCCAATGCGCCCCACCGTCCACTGGCAAAACCGATGGGAATACTGGGTTGCGCATCATCAAAAGGCTGTCGGATAGCACCATTTAAACGTTGGTATCTATTAACATCTCCCCAAGGTATTTTCCATGTGCCAAAATCATTTTCCAATTGCTCAATGGTTTCTTGGAACAAGCTCAATTTTTCAGTATTGGAAGAGCCATTCCCCCAATACTGTACCAGTTGCATCGCATACAATCCTTCCGGCCTTTCTGCTTTTTGATAACATCTAGTTCCATAATAGTGCGCCAAGGTCATTGCCTCGGAGATTTTGGAAGTTCTAAAATCCCAATTTCGCAATAACTCGATCGGTTCGCTCAACCCAGGCCTTGGTTCGGTATCATAAGCCCTTACCAAACCTGGAATAAGGGCCTCAAAGGCTGGTAGATAGGTGTCATGGGCCAACTGAATCAAACTGTCAAGGGTATATCCACTTTTATCCTTTAACAATTCAATGGCGTGAACGCCTCTGAAATTCTCTTGGTCTCGAGACATGTATCTGGAGTAGTCTTGCCGTTTTGGGCTACTTTCCAAGGCTGCCGTATAAGGGGTCGAATTGCAGTTCTGTACCCATCCGTTTTTAGGGTTCAGTACCAAAATGTTCTCATCTACAGTGTGGAGCCCTTGCCAGTCGGTTTTGGGGTTGCTTCCATCCACGGGCTGGGTATAGTCAAATATGGTATCCCGTTTTGGAATGAAGTTGCCATGAAAATAGGCGATATTTCCTTCCGCATCCGCATAGACCGTATTGTTACTGGAGTTGGTCCGCATATCCATCATTTTTCGGAATCCGGCATAACCATCTTGTTTGGTTCTAATGAAAGACTGCTCCAAGGCCTTAACCGGTTCCCACATCATGGCAGAGGCTGTCCACTGCCCATCTACCGCATACGTAATTGGCCCATGATGGGTATGGTACAAGGGAAAGGTTTTCTCCTTGATTTCGGTACCCTCCTTGTATTTTAAAGTAACTTCGGATTTATCGACAGGCCTTAGCTCCTCCCCATATTGGTAAAATAAATTACCATCATTTTCAACCACCGTTTCCTTGAATTCGTCCAACACATCGGTATAGGTGGAGGTATGCATCCAGCCCGTTCTTTCATTAAAGCCTTGGTAGACAAAAAATTGGCCCCACGTTACCGCTCCGTATGCATTGAGTCCCTCCTCGCTTACCACGTGTACCTCGCCCCTAAAGTAAAAGGAGGTATGTGGATTGATCAATAGCATGGTATTGCCGGATGTTGTCAATTCTCCAGAAATAGCGATACCATTAGACCCCTGCGGCTCGGCCATCTCTGCTTCTTTTTTAAGCTCAAGCGCTTCCATTTTTGGAAGTTCCATTCCACTTTCATAAAAGGCCTTTATCTTCTCGATGGAAATGCGTTCAATGTCGCCTCCTATAGACCCTTCGCTAAAATACATGGGCATCCAGGGTTCGAATCGGGTCAATAGTCTCGGTTTCACCTCTGGATGGGTGTGTAGGTAATAGTTAACCCCATCTGCAAAAGCGTTGCATAAATCCTTTAACCAATCTGGGCTTTTTTCATAATTGGATTTGGCCTCCTCCTCATTCATGAAGAGTCGAGCTCGCAGGTCACTATACAAAGCCCCTTCACCTTCCACCTCTGCCAAACGGCCCGTTGCCCAAATATAGTTCTGCTCCACCCGATTAAAATCGTCCTCGCACTGGGCATACAACAACCCGAAAACGGCATCAGCATCCGTTTTGCCATAAATATGGGGTACTCCAAAATCGTCTCGGATAATCGTTATGTTTTCAGCTTGCGCCTCCCATTTTTCGATTTCCGTCTGGGGCTGCTGGGCGCATGAGAACGCTACCAACACGAACAATCCTAATATTACTCTCATAATTGCTATGCTTTTTTTAAAAACTGGGTTTTCAACACTATATGGGATTTACCAATCCTACATTCCACCTCCTGGGTGCTGTTGGTCAACCGAATATTCTTAATAAGATTCCGCGCTTCAAGGTTTTTGACATCCCTTTAATCTTTAAGTCTTTGGTGACATGCACGTTGTCGCCATTTTCCAAAATATTCCCGTTGCTGTCCTTGGTGTCCATTGTTTCAATTTAATGGTGAAAATACAGGAAATCAAATCGATTTACCAACTCCCGCTGGACCCGCCACCACCAGAGCTCCCGCCCCCACCGGAAAAACTGCTTGAACTACCAGAGGAAGACCCTGAACCAGATGCAAATGAATGTGTTCCTGAAGAGGAGAAGGTCTTTCTCATATACTTTTTATCGTTTTTATACAACGACAGTTTGAAGTCTTCCTTCCCCTTGATCATAATTTTTAGTGTTGCAAGAAGCAACGTAATTGTGAAGAAACCTCCAATAACCCAATACAACCAGGAATTACTTTCCAACAATTTTTCATAATCCTCTATTTTAATGCCCAAATCAAAAATCATGGTCACGAAAAACAACGGCATCAATATAAAAACCAGCGAAAACATGGTAGGAATCATGCCAAAAATCACCATAAAGAAACCCTGAAGCAATCCTAGTTTACCAATGAGCATCCCTCGGAACATTTCTATAATACCAGAGTAACTTTTGTAGAAGATAAAACCTCCGGCGCTAATAAAAATCATAAGAAAAAGAGACATGAAAATTCGGACCGGCCCATCTATTCCTTCTTCTTCCGACTCGATTTCCTGTTTAAACTCTTCCAATGCCTCCGGATGGGTCAAAAATGCAATAATTTGGTCGGCAGCTTGATCTATTCCCTCAAAGTAACGCCCATCCTTAAAATTGGGAATCATGGTATTTCGGATGATTCTAGAGGCCACTGCATCGGTTATGTAGGGTTCAAGGCCGTAACCCACTTCAATCCTCACTTCGCGATCATTCTTGGCAAAAACCACCAGGACACCATTGTCTTTCCCTTTTTGGCCCAGTTTATTTTGATTGAAGGTTCTGTTGGCGTAGGTCTCAATGGTCTCATTCCCCAGGTTATTAATGGTAAGTACCACAAGTTGGTTGGAAGTTTCCGTCTCAAAGGACGTCAGTTTGGATCTTAACCCGATCAATTGTTCCTCTGTAAAAATCCCGGCATTGTCCGTTACGATGTAGCCCAACTGCGGATAAGACTTCTGGGCGATGCCATGCAAGGCCATCAAAAGTAAGGCGAAAACAGTTATCGTTCTGAGCATGATGCTGGATGAAAAACACCTAAATATACACAAGTTGGGTGGTTAAGTTAATTTCTCACCAATCTTTTCCGCAGCTCTCCTTACTCTATTAATTTGAAGTAAATTGCACATTCCTTTTAAATTATCCCATGGCTGAAAAAAAGGTGAGTATCCTAACGGCATTTAAAACTATTATTTGGCCAAAACGAAAGTTGGTATTTATAGGTTTGTTACTCATTGCCGTAAGCAAGTCTGCCAGTTTTGTTGCGCCAATTGCTTCCAAATACCTGATTGATGATGTCATTGTCAACAAGGATTTGGACATGCTCAAATACCTGGTAGGAGGTGTAATGTTGGCCATTTTTGTCCAGGCCGTCACCTCTTTTTTACTCACCAGGATCTTAAGTGTTCAGGCTCAATATCTGATTTCGGAGCTTAGGGCACAGGTGCAGAAAAAAGTACTCGCACTTCCCATTCGGTTCTTTGACAATACCAAATCCGGGGCACTGGTTTCCCGAATCATGTCTGATGTGGAAGGTGTTCGGAACTTGGTCGGAACGGGGTTAGTCCAGTTGGTTGGAGGTGTAATTACAGCAGTGGTTTCACTGATTCTTTTATTGGATATTGATGTATTCATGACCCTGTTTACGTTCATTCCCCTTATCATTTTTGCCATAATCGCCTTAAAAGCTTTTAAGATCATCCGTCCAATTTTTAGAGATCGAGGGAAAATAAATGCGGAAGTCAAAGGAAGGCTGACCGAAACCTTGGGAGGTATACGGGTGATCAAGGGGTTCAATGCTGAACAGCAAGAAAAGGAAGTTTTTGAAGGCGGTGTCGATCGTTTGTACCAAAATGTAAAAAAGAGTTTGACCACAACCGCGTTTATGACCAGTTCTTCCACTTTCTTATTGGGGGTGGCCACAACTAGTGTAATGGGTTTTGGAGGTTATAAGATTATTGAGGGAGCACTTACAATTGGGCAATTTGTTGAATTCACCGTGTTGCTTGGACTTATGATCGCACCAATTGTGCAGATGAGCAATATTGGGAGTCAATTGACCGAAGCCTTGGCAGGATTAGATCGTACGGAGGAACTTATGAATATGGAGGAGGAGTCACAGGTCGGAGAAAGGACTTTACAGCTGGACACTATCGTTGGCAATATGCGATTTTCCAAGGTCTCCTTTTCTTATGAGGAAGATAAGGAGGTATTGCACAATATTAGTTTTGACGTGAAATCGGGCGAAGTCATCGCCTTGGTGGGCAGCTCCGGTTCTGGAAAATCCACAATCGCCGGGTTGGCCGCCAGTTTTCTGAATCCGGACTCTGGTATGATCACAATTGACGGAAAGGACCTCTCCAAAGTTGATCTGAAGAGCTTTCGACAGCATTTGGGGGTAGTGCTCCAAGACGATTTTTTGTTTGAAGGAACCATACGGGAAAACATCCTATTCCCTAGGCCTGATGCCAACGAAAGACAGCTCAATCAGGCCGTTAAAGCTGCCTATGTTGATGAGTTTACCGATCGGTTTGAGGAAGGATTGGATACACTGATAGGAGAACGCGGTGTGAAGCTTTCAGGAGGACAGCGGCAACGGATTGCGATAGCCCGTGCCGTTCTTGCGGACCCTAAGATCCTAATTTTGGATGAGGCCACATCCAGTCTCGACACGGAATCCGAGGCATTGATCCAAAAAAGTTTGGCGGAGCTGACCAAAGGCAGAACTACCTTTGTTATCGCTCACCGTCTGAGTACAATTCGCAAAGCGGATCAAATTCTAGTGATTGAAGAGGGGCACATCAAAGAGCAGGGTACGCATGACGAACTTATCGCAGCCCAAGGGCGTTATTACAACTTGTTCACCTATCAGGCAAGAATTTAACCTTCTTCCGGAGCCAATTCCACTTCCAGGCCATCCAGGTTTTCGGTCATGTGAATCTGACAGCCAAGACGGCTGTTTTCCTCCACAAAAAAGGCTTCGGCCAGCATAGCGTCCTCATCATCTGATTTTTCCGGAAGCTCATGATCGGATTTCACATAACATTGGCATGAGGCGCACATCGCCATCCCTCCACAGATACCAATGGTCCCTTCGGGAGCCAGCTCATAGGAACGTACCACCTCCATCAGATTCATGTTCATATCCGTTGGGGCATCTACCTCATGTAAAACGCCATCGCGATCGGTGATTTTTATTTTAATATCGGACATTACTATTCAATACTTTTTACAACTGCCTTTGGCGCCTCTTTTTTGCTTCCATCAAACCCTGTAACACCACCAACCGTTGTGTATTTCATTACATATTTTTTATCTGGGTGAATGCGCTGATAGGCACTTTGGCACATCAGGGTAGCTTCATGGAACCCGCACAAAATCAACTTTAACTTTCCTGGATAGGTATTTACATCCCCAATGGCATAAATTCCAGGAATATTGGTTTGATAATCCAAAGTATTGTCCACTTTGATGGCATTCTTCTCAATTTCCAAGCCCCAGTCTGCAATGGGCCCCAATTTAGGGGAAAGTCCAAAAAGAGGTATAAAATTGTCCACTTCCAGATCAATTTCTTTTGAATCGTCTGTTTTTCTAACAATAACCTTTTCCAATTTTTCCTTCCCTTGAAGATCTATTACCTCAGCGGGAGTAATCAAACTTATTTTCCCTTGATTTTTCAGTTCCTGAACTTTCTCCACGGAATCCAAGGCTCCCCTAAATTCATTTCGGCGATGCACTAGTGTAACTTCAGTGGCTATATTGGCAAGAAAGATTGACCAATCCAATGCGGAATCCCCTCCTCCGGCTATAACAACCTTTTTATTGCGATACACCTCCGGTTCTTTGATCATATAGGCCACACCTCTATCCTCAAATTGAGTAAGATTCTCCAGTTGTGGCTTTCTGGGTTCAAAACTACCCAGTCCACCTGCTATGGCCACAATTGGGGCATTATGCTTTGTGCCTTTGTTGGTGGTCACCAAAAAGGTGTCATCCTCTAATTTTTCAATGGTTTCTGCTCTTTCCCCAAGTGTAAACCCGGGTTGAAAAGGTTTTATCTGCTCCATAAGATTATCCACAAGTTCACCAGCCAAAACCTCTGGAAACCCAGGGATATCGTAAATTGGTTTTTTAGGGTAAATCTCTGCACATTGACCACCGGGTTGGGGCAATGCATCTATCAAATGGCATTTGAGCTGCAACAAACCTGCCTCAAAAACAGCAAAAAGACCCGTAGGCCCAGCTCCAATAATCAGAATATCGGTTTTAATCATTCCACAAGGGTATTTGGATATCTGCGCAACTTAGGATTTGTTGTAGACAGGAATTATGACTTATGTCAGTCTAGCTTACGTTAATGACCTCCTCTATCTGAGGAGCATACTTCTTAATCGTCATTTCCACCCCACTTTTTAGGGTCATCTGGTTTACACTGCACCCAATGCAATTGCCCTCTAGCTTTACCTTCACTAAACTATCGTTATCGATGGAAATCAATGAAATGTCACCTCCATCACTTTGAAGAAAAGGTCTTATCTCATCCAGTGCCTTCTCCACATTGCTTTTTATTTCTTCTGATGTCATGCTCATTTCTTTTTAACGGCAGCACACCCTGCCATTGTTGTAATCTTTATTGCCTCTGTAGGCGGTAAATCAGTATTTCTTCGCACCAATTCCTGAACCACGTTTTTGGTGAGGTCCTCAAACGCTTCTTCCGTAGGTGTTGCCGTCTGCATGGCAGCCGGTCTTCCCACATCTCCAGCTTCCCTTATGCTTTGGACCAATGGTATTTCGCCAAGAAAGGGTATTTCCAAATTCTCTGCCAAATTTTTGGCGCCATCTTTCCCAAAGATATGATATTTGTTGCTAGGCAGCTCTTCTGGTGTAAAGTAGGCCATGTTTTCCACAATGCCCAAAACGGGAACACTTATAGCCTCTTGTTGAAACATTGCAACCCCCTTGCGTGCATCTGCCAAGGCAATCTCCTGAGGTGTACTCACCACCACTGCACCGGTAACCGGCAGTGATTGCATAATGCTCAGATGGATATCCCCAGTTCCCGGAGGAAGGTCTAAAAGCAAAAAGTCCAATTCACCCCAATGGGCATCAAAAATCATTTGATTGAGTGCTTTGGATGCCATTGGCCCCCTCCAAATAACCGCCTGGTTGGGTTGGGTAAAAAAACCAATCGACAATAGCTTAACCCCATAGTTTTCTACGGGCTTCATTTTGGATTTGCCGTTGATGTTTACCGATAACGGCTTTTCCAGCGCCACATCAAACATAATGGGCATTGACGGACCGTAGATATCCGTATCCAAAAGCCCAACTTTAAAGCCCATTTTGGCCAAGGTAACTGCCAAGTTGGCCGTGACCGTAGATTTTCCAACTCCGCCTTTCCCTGAAGCTACCGCAATAATATTTTGGATACCTGGAATTGGGCTCCCCTTAATTTGGTTGACCTTGGGTTTTGCAGGCGCATCCACTTTGAGGTTGACCTTAATCTTGGCCTTTTCGTAGACCTCCTTATGTATGATTTTAAGTATCTCTACCTCGGTCTTCTTTTTGGCCTGAAGGCTTGGGTTCTTTATGGTAACATCTACTTCCACCTCATCACCAAAAACCTGAATATTGGTCACCGCACCGCTTTCCACTAAATTTTGTCCTTCACCTGGTGCAGAAATGTTTTCTAAAGCCTTGAGTATGTCTGCTTTTTTCAGCTTCATCTATCTTATTTTGTTTGCAGTCGTTTAAACCGATTCTAAATTACAAAGATACGCCATGCCACTTGGATTAAGAAGTTTGTGTATTGAAAATGAAGATGGTGGGATAGGCTATCGCTATCTCGTTCCAAACGTTTAGTTTCTTTATTCCAGTTCCTTTCCCGGATCCCAAAAAAACTTTTGAAAATCTACAATTTGATTGTCCTTTACCGATATCCCCTCGTTTTCCAAAAGTTGTTGCATGAGGTTGGTCCCATCAAAATGCTGTTTTCCTGTAAGCACTCCAACACGGTTGACCACACGATGGGCAGGAACATCCTTGGCTCCGGAATTGTTCATGGCCCAACCTACCATCCTTGCGCTCCGGGCGGCTCCCAAATATTTGGCGATGGCTCCATAGGAAGTTACCCGACCAAACGGGATTTGTTTGGCCACTTCATATACCTTGTCAAAGAAGTTTTGTTCCTCCATTTATTTGTAAAAAATTCGAAATAAGGTGATTACCAATAGTACCAACATAAGTGCACTGAGAATGTAGTTGGAGTTTTTGGAAAACCGGTTGGTCTTGGTCTCCAATTTATTGAAATAGAAAGTATAGAGGTACAAAACGGAAAAAGTACCACTCCCAGCCGCCAATACAAAAGTGATGGTATCGGCCAGTTCAAACTTTATCCAACCAGCTTCGTTCCACATGGCGTTCAAACCACTATAATACGGAATGGTGAGCAGATTAAGCGCCGCCAAAAGGGTTCCTTTAAAAAAGCTGTTCTTTTTGCTCATTTTCACCGCCTCCATCTTCTTCTCCTTGTTTCGTTTCGCGATTAGAAAAAAGTAGATCGCAAAAAAAGCAAAGACCAGTAATGCGGCCTTAAGTAGCATATCTATGGCCTCGGGGTTCCGATATAGAAACTTGGAAATTAGCACGGCGATATAGGCTTGCACCATAATCATGGATGACACCCCTAAACTGAAGATCACCCCATTCAGTTTGCCTTTTTCAACGCTGGTCTTAGCAGCATTCATATTTAACAGTCCAGGTGGCACGGTGGCCATAAACGCCGCGGAAAATGTAGCAAAGAAAAGAATAAGAATGTGCGTCATTGGTTAGTGGACCCTAAACTGAATGTAGGTTATTGGTTTTCCTTTCTCAAGATACTGATTTTCATAAAATGTCTGGATTTCAAGTACCTCCGCTGGGCTCCCTGCATTTTTGTAAACATCGTGATTGGAATATGCGATTTCCAATCCCAAACCTTGCAACAATCCCAGAGTATAACCATGCATAAACTCGCTATCCGTCTTTAAGTTGACCAGACCATTGGGCTTTAGAATGTGTTTGTACTTTTTCAGGAATTCTGGATTGGTCATCCGGTGTTTGGTGCGCTTAAATTTAATTTGGGGGTCTGGAAAGGTGATCCAAATCTCATCAACTTCATTTTCTGCAAAGAGCATATCAACAAGTTCTATTTGGGTTCGAAGAAAAGCTACGTTGGCCAAATCCTTTTCCAAGGCTGTTTTGGCCCCACGCCAAAATCGAGCCCCTTTGATGTCAATTCCAACATAGTTTTTGTCTGGATTTCTTTTCGCCAAGCCCACGGTATACTCCCCTTTGCCACATCCCAATTCAAGTACAATGGGATTTTCGTTCTTAAAAAACGAAGTCCATTCGCCTTTCAAATGAAATCCTTCCATGATTTCTTCCCTAGTTGGTTGCACAACATTGGAAAAAGTCTCGTTCTCCTTAAACCGTTTTAATTTGTTTTTACTCCCCACAGTAATCGAATTGGGTCTAGATTTAATGTTTTGGCAAAACTAAGGAAATCCAAAGGCAAAACAGGTTTCGTTTTTTTGCTTTTATGCAAAGTTCCAAACGTATTCTAGTTGCTCCATTAAATTGGGGGTTGGGGCATGCCACTAGGTGCATCCCTATCATAAAAGCTCTTATGAAGGAAGGTCACCAGCCTTTTATTGCTTCGGATGGGGTTGCTCTTTCGTTGCTTCAAAAAGAGTTCCCGGAATTACCTTCCTTTGAGTTGCCGTCGTACAAAATCACCTATGCGGAAAAAGGAAAGAATTTTAAAATCAAAATGATTTGGGATTCTCCAAAAGTGATTAAAGCTATCGCCAAGGAAAAAAAAGCAGTTAAAAAACTGGTAAAGGAAAACCATTTGGATGGCATCATTTCCGACAATAGACTTGGGGTCCATCACAAAAAAGTACCCTGTGTTTTTATCACCCATCAACTAAACGTACTTTCCGGAAATACCACTTGGATGAGCTCCAAAGTGCATCAAAAAGTCATTAAAAAATTTAGGGCCTGTTGGGTTCCAGATGTGCAGGGTAAGCCCAATCTCACTGGCAAACTTGGGCATCTTAAAAAATCCAAGCTCAATATTGTTTATTTAGGCCCCTTGAGCCGGTTTGAAAAACAAGAAGAGCCCATTTTATACAATCTTATGGTGCTACTCTCAGGACCAGAGCCCCAGCGTACATTCTTGGAGGAACAGTTGTTGGACGAACTTCTGGATTTTGATGGAAACATCCTTTTTGTGAAAGGGAAGATTGAGAGGGAGCAAACCCAAGAGGAAATTGAAAGAGAAAAGGGTTCCCTAACCCTCTACAATTTTATGCAGTCACATCAACTCCAAGAAGCGCTCAACCAAAGCGAAAAAATACTCTGCAGGTCGGGATACACTACGGTTATGGATTTGGCCAAGTTGGAAAAGAAGGCATTTTTTATTCCCACCCCTGGTCAGTACGAACAGGAATATTTGGCAAAACGATTGGAAAAAAAGTGTCTAGTTCCGTGCTCCAATCAAGATGAGTTTGAACTCAACCAACTTAATAGAATTGACGAATTTAAAGGACTGACCAAATTTGAATCCCAGATAGATTATGCAGAACTTTTTGAGGTTTTTTCCAATGTAAAAGAGAACTCTGAACCCACATCCTCCTCACTTTCCACATAGATTTTTTCATCGTGAGCTTCGATAATGTGCTTTACAATGGACAATCCTAAACCGGAACCGCCCTCTTTGCGACTTCCACTTTGGTCAACGCGATAAAATCGTTCGAACAATCTTGGAATATGTTGTTTTGGGATTCCCTCCCCATTATCGGTTACACGGATGATTACTTTGTTCTTGATCAGGTTTTCAACGCTCACCTCGGTAGTTCCATTGGAATGGCCATACTTAATGGAATTTACTAAAAGATTACTTACTACTTGCTGAATTTTTTCCCTATCTGCGTTGACATAGATTGGCCGATTGTACTCCATATCGAACGTAAGTGCAATGCCCTTTTTTGAGGCCTTCATTTCCAAAAGATCAAAAACATTTTGGATCAGCTCAATGATATCAAAGTCTTCGCGTTCCAGTTTAAGTCCACCTACCTCCAGCTTAGTGATCAAATCCAGGTCCCGGACGATATAAATGAGTCTTTCCACTCCTTTGTTCGCCCTGTTCAAGTACTTTTCTCTTATTTTTTTGTCGTTCATGGCCCCATCAAGCAGGGTCAGGATATATCCTTGTACAGTAAACAGAGGTGTTTTTAACTCGTGGGAAACATTTCCCAAAAAGTCCTTTCTATATTCCTCCCGAATTTTAAGGGTATCAATTTCTATTTTCTTGTCCTCGGCAAATTTTCCAATCTCCTGAGTGAGGGTTTTCATGTCCGTAGTAACAGGTTTGGAGGAAAAAGAGGATGATTCCAATAGGGAAACGTCGTCGTAGATTTTTTTAACCCTCCTGTAGATAAAGCGTTCCACCCGTATTTGGAGAATGGTAAAACAAACCAAAAAGCAGAGAAGGGAAAACAGCAAGGCTGGAATCCAAAAACTTTGCTCTTGATGCATCAAAAAAGCAGCAAAGAGTATAGTAAGAAAACATGTGATCAGCAGGGATGACCTTAAGGCAAATTTATAGGACTTCCTTAATTGTATGGCCATTACAAGACAAACTTATACCCTACGCCCTTAACGGTTTTAAAATGGTGGTCTCCTATTTTTTCGCGTAGTTTTCTAATGTGGACATCAATGGTTCTTCCTCCAACAACAACTTCATTTCCCCAAACTTTGTCCAATATAACCTCCCTTTTAAATACTTTACTCGGCTTGGAGGTCAATAGGGAAAGTAGTTCAAACTCTTTTCGGGGAAGAATGATTTCCTCACCATCGTTTACAATTTTATATTCTTCCCTATTGATAATGATGTTACCCACCTTTACAATATCCTCCACTTCGGTCTTTTCCTCCTTCAATCTTCTCAACAAGGCCTTTACCTTGCTCACCAACACCTTGGGCTTAATGGGTTTGGTGATGTAGTCATCGGCTCCCGCATCAAAACCGGCCACCTGGGAATAGTCTTCGCCCCTAGCGGTCAAAAAAGTAATAATGGTATTTTCCAACCCTGGGGTATTGCGAATCACCTCGCAAGCTTCAATTCCATCCATTTCAGGCATCATCACGTCTAAAATGATGAGATGTGGGTTCTTTTTCTTGGCTTTGGCAACACCCTCTACCCCGTTTTTTGCAGTAAAAACCTCGTAGCCTTCCGAGGATAGATTATAACTGACAATTTCCAGAATATCGGGCTCATCGTCCACCAACAAAATCTTAATGTCCTTCGTTTTCATGGGATGGTAATTTATACGTTGATCGCCCAAATGTAAATATAATACTATAACGCCATTAATGCTTAACATTCATTTAATGTGATAACATTATTGTAACAGTTCTTAAATAAACACTTAACACGCGGGTAACATCGCTTTTACAGCACGAGTCTTTCTTTGCGCCATCTAGATTAAATACCTAATGAAATATATTTTATTGACTTTTACACTGTTTGTAGGATTGCAAACAAGTGCACAGACAACCACGGGAAGCATCGTGGGTAAGCTTATCGACAAAGAATTAAACGATGAACCTTTGGCTTTTGCCAACGTACTGATAAAGGGTACGACACAAGGCACAACATCCGACTTTGATGGACTTTATGAAATCTCTGGAATTGAACCTGGGACTTACACGGTTGTATTCAGCTATTTGGGTTATGAAACCATTGAAATTCCTAACGTGGAAGTGGTTGCGGACAAGGTAACTAATATTGATGTTCCCATGAGTGCGTCAGCCGGATTGGCTTTGGATGAAGTTGTTGTAACAACCGTGGCAAGAAAAGATTCCCAAACCGCTCTTCTTCTAGATCAGAGGAGAGCAGTAACGGTTGTTGAAAGTATTGGGGCACAGGAACTCGGCGATTTGGGTATTTCTGATGCAAAAACCGCAACGACCAAAATCTCCGGTGTAACGGAAAGTGAAGCTTCTGGGGATATTTTTGTAAGAGGATTAGGTGACAGATATCTTTCAACAACATTAAACGGTCTGCCAATCCCTTCTGATAACGTAGATAGAAAAAACATCAACCTAGGTTTATTTCCTACCAGAGTTATCCAAAATATAAGTATTAGCAAAACCTATTCGGCCAAAACCTCGGCCGATCAAGCCTCAGGTAACATAGATATAGCTTCAAGGGAACTGGTTGGCAGCTCTGAGTTGAGCATCGGTGTTTCGGGTGGTTTGAATACCTCAGTATATCAAGATGGAGTCAATGACAATTTTTTGGTTTCCCCGAATTTGGATGATGAAACCACTTTTGGATTTTATAAGTCGGATAGAACGCTGGTCCAACAATTGACCGAACAATCGTGGGATCCTGCCACTAGAGA
Source organism: Flagellimonas flava (assembly GCF_900129665.1). Taxonomy (GTDB): domain Bacteria; phylum Bacteroidota; class Bacteroidia; order Flavobacteriales; family Flavobacteriaceae; genus Flagellimonas; species Flagellimonas flava. The sequence goes on from NZ_FQWL01000002.1 coordinate 359,123, forward strand.
AAATCCATTGAATTATGGGATGAATCTAACTTTTGGAAAAAAGCTCTTTGACAATAAGCTTTCGTTCATTCTAACCGGATCGCACAATGAGAGCTTTAGACATAATGAAGGTGTCTATCAGATTTTGGAGTACGGTTTTGTTCAGGTTGGCGCATCGGATTATACAACATATGAATCTGAAATCACGAATACGGCCCTACTCGATTTAACCTATTATATCAACGATAAGAACAAAATAAAATCGACTACCACTTTCCTCAATACGTTAAAGGATGAGGTTGTGGAGTTTGGTAGAAATGGGGAGGCTCAAGTTAGTGATGATACCGATGCTTTTGGCAGTTTTGGAATTCCATTGGAATTTGTAAAAGACCAAAACACAAAACAAACCAGTCTATTGGTTACCCAACTTTTGGGTGAGCACCAGCTTTCCGACAACAATCAATTGACTTGGGCAGGGGGTTATAATTTGCTCAATGCCGATGAACCTAACCGAATCAGAAACCAAGTATTCTTTGACGCCTCACCAGAAACCTCGGTAGCATTAAACTCTCAAGGTGGTTTTAATCAAAGAAAAGCTGCACAATTGATTGAGGATATCGAATACAATGGTTATATAAACGATGTAATCAGTGTTATTAACGAAGAAAACGCCGAGGGGGGTTCTAACAAAAAGTTTGATATCGAATTAGGCGTTTTTTACCGAAACAAAGAGCGTGATTTCAGCTCTGAATTTGTAGGGGTAACCGAATCCAACAGCGTGGACAGGTTTAGCACAAGAACCAATAGCCTGGATAATTTGAACGGTATACTAAATACCCAAAATTTTGCCAATGGTTCTTTACAAGTTGTTCGGTTAAGCTCAAATGCCAACGGGGAAACAAAAGACATTTATACTGGGGAATATACTTCGCAGGCCGCATATGCCAATTTCAATGTACAACTTGACAAACTTGGGGTAAACGCAGGATTGAGATTCCAAAAAGACGAGATATTTGTCAGCTATGATGTAGGTGGCAGTGGTACAAGGATTGTTGGAGATACTGAACAAGATTATTCAAAGGTTTATCCAAGTTTAAACTTAAAATATGCCATTAACGACAAGCATGCCTTAAGATTTGCAGCAAGTAGAACCATTACATTACCAGAATTTAAAGAAATAGCTCCCTTCAGGTATGTTGCCCCATCTGGTCAAGAAGTTACTGGTAATGCAGATAACCTTACGGCATCTTTCACCAATAATTTTGACCTTAAATGGGAATTCTTCCCTACAAACGATCAGTTGATTTCCCTGGCGGTTTTCTACAAGGATATCACCGACCCTATCAACAGAACCGTACAGCGTGGGGGTGAAAGCATTTGGACTTATGAAAATACAGGTGAAAAAGCTGAAGTTTACGGGATTGAGTTGGAGAGCAAAATTAGCCTAATCAAGCCCACCTATGACGAAGTAAATGACATCGATTCAGGTTTTGATTTAAGCCTAGTTTTCAATACTACACTCATGCACCATGAACAAGATTTGAAACTTGTTCTAACCGACGATGGGGCAAGTGCAACCGACTTCTTCAGATTTGGAACCAATACTTCAACTGGTCTGCAAGGAGCTTCTGACTTCATTGTCAACACCAACTTGAATCTTAAAACCGCTGGCGAAAATCCTTTTGGAGCATCGCTTAACGCCAATTACGCTTCTGACAAAATTTTTGTTTTGGGTAGTGCCGAAGGGTTTAACATTTATGATTATTCCTATAACGACAACATTGTTGAAAATGGGTTTGTAGTGCTAAACGGTAGGTTAAGCAAAGACCTTGGCGAGCACTGGCAACTTTCCTTAACGGGACAAAACCTATTGAATCCTGAAATCAAGCGAACCCAAGGTGTTTTGGACAACCGAAATGAAATTCGGGATTTTTCAACTGACATCAATGAACGTTTGGGGGCCAATGCTCCACAAAGAATTATCCGTACCGAAACGGTAAGATCTTATAAACTAGGCAGTACGGTAAGTCTAGGTGTGACCTATAATTTTTAATTGAATATTCAACTGGTAACAATAACAATTTAAACTTTTAAACCTTCAATTATGAAAACGAAAATCTTTAAATTTTCAATCACCTTCGTTGCTGCATTCGCACTTGCAATTACTGGGTGTAGCAGTGATGATAACGGTGACGGTCCATCTTGTACAAATGGAATCCAGGATGGCACTGAAACAGGTGTGGACTGTGGTGGAGCCTGCGCGGACACATGTACGGCGGAGCCAACTTGTTCAGATGGTGTTCAAAACGGTGATGAGACCGGAGTTGATTGCGGTGGTTCGTGTCCAAATGCTTGTACGTCATCTATAAATTTGACTTCTCTTAGCCCAATTACTGAAGACTTAACCCTTGATGCTAACGAAACCTACATACTTGATGGTGCAGTTAGTGTTGAAAATGGTGCAAAATTAACGATTCCTGCTGGTACCACTATTACAGCCTCAGCTGCTTCCGGTGACGAAACCAGTACGTATATCGTTATTCAAAAAGGCGCTTCTATTGATATCTTAGGTACTTCTTCCAATCCTGTTGTAATGACATCCGATAGTGAAACTCCAGGGGACTGGGGTGGTTTGGTAATCCTTGGTGATGCAACTACGACCAAAGGTACAGATGCAAAGGCAGAAGTTGGCGAGTTCCTATATGGTGGCTCCAATGATACTGATAATTCTGGTACCATTAACTACTTGATTATCAATTATGCTGGTGCACAAATCAATCCGGAATCCCAGTACAACGGTCTTACACTATATGCCGTTGGGTCTGGAACTTCCATCAGCAATGTTGCTTTGTTGAACGGTACTGATGACGGTGTTGAATTCTTTGGAGGAACTGTTTCCGCTTCCAACTTCTACATGGAAAACAACCAAGACGATGCTATTGATTGGACTGAAGGTTGGAACGGAACCTTGACCAATGCTTACGTTCTGCATACCGAAGCTGGCTTCTCTACGGCCGTAGAAGCGGATGGTGATAATGGAAATCCAACTTTGACCAACCTAACGGTTTTATCTACTCAAGGAGGTACAGCTCTTCAGTTCAAAAAAGAATCTGGTGCAACCATCACTGGTCTTTCCATATCAGGTTACGAAACTATCCTTGATTTTAGGGATGGTGGTGCTGTTTCCAATGTACAAATTGAAGGTGAAGATTCCGATCCAAATGAACTCTATGCCAACCTAGCAACTGTTGATTTCAACATGTTCTCTTGGGCGACTGGAGAAGACATCACTACTTCTGCAAACCTTCAAGGTAGTGTTACTTCCGATTTAACCTTGAACGCCTCTACCGCCTATACCTTGCAAGGCACTTTGAGTGTTGAAGCTGGTGTTAAGTTGACTATCCCTGCAGGTACAACCATTACCGCTGACGTTCAGGCGGCAGGTGCGACCAGTACTTTCATTGTTGTGCAGAAAGGAGCAATGATCGAAATTCAAGGAACGGCTGCCAATCCTGTTGTAATGACCTCTAGTGGAGAAACTGCTGGTGATTGGGGTGGATTGGTCATCGCTGGTGATGCCACAACAACCAAAGGTACCGATGCCACTGCTGAAGTCGGTAACATTATTTACGGTGGTTCCAATGACACCGATAACTCTGGTTCCATTGATTATTTGATCATCAACTACGCTGGTGCACAGATCAACTCTGAATCACAGTACAATGGTCTTACACTTTATGCAGTAGGTTCCGGAACTACTATCTCCAACGTTGCTGTTTTAAATGGAGCAGACGATGGTGTTGAATTCTTTGGAGGTACAGTTTCGGCATCCAACTTCTACTTGGAAAACAACCAGGATGACGCTATAGATTGGACAGAAGGCTGGAACGGTACCTTAACAGATGCGTATGTTCTACATACTGAAGCTGGTTTCTCTACTGCTGTTGAGGCGGATGGCGATAACAACATGCCTACTTTGGAAAACTTGACCTGTGTTTCCAGTCAAGGCGGTACTGCGTTACAGTTCAAAAAAGAATCTGGTGCTGCAATCACCGGTCTTTCTTTGAGTGGATACGCAACCAACGTTGACTTTAGAGATGGCGGTGCCACTACAAATGTTACTGTTGATGGCGCAACCATCGATGTGAATGCTGCTTATGATGATCCAGCAACCGTTGATGTAACCATGTTTGATTGGGCCACTGGAAACTAATTCCATATCATAAATTGTTTATTAAAAGCCCTCTTTACGAGGGCTTTTTTTGCACTTCATCGAAAAGTGTGGGTTTTTTCCTTAGGCTTTTCCCTATGGGTAGCCAAATTATTTATATTTGTGGCATAGCCTTTGTAACCAATACTTTATGAAGCACCTTTACCTCGTCTTATTCTTTTTTGTCTGTACCGTTGGATTCTCCCAGAGTTCCCAAGCAGGTGGAGATATAGACGGGTTTAAGCTTTATCCCAATCCGGTTCCACATGGCAAGGTCTTTATAGAGACTACCAAAAATGCCCCCAAGAAAATCCTAATTTTCGATGTTTTGGGCACCCAAGTCCTTCAAACTACCATTTTAGGAAGGGAACTCAACCTTTCAAACTTGGACAAAGGTGTATATATCCTTCGGGTTTTTGAGCACAACAAAGTGGCCACCAGAAAGCTGATCATCAAGTAATTAGTGCATTTCATCGATGTTTTCTGTTAGCCAACATCAGATTTAGGGCCTTTACCTACACAATTCTTTGTTTCACAACATTTTATAGTCCTCCTAGAAGCTATTTTCTACTTTTACAATGCTTATACCCAAATCAGCATTTATGAAGAAAATCTACTTTGTACTCATTATGGCTTTACCCCTATTCACATTTGGTCAGGAATTGGTCAGTGTAAACACTGAGCAAGTGCAAGAGCTAAAAGGCTTTAAAATGTACCCTAATCCGGTATATGGCGATGAGGTATACCTTACCACAGCAACCAACGGAAGCAAACAAATAAAAATCTATGATGTATTTGGGGAAGTGGTTCTCACCGATAGGATTTCCACCAACACCCTAAACGTATCACGACTAGTACCTGGTGTATATGTACTCCAAGTAACAGAAGACAAAAAGACCATGACCCGAAAACTGGTTATTAAATAAATTCCAATACAGCCCTTCAAATGAAGGGCTTTTTTTTGGGTATTTTTATGCCCAAATGATCAGCACCTATTCCCAACGTTTATTTTCCATCACCTCAGAAGCTCAGTTTCAGCAACTGACCTTAGAGGCATTTCGTTTTCAATACCATAACAATGCTATCTACCAAACCTATTGCAACCATTTGGGAAAGCATCCAAATCAAGTAGCCAAAAGCCAGGACATTCCTTTTTTGCCCATTCAGTTTTTTAAGTCCCATACCATATTGTCCTCCACCAATTTACCCCAAACCATTTTCGAAAGCAGCGGTACCACCCAAAGCAGTACCAGCAAACACTATGTCACGGACCTAGAATTGTACAGACAAAGTTTCTTCAATGGTTTTAAAGAATTTTACGGAAATATTGAGGATTACTGCATTCTAGCACTACTGCCATCCTATTTGGAGCGAGAAGGCTCTTCCTTGGTTTATATGGTTGACGAACTGGTAAAACGGTCCAAACATGCTGATAGTGGTTTTTACCTTTATGACCTGGAAACCTTAAAGCAAAAACTACTTCAACTCGAATCAAATCAGAATAAAACATTACTTATCGGTGTGTCCTTTGCCCTTTTGGATTTGGCGGAAAAGTTTCCCATAAAATTGAAACATACCTCTGTAATGGAAACAGGGGGAATGAAGGGAAGGCGAAAGGAGCTTATCCGAGAAGAATTGCACGACATATTAAAAAACGCCTTTGGCATTTCTCACATCCACTCTGAATATGGGATGACCGAACTCTTATCCCAGGGCTACTCCAAAGGAAATGGAATCTTTAACACACCGAAATGGATGAAAGTGCTAACACGGGATACGGAAGACCCGCTTTCACCACAACCCAATGGCAAGACCGGTGGCATTAATGTAATCGATTTGGCCAATATTAATTCATGTTGTTTTATAGCCACTCAGGATTTGGGGAAAACCTATAAAGATGGATCTTTTGAAGTTTTGGGTAGGTTTGACCATTCGGACGTTAGGGGATGCAACCTCATGGCGCTGTAAAATGGGATTAATCCACCAATCTATATTCCAGACCAGGTCCGTCACAGGCATTCCATGAACCAAAAAGCACCTGGTTACGAAGCGATAAAATCTCCTTCCCGTTTCCCAAGCAACTAGCAATCAGCTCTTCACCAGTTAGATAGGTAAGTTCGAAATACACTTGTTGCCCTTCTTGGATTAAAATATGGGTTCCCGTGGCTTGAGTAATTACTCCATCTCTTTGTCTGGATTTAAAAAAACTCCCATCCGGGTTGATCAGATAGTATTCTTGCCACGACATTTCATCACCGGTGGTCTCTGAATTGATGAGGCTCCCCGTCATGCGCACCAATTCCCACCTTTCAATTCCACCCTCAAGTGGGATATATTCCTCAACATCGGAGTTTGAGTTACAGGAAAAAAGCACGAAGAAGGACAATATAATAACAATGGTTCTCATGGATAAGGACTTATATCCAATAAGAGTCTATGATCACTTTTTGGTTGCGCCCCTTTAAAGTAGTATCTACGCAACTACCAACACAAAATAGTTTTTCTTTCCCCGCTGAAGCAATACAAACTTGTTATTGATCAAATCCGTTTCCGAAATCAAATAGTCTTCCTTTACTTTCTGTTTGTTCACGGAAATGGAGTTTTGCTTCAACTCCCTCCGTGCCTCCCCGTTAGAGCCCAAAAATCCCGTTTTGGCAGCTAGGGCTCCGATCATGTCCAAGCCAGGATTCAGTTCTCCCTTGGAGATTTGCGCTTGAGGCACCCCATCAAATACATCCAAAAACGTATTTTCATCCAAGGCTTTTAGATCTTCTGAGGTGGATTTTCCAAAAAGGATATTGCTGGCCTTAATGGCATTTTCCAAATCCTCCTTGGAATGTACCATAGTTGTAATTTCTTCGGCCAGTTTCTTTTGCAAGCCCCTTAAATGGGGTTCTTGCTGATGTTGTTCCACAAGTTCACCAATTTCCTCCTGGTTCAGAAACGTAAAAATCTTGATGTATTTTTCGGCATCCTCATCCGAAGTGTTCAACCAGTACTGATAAAATCGGTAAGGTGAAGTTCTTTTGGCATCCAACCAAACGTTTCCACCTTCGGTCTTTCCAAATTTGGTGCCATCCGCCTTTGTAATCAGCGGACAGGTCAACGCAAAACCTTTTCCTCCTCCAATTCGTCTAATCAACTCTGTTCCCGTGGTAATGTTCCCCCACTGATCACTGCCTCCCATCTGGAGGGTACAATTATGGTTTTGATAGAGGTAAAGAAAATCATAGCCTTGAACCAATTGATAGGTGAATTCCGTAAAGGACATCCCTTCCTTGGCATCCGATGAAAGTCGTTTCTTTACCGAATCCTTGGCCATCATATAGTTTACCGTAATATGCTTCCCAACATCCCGGATGAAGTCCAAGAATGAAAAGTTTTTCATCCAATCGTAATTGTTCACAAGAACCGCTGCATTGGGCCTATCACTTTCAAAATCCAAGAAACGGGCCAACTGGGCCTTAAGTGCCTCCTCATTGTGCCGTAATGTTGCCTCGTCCAATAGGTTCCGCTCAGCAGATTTGCCGGAAGGATCCCCGATCATCCCAGTAGCACCGCCGACCAAAGCAAATGGTTTGTGCCCTGCCAACTGAAAATGGCGTAACATCATAACGCTCACCAAATGGCCAATATGTAACGAGTCCGCCGTGGGGTCTATGCCCACATATGCAGCTTGCATTTCTTCCATAAGGTGTTTCTCTGCCCCGGGCATGATATCATGTACCATACCTCGCCATTGCAATTCCTGCACAAAGTTCTTTTCCATTACTTTCACTTAGAATAGCTGCAAATATAAAATGAAGATCTTACTTCCCTGAATAAATCCAAAGCAAATAGGTATTTTTACGAAATGATTTTGGTTACCGGAGGTACTGGATTGATTGGTTCCCATTTGCTGTTTCAACTGGCCAAAAGTGGAAATACTATAAGGGCCATCTATCGAAGTGAGAAGTCCCTTAAAAAAGTTACCAAAGTCTTTGGATACTACACTGAAAACCCGACTCAACTGCTTGAACGAATTTCCTGGGTACAGGGTGATATTACAGACATAGCTTCCATGGAAGCGGCATTCGATGGAGCCCACTACGTCTACCACTGTGCGGCTTTGATTTCTTTTGATCCAAGACAGTTGGATGATTTGATCAAAACCAACACTGAGGGTACCGCCAACATTGTCAATCTGTGTGTTGCCCACCAAGTGAAAAAGTTGTGCTATGTAAGCTCCATAGCGGCAATAGGAAAAGCGACAAAAGGGAAGATATCCACTGAAAACAATGAATGGACAGACACCAATGTTTCCGTTTATGGCCTTACCAAACACGATGCCGAGCTGGAGGTTTGGAGGGGCTCACTGGAGGGCTTGCCCGTAGTGGTAGTAAACCCAGGCGTTGTTTTTGGGCCCGGATTCTGGAGATCTGGAAGCGGTTCTTTTTTCACCTATGCCAATAAGGGCAAAAAGTCTTTTCTCCCTGGGGGCACTGGATTTGTATCTGTAAATGATGTTACCAAGGCCATGATAACTCTCATGGAATCAGATATTGACCGTGAGCGGTTTATCTTGGTGAGTGAGAATCTCAGCTATGGTGAGGTCTTAAAACGGATTGCAAAAAAATTGAAAGTCCAAGAACCTATAAAACAAGCTCCTTTTTGGGCACTGGAACTTTTTTGGAGATGGGATGGATTTCGTAGCAAAGTTCTTGGAAAGCGGCGAAGACTCACCAAAAATATGGTCAAAGGCTTCCGCCAACAAGAAACCTACAGTTCGGAGAAAATAAGGACAATGCTGGATTTTGAGTTTGACAACCTACAGGACATTTTGACTTTTTGTTGCGAAAAATTTAAAAATTAATCTTCCTTGGCTTCTCTCAGGGTTTTAATGGAATCCTTTCTTCGTTTTCCTGCCTCCCTTACACTATCATTCCTTTTCTTGGTTCGCCCTTCCATAGCTTTCTTTCGTTTCTCCAACCGGGCATCAATCTCCTCATATATGGCCTGATATTCCAAAGGGATGGAGGCGTAATACAAATCGCTTTGGGCAAGACGGGCACTATCTATCTGATATTTTTGGTAAAGAAATTCCATAATGGTCAACTCCTTATGCTCCAAGATCGGCTTGATGTTGTTTTGGGCTGATTTCAGCAGCGCCAAGTCGTGTAGGATGTTCACCATTTCCTCTTTTGGAATCAGGTTTTCGGGTTTTTCAATGACCTCCTCTCCACAGGAAAGAAAAAGCAATGCCAAAATGAAGGTTACAGTGCGTTTCATTTTTACCTATTAAAAGTCAATCGCTTTGCCCTTCGCTCAGCGGCAAACCCGCCCTGGTCATAAGCCAAAAGGCCATTCACAAAGGTTCGCATAATTTGAGTATCAAAAGTAACACCTTCAAAGGGTGACCAACCGCATTTATAGAAAATATTGGCTTTTTTAACCTCGTTTTTGGAATTTGGGTCAACCTGGACCAAATCAGCAAAATAGCCTTCACGGATATAGCCCCTTCGGTCAATGTCGAATAATTTAGCTGGATTGTGGCACATTTTTTCCACCACTTTGGTCAACTCTATTTTCCCTTCCTTTTCCTTCTGTAGCATAGCCTGGAGCGCATGTTGTACCAATGGGCCTCCAGAAGGTGCTTTGGTGTACGGATTGTCTTTCTCTTCCAGGGTATGCGGCGCATGGTCCGTGGCCACTACATCAATGCGATCGTCTAAAAGTGCTTCCCATAATTTTTCGCGGTCTGTCTTTGTTTTTACGGCCGGATTCCACTTGATCAAAGTACCTTTTTTGTCATAATCCTCATCTGAATACCATAGATGGTGAATACAAACCTCCGAGGTTATTTTCTTTTCTTCAAGTGGTATGGCATTGGTGAACAAATCAGTTTCAATCCCAGTGGATAAATGGAAAACATGCAAGCGGGCTCCCGTTTTTTTAGCTAATGCAATGGCCTTGGAAGAGGAGAGATAGCAAGCTTCCGCACTTCTGATTATGGGATGGTACTTTATGGGTATGTCATCTCCAAACTGCTCCTTGTACTTTGCGGTATTTGCTCGTATGGTCCCCTCATCCTCGCAATGGGTGGAAATGACCAATTCCGTATTCCGAAAAATCTTTTCGAGCACCATTTCGTCATCTACCAACATGTTTCCTGTGGATGATCCCAGAAACAGTTTAACTCCTGAGCAGGCATTCTTATCCAATCGTTTCAGCTCTTCCAAGTTATCGTTGGTCCCTCCAAATAGAAAGGAGTAGTTGGCAAAAGACCCCTGTGCGGCCGTGGCAAACTTTTCTTCAAGTTTGGCTATGGTGGTGGTCTGCGGATTGGTGTTGGGTTGCTCCATAAAAGTTGTTATTCCGCCTGCTATAGCTGCCCTGCTCTCTGAGGCAATGGTGCCTTTATGGGTCAATCCTGGTTCCCTGAAATGAACTTGGTCATCAATAACCCCTGGAAGCAACAAATCTCCTTTGAGATCGATAACCGTCGCCTCCGAATGGGAAATATCCCGATCTATTCGGGAAATGTGCTCTCCTTCCAGCAGTACATCGGTTTCAAAAACCCTTCCTTCATTTACAACTTTGGTATTCTTTAGTATTGTTCTGGACACTTTAAAATCCTTTTTTAAAAAACATGCTCCTAAACTTCATTGCTATAACCCCAAAAATGGCTTCTCGGACAATGGCCGAATTCATTTTGGACTTACCGTTGACTCGATCGGTAAAAATGATGGAAACTTCTTCGATCTTGAATTTCTTGAGATAGGCCCTATATTTCATTTCTATTTGAAATGCATAACCAATAAATCGGACCGCATCCAAGTTGATAGCCTCCAAAACCCTCCGGTGATAACATACGAATCCTGCTGTGGGATCATGAACTCTCATTCCAGTAATCAATTTCACATAAAAAGAGGCTCCATAGGAAAGTAGGATTCGGAACAAAGGCCAATTGACAACATTTACACCTTTCTTGTATCGAGATCCTACGGCTACATCCGCTCCATTAAGGCATGCCCTGTGCAAGCGCGATAAATCGGCAGGGCGATGTGAAAAATCCGCGTCCATCTCAAAGATATAGTCATAATCTCGTTCCAGCGCCCATTTAAAACCATGGATATATGCTGTCCCAAGACCCGATTTTTCTTTCCTGACCTCTAAAAATAATCGCTCAGGAAATTGCTCTTGTAGGTTCCTTACATTTTCAGCTGTTCCGTCAGGGGAGTTATCATCTACCACAAGTACATGGAATTTTTTTTTAAGATCAAAGACAGTTTTAATGATAGCCTCAATGTTCTCAATTTCATTGAAAGTGGGAATTATCACTAAACCGTCTACCATGCTTGTTTTGTTAGAGAGCAAAAATAAGGTTTTCTGCATTGCCTTGAACGCATTGTCCTTTCCTAGTTGTTTAGCAATATTTGTAACTTTGGCGCATATAAAATTCGTGGAATGACCCAAAGGTTTCCCAAGCTTTTTCTTTTACTTCTCGCTGTTCTCCTTACTCTTAATCTTGTTCAGGCTGCCTTCACCGAACTGATTTATGATGAAGCGTATTACTGGTACTATGCGCAGAACATGGATTGGGGCTATTTTGACCACCCATCAATGGTTGCCCTGATGATTAAGATAAGTAGTCTGTTTTTCAGCGGGGAACTAGGCGTTCGATTTATGAGTTGCCTGCTTTCCGTAGGCACCTATGTGTTGTTGTGGGAATTGGTGGACCATCCAAAAAAGAAGGAGTATGTGATACATTTTTTCCTTCTCGTATTTTCCATGACCCTGATGAATGCCTATGGGTTCTTTACCCTTCCCGATACACCACTGTTATTTTTTACAGCCTTGTTCCTGTTGCTGTACAAACGCTTTTTAACAAACTCGTCCTTTTGGATTACTTTGTTATTGGGGTTAACCATGGCCGCATTAATGTATAGCAAGTACCATGCTGCACTGGTTATTTTGTTTGTATTCCTGTCCAATATAAAATTGGCTACCCAATGGCAGGCTTGGTTGGCTGTTGGTGTTGCGCTGTTGTGTTATTCCCCACATTTCCTTTGGCTTTTTGAGCATGACTTTGTTTCGATACGCTATCATTTGTATGAGCGGCCTAATCAGGCCTATTCCTTTGAGAAATTCACCTTGGGCTATCTTGTGAACTTGGTGGCCATTTTTGGATTGTTGTTCTATTGGGTATGCCTATCACTCATCAAAAGCAAGGAAACCGATAGGTTTTCCAAAGCACTTAGATACCTCACCTATGGGGTAATCATTTTCTTTTTTATCTCCAGTTTCAATAGAAGGGTACAGACCCAATGGATTATTATTATTTCCATTCCGATGGCCATTATTGCTTTTAGGCATTTGATCGAGAATGGCAAGAGTCGAAAATGGATGTACCGCATCGGTATCGTTAGTGCCCTATTGCTTCTTTATGCCAGGGCGTGGTTAATGTACCAACCTTTGCTGCCCATACTTTACGAGGCCCATGGCAATAAAGCCTGGGTAGCCAATTTGCATCAGCAGGTGGGAGATGTCCCGGTTGTGTTTGAAAACTCCTATAGACAATCTCCCATGTACGAATTCTATACTGGGAACCCTACTTTTTCCTTGAACAATTCCTTTTATCGGAAAAACCAATATTCGATAGATGGTTCGGAGGAACGAATTAGAGGCAAAAAAGTCCTTTATGTCTCCAAATACCGCAAAAGTGGGGATGTCCAATTTCCAGATCAGGAAAACACCATTTACTATGGTATATTCATGGATAATTTCAATTCGTACAGGAAATTACAGGGCATTGTTGAAAAAAGGGATGGGGGAGATACTTGGGAGCTGAAAGTTTACAACCCTTATTCTTTCGACATTTCACTTGATAGCTTGGACTACTCTGTGGCTTATACCGATGACTACAAAAAGGTAAGAGAAGCCATGACGCTTAGAACCCAACCTGTTTATCCAGAGGTAAAACTATTGAAGTCCAAGGATACGGTTTTTTATAATTTTCAATTGCCCCTTCCGCAAAAAATGCAAAATCCTGGGTATTTTAGGGTTGGAATAGCCAAAAAAGGTCTACTTCCAGGACTAAATGGAATTCCAATAAAACTAAAGCCATGAATCCAATCTATAAAACTTTTGAATCTTTAGATTGGATGACCTTGGTCCTCTTTTTTAGTTTGATGGTGCTTGCCTTGGGCAAATATCTATTTCAGAACAGGTTTTTGAATTTCATGATTCTCCCTTTCAACAACAAATATGTGGTACTCTACAATAAAAAAGGACGACTTTTAAACTGGTTCCACATCTTATTGACCTTGTTTCAACTGATCAATTTTGCCTTTTTCCTTTTCTTGGTTCAAAACATATTTTACAACCCGTTATGGGAAGACCCTCTTGCTGATTTCGCTTTGATTTTTGGGGTGGTATTGCTATTCCAGATAGTCAAAATGCTACTCCAATTGACGCAGGGATTCGTCTTCAACACCCAAAGTTTAATTACAGATTTACTGTTCAATAAGACTTCATATCTAAACCATAGTAGCCTGATCATGTTTGTGGCCAATGTGATTTTGGTTTACATCTTCAAAGACGCCAAAGTTGTCATTTATTTGGCTTTAATCTTAATTCTTTCCATTAATATCATTGGGCTGGTCAAGCTGATGAAGAACCATCAAAAAGTCATAATTTCCCACTTTTTCTATTTTATTTTGTACCTTTGCACACTCGAAATTGCGCCCCTAGTAATAGTTGGAAGCTATCTTAAAGATTGAAAGCTTATGAAAGTAAAGACAATTTTGGTTTCCCAACCAGAACCCAAAATCGAAAATTCCCCCTATTCACGACTCATAGAAAAAGAAAAGGTAAAGGTAGATTTTAGACCTTTTATACATGTTGAGGGAGTTGAGGCTAAAACTGTGAGACAGCAAAAAATTGATTTGAACAATTTTAGCGCTATCATTCTTACCAGTAGAAATTCCGTAGATCATTTCTTTAGAATTGCCGAAGAAATGCGATTTAAAGTACCGGATGCCATGAAATACTTCTGCCAGTCAGAAGCTGTTGCCTATTACCTTCAGAAGTATGTAGTCTACAGAAAACGTAAGATTTATGTTGGCAAGCGCACGTTCAACGAATTGGTACCGCTTATCAAAAAATACAAGGACGAGAAATTCCTGTTACCCTCTTCTGATACCTTGAAGGCCATTGTGCCCCAATCCTTGGATGAGTTGGGTGTTGACTGGAAAAGAGGTATTTTCTATAAAACTGTCATCAGTGACCTTTCCGATCTAAGGGAAGTTACCTATGATGTACTTGTTTTCTTTAGCCCTTCGGGAATTGAATCCCTTCTTAAGAATTTTCCCGATTTTGAGCAGAACGGAACGCGTATTGCCGTTTTTGGCAACAGTACGGTCAAAGCGGCTACAGATGCTGGGCTTCGAATCGATATTCAAGCACCCACTCCTGAAACCCCATCTATGACCATGGCACTTCAGAAGTACATTACCAGCGTAAACAAATAAGAAATTAACGTAGATAAAAAAGCCCCGATTCTTGCGAATCGGGGCTTTTTTATTTAGAAGGCATATCGTTGGGGTCCGCCGCGCCTAATTTCTTCGCTGGCGTATTCCTCAAACTTTTTGAAATTTTCCCTAAAGGCATTGGTCAATTTAAAGGCCGTTTTATAATAGGCCTCGTCATTGTTCCAGGTAGCCCTTGGACTCAGTACCTTTGTCGGCACACCTGGGCATTCCCTTGGTTGAGCCACTCCGAACACGGAATGGATGTGGTATTTATCATAACTGTAAAGGCCCAGTTCCCCACTTAGGGCCGCACTGATCATGGCCCGGGTATACTTTAGTTTCATGCGGGTTCCCACCCCGTAAGGCCCACCGGTCCAACCCGTATTTATAAGCCAAACATCCACTCCAGACTCCTGCATTTTAGTACTGAGCATTTCCGCGTACACCGTTGGGTGCAGCGGCATAAAAGGCGCTCCAAAACATGCAGAAAACGAAGGTTGTGGCTCTACAACACCAGCTTCGGTACCTGCCACCTTTGCCGTATAACCGGAAATAAAATGATAGGCCGCCTGTGCTGGGGTTAATTTGGAAATTGGAGGCAATACCCCAAACGCATCTGCGGTAAGGAAGAAAATGTTTTTTACATCTTTCCCGATAGAGGGCTGCTGAATGTTATCTATGTGGTAAATGGGATAGCTTACCCTGGTGTTTTGGGTGATGGAAGTATCCCCAAAATCAACTACTCCCTTATCATCCAATATTACATTTTCCAAAATGGCGCCTTGTTTTATGGCGCCATAAATCTCCGGTTCATTCTCCTTGGACAGGTCAATTACCTTTGCGTAACAGCCACCTTCAAAATTAAAAATGGTGTTGTCCGCTGTCCAACCATGTTCGTCATCCCCAATTAGTTTTCTGTTGGGATCTGTGGAAAGCGTGGTTTTACCGGTTCCCGAAAGTCCAAAAAACACTGCCGTATCACCTTTGTCTCCAACGTTGGCCGAACAGTGCATGGGCAAGGTATTCTTGAAGACCGGCAGAATAAAGTTAAGGGCTGAAAATATCCCTTTCTTAATCTCACCAGTATACCCTGTCCCACCGATTAATGCTATTTTTTTCGAAAAATTGAGAATCGCAAAATTGTGCTGTCGCGTTCCATCGATTTCAGCATCTGCTATGAACCCCGGAGCATTGACCACCGTCCATTCCGGTTCAAAGCTTTCCAACTCTTTGGCATCAGGCCTTAAAAACATATTGTAAGCAAACATGTTGGACCAAGGATATTCGTTGATCACACGAATATTGAGCTTATAGGTCTCATCTGCGCAAGCATAGCAGTCCCTAACAAAAAGCTCTTTTTCATTCAGATAATTAATGACTTTGTCATAGAGTTTATCAAACTTTTCGCCTTCAAACGGAATGTTGATATTACCCCACCAGATCTTATCCTTAGTAATATCATCCTTGACAATAAAACGGTCCATTGGTGATCGCCCCGTAAACTCACCGGTATTGACCGCAAGTGCTCCGGAAGAGGCTTCTTTTCCCATGTCCTTTTCCAAGGTTACGCCATGTAACTCCTTGGGAGATAACTGATAACGCACATTGTTGTGCTGTATTCCATACTGCTTTAACGAAATCGATTTCGTAGTTGGTGTATAGGCATCCATTGTTTAAATTTTAAATTGGTGCAAAGCTAGAAAAATCTGGGTCGTGGCAACCAAATTTCCCATTTATTTGTTCGATTTCTTAGACCAAATGTAATAGGCAAATATGGCCCAAGCAGCTATGAGGAAAAGTCCACCTATTGGAGTGACGAAACCAATCGTTTTAACGTTCCAGGTCATCAAACTGTCTAGTGCCAGTAAATAGATTGAAAATGAAAAAAGTAGTACCCCAATGCAAACCAACCTAAAAATTCGTTTTCTTTTTATGGGTTCCAACCCCTCCCATATGCCCAAAATAATAAGGAAAAAGGCGTGGTACATCTGGTACCTAACCCCTGTCTCAAAACTTTCCACTGCATTTGCGTCCACCAGTTGTTTCAACCCATGGGCTCCAAAAGCTCCGAGAACAATAGCCATTAAACCGAATAGAATTCCTGTCAACAAAATTGTTCTGTTCATAACTTTGAAGTCTTATTTTTTTAGAAATATAACAATTTGATACCTTCGTAATCGTTTTAATCAAAAATAACTAAAACCCATGGGTCGAACTATTTTAGTTGTTGGAGCTGGAAAGTCAACCTCTTATCTATTGGATTACCTCCTTAAAAAATCCTCTGCTGAACAACTTAAGCTGACGATTGGAGACCTACATCCTGAAAACATCCCCAGTAATATTAGCTCCCATCCCAACTGCAAGGTGGTTCAACTCGATATTTTTGATGATTCGGCCCGAAGAAAATTGATCGAGCATTGCGATATTGTTGTATCCATGCTGCCCCCAAGGCTCCATATTAAAATAGCTGAGGACTGTATACAGTATAAAAAGCATTTGGTTACGGCTTCTTATGTCAGCAAGGAGATAGAAGCACTTCATGAAGAGGCAAAGGCCAACGGATTGGTGTTTATGAACGAAATTGGCTTGGATCCAGGGATAGACCATATGAGTGCCATGGAAGTCATTGATCGTATTCGGGATCGTGGCGGAAAACTATTGCTTTTCGAATCATTTACCGGCGGATTGGTGGCCCCAGAGCATGACACCAATCTTTGGAGTTATAAATTCACTTGGAATCCGAGAAATGTAGTTGTGGCCGGTCAGGGCGGGGCTGCAAAATTTATTCAAGAGGGCACCTATAAATACATTCCATACCAAAAAATATTTAGACGAACCGAGTTGGTGGATATTGATGGGTATGGCACTTTTGAGGTGTATCCCAATCGGGATTCCTTAAAATACCGGGAGGCTTACGGACTTCAGGATGCACTTACCCTATATAGAGGAACCATGCGGCGCATTGGGTTTTCCAAGGCCTGGCAAATGTTCGTTATTTTGGGTATGACCGATGACACCTATATTGTCGAAAATTCGGAGGGAATGTCCTATCGGGAATTTGTAAATCTGTTTTTACCATATTCACCAACAGATTCTGTAGAGCTCAAATTACGGCACTACTTAAAGATTGACCAAGATGATATTAGATGGGGAAAACTATTGGAGCTAAATCTCTTTGATGACACCAAAAAAATACCCCTAAAAAACGCCACTCCCGCAAAAATGCTCCAATATATTTTGGAGGACAGCTGGACATTAAAATCGGACGAACGTGATATGATCGTAATGTACCATAAGTTTGGCTATGAACTGGAAGGAGTAAAAAAACAGTTGGATGCCAATATGGTGGTACTTGGGGAAAACCAGACTTTTACTGCCATGGCCAAAACTGTTGGATTACCCGTGGCCATGGCCACACTACAAATTTTAAATAAGAACATCACTACACCCGGAGTTCAAATTCCAATAGGCAAGGAGGTTTATCAACCCATTTTAAAGGAGTTGAAATCGTACGGCATCACCTTCAACGAATACCAAGTACCTTATTTGGGGTATAATCCAGATTCAATAGGAAATTAAAGTTTTTCAGTTTTCGGTATCTTTAACTTTGTTATTGAAACCAAAGCATGAAAAATTCTAACAGTTCCGTCAAAATAGACGGAATAGACAAAAAAATTCTAAGGTACCTTATGGAAGATGCCCGGAGACCTATTCTGGAGATTGCACGAAATATTGGCATTTCGGGCGCCGCCATCCACCAACGACTCAGAAAACTGGAAGCTTCTGGTCTTTTTGTGGGCTCAAAGTTCATCGTAAATCCCAAAGTATTGGGGTATACCACTATGGCCTATATCGGTATTTTTCTTGATAAAGCCATGGCTAACCCTCAGGCTGTAAAGGCGTTGGAAAAAATTCCTGAGGTTTTGGAATGCCATTATACCACCGGGAACTGGTCCATCCTTATCAAAGTGCTCTGTAGGGACAATGAACACCTTATGCAGGTACTGAACAAGAAAATCCAACAGATTGACGGCGTATCCAGAACCGAAACGTTTATTTCCCTAAATCAGCAAATTGACCGACAGATTCACATCTGATATTTGTATTGAATCTAAATAAAGATTATTTTTGACCCGATGAACACGATTTATCGGACTACATATTATACCCTCTACCAAGCCACGAGCGATCGTTGTTTCTATATCGATTTTGGTCAAAAAGTGGTAAGGATCTCATTCTGCCAATTGCTTGCCATTAGGCACAAGGTTCTTTCTATTTCCATAGAAGACCACTTTGACAGTGAAATGAACAAACATGGTTTGGAAGTTTTACAACTTTGCAACAAGAAGCACTTGTTTGTTCTGAACACCTTAGAAATCCTAGATCTTAAGGAATTAATGGAGCAAGGATTCTTACATATGGGACTTTCCGCAACACCAGGTGTTCTCAGCGCCTAACCCTCCTTATTTTTAATAAGTCTTAAATCGCTTTAAAATAGTGCCTTACCCATATTTTAAGGGCCAGATTGCGTACTTTTATAACTGGAAAAGAAAATGAACGATAACGTATTGAACAATGAAAGATATAGCTAGACAAGGAATGAGCATCAAGGTGGAATCGATGGATTTGCTCAATTCACAGATAAAAATGGAGGCCCATGCCTCCGCCACCTATTTGGCCATGGCCTCATGGTGCGACCAAAACGGTTTTTTTACCAGTGCTAAGTTTTTCCGGAAACAATCGGAAGAAGAGCGTGAGCATATGATGAAAATCTTTGATTTTTTGATTGATGCCGGTGGAAGTCCATTTTCACCAGAAGTTACAGGTATAAATCATGATTATGCTTCTATAGTGGATGTGTTTGAAAGTACGCTGGATCATGAGATTGCTGTAACCAAATCCATTCATAACATTGTCATGAAAGCCAGGGAAGTTGGTGATATTGCCACCGAACGGTTTCTCGATTGGTTTGTCATGGAGCAGGTGGAAGAAGAAAACACAATTAGGGATATACTTGACATGATTTCCGTAACCGGCACAGAAGGTGTTGGATTACAGGTAATAGATGATCATGTTGGGAACTGGATGGACTAACTAACTCATGAAAATTCCTAATGAAAAAACGGAGCCTATGGCTCCGTTTTTTTGCTTTATACTTTTTTACCAATGGTTAGTCCCTGCCGCCAAACACTTGGAAGGCCCAATATACCAAGGAGGCCAAAGCACCCAATGCAGCTACCAAATAGGTTCTTGCAGCCCATTTTAGAGCGTCTTCCGCTCCTGCATACTCTTGCTGACTCACCATATTTTTCTGCTTTAACCAGGCCAAAGCCCTATTACTGGCATCATATTCAACTGGTAGTGTGACAAAGCTGAATACCGTCGCCAATCCCATCATGATCAAGCCGGCGACAGCTATGTAAAATCCAAACCCAACACCAGCCGCAGCACCTAACATTAATCCTCCAAAAACAATCCAAGTGGACATTCCAGAGGTTACACTGACCACAGGAACCAATTTAGACCGCATGGTCAACCATTCATAGGCCTGAGCGTGCTGAACGGCGTGCCCCACCTCATGCGCTGCTACGGCGGCGGCCGCGGCATTTCTTTGGCTGTAAACCGCTTCGCTCAGATTTACAGTTTTATTTTTAGGATTGTAATGATCGGTAAGCCTTCCTGCAGTTGAAATTACCTTAACATCCCGGATGCCATGGTCGTCCAACATTTTTTGGGCAATTTCCGCTCCACTCATACCATTTCTCAAATGAACTTTGGAGTATTTTTTGAACTTGCTCTTCAATCGGCTACTTACCAACCAGCTGATCAACGCAATTCCGCCAATCAATATATAATATGTCATCATAGCTTCTAGTTTTAGTCTTATAAAGATACCAACTCTAAAGCAAAAACCCCGCCAAGCTATTAGTGGAGCTGTTTTACTGACAAAATGTACAAATCTTGATTTGTAACCAGTAAATTCTTCCGCCCATTAAACTACACCTGTCTATATCGAAACTTTAAAAAAATCATGAATAACACCAATATAGCGGTAATGCCATTGGCCAAGATTATCGCCAAACTATCATGGTGGATGCCATAGAACAGCCAAAGGGATGTCCCAACTAAAAAAGCAGAATACATGGTAATGGAGATATCCTTGGTAGACTTGGTCTTCCAGGTTTTATAGACTTGGGGCACAAATGCGCTCGTGGTGAGTGTAGCAGCAACGAGTCCAATGATCTCTATAGTTTCCATATTTCATCATATATGTTATGCCTACCCTACGATATTGACAATTTTACCCGGTACCACTATCACCTTTTTAGGCGTTCGCCCATCAAGCTGTGCCCGTGTTTTTTCGTGCGCCATTACAACCGCTTCAATTTCATCTTTGGCCAAATCCAACGGAAGCTCCAGCTTAAATCGCATTTTTCCATTAAAGGAAATAGGATATTCCTTGCTATTTTCAACCAAATGTTTTTCCTCAAACTTTGGAAACACTGCTTCCGAAATGGATTGGGAGTGCCCCAATTTCTCCCATAGCTCCTCAGCAATATGCGGAGCATACGGCGACACCAAAATAGCCAGTGGTTCCAAAATCCGCCTGCTATGGCATTTTTGGGCCGTGAGTTCATTGACACAGATCATAAAGGTGGATACCGAGGTATTGAATGAGAAGTTCTCAATATCTTCCTCCACTTTTTTAATGGTCTTGTGCAAGGTTTTAAGGTTTTCCGCGGAAGCTTCGCTATCGTCAACTGAAGTATATAGCTTCCACAGTTTTTTCAAGAAAGAGTGAACCCCTGAAATCCCGGCAGTGTTCCAAGGTTTGGATTGTTCCAATGGGCCAAGGAACATTTCGTACAAACGTAGGGAATCAGCTCCGTATTCCTCACAAATCAAATCTGGGTTGACTACATTGTATTTGGATTTGGACATTTTCTCTATCTCACGACCCACGATGTATCTTCCATCTTCAAGCACAAACTCAGCTTCTTTGTACTCAGGTAACCACTGCTTGAAAGCCTCCACGTCCAGTTCATCGGATGAGTTCACCAAGGAAACATCAGCATGAATAGGTATGATATTCCTTCCCTCGAGCAACCCTTTGGAATACACCCTGTTGGAATCCATATCCTTATAAACAAAGGCACTTGTTCCCGTAATCATACCCTGATTGATCAGCTTTTTGGCAAATTCTTCTTTAGGGGCAATCCCTTTGTCAAATAAAAACTTCTGCCAAAATCGCGAATACAGTAAATGTCCAGTAGCATGTTCACTTCCGC
The DNA here is from genome assembly GCF_900129665.1 of Flagellimonas flava. Classification (GTDB taxonomy): domain Bacteria; phylum Bacteroidota; class Bacteroidia; order Flavobacteriales; family Flavobacteriaceae; genus Flagellimonas; species Flagellimonas flava. Next base: position 381,112 of record NZ_FQWL01000002.1, read on the forward strand.
CAATGTATAGGTCAACATCCTGCCAATACCCAATGGCTTCCTTTGAATAAATAGCTTCAGCATTGGTTGAATCCATATAGCGGTTAAAATATTGGGAACTCCCTGCCCAACCAGGCATGGTATTCAATTCCAAAGGAAAAACCGTCTTGTGATCGATCTTTTGATTGTCGACCACCAAACATTTTTCAACATCCCAGGCCCAAGTGGTAGCATTGCCCAATGGCGGCTCTCCAGTCTCCGTTGGCAGGTATTTCTCTACTTCAGGCAGTTCCAAAGGCAAGTGTTCATCGGCAATCATCTGTGGCATCCCTTCCACGTAATATACCGGGAATGGCTCCCCCCAATACCGCTGTCTACTAAAAACGGCGTCCCGAAGACGGTAATTGATCTTTCCTTCTCCTTGACCTATCTTTTCCAATTCCCCAATCACTTTGCTGGTGGCCTCTTTAAACGAAAGTCCATTTAGAAAATCAGAATTGGCAATTACGGTGTTCGCCTTGTCAGCAAAAGCTTCTTCGGAAATATCCACCCCATCAAAAATATTGGGGATTGGAATACCAAAGTGCTTGGCAAAATCGTAATCCCGCTGATCCCCGCAGGGCACGGCCATTACCGCCCCGGTTCCATAACCCGCCAAGACATAATCCCCAATCCAAATGGGAATAGGTTCTTTGGTAAATGGGTGTTCGGCATAAGCTCCAGTGAAGGCGCCGGAAATCGTTTTAACGTCCGCCATTCGGTCACGCTCCGAGCGTTTGGCCGTTGCTTCAACATAGGCGTCAATCGTTTCTTTCTGTTCTGTAGTGGTAATTTTCCGGACCAGTTCGTGTTCAGGGGCCAAAGTCATAAAGCTGGCACCGAAGATCGTATCGGGACGGGTCGTGAATACAGGTATCTTATACTCGGAATCATGAATGCCGAATTCTACCAAAGCTCCTTCTGAACGACCAATCCAATTGGTTTGGGAATCCTTCAATGGTTGTGGCCAGTCAATTGTGTCCAAACCATCTAGCAAACGTTGGGCGTAGGCGGTGATACGCATACTCCATTGGGTCATTTTTTTGCGGATTACAGGGTGTCCCCCACGTTCCGAAACCCCGTTTACAATCTCATCATTGGCCAAAACAGTCCCCAATGCCGGACACCAGTTTACTTCGGTATCAGCCAAATAGGTAAGTCGATATTTTAGAAGAATTTCCTGTTTGGTTTTGTGCGAGAACTGCTCCCAATCCGAAGCACTGAATTCAAGGATATCCTCATCACAAGCAGCTTCAATTTGTTTGTTCCCAGACCGTTCAAAACTAGAGATCAAATCTGAAATTGGCTCTGCCTTGTCCGTTACCTTATTGTACCACGAATTGAACAACTGAATAAAAACCCATTGGGTCCATTTATAGTAGCCAGGGTCCGATGTTCTTACTTCACGGCTCCAATCAAAAGAAAAGCCCAATTGGTCCAACTGTTCACGATACCTTTTGATGTTGGCTTCTGTGGTTATTGCAGGATGTTGCCCAGTTTGTATGGCATACTGCTCTGCAGGAAGACCAAAGGAATCGTAACCCATCGGGTGTAGGACATTGAAGCCCTTATGCCTTTTATATCGGGCATAGATATCACTGGCAATATATCCAAGGGGATGCCCAACATGCAATCCAGCGCCTGATGGGTAAGGAAACATATCCAACACATAAAACTTGGGTTTATCGGATTGGTTTAATGCCCTAAAGGTTTGATTGGTTGCCCAATACTTTTGCCATTTGGCTTCTATCTCCCTGAAATTATAATCCATGGTCTTCGCTTCATTTTCAAGTTGCAAAAATAGCTTTAATCCCCTAATTACGATTTACTTTTCTATTTTTACGTACTGATTTTCCCATATGAGCCAATATATTGAACGTTATCAGCGGAGAAGGTTGATTTCCTCCTATTTTTCAGTCGTTTTGAGCATTGCCCTAGTATTGTTCCTTCTTGGTGTTCTTGGACTTTTGGTACTCAATACCAAAAAATTGGCAGATCACTTTAAAGAACAGATTACCATTTCTGTCTTTTTAAAGGACAACGCCAAACCCATTGAGATTGAACAGCTTCAAAAAAGTTTGGCACTAGCCGATTACACGAAATCTGCAGATTATGTATCCAAGGAAGATGCGGCAGAGCAATACAGTGAAGATATAGGTGAGAATTTTGTGGAATTTTTAGGCTACAATCCACTTAAGAATTCCATCGATGTAAATCTTAAGGCCGATTTTGTATCCCCAGAACAAATTGAGGCCATTGCAGGAGATATTTCCGCAAAAGCCTATGTTGAAGAAGTTAGTTATGACAAACCTTTAATCTCACTGTTAAACGATAATGTTAGGAAAATCAGTTTGTGGATTTTAATCGCCAGCGCCGCTTTTACCGTTATTGCGGTATTGCTCATCAACAGTTCCATTAGATTGTCCATATACTCCAAACGTTTTATCATAAAGACCATGCAAATGGTTGGAGCCACCAAAAGATTTATCCGTCGGCCATTCATATACACCAATATTAAATTGGGTATGCTAGGAGCTGCACTGGCCTTGATTGCCCTTGCTGGAGTGTTGTATTATGTCAACACCAATTTCCCAGAACTAAACTTATTCCAAGACTTTGTTGTCCTAATTCTTCTGTTCGCAGGAGTTTTTGGCTTGGGTGTCCTTATTTCCTGGGGCAGTACGCATATTGCCACCCAGCGGTTCCTTAATTTAAGGACTGATGATCTTTATTATTAACTTTACGGCATGAGTAAGAAAAATAAGAACGTTGCAAAACCAAAAAAAGAGTTCATTTTTGAAAAGAAAAATTACACGTTTCTTTTCATCGGACTTGCGTTTATAGCTCTAGGATTTATTTTGATGAGCGGTGGTGGTAGCGACGACCCCAATGTTTTTAATCCGGATATCTATAGTTTTAGGCGGATACGATTAGCACCCACTTTGGTGCTCATAGGTCTTGGGATTCAGATCTACGCCATTTTGTTGAACCCTAGCAAAAACAAAAAGTAATTGGAACTTATTGATGCAATCATCCTTGGAATTATCCAAGGACTTACTGAATTTTTGCCGGTTTCCTCTAGTGGACACCTTGAGTTGGGTAAGGCGATACTGGGTGCGGATTCCCTTCCTGAGGAGAGCTTGCTGTTCACCGTGGTACTTCATTTTGCCACAGCACTCAGCACAATTATAGTTTTCAGAAAAGATGTTTGGGAGATTCTGAGGGGGCTATTTCAGTTTAAATGGAATGAAGAGACCAGGTTCTCCTTAAAAATCATCATTTCCATGATTCCTGCGGCCCTCGTGGGGTTCTTTTTGGAAGATTTTCTGGAAGTCTTTTTTGACGGGGCGATTATCATCGTGGGCATTATGCTCCTAATTACAGCTATTCTTCTTTATCTGGCAGATTTAGCCAAGACCACGGATAAAGGTGTTTCTTACAGAGGTGCCCTTGTGATTGGAATGGCTCAGGCCGTGGCCATTTTGCCCGGAATTTCCAGAAGTGGAGCCACAATATCCGCCGCAGTTCTTTTAGGAGTGGATAAATCCAAATCGGCCCGATTTTCCTTTTTAATGGTGGTACCACTTATTATGGGAAAAATGGCAAAGGATCTTTTAAGTGGTGAGGTCAATTTTGTTGGTGACCAAGCTGTTGCCATGGGAGTAGGGTTTATTGCCGCTTTTATTGCGGGACTTGCAGCCTGTACTTGGATGATCAAATTGGTACGACAAAGCAAGCTTTCATATTTTGCTATTTATTGTTTGATTGTAGGACTTATTGCCATTGCTTGGAGCATTTGGGGATAATAGTACCGACCGATATGTAACTTTGACCTTTAAACCCCTATCTACTTGAAGACCAAAGAAGATTTTTTAGCTGGTCAAATCCTTTTGATCGATAAGCCTTTGGAATGGAGTTCGTTCCAGGCCGTCAACGCTTTAAAATGGGCCATCCGAAAAAAGTTCGACCTTAAAAAGATCAAAATTGGCCATGCTGGAACCTTAGACCCCTTGGCAACCGGACTGCTTATCATCTGCACCGGTAAATTCACCAAGAAAATACCTGAGCTGCAGGGTCAGATCAAGGAATATACCGGAACCTTTACCCTTGGTTCTACCACCCCATCATATGATCTGGAGACCGAAGTGGACCAAACCTTTCCCACCCAACACATAACCGAACGGGAAGTCCACGGGGCCACATCCCAATTTTTGGGAGAAATTGAGCAGGTACCGCCCGTTTTTTCTGCGCTAAAAAAAGATGGTAAACGCCTCTATGAGTTCGCCCGGGAAGGCAAGGAAGTGGAAATTAAATCGCGAAAAGTTGAGATTCAAACCTTTGAAATCACTGAAATCCGGATGCCCGAAGTAGACTTTAGGGTAGTATGTAGCAAAGGCACGTATATCCGATCGCTGGCCCATGATTTCGGAAAATACCTGGATTCCGGAGCCCATTTGTCTCGACTCAGAAGAACCAAAATAGGCGATTTCAACGTACTTAATGCTGTCACCCCCTCGGTTTTCAAGGAGAATTTGGGTCAAGAAGATTGATTTCATTGACAGAAAGAGGTTCCAAAAGTGCCGGGATAAAATATTTTTAAAAAAAAGCGGTTATAATATCACTATGAACCTTAACAGAAACCAGTTATCATTTTTAATAACTTTTTTCTCCATGTCCCTAATCGTTTTGTTGTTGTACAACATCCATTTAGGCGGTATGCAAGAGGAAGAGTATGTTATTGAAATGAGCCTGGCGGATGAAGATATTGAAGAACTGTTAAGGGAGGAAGAAGAGCGCTTGGAGGAATTGATGAACAATGATCCCATAAAAAGCCACATGGCCTTCAATGAAACGGCCAAACCAAGCGTGGGAAATCCAGAACCGCTAAAGACTTTGGAAGAGCTTCTTGAGGAAAAGGCCTTAAATAGCGAGGAGGGTGAATATTCCGATTCGGATAGCGAATTTGCAGAGCAATTAAAGCAATTAGCTGCCAAACGAGAAGAAAAAAAACAAAAACTTGGCGAACGGGAAGCCCAGAAAGAAGAGTTTACGAACAACCTGAAAGACCGACGCACTTCTATTTCATATTCCCTGGTGGAACGTAATGCCTACTCATTACCCCCTCCCATTTACACCTGTATCGAGGGGGGCAAAGTGGTCATTAATATAAAAGTGGACAACAATGGCTATGTCACTGAAGCGGATTTTAACGACAAAAGCTCCGGGACCAATAACTACTGCCTCATTGAAAATGCCATTACCTATGCGCTTAAGGCCAGGTTTAGTCCAGATTCCAAAAGTACCCAGATAGGGACCATTACCTATTTATTCCAAAGGAAGTAGCTCCAAAAGGTCGCTTAAAATAGTTTTTCCCTTATCCTTATTGTACCACACCTGAAGATCTTGTTTGAATTCAGCTGTAAGTTTCCCATGTTCCTCTTTGTAGGATTGAACCATTTGGGTGGCCGTGCTGGGTCTAGGACCCCATTCTGCCATAACTTCCTGCTTTTCTTCGTCTAGGATGACCAGTTTTGGGATAGATCGGGAACCATTGGTAAGAAATTGATCCATCAAATCCAGGTTTTGATCTCTAAGGACAATCTTGAACCCAATATTGGGATTGAGTTCTGTTATTTTGTTCATAACAGGTAAACTTGGCGCAGCATCTCCACACCAACTTTCGCTCAAGACCAAGAAAGTGAGTTTTGTATCAATTTTGGCAATCTTCGCCTTGACTTCCTCATCAATCTTAATGGTCTTGTCCCATCGTTTCATTCTTCTATTGTTGAGCTCCGTATAGTTGATCAACGATTCCAATTGTTCCGGTCCACTGGTTTGTCGGTTTTCCGCCAACTGATGCACCAATTCCCTATACTCTTTATACTCCATTCCAGCAGAAATAGCGTGCTCAATACGATCTATCTGCTCATCTTTAATATTATCTGTTATCAACTGCATATCTACTTTTTCCAAATGTAAGCTGCAAAAACAGCACTAAATCTGATTTTTGTCATTGGTGGTAATTCTATTGCAAAACTTACAATTCACTTGGATTCAACGGAAAACAATGGCTAAAGCAATTCATTATGAGTTCAACAGCCTTTTCTTGACCATTCCTCCTTTTGTGTCATTAATACTGTTCATTACCACAAAAGCAGAGCTATCTATCTCATCAATCTCGATATACAATTTTCGGATTTCCAAACGGGTGATCACTGTATAGATTACTTGGTATTCATTTTGTTCGCCCTGATTGCCATACCCTCCTTTGGCTTCGTAAATGGTAAGGCCCCTCCCCATTTTTTCAATGATCATTTTTCTAATTGCCTCACTTTCACGCGATATTATAGTAACCCCCGTATATTCCTCGATTCCTTCCACCACAAAGTCCAAAGTCTTGGAAGCCGCCAAGTAGGTCAACATGGAATAGAGTGCAGACTCAATCGACAACAAATAGGCCGCTGCCAAGAAAATAACAACATTGATAAGGATAATGATATCACCAATTTTAGCGCCCCACTTTCTACTCAGAAAAATGGCAAGCACTTCTGTCCCGTCCAGCACACTTCCGCCCCGAATGGATAATCCGATACCCGCTCCCAAGAAAAACCCACCAAAGACGGCCACCAAAAGCCGATCTTGTGTAACCTCTGGGAACTCTATCAATGCCAATGTTAGCGCCAAGCCCAAAATGGCGACCACGGTCTTCAATGCAAATTGTTTGCCTATGACCTTGTAGGCCATAAACATAAAAGGCAGGTTGATAAGTACAATAAGCATCCATAACGGTGCAGCGGTAACTTCGGAAACCAAAAGGGAAATCCCGGTCACTCCACCGTCAATAAACCTGTTTGGCAAAAGAAAGCTTTCCAATCCGAAGGCGGCAGAGAAAATTCCCGTAACGATAAAAAAGGAGTCTTTAGCAATCCTTCCCGTATTGGTCTTGCCACTCCATAATCCCAACATGCCTTTTTTGTATGCCATAATCTAGTTTCACAGGTTCATTGGATTAATTGCCAAGCTCTTGAACAACATTGCTTTGGTATGGAAAAACTTGTTCTGGACCTCATTTTGCTTCAGGTTGGCATCTATGAGTTTACTTTCCCGGGAATTGATCAAAAAGAGGGAGCTCTCCCCAAAGGTAAATTTACGTTCCTCCGCTGCCAATAGCGTTCCATAATCAGAAACAATATCTGCTATTAGTTGATTTTGTGTGGTATATGAATCCAGCTCGCGATATATGGCCACCACCTTATTCTGAATTTCAACTTGCGCATTGTCCCTTTCAAATTCCACATCCCGTAGTTTGAACTTTGCAAGCTTTAAATCGCCCCTTTCCTTCCTTAAAAAAAGAGGAAAACTGAAGGTTAGGCCACCCTTAAAATCTTCAACAACGAAGGAATTTATATTACCGGGGGATTCTGTAAGAAAGTTGTACTCTACATCCAATTTGGGCAACAGTTTGTTGGCCTTCAGTCTTCTATCCACAATGAGGCCATCAATTTTATAGTCAAGTGACCTTAACTTGGGATGGTCCTCCAAAGCAAAGCTATCCAAGGGTTTTCCCATAATTTCCAGGGTCGTATCAATATCTTGATCTACCTCAACATCAGGAACCACATCGGGTTGTAGCTCAACCGGCACATCGTTTATCCATAGATAATTGGAAAGCTCGAGTGATTTCTTCATCAGCTTCACCGTGGCCTGTTCTTTGCCCAATGCCCGATTTTGTACTGCAATTTTAGCCTCCACTGTGTCAATGGCCGCTACATCCCCAACTCTGGCCCTTTGTTTTACACCATCGAGTCTAATCTCCGCATTGGTAAGAAAATCGTTAAAAACCTGCATGTCCTTATAGGCCTGCAACCAATCAAAATATGCGACCGAGGCTTTATAAAGGACCTCGTTGACCAAAAGGTCTTGATCTGCCTTTGACTGCTCCCTAAAAAACTTCGCCTTACGCAAAGTTGCCATACGCTCATTGATCCAGAACCCCCTGCCAAGTGACATGGACACACCTGCACTGTAAAGGCCATCATCCGGAAGTGTTTCATCAAGATTAATAAAGGTCCCTTCCCGCTGCTCAAAATTTCCTTTAAGCTCCACACCAAACCAGGTGGGAATCTTGAATGTGGTGTTCAGTCGGTCCCAATATTCTGTCCCCTTGAATTCCTTTCGGTCATAGTCCACCTCGATTTTGGGGTCAAAACCTCCTCTTGCCTTCATTAAATTAGCCTGACCTGCAGCAATGGTCAATTGGGCCTGCTTGGCAATTGGATGGTATTTTTTCACATAGCCCAGATACTCCTTAAAATTTAGGACCAAGGTATCTTGCTGGGCATGTATACCGTTTACGCCTGCAAAAAAAAGAATGAGTAATAAGAAAATGGAGCTATTTCTTTTTAACATCCGCAATCTTATTTTCAGGTTGGTAATAATTAGGTGGGAAGCCGTTCAATTGCCTCCATAATTCAAACCAAATGGGCACATCGTCCAAAAGGGCAATGGTGTTAGCCCCAGAGCCCACTCTAATGGCATCAGGCCAAGGCGCATCCTCTTTGTCAGGTGCCAAAAGGACCCTATATTTTCCATTGGGACTTATAAACGTCTCCACAGCAACTACCTCTCCTCCAAAAGTTCCAAAGGAAACATTGGGCCAGCCGTTGAAAACAATTGCAGGCCATCCATCAAACTGAATCCGCACCTTCTCACCTAAGTGGATCAGTGGTAAATCTATGGGTTCCACATAGGTCTCCACAGCCATATCAAAGTTGGAAGGCATAATGCCCACCAATCGGTCTCCCTCCTTAAAGGTCTCGCCAATTCCGGACTGAAGGGCACGATTGATAAACCCACTTTGGGGTGCCCTGATGTACAACAAACTGTTTCGCATGGCATAGTTGGTATAGGCATTCTCCAACTTGGTCACTTGGGCCTCGGAATCAAACTGGTTGGATTGTGCTGTGAGCATATCACTTCGGGCCTTTGAAATCTTGTCCGTATACTCCGCCTGCACCCTATTGATCTCAACTTGGGCATTGATCACATTGTTCTTGCTCGTCAGGAGCTTGTTTTCCTGTGAAATCAATTTGGCTTGGGTTTCTTGAAGTTTCAACCTTTTTTCCTCCACATCGGTAACTGCCTTAAGTCCTTCCTCTTGCAGTTGCGATGTTCGATTGAATTGCCGCTCGGCAATAGTGATGTTCGTCTTGGCAGCTTCCAAATCTATGCTATCGCTCTGCACCTTCAATTTTGACTGAATCAGTTTGTTTCGTGCCTGCTGTAATTTTAATCCTCGCTCATTGGTCAAGGCGGAAATCTGCACATTTAAGGCTTTTACCTTCTCCTGATACGAGGTCACCGCCATGGATTTCGCTTTAACTTGCTTTCCTGTTCGCTCTACTAGATTTGGATCAAAATATTCACTTTTTACTTCCGATATAAACAGTATGGTATCCCCTTTCTCCACATAATCTCCTTCTTGCACGTACCATTTCTCAATCCGTCCAGGTATTGGTGACTGAATGGTCTGTGGGCGTTGGTCCGGTTTTAAGGTCGTGAGGTACCCTTTCCCTGAGATGGTCTGGGTCCAGGGCAGAAACATAACAATAAGCGTGATTACCGAAAAAATAGTGAGCAATCTGTTGAAATGCTTGTTGTGACGCTTGCCAAAAACCTTCTTTGCAGCCTTATATTCGCTAAGGTCTACTGTTTGATTGAGTTTATTTGGAGATATATTAAGCATAACTGTCTACCTTTCGTTAATCAATTTTCCCTTTTCCATGGTGATAATCCTGCCACAACGTGCGGTCCATTTCGGGTTCTCACTAACAATTACCAACGCCCAGCCATTACTGGAGTCGGTTAAAAAGTCTATAATTCTGTCGGCTTCCACTTCTCCAAATTGATCCAGGGGGTCTTTTAGGATCAACAATTTAGGTTTGCGAACAACGCTTCTGGCCAAAACAATTTTCTTGGAAATAGTATAGGGAATTTGCCTCCCTTCTGGGTAGAGTACCGTATTAAGTCCATGCGGCTGCTCTTTTACGAATTGTGTAAGACCTGTTTTTTCCAAGGCCCAGTAAACCTCCTCTTGGGAAATATCCTTATTTCCAAAGGTGATGTTGTTCAGAATAGTACCCTCAAAAGGGGTTTCCTCACTTAGGGATTGACCTAGATTGGAACGGTAGTAGTTTAAATTAATCCCTTGGATAGCCACATTGTTCACAAAAATCTTTCCTTGGTCTGGCTCCAAAATACCGGCAATAAGGCGCAGTAGGGTGGACTTCCCAGAACCACTTGTTCCCTGTAACAAAATGGTACAGGAAGGCGTTATGGTCAGCGACACACCGTCAATGATCTTTTTGTCCCTTTCTGGGACATGGTACGATACATCCTCCAATTCCACGGTGAAACCTTCATTTTCGCCAAATGGTTTTTCCCCGCTCTGGGGCTCCAGTTTTTTATCCACAACTTGTCCAAGCTTTTCCAATGAGGTAAGCAAGTCATAAAAGGTTTCCAGTCCCAGAATCATTTTTTCCACAGAGCTAATCACCAAAATGATAATAATCTCAGCCGCTACGAACTGTCCTATGTTCATTTCCTGATTCAACACCAAAAGACCTCCAATCAACAACAAACCTGCCGTAACCAGCACTTTGAACCCAATCATTTGGATGAACTGCAGTACCAAAATCTTAAAGTGCCCTTCCCGTGCATCCAGATAATCCGCTACCAGAGTATCGTTCTTATCGATGGCATGAGTCGTCTTTCCAGATAATTTGAAACTCACTAGAGACCTTGCAATTTCTTGTATCCAGTGAGCGACCTTATACTTGTTTTTTGACTCATCCAAGCTGGTCTCCAAACCCCTTTGCGCAGTAAATTTGAACACCACATAAATCAACAGAATCAATAGAAGTCCGTAGATAATGAAAAAGGGATGATAGAATGATAGGAGCAACAATCCGAAAATAATCTGCAAAAACGCTGCTGGAAAATCAATCAAAATCTTAGAAAGTCCCTTTTGGACCGTTAGGGTATCGAAGAACCTATTGGCTAGCTCAGGCGGATAATAATTGCGAAGCTCGTGCATCTGGATTTTTGGAAAACGATATGCAAACTCAAAAGAAGATCTTGTAAAAATCTTTTGCTGTACATTTTCAATAATCCGCATCTGCATCAATTGGAGCGTCCCCGCAAAAGCAACCCCAAGGGTAACAAGCACCACAAGTACAATCCACGAAGTGCTCACTTGAGCCCCTTGAATAAGGTTTATTATTGCCTGTATCCCCAATGGAAGGGAAAGATTCACCAATCCGGCGAATATGGCATAGTAAAAAATTTGAAGGATATCTTTTTTATCCAATGCCAGCAATCCCATTAGGCGTTGCCAGGCAGTTAGAACTTTTTCAGCCATTAGTGTTTGGGTTTAAGGTGCGGAAAACCAAATCGGTAAAATATTGGGTAGGTGTTGTAGTTTCGTTACAATCGGTCAACATGGGAAAATGTTCCCTTAAAAAATATTGGTGCAAGGAACCTTCCAGAACAGTACTGGCCAAGCTTGAAGGATATGGATATTCATTATCCAGATCAACAATCATCTCATGCAACCTGTTAACCAATCTTTTATATATCACAAAATAACCCTCTTTGTTCTCCTGATCCACTTCCTTGGTAAGGTATGATTTGGAATATTCGTTGATTACTATCTTGTTGAGCAGTATCTCATTTACATGTGAAAACGCAACATCCTGTTTAACGGTTTGGGTGAGTATTTCAATTGCCTTTTTAAGTTTTTCAGCCGGATCCATTATAGCATTGGTCGCAAAGACCATTTTATACTCCAGCCATCCCCAATACCACGAGGCCAAATAGAGCAATAATTTATGTTTGTTCTCAAAGTAGCGGTATATGGAGCTCTCGTTGGATTTGATTTGCTCGCCCAGTTTTCTAAAAGTAAAACTTTCAAAACCCATCTCATCGATCATCAAGATGCTCTGCTCTATGATTCTTTTCCCAAGGTCCGATGACTCAGGGTCTTTTACGTAAATCTTCTCGTTGATTCCTATTCTTATGGACTGCATTAATCTATCCATGGTTGACTAATTATTAATTTCGATTCCAAAAATAACAGTATTACTATCATATAATAATAGTTTAACTTCCTTTTAACAATAGTAATACATTTTTATAAGCGATTAATTCTATCTTTATTGTGTTTAATTGGGAAAATTATTGCTATGAAGAAAAAATTACCCATATTATTATTAATGTTAATGAGCATGGGCCTAGTTGCCCAGGAACGCTATCAGTTGAAGGTGGAGCATTTCTCCGAAAGTCGGGGAGATTCTGAACTGGATACACTTTTGGAGATACCGTATACCAATGTGGTGGTCATGGAAAACTCGTTAAATTCCTCATCCGGATTCGGATTGCAGATGAACTTCCACGGGCAGGTGGTTTATGTGGATCATATGGAAACCATGGCAGATGGAAGCGTCCAGGTCATCCTAAGAAGGGAGGACGGCAGGAACTTCTATGGTTATAAACCCACCATAAAGGCGGTTTTGGTTCGATAGGAACCCTAAAATGACATTAACCTTTAAACATACCCAAAATGAAACAGATTTATGTATTTCTTACAGCAGCCCTGATGGCGTGCACCATGCATGCCCAAGAAGACTACACGGACTTGGTGCAAATTGGTGACAACATCACGATTGGTGAACCTACTGGTTCTTCCTATCAGCATATTGATGTCCCGCGAAAGAATTTTATTATCAAACGGGGCGGAATAGCAAACATTTCGAGTTTAAACAATCTTACGGTGACCGTGACAGACATCAACTACGGGGAAAATCCTAAGATTACCTTTAAGAGGTCCAACAACCAAAAGTTCTTTAGGGTTTACAAAACCATGACGGCATCGCTCAATGGAGCCATCGCTTCTGGAGAGCTAAGATTGCCAAAAATGGAGGGTAAGGGCTCCATCGTTAGGTAAAAACCCAAAGCACTTGAGCATGATACAAAAATGGCTACACAAGTGGTCAAAAACAGCAACAAAAGGGGAGCATACTCCCAAAACAGATTCTTATCTGTTGATTGAAGGATTGTTCTCCCCTTCTGAGGCTGCCGATGTACTTTTATCCTTGCTTAATGACAAAATCAAATTTCATTCGGTGCAACTGCTCAATCTACAACATCCAGATTGTCAGGATTCCCTGAACTCCAAAAACAGGATTGTCCAATTGAAAAAAGCAAAGGAGGAAATCACCACATTGATCGTGCAGGCCAAAAATGAAGGTCAGATATTGCAGATTCACAGTACCATAGAAATTTCCAAATCAGCTCCTAGTACTTCTCAAACCAGTCAAAATCCCGCTGGATAATCTGTTCTTTTTCCTGCTCAACATATTCCAAAAATGCGGTTGCGACCGGAGACAGTTTTTTCGATGCCAGCCATACCAAGTTCCATGTAGTCTGTATGGGTAGACTTCGCTTTGGAAATATCTCCAAGCTGCCGTTCTTTAGCTCATTTTTGATTCCAATTAAGGGCATTATGGAACAACCTAAACCAGCTATTACAGCTTGTTTTACCGCCTCGTTGGAGGTGAGTTCTATCCGCTTTCCTACTTGTATTTCTGCATTGTTTAAGTAGGTCTCCATGGCCGCCCTGGTTGCGGAACCCGGCTCCCTGAAAATCAATGGAGTGTCCTTTACGAACATTTTCTTGGAGAGCAATATTTTCTTGTAATGATTTGGATTGGCAACCAAATACAGTACGTTCTTCATCAAGCTAGCCTTCTTTAGTTTCAGGTGATCTGGTAGGACAGACACCAGTGCAAAATCCACTTGGTTCTCTTCCAAGCTTTGCACTACCCTGGCTTTGTTGGTCACATCCATAACAAGGTCCACTCCGGTATTGGCTTTCATGAATCCGGACAGGAAATAGGGCATAACGTATTTTCCTGTGGATACAACTGAGACCTTCAACCTTCCTGCAAGCTTCCCCCCAAAAGATTGCATTCGGTAATTAATGCCATCAACCTCAGATAGAATACGTTCTGCAGAAAGGGCTATCTCCCTACCAAAATCCGTTATGAACAACTTTCTGCCCACCACCTCGGTTAGCGGAATTGGGAACTGATCTTGAAAATTTTTCAACTGAATTGACACTGCTGGCTGAGTCAGATATAGTGCTTCTGATGCTTTTGTAATACTTTGTTTTTCAACAATTTGAGAGAATATTCGAAGTTGATGCAATGTATAATTCATAAATATTATTTATGTTTTTCATAATAAATATAAATAAAAATATATCTATTAATTCCCCAACCTTTGTAAAAAAAACAAACCATGTTGTTCAAACTCACACAAACCCAAAAGCTCGAATCGCAAAAAGTAAAAACCAAGAATCCTGAACGATTTTATCCGTTGTACTATGCCCTGACCGGATTTCTGTTTGGCGCAATTCTGGTGCTTTCGGCACTTAATGATTTTCTCTTCTTCGGATGGTTGAGTATCTCAATGTCCATCATTTTTGGACTTATGTCCATCCATCTCATAGGAAAAAACCAAACAAAAAAGTATTAGTTAAATCTTAAATCGAAAAACAATGGAAACCTTAGTTAAGACAGATCAAAAAATTCAATTGGTGGATGGTACATTCACAGCTTCGGAAGCACTGGATGTAATCACGGCTCTTCTGAATGAAAAAATAAACTTCCATAAACTCCAGAGACTTTCTTGGTGTGAGGGAAACCGTGATGCCAACACCAAGTATCCTGACGGAAGAATTCATGAATTGGAAACCGAAAAGCTTATCGCCAAGAACTTCATCAACAGTGTTCGAAGTGAAGGCAAAAGATTAAGAATCGACGGCATACTAAACATCACCTTGGAAGACTAACCTATGGATCTACACCTGCTATTGGATAACCTGACCAATCCTGCTTTACTTTTCTTCTTTTTGGGCATTGTGGCGGTGCAGCTAAAGAGCGATTTGGAAATTCCGGCAAACTCCTCCAAGTTTATCTCGTTGTATTTGCTTTTCGCTATTGGTTTTAAGGGGGGCATGGAGCTTTCCCATAGCCAGTTTAATATGGAAATCGTCTGGTCGCTCCTCTTTGGGGTGTTCTTAGCGATTTCAGTACCCGTTTTTGCCTATTTTATATTAAGACGAAAGTTCAGCGTTGAAAATTCAGGTGCCATAGCAGCGGCGTACGGATCGGTAAGTGCGGTCACTTTTGTGACCGCAATTTCCTTTCTGGAGCTGGAAAACATAAATTTTGGAGGCCATATGGTAGCGGTCATGGCCTTGATGGAAGCCCCGTCCATCATTATTGGCGTATTGCTCATGGCCTACTTCAAGAAGGAGAAAAAGGAAAAAGGAAATTTCTCCAAAGTGCTGCATCATTCCGTAACCAATGGCAGTGTGCTCCTTATCCTTGGAAGTCTGGCCATTGGCTTTCTGGCCAACGAACACCAGGCCGAAGGAATCAAACCTTTCACAACCGATATATTTAAGGGATTTTTGGCGGTATTCCTATTGGACATGGGAATAACTAGTGGCAAAAAAATCAAATCATTTTTGAACAAGGGATGGTTCGCCTTGATTTTCTCTATCGGACTTCCCATCCTTAATGGCTGTTTAGTAGCCTGGTTCAGTCAATTCATTACCGAAAGCGTAGGTAACCGATTTCTGTTCGCCATTTTGGCGGCCAGCGCATCTTATATCGCCGTCCCCGCAGCTATGCGGATTGCGGCACCCAAGGCCAGCCCAAGTCTATATGTCCCCATGGCGCTGGCCTTTACTTTCCCATTCAACATCACCCTTGGCATGCCGTTGTACCTTTTCTTGATACAATGGTTCTAATAAAAACAGAAGACTATGAGTAACCCTGGTACCCTAGTGCATTCAAAATCCAAGCCCAAGTCAATTCGAATTGGGTCGGTCTATATCATTGGAAAGCCTGTAAACGAAACCTACCTTTATTTAGAAAGCAATCTCCCCCAGTATGAATCCCATGACCAGTCCATCAGTTTATCCTCACATAAGCTTATCGGGAAGATGGTTTCCATAGTAGGCATCCTAAACCGCGCCAATTCCAAAGCCATTTACATATTGGGAAGACGTGATCGAAAAGACTTTTACAAGGGTTTGACGAAGATTTATGCAGACTTGGAAAACGCATTGGTCGCCAAAGAACTACTGGCAGTATAGAACTTTTATTTTTCTCCTATCTTTATCGAAAACCTAGCTTATGAGCAAACATCGCTGTGGTTGGTGTGAAGGAGACTCCCTTTATGAAAGTTATCACGATAAGGAATGGGGAACCCCGGTCAGGGATGATGACACCCTATTTGAATTTTTGGTATTGGAGACCTTTCAGGCTGGCCTTAGCTGGATAATGGTACTCAAGAAGCGAGAGAACTTCAGGAGCGCCTTCGACCATTTTGATTACAAAAAAATTGTCCATTATGACCAATCCAAGATTGATGGATTGTTGACAGATCCAGGAATTATTCGGAACAAACTCAAAGTGCACGCAACAGTTTCCAACGCAAGGGCATTTATGGAAACACAACAGGAGTTTGGCAGTTTCAGTGCCTATATCTGGGGATTTGTAGATGATGTCCCTATAAAGAATACTTTACAAAATTATAAGGATGGCCCAGCTACCACACCACTCTCCGATACCATAAGCAAAGACCTAAAAAAACGGGGATTCAAGTTTGTGGGGAGTACTGTCATCTACGCATTCATGCAGGCCATTGGTATGGTGAATGACCATGAAGTAAGTTGTTTCAGATATGATGAGGTCTAAACGGTTTTTTACTTTCCTTTTTTTATGTTTGGCTCTTTCCACAGTTGCTCAAAACAAATATGAGAAAGAGTATAGGATTCCCAAATCTGAATTCCCCTCCAATGCCTTACAAATGGTTTCACCTTATTTGGAGGACGCGAAAAGGGTTCGCTTCTATCATGAGACGGATAGTACCAAAAAAAGTTATGAGCTAAAGCTGAAGAAAGGTCGTCTGCATTACAGCATTGAATTCAATCAAAACGGAGATTTGGAGGATGTGGAGTTCTTGATAAAAGAAACGGACGTCCCTGAAGAAAGCTGGGCGAGGATAACAGATCAATTACAGTCCAAATTTAAAAAAATACGCATAAAAAGAATACAGCAACAACATCCTGCTGGGAGCACCGGAGTAGAAAAAGTCTTGCGCGATGCCTTTCAAAACCTTATCCTTCCTACCATCAATTACGAGCTTGTTTTTACCACAAAGGGGGAAAAAGGCTATCAGACCTTTGAAGGACTTTTCTCTGCTGAAGGACAACTAATAAAGCTTCGGGAATCATTATCGGCCGACTATGACCATATCCTATACTAGTTGGTGGAGTTGTTTACTTCTATTGTTGATGCCCATGATTTTTCACGGACAGGAAAACTTAACGGCCTATTGGCAGCCTCAAATGGCCCTTAACTATAGGGTTTCAAACAATTATTCCCATAATTTTTCCTTGGCGCACCGTAGTTATGTTATAGAGGATGGCGACTTCAGATTTAAGGGGCGGCAAATCGATCTGGTCCATTTTTCAAAATTCAACGTGCAGGATAACCAAAGTGTATCACTTGGTGTGCAATATCGGTTTAGAAACATTTTCGATGGTAAGCAGGATGAACTCCGTCTTACCCAACAATACAATATAACCTCTAGTCCTTTAGTTGTTCGTTTTGGTCATAGGCTCCGGACAGAACAGCGCATTTTGAAGAATTTGACCATCCATCGCTTCCGGTACCGATTTGCATCGGATTTTCCATTAAAGGGTGAAAAACTGGATATTGGGGAGCCATTTTTAATTGCCAGCATGGAACAACTTTTGAGTGTATCCAAAGGCAGTTCACCCCAATACGATGTGCGCCTAACAGGGCAAATGGGATGGAAAATGGACCGGAAACTAAAGCTACTTGTAGGCATAGAATACCGTATGGAGGACTACACCTTTGCAACTCCCCAAAACATATTGTTCCTGCTTACCAGCGCACAACTTTCCTTTTAACTTTCAACAACTTTATTGTGGTAATTGTGCTGTATGGAAACAAAGTTCTGATCAAGTTTTTACAGGCTATTGAAATTTCTCTATCTTTCAGGGAACTACACAAACTAACTTTATTCTAATACAATGGGAGCACTTACGCTTATTTCTTTCCTAGGATTTACTCTTTTTGTTGCGGTAGTAGCTTGGTATGCTACCAGAAAAACCGATGAAAAATCTGCCGATGGCTATTATCTGGGGGGCAGGACCCTCGGGGCCGTTACTATTGCTGGGTCCTTGTTACTGACCAACCTTTCCGCAGAACAAATTGTGGGATTAAATGGTCAAGCTTTTGACGAAGGAATCATGGTCATGGCCTGGGAAACCTTGGCGGCCATAGCTATGGTGTTCACGGCCATATTTTTGCTGCCAAAGTATATGAAAAAAGGGATTACCACAATCCCCGAGTTCATAGAAAAACGTTTTGACAAACAGACCAAGGCATTACTTTCCATACTGTTCCTTTTCGCGTATGGCATTGTGCTGCTGCCAACCATTTTATATTCAGGATCGCTTGCTTTTAGCACCATGTTCGATTTGCCCAATGTTCTGAATATGGATCCTTGGACGGTCATCTGGATCTGCGTTTGGTCCATCGGTCTCATAGGCATGGTCTATGCGATTTTTGGCGGTTTGAAGGCTGTTGCCGTTTCAGACCTTATCAATGCGGTTGGACTGCTTATTGGAGGACTTTTGATTCCGGTTTTTGGACTAATGTTAATTGGTGATGGAAGTGTGGGGAAAGGCCTTGGTATTTTATGGGATACTAACCCCGAAAAATTTATCGTAAAAGGTGCCGTGGATTCCTCTATCCCTTTCGGAACCATTTTTACCGGTATGATGTTGGCCCAGGTCTACTACTGGGGAACCAATCAGTCCATATTGCAAAGGGTATTCGGAGCCAAAAGTTTAAAAGAGGGTCAAAAAGGAATGCTATTGGCCGCCTTTGTCAAATTTGTGATTCCAATTGTGGTGGTGGTACCCGGTATTATCTCCTGGCATGTGTTTAACGGCCAATTGGAAAATGCCGATCAGGCATATCCCGCTTTGGTGGCTAAGGTACTCCCGGCCAGTTTAACAGGCTTCTTTGCCGCTGTTCTCTTCGGGGCAGTGCTCAGTTCATTCAACAGTTTGTTGAACAGTAGCGCCACGCTGTTCGGTTTTGATCTCTATAAATTCTTCTTTAAAAAAGACGCTACGGATATGGAAACGGTAAAAGCTGGCAAACGATTTGGTCTTGGCTTGGGTATTATCTCCATGACCATTGCGCCTTTTATTGCCAATGCCCCTGATGGACTTTTTAGTTATATCCAGCAATCGTTGGGAAGTTTAAGTGTACCTATTCTTGCTGTGGTGATGACGGGAATCTTGACCAAAAGAGTGCCCGCGTTGGGTGCCAAAGTGGTTATGGTAGGAGGCGTCATTCTTTATTTGATAAGTTTACTATTCCTGGAGCCTCACTTTAGGGAAAGTGCTGTTGCACTTGCTGAGTCCCAAGGCATAACGGATGCAGCTCAATTGAGCATCATAAAAGCGGAGGCCTATCCCCATTATTTACATGTTATGGGAATTTTATTTGTCTTCAATGTTGTTGTTATGCTGATTTTTGGTAAAATTATGCCCAAAAAAGAGGTTACTGTGGAAGAAAGCACGGATGTTATCGACATCACACCTTGGAAATATGCTTTTGCAATAGGAGGAGTCATTTCGCTCTTGGTCATCAGCACCTATTTCATCTTCACCTAACTTCTGGAATCAACTTTTAGGTACATGACAAAATCTTGGTGGAAAGAGAGTGTGGTATATCAAATATATCCACGCTCATTTAATGACACTACTGGAAACGGTATTGGGGATATTCCTGGTATTATTGAAAAACTGGACTATATCAAATCCCTAGGTGTGGATGTAGTATGGCTATGCCCGGTTTATGAGTCACCAAATGATGACAATGGCTATGACATAAGCGATTACCGTAAAATTTCAGAGGATTTTGGGGGACAAGAGGCCTTTGATGAACTTCTGGAGAAAATGCATCAGAAGGGTCTGAAATTGGTTATGGACCTTGTGGCCAACCATACTTCCGACGAACATTATTGGTTTCAAGAATCCAAAAAATCCAAAACCAATCCTTATAGGGATTATTATGTTTGGAAAGACGGTAAAGAGGATGGCCCTCCCAATAACTGGACATCTTTTTTTAGCGGAAGTGCTTGGCTGCATGACGATACTACCGACCAATACTATCTCCATTACTTCACCAAAAAGCAACCAGACCTCAACTGGGAGAATCCCGAAGTGAGGAAAGAAATCCATGATGTGATCAAGTATTGGTTCGATAAGGGGGTGGATGGTTTTCGTATGGATGTGATTTCAGTGATCTCCAAACCTGAAGGCCTGCCAGACACCACTTTTGAGAAATTTCAGGATACCATAGAAAATGACTATGCCAATGGCCCTAAAATTCATGACTACCTAAATGAAATGAATCGAGAGGTCCTATCTAAATATGATATCATGACGGTTGGGGAGGGTCCTGGAATCGACCTTAAAAACGGTCCGCTTTATGTGGATGAAAGTCGAAATGAACTGAATATGGTCTTTCATTTTGATCATATGTTCATCGACTGTGGTCTGGGTGGAAAGTATGACCCCAGGGAATTCAACTTAAATGAGTTTAAGGAGGTATTCTCGAATTGGGACAAAGCACTGAAGGACAAAGGTTGGGGAAGTATCTTTTTAGGGAATCATGACTTTTCCAGGATGATATCCCGGTTTGGTGATGATGGAACGCACCATAATGCTTCGGCCAAACTGTTGGTTACCCTATTGATGACTCTAAGGGGAACGGTTTATGTATACCAGGGAGACGAAATTGGGATGACCAATGTGGCCTATCCCCACATTTCCGACTATAATGATGTGGAGACCCTGAACGCATATAAAGAGGCCAAAGAACAAGGTAAGGACATGGACGCGTTCATGTCTGTTGTCCATGCTCAAAGTAGGGACAACGCGCGTACACCCATGCAGTGGGATACTCATAAAAATGCAGGTTTTTCAGATGGAAAACCTTGGCTAAAGATCAATCCAAATTACACGGATATCAATGTAGCGGCCCAAGAACAGGATACAAACTCGATATTGAACTACTACAGGGAAATGATTGCTTTTAGAAAGGCCCATCCCACCATGGTCTATGGAGATTACGAATGTATCGATAACGGCCATGAAAGCATCTACGCATACCTTAGATGGGATGCGGAACATTGTTTTCTTGTGTTGCATAATTTTAGCGACCGCACCCAAACTTATGCTTCGCCAATACAGGGGAATGGTTTTGGATTGATGAAATCAAACTTATCCGACTTTACCGATCAAATTTATGAACTAGCACCCTGGCAAACCAAGATTTTAAAGGAGCACTAGACTATTTGGCAAGGGCTTCCATAAACTCTTCCCTAGGTATTTCCTTGGCGCCTAAACTTTGCAGGTGAGGAGTATGGATTTGGCAATCTATAAGCCTATACTTTTTAGCCTCCAGTTGTTGGGCCAACTGTATAAAGGCAAATTTTGAGGCATTGGGCCTAAGACTGAACATGCTTTCGCCACAAAACACATGCCCTAAGTCTATTCCATAAAGTCCCCCTACCAAAATATCGCCTTCCCAAACTTCCAAAGATTTGGCAAACCCGCGGTCAAAGAGCTCCAGATAGGCCGATTTCATGTTGGGAGTAATCCAGGTACCATCCTGATCTCTTCGTTCCACCTTGGCGCAATGCTCCAAAATCTTTTCAAAACAGGTATTTTGGGTTAAGGTGAACTGTCCATCACGCAACACCTTTCTCATGCTTTTGGAAATTTTAATCTCCCTTGGGTAGAGCACCATACGCGGATCTGGACTCCACCATAAAATCAGGGCGTCATCATTAAACCAAGGAAATATTCCATTTTTATAGGCGAGCAGTAAGCGCTCAGGAGAGAGGTCTCCTCCGACAGCCAAAAGTCCATCTTCATTGGCCTGGGATACCGACGGAAATTCCAATCGATCTCCAAGAAAAAACAACGGAAAATTATTGGCGTCTTTTTCCATTTGCAATTTTTATCTAAAATTACTGAAAAAGTACTACCAAAACAGCAGTCCAGCAATATAAATAACGCTACCAATGAGCATAAAAACCAAGGTATAAGGCAAAATCTCCTTGGCCTTTAATTTGGTGATTCCCAGCAAGGGCAGTGCCCAAAATGGCTGCAACATATTGGTAATCTGGTCTCCATAGGCTAAAGCCATGATAGCCTTGGGCAATGGTACCCCCAACTGCAGTGCAGATTCCAAAACCAAAGGCCCTTGAACGGCCCATTGTCCGCCACCGCTTGGTACAAAAATATTCACCAAACCCGCACTTAAGAACGTGAAAATGGGCAAGGTGGTCGCCGTGCCTATGGAAACGAAAAAATCCGATATCCCATTGATCATCCCGCTACTTGCCATAATTCCCATAATTCCAAAGTATAGGGGAAACTGAATCAATATCCCTGAGGTATCTCCTATAGCCTCTTCAATAGCGTTCAAGAAGCTCTTAAAATTCCCATGTAAAACAATGGCCAGCCCAAACATGAAAAAATTGAGCATGTTCGGAGTAATGTTCAAACTTCTTAGTGCCGGTAGGTATTGCACAATGAAGGCGGCCAAAATCAAAATCCCAAAAAACAAGGCGGCAGGTTTGGAATAATCCAATTTCTCCGCTCCTTCCAATTTTTCTTTGCTTGCAGATTGAAACTTATACTCTTTTAGGTGCATCTGACCGGGCGGAAGTTTTCTTCCCAACACGTAAACTGTTAAGGAAATGGCCAAGGCAACCAAACCAAACAAAATTAAATTCCATGGGCTGAACACCGTATCCGAAGTGGAAATCAATTTTGGAAGACCTTCCAAAAGTTGAGAATTGGACATAGAGGCCATAAGACTTTGTAGATGTCCCTCCTCTGATACTTTTATCGGAGCAGAACCACTGATTCCACCATGCCAAACCATTAATCCAACATAGCCTGACGCCCCAATCAAGGGATAATTGATCGGAATGTTATTAGCTTGGGCATACTCCCCAACTTTTCTGGCTAAAATAGCTCCAAAAATAAGCCCAAGACCCCAATTGAAAAAGGAGACCATCATGGTGGGCAATGCTACAAGTAGGGCTGCATTGGATGTGTTTTTCACCAATGTTGTAATCCCAAGAATAAGCCTTTCCATGGGTTTGCTCAACACTAGAACATGCCCAAGAACCAAAATGAGCATCATTTGGTAGGCAAACACCAAAAGCCCATTGTTCCAAATTCCCCTTTCCCAAAAGGACAGGAGTTCAACAAAATGGTTTCGGTCTGAAGTATTCTCGGTAAACAGCAGTGCCAAAATCAAGGTCAGCACCGTCAATACCACCGCGATGGTAAAAGGTGATGGCAGATACCTTCTAAAGATACGTTCTATAAACCCTGTAAGTCCCAAGGTAGTTTAGAAGGGAAGATCGTCATGATCCTCCTCATTAACATCATCCGCGGGTTCAAAAGCTTCCATCGGTGGAACTGGTGGCATATCATTGGCAGGTTGTGCATTTTCCATGTTTTCAATACGCCATCCTTGGATGGAATTGAAATATTTGGTCTCGCCTTGAGGATTTACCCATTCCCTACCTCTAAGGTTGATGCTAACTTTTACTTGTTGCCCTACGGCGTAGCTATTCAACAAATCGCATTTATCTTGTACAAATTCCACCAAAATGTGTTGTGGATATTGCTCTTCCGTAGTAACTACCATTTCTCTTTTTCTGAAACCGTTGTTCCCATACGTCTTGGTTTCGTCAATCATTTTAATTCTTCCCTGAACTTCCATAAATGCTATTTTCAATATGGTTCAAAAATACATAAAATGCCCCCTAATAAAAATGCTAGAATCCCGTTAACTATTAACATGTTATCACTTTTCTCCTATCTTTAATACGAATTCGGCCAAGACATGAACTTCAGCCCCAAAAACAAAGCATCCAATATTACCTTATTGATCTCCGCTTTTGTAATTGTGAGCCTAATTCTTTGGAACACCAACAGTTTTTTCAAGAAGTTTAAAGAAGAGGAGCGATTAAAAATGGAGATTTGGGCCACGGCGCAATTGGAGCTTATTCAGTCTTCCGTAGATCAGGAACTGGGAAACCTAACCTTAAAGGTAATGGGCAACAATACCTCTACCCCCATGATCTTGGTGAATGAGGAAGGTTCCATCAAAACCCACAATATTCCAGAAGAAAAGGCTACCGATAGCGCCTATATCCAGCGAAAAATCAGACAGTACTCCAGTGAAAATGAACCGATTCATATTGTCCAAGAAGGGGAGCTTTTGGAAACCCTTTATTATGGAAACTCAGAAGTACTGAACAAACTTAAATATTATCCTCTGGCCCTGCTACTGATCATTTGTTTATTTGGTGCCGTTATTTTCTTTTTCTTTAAAACGAACAAGGCATCGGAGCAAAACAAGCTTTGGGCCGGTATGGCCAAGGAAACCGCACATCAAATAGGAACACCTTTGACTTCACTTTTAGGTTGGAACGAACTATTGAAGTCAGAGGACATCAATCCGGATATCACCAAAGAAATCGCCAAGGACATAACGCGTCTTCAAACCATTACAGAGCGTTTCTCCAAAATTGGGTCGGTCCCCGAATTACGGGAACACGATATCGTAACAGAGACCGAGAAGGCCTATCAATATTTAAAGCGAAGAAGCTCTAAACTGGTACATTTTGCTTTCAATTCAGAGATTGAAAAGCTGCCAGTGCTGTTAAACCCTCCCTTATACAACTGGAGTATTGAAAATTTAGTCAAAAATGGCATTGATGCCATGAAGGGTAAAGGGAGCATTAGTATCCAGATTGAGCAAAAGGGCCAAAATGTACATATTTTGGTATCCGACACGGGTCATGGCATTGCAAAAAGTGACTTTCAGAACATTTTTAACCCTGGAGTAACCTCTAAAAAAAGGGGCTGGGGATTAGGACTTTCCTTAGTTAAAAGAATTGTTGAAGAGTACCATAAAGGAAAAATTAAAGTACTTTCGTCAAGTAAAGAAGGAACAATCATGCAAATTTCCCTCAAAGCAAATGTTTAATCCGCTATGGCCAAAGAGAAACAAATTGCGATAAAGGAAGCTGAGATTACCAACAATTGCCCCGAATGTTTTAACCAGGAGCTAAAGCTCACCTTTTATCAGAAACACACCTACAATCCATTCTACCATCGGACCACCGATCAGGTAACCCATGAAATCAAGTGTAAGAAATGCTTTTCTATTATCTATCCCGTGAATTGGACGGATGATATTGAACGGGTGTTCGACTATTATAACAAATTGGTGACCCCAGACCGCAAGTCCGTGCGGTTTACGACCTTGTTTTTTATAATACTGATTGTGCTGCTAGCCTTGGCTGGCACCGGGATTTACATGCGATTGGAAGGACTTATTTAAGATTGTCCCGAATACTTTGGGCCACCTTTTCAAATTCTTCGGGCTTTAGACTTTCCTTATATTGAAAAGTGGCATTTTTCATGCTTTGTAGTGGAATAAGGTGCACATGTACATGAGGAACTTCCAGCCCAATAACACTCATGCCCACACGTTGGCATTCTACAGAAGCTTCTATAGCTTGTCCCACCTTTCGGGAAAATGCCATGAGTTTCATGTACGAGGCTTCGTCCAGATCGAGAAGTTTATCCACCTCCTTTTTAGGCACACAAAGCGTGTGACCTTTGGCATTTGGGTTTATATCCAAAAATGCAAAGTTATCGTCGTCCTCCGCAATTTTGTAACAAGGGATATCCCCATTTATGATTTTGGTGAAAATACTTGGCATGCTGGTCTGGTTTGGTTTTGAATAAAAAATCCCGTCGGGTGACGGGATTAAATATAAAAATTTTGAGTCCGATTATTCCCGGGTAATCTCCAAAATATCAAACTTTAACGTTCCGTTAGGTACTTGGATTTCCGCTACGTCCCCTACAGATTTTCCCAAAAGTCCCTTTCCTATGGGAGAGGTTACAGAAATTTTTCCAGCCTTTAGGTCTGCTTCACTTTCCGCCACAAGGGTATATTTCATTTCCATACCGTTGTTCTGGTTCTTCAACTTTACTGTTGAAAGTACCAAAACCTTTGAGGTATCCAATTGTGACTCATCAATTAATCTGGCGTTGGACAAGGTCTCCTCCATCTTGGATATTTTCATCTCCAATAGACCTTGGGCCTCCTTGGCAGCATCATATTCCGCATTTTCGGAAAGATCGCCTTTATCCCTCGCTTCGGCTATGGCCTGAGAAGCTTTTGGCCTTTCCACATCTTTTAGGTGATTGAGTTCCTCCCGTAATTTTTTTAATCCCTCTGCTGTATAATATGAAACTTTACTCATCTCGTCATTTTTTAATGCAAAAGGACACTGAAGAAAATGAAAAATTTTCCCACTGTACTTTTGTGCTACAAATACAAAAAATCCTCAACTGCAACTATGGCTTGCATAGTTTTTTTGCGAGGATTTAACGCAAATATAGGCATTTTTTGCTCAAATTTGCCGATGCAACGCCTTGAAATTCATGCTATGAAGTACTTCTTAAGTACCTTTTTATCACTTTTCTTAATCTCCTGTGAATCTGACCCCACCAATAGAAATCCATTCCTACAAGAAGTGGGTTTTCGGTTTGAACTAAATCTTAATCTCCCATTATACAATGACCTTAACAATATTGGCAACCCTGTCTATGTGGACAACAATGGTGTGGGTACCCGCGGCGCTTTTGTGATGCGGGCAGGATTAAGCGGTTCCCAGTTTGTGGCCTGGGAGGCAAGTTGCCCCAACCATGCCCCAAACAATTGCTCCACCATGACCATTGATGGACAGAATGTAACCTGTTCTTGCGAAGATTTTACTTATAGTCTATTTACGGGGCAGCAACTAGACCGACCAGCTGATGGTAATCGATACTACGACCTGCTTTTTTACAGGGCGACACAAAGTGGCAACATTGTGACGATTTTCAACTAGTCCCCAAAATTTTATCCATTACCCAACTGGTATGCAGGCCAGATTCTCCCAGCGAGGGATGGATGGATTTCCCCAACAGATGACTTTTAATATTGGCCACATGAAATTCTTGGATATGCTTCGGGTTTTTAACCTCCAAGACTTGCTTCCCAGATTCATTTTCCAAGACTAAGGGAGCCTCATCCAGAACGGCAAAGCTGATTTTTCCTTTAGAGCCCAAAATTTCAACCTTATCCTCCCGATGATACGTTCCAAAATTCCAACTACCTGTCCCGGTAACACCGTTTTTATGAACCCATGATCCGCTAACACTATCGAATGCTCCGTATAGACCTTGCTGGTTAAGCGCAATTCCACTTGCCTTTTGGATATCACCCAACAGATACGTAAACAAATCCAATCCATGGCTGGCCAAATCATCAAAATACCCTCCCGGTGCTATGCTTTTGTCCGTACGCCAGTTGTAGATTCCGTTTAGATCCATATCATTAGGCGGTTTGGTCTTCTGCCAATGAATATGCCGAACCTCTCCAATCTGTTTTTCTTCCAGCCACTCCTTAACCTTGTTGAACCGAGGTAGGGAACGGCGATAGTAGGCAATAAAAAGCGGTAATTTCCTTTCCTCGAAAGCTTTATGGATGGCTAAACTTTCTTTATAGTTTGGTGCCATTGGTTTTTCAATACAACAAACTTTGCCCATTTGTGCTACCTGAAGTGCATAGTGCAAATGGGAATCTGGTGGAGTGGCAATATAAATAGCATCTATATCCGGGTTTTCAATAACCTCCTTTGCATTCGTGGTCCAGTTTGGAACCGCATGCCTCAAAGCATAGTCCTGTGCTTTTTTCCCATCCCTCCGCATTACCATGGCAACCTCAAAACCGGTTGTCATTTGATAGGCGGGTACACTCTTTACTTCGGTTACACCCCCGCAGCCGATCACGCCCCAGCGGATAGGTTTTTTTTCTGAAAAAGAAAGGGATTCCGTCATTACGATAAATTTACAGAATCCCATGCTAAAACTGTTTTGGTCCAATCAAAAATTCACAGTGGCTCCCAGCAGAAAATTGATGCCCGCCTGCGGGTAAAAACCGGCCCCTTCAATAGTTGTGATGGTACCAGGATTGGTGAAATCATCGTCAAAAGTGAAGAAATATCCATTGGAAACAATATCAGCGTCAAAAAGATTGTTCACCAAACCGGACAGCACAATACTCTTAACAAATGAGTTTGTTTCGATTACATATTGCACATTAAAATCGGTTTGCGAATAACTGTCCAGCTCAGAGGTCTCGGAGTCAATATTACCCATGTACTGTTTCCCGACAAATTTGGTCAATACGGATAATTGCAAGTTTTCATTAGGTACAAAAGAAAGGATATTTCCAGCCACAATATCAGGAGAGTAGGCAATGTTCGTATTCCCCAAATTCTGAAGTGTACCATCGCGTTGGAAAAAGAAATCAATATTCCTATTGTTACTCAACGCGATATTGGGTCTTACCTTCCAACGATCTCCAAGACTGATATTCGCGTCAAGTTCAATACCCAAACGATAACTGTCCCCAACATTGGCCCGAAGTGGTGAGCCCACATCGTTCAACTCCCCTGTAAGTACCAATTGGTCCTTATAGCGCATGTAATAGGCATTGGCATTCAATTGAAAGCTTGGCGACACAAAACGCCACCCTAGTTCAAAGTCATTTAGCTTTTCAGGTTTTGGATTGCCATTTTCGTAATCGTTTCTATTCGGCTCTCTGTTGGCCCTGGCATAGGATAGATAGAAATTATTGTTTCGGTTTAAGTCGAAAGTGATTCCAGCCTTTGGATTGAAAAAGTTAAAGGTATCGTCCACTAAACCGGTATCCTCACCATTGGCTTCATAGCCTACGCCACGGTACTGAAGGTCCCCAAACACAGACCATTTATCATCCAGTTTATAATTGGCCTTGGCATAAACATTAATATCAGTTTTGGTGGAATTATCATCATAGTAACGGTCCCTTATGTTGCTGTTACCTGCAAAACGGGCCCAAATTACCTCACCAAAGTGATCTCCTTTGTATACATTGTAGCCACCGCCAAGGATAAGGTTCAGGTTTTCTTTGGTATGGTTCAAGGACAACACGGTGCCATAAAAATCATTGTCCAGCCATCTCCTTCTGATCAAATCGGTGGTATTTACTGTTTCGCCATTAACCGTAATGGGTTCAAATCCATAGGTTTCAAAGTCGTCATCTTCCCTGAACTGCTCAAAATATCCTCTCCCGCGAGTATAATGTATCGCGACATTGGCATTCCAGCCGGGGCTTAGGGTTTCGTTCCAATGCAGTTGGAAATGATCTTGCTTATAATTATCCTCTTCCCGATCGTAAAATTGAGTTATACCGTTTTCATCGGTATACATTCCAGCCGGATTAAAGGTCCTGTTGGTTCTAAGCGTTTCGGCATCAATGCCAAACCATGACTGATATGTAACTTCATGCCCTCCAAAAAGGAGTGCTTTTATCAAGGTGTTGTCATCTTTATAAGTTCCTTGAAGAAAATAACTGTCCAGTTCAGAACTAGCACGGTCGATATAACCATTGGAGGTTATTCTTGACAGCCTTCCAGAAAGTTCAAAATTCCCATCCATTAATCCTGTGCTGAATTTTACATTGTTTCGCAACGTATTGAAACTTCCAATAGATGAAGAAATTCGCCCGTAGGCATCCTCGGAAAATGCGTCGGTCAATAGGTTGAGACTTGCGCCAAAGGCCGCAGCCCCATTGGTGGATGTTCCTACACCCCGCTGCAATTGTAAACTCTGGGTAGAAGACGCAAAATCGGGCATATTTACCCAAAAAGTTCCCTGCGACTCGGCATCGTTGTAGGGTATACCGTTAATGGTAACATTCACCCGAGTGGCATCGCTACCACGCACTCGAATTCCCGTATACCCCACCCCAGCTCCGGCATCCGAGGTAGTCACCACAGCTGGAAGGTAATTCATTAAAATTGGGATATCCTGCCCTAGGTTTCTGGGTGTAATTTCTTCCTTATCCAAATTGGAAAAGGTAATCGGGAATTCTTTGGTTACCCGAACCGCCTGCACCAGCACCTCATCCAGTACAATTTTTTTCCCTTCAAGGGAGTCAGTTGGGTTTTGTTGACCGCTCACCATAATTGAAAGACCTATCAAGGCGAGTGAAGTGGTTAGACATTTAACGCGACCTGTTTTCTTTTTTTTAGGTTTTTGCGTTGGACCGCCATCCAGGACAGCGATTACTTGGTTTTTTGAACACAATGGTTTCATCCGTAAAAAAGTTTTACGAATAAAAGGGGCCATTATTCTTTGTTACTACTTGATTTTTGTTTCTAAGGAAACATAGAAATTCCAAGATGCGCAAAGCGCACTCCCTTGGCAGCATTACCCGCCCAGGTTCATTGGGTATAATCTCAGCCTTTTAAAAAAGCACCCCTTTGAGATGCCGCAAAAGTAATTCGTCCAATCAATTTATCATAACAAAAAAGGAACATAATTAACATAGTCCAAAGAACCATGGTACCATGGGCTTCACGTATATATGTATGTAATTCTATGGTATGCCCCTAAAATCCAAGAACAGATTTACACTTAAGCTTATTTCCGGATATGTCATTTTGGGAAGTTTGGCGGTTTTGGCCGGGATATTCATCTATTCTGAGTTCAATGCCTATTTGGAATCCCAGGAAAAAGGTATTGGCGATGAGGAATTACTACAGACCAATCATTTGTTCACTGCGCTGTATGAAGCTGAAAATCTCTCCAAGTTGGCACTGCAAAATCGGAAAAGAAGCTCTTTCCAGAGCTATGCCAAAAAAGTGGATTCCATTCAAGCAAATATTGAAACTCTAAAAAGCTACTCTTTACAACACTATCAGATTCAAAAATTGGACAGCGTGCAAGCATTGCTCCGGCAAAAGGTCTATACCAATGCAGAATTAAGAAAGCTTAAGGAAGAAGAGAACAACAATGCTCCTATAGATTCACTTTTAAAATCTTTTAAGCAGATGGAGATGGATTTAGGGCGAATTACACCTGAGCAATTGGTGCCCGATTTTGAAGAACTCCCCAAAGAAACCCAGAACTCCATAAAGAGTTATGTAGAAATCCTTAATCGCAATATTCCACAAAAGACCTCCCAAAAGCATAAAGCCCAAGAGGTGGATTCCATACTAAAACTTTCCCAATCATTGCTTATCAATGCCAAGACAGCAAGTTCCAGGATTGAACGTTCCCTAATTCGCAAAGAGCTTCAAATCTATAAGAACGACTTGGTGCTATCCCAAAAACTTCGTGAGATTATAGGTTCTCTTGAGCGGGATATACTACAAGAAACCCAATTAGAGCGTTTGGAGAAAACTAAAATGCTAAAACGGAGTACCCAGTTGGCCTGGATAGCCGGTATATTGGCTTTATCCACCATAATTGTCTTCACTGTCTTAACCGCAAGCGATTATTGGAAAGGTCAATTGTACCGGGACCGTTTGGAAAAGGAAAAAAAGTATTCGGAATCTTTGCTGCGGAGCAGGGAGCAACTCATTGCAACCGTAAGCCATGACCTTAGATCACCCTTGCAAAACATAAAGGGCTACACGGAATTATTGGGAAGTAGTCTAAAAAGCCCAAGACAGCAATCGTATGTAAAGCACTTGGAATCAGCCTCAAATTATGCGGAACATCTGGTGAATGATCTATTGGAGTATACGGAACTTGAAGGAGGGTCGATTTCCATTGAAAACAAACCCTTCCGGCTTGATGAATTACTAAAGCGTTTGACCACCGATTTTTCAGATTTAAGTATATCAAAATCCCTACCGCTGATTTTGGATGTTCATGAATCCATCAGCCAACCTATAGCCGGGGACCTGTTGCGACTTAGGCAGATTTTGACCAACCTTCTGGGCAATGCCTTTAAGTTTACGGAACAGGGACATATTAAACTTAGCGCCTATCCTAGTCTGGAAAAAGGAAAAAAGATGCTTAACATTCAGGTCATGGATACGGGAATTGGCATAAAAAAGAAAGCCCTGGACTTCATTTTTGATGAGTTCGCCCAAGCGGAAGATGTGAGACCAAAAAAACAAAAGGGCTATGGTCTAGGACTTACCATCTCCAAAAGACTGGCCTTGCTCATGGGTGGAAATCTTTCTGTTAGCAGTGAATTTGGCAAGGGCAGCATTTTTACCCTTGGTCTTCCATGGATTCCAGTAGATTTCGGGTTGGAGAAGGAAGTTTATTCAGATGCTTTCGCTCCCAACACCAAAACATCTTTGGTGGTTATAGATGATGATGAGTCACTTTTGCACCTCATCCATGAAATTTGTAACATTCACAATATAAAATGCCATGCTTTCACTTCTTTTGAGGCTTTTAAAAGTGCTCCCACCCATGATTTTGCGCTACTGTTGACGGACATCCAAATGCCAATAACTGATGGGTACACCGTTGCCAAAACGCTTAAAACCAAAAATGGCCTTGGGTATACCGACCAACCCATCATCGCCATGACAGGACAAAGTAAACTGGAGATGGATAGCAAAGAAGCTTATTTTGCGGATGTACTTTTTAAACCATTCTCAAGTCACGAATTTTTAAACGTAATATCCCAATATTCCCATTTGAATTTGAAAATTCCAGAGCACTCTGAAAAAATACAACCCGATTCGAACTCTTTATTTTCCACTGAGCTCATTTGTTCTTTTCTTGATGACAATAGGGCATTGCGTGAAGTGCTTAAAACATTTTTGATGGATACGGACAAAAATCTGCAAGCCTTATCTAAGGCCTCTGCCCAAATGGATTTTGCCATGGTGAGAAGCATTGCGCATAAAATGCTTCCTATGTTTCGGCAATTAACCATTAAAACCATGGTACCCCAACTTAAACGCCTGGAGTTGATAGCCCCAGAAAATACACCTAAAAAAGGACTGATCAGGGAAGTGGAAGAAGTAAAAAAAGGATTCATCCCGGTAAAAGAAGGGCTGCAAGCCTATCTGCTTACACTTTGAGCTGATACCGATTGATTTTGTTGTACAATGTTTTACGAGTCATTTTCAAAAGTTTGGCTGCCTCACTTTTGTTAAAATTTGTTTGCTTTAAGGCTCTTAAAATACGTTCCTTTTCAAATTTTTGTTTGGAGAATGCCGCATCATTGGATTGACCATGAAGTTGATTGGGTAATACAGTGGCTTCGATAACGCTTCCTTCGGTGAACAGTACGGCCCGTTTTACCACATTTTTGAGCTCTCTAAGATTACCGGGCCAATTGTGATTTAACAGTAGCATCTTTGCGGCCTTGGAAAAGCCCTTCACGGTTTTGTCCAGCTCTGCGTTAGCGCGACCCAAGAAGAAATCAGCGAAAAGCAATAAATCCGCATCCCGATCTTTTAAGGCTGGTATGGCAATGGTGAATTCGTTCAAGCGGTGGAACAAATCTTCTCGAAAATTTCCCACGGCTACGGCTTGTTCCAAATCCTCATTGGTAGCGGCCAAAATACGGACATCAATTGAAATTTCTTTGGTACTGCCGACCCGCTTTATTTTTCGCTCTTGAATGGCTCTCAACAACTGTATTTGATTTTCGTAGGAAAGGTTTCCTATCTCATCCAAAAAGAGGGTGCCACCATTTGCAGCTTCAAAAAATCCGGCCTTATCCTCTATTGCACCAGTAAAACTTCCTTTTCTATGCCCAAAAAATTCGCTTGTGGCCAATTCCTTTGGTATGGCCCCGCAGTCCACGGCCACAAAGTTGCGATTGCTTCTTTTACTGGCATGGTGTATAGCCCTGGCGGTCACTTCCTTGCCCGTTCCACTTTCCCCAATCAACAACACGGACATATGAGTTGGAGCTATGAGTCCAATATGTCGTTCCAGTTCTTGGGAGGCTTCACTCACTCCGAGAATGGCGGATTCAACATTGATTGCTGATTCCACCTCCATATTTTTTGGAGTACGTTGGAATTCGTGAAAGGTGTTGGAAGAGTCTAGTGCTGTGCGGATCACCTCCAGTATCTTTTCCGGTGTAAAGGGTTTGGCTATATAATCGAAAGCACCTCTTTTCATAGCCTTTACGGCAGTACTTACCTCGGCGAAACTGGTCATTAGCACAACCTGGGTACGTGGGAATTTAGTTTTTATTTCAGAAAGAAATGCTACTCCATCTCCCTCTGGGAGCCTGACATCGGAAAGAATAAGGTCAAATAAGTCTGAAGCCAATAGTTGCTTGGCTTCCGTTAAATTGTAACATGCTGAAACCCCATACTGATGTTTGGCCAAGAACTTTTGTAGCATTTGGCTAAACGCGGTATCATCTTCAATGATTAAGATTTTGGGCATATCTCAGTATCAGATATACGATACCGGGAGGTTTAGGGACTTTGATCTTATGGTAAAAAAATCACAAAAAAAAGAGGCCTGCCATTGCAGACCCCTCTCTAACCAAACTAACCTAACACGATTGATCATATTTGCGTTACAGCTCTATCCAGTTGCCTTCGGCATCAGCATAAACTGTTCCCGAGGCACCATCCTTCAAGGAAAGTTCCAATTTGAACTGATCGGATTCGTTTTTGTACGCTTTGTTAATAGTTGCTGTTGGATAATCCTTTTGTACGGCCTCTACAACCGCAGCCGGAAGGTCAGCAACATTAATCTCCTGGAAATCTTGGACCGTTGTCACTTCAGATACGGTATTATCTACCTCTGTGGTGGTGGCATCTTGAGCCATAGCGGTTAAACCTACAAAGGATAAAACAGAGGCTAAAATCAATTTTTTCATGATATCTATATTTTAAAAAATTAAACTTGCCTTATCTAATGAAAATCCAATGCCATATCCCAAAAAACAATAACACAGACCTTAGTTGTCTTTGAATCAGTGTTTTAAAAAAACTTGGGTTGTACTAGATATGTGTAATTTTGTATACCTAAGGAGGCGAAGTGGCTATTTTTTACCCAAAAAAAAGGCTGCCGAAGCAGCCTTTTGAATTAGCCAATATTTCAATCTATCTATGGAGATATTAGGATTGCATCTATTATTGGCATGGATGGACAACGCATGGTTAGTGTTTGCATAGCATTATCCAGATTTGTTTTGTTTTTTAGTCTTATTGGCTCTCCTTAGGTGTGGTACCACCAAAAAAACTGCCAAAAAAAATGACAACATTCCCAGCACCAAGCTTATCTTATATATCAAACTTTCCATTTTCTATTTAGTTGGACACACTTTTTTACTACAGGTCACAAAAAAAGGTCGCACTATGTACGACCTTCCAACCAAATCAACCAACCAAAAAACTAAGCGTCATCGCTTAGAAGTGTTTTTTATTATTAACCCAAGTTTTTTTTCCCTTGGGTTTACTTCTTCCCTTTGTCTTTAAGACACCTAATTTTTAAATTGGTCACATAAAAAAACCGATTCAACATCGTTGAATCGGTTTTTTTGTCTATGAATTGATTTTTATGCCTGATGTGTAGGCTTCAATAGGTCGTTTACCGTTTTTACAGGATTGAACGTTACCAAAGGCACTTCCACAAAAAGAGTATTCCAATAGGCCATGGCTCCATTCCAAAGACCTGGAAGTTCCAATGCCTTAAGTTCTTTTCCTTCTTTGGTTTTACCTGTTATAAAACCTTGCTTCTCATCCACAAATTCCAAAAGATTGTATTTGTTTCCCTTATGGTCCCTAACTCCACAAATCAAATCCACAGGATTAAAA
Organism: Flagellimonas flava; assembly: GCF_900129665.1. GTDB lineage: Bacteria > Bacteroidota > Bacteroidia > Flavobacteriales > Flavobacteriaceae > Flagellimonas > Flagellimonas flava. The sequence continues at coordinate 417,058 of NZ_FQWL01000002.1, forward strand.
TGGGTAGCGTTTTGCAGAATGGCCGCTTGTTCCGAATCGGACAGATCTATTTGGGCAGATTCAATGATTTGTAAGGAAATGTTTCCATCAGCACCTGCAATCCAAAAAGGACCACCTCCAGGCTCTCCTTCATTTTTTACCATTCCACAGACGCGTATGGGTCGGTTAACCTTGGCTCGAAGCATTCCCAACTTGGTCTCAGTGTCCAAGTCATCATAGTTCTCAGGAAATCTAACATTTAATTCCTGCTCCAAAAATGTCTTGATTTCTTCTTGCTTAGCCCTATCCAAAGTATCTTCTTCCAATATTGATGCACAATCAAACGCCCTATCCTGAACCTTTTTTAGAACACCTGCCAACATTTTCTTGCTGTTGGATACAGTTTCAAGGTTCTGATCAATAACCACATTATCAATATTCTTTATGAAAATGATATCGGCATCTTGGTCGTTCAAGTTTTCAATTAAGGCACCATGTCCTCCTGGCCTGAACAAAATGGAACCGTCGTTGTTCTTAAAAGGTTTGTTTTCCAAATCCACGGCAATCGTATCTGTGGAAGGTTTTTGGTTCGAATACGAGATATTAAATTCCGTTTCGGTGTTCTCGGATACTCTAGGACCAGCTTGCCCGTGTTCCTCGGCAAACATATCATTGTGTTGCTCAGAAATGGTGAAATGCAAATTGGCCGTGCCATCAGTCTTGGCATACAAGGAAGCTTCCTTCAGGTGCTCCTCAAATGGTGTTGCAGTGTTCTGTCCATAGTTATGAAATGGAAGCAAGCCTTTGGGAAAGAAACCGTAGTTCAACCCTTCTGAAACAAGCATTTCCTTTACAAAAAGGTAAGCCTCTTCATCCTTATTTGAAGCACTACCCGCAATTCGTCCCATGATCAGTTCATAAAATGGAAGTTGTTCCATCTGCTGGGTGAATTGTTCTATGGCCTTGTCTCCTGTTCTTTCTATATAATTTGACAGTCCTTCTTCCTTAGGGTTATAGGCTTCCAAAAAGTTGAACATAGTCTTGAACATCCTGGATGCAGCTCCTGATGCCGGGACGAATTTTAAAAGTTCCAAGTCGCCCCTTTTTTCTTCAAAGTAATTTACAAGCTCTTTCTGTTCTTCTTCCGAAAAGCGCAAGATTCCATCACCAACAATAGCAGCTTTTTTAAGGTTCACAAATGGAATTCCAGCCGTAAACGTTTCGATTTGCTGTTCAACTTTTTCTTTGGAAATTCCTTTTTTTTGGAGTTGTTCCAAGTCTTTTTGGCTAAGGTCTATCATGGTTTAGAAGAAGTTTGTCTATATGTTGGACTGCGGTTTTGAGACGTGTTTTTTTATCTCCCTTCAAGATAACGAAATTCCTATCATATCGTTTTAAGGTATCGTGAAAATATTCGAACATCCGCTCCCTTTCATTTGGTTTGTCGCGAAGATCATCGGCCTCCCAGGGAGTGTCAATGTATGTCAAGAAATAGAGGTCATAGGAATTTTGCAAGGCATATTTCTCCAGCACGGGATCACAATATCCCAAATAATAGGCTTCTGAATATACTTTGGTCTCCAAAAGATCTGTATCGCAAATCAAAACATCCGAAGCCTTTTTTGTCAAGTCGTTTTCCAAGCGAATCTGACCCCTGGCTATTGGCAATAAATCCTTAGGTTCACATGTTTTTCGTTCATTATTCCATTTGTCCTGCAGGTATTCCCTTGCATACTCAGGAACCCAAACCGTATTGTATTGACGTGCCAATTGTTGGGATAGAGTGGTCTTTCCGGTGGATTCAGGGCCAAAAAGGACTACTTTAACGAGGTCTGAGGGCTCTTGCCCAAGCTTTTCTTCCATAAATAATAGGCTTGAATTGCCAACACAGTGAAAATTAAATATTGAAACGATAACATTCCCCACCCCCTATAGGCATATAAAGGAACGGTTATGATATCTGCGATAATCCAAAGTGTCCAGTTTTCAATTTTCTTCTTGGCCATAAACCACATTCCGGTGAAAAATAGCCCGGAGGTAAACATATCAATATAATTGGACCATTCTATTTCAATTCCTGAACTCCGATATACCAAATAGGTGATGGCAACCGTCATCAAAAACAACCCAAAACCAATAAGTTTTTCCTTGAAGTTTGTTCTCGAAATCTTGACCACTTTCTCATTGTTCTTTTTTCTTGCCCAATTCCACCAACCATATACACTCATTATGGAAAAATAGAAATTCATCATCATATCCCCATAAAGCTGGTCTTTGAGCAGGATGTAAACCGAAATTATGGTAGCTATCAATCCAGTGGGATACACCCAAATATTCTCTTGCTTGGCATACCAGACGCTTGCTATTCCCGTAACAAACACAATTGCTTCCAAAACAACAATGTAGGTTTCTTTGTTACGATACGCATCAAGAAAAAAGTCAAAAATGTGGTTCATATTGGCTACGGTCAGACTTTACTATTTTCATATTCAATACCACATGCTCTAGATTTCCAAAGGTCGACTTGATCTCCTTGTTAAGTAGTTCCATGACCTCATCGTATTCCCCATATACCTGTGTACTCAAAGGGTTTTCCAGGACAGTGAGGTCTGAGGCCCTTAGTTTTTTAATGAATTCAATGATCGGTGGTTCAAAATTATCTTGAAGTGGGGTCAGGGTAAGTTCAACAGAAATTTTCATGGGAATTGTAGCATTATAAGCGGCAAAGCTACTAAAAAGAGACTTTCAACGCCCCATCATTTTAAGGGCAAAAACACAGGCAAAGCCTTCAAATTCCAAAAACTCCACACCGTAGTGTGACTTTTCTCCTTTGTACATAATTTTTGCTACGGTACGGTTGTCGTCAAACGCAAAATCCATAACATCAATATGCCTTAGAAAGCTGAGACCTTGTTGCGCATAAATTTTATAGAGCGATTCTTTGGCTCCCCAAACAATGGTCAATTTTCTGATTATGGCATCGGTATTCGCCAGGGTTCGATACTCTTCCAGTGGAGTGAATTTGTTCGCAATCCTTAAGATCTTGTCCCGTTGCTTTTCAATATCTATGCCCACTTCATCGCTGCTGCTCACAATAATCCCGGTAAAATTATGGGAATGTGTAATGGAAATATAATTTCCATCCACCAGATGTGGCTTGCCAAAATCATCATAATAAAGGTCATGGTCCTTATATCCAGCCTCGGCCATCAAATGCCGAATACTAAGAAATGCCCTCCTATGTGCTTCAGACTTCATCCCGTCCACCCTGGCCCGACAATGTGGGGTGAGCTGGACATCTTTTGCCAATTCACCTTCCGGTTCGACAACCTTCCATATGTAAACTGAGGTTGTGGGAGACACCTTGATAATTTTGTATATGGGCACAATTAATAATTAAGCGATTTCGTATCTTTGCTGACTGTTAAAGCGAAGCTACATAAAGTTAATTAAAATAAGAGATGAGCACAAAGACAATTCCCTATGTACCTTTTAAGGTGAAGGATATTTCCCTAGCGGATTGGGGACGAAAAGAAATTGAACTTGCCGAAGCGGAAATGCCAGGACTAATGGCGTTGCGGGAAGAATATAAAGATGAACAGCCTTTGAAAGGTTCTCGTATTGCAGGTTGCTTGCACATGACCATTCAAACCGCGGTTTTGATTGAAACTTTGGTGGAACTGGGTGCTGACGTTACCTGGAGTTCCTGTAATATTTTCTCTACCCAAGATCATGCAGCTGCTGCCATAGCGGCCGCTGGAATTCCAGTTTACGCTTGGAAAGGCATGACTGAGGAGGAGTTTGACTGGTGTATTGAGCAAACCTTGTTCTTTGGAGAGGATAGACAACCGTTGAACATGATTTTGGACGATGGTGGGGACTTGACCAATATGGTGCTGGACCAATACCCAGAACTGGCCGCTGGCATCAAAGGACTTTCTGAGGAAACCACAACCGGAGTGCATCGTTTGTACGAAAGAGTAAAAAATGGTACGCTTCCCATGCCTGCCATTAATGTGAACGATTCCGTAACCAAATCCAAGTTTGACAACAAATATGGATGTCGTGAAAGCGCAGTGGATGCCATCCGCAGAGCTACCGATACCATGTTGGCCGGAAAACGTGTAGTTGTTGCCGGGTACGGCGATGTTGGCAAGGGAACAGCTGCCTCCTTCAGAGGAGCTGGAGCCATTGTTACGGTAACTGAAATCGATCCAATTTGTGCGCTTCAAGCATGTATGGACGGATATGAAGTAAAGAAATTGGAAACCGTTATTGGAAATGCCGATGTGGTGATAACCACAACCGGTAACAAAGATATTATCCAAGAAAAACATTTCCGTGCTCTAAAGGACAAGGCCATCGTTTGTAATATTGGACACTTCGATAATGAAATTGATATGGCTTGGTTGAACGGTGCCTACGGAAACACAAAAGATGAGATCAAACCACAGGTTGATAAATATACCATTGATGGAAAGGATGTAATCGTTTTGGCTGAAGGTCGTTTGGTGAACTTGGGTTGTGCAACCGGACACCCCAGCTTTGTTATGAGCAACTCGTTTACAAATCAGACTTTGGCACAAATTGAGCTTTGGAACAATAGTGACAAATACGAAAATGATGTATATATGCTTCCTAAGCATCTGGATGAAAAGGTGGCCAAATTACATCTTTCCAGATTGGGAGCCGAACTCACAGAATTAAGGGAGGATCAGGCCGAATATATTGGTGTAACCGTAAAAGGTCCTTTCAAACCTGAATATTACAGATACTAGACCATTTCGAAATTGTAATTTAAAAAAGGCCCTTGCACAAATGCAGGGGCCTTTTCATTGTAGGTAAACTGAAAGAGTTATTATCCTTTTAACCAAGCATCCCGAAGTGCTTTTTGGGATGTAGTGGCATCAGGGTTTTCCACCAAAGTTTTGGCCTTGGTATAGGACGGGGTAGTGGTAGTTTTTATCATAATCTCATCTCCTCCCCTCAACAATACCACTTCTATTTCCTTACCAGGCTTCCAAGAAAAAACCTCACCAAATACTTGGTTTGCATTGGCCAGATTTACTTCATTGCCGTTAATTGACTTGAACAAATCATTGGGTTGTGCTCCTTGCTCGGTCCAAAAGCTATTGTTCTCCACCAAATCATTGAATTTAATCCCTCCCCTTTCAGGGTCAGCACCAACAATTAAGTTTCCAGCATTTTGAAGATAGTTGGTCTCTACTTGGGCTTCATCAAAATGGAGCCCAACTCTCTCGAAAAATACGTCATAGTTAATTGGTGTTGAGCCAATCACGTTTGTGTTCAGGAATTCCTTCACGGCAGGATAGGTCATCTCGGCAATTTCATTAACCAAGTTGTCGTCGGTAAAAGGTTTGTTTTTCCCATACTTTACCGATAACTCTGCCATAAGGGAACGAAGGCTTCGCTGGCCATCGCTGTTTTCGCGCATTAAAATATCCAGGCACATTCCTATAAGTGCCCCTTTTAAATAAACATTCGCATAATTTTCTTTGTATGGACTTTCCAAAATGTTTTCACTCATTTGGGTGAAGCTCATGGAATCATCATAATTAGATCGTGAACCATTTATTTTTTGGGTCGTTCTGGAAAAGTACTCTGCCTCGTCAATTAAACCTTCATATACTTGAAAATGCTGTGCAAAGTACTCCGTTACTCCTTCATAAAGCCATAAATGTTTGCTAAAAGTAGGCTTGTTGTAATCAAAATAATGGACATCCTCGGAATGCACGGATAATGGGGTAACAATATGGAAAAACTCGTGAGCCACAACATCTATCATGGATTCTGCCAGCGCCTCCGGTTGCATACTCTCCGGCAGCACAACAACTGTTGAAGTATGATGTTCCAAAGCTCCAAATCCCTTTGGAGAACCTTCTTTTTCCGTATCGGATAAATACAACAAGATATCATAGCGAGGAGTGCTGTCCAAATCACCCAAATACTCTTTCTGGGCAAGCATCATTTTATGGACCGTTTCTTTTATCTCTGCTGCTGTGTGTAATCCATTGGGTGAAAATACGCTCAATACAATTTTAATATTCCCCACCATGAATTCCTCCACCTCAGTTTCTCCATACATCATTGGATTATCCGTAACCTCAAAATAACGATTGGCATAAAATACCGAAGTCTTGGTTTTCCCATCGTCACTTTTGGAGGTATTGATTTCCTGTAATGGCGAAGTATAATTAAAAGCGTCTGGAGCTGTTATTCCAATCTGATAAGCACTGTTTTTAAGAGAATCAAAATATCCAATAAACCCATGAAGATTGAGCATCACCTGTTTCTCCTCAATATTGGTTCCTGAGGGTGAAAAAGGTATTTCCTCCCCAATTCCACCTTGAATCTCTTGATCAAAGGTATCGTTGACCCAATATATTAGCCTATCAAGGTTTTGTGCATTGGGAATCATCCAAGTATTGGTGTCCTGTTTTGTTACGGCCAATTCGTTCCCCTCATAGTCTATCCCCTTCAATCCCTCAATATACTTTCCAAAATCGGAGACGGCATAGGTTCCCTGAACCACCCTTGGCAATCTATAGACAACGGTATCACGGACAAATCTTCCCGGGTCAATCGAAACCTCTACCTTATCATTCTGGAGGTTTACCAAATCCAATTGGGTCCGGATGGGGTTTTGGGATGCCAAATCATTTGAAATATTCTTGGTCTTGCAAGACATTGCAAGTCCCAACAAAATCATCAGTGAAAGGTACTTTTTGAACATTTTGCGCTTTTTAGATTAATGATATGCTAAGATAGTTAGAAAAGTGCTCTGATGATGATTGGTAATCGAGATGGGAGATTTGTTACATGTCCAACCACTTTTTAAAGTTGGTGGTCCGCTCACGCGAAACGATGACCTGTTCTTCTTCTTTTGGAAGGAGCTTGAGCAGTAGACGGCTATTGAAGTAACTATGGATTTCCACTACGGCCTTTACCGAGACCATAAACTTGCGGTTGATACGAAAGAAATGAATGGGGTTCAAAATATTTTCCAACTGATCAATGGTGTACTCTATAGGGTAGGATTGCCCGCCATGGGTAAAAAGGCATATCATACCCTCATGGGATTTAAAGAAAGCGATGTCTTCCACATTGAAAGACCTAAACTGATTGCCAACCTTCACCATAAAACGGTGTTTGTACTCTTTGTGGAACAATTGTTTTAAGTGCTCCAAATTTTCTGTGCCCCTCTTGCCATTTCTCGTCACATTCTTTTTGAATTTTTCCAAAGCAGCCTTTAGGTCGGTCTTTACAATAGGTTTCAACAGGTAATCCACGCCGTTGTATTTAAAACCCCGTATGGCAAACTCATTATAGGCAGTAGTAAAGATAACCGGAGGATGGTCCTCCAACACATCCAAGATATCAAATCCATAGCCATCATTAAGCTGGATATCCAGAAAAACCAGGTCAGGTAGGTCATTAGTGCTGAACCATTGGGTTCCATTTTCAACGGAGTTTATTTTGGCAACAATTTTAATGTCCGGTGCCAATTCTCCAACTAGTTGGGCCAATCTTTTGGAAGCAAATTCCTCGTCTTCTACAATTACTGCTTTCATTTTAAGAAATGGCTATCAAATTCATATCCTTTACATCCTTACCCAGCAATGGAATAATTACTTCGAAAAGATTTTCTTCCTCCCTTACCAATACCTGTTTGTTGGTATAGTAGGCATAGCGTTTTTTTATGTTTTTAAGCCCCAATTGCGTTGTGGGCTCCTTTAGTTTCCGTTTACGTAAATTATTCCTGACCGACAGCGCATCTGTCCCGATGGTCGAAATTGAAATCTCCAAAGGTTTTTCTATACTATAATAGTTGTGCTTGAGGGCATTTTCAACCAACATTTGAAGGGAAAGTGTGGGAATCAAATACTTTGCTGGCTGCAATTCTATTCCCGTTTTGATGCGTACCGCATTCTTATGCCTTACATTCATCATAAACACAAAGGAATCCAAAAATCCCATTTCCTTTTGTAAACTTACCAGATCCTGTTCCCGATTGTCCAAAATATAGCGATAACTGGATGCCAGTCGCGTGACAAAGTCGGAGGCTAAATCCCGGTCCTCATACATTAAAGAAGTTAAGGTGTTCAGACTATTGAACAAAAAATGTGGACTTATTTGATTCTTTAGTGAGCTGTATTTAGAGGCCAACATTTCTCTTTTCAAGTCCTCCATTTGCTTGGTAAGTTCTTCGCGCTGATTCATAGAAAAATGGAACATATTGAAGAAAATAACGGTCAAACCCAGCAAGGTGGCTCTAAAAAAATCCGTAACAAATTCTACTTCCGGTGTGTCATCACAAATGATTCCCCACCGCTCCCTAAAAACAAACAGTCCTAAATAATAGACCAAAGCCGTTATTGGGACCAACAAGGCCATATTTTTTCCAATGATCACCAGACTACTTTTAAAATCGAGTCCACCCTTTGACCGCTGCTTTTTTAACAACCAGTCGTTGGCTTCCCATGTCAGCATAAACAGGAAAAATGCAGTGACATAGTAAAAAATGCTGGTAGGATTAAAGAGCCCTTCAATTCCATCGTCATCACGCTCCATCGTCGCCTTTACGAGAAAAAAAACCAGATTGATAACCAGCAATCTGAACAGCACCTTATAAATCGCCTTCTTCTTCAATACAAAATCATCTTGGCATAAAGATACGGATGCCTGGGGTTCCATTGGGATATGAACCTTTCAACCGTTAATAATTCCCCTGAACTGTTCCATATCCGATTTAATCGAAAATCATGCTCTAGACTTCATGAAACCTATTTAAAGGCCCAACATCACAACTCAGGATTTCAATACACATTTCATCCAATTCCTCTGGTTTGGTACTAAATCTTTATGGGATTTTCGAGCAACTAAAAAACAATCCCATCATGAAAAATACCATTTTGGTTATTACACTATTCATCTCATCCCTTAGCTTTTCCCAAACCGGCGTCATCAAAGGTATTGTCTTGGACAAACAATCGGAAAACCCATTGGAGGGTGCCACCGTTGAACTTTTGGATATGGAAATCGCCACCGGTGTAATCACCGACTTAAACGGTCGGTTTCTTTTAAAGAATGTCCCTATTGGAAGGCAAAGTCTACGAATCAGCTATATTGGTTTTGAAAGCTCATACATTCCCAACATTGATGTGACCACGGGAAAGGATGTAGTGCTAAATCTCACACTTCAGGAAAGCTTTAATGCACTTAATGAAGTGGTGATCACCTCAAATTCCAATTTGGACCGCCCCAAAAACAAAATGGCCACAGTTTCCGCCCGACAATTTGGGATAGAGGAAGTTGGGCGTTTTTCTGGAGGACGGGGAGACATTGGTAGACTTGCTGCGAATTTCGCAGGCGTATCCGCACCGGATGATAGTAGAAACGACATTATTATTCGGGGAAACTCCCCCACTGGATTGCTCTGGCGCATTGAAGGCATTCCTGTCCCCAATCCCAACCACTATTCCTCTGCTGGAACCACCGGAGGGCCAGTATCGGCCTTGAACCCGAATATGCTTAAAAACTCTGATTTCATAACCTCAGCCTTTCCGGCCGAGTATGGAAATGCCATTGGAGGGGTCTTTGATATTGGCCTAAGAAATGGAAACATTGACGACTATGAATTTGCTGCTCAAATAGGAGCTTTTTCAGGTATTGAAGCCACTGGCGAAGGACCTCTGGGCAACAAGGGTTCATTTTTGGTTGCCGCTAGATATTCCCTTGTAGGTTTGATAGGTTCAGCCGGGGCAGGCACTTCGGCCAATCCCAACTACGGGGATTTTTCATTTCATTTGAATTTTGGAAAGGGGAAACTAGGTAGTCTGTCCCTCTTTGGTATTGGAGGCACCTCCAATATCGAGTTTTTGGGTGATGACATTGAAGCGGATGATCTTTTTGCCGCGGAAGACGAAGATGCATTTGTTAAATCCGGTTTTGGAGTGGTTGGACTTAAACATACCCTTGCATTGGGGAAAAAGTCATTTCTGCGGACGGTATTGGGTTATTCGACCTCGTCCAGCGAATACACCGCAGATCGCTACTTTGATAAGGACACGCCGCAAGAAACTATTTTGCTGTATACAAAAGACGATGAAACAGAAAACAGATTTACCCTTTCGTCTCTATTCAATACGAAATTGAACAATAGGATCACACTTCGTACCGGAGTGCAATATGAGCGATTGACCTTGGATTACATCAATCAAGATCGCGAGGAACAACCAGACTTTGACGGAGATGGGTTTTCTGATCTTACTACCTTGATCGACACCAACGAAAGCCTCTCCTTGATTCAACCTTTTGTGCAAAGTCAATTTAGGCTCACTGAAAAACTAACCTTAAACGCCGGAATCCATGGGCTGTACAGTGATCTTAACCAACAATTCGTTGCAGAACCTAGGGCCGGACTTAGTTTTCAAGCTACTGACAATCATAGATTTAGTTTAGGTTACGGGCAACATTCGCAAAATACTCCAGCACCCATCCTATTTTTAAATGAAACCGTTGGAGGAATCGATGTGCAAACCAATCGGGACTTGGAATTTGTGAAAAGTGCACATTATGTTTTTGGGTATGATGTGAAATTGGGGAATAAATGGCGCGCTAAGCTTGAAGCCTATTACCAAGATATCACTAACGTACCCGTTGACCCGTTTGCCTCAAGCTATTCTACTCTAACGGAAGGTGCCGATTTTGGATTTAGCAATGACGCTGTTTCTTTGGTGAACCAGGGTACGGCCACAAATCAGGGTATCGAGCTGACATTGGAAAAATTCTTCAGTCAAGACTATTATGTCCTTCTCACCTCCTCTTTCTTTCAGAGCAAATACACCGGTAGTGACGGAATTGAACGAAATTCTCCCTTTAACAATGGACAGGTAATCAACCTTTTGGCCGGAAAGGAATTTGCCATAGGCAAATCCAAGAGAAACAAACTATTTGCCGATACGCGTTTGACCTATTCTGGGGGTCGGTACTATACCCCAATTGACCTTGAAGCTTCTAGAAATGCAGGTTATGAAGTACTGTTTGACGATTTGGCCTATAGCCAACAATACGATGATTATTTTAGGTGGGATGTAAAACTGGGGCTCAAAATCAACAGTAAAGGAAAAAAACGGTCCCACCAATTTTATGTTGACCTACAAAATGTGACCAATCGAAGTAATATTTTTTCTAGGAGGTTCAACAGATTGACCAATAACATTGATCGGGAAGACCAAATAGGCTTTTTTCCAGATTTTGGTTATAGATTTCAATTTTAAACACTGGTAACAATGGGCATTCTTAAAAAAATCGCATTGGTTTTACTAGCTTTAGGCCTCTTACTAACTGTTTTAGTTTTGATTAGAAATACCGAATCCGGAACGAACTTTCTTGACGAACAATTTTCTGAGATTGTGAGTCACATTCCCAACCGTGATCGAAGAAACAAGAAAGTATCTGAGGTTGACGTGGCTTGGCATCTTGATCACTCCCTGAAAACGATAAACAGAATCTGTGAAGCCTTGGGGGAATCGAAGCCAGAGAAGTATAAATCCAGCTTTAGCCTATCTAGAATTTTTGTGCTTACCTCCGGGGTCATTCCCCGAGGGGTGGCACAATCGCCTAAAGTAGTAAGGCCTCCCAAGGAAATTGTTACGGATAGTCTTTATCTTCAACTTGAGGAGGCTAGAAACAATCTAAAAAGGCTAGAAAAATTAGACGCCAATGCCCATTTTAGGCACCCTTATTTCAAGCTTATCAATAAGGGTCAAACCAAGAGATTTTTGAAAGTCCATACCGAGCACCATTTAAAAATCATAAGGGATATTCTTAAAAAATAGTTCCCAAAACTTGTTCTTGAATAACAATTGGCTACATTGTTTTCAAATTAAAAATGATGCAGGAAAACTGGTACCATATCAACAATATTGAGACTGTTGACTCCCCCTCTATAGCCTTATACCGAGAACATCTTAAATCCAATATTCAAGAAATGGTAAAAAGGGTAGGTGGTGACCTTCAACGTCTGATGCCCCATGTAAAAACCAATAAAATGCCCAAGGTAATGGAACAACTTTTGGCTGCGGGCATCAAAAAATTTAAGGCATCCACCATTGCCGAGGCCGAAATAGCAGCGGAAGTTGGTGCTAAATCAGTGCTTATAGCTCATCAACTAGTAGGACCAAAAGTGCACCGTTTCCTAAGGCTGACCAGCGAATTTCCCAATATCCAGTTTTCAACCTTGGTCGATACGGAGCGGACTGCAAAATTGCTCGACCAGCTAGCCCAAGACAAAGGTGTTATAGCCAGTGTTTATATCGATGTCAATAACGGTATGAATCGCTCCGGAATTCAGGTAGGGGAAAGCTTGGAAGAGCTTGTGCAATTTATTCTTTCCCTCCCCAACTTGGAATTTTTGGGGCTTCATGTGTATGATGGTCACCTGCGCGACCCTAATTTTGAACAGCGCAAACAGAAAATAGAGGATGGTTTTAAGGAGGTGACCCAACTTTTCAATACGCTGAAAAAGCAGCTTCCATCCATTGATATGATCTGTGGGGGAACGCCTTCCTTCACCTCTCATCTTTTAAACCAAGATCGGATTACAAGTCCAGGGACCTGTGTACTTTGGGATTGGGGCTATGGTGAAAAATTGACCGAACAGTCTTTCAACTATGCAGCCCTTTTGGTAACCCGAGTCATTTCCAAACCAACGGAGGGCATTGTCACCTTAGATTTGGGCCATAAGTCCGTAGCGGCGGAAAATCCCATTGACAAACGGGTTACGTTTCTTAATCTCGATAATTATGAACTCTTATCGCAAAGTGAGGAGCATGGGGTCGTAAAGGTTTCCAACTGGGATAAACTTCAAGTTGGAGATGTGCTGTACGGAGTTCCCTATCACATTTGCCCGACCATCAATCTGCATGATGAGGTCTCCGTCATTTCCAATGGAAAAAAAGTGGATTCTTGGGAAATTTCGGCCCGAAAACGGAAGCTTCGTTTTTAAACTTATTCTGGACGTTCGAGAAATTTGCCCAGGTCATGATAGAAGAAGTTTCTTTCATCATTCATGGAAACAAACAATCCGTTCGGGAATTTGGAGCCCAAAGGCACGGTTACCACTTCACAACCATCTGTTTTGAGCGTTCCTAGATTAACTGCTTTGACAAACGTATTGTCCTCTCGCGAGAATATGTTGAACTCACCCAGTTGTTGGTTAGAAACAATGATATGGCCCTTCCCATTTGGGTAGTTAGCAATTGCAATCCCCTCTATATCCACCAAAAAATACTTGCCCCCAAAACAACTTAACTCTTCATTCCCTTTGGAAGGTTCTGCATGGTATTTTCGGATACAAACGCCCTCGTCCGAATAATAGATGTGTCCTTTTTCATCATCCACCGCAATGGCCTCAATTTCTTTTTGTCCGCTAAACTTTCCAAATTTCCGAACCAAATCAGCTTTTACAATACCCGAATCAGAAGTGAGCTTGTATTGATATAAATAATCGTCCAAAGGGCCAGTTTTTCTGCCCACAATGGCGTACATGCTTGAGTCCAGAGGTGATTTATACAAACTGATTCCCATAGGTAACCGTTCTTCAATACTGGAAGCGTCTTCAAATACCGGGAACCCGCCACCATCCAAAGGTTGCATATCCGGGACACTGAACAGCCGTATCTGTTGCTTTTCACGCTCGGTAAAGGCCAAAATATCTACAAAGACCGAGTCATTCAGTTTAAACCCATATTCCACATCCACATTGTTGGGCCGTTGAATATTTCTGATGGTCTTGCTTTCAATGATCTTACCGTCAAGATCGAAAGCATAAACTCCCCCGTTGGTCTTCTTGTCCGTCCCAAATACAATACTTTTTGAAGCATCTAGGGGATTTACCCAAATAGCCGGATCATCCGTATCATTAATGGTGGTTTCCGTAACAACATCCGGAGGAATAGGAGTTAAAGTGCTTCTGGTATGACAGCTTAAAAAAAGCAGTAAGCCTAGTATTGGGGTAAATTTTATGCGCATTTCATTCCTGGTTTAGCACAAAAACCACCCGAAGGTGGTTTTCGAGATCCTTATTTTTTGAACAGGTCATACTTCAATCCAAATGTCAACCTTTTTTCATAAAACTCCACCTGCTGGGTTCTATTTTCAATGCCTTGATAGTATCTCAAGGGTTGATTGGTGATATTATTAAGGTCAGCATACAACCGTAGATTCTTGTTAATGGTAAAGGAAGCATTCAGATCTACAAAGAATTGTTTGTCATAATATCTGTCCTCAAAATCGTTCCCTCCTAATTCATCAATATAGGCATCCGAGAAGTTGGTGGACAAACGAACACTGAATTTTTTATCAGCGTACCCCAACGATCCGTTGAACATATTTGGGGCGGTCCCTGGCAGATCCACATCTTCTCGGGTCTCGTCACCATTCCTAATACCATCTGTATTGGAAGTTAATAGGGTATAGTTTAGATAGATACTAAAGTTTTTCGCAAAGCCTGGTAAAAAGTCCAGTTGTCGTTGGAAAGCAACCTCCGCTCCAAAAATGGAAGCACTATCCCCGTTCAGGGGTTGAAACAAATCAAATCCGGTTGCTGTGTCCTCTGACAATGACACATAAATGAAATCCTTGATGTCTTTATAAAAAATGCCTCCAGAGATGATTCCAACCGATTCAAAATAGTGCTCGGCCGCCAAATCAAAGTTCATGGAGGTCGTGGGGTCCAGCTCGGCATTACCGGTTTCCACTTCCTCATCTTCATTTATAATGTTTCTAAAGGGGACCAAGTCTACATAATTGGGCCTCGCAATAGTGTTGGTCCAAGCAAAGCGCAAAACCGTATTACGACCGGGATCATATTTGAAGTGGATGCCTGGTAAGAAATTGGTGTAGGAACTCTCATCCCTTACTTGGTTGAAGTTTTCAAAATCTCCATCGTCATTAAAAATCACCTCGTTGCCCAAACTGTTTATGGCAGTATGTTCTACCCGCAAACCCGTTAGAACGGATAGCTTTTCCGAAAGTTTTTGATTTGCCATGATGTATCCTGCATACACTTTTTCATCAACATCGTAATTCCCGGCCAAAAACTCATCTTCCACGGCGCTTGTATCAAACAAATTGCTGTTGGAGAAATCCAGATCACCCAAAAATGCCGGGTCAAGGAAATTACCAGCTGCGTACTGACCCCCGGCCAAGAAATCGTTTTTGGTGTAATCACGTACCTCAACATCGGCCAAGGTTTCAAATCCGGTAAGCGGCTCGGACTCAAAAAAGTTATTGTCCCTGACCTTGTTTTTGGACTTTAATCTCCCCCCAAACTTTACGGTTCCCTCTCCCGCACCAAAAATATTTGCGGGAAGCTCGAAATTTAGAAAGGCATTGAAATCTTCTTCTTCTGTAAATTGATTTTCTTCTGTGAATTCGCGGAATTCAAAATTGGACAAGCTGGCGTCCGTTGCATTAGCTGGGCTAAAAGACGGGTATCTAGGGTTGCCCAAATCGGCATCGATTCCAATGGCATCTCCTATTTCATACTCGGCATAACGTTCGTTGGGCCGTTCTTCCGAGGCTTTGGCGTAAGATGCCATCCAATTCATTTTTAGGCTTCCAAACAAATGATTCCCACCCAAACTATAGTTTTGCATACGTTGGTCTTCCAAACGGGTATTTTGAATTCTTCCCCCAGGAATACCTCCCTTGGTCTGCCGGCGAATTTCCCCTTCATATCCAACAATATTTTCGGTGCCTATGGCAAAAACCGGCTCTATGCTCCTATATCTCAATCGGAACCTATTTTCGCGGTCATCCCTCCAATTGTACATGGTTTTGATAAAGATTGTGTTGTTTGCATCAAAAGCGTAATCCATGTTGGCCGAAAAGCTTCGTCGAATACGTTGTACCAAATAGGTGCGTATATCCGATTCTTCCACAAATGGGTTTACCTCAATATCCTCTTCTGTCAAGGGGCTTTCTGCTTCGTTTACCCATTCGGCCTCCACATTGTCAGAACCAAAATCCACATTATTGTAGGAAGCGGCTACCATCCAACCAAACTTGCCATTTTTAGACCGATCTCCCAATAAGAAGCTCCCGTTGTAAATAGGCTCATCATTGATTAAACTCACTCCTGAGCCTAAGGTGGCAGACAGTCTAAAACTTTGGGGAGAGGAGCGGGTTACCAAGTTCACTGCACCACCAAGAGCATCCCCATCCATATCAGGGGTAACGGCCTTGCTAACCTCGATGGTCTGAATCATGTCGGATGGAATCAAATCCATTTGAACGTTTCTGTTATCTCCTTCCGCCGATGGAATTCGGCTTCCATTGAGGGTAACAGAATTTAATTGCGGCGCTAGTCCACGCACGATGATGTTTCTGGCTTCGCCCTGGTCCACCTGCATGGTTATTCCAGGGATTCGTTTTACTGCATCCCCTATATTGGCATCGGGAAATTTACCTATCTGGTCGGTAGACACAACATTGGTAATGTTCAAATTCGTTTTTTGGGTATTTAGGGCTTTAGCCTGACCGCTGAGCCCATACGCCGAGACTTGCACTTCTTGCAGTTCAACATTTGTTGGATTCATGGTGAGGTTCACGATGGTAGTTTGGCCCGCTGATACAGTTACCTGCTCTTCAATAGAGGCATAACCTAGGTAAGAAATTGACAGGTTATGACTGCCTTCGGGCACATTGACCAGGGTAAATTTTCCATCAAAATCGGAAATGGCACCTTTGGATAAATCGGAGATAAGAACATTGGCACCGGGGACATAAATCCCATTTTCATCGGATAGGGTACCTTGAATGTTTCCCGTTTGCGCCAACATAAAAATAGGTGCAAAAACGAGGATAAAAACTTGGATATACTTTTTCATTTCTAAGTGGTTGTTATTTCACCACAAAGAAATTGTTATGCCGGGGAAATGGGGTTAGCTCATTTTTAAGATAAAATTATATTAAGCGCTATTTTCAGGGCAATTTAGACTGGCCTAACACTGAACTAACAAAAAACCCCCACTAAAAAGTGAGGGTTTTGCTATAAAAAGTTGTGTGCCTTAGGCCTCAAACGGCTCAATGGAAACAAAGGATTTCCCTCCGGCTTTCTTTTGAAATCTTACAATACCATCAACTTGGGCATGCAAGGTATGATCCTTACTGGCGTATACATTTTCACCAGGATTGTGTTTGGTACCGCGTTGTCTAACAATAATGTTACCAGCAACGGCAGCTTGTCCTCCGTATATCTTAACGCCAAGACGTTTCGATTCCGATTCTCTACCGTTTTTTGAACTACCTACACCTTTCTTATGTGCCATGATATTTAAATTTTAGTTCTTCTTATTTCTTTAACGCCTCAATCAATTCTGCCTTTTTCATGGAAGAAATTCCAGAAATACCCTTGGCTTTTGCCAATTCTTTCAATTCAGCAACAGTTTTGCCGCTTAAATCCTCAGTAGCCTTGGCTGGAGCCTCTTTCTTTGGAGCAGCTTTTTTGGGAGCAGCAGCTTTTGCAGCTGTTTCCTTTTTAGGTGCCGCAGCTGGTTTATCAGCTTTTGCCTTGGCAGGAGCTGCCTTCTTGGCGCCCTTGGCGACAATACTTTCAACCACGATTTCAGTCAAAGATTGTCTATGACCATTTTTTACTCTGTAACCTTTACGTCTTTTCTTTTTAAAGACGATTACCTTATCTCCTTTAAGGTGTTTTACAACTTTGGCCTCTACAGCCGCACCTTCTATGACTGGGGCGCCGATAGTAACGTTACCACCATCTTCCAAAAGAAGTACCTTGTCAAAAGTGACTTTTTTGCCTTCTTCTGTCTGCAAACGGTGAACGTACACTTTCTGGTCTTTTGCAACTTTAAATTGCTGCCCTGCCATCTCTACAATTGCGTACATAATGCGTTGATTAAATTAAATTCTTGTGCTTTACTAAAATTAGCGGGTGCAAATATACTGCTAAATCCTTAATCCACAAGTATTATTAGGGCTTTTGAAGATTATTTTCTAGGGTTGTTGGAGGTTTTAAAAAGCTGCATAAAAGATAGCGTGAGTACCAACGTAGTTGCAAACCCCATAATGGCCACGGTAAAAAACACAATGCCTTCAAAGTTGTTGTAATCTTTTGACCAAACTTCAGATAGCTCTACAAGAAAGGAACTGCTCAGTTCCGTGGAATAAAAGGCAAAGAAAATGGTGAAAAGCAATGTGGCCACAAACCCAGTCGTAATTCCAGCCATAAACCCTTTGCCATAATTAAATTCCTTACCCAACCTCAATTTGGTATATTTTATGGTTTCATAGATGCCAAATCCGGTAATTATCCCATTAAAAAGACTATAAAATACGTTGGTGTGCTTTCCCATAAGGGACAAAATCAGAAAATATGCCATGAGACAGGCACTGGTCACAATTCCAAATCGGATAGGAAGACTTAGATTTTTCATTTTGCCAAATTTTTGGGTTGATGTTTAATTTACTGAATGTTGGCGAATTATGCTACAAATTCAGGCAAAAGACTTCTGTTGGATTCGCGATATCTTGTAAATTTTATCCTATATTTATTGTAACATCAATCATAAATTCCACACAAATCCCTATCAAAACAAAATTTCAATTATGAAGCGATATTTAGTATCTGCAATTTTCATGCTTTTGACCATCAACCATCTTGTTTCCCAAAAGGTTGTTTTTGAAGAATACGATCTGGACAACGGCATGCATGTTATATTGCATCAAGACAATTCTGCACCTGTTGTTACCACCGCGGTAATGTACCATGTAGGATCTAAGGACGAGAATCCACAGAAGACCGGTTTTGCGCATTTCTTTGAACATCTTTTGTTTGAGGGCACTAAGAATATTGAGCGGGGAGAATGGGATAAAATTGTTTCTTCCAATGGCGGAAACGGCAATGCCAACACTTTCTTGGACCGCACCTATTACTACGAGACCTTTCCATCCAATAGCTTGGAAACAGGTTTATGGCTGGAGTCTGAAAGATTGCTTCACCCCATTATTGGGCAAATAGGCGTGGATACCCAAAAAGAAGTAGTTCAGGAAGAAAGAAGGCTTAGAGTGGATAATTCTCCCTATGGTGCTTTTTTTGAGGTACTCTTAAAAAACCTTTACACCGATCATCCGTATAAATGGGGTGTTATTGGCTCCCTAGACCATTTGGCCAGTGCCACTCTGGATGACTTCAAAAATTTTCGAAACACTTACTATGTCCCCAACAATGCGGTGCTGGTCGTTGCAGGGGATTTTGAAAAGGAAAAAACTAAAAAAATGGTTTCCGACTATTTTGGGCCAATTCCAAGAGGGGCGGAAATCAAAAGAAATGTAGTCGTGGAAGACCCAATAACAACCACACGAAAAGCCACGCATTACGACCCCAATATCCAAATTCCCGCCATTTTACTGGCCTACAGAACGCCCGGGCAGGCCGAAAGGGAAGCTTACGTGATTAACATGATCTCTACATATTTAAGCGATGGCGAAAGTTCCAAACTATATAAGAAGTTGGTGGATGAGAAGAAAATAGCGCTACAAATATTTTCAGTTCCCATTGATGCAGAGGATTATAGTTCCTATGTTGTTGGAGGTCTTCCCGTTGGGGAGAATTCCATTCAGGATATCAAAAATGAAATTGACGCAGAAATTCTGAAAATACAATCAGAATTGATTTCGGAACGTGATTACCAAAAACTTCAGAATAAATTTGAAAACAATTTTGTGAACGCCAATAGTAGTGTTTCTGGGATTGCAAATTCCCTTGCTGAAAATTACATGCTTCGCGACAACACCAATTTGATCAATACCGAAATTGATATTTATCGCTCTATAACCCGTGAGGAAATCATGGAAGTTGCCAAAAAATATTTAAAGGTAAACCAGCGTGTGGAGTTGGAGTACTTACCCGAACAAAAAGAAGCTAACTAAGATGAAAAAGTATCTCGTATTTTCCCTGTTTTCATTGTTTGCCACACTATCCTTTGCGCAAATTGACAGAACCCAACCGCCCAAACCCGGTCCCGCACCACAAATTAATCTGGAGGAACCCACACGTTTTGAACTAAAGAACGGCCTAAAGGTAATGGTGGTGGAGAACCACAAATTACCCAGGGTCTCCATGCAATTGATCATTGATAACCCCCCCATTTTACAAGGTTCTAAAGCTGGGGTCTCGGACCTTACATCCAGCCTTCTCGGGAAGGGCTCGGAGACCATTTCCAAAGATGACTTTTATGAGGAAGTTGATTTTTTGGGAGCGTCGGTCAATGTTTCCGATCAAAGTGCATCGGCTAGCTGCCTTTCCAAGTATTTCCCAAGAATCTTGGAACTTATGGCAGATGCGGCCCTCAATCCCAATTTCACCCAAGAAGAATTTGACAAGGAAAAGGAACGTATCCTCACCAACATAAAATCGGAAGAAAAAGATGTTTCGGCCATAGCCTCAAGAGTACAATTGGCCCTTGCTTATGGAACCAGTCATCCCTATGGAGAAATCACTTCGGAGCAAACAGTGAACTCGGTCACTTTGGCCGATGTTGAAAAACATTATAGGGATTATTTTGTACCAGCCAATGCCTACCTGGTGGTTTTGGGCGATGTGGAATTCGAGAACGTGAAAACCTTGGTCACTCAATATTTCACCCCTTGGTCCAAGGCCGTACCACCATCGTATAGCTATGCCAAACCAAAGGATGTACAGTACAACCAGATAAATTTTGTAGATATGCCCAATGCGGTCCAATCCGAAGTGGCCGTTCAGAACATTACGGAACTTAAAATGAAGGACCCTGATTATTTGAACGCACTTTTGGCCAATAGGATTTTAGGAGGTGGTTCCCAAGCTAGACTGTTCCAAAACCTAAGGGAGGACAAAGGATATACGTACCACGCCTACTCCGGTATTCGGGACAATAAATACAGCCCTATGCGCTTCAATGCCGGAGCCCAGGTAAGAAATATGGTTACGGACAGCGCTGTGGTGCAAATCCTAAATGAAATAGACCGTATGACAAAAGAGCCTGTTACAGAGGAAGAACTGTCCAATGCCAAGGCCAAATATGCCGGAAACTTTGTAATGGCTTTGGAGAGTCCAGAAACAATTGCAGAGTATGCCCTAAACATTGAGACGGAAGACCTGCCCAAGGATTTTTATAAAACCTATTTGGAACGGCTTCATGCGGTGTCGATTACAGATGTACAAAATGCTTCCAAAAAATTCTTTTCAACCTCCAACGCAAGGGTAGTGGTAACCGGAAAGGGAAGTGATGTGTTGGAGAATCTCGAAAAAGTGACCTTTAACGGGAAAGCTGTACCGGTGCTGTTTTATGATAAATCGGCCAATAAAGCCGAAAAGCCAGACTATTCCGCTCCGTTACCAGAGGGCATTACGGCCAAATCCATTTTGGAAAAATACATTGATGCCATTGGTGGCAAAGGCAAGTTGGAAGGCGTAAATTCCTATGCAATGATTGCAGAAGCGGAAACTCAGGGAATGAAGTTGGAGCTGGAGCTGAAAAAGACCACCAAATATCAATTTTTACAGGATATAAAAGTGATGGGCAATTCTGTACAAAAACGAGTTTTGGATGGGGACAAAGGATACGCAATTGCCCAAGGTCAGCGCGAAGACCTTTCCGAAGATGAGATTGAAAAGGTTAAGGAAGAATCCGCTGCTTTCCCAGAACTCAATTATTTGGCGGCAGGGAATATCACTATAGAAGGTATCGAACCTGTTGGTGATCGGAAAGCTTACAAACTCAAGATTACAGATAAAAAGTCCTGCTTTTATGACACGGAAACCGGTCTGAAGCTTCAAGTGGTGAATGTTGAGGAGATCCAAGGACAGCAAATGACAAACACCTTGGGCTTTCACGATTATCAAGAAGTTTCCGGAATCAAGTTTCCGTTCAAGCTTGTTCAGACAGCTGGACCTCAGAACTTAGAATTCACTGTCAAGGAAATCAAGGTCAATGAAGGAGTGGAGGCTACCGATTTTAAATAAGACCAACAAATTTTTATAAAAAAAGGCGTCTTAATATCTAGGCGCCTTTTTTATTTTGAAGTGCTATATGCTTAATTTTGCAACTCAAATAAACCATCCTTGAAACAGATTGCAGCATATGGATTTGTTTTGCTCTATTTGTTGGCAATGACCCGACCAGTGATACCTTTGGCCGAGTACATCATTTATGAGGATTATATAGCTGAATTTCTCTGTGTAAATAAGGATAAAACCGAATTGCAATGTAACGGAAAGTGTTATCTCATGCAGCGCCTTTCCGAGCAAAACGAGGAAAAAAAACAAAATCTCCCGAAAATTTTGCTAGAAGAGTACCCCATAGGATTTGTCTATTTAGCTTCACTTTCAACAAAAAGGCAAAACCTCATTTCCAATCAAAAGCATTTTTGCTATCACAACCATTACACCTACCTTTTTACTTCGTATAGTTTCCATCCACCAAGTCAAGTTTCCTAAACTTTAAGGCGACACTTTATTTTATTTCGGGGCGGTAATTCATCGCTCTAAACTTCAATTTTAACACCGAATGAAAAATTACATTACGGCCATCTTTTTAATGGCCTCTGCTGCAATGTTTGCACAGGAAATCAAGGAAGAATCGAAAAAATGGTCCGCTGGAAGACCTGACGGCCATGCCCCCATTTCGGTAATGGGAGATCATATGCACGGAAAAGGGGATTGGATGTTTTCCTACCGATATATGTACATGAACATGGAAGACTTAAAAGCTGGTAGCGATGACGCGACCACAGAATCGGCCTTAGCTGACTATATGGTGACACCCACCAATATGCCCATGAATATGCATATGCTGGGCGGCATGTACGCACCAAGTGACAAGATCACTATAATGGTCATGGCCAATTATCTGTCTATGGAAATGGATCATTTGACAAGAATGGGTGGAAATTTCACTACCGAAGTCAGTGGGTTTGGAGATGTTCAACTTTCCATGCTCTACCGTTTTTTCAACAAGAACGGTCAGAGTGTTCACGGGCAGCTTGGTGTGTCGTTGCCCACCGGCAGTGTAACGGAAACGGATGTTACTCCCGCTTCAGCACCAAACAAAACAGAGCTTCCCTACCCTATGCAATTGGGAAGTGGCACCGTCGATACCAATCTTGCAGTCACCTATTTAGGACAAAGTGAGTCGGTTTCTTGGGGAGGACAGCTTAGAGCGATATTGCGTTTTGGGGAAAATGACCGGGACTTCCGTTATGGTAATCGCCAAAGTTTGAATGGTTGGTTCGCAGTTAAAACCGCAAAATGGTTAAGCTTCTCGGCCCGTCTAGAAGCCTTGGTCGTCGGCGAAATCAATGGTGAAGACCCCAATTTGAACCCCATGATGGTCATTACTACGGACACCAATAATTCCGGCGGGAATTTTCTAAATGGAGGAATTGGTTTTAATGTCTTTGTTCCATCCGGAGCTCTAAAGAACCTGAGAGTTGGTTTTGAATTTGCTTCACCCTTGTACCAAGATTTAAACGGTATTCAGTTGAAAAACAAAGAAACAATTACCTTGGGAACACAGTATTCCTTTTAATTTAAACTGCTGGGGCGCATCGCGCCCCAGCCTTAACCATTCCAAATGACAAAAAGAAAAATTGTCCAACTCAACAGAAAATGGCATCGTTATCTTGGGGTGATCCTTGGGATACAGTTCTTATTATGGACACTCGGAGGGCTCTATTTTAGCTGGACCAACATACATGAAATACGGGGAGACCATCTCAAAAAAAATATCATCATCCCCAAGCCCAAGGAAAATCTAGTGAGCCCCCATGTCTTTTTGAAATCAGATTTCAAGGCAACTGACAGTATCATTTCACTGGAACTCACAACCGTTCTTAATCGGCCTGTTTATCGCGTATTTTATACCAGAAATGGTGAGAAAAAGGTAGTGCTCTACAATGCGGACACAGGAAATACAAGACCTCACCTTACCGAGAAAGAAGCCATCAAGACAGCCATGAACGGATTAGCGGTAAATGCAGGGGTTACGGCCGTGGAATACCTTAAGAAGGCTGGTAAACATCACGAATATCGGGGGCGACCCCTACCTGCCTATGCAGTAACCTTTGCGGAACCTGCGAACACCACGGTTTATGTCTCACCGGAATTTGGGAACATCCAGACCTTCAGAAGCAACAAATGGCGTGTTTTCGATTTCCTATGGATGCTTCACACCATGGATTATGCTGAACGGGATAATTTTAACAACCTACTGCTACGCGCATTTGCACTTTTTGGGTTATTTACCATCCTTTCAGGGTTTAGTTTATATATTTTTACTTCAAGAATTTTTGCAAAAAAAACATCAAAATGAAAAAAGCACTTACACTTATAGTAGCATTGGCCCTAATGGGAATTTCCTGTAAAGAAAAGGAGAAGACCGCAGAGGGTCCAACACAGATGGAACAGGTAATGGCCATCCACGATGAAGTTATGCCCAAAATGGGGAAACTGGGAAAATTGGTCGGCGAATTGAAGAGCAAGGTGGACACCACGGAAATGGGGTTGAAGTATGAATCCTCAATGAAAGAGCTTCAAGATGCAAATACATCCATGATGGATTGGATGGTGAATTTTGGCAACCGATTTGATTCCGCAGAGATACTGGATGGGAAGGAACTGACCGAGCAAAAGCAGCAGTGGTTAAATGAGGAAGAACTAAAGGTGAAGGCCTTAAAAGAGCAGATTAATTCCAGTATAGCGAAGGCAGAGGCACTTTTGGCAAACTAATCCATCTATTCTTTCCAGCGGAGGCTTTCCATAATTCTTCTAATATCCTTTTGGAGGTAAACCGCTGCCGGAAGAATGGAGTCGTAATTGGGTTTGGCATAGAAATACAATGACCCGGTAATGAAGTGATTTGTGCTATCCGTCACATAAAATTGTGATTGGGAAGCAGCATTTCCGCTTACCTCGTAAAACATTCCGTAAACCTTATCACCAGGGTTTACAAAGGGTTGTTCCACAATGTTATCCGCCTTCACCACATGCTCATAAGAAAGTTTTTGGGCATCAGTCAACAAGATCTTGAGGTTGTCATCGACAGGTTTGTAGGTGATATAGACCGATCCGCTCATCATGGGGTAATCAAGGACCAGGGAGCAGTCCCTGTTTTCTTTTATGGTAGCAAGCGTGTTTAAGTCAAAAGTGTAGTCGCAATCAGTGGTTGATGCCTTGTAAGTAGCTTCGGGGTAATCCAATCGTAACATGGCTTTGGGTTTGGGCAAAATATCGTCTTTGCAGCTCACAAGCATTATCCAAATCCCTAATAAAAAACACCCCTTATACTTCATTTGGCAACGTCACTTTTATTCGTTTCAACCTTTTTTTATCCAAACTCTCAACTATAAACTGATACTCTTTGAACAGTACCTTTTCCCCTCTTTTCGGAAAACTTCCAGAAATCTCCAACACAAAGCCCGCAATGGTTTCTGACTCTCCTTTTTGACCTTCAAAATCCTCTTCATCTTCAATTTTCACCACCCTATAAAAATCTTTCAAGGTGGTTTTTCCATCGAATACGTAATTATGGTCATCCAACTTGGAATACACCAAATCCTCATCGTCAAACTCATCGCTGATATCCCCCACGATTTCCTCAATGATATCCTCCAAAGTTACAATTCCGGAAGTACCGCCGTACTCGTCCACCACAACCGCCAAATGATTCTTTTTTTCCTGAAATTCCAAGAGCAAATCGTCTAGCTTCTTATTTTCCGGAACAAAGTAAGGTTCTCGGATAAGAGACATCCAATTGAAATTTTTTCTATCTATATAAGGTAGTAAGTCTTTCACATAAAGTACACCGAGAACGTTATCCATATTCTCGGAAAAAACAGGTATTCTGGAATAGCCATTCTTAGTTATCTCCTCCAAGACCTCTGGAAACTTCATATCCTCGTTTAAAGCGAAAATATCTATCCTCGGACGCATCACCTGCTTGGTATCCGTATTGCCAAAGGTTACGATTCCTTCCAAAATCTTCTGCTCCTCCTTGGTGGTATCTCCTTCCGAAGCGAGTTCCAACGCCTGGGACAGATGATCCACGCTAAGATTAGATTTTTGCCTTCCCAATTTATCGTGCAAAAACCCAGTGGCGGAACCCATGGGTGAGCTAAATGGGGTAAGTAAAACGCTAAGTAATTTAATAGGTGCAGACATGAACAGGGAGAATTGAGCCCTGTTTCTGTTCGCGTAAATCTTTGGGAGGATTTCCCCGAACATTAAAATTAAAAAGGTGGCTACCCCAACTTCGAGCAGAAACCGTACTGAAATAACTCCAAAAAGTACTTGATCAATTCCCTCAAAAATTACGTTTCCTATAGAACTGAACAAAAGCACAATACCAATATTGATGGCATTATTGGCAATTAAAATGGTAGCCAAAAGTTTTTTGGGCTTGTTCAAAAGATGCACAATGCGCTTTCCCTTCGAGGTTCCTTCCTCCTCCATTTCGTTGAGGTCAGTCTGAGATAGGCCAAATAAGGCTACCTCTGCTCCCGAAATCAAAGCAGAGCACATCAGTAGTATAAACAAGACCAGTATTTTCGCCGTAAACCAGCCTCCGTAAGAGGCCAAATAAAATACCAAACTATGGGGCTCGGGATCCAATTCGATCAGGTTATTGCTTTATATTAGAATGGTAGGTCATCATCCTGACCAGTTTCTTCCACCGGAGCAGGATCAATGGGTTTGGCAGGTGCACTGGCGGTAGAAGGGCTACCGGCCTGTTGCGTATTCGCCATACTTTCCTTTTTGGTGCTTAAAAAGGTAAAATCTTGCACATGGACCTCGGTGGTGTAGCGCGTGTTGCCATCTTCACCCTGCCATTGTCTATTTTTTAATCTTCCCTCCAGGTAGACCTTATCACCTTTGCTCAAGTACTTTTCACAAATTTCGGCGGCCTTATTGCGGACTACAATATTATGCCAGTCCGTATTGGTCACCTTCTCCCCGGTTTGCCTATTTGTATAGGTCTCGTTGGTGGCCAAAGGGAAGCGGGCAATGCAGTTTCCTCCCTCGAAATAGTGGATTTTCACCTCGTCGCCCAAATGCCCGATCAGCATCACTTTATTTAATGTTCCGCTCATAATTCTTTAATTGGTCAAAAGTACTAAATTTTAAACGTCTTTAGGAAGTCCGCTATCAAAACGGGAACGGGAAAATCATGGATTTTATCCCATGGAATACTTTCTTCCGATATTTCATCCACTTCCAAAATCCAAAATTGGGTATGGAGATGTTGGTGGGACAATTTATGCACTATGGGTGTCTCGTTAAACAAAACAATATGCCCCACGTTTAGATCTTTTTCATATTCCCTCAGTTGACTTACAAACTCATCCGTACTGAGCAGCTTATCAGATTCCAAGAGGGGGAATTGATATAAATTTTGCCAGATTCCCTTTCCTTCCCGCTGCTCCATTCGGGTTTTTCTCTGTGGGTTCAAATACACCAAATAGTTGAAATATCTATTTCGGACTTTTGTTTTGTTTAACTTAACGGGGAGTTCGCCTACTTTTCCCTCTTTTAAGGCCACACAACTTTGGTTTAGTGGACAGCGAGTGCAGTTTGGACTTTTAGGGGCACATTGCATGGCTCCAAATTCCATAATACCCTGATTGTAATCGCGTATCTCATCGGCATCCATGACCTCTCTGGCCAGGGTCTTAAAATATTTTATCCCTTCGGAGCTGTTTATTGGTAGGTCGATTCCAAAATATCTCGCAAGAACACGATATACGTTACCATCCACTACGGGTTCCGGCAAATCGAAACAAATGGATGCGATGGCACTCGCCGTATAATCTCCCACACCCTTGAGTTGCCTTAACGCTTTATAGGTGTCCGGAAATTTTCCTAAATGTTGGTCAACCACCATTTTGGCCGTTGCATGCAGATTCCTGGCCCTGGAGTAATATCCCAGTCCCTGCCAAAGTTTTAGCACTCGCTCTTCGGATGCCTTCGCCAAGTCATGTACCGTTGGGAAATTCTCCAGGAACTTGTGGTAGTAGGGCATTCCCTGGGCTACCCTTGTTTGCTGAAGCATGATTTCTGAAAGCCAAATTTTATAGGGATCTTTAGTGGCCCTCCATGGCAATGGCCGTTTGTTTTGGGCATACCATTTTAGAATTTCTTTCGAAAAAGACATGTAGGAAAATACTAAGGGTTAAAAGTAGCAGTTTATATACTTAAAATTAAAGGCTTTAAACAAAAGATTAATTTTAATTTTTATATTTGCAAGCCTAAAAAATTAGAAAATAATAATACGAAATGACGAAAGCAGATATTGTAACTAGAATCTCAGAAAAACTAGGTATAGAAAAAGGAGACGTACAAGCAACAGTGGAATCTTTTATGGAGGAGGTAAAATCGTCCTTGGAGAATGGTGATAATGTGTATTTAAGAGGTTTTGGAAGCTTTATCATTAAGACGAGAGCCGAAAAGACAGGTAGAAACATTTCAAAGAATACTACTATTAAAATTCCTGCGCACAATATTCCAGCGTTTAAGCCGGCAAAAGTTTTTGTGGAGGGTGTGAAAAGCAACGTTCAAGTAAAATAAGATAACTAACACTTAAAGGAAGAGCCATATGCCGAGTGGTAAAAAAAGAAAAAGACATAAGGTAGCTACCCACAAGCGCAAGAAGCGCAGAAGAGCTAACCGACACAAGAAAAAGTAGTTGTTGCAACTACTTTTTCATTTTACAACCCTACGTTCTTTGACATAGAGATTCGAGAAAGAATTTCAATCGGTTAAAACCGATTCTACATATTGTTTAATCATTTATCCCAATAAACATAATGGGATAAATAAAAATCGATTCAGGTGAATAGAGAATTAATCGTTAGATCTAGTCCTGAAGCAGTCGATTTTGCCTTATTAAAGGATGGAAAACTAATTGAATTACACAAAGACGAGGACGACAACAATTTTACTGTAGGGGATATCTTCCTAGCCAAGATAAGAAAACCCGTTACCGGTCTAAATGCTGCGTTCGTAAATGTAGGTTATGAAAAAGATGCGTTCCTGCACTACCATGACCTAGGCCCGCAGCTCGCCTCCATGCTGAAATTCATTAAAAAAGCAAGAACAGGGAAAGTTAGAGATTACTCCCTAAAAGATTTTCCATTTGAAAAAGATATAGACAAGAATGGCAGTATTAACGAAGTTATTAAGGCCAATCAGTCATTATTGGTACAAATTGTAAAAGAACCTATTTCCACCAAAGGACCAAGAATTAGTTCCGAGCTTTCCTTAGCCGGGCGATATTTGGTAATGGTTCCTTTTTCTGATCGGGTTTCCGTTTCACAAAAAATTGGAAGCAAGGAAGAAAAGGACAGGCTTATACGACTAGTAAAAAGTATAAAGCCCAAGGGATTTGGTGTTATCATACGTACCGTAGCAGAAGGCAAGAAAGTTGCAGAACTAGACAAAGATCTTCAGAATTTGTTTTCCAAATGGATAACAATGTGCAAGAAACTGCATAAAGCGCCCCATCCATCCAAAGTATTGGTTGAGCTCAACAGAGCCTCATCCATTCTCCGAGATGTGTTCAACGACTCCTTTACGGGAATCCATGTGGACGATGAAACGCTTTATCATCAAATTAAGGATTACTTGCACGAAATCGCACCACAAAAGGAATCCATCGTCAAACATTACTCTGGTTCGGCTCCAATCTTCGAAAAGTTTGGAATCGAACGCCAAATTAAAACTTCTTTTGGTAGAACCGCCTCCATGAGCAGGGGCGCATACCTTGTTATTGAACATACCGAAGCACTTCATGTTATTGATGTGAACAGTGGTAATCGTTCCAACAAGGCAAAAAACCAAGAAGATACGGCACTGGAAGTAAACCTTTTGGCAGCCTCTGAAATCGCAAGGCAATTGCGCCTCAGAGATATGGGCGGAATCATTGTAGTAGATTTCATAGATATGACCAAAGGTGATCATCGAAGAAAACTGTTTGACCATCTCAGGGAGGAAATGAAGGATGACCGTGCCAAGCACAAAATCCTGCCCCCAAGTAAATTTGGCCTGGTCCAAATCACGAGACAACGTGTTCGTCCAGAAATGAACATCAAGACCAGTGAGGAAAATCCAAATGGCTCAGGTAAAGAGGTAGAAGCCCCGATTGTTTTGGTTGATAAAATCAATGCAGATTTGGAGCGAATCCTAAAAAGCAATCAAAAGGATAATGGTATCATTTTAAACATCCATCCCTTTATTGCGGCCTATTTGACCCAAGGATATCCATCACCCCGTTTTAAGTGGTTTTTGGAGCACAAGAAATGGGTTAAGGTTCAGCCTAGGGATGCTTACACCTACCTTGAATACCGTTTTAAAAACAAGGATGGTAAAACCATTAGATAACAAAAGCGACTTCCAGTAATGGGGTCGCTTTTTTTTGTTTTATACATTTAATGACAATATGGTATTTTTGGATAATACCTATTCGCTCAAAAAATGAAAAGTATATTTCTCTTTTTTTTAGTACTGCTGTTAGTTGGTTGTTCCGAAGAAAATTCAAGGTCCATTTCCGAATTGTTCACTGATTCTCCCGCTATCATGGGTAAAGCCGAGTATTTGGATTCCCCCTATGTAACGGCAGGAAACAGAGTCTATATGGTTGGACATCAGAATGGAAGTTTCCCTCCTTTGGGCTGGCACATAAAAGGCGAAATGGGAGGCATTTGGAACCACCCCATTAAACTATTGGACGGATTCGAGGGAAAGTTGACCATAAAAGGTGACAGTCTTAAACTTGATACAGCACAGGAATTTATCAATTACCCTTTCGCCAACAAACACATATACATTTGGGAATCCAAGGGAATTACAATTGAACGATGGCAGTTCGTTCCCGACGACCTCCAAGGGATTTTTGTCCAGTTTGTTCTTAAAAACACCACAAATCAGGACCAACAGGGCAATTTTGAGTTCATCGGGCATTCGGACCTAATCCCTACCTGGTTGGGCGAACGCACCCAAATGACAGATGACAAGGATTCTGCCAATTTTGAAAAAGATAAATGGGTAGTAAAGGATAACTCTAATGAATGGTACGCGGTTTTCGGGGCAGATCAAGCCCCAACCTCCCATGGACAAATCTTGGAAAAACCGGGACATAATGGAATATCCAATACGTTGGAATACACAATCGACCTACCATCGCAATCACAAAAAATACTAAGTTTTGTTATAGCGGGGTCGTACAACTCCAAATCTGATGCTTTACAAACCTACAACCAAATCGGTTTAGATTATTTCAATTTGGCAACGCAAAAAAAAGACCGTTACGCCAAGCTGGTATCACAGTCCAAATTGACTATTCCTGATGCGTCCCTACAGGAGACTTTTGAGTGGTTAAAGTACAACAGTGATTGGCTCGTTAGAACCGTTCCCGAAATAGGAACTGGAATTGGAGCTGGAATCCCAGATTACCCTTGGTGGTTTGGGGTTGACAGCGAATATGCCCTAAAAGGCTATATGGCGGTTGGCCAGGACAACATTGTGGAACAGACCATCCAATTGTTGGACAGTGTTTCCATGGCCATTAACGGAAACGGAAAGATTCTTCATGAAATGTCCACCAACGGGAGTGTTTTCAACGAAGGAAATATCAATGAAACCCCCCAGTTTGCCTCTTTGATTTGGGAAATCTACACTTGGAATGGCAATAAGGAATTTCTTCGAAAATACTTCCCTACCATCCAAAAAGGTCTTTCTTGGCTTATGGAAGCAAATGATAGCAACAAAAATCTGTTCCCTGACGGTTTTGGAATGATGGAGATTCATGGGTTGGACAGTGAAATGATAGATGTGGCCGCTTATACCCAAAGGGCGTTTGTGGATGCGTCTAAAATAGCCGTGGAACTTGACAAGGATGATTTGGCCAAAAACTACCAAGAATTGGCAACTCAACTCAAGGAAAAAATAAATTCTGAGCTCTGGTCCGAGGAATTTAACTCCTTTGCGGACTTTCTTGGAACCGATGAGCAGGCCGTACACCTTATTGAAGATGCAATTATACGGGCGGACACGCTCAACAAACCATGGGCCATTGAAGAACTTGAAGCAACCAAAAAACAAATTCTAAACAACCCGTCCAACCGACTCAGACCCTTTGTGTTGCATCATAATTGGGTGGTGAATACCCCCATGGAAATGGGTATCGCAGATTCCGCGAAGGCCTTTTCTGCATTGGATA
The DNA here is from genome assembly GCF_900129665.1 of Flagellimonas flava. GTDB lineage: Bacteria > Bacteroidota > Bacteroidia > Flavobacteriales > Flavobacteriaceae > Flagellimonas > Flagellimonas flava. The sequence goes on from NZ_FQWL01000002.1 coordinate 449,337, forward strand.
CCGCTAAGAAATTCACTAATCCCTTTGGCGTCTTTGTTACAGGCATAGATCGGGACGATTCTGCAGGAAAGGATTTTGGATCCTTTGAAGGTAGCAAGGTGTTCTCCTATACTGGAGCAGTAATGACGCTTCCTACCGGCGTGCAGGCCATTGCAGAAAATAATTATGGAAGACCTGATGAGGCCTTGGACTATTTACAGCGTATGACGCGCTCATTCAGCTATGCCCTTCCCGGAAGCATGTACGAGGTGTCTCCGGATTATGGGATGATGGCCCAGGCTTGGAATATCTATGCTTTTGCCATACCTGTGGTTCAGCAATTTTTTGGTATCCAACCTATGGCAAGTCAAAAAAAGGTAATTATTAGACCTCAAATGCCAAAGGCGTGGGATTCTGGAGCAAAGCTGGAAAATGTGAAAATCGCAGATAATTCCGTTTCCATCGCGTATCAAAAAAATGAGCAGGGCAATATAGAGCTAACAGTATCGCAAACTGCTCCAAATTGGACCATTCAACTAGAACTTCCCCAAGGTGATTATGAAATTATTGAAGGAAAAGCCGAGACAACACGAAATGCAGCTACGGTGACATTCTTATCTTCCAACCAAAAGCTAAAAGTAAAAGAAAACTAGATTGATGCCCAACTTCAATCATCACCACAAGCATATAACAGTACAGGAAGCACAGCGTAAAATGGAACATTACTGTGCTTATCAGGAACGATGTCATAAAGAAGTTGTGGAAAAATTGAAGGGGATGCGCATGATTCCAGAAGTCATTGACATCATAATTGCACATTTAATCCAGGAAAATTACCTAAACGAAGAACGGTTCGCACAAAGTTTCGCTAGGGGAAAATTCAATATCAAAAAGTGGGGAAGAAATCGAATTGTTAGTGAATTAAAGCAACGCCAGATTTCCAAATTCAACATAAATAGTGCCTTGAAGGAAATTGATGAAACTGAGTACCAGCGCACCCTGGACGATTTGGCAAAAAAACGATGGGAACAGGTTCAAGAAGTAAATATTCAAAGGAAAAAGAAGAAAACGGCGGACTATCTTTTATATCGAGGCTGGGAAAGCGATCTGGTCTATCAAAAATTAAAAGAGCTCCAATCCCAATAGATTTCGCCCCTATTGTCCACTCTTATTTTTGAAATAGGAAATCGTGCGTCTTGGATACTGCTTTTTCGTTCTTCCAATCGATCCATTCCTGCCCCTTGATCCTGCGCATCAGATTATCAAAATGTCGCATAAAAAAGATGTTGTATACCGCCTTTCCAAAATTTTTAGGCTTGCGCGCAATAGCTCTTAAGCTCATGGAAAAACCAGGCGTGATATACTTCATGTGATGCCAATATCCCTCGGGAATATAGAGCACGTTCCCGTGTTCTAGCTGCGCTATATGACCTTTGGCATGCTTTAAGGCAGGCCATTTCTCCAAATCCGGATTGGCAAAATCAATATCCTCCCTGGTAATCAGGGAATGCGGAATCTTATACAGGAATTTGGTCTGGGACTGTGGAAACAGGATGCACTGCTTCTTCCCTTCAAAATGAAAATGAAAGATATTGGCCAGATCAATATCATAATGCATAAAAGTATGCGAATCACTTCCCCCAAAAAAAAGCATTGGGAGTCCTTTCATTAAACGAAGGCCAAAATCAGGATAGGTAAAATCATTCTGGAGAACAGGGACTTCCTTCAGCACATTCCACAAGAAAATTCGGTATTTGGTGGGTTCACTTTTGAGAAGATCTATATAATCCCTCATTTTCATTCGTGCATGCGGCTCATTAAAACCTTCGTCGTGCTTTACTGGTCTGTCATCATAAAGGGGAACTGTCTTTTCTCCTGCTACCTCCTTCATATATTCCAAACTCCATTTGGAATGCGCGGGCCAATCACCAATAAACTCTTCAATAACCACAGGTTTTTGTGGTCTGAAATATTTCCGAAGAAACTCCTTTTTGGTCAGGGTCTTTTCTCTAGGAATTTGGTCAAGGTTAAGCTCCAAAATTTCAATGATTTTGAATCAACTAAAATAATAAAAGGTTTTTAAACGGGTTTTTGTAGTCCTATTCCTTAGTAATCAATTTTGCTTTCGCCTTGGCAGCCTCGTTTCGATCAATAGTATGATTGGGTCTAGTCCATTTTGGCTTTTCACCTTTGGATTGGTATTCAGAATCCTCCGCTTCAACGGTTTTTGGTTGTGATATTTTGGTAAATGGTTTCTGCGGATTCAATCCCAAAAGCTTGAACATTTCCATATCCTCGTTCACATCAGGATTCGGGGTTGTCAGCAATTTGTCGCCAGCAAAAATGGAGTTGGCACCGGCAAAAAAGCACATGGCCTGTCCCTCCCTACTCATATCTGTTCTTCCGGCGGACAATCTAACTTGGGTTTCTGGCATAACAATACGGGTTGTTGCCACCATTCTGATCATTTCCCAAATCGAAATGGGTTCCATTTCCTCCATGGGAGTACCTTCAACTGCCACCAATGCATTGATTGGCACAGACTCTGGTTGAGGATTAAGTGATGCCAAGGCCACGAGCATACCGGCTCGGTCCTCTAACGCTTCTCCCATTCCAATGATACCTCCACTGCAGACAGTTACATTGCTCTTTCTGACGTTATCTATAGTTTCCAAACGGTCTTCAAAAGCCCTGGTTGAAATCACGTCTTTATAGTAGTCTTCCGAAGTATCAAGATTATGGTTATAGGCGTATAATCCGGCCTCTGCGAGTCGCTTAGCCTGATTCTCGGTAAGCATTCCCAAAGTACAGCACACCTCCATGTCCAATTTGTTGATGGTTCGGACCATCTCCAAAACCTGATCAAATTCAGGGCCGTCCTTTACATTTCTCCAAGCCGCCCCCATACAAACCCTTGAACTGCCCGATGCTTTTGCGCGAAGCGCCTGGGCTTTGACCTGTTGTACGGACATTAGATCATTTCCTTCTATATCGGTATGATATCTTGCTGCCTGTGGACAATACCCACAATCCTCGGGACAACCACCTGTTTTAATGGAAAGTAAGGTGGAAACCTGTACCGTGTTGGGGTCATGATGGCCTCTGTGGATCGTTGCTGCTTCATACAACAATTCCATCAACGGTTTGTTGTATACTTCCAAAATCTCTTCCTTGGTCCAGTTGTGTCTTGGTGCAATCATAGGTTGAAACTAATTCAAAATCAAAAATAGCCTTAATTCCTTTAACGTTGCAATGATATGACGTTAAAAACAAAACCACCATGACCAATGTCAGGCAGTGATGCAAAGACTGTTAAGAAGATTGGATAAGAATGGAAACGGCATTTCCTCCAAAACCTACGGCATTGACCAGCACGTGCCGAATAGGTCTTGTTGGCACATCCTGTATAAAAAATGGAGTCCTTATATAGGTTTTATGTTGTAACATCAGCAGCGCCATTTCCAAACTCAATAGGCCCGAAGCTCCAAATGTATGCCCCACTTTCCATTTATTGGTGGTCAAAAACGGAACAGCAGAACCAAAGACCTTTTCAATGGCCTTAACTTCGGATGCATCTCCTTTTACGGTACCTGGGGCATGCAACACTATGGCTTCGATGTCGGTATAATCCATTTGACCAATGGCCATTTTCATGGCATCCTGAAAACATCGGGCATCTGTGGAGATGGAAACATTATGCTGCAAGGGTTCTGTAGCATAGCCGATGCCTACTATTTTGGCCATGGCATTAGGTATACTGCCCTTCTCCAGACACGCTACTGCGGCTCCTTCGCCAAGAACCATGGTATTCTGCCGCTTTTCCAAATCCAATGCCCTACTGGGAAAATCAGTGCTTGCTTTTGAATAGATTTTCAATGCCTGCATTTGGGCAATGGTAAAAGGCGTCAAAGGTGCCTCACTACCTCCAACCAAAAATTTATCAGCCAATCCGCTTTGTAACCACGCCACCCCGTTAAGCATTGCATGAAGCGCCGTGGAACATGTAATGGAATGGGAAATTTCAGGGCCTTTTGATTTTAAATCATGGGCCACCCAAGATGAAATATTCCCCAAGGTTGTAGTGGGTGAGGAAAGTGTGGATGAAGTTGCGTCTTTAAGAAACTCGGAATGGTATTTTTCAAAAAGGGAGGTTGCTCCCCTTGAAGACCCTATATTTATTCCAAAATTGGCATCCTCGGTCCAACCTGCAAGATTTACAGCTTTGCGGGATGCCAGTATAGCAAAGAGTACTGTAGGGTCCAAATCTTTATAATTGGAATCTGAACTCCTCAGTTCCCTAACCTGAATTTGAACATCTTCCGGTAGTTGTGACGCCCAAACTTCTTGATTACCTATTCCTATTTTTTTCAGGACATGTTTTTCGTGCTGATATGCATCCCATACTTTGTCCGATGAGCTCCCCAAAGCTGAAATGGAAGAAAGGGCGGTAATGGAAATAGGTTCTTTGAGCATCTGAATCTACACTATTTCGATTGCTCCTTCAATGGAGTCATAAATTTGTTGCAACTGCGCGTCTTCTATCACATATGGAGGTAGTGCGTAAATCGTATTCCCCAAGGGCCTAAGGTTTACACCATGATCCATAAAATAAGTGTACAGACGATCACGCAACTTTCCGTAACGATCCATTTCAGTTCTTACATCAATGGCGAGAATAACACCCATGCTTCGTGCTTCTTTAACTTTTGGATGATTCCCAAGTTTCAACACGAACTGCTGATGCTGTTCGGCAATGTATTTTCTTCGTTCCAATATCCCATCCGACCCCAACAACTCCAATCCGGCAAGAACCGCGGCACATCCTAGAGGGTGGGCACTAAAAGTATGGGCATGGAAAAACCCCTTTGTAAGCTCTTCGCTATAAAAGGCGTCAAAAACTTTTTGGGAACAGCTTGTAATGCTAAGTGGAAACATTCCAGCGGTCAATGCCTTGCTAAGGCACATAATATCCGGTTTGTTAACCAGATAATCCGAAGCGAAATTTTTTCCGGTTTTTCCAAATCCGGTCATAATTTCATCGGCGACACACAATATTCCGACTTCTTTGCATTTTTTTATAATGGCATCCAAGCCCTTTGCGGAATGAAACTTCATACCCGCCGCCCCTTGCACAATGGGCTCAAAAACAAAGGCTGCGCAACGGTTTTCGGTAACTATCGTCTGTAATTGGGTCAATATGGCGTCTAGATTTTCCTCGTTTGGAGTGGGAATCCGAATTACCTTCAACAGAAAATCTTCAAAAGGTCCATTGTATACGGAAAGCCCCGAGGCGCTCATTGCCCCAAACGTATCCCCGTGAAACCCATCCTCAAAAGCAATGATAGTATCCCTCTTTTCGCCTTGGTTGTAGTAGTATTGAAGCGTCATTTTTATGGCTGCCTCAACTGCAGTGGAACCATTATCGTTAAAAAAAATCTTGGCCTGATTGTTTGGAAGAATCTTCATCAATTCTTCGGAAACGCGAACAGCCGGCTCATGCGTAAATCCGCTGAACATCACAAAGTCCAATTGCTTCATCTGCGCTGTCATCGCCGAAACGATATGCTCATTGCAATGGCCGTAAACAGTGGAATACCATGAAGCTATTCCATCAATATAGGCTTCGCCTTCCTCATCCCACAATAAGGCCCCCTTAGCCTTAACGATCCCCTTGGGAAGCGCAGCTGTTTTATGTTGGGTCAAAGGATGCCAAAGATGTTTTTTATCTCTTTTTGATAATTTTTCCAAAGCAATAGAATCTGCCAAACACTTCAATTTTTCTATCTTGCAAAGATGGGGATTAAAACCTAAAAAACGCCAAACGCCAAGTGCTTAAAAAAGTTAATGCGCTCTTAGACATTCCGTACAATAGGCTAGACTGGAAAACAGTTCTTTTCATATTGTTCCTTGTCGCCCTTATCATCCGTTTCCCATTTTTCTTTCGAGATTATGTGGATAGGGACGAAAGCACCTTCATAATTATGGCCCAATCTTGGGTTGATGGCCACCTGCCCTATACCCGACTTTGGGATCTAAAACCACCTATCACTTTTTTGACTTTTGCAGGGATCATTTCAATTTTTGGCAAAAGTTTTATTGCAATTCGATTGGCTGGAACCTTGTTCGTGGCTTTGACAGCGCTTTTCACTTATACAATTTCCCTTACGATTACCTCCAAAAAAGTCGCCTTTTGGGCATCGGTATTTTGCGTTTTTTTCCTTAGCCTTTTTGGAAGCCTGCAAGGCGTGATGTCCGAGCACATCTGCACGCTTTTTTTTATAAGTGGACTATATGTGGTTCTCTCGAGAGATCAAAAGTATTGGTTCTTGATCGCGGGTCTATTGTTCGGTTTATCCGTGATGTCCAAACTCAACATGGCCTACCCCTTACTTTCGTTGGGCGTGTTTCTATTATCCAAATACATCCTACAAAAAGATACTTGGCAGGGAATACAAAGGTTAACGCTCATGGGATTGGGCTTTCTTCTCCTTGTAGGTCTTACCGCCGTTCCATATTTGCTTAATAACCTGTTGGAAACCTGGTTTGGTTCCATTTTTGAAGCACCTTTGGCCTATTCCAAAACCAAATTCCATTCCGTATTCAAGGCATTGCCCATGGTACTGGTTACAGCACTTTTAATATTGGCCGGGCTACGTACCAAACTTATCGATGGGAATTCAAAAACGGTTCAAGCCTTAATAGCTGTAATCGCAGGTGTTTTGCTTTCTTTTATCCAAACGGGAAAGGTAAATGGACATTATCTAATTCAGCTTTATCCGTTTTTCCTGATTTTAGCGGCCGTAGCGGCAGGCAAACTGCCAAGAATTGGTCAAAAGTATTCCTTTGCAATGGCGATTCTGATACTTTTGGTACCCATGGAATCTTATTTGGAATACGCCAATGTGATCTCGAATAAAATTAAGAAGGGCTCATTCTACAATGGTGAAGGCGTGGATATTCCAAATTATATCACTGAAAACAAGCTTAATACGGAGAATATTTTCTTTACCGAATACCATATTGGATATTGGTTGTTGGGTGAGGAGCCACCCACTAAGGCCGCCACGCACCCCAGTAATATTACACGGGAAAAGCTTTTCCCATTTATGGATAATCCTCGTAAAACAGGGCTTGAAGAGCTTCGCTATATCATGGAACAGATTCAACCTGAAGTGGTCGTAGCTCGAAAAAAGAAGACCATTTTTGATAAAAAACTAGTGGATTTCAACCAATATATCGATGCCTATCTTGCCGAGCACTACAGGTTGATCAAAAGTATTGATAGAGGACTGATCTATCAGCGCCTAAAATGACCTCAGGGCCGGCTCAAATTTTTGGGCGTACCTCTTGATCACCTCCTTATTAAAATGGTTTTCTTCATTAATCCTTCCCAAAAAGCTAACCCCGGTTTTCTTTAAAATGATATCCTCTGTGGTAGGATGCTCGTCTCCGCTAAAAATAATTCCAATCGTCAGATTCTTTTCCTGCAACTTCTCAATGGTTAAAAGGGAATGGTTGATGCTACCCAAATAATGTCGGGACACTACAATGACCTTGTCCTTGGGTTGAATGATATCAAAAATGGTGTCATTAGCATTTAGCGGAACCAATAACCCTCCTGCTCCCTCAACTACCAAAAGGTTCTCAGTTTGCGGCGGCACGATGGTATCCAACTCAATTTTGACCCCATCTATTTCAGCGGCCGCGTGTGGGCTCATGGGTGTGTTGAGCGCATAGCTGTTTTTATGGATTTTGGACTTGGGGTTTGATATCAGTTCCGCCACTTTATGGCTATCTGAATACGAAAGATCTCCGGCCTGAACCGGTTTCCAATAATCGGCCTCCAAAGCTTCTACCACAATGGCCGAAGCTACTGTTTTTCCAACCTCCGTGGACGTTCCGGTAATAAAAATGCTCATGTTGTGGGTTTAGTGATGAATTTGCAATTGGCGCAGCGGTATTTTTTGGGCTCAAAAAAAGGGAATAGTTTGTAGAATATCCCTTTTCGGGAATAATAAATCTCGGATTTTTCAGCTTTGCAGTTTGGGCATACGATTGGATTGCCCTCAGCGTCCGTAGCATAATTTCTCACCTCGTCGTATATGCTTTTGGCCAATTCCCTATCCTTAAAGTATACCTGAAGCTTTACCCCCCCAATGGCGCTACTGATCAATGGGTCTGAATTTATCGTGTTTTCATCCCTTAAAAAAACAGGAATCCCCTCAGATTCCAATTTCCCTTTAATAATCTGAACATCGGCGGGGAATTCAAAAGTTCCCAGTGTATAGAATTCCTGATTCACTATAGTGATTTCTTTACTTCGTTTAAAACCCCGTCTATCTCCTGTTTGGTGTTGTGCGCGTGCAAGCAAAAGCGCAACCTTTCCTTTCCCTTCTCAACCGTGGGGGACAAAATAGGTTTTACGTTATAGCCTGCTTTCCTTAACCGTTCCGATAATACCTTCACTTGTTGATTCCCACTAGATACCAAGCACTGAATTGCGGCATTACCATTCACAAAAAAGTCCTGGATGCCAAGCTCCTTCGTCAACTTGTTGAAATACCTAATGTTCTCTTGAAGTGCAGTTCTTTTTTCGAATCCCTTATCTTCCAAATACTGATATGTTGCCAAAACTGTGGCTACGGTATGTGGGGACAACGCAGTGGTATAAATTAAGCTTCGGGCAAAATTCACCAGGTAGGTCTTAAGTTCTTGGCTGCCCAAAATTGCCGCCCCATGACACCCAAGAGCCTTGCCAAAAGTGATTATCCGGGCAAAAACTGCTGTTTCTAGTTCAAGTTCCTTTACCATATCGGTTCCTTCTCCATGAATTCCAGTGGCATGGGCCTCGTCCACAACCAGATGATAGCCGTTATCCGAGCAAAATTTGGCCAAAGCCGTCAAGTCTGGGGTATCTCCATCCATGGAAAAGACAGACTCCGTAACAATGTAAATCTCTATGCCCTTGTCGGGGTTTTTCCTGAACGTATTCTCAATCTTACGGTGTAAATCCAAAAGATTATTATGGGCAAACTTGTAACCTTTGGCCAGGCCCATCTTAATCCCATCTCGGATACTTGCATGAACCAATTCATCGTAAAAAACGAAATCGTTTCGTTGGGGCACCGATGAAAAAAATCCAATATTGGCATCGTAGCCTGAATTGAAAACTAGTGCGGACTCGGCGTTATGATGCTTGGCCAGAAAGGTTTCTAATGCTGCAAACAGTAAATGATTTCCCGTCAATAATCTAGATCCCGTAGAACCACTTTGTTCGATTTGTTTTTCCTTTAAGATTTCGATGGCTCTTGTCTGAATGATTCCCTCACCAGAAATCCCCAAATAGTCATTGGAAGAAAAATCGACCAGATTTTCGTGCTTGGGCAAGCTTCTTAAAGCGTTGACCCCAGACCTGTCATCTAACCGTAAACGCAATTTTTCTGGTAATTCCCCCATGCCTCAAATTTAATGTTTACTCTTTTTAAATGATTAATTTAGCCCTCATCAAAATTGATAAAATGAAGATTATTTTTTCCGCTGTCCTGCTTCTTGCCGCTTCATGGATTTCTGCACAGACCAATTCCTATGGGATTTCATTTGAAAACGCGGTTCACCATGAAGCAGTTATAACTGCAAGCTTTCCGCAGATTCAGCAGGACACCCTTTTTCTTAGAATGAGCCGAACCTCTCCAGGAAGATACGCACTACATGAATTTGCCAAAAATGTATACGGCTTCAAGGCTATGGATGGGCAAGGAAAGTCACTTAACGTCTTTAGGCCAAATCCATATGAATGGGCGGTTTCTGGCCATAATGGAACAGTGAATATCAGTTACATTCTTTTCGCAAATCGTGGGGATGGTACCTATTCCCAAATTGATGAAACCCATGCCCATTTGAACATTCCCGCAACCTTTATGTATGCCCCTATCCTAGGTGATAGAAAAATTGAGGTAAACTTTGATCTTAGGGAAGACCTGAGCTGGAAAGTGGCAAGCCAGTTGCAGCATGTCTCCGGAACAACGTACTCCGCTCCGAACCTCTACTATTTTATGGACAGCCCTACCGAGTTGAGCAACTTTATGTTGAGATCTTTTGAATTGGACGGCCAAACCATCGAATTGGCCTTGCACCATAATGGAACAGAGGAAGAAGCGGATGCTTATTTTGAAAGTGTGAAGAAAATCGTCTTGGCGGAAAAGGAGGTATATGGAGAACTTCCAAAGTTTGATTATGGTAGATATACCTTCTTAGCCTGTTACCTTCCAAATGCATCCGGTGACGGCATGGAACACAGAAATTCAACCATTCTTACAAGTACCCGAAGTTTGGCCAATGGCGGGATGAAGGGTAATCTTGGAACCGTATCCCATGAATTTTTTCATGCTTGGAATGTTGAAAGGATTCGACCTAAATCCCTAGAACCGTTCAACTTTGAAGAGGCGAATATGAGCGGTGAATTGTGGTTTGCCGAGGGTTTTACCAGTTACTATACCAATTTAATCCTATGCAGGGCCGGATTGCTATCTCCGAAAGCATATGTGGAGGGGCTCACCGGCACTTTCAACTATGTCTGGAATTCCCCCGGGCGACAGTTTTTCAATCCTATAGAAATGAGTTACCAAGCTCCCTTTGTGGATGCTGCAACTTCTGTGGACCCCGTGAATCGGGGAAATACTTTTATTTCCTATTATTCGTATGGTAGTGCCTTGGGATTGGCTTTGGACCTTGCACTTCGACAAGAGGGTCTTAACCTTGACGATTACATGAAATTGGTCTGGGAGAAACACGGTAAAAACGAACAAAATTATATCATTCAAGATTTACATGAACTCCTTAACCAATATGCTGGAAAAGTTTTTGGCGACCATTTCTTCAACAGTTATATCCATGCCAGCAAAATGCCGGATTATCTATCCCTATTCAACACAGCTGGCGTGGTGCTGAACCAGGCCGAAGACCTTGCTTTTTTCGGGTCCAGAGTATCTGTATCGGAAAAAGGGGGTTCCATTTTACGAAATCCGACCATAGGTAGTCCAGCTTATAAAGCAGGGCTTGCCAAAGACGATCTTATGCTGAGTATTGGGGGTATTCCAATCGCCGAAGAGCAAAAGTTCAACGAATTTATAAGTCAGTTTGAGCTTGGAAGCCCTTTGGAAGTTCGATATATCCGTTTTGAACAGGAAAGAACGACTTCCATAGTTCTTGAGCCAAGCCCCTCTTATTCCATAAAGCTTATGGAGGATGCGGAAGAACAGCCCACTGCGGAAATGTTGGCTTTTCGTAAAGCATGGCTCAAAACAGAATAGATGATTACTTACCAACAGGTCACTTCCGATTGGCAGTTGCAACAGATTCTTTTGCTTCAACAAGAGAACCTACCTAAAAACCTAACTGCCGAAGCGATTAAAAATCAAGGATTTTTGACCGTAGAACACACTTACGAGGTGTTAGAGGAAATGAATTCTGAATGTGGGCATATAATCGCCCTGGAGAACGAAAAACTTGTTGGTTATGCGCTGTGTATGCACCCGAAATTTGCACAGAGCATAGAAATCTTGAAACCCATGTTTCGAGAAATCAATGCCGTTGTGGAAGGAAAGAAGAACTATATGGTCATGGGCCAAGTCTGTGTTTCCAAAAGTCATAGGGGAAAGGGTGTTTTCCGCGGTTTATATAAGGCAATGAAAGAAAAATTGCCCCAAGGTATAGACACTATTATTACCGAAGTAGACGCCTCCAATCTGCGATCAATTCATGCCCATGAGGCCGTAGGATTCAGAGAACTTAAAAGATACCTTGAGGATGGTCGGGAATGGGTCTTGATTGTTTTACAATAAAAAAGCCGCTCTTTAGAGCGGCTTCTATTTTATTCAGAAATTGGCTTAATCTGCCAATACGATAACTTTATTATCTTTCATTTCAATGGTTCCACTGGTAATATCCAATACCGTTTCCCCATTGGACCCTTTAGAGAATTTTGATTGAAACTCCTCCTCAATAGTAATATCGCCCTGTACCTTAACCGTTCCTTTTTGTAATAAGGAAACAATAGGTGCGTGATTTTGCAACATCTGGAACTCTCCATTGATGCCCGGCACGGTGACTGAAGTCACCTCTCCGGCAAAAAGGGTTGCTTCTGGTGATACTATTTCTAAGTACATATCTTTTAAACTATGAGTGGTGAGTTACGAGCGATACATTTCAGATTTTAGTAAACTCTGAACTTTACATTCCTAACCCTTAACTTATTTATGCTTCAGCCAACATTTTCTCTCCGGCCTCAATAGCGTCCTGAATACTTCCCTTTAGGTTAAAGGCAGATTCGGGAAGGTGATCCAATTCACCATCCATAATCATGTTAAATCCTTTGATGGTATCCTTGATATCTACCAATACCCCTGGAATACCTGTAAACTGCTCCGCTACGTGGAAAGGTTGGGAAAGGAAACGTTGTACCCTTCTTGCCCTACCAACAGCCAACTTGTCCTCTTCTGAAAGCTCTTCCATACCAAGGATGGCAATAATATCTTGAAGTTCCTTGTATCGTTGAAGCAACTCCTTAACGCGTTGCGCACATTCGTAATGATCTTTACCTAAAACCTCTGGAGTCAAAATCCTAGAGGTCGAATCCAATGGATCCACCGCTGGATAAATCCCAAGCTCAGCAATTTTACGGGAAAGCACCGTTGTTGCATCCAAGTGGGCAAATGTAGTTGCAGGGGCAGGATCCGTTAAGTCATCCGCAGGAACGTAAACTGCCTGTACAGATGTAATAGATCCTCTTTTGGTTGATGTAATCCTTTCCTGCATAGCACCCATCTCTGTTGCCAAAGTAGGTTGGTAACCTACCGCAGAAGGCATACGACCCAATAGGGCAGATACCTCGGAGCCAGCTTGTGTAAATCGGAAGATATTATCTACGAAGAACAGTACATCTTTCCCTTGTCCGTCTCCAGCACCATCACGGAAATACTCTGCAATTGTCAATCCTGAAAGGGCAACACGTGCACGTGCACCAGGAGGTTCGTTCATCTGTCCAAAAACAAAAGTTGCCTTGGACTCTTTCATGGCCTTTTTGTCAACCTTGGTCAAATCCCATCCACCTTCTTCCATGGAGTGCAAGAAATCGTCACCGTACTTGATAATCCCAGATTCCAACATCTCACGAAGCAAATCGTTTCCTTCACGAGTTCTTTCCCCTACACCGGCAAATACAGATAGACCACCGTGACCTTTTGCAATGTTGTTGATCAATTCCTGAATCAATACGGTTTTACCAACTCCAGCACCACCGAACAATCCAATCTTACCACCTTTTGCGTAAGGTTCGATAAGGTCAATTACCTTGATTCCTGTAAAAAGCACTTCGGTAGAAGTGGATAAATCTTCAAATTTAGGAGCTTCCCTGTGGATTGGAAGTCCATTGTCACCTTCTTTGGGAAGGTTCTCCAAACCATCAATAGCATCTCCAATTACGTTGAAAAGTCGACCATATACATCCTCACCTATCGGCATTTGAATAGCACTACCGGTAGCATGGGCCTCGACCCCCCTGCTCAAACCATCTGTTGAATCCATGGAAATGGTACGAACCGTGTTCTCTCCAATGTGCGACTGCACCTCAAGAACCAATTTAGTACCATCTGATTTAGCAATCTCTAGGGAATCATAAATTTTTGGGATCTCTGTTCCCGACTCAAACTCAACATCAATGACCGGGCCAATAATTTGGGCAACCTTACCTGTAACTTTAGACATTACTGTGTTTATTTTTAATTGAATACGAAGGAAAAAACTGCTTTTTTTCCGGCTGCAAAGATATACTATTACATTTTAAACGAAAACTTAAAAACCGCTTTTTTTAGCAACAAAAAGGGCACCGTTTTTACCGGTGCCCTTTATCTTATTTCTTAGGTGCTCTTATGGATTAATTGTCCACGAGACATAGTAGATTGAACCAACGTTTCCGGTTCCTATGGCTTGGAAATATTCTTCAGCCAAAAGGTTTGAACCGCCTGCCTTGAATACCGACTTTATACTTGGTACCGCATAATTGATTTGGGCATCCAAAACCGTAAAGGAAGGAACATCTCCATCAGCAAAGGTGGCCTCCCAGAAAAAGGCATCACTCCATCTGTAGTTTACGTTGAATCCGAAATTCTTGAACAACTCTGTATTACCAAAGGAGGCTTTCACCCTATGCTTTGGTGTGTTGAAATTGGTTTCAAAATCAGGGAATCGTTCCTTATCAAAATCCAATTCAGCATAGGTATAGTTTACACCCAAATCAAAATTTCCAAAGATTTTGGTATCCACTCCTATAGTACCACCCCAAGAGTTGATATCAGCTGAAGAATTGGTATAGGTTTGATACGGTTGTCTATCGCCATTTTGCAATGCCAGTAAGGAAAGAGCATTATCACCCGCAGTACCGTAGAAAGGCACCAAAACCGTTACGGTTGCAATGAAGTCCTTATATCTATTGTAGTATCCGCTCATGTCCACGGTAAACTTGCCTATTTGCCCACGATAACCTCCTTCAAAGGTGGTAATTTCCTCAGGCTTGATAATCGAAGTATTCGCCACTTCCGGAGCCCCGCTCAAAACAGAATTCAATGAATATGCGTTTTCATATGCTGCTCTACCAACAATATCCACAGTAGATTGTCCTATAAGATCCTGTCCACTTTGAGAAACATTAAATGTCCTAACATCCCGATCCAAGTTCGCTGGCGCAGAACCCACTAAAATAGCTGAACCCGCATTCAGACCAATAAACAAATCTTGGGTCGTTGGGTTTCTAAAACCTTGCTGAGCCGAAACACGGAAATTGTGATTTCTATTTTCGCCTGCTGTATAAGAAAGTGCTACCCGTGGAGAAACAAACCCATCGAAGAACTCATTCTTGTCATATCTTCCAGATCCGGTAAATTTGAACCGATCGTCCATGAACTTCTTTTGAAGTTGTACGTAGGCACCATATTCATTGTATTTGATGGGACCATCGAAATCGGTAAAAATTGTTCCCCCAGAATTCAGTTCATACTCTCTAAACGAACCACCAACTTGAATATCTGCCCAATCGTCTATAAGATGGGCCAGATTGTAGTTACCGTTTACGTGTCTAAATTTGGTATTGTCAATAAATTTAGCTCCAGTTGATAAATCACCATCGTTGATTACTTGATTAAACGCACTTTGGAAGGCTGGTGTTCCAGGAACAAGTCTACCCGTATCAGCAGCTTGTCTTGCAGCGGCATGCGCCGCGGTTGAAGCCTGCTCTGGCGTCAACCCACCTTGCTGAATCCCTCCCAAATAGGTCGGTATATAAGTTCCAGCATATTCCGTGAACCATTGTGTATCCGATTTCCATCTTCGGTTTACATTAATTGCGGTAAAACGCGTATCATAGGAATCTCCAGAGTTTTCTGTCGTGATGTATCCTCTTAGGAAAAAGTTCTTGTTTCTAAACTCCAATTTGTGCTGCTGAAGAATAAAATTCTTTACGCTATATCTATTGGCCCCTTGATAAATGGTGTTACCACGTCCAACCCTTCCGTTGTAAATGATTTCAAAATCGTCTGCGAAAGGTCTATAATAGACAGAGAAATCAGTTTTCACACTTTCTGCATTATAATCCACCAAATCACTTTCTGCGTAACCTGTTCTAGAGACATTGGCTGTTCCAACAGTTCCGGTTGGCAATCCAGCGGCCGCATCAAAATTCAAAAGGGTGGTAACCTCATCACCATAGATGTTTAGACCATTGTAGTTTGGATCTGTTCTATCTGCACCCAAATTAGAAAGATCCAATGTATTTACTGCATGCCAATCCTCACCTTTCAAGAATGAAAGGTTGGCTTTAATTGCCAATTTATCGCTTAAGGCGTGGGCCACGCGAATCCCAAAATCATAATAATTGTTGTCCCCAGCTGCTTCCTGCGAAGTTATCCCAGTTTTTCCATAGGCACTAATCCCTTGAAAATCGAACGGACTCTTACTCTGCATGAACAAAATACCATTAAATGCACCAGCTCCATAAAGGGCGGAAGAGGCACCTGGAAGGATTTCAACGCTCTGTACTTCCAATTCCGACATACCCACCAAGTTCCCCAAAACAAAATTCAGACCTGGGGCGGAATTGTCCATTCCGTCCACCAATTGCAAGAACCTATTATTGGCAAAGGTTGCAAAACCCCTTGTATTAATGGATTGAAAAGTTAAACTGTTGGTGTTGATGTCAACTCCTTTTAAATTCTGTAGGCCACCATAGAATGATTCGGCCGTGGTGTTTTTAATTTCCTTTAAACCGAAACGTTCCACGGAAACAGGAGATTCAAATATCCGTTCCGGGGTTCTGGAGGCCGATATCACAATCTCATCCAAGATGGTAGAGGCTTCTGTCATTGTAACAGCCAACGTTTGGTTGTTAGAAGTTACACTGGATACAATTTCTGCAAATCCGATAGCGGTAAAACGAAGCTGAAAAGGGGGTTCTTCGGAGGTATTAAAGGTGAAATTTCCATCAAAATCCGTAGTGGTTCCCTCTGCTTTTCCTACCAAGACCACATTGGCTCCTGGAATAGGTTCATTGTTTTCATCAACTACTTTTCCCTGCACAGTGGTTTGGGCATAGGAAGCGGCTCCAAACAACATCAGGGAAAGGATTATTAATCTTTTCATCAGCTTATAATTTGAGTTAAATTAGTTTTAAAAGTACGTAAAGTATTGAGGGCGGAAGATACATTTTTTTTCATTTGATTTCGATAAAATCAAAAAAAATTATGCATGCATAGTAATTTTTTGCTAAAAAATGGCATATATATCTACCATTTTAACAAAAAAACTGCTAAAAAAAGAAGGGATTTTAAAGAATTATGGATTTCACCAGGTCACTCTACGGTAACCGATTTGGCCAGGTTCCGTGGCTGATCCACATTGCAACCTCTCATTACAGCGATGTGGTATGACAGTAGCTGAAGCGGTATGGTTGTAAGCAACGGACTTAAACTTTCGGATACCTCGGGCACCTCAATAACATGGTCGGCAAGTTCTTTTACCTGAACATCACCTTCGGTGACAATGGCAATGATTCTTCCGCTTCTGGATTTGATTTCCTGAATATTACTTACCACCTTTTCATAGTGTCCTTTTTTGGTAGCAATGACCACAACTGGCATTTGCTCATCAATCAAGGCAATGGGACCGTGCTTCATTTCGGCAGCCGGATATCCTTCTGCATGAATGTAGCTGATTTCCTTTAGTTTCAAGGCACCTTCCAAAGCTACCGGGAAGTTGTATCCCCTGCCCAAATAAAGGCAATTTGAAGAATCCTTATAGATTTCGGAAATCTGCTCAACAAGTTCATTGGATTCCAAGGACTTTTCAACCTTAGCCGGGATACTCTCCAATTCGGTTAAAATTTCATGGTACTTCGATTCCGAAAAAACACCTTTTTCATGGGCCAATTTTAAAGCCACCAAAGTAAGAACGGTAATCTGGGTAGTAAATGCTTTGGTTGAGGCAACTCCAATTTCCGGGCCAGCATGGGTATAGGCCCCAGCATGGGTTTCTCTAGCAATCGAAGATCCTACCACATTACATACCCCGAAGACAAATGCTCCTTTCTCCTTTGCCAGTTTTATGGCCGCAAGGGTATCTGCGGTCTCTCCGGATTGAGAGATGGCTATGAGCACGTCGTTTTCTGTAATGACAGGGTTTCTATATCGGAACTCAGAGGCATACTCCACTTCAACCGGGATTCTTGCCAAATCCTCAAAAATATATTCAGCTACCAATCCGGCATGCCATGAGGTTCCACAGGCCACAATGATAATTCGGTTCGCATTAAGGAATTTCTCCAAGTGCTGATCTATCCCGGCCATTTTTATAATACCCTGATCAGCCAAAAGCCGTCCTCGGTAGGTATCCAAAATGGCTCTAGGTTGTTCGTAAATCTCCTTGAGCATAAAATGCTCATAACCTCCCTTTTCAATTTCTTCAAGGTTCATTTGAAGTTCCAAAATATTAGGGTAGGCGATGGCATCATCCTTTATTTTGCGAAGCTTGATCTCTTTACCAATTCTAATAATCGCCATTTCTTCA
This sequence comes from Flagellimonas flava, assembly GCF_900129665.1. Taxonomy (GTDB): domain Bacteria; phylum Bacteroidota; class Bacteroidia; order Flavobacteriales; family Flavobacteriaceae; genus Flagellimonas; species Flagellimonas flava. The sequence continues at coordinate 467,424 of NZ_FQWL01000002.1, forward strand.
TCTTCCAGATATACCGCATTATTGGTAAACTCGATAAATGGAGATGCATCAGATGCGATGAAATATTCGTTCTCCCCTATTCCTATTGCCAAGGGGCTTCCAAGTTTAGCTACTACAATTTCGTCTGGTTTGTTCTTGTCAAAAACGGCAATAGCGTATGCACCAACCACTTGGTTCAATGCAATTTGAACAGCTTGACCCAACTTTACACCTTCTTTCTTTTTGACTTCTTCAATAAGGTTCACCAACACCTCTGTATCGGTATCCGACTCAAAAGTGTAACCACGTTCGATCAACGCTTTTTTAATGGACTCATAATTCTCAATGATTCCGTTATGTATAATTACCAGGTCTCCAGAGTTGGAATAGTGCGGATGCGAGTTTACGTCATTTGGCACCCCGTGTGTTGCCCAGCGGGTATGTCCCAAACCGAGTTTTCCGTTCGTATCGATTGTGGCCTTACTTTTTCTTTTAAGGTCTTCCACTTTTCCTTTGGTTTTGGACAGGTGGGTATCCTCGCCATCAAAGAGCACAATTCCTGCGCTATCATAACCACGATATTCAAGTCGCTGTAGTCCTTTTATTATAATTGGATAAGCGTCTCTATGTCCAATATATCCCACAATTCCACACATAAGACCAGTATTTACAAATTAATGATAGTGTTTGGCTGTAAATTTAACTCCCATTTAGATAAAGTAGGAAGTCTCTACCGCTATACAACGAAAAAAATCTATGAATGGTATGCTAATTGGCCTCTGTGAAGAAAATCTCCAGTTTTAATCGCTTGTCCTCTGGAACATCATCCCCATTACCATAAAGCACGGTTCCCAAAGGGTTAATGGTAGACATAATCGGAATTTCTATCTGACCCATAGCAGTGCTCATTGCATCCTGGACCCGTCCATCCACAATATTGGATGTCAGGGTAAGTCCCAATGTTGCGTTTGTGGAATCCCTGACAATAATATTATTGATATGATCCGTTATCCTAACCTTGTAGCTTACTCCACGTCCAGATTCCTTCTGAAGTATCCCATCGAAATCCAGAAATCTCCCCAAAGGTTCATTGGTTTCCCCTCTTTCATTTGCGGGGTCGAAAATAGCCAAATCGGTTTCCGCATTGTATACATAAATCCTCGGAGGGTCAATAGCTGAACTTCCAACGGTGGCCTGATCGATATAAAAGACCAAATTGGCCTCATTGATAATCCAATTGTTCTGTTTAATCTGATTGATGATATCCGCTCCCCCATTAACCGTCTCCTCAAATAAGCGGAGTTCAGTAAAGGTTCTGGTTCCGCCTTTTGTATAAATCCTGTTTGCAGGATCTTCACTGTCCAGAGCATTTAGCACCTCTCCGACAAAGGGCGCATCTTCAAAGGTATTGACCGCGTTACCAAGAATATTTCCATTGTTGTCAGCCGTTATCAAATTCATCACCACGCTACGCTCCACAGTTTCAACAGCTTCATCTGTAGTGTTATAATCCTGGAAATCATAGGTAATGGTAATGTTTGCCTGCGTAAGGTCAAACAAGAACATTAATTGTGAATCCTCAGGCATGGTCAATTGGATGCCCCTGAAATAATCTCTAAAGTTAGCAAGGCTCAACAATTCAGATTGTCCCTCCTTATCCAATATTTCTTGAAAAAATTCAGTTCTCAACGCAATTCGAATACCGGGCGCCAAAGTTCTACTGGCATCAATCATCTCTGATTCATCAGTTTCCGTTTCCGGATCATCTTCAAACTCAAACACGTGTTCCAAATTATCAAACATCACCGGGCCTTCCTCAGGATTTTGGGAATCATAGAATACATCAGAAGTAAACCCAGAAAAATCTTGGTCTGAAAAATATTCTTGGGCCTCTTCAAAATTTGCGTTTGGATCCAAATCCCTTAGAAAGAATGTGGAACGCTCCACTCTTAGGTCAAAACTACCCTCTATCATAGGTTTTTCAATCACAAGGCCTGGCCCCCAAATACTATCAAGGTCAAATCGCCTAGCAAAGGAATTGGATATGAAATCATCCCCAGTTCCATCGTCATCTGGATCAAGGGGGTTAGAACCATTAATACGTTCTTGATTATCACTTACACCATCACCATCCGAGTCGGAACTTGGATCACCTGAATCTGCATCAAAGAGATCATCCACTCCATCCCCGTCACTATCCTTTAAAGAGCTTGGTGGTAACTGAAAAGGAATGTACAAATAAACTTCCTTGACGGTCTCATTTTCAGGTATGGTACTTTCAGAATCATCATTATCAGCATTATCCTCAACTGCTTGGGACGAATCTCCAAAGGTGGGATTGGTACCCCCTCCCGGTAAAGATACCTGAGACACTATTCTGGCAACCCTTCTGCCATAGACCGGATCATCAAATGTTCCTAATTGGTATAAGGGTAATCTATTGGTCTGAACTGCGGATATTCCTTTGTTAAATGCAAATACATCATACTCCACCTTACCATTGGTAAAGGGTTCTCCGGCCACAACACCCTCTCCAATGGTGCCTAATTCCTCTTCACAGGACGTGATTAAAAAAAATAAAGCTCCAACCAAGGCCGAAACTTTGAAAATCCTTAAAAATTTCATGCAATTTATTTTAAAACTTCTGTCTTATAGAAATTTGTGTACGCCTCTTCCGCCTCTTGAAGCGAGACGTAAGGGAGCACGGGTTTGGAAAGATTGGTAATGTGGTTCTTCAACTCCTCCGATATCTCTTCCGAGGCTAAAATAACCGCATCGGAATAATCTACTGCAACTTTTAACAAATTATTATAGTCGGGAGTGGAAAGTGATGAAACACTCTCAGTTTCAATACCATCAAATGCAATTTTATTAATCATTTCACCATCCAACTGTCCGTCATATCCTTTGTTGTAGACCGAGGTCACAATTTTGCTATCGGCAAACAAGGGCTCATCGGCATAGTACTTCCTTAGGTAAAGAGGAAGTAAGGAAGCCATCCAGCCGTGTACATGGATAATATCAGGGGACCAGTTCAATTTCTTAACGGTTTCCACCACGCCTTTGGCAAAAAAGATGGCCCTTTCGTCATTATCTGGAAATAGATTTCCTTCGGCATCGGTAAATGTAGCTTTTCGCTTAAAATATTCTTCATTATCTATGAAATAGACCTGAATTCTTTCTCTTGGAATGGAAGCTACCTTTATAATCAACGGCATGTCCATGTCATTGATCACAAGATTCATTCCGGACAAACGAATTACCTCATGCAATTGATGCCTTCTTTCATTTATGTTCCCATATCTGGGCATGAAAATACGAATCTGCCCCCCATTACTGTTGACCATTCTGGGTGCTTCATAAGACATTAAGGAAACTGGATTCTCTGGGAGGTAGGGTACTAATTCTGAAGATACAAACAATATCTTTTTGCCATTCATAAACACTTTCTTTTGCTTATCCGAAAAACGTAGCTGCAAAAGTACAAAAATTATGCTGATTAGTAGTATTTATAGTATTTTTGCACGCTTTTGAACTACGCCATGCCCGTATTTGACACTAAAAAGGAACTTAAATCCTTTCTGCAAAAAGAAAGAAGCAAAAACCATACCGTTGGTTTGGTCCCTACAATGGGTGCCTTGCACAATGGCCACTTATCATTGGTAAAAGCAGCTTCCAAACAAAGCGATACTATAGTGGTAAGCATATTTGTGAACCCCACACAATTTGATAAAAAGGATGATCTGGCCAAATATCCCAGAAATTTGGCACAGGATATTCAATTGTTGAAAACGGTCAATCCTGAAATAGTGGTGTTCACACCTTCGGTGGAAGAGATCTATGGCGATAACTTGATTTCCGAAAGTTATGGGTTTGATGGATTGGATGCGGTTATGGAAGGTAAGTTCAGATCCGGGCATTTTGACGGAGTCGGTACCATTGTTGAACTTTTTCTAAAAACTGTCGCTCCCGACAAAGCCTATTTTGGGGAAAAAGATTTTCAGCAGCTGCAGATCATCCGCAAAATGGTGGAATTAAAACAACTTTCAACCCAAATTATAGGTTGTCCCATAGAACGTGAACCTCATGGACTGGCCATGAGTTCCCGTAATGAACGCCTGTCAAAAGCGACAAGAATGGAGGCCGGTTTCATCTATTCAACCCTCCAAGCTGCCAAATCTAAATTTGGCACGGAAAGTGCTAAGGATATTAAGGATTGGGTAACCGTCCAATTTGCTCAAAATGAACTGTTGGAGCTAGAGTATTTTGAAATTTCCGAGGAAACCACTTTAGCACCAATACAAGAAAAGCAGGCAAACAAAAAATATAGGGCGTTCATAGCCGTTTATGCTGAGGACGTTCGTTTGATAGACAATCTAAGACTGAATTAGTTAATTTTGCACCATGCAAGTTGAAGTAGTAAAATCTAAAATCCACAGGGTAAAAGTCACAGGGGCAGACCTGAACTATATAGGAAGCATTACCATTGATGAAGACCTTATGGATGCCGCGAACATCATTCGAGGTGAAAAGGTTCAAATCGTGAACAACAATAATGGGGAACGATTGGAAACCTATGCCATTCCCGGACCTAGAGGTTCCGGAGAGCTAACACTCAATGGAGCGGCTGCCCGCAAAGTTGCGGTGGGCGATGTACTTATTCTTATCACTTACGCTTGGATGAATATTGAAGAGGCAAAATCCTTTAATCCGGCATTGGTGTTCCCCAATGAGGAAACCAATATGTTAAACTAGTTTTGGGCTCATCCCTTAAAAAGTTTCTAAAAATTGCCATTCCCATCCTAATAGGATTGGGGCTGGTATACTATTCCTATACTTCCACCACTCCAGAGGATCGTGCCAGGATTTTTGAGGCCATTAAAAGTGCAAATCCTATCTGGGTCTTTCTGTCCATTTTTATTGGTATTCTAAGTCATGTTTCCAGAGCTGTACGGTGGAACTACCTTTTGGAGCCTATGGGATATCGTCCAAAATTGATCAACAACATCCTCATTATCCTTACTAGCTACTTTGCCAACACCTTGGTGCTTCGCTCTGGGGAAATCCTGAGAGCCACTGCTCTTAACACCTACGAAAAGGTCCCCTTCGAGAAAGGTTTTGGCACCATCGTTACGGAAAGAATCATAGATGTAATCATGCTATTACTGGTCATAACCGTGGCACTTTTGGTACAAACCGATGTGATTTTGGGCATACTGGAAGAAAATGGTATCGGACTCGTAGGCTCTTTGGTCTTACTTTTGGCGGGCGTGGTCGGACTCGTTATAGCAATCCGACTCATTAAAAAATCGACCTCGAGCCTTGCCCTAAAAATAAAGAAGTTTCTAAACGGGCTTTTGGATGGGGTGATGAGCATTTTTAAAATGAAGCGTCGAGGGGCTTTTATTTTCCACACCTTTTTTATCTGGGCTTGCTATATTGGGATGTTCTGGGTCATCAAATTTACGGTACCCGAAACAACAGAACTCCCGTTAGGGGCATTTTTGGTAGCCTTTGTCGCCGGTGCCTTCGCCATGGCCACAACCAATGGTGGCTTGGGCCTTTTCCCTATAGTTGTCACCGCGGCTTTATCCGTATATGGTATAAGTAAAACCTCTGGGGATGCCTATGGATGGATCATGTGGACGGCCCAGACCTTAATGGTGGTCGTATTTGGCACAATATCCTTTATTGTGTTGCCGTTATTGAATAGAAATCGGTAAACCCCTACCATTAATTCAATTCCCATGAAAAATTGGCTCTTCATTTTGATAGGCCTGCTGTGCTTCAATTTGACCGCACAGGTAAAAACAGAGATCTTTGAATCCTTTAAGCTTCAAGAGCGCAGAGGAGTTTCCTACTACTTCCCGGAAGACTATTCCGAAGAAAAAAAATATCCATTATTGGTCGTTCTCGATGCGGAATACCTTTTCGATTTGGTGGTGGCCAACGCCAAGTTCTATAGTGAGCACCAGCGCATGCCGGAAGCCATTATTGTTGGTATACACCAGTTTGAAAATGACTTGCGATGGGAGGACTGTGATTTTGAACAGACCAATGGCCTTCCCACAGAAAAGGGTGCCAAGTTTTATGAGTTTTTGGGAACAGAACTGATTCCCTATCTCGAAATCAGTTACAACATCGCCCCATTTAAAATGTTTATCGGTTACGATATCACCGCCAACTTTGGAAACTATTTTCTGTTCAAGGACCGTTCTTTGTTCAATTCCTATCTGTCCATCTCCCCTGTGCTTGCAACAGAAATGGAGAGCCGGGTACCCTCTAGACTATCCGATTTGAAACAGGAAATCTTCTATAATGTGGTTTTGGAAAAGGAAAAAACAGAAGACCGTCAACGTATTCTTCAGATGAACAACGCCATAAAATCCATTGATAAGGAGAGTTTGCATTACTTCTTTGACGAGTACGACAATGCCGATCATGTCTCCATTGCAGCTTATGGAATCAGTAAGGCCTTCGACAATGTTTTTAAAATTTTTAGGCCCATTAGCCCAAAGGAATACAAAACGGAAATCTTAACTTCTGATGAACCCGTAATCAAATATTTGGAAGATCGTTATGATATGATCGAAAGTTTGTTGGGCTTCAGAAAACCTGTAGAGCTCAATGATATCATGGCCATATATGCAGCCTGTTTAAAGAAAGATGATTTTGAGTCGTTAAAACCTTTGTCCGAAATCTGCAAAAAACAATATCCAGATGCCATGATGGGTTTCTATTTTGAAGGGGAGTATTATGAAGAATTAGGTGAGCCCAAGAAAGCATTCAAAACCTTTGAAAAGGCATTCCAGATGGAGGAAATCGATTTTTTGACCAAGGACATGGCCCTAGAAAAAATTGATGCCCTTAAAGCGGATTTTGGTTATTAGATTTCCTATTTATTGGCTTTTTGGTTTTGGTTCGAGCTAGATTCTTGGTATTCAATTAATGAAACCATTCTAAAATCCATGCATCATATTCCATATCTTTGAGCTCTTCTTTAGTAACGAATGGCCAAAACCAAGACTGCATTCTTTTGTCAAAACTGTGGCGCACAATACCCCAAATGGGTAGGACAGTGTTCCTCATGTAAACAATGGAATACCATTGTGGAGGAAATCGTCCAGAAAGAGGAAAAAAAGAGTTGGAAATCGGATAACTCACCTTCAAAAAGAACTTCAAGGCCCTTAAAACTTTCCGAAATCACCAACGAAAAGGAAATCCGTTTAGATGCCAAGGATTTGGAGTTTAACCGGGTATTGGGCGGTGGTATTGTCCCAGGCTCTTTGATTCTGCTAGGAGGAGAACCTGGTATTGGAAAAAGCACCCTCTTGCTTCAAATTGCCCTAAAACTTCAGTATAAAACGCTCTATGTTTCAGGTGAGGAAAGCCAGAAGCAGATTAAAATGCGTGCAGAGCGCATTCACCCTAATAGCGAGACCTGTTTCATCCTTACGGAAACCAAAACACAGAACATTTTCCAACATATCTCAAGTGTTGAGCCCGACTTGGTCGTCATTGATTCCATCCAAACCCTGCATACCGACTATATTGAATCTGCCGCTGGAAGCATTTCCCAAATTCGTGAATGTACAGCCGAGTTGATCAAATTCGCTAAGGAAACCAACACACCAGTGATTTTGGTGGGACATATTACCAAGGACGGAACCATTGCCGGGCCAAAAATCTTGGAGCATATGGTAGATACCGTACTGCAATTTGAAGGAGACCGTAACTACGTTTATCGCATTCTTAGATCCTTAAAAAACAGATTTGGCTCCACCGCCGAACTTGGGATTTATGAGATGCAGGGCAGCGGATTACGGGAGGTGAACAATCCTTCGGAAGTTTTGATCTCTAAAAACGAGGAAGACCTCAGCGGAACCGCCATTGCTGCAACCGTGGAAGGCATGCGGCCCTTGCTCATAGAAATCCAAGCCCTGGTGAGCACCGCGGTCTACGGTACACCGCAACGTTCGGCCACCGGCTTTAATGCTAAACGTCTGAACATGCTATTGGCAGTGCTTGAAAAAAGAGCTGGATTTAAATTGGCTGCAAAGGATGTTTTCCTGAACATAACAGGTGGGATTTCTGTGGACGACCCTGCGATTGACCTTGCCGTATTGGCCGCTATTCTTTCCAGTAATGCGGACATTCCCATTGAAAAAGGGGTGTGTTTCGCTGCCGAAATTGGATTGGCCGGGGAAGTTCGTCCCGTGCAACGGGTAGACCGTCGTATCCTTGAAGCAGAAAAGCTGGGCTTTAATCGCATCTTCGTTTCCAAGAGCAACAAAATTGGCTTGAAAAATACAGGGATACAGGTTCAATTGGTCTCCAAAATTGAAGATGTCATCAGCAATCTTTTTGGGTAACTCAAAAACATACCCTATTGGTTTTCCAGAATTTATCTTTCTATATTTAGGAAAACCAACTTATGAAACCCTTAAAATATCTACTCCCGGTAATGGCCTTGGTTCTTGGTTCATGCCAAGATGACAACCCCAGGGGTTCCGAATCCCAATTCACTACCTGGCAACATTACTTGGGTGATCCAGAACGCACCCATTTCTCCAATCTTGATGAAATTGACACGCTAAACGTCAAAAATCTAAAACTTGCATGGACCTATTCCAGTGGAGGTTTACAAGAAGGGCGAACCTCCCAAATCCAAACAAACCCCTTAATCGTTGATGGAATGCTGCTTGGTGTAAACGCGGCGGTAGAACTCTTTGCGGTTGATGCAGCAACAGGAAGAGAAGTTTGGAAATTTCTGCCCAACGTTAAAGACAATTCAGGATTGGGGTTGAGTAGAGGTTTAAGTTATTGGCCTTCCGATGGTGAGCATCCGTCCCGTATCTTTTTCAGCTCTGGCTCTAAGTTGTATGCAGTAAACCCTGATGATGGCAAAGCCATTTCCTCATTTGGTATTGGTGGGAGTATCGACCTAAGGGAAGGTTTGGGAAGGGACCCCATGCGACTTTCTGTGGTTTCAAATACACCTGGTGCAATTTATAATAACCTCTTGATCCAAGGTACGCGGGTTGGCGAAGGACCTGGTTCCTCTCCCGGTCATATTCGTGCCTACAATGTGGTAACAGGTGAAATCGCATGGACCTTTCATACCATTCCACAACCTAGTGAGTATGGCTATGACACTTGGCCTAAAGAAGCCTACAAAACAGTTGGCGGAGCCAATAGTTGGGCCGGAATGGCTATCGATTTAGAAAGAGGAATTGTATATATTCCAACTGGGTCCGCCGCTTTTGACTGGTACGGAGGTGATAGAATCGGCTCCAACCTTTTTGCCAATTCCTTGTTGGCCTTGGACGCTGAGACCGGAGAACGATTGTGGCATTTTCAAATGGTGCACCACGATCTATGGGATCGTGACCTACCCGCTCCTCCCAATCTTCTAGAAGTTCAGAGGGATGGAAAGACCATTCCAGCAGTGGCCCAGATTACCAAAAGCGGACATGTTTTTGTTTTTAATCGACTTACGGGCGAACCCCTATTTCCGATAGAGGAAAAAGCATATCCTCCTTCCACCTTGATGGGTGATGAAGCTTTTGCCACACAGCCGCTTCCTACCAAACCAAAACCCTTTGCTCGGCAAATTTTAAGGGAAACAGATTTATACGATCCAAACCGAAAGGCCTTTGTGGATGATCTGGTAGACAAAAAAATACAGGAAAATGGTCCGACCGTCTTGGAAAAATTCAGAACTGTGACCTCCTTGGGGCAGTTTATTCCAATTGACACCACCGGGGTTATGCTCTATCCCGGAGCGGATGGTGGTGCAGAATGGGGCGGGGCCGCCTTGGACCCAAGGGACGGTGTCCTTTATGTAAACTCCAATGAAATGGCCTGGATTGTAAAAATGAAGGCTATTTCCAACGATGGAGAAAATGGCGGAAGTTTGGGCGAGTCACTGGCACAGATTCACTGCGCCCGATGCCACGGTGGAAATCTTCAAGGTCTGGGCGCTATCCCAGAACTTCAAAATGTAAAAATGCGAATGGACTCAGACTCTGTTGCCTCCGTTATTAAAAATGGAAAAGGAGCAATGCCTGGAATGCCCAACTTGGATGACAATGAGATAGCTGCATTATCCGCTTATCTAACCGGATTGGAGAAGGCCAAGGACCACCGAGTAGAAAAAACAGACTTGGATGTCCCCTACGCCGTAGCTGGTTTTGGACGCTTTAAAGATAACAGGGGGTTTCCTGTGGTGAAACCTCCATGGGGTACGTTGAATGCACTTGACCTCAACACCGGTGAATACTTATGGCAAGTCCCGTTGGGCCATGAGGAAAAACTTAACGATCCAAACATCCCTGTTTCCGGAACCGAAAACTATGGTGGTCCCGTAATTACGACGGGAGGAGTTTTGTTTATCGCAGCTACCAAAGATGAAAAAATCAGAGCTTTTAATATGAAATCAGGAGAGCAGCTATGGGAAGACCAATTGCCTTCTGGTGGTTACGCCACACCGGCGACCTATCAGGCAGATGGTAAACAATACCTTGTCATTGCCTGCGGAGGTGGTAAAATGGGCACCCCCTCTGGTGATGAATATCGGGCCTATTTTTTAGACGATTAGCTAAGGAGCTGGATTAGGAATAGCATTGTGGATCTCCTCAATCCCATCCAAAACCTCACCTGAAAGATCAACATCGATACTTTCAATATTTTCCTTGAGTTGTTCCATGGTAGTAGCACCAATGATATTGCTCGTCACAAAAGGTCTGGTATTCACAAAGGCCAAAGCCATTTGAGCGAGGCTCAATCCATGGTCCGTAGCCAATTGCTGGTACCTTCTGGTGGCTTCGGTTGCCGTATCCCCACTATATCTATTGTAATTTGGAAATAGCGTTACCCTTGCCTTTCGAGGTGGGATTTCGGTAAGGTATTTTCCACTCAAGACCCCAAAGCCTAAAGGCGAGTACGGAAGCAAACCGATGTTCTCCCGTATAGAAATCTCTGAAAGCCCTACTTCAAAAAGTCGATTGAGCAGATTATAAGGATTCTGAATGGTCAGCATCCGTGGCAAGCTTTGATGGACCTTGCTTTCCTCTAAAAATCGCATGGCCCCCCAGGGACTTTCATTAGACAATCCCACATGTCTTATTTTTCCCTCAGCTACTAAATCGCGAAGGGTTTCCAAGACCTGATGAATATTATCATGCCATGCATCAACTACATGTGAATTAAATCCACGTTGGCCAAAATAATTTGTGTTCCGCTCCGGCCAATGCAATTGGTATAGATCGATATAATCGGTTTGCAACCGCTGAAGACTTCCTTCTACCGCCTTGATCAAGGATTCCTTGCTAAAACCAGTAGTCCTAATGTGTTTTGTGAATTCTGCTCGCCCTGCAATCTTGGTGGCCAATACCACCTTATCGCGATTTCCGGTTTTCTTGAACCAATTCCCAATAAATTCTTCGGTCACAGCGTAAAGTTCCTTTTTTGCCGGAACTGGATACAACTCAGCCGTATCAAAGAAATTAATGCCCTGGTCCAAAGCGTAATCCATCTGTTCATGTCCTTCCTCCTCAGAGTTCTGACGCCCCCAAGTCATAGTGCCCAAACAGATTTTACTGACTTTAATGTCGGTATGTGGAAGTCTGGTATATTTCATAAACAATTTTTGAGACAGCAAAAATAGCGAATCCCAATTCACGATTTTAAAGTGATTGTTATTTTTCTATCTCAAGCAGAATTGGGCAGTGATCACTATGTTTTGCATCCGAAAGAATTACGGAGCGCTTTAGTCGTTCCCTGAGCGACTCGTTCACCATACCATAATCCAAACGCCAGCCTTTATTGTTGGCCCTGGAGTTGGCACGATAACTCCACCAGGTATAGTTATGAGGTTCCGGATTGAAATGCCTAAAACTGTCAATAAACCCACTTTTGATAAAGTTCCCGATCCATTCCCGCTCCACTGGGAGGAATCCGGAAACGTTCTTGTTGCGGACAGGATCATGGATGTCTATGGCTTCATGGCAAATGTTGTAATCCCCGCATACGACAAGATTTGGGCGTTCTTTTCTTAGCTTGTCCGCATATTTCTGGAAATCGGCCATATAGGTTAGCTTAAATTCCAAACGATCCATATTGGTCCCGGAAGGAAGGTACATGCTCATCACCGAGATGTCCCCATAGTCGGCACGAATGTTTCGGCCTTCAAAATCCATATAATCAATTCCAGTACCGTACTCCACATGATCGGGCTCTTCCTTGCAAAGCAAAGCCACCCCACTATACCCCTTTTTTTGGGCACTGAACCAATAATGGTGTTTGTACCCAGCGGCTTCAAACAGGGAAACATCCACTTGTTCCTTCATGGCCTTGGTCTCCTGAAGACAGATGACATCCGGCCCAACGGCCTGTAACCATTCTATAAATCCTTTGTTGAGTGCGGCCCTAATTCCGTTGACGTTGTACGACGCTATCTTCATGCTTAAGTTTTGATAAAAATAACCAATGTATAGCGCTCTGGGAAATTGAAATTCCTTGGAATCCCTTTTCGTCCTAACTTTGGAACACTAATTGATTCTACAAGTTCGAATTAAACTCTTGAAGATGAAAAAGCTAGTGTTATTGGGATTTTTGCTGAGTGGCTATCTAATGCATGGTCAAGCTTATCCCAGATTCGACAACAACCACGAACTCAAGTTCAATGCCGGACTTTTCTTGGCCACGGGTTCCGTAGAGGGGTCCTACGAGTATTACTTTACCGAGGACACCAGCATTGGAGGAACGGTTTATTTTGATAACGATGCCACGGACTATAATGGTGACTTTGGTATTGGTCCCAACCTCCGTGCCTATTTTGGATACCAGCCCAGAAGTGGACTCTTTGTGGAGGCCTTTGGCTTGTATTATACTTGGGAGGAGGAGGATTTGGAGGATTCCATCAATTTTAGGGATGATAAATTCAGCACCGTGGCCTTAGGACTCGGATTGGGCAATAAATGGGTAACCCCCAGCGATAATTTTACTCTGGAACTCTATGGTGGTGTGGGAAGAAATATCAATCCCGAAGATTTCCAAGATACCTTTATGTTCCGAGGTGCTTTGTCTGTCGGTTTTCGGTTTTAAGCCGTAATTTTAAGGCTTAATCCATGCCGATGAAAGCCTTACTCTTAATTGACATTCAAAAGGGACTCCAAGAACAAGATTACTACGGGGAAGAACGGAACAATCCGGATGCTGAAGTTCACTCGGCACAAATCCTAAAAGCATTTCGGGCCAAGAAACTGCCTGTTTTCCACGTGCAGCACTGTTCCACCAATCCAAACTCGCCCCTACATCCATCCAAACCTGGCAACGCGTTTAACCCCTTGGTACAACCCGAGGCGGGTGAACCCATTTTTCAAAAATCGGTGAACAGTGCTTTTATAGGAACCGATTTGGAATCCACTTTAAAGTCCGAAAAGATTACCGATGTAGTGATTGTTGGCTTAACTACCGAGCATTGCATTTCCACCTCTACCCGTATGGCAGCCAATTTGGGTTTTAACGTTACCCTCGTTTCCGATGCTACTGCCGCTTTCAACAAAACCGGAATCAATGGCGAGAACTATTCCGCAGAACTCACCCATAGTTTGGAACTGGCCAACCTAAAAGACGAGTTTGCCACCGTACAGAACACCCAAACTTTGTTAGAGGAACTTGGCTGATTCCTTCTTATTTTTATACAGCATCTTTCAAATAACTATTTCATGCTTCGCACAGTCCTAGTATTTCTTTTTTGTTTCATTCTGAATGTCCCCTTAAGCTTTTCACAAGAAAAACCGCTTCGCATCGGTATCGCTGGTCTTACGCATACCCATGTGCATTGGATTTTGGGCCGGGAAGATTTGGGAGATGTTGAAGTGGTGGGCATGGTGGAACCCAATCGGGATTTAGCCCAACGTTATGCCAATCAATATGGATATTCCATGGATTTGGTCTATTACACCTTGGATGAAATGATAGCCGCAACCCAACCGGAAGCCGTAACTGCCTTCGGTACCATCTACAACCATTTGGAAGTTGTGGAAACCTGCGCTCCAAAAGGTATTCATGTGATGGTGGAAAAACCAATGGCCGTAAGCTTGGACCACGCCAAAAAAATGGCGGCATTGGCCCAAAAGCATAATATTCACCTCCTCACCAATTACGAAACTACTTGGTACCCCACCAATCATAAGGCAAAGGAACTGCTGGATCAAGGTAAGGTAGGAGACCTGCGGAAAGTAATCGTTCGCGATGGGCACCGGGGACCTGCCAAACTAGGCATCAACCAAGAATTTTTGGATTGGCTTTTTGACCCCGTGGAAAATGGTGGCGGCGCCATCATGGATTTTGGTTGCTATGGTGCCAACCTAATGACCTGGCTCAGAAATGGGGAACGTCCCAATACCGTGACCGCGGTAACCCAACAATTGCAGGCCGAAAACAATCCCAAGGTGGACGATGATGCTACCATTATTCTCACCTATGACGATGCACAAGCCATTTTGGAGCCTTCCTGGAACTGGCCCATGGGCAGAAAAGACATGGAAATCTACGGCCTTACCGGCGCCCTCTATGCCGACAACCGAAATACGCTTCGTATCCGCATGGCCAAAGGGTACGACGGCTATGACGAGGAAACCATGGTGTTGAAAGAACGTCCTGCTCCCCATAACGACCCTTTTTCCGTTCTGGAAGCTGTGGTACGAAATAAAATTCAGTTACCGCCCAATAATTTGTACTCCATAGAAAACAATCTGGTGGTTATGGAAATCTTGGATGCTGCCCGTAAAAGTGCCAAAAAAGGAAAAACCATCACCCTAAAAAAATAACTCCCAAGAATTGTAACTATATGAAAGGTTTCTTATCCCCACTATTCCTGCTATTGGCCATCTTCTTTGGGTTCTCTCAGGAAGTTCAACAAGACTCCATAACCCAATTGGATGAAATCATTTTGCTGGAAGATGTGGTTCCCAAACGTGCTGTGGGCATTACCGCTTCCTCTACCCTAGGGCCCACAACTTTTGAAAAATTCAATCCCATCGACATTGCTTCGGCCATCAACCAGGTTTCTGGAGTTTATATTTTGTCCGGTGCCTTAAATACTAACCGAATTACCATCCGCGGAGTAGGTGCCCGGACTCCATTTGGGACAAACAAGCTTCGTTTGTATTTCAATGGGATTCCCGTTACAGATGGGGCAGGCTCTTCTACGATTGAAGCCTTCGACTTTGAAAACCTGGGTTCCATGGAGGTCATAAAAGGGCCAAAGGCTACTGCTTATGGCGCCAACCTGGGAGGAGCTATTATGTTGGACACTAAGCTTCCTTTTGAAGATGAGACCCGACTAAGCAATAGCTTCACCATAGGGTCTTTTGGAATGGTCAAGGACAATCTCAGTTTCCAACATTCGGATGATAAGTTGGAACTAGGTTTCAGCTACAATCATTTTAAAACAGATGGGTACCGTCAAAACAACAATTTTGAACGGGATGGGTTTTTATTAACATCCAAAATCAGACTTGGAGAAAAAAGTAGTCTGGGGCTTCTTGTGAACCATATTGATTACACCGCGCAAATTCCCAGCTCCATCAACCAAACTGATTTTGACGAAGACCCCACCCGTGCAGCTGGAAATTGGCTAGCCGCACAAGGGTTTGAAGCCAATAAATATACGTTGCTAGGGCTATCCTATTCCCAAGAGTTCACTGAAAACCTTAAAAACACCACCAGTATTTTTTATACCTATCTGGACCATTACGAACCCCGCCCTTTCAATATTTTGGATGAGTTCACCAATGGTTTTGGACTACGAACCCAGTTTGAGGGAGGTAATTTCCTTGGTGGAGATTATGTGCTTGGGGCGGAACTTTACAAAGACGAGTACCACTGGGGCACCTTTCAAAATTTGTTTGCTGATAACAACGGCAATGGTAGTCTTCAAGGTGACCGTTTGAGCATGAATCTCGAATTTCGTACCCAACTTAATTTATTTTCCACCTACACCTATCCTTTAACGGACAAGCTACATGCACAAGTAGGATTGGGATTAAACAGCACAAGTTTTGATTACCGAGATCTTTTTAATACCAGAGATGGTAATACTTCCGCGGAGCGAGATTTTGATGCCATACTTTTACCCAATTTGGGGATACAATATCAGCTGGCGACAGGAAGTTTATACGCTAATGTAAGTCGTGGTTTTTCCAATCCCAGTTTGGAGCAAACCTTAACTCCAGATGGACTGATAAACCCAGAAATTGAACAGGAAAAAGGCGTCAATTTGGAATTGGGGGGTGCGTTTACTTTGTTTCAGAAAAGCTTATCCTTGGATTTTACCCTTTACCGAATGACAATTAATGATCTCTTCGTGGAAGAGCGGGTGGGTGAAGACCAATTTATTGGTCGCAATGCTGGCGAGACCCGTCATCAAGGATTGGAGTTGGATATCAAATATGCTCTAAAACTTTGTGAAGCCGTGGTCCTCTCCCCTTATCTAAGCTATACTCTGAACGACCATAGTTTTGTGGATTTTGTGGACGAAGACAATGACTTTTCAGGCAACCCTTTAACCGGGGTTCCCAAACACCGTATCAGTTCTGGTCTGGATGTCCGTCATTCCAACGGCCTTCGGTTCAATCTCACCCATCAGTTTGTAGATGAGATTCCGCTGCGGGATGATAACTCCCTGAACAGTGAATCCTTTAATGTTTTTCATGCCAAACTCGCTTATCAGACCAGTCTGTCTAACCGGGTCTCATTGGGCTTAAATGCTGGAATCAACAACCTTTTTGATACCAACTATGCCCAAAGTGTGCTGATTAATGCTTCAAGCTTTGGTGGAGCCGCACCTCGCTATTTTTATCCAGGGAACGGCCGCAATGTTTATGGCGGGGTGACCTTGGGATATCAGTTATAGGTCCGAAAAACAGCATACCCCAAACTTTTAGAAATACTGCAAGTGTAACAGTAGTAGAAAATGCATCTCCTTGGTGGAAAGTAAAACAGCATGAAGAGCTTGACGATAATAAACATCCCCATTTTTTTAACCCTACTGGTGATTACCGTGTCATCCACCATTAACCCTATCCCAACGCAAACTAAGACCATGAACGAGATTTTATACACCTTCCCGGAGGAGAGCATTCAACACGAAGGCACATGGTTGCAGTGGCCCCATCATTTTCAATATGGAAAAAGATTCAGGAACGACCTTGACCCAACTTGGGTGGAGATGACCCGAGAGCTCGTCTCCAGCGAAAAGGTTCATATCGTAACCTATAACGCCAAGGAAAAAGAAAGGATCAAAAATCTGCTGACCGCAAGTTCTGTAGATCTAAAAAATGTGGATTTCACCATAGCTCCCAACGACGATTTCTGGATTCGGGATAATGGTCCAATTTATGTCCATGATCAAGAAGGAAATTTGGTAATCCAGGATTGGGGCTTTAATGGATGGGGAGGCAAGGCGGATTATAAAAATTGCAACGCCATTCCTAAGAAGATTGGTCAAAAGCAGAACAGAAAAGTGGTCGACCTCAACACTATTTTGGTCAATGAAGGCGGAAGCGTAGAGCTGGATGGTCATGGCACCTTAATGGCCTGCAAAAGCTCCATCTTAAATGCAAATAGAAACCCTGGCATGACCCAAAAAGAAGTGGAACAGATTTTTACCAAATACCTTGGGGCCACCAATTTTGTATGGCTCGATGGACAGGCCGGTCTGGAAATCACCGATCAGCATATAGACGGTTTTGCCCGTTTTGGAAATGCACATACCATAGTTACCATGGCACCAGAAGACCTGGAACAGTTCGATGTTACCCCATCCGATATTAAAAAGTTGTTTGCGGCTACCGATAAAACTGGCAAGGCCTACAATTTTTTAAAACTTCCCTTGACCCAAAACACCGTTCGTACCACCTACGGAAAAGATTTGGGCTATAAAGGTTCCTATTGTAACTATTACATTGCCAATACCAAGGTTTTGGTCCCCACCTATAATGATGAAAACGATGCTACGGCCATTCAACTTTTGCAGCAACTGTATCCCAACCGAGAAGTTGTGGGGATAGATTTTAGAAACGTTTATGCCAATGGAGGTATGGTGCACTGTGTTACACAGCAGCAACCCAAAGGGTAGACTTATTTCAAACTTAGCTGGCCATGGCCCCGATGCAAATGGTCTTTTTTTAACATTCCTCTAATTTAACGACCTTAGCGGTACGCTATCTTTGGTAGGCAACCTAAACCCTTAAGCATGTACCCAACACAAAAGAGTATTCGCCTCCTGGTTTTATTTTTCATGGGCCTTTTGGCGATTCAATGTGCTCCAAAAAAAGAAGAAGCGCCGCTCATTATTGACCAATCACTTACAGAAACAGATATTGTCGCCATTAAAGCAGCTCGAAAAAACTATACCAACGCTTGGTTGGCTGGTGATTCCACACAAATTATGGCCGCCCTTACCCCGGATGTGGTTCTAATTCCGCATCATGGGGATATGCCTATTGAAGGTCCTGCCGCAATCAAAGAATTCTGGTGGCCTGCGGACGCCCTACCCTCTAAAGTGACCCAATTTACCTCTACTACAGACGAGGTAGATGGCCAGGGCAACATCGCTTATGTGCGTGGGCGTTTTACCCTTGTGTTTACCTATGGTGAACAAACTTTTTCCAATACCGGCAACTACCTCAATGTCCTTAAAAAGAATGAGAACAGCGAATGGAAATTGGCTCGCCTAATCTGGAACGACCCCATTGCTACAACAGACACCAACTAAATAACTATGAGAATCTATCTTGCCGTAATCCTTTGCTTCTTATACATCACAAGCTGCAAAACCACGCCGGAACCAACCCCAATTCCACAACCCAAATTTGAATATGATATTACTGATGGCCCAACGCCTTGGACCAGTGACACCTTTGAGCTAGAGGAAGAGGATTTCACCTTTGGAATCATTTCTGATCTTAATGGAGGCGAACGCGAAGGTGTTTACAGTACTGCTGTAGCCCAGTTAAATCGATTGGACCCGACTTTTGTGCTAAGTGTGGGCGACCTAATAGATGGCGGCACTGAAGATTTGGACCAACTCACCAGGGAATGGGATTCTTTTGATGCCCGTACTGCCAAACTTAACATGCCCTTCTTTTACTTGGGCGGCAACCACGACCTTACCAACCCTACCATGCGTACCTTTTGGAAGAACCGACTTGGGCCACGCTACTACCACTTTGTGTATGAGGATGTACTCTTTCTAATGATGGATTCCGAAGACTACGAAGAAAAAAGGATGATGGAAATTTATGAGGCCCGAGCCACGGCCATTAAAGTGATCAATGGGGAGTTGGAAGGAGCCTACGAGGACACCGATTATTTTAAGATGGAGGAACGCCGAGTGGGCGGCATGAGTACTGACCAGCTCAATTATTTTAAGCAAGTTCTCACCAAATACCCAAACGTTCGTTGGACTTTTGTTTTGATGCACAAACCGCTTTGGATGCGCGAAGGCAATAAGGGTTTGGGACAATTGGAGGCGGAGCTGTCCAACCGGCCCTACACGGTGATCAATGGGCATTTCCATTCTTTTTCCCACAGGGAGCGCCATGGCAGGGACTATACCATTTTGGGTACTACAGGGGGAGGACAAGACCCAACGGACTCTTTATCCTTCGATCATATCACCCTGGTTCGGATGGCCAAGAAACCTGTTGTCACCCACTTAAAGATGGAAGGGATTCTGGATGAAACAGGACAAGCACCAAAGGGAGCGAAGACCTTGCACAAAAAATAAATCCCGTAGACCAACCCAAAATCGTCTTTGGTTTCCTGTTATCGCCTATATTTAACAGGAGCATTGAACGGGTTATGGGCGATACCACATTCAGTTTTAAAAAAGCCAACCGATTCTTACCGCATATTCTGCTGGTAGGTATCGGAATAGGCACCGCCAATTATATCACGAACGATGGCCTCAACTGGATTCAATGGTGCGTACAGTCCCTGTCAACCAGTTTGCTCATTGGCTACAGCCTCGTAGCAATCGGGGTGAATAAATCTTGGCTCAAATCCCGAATTGACCCAACTTGGAAATTGTATACCGTCCTCATTCTATTTTTCTTTTTTGTGGGTGTGTTGGCCACGGAGATAGAGCATAGCATCCGGTCGTTGGTGTTTGGAAACGAAACTTTTCAACCTTTTTCCTCTGGAAAGATGTATGGCTTTAACGGAATTATTTCCCTGATTCTAGGCTTCAGTTTTTTTCGATACGACTTCTTTTTTCGAAACAAAAGCTCACTAGACCAAGATTCGGACGCCACTAAAAATGAAACCGCAAAAGAGCCCATTACCAGTGTTCCGGCAAAACAAGGTCAGAACATTTTGCTTATTCCCATTGCTGAGATTGTTTACTTTGAAGCCTACGATAATTACTCTTTTGTATACGATACCAAGGGAAAGAAAAGGCTTTGTGATTACTCCCTCCTCTTTTTGGAAAAACGGTTGGGCAATGATTTCTCCCGGGTACACCGAAAGTATATTGTCAACTCCAGTCACATCCAACAAATAAAGCCACATTTGAACGGGCGTTATCTCATTGTGTTTGCATCGGCCCAATTGGAACCAATATCCACTAGCAAGAGTCATGCATCCACCATCCGGAAACTCATTAAGCTAGAGTAAGGATTAGTTTTCCTAAGCTTGAAAAGCGCCACTCCTAAAATCTAGGATTTCACTCGCCCATAAAAGTATCCCGCTCACCCATCTATTGGGTACCTCGCCAGATTTTACTTTCGCAAGCCTTTAGATTTCAATTATTTGCAGCTAAAAAGTAATCTCATGGAAATAGTACATAAAACAAACATTTTGGTTCATATCATCACGGGGTCGCTTGGGCTGCTTCTCGGATTGGTTGCTCTTTTGACCGTAAAAGGAGGCAAGACCCACAACAAGAGTGGAAGCTTTTTTTTAAAACTGATTTCCGTGGTCATCCTTACTGGACTTATCGGTGTTTTTGTGTTTGGCCGAAACACCTTTCTACTGGTCATTACCGTACTGAGCGGTTATGTGTCCTTTTCCGGCTACCGGGTATTGTTGAACAAGACCAACATCCCTAAAAAGCTGGATATGCTCATGGCCCTTACCAGCCTTTTAGTGTTGGGATATTTCCTCTATTATTTTAAATCCATTGGTATGATCTGGTCCCCCATTATTATCTACAGCACCGTTGGCGCCTTGGTACTTGTTGTTGCCTATGACTTTTTACGATACCTCATTCCGCAAAAAAGATATGTCCAAAATCGGATTTGGATCTATGAGCACATCTATAAAATGACCAGTGCGTTTTCTGCCCTCTTATCCGCATTTAGCGGCACCGTACTGGACGAATACCAACCCCACAGCCAATATATTCCCTCGGCCTTGAGCATGGCCATCATCTTTGGGTTTATGTTTTATGTAAGCCGATATGGTCTAAAACGATTGCCTAAATCCCCAAAAAGATCTTGAGCATCCACGGTAGTTAGGTCGTCTCCTATTGAGGGTTCATGATATCTATACGGTTTATGGTGTCTAATCGCTATATTTGGGTATACAAGCTCCCCTTTCACTTTGCAATATCTTCATCATGGGAATTATCATCAAACACAAAAAACACCTCTATACCCGACTGATCATTTGGTCTGTCGTTATTGGCTTTTTGGCTTTTTCTCCTTTGATCATTGGGTTGGTAGGCGCCTGGATCAGCGAGTGGCAAACCGGGGAACCCTGTCATGAAGGAAATTGCAGTTGGATGGTCCTGCCCTGGTTAAGCATGTTCACCATTCCCGTAGGTGGCCTTATCTTCTTGGTTTTTGTGATCATTGCCGCAGTGGATATTTCATCCTTAAACAACAAAAAGGAGGCCGGTACAAAAAGTGAATAGTGTTAGGTTGATTTGCAAAGAACCTCCCCCAAACTCCGCAACAAATCCGCTGCGCTTTGAACTTCCCTTCGGGAAAAAACCTCTTCCTCCAGATAATGCAACATAAAAACAAGATCATGCAAACGTTGGGCTACCCGTTCGGGAGTGCCATAGCCATCGGTGATCAAGGTGTTTAACTTTTCGATTTGGGTAGGTGTCAACATAAACGCAATGTAGCAAGCGTTTTTAATCCATGTAACTACTAATTAGTAGTATTTTTAAGGAACAAAGTCAAACCTATGACCCTCCACCTCCTTACCCCGGAAGACCTCACCCCGGAGCTAAATCAGCAAATGGCCAATCTGTTCCGGCAGTTAACCGATCGCAAGGAAGCACTTCCGGTGTCGGAGGTTTTAGACGAGGCAGACCAGCTCAGCCTGGTCTATTGCAAGGAAGGTAATCACATCTTGGGCATGGCGGCCCTAGCTTCGTACAGTGTACTCTCTGGCCATAAGGGCTGGATCGAGGATGTGGTAGTGGATGCCAACGCTAGGGGCAGGGGCATTGGGCGACTTCTGGTGGAAAAACTGCTGGACATTGCCCGCCTAAAAGGCCTTACCGATGTACTCCTCTTTACCGCCAACCATAGGGAAAGCGCTATCCACCTGTACAAAAAACTGGGCTTTGTGGCCTCTGCAAGTGGCATGTATTACCTCAACCTGGAAAACACCTAAACATGAACCTCAATCAAATCACTGTTCCTTCCAAAGACCTTGAAACCTCCGTGGTTTTTTATGAAAAACTGGGGCTGCAACCCATCGTAAAGGCACCGCCCCATTATGCCCGTTTTGTCTGCCCAGATGGTGGGTCGTCCTTTTCTCTTCATTTGGTGGAGGAACTGCCCAAGGGCGACGGCATCTATGTCTATTTTGAGTGTGACAATCTGGATGAACAGGTGGAAGCACTCGTACAAAAAGGCATCTCTTTTGACGAGCCTCCCAGCGACCGACCCTGGCTATGGCGAGAGGCCCGACTCAAAGACCCGGACGGCAACCAGATCATTCTCTACCATGCCGGGGAGAACCGGTTAAATCCACCCTGGAAAGTTAAATAAGATACCGAATGAAGCAGCGTATTTTCATCATTTGGTTGTTGGCCCTCCAATGGGGATGGGCGCAAACCATAGTGCAAACTTCCGATTTGGTGGAGGCCGCTATGGAGCTTACCCAGCAACGGGTAGTGTACGACCCTTCCTATTTTTCCATTGCCTATCCCAATGGGGATGTGCCCGCCGATAAGGGTGTCTGTACAGATGTGGTCATAAGGGCATACCGAAAAGTGGGCATCGACCTGCAAAAAGAAGTGCATGAAGATATGAAGGCCAACTTTGGGGTATACCCCAAAATCTGGGGCCTATCCCGCACCGATACCAATATTGACCATAGGCGTGTGCCCAACCTCATGACCTTTTTTAAACGACAAGGAGCCGAAAAGCCCATCTCCCAAAACGCCAAAGATTACCTCCCCGGAGATGTGGTCTGCTGGAACCTTCGGGTTGGCATCACCCATATTGGCATTGTGGTGGACCAAAAATCCAGAGATGGAAAACGCCCCCTGATCGTCCACAACATTGGCCGGGGACAGGTGGTGGAAGACCTGCTTTTTGACTATAAAATCATCGGGCATTACGCCTACAAGCCGAATCGCTAGAAACTCGTCAATTCGAGTGGTTTTTAAGCGATGCGAAAAAACTGTATTGAGAATTGCAATCCGGCAGACAGGTACTTTTCCTTTGGAAAAAACTAGAACTGACCTTACTTTTAGCTTTTAATCCCTAAATTTTCTCTCTTGTCCTTCTACCAAAAGCTTACCAACATCGGAACCAAGTTCATTAAGAAACATACTCTATTTAAGTACGGTTTCAATCTCTCACCAATGTACCGGAGGAGTACGGGTAGAATTACAAAGGCATCCGAGGATTTGCTCCACATTCAGGTAAAACTTCCCATTTCATGGAAAAACCGAAACTATGTCAATTCCATTTTTGGGGGCAGTATGTTCTCCGCGGTGGATCCCATTCCCATGGTGCAGCTCATGAATCTGTTGGGCAAGGATTATGTGGTCTGGGACAAAGCCGCCGAAATTCGGTTTAGGCGCCCGGCCAGGGAACATTTGTATGCCGAGTTCACCTATACTTTGGAGGAATTGGAGGAAATCAAAACACAAGTAGCCCAGAAAAACGAGGTGGAAATTGAAAAAATCACCCAACTTGTCAATAAGGATAAAAGCAAGGTGTTCTGCGAGGTAAACAAAACCATCTATGTGGCGGACAAGGCTTATTTTAAGCAGAAAAGAGCGGCCAAAGAAGCCAAATAACTCCCCCGATTGTAGTATCTTGTAAGGTGAAAAACGAAATGCTTTTTCGTTCTCCTGACTAATACAAAACAGCTACCTATGACCGATTTGGAAATCGCCAAAGGCGTTACCCTACAACCCATTCAGAACATTGCCGAAAAATTTGGGGTCGATCCAGAATCTATTGAAATGTACGGAAAGTACAAGGCCAAACTGCCTTTACAGGCAATTGATAAGGCAAAAGCAGAACAAAGCAACCTCATTTTGGTCTCCGCCATTTCGCCTACCCCGGCAGGGGAGGGAAAGACTACCATGTCCATTGGTTTGACCGAAGGCTTAAACCGATTGGGCAAAAAGACCACCGTAGTACTTCGGGAACCTTCTCTAGGCCCTGTTTTTGGGATTAAAGGTGGTGCCACCGGTGGTGGCCACTCCCAGGTATTGCCCATGGAGGACATCAACCTGCACTTTACGGGCGATTTTGCAGCCATAGAAAAGGCACACAACCTCCTCTCGGCGGTCATCGACAATAATATCCAGAGCAAGACCCGTTCGCTTCGGTTAGACCCACGAACCATTGGGTGGAAACGGGTGATGGACATGAACGATCGCTCGCTTCGCCATATCATTGTGGGTTTGGGCGGAACCACATCCGGGATTCCACGGGAAACGGGTTTTGACATTACCGCCGCTTCCGAGATTATGGCTATTCTCTGTTTGGCCGAAGACCTTAACGACCTTAAAAAGCGTCTGGGAAACATCTTTGTGGGCTATACGTTTGACAAGGAACCCATCTATGCCAAGGATTTAAAGGCCGAAGGTGCCATGACCGCTTTGCTTAAAGATGCCATCAAGCCCAATTTGGTGCAGACCATAGAAGGGAATCCGGCCATTATCCACGGCGGGCCATTTGCCAATATTGCACAGGGGACCAATTCTGTGATTGCCACCCGAATGGGGATGTCACATTCCGATTATACCGTTACCGAAGCTGGTTTTGGATTTGACCTTGGGGCCGAAAAATTCTTCGATATCAAATGCCAAAGTGCGGGATTAAAACCTAAAGCTGTGGTGCTTACCGCAACCATTAGGGCCTTAAAATACCATGGCGGGGCCGACTTAAAATCCCTGACCGAACCCAACGTGGATGCCCTGAAAAAGGGATTGCCCAACTTGGAGAAACATTTGGAGAACATAGCCAAGTTCAATGTAGTTCCAGTAATTGCCATCAACCGTTTTGTGACGGATACCGATGAAGAAATTGAAGTGATACAAGAGCTGGCCCAATCCAAAGGGGTGCGTGTGGCCTTGGCCGAAGTTTGGGCCAAAGGGGGCGAGGGCGCCGAAGCACTGGCGCAACATATTATTGAAGTAGTGGAGTCCGGAACATCCAACTTTACCCCCTTGTACAACTGGGAATCCTCCGTGATGGACAAGATTGCCACCATAGCCACGGAAATTTATGGGGCCGAGCACGTGGATTACACCTCCAAGGCCAAGGCCCATTTGCGAAAGATTGCCAACTTGGGGCTGGACCATCTGCCTGTTTGCATTGCCAAAACCCAAAAATC
This sequence comes from Flagellimonas flava, assembly GCF_900129665.1. GTDB lineage: Bacteria > Bacteroidota > Bacteroidia > Flavobacteriales > Flavobacteriaceae > Flagellimonas > Flagellimonas flava. Next base: position 493,236 of record NZ_FQWL01000002.1, read on the forward strand.
CCTATCGGACAATCCCAAGTTGTTGGGTAGGCCCAAAGACTTTATCATTACCGTTCGGGAAATAGAAATTGCAGTTGGAGCTGGCTTTTTGGTTCCCATTACCGGGGACATTATGCGTATGCCGGGCTTACCTGCAACACCTTCCTCCGAGGGCATTGATGTAAACGATGATGGGGAGATTACCGGCTTGTTCTAAACACCTTCCGTCAACCCAAAAGGGGTATTGATCAACCCAAATGGGGTATCCGTTAAGTGGGCGGGTGCAAAGCTGACCTTTCTACGCATATTCATGGGAATAAACCAAAAACAAACTCCCATGAAAACAACATTGACCCTAGTGGCTGCCCTTTTCTTTGGATTCGGGTGTATGCAAAATACGGAAGCACAACTTTTGGGCAAGCTCAAAAAAAAGGCGGAAAAGAAAGTTGAAAAAGCCATAGACGCTAAACCTGATACCAAAAAGAGCGTTCCCCAAAAACCCTCGGTTACCAAACCGACCACAACCTCAAAGACTACAGCGAGTAAAACTTCCTCAACCACAAAAGGAAATGCTTCTCAATCCATCGGCCATAAAGAGGGGAAAGGTGAAGAAGGCTGCAAGAACACCGAATCTTATTTCAAGCTTGCGAGAAAAGATTTAGCAAAAATAATGACCCCTGAGCCAGACTCAGAACCACTAGCCATTGCAGAAATGGAGGGAATTCTTAAACGAGTCGAATCTCAATGGTTAGAAAAAATCAAAACCAGAGATCCTAATTGTGACACGTCTGCATTAGAAAATGAAATGGATGAAGCGCAAAGTGCAATTGATGAAAAAAAGACAAATTCCTCCTACCTGCCAATTGGAAAATATGAGTGCACTGGGGTTTGGGACGAGTTGGTATTTGGTACTTCTTCCTTTGAAAGATATTCCAATAAGCAAGATTTTGAAATCAAAGGTACTCTTGGCACCTATAAAGGGCAATTAAAATATAAAGCTGATGGACCTATGCCTGAATCAGTCGGAGTAAATTTTGAAGGTTTAGGCCAAGCCGTTATAGTACCAAAAAAAGATGACAAGGGTAATGTCGAATATCATCAATTAGCATTTATTCAAGGAGATAAGCCAGTTGCCGTGGTATTTTTCAGCAATAAAAAAAGTAAAGCGGACCTTCAGGAGCTCATGAGTAAAAGAAGTATGGAAAAATTAGATCGAGCAGATCTGGATCCCTTTACGAGAAAGAACTTAGGTAAATTTTTGGTTTCTACCCAAGGGCCAATTTATGCAAATGGCAAGATTGACGGAAAGGACAATTCAGATAATATCAAATTCATAAACTCATTCATTTTAGGTCAAGATGTCTGGTTAAGAATGTTTAATAAAGATAATCGGACTATGATGGAGCATCTAATGCTAACTGGGTTTCCTCCGGCCGGCAAAGGTGGCGGTGCGATTAAAACAGAATTATACTTTAATGGAGAGCTAGTGGGTAAGGACTTTCTTAGAGCTACCAAAGGGGATGATGCAGAAGCAACTAATACCTGGAAGCATTATAGAGAACCATTTTTCGAATCAAAAGGTGACGCCCAGGATGCATTTAGAGAAGGGATTGAAGGGATTTTTGCAAAAAATCCAAGCTACGGAGAACATGATTTTAGAATAAAACGATATATAGTTAATTATAATGTTATGGGTTCTGAAAAAAAAGAAGACTTTCCTTTACAAATCGAAATCGCAGATTCAGGCCCCTTAAAAATGAAAATTACTGCCGAAAGCTGGCGAGTATTATGTAACACTGGGGGAAGCAATTATGGCCCTGTCCAAGGATCAAAAAACAACTTGGCAAATCAACTTTTAGCAGCAATTAAGAGAGAAGCCTCTCGCTCCAATTGGAAAGAAACACCCAAAAGTGCTGTTCATACAAAGTCTACCAAGATTTACCACGAACTAACAGGCAATTATATGTACACAATACATGAGGGGTATGTCATTAGTAGTATGCCAAATGGTTCGAGAATAGAGCAAGGATTTCAAATGGTAGATGGTTCTTATCATGCAACTATTTCAGGAACACAGCGCTACCTCCCTCCAAAATGCAATTAATCTTACAATCCCAGAAAAAGTAAAAGGTCCCTTTTAGGGACCTTTTTTACTACAATAGTATTGGGATTATATCCTCTGCAACCAATACCGCATATCCACTTCCTTGGAGATAATCTCTTTTACTTCGGATAATTGTACCCGTTGTTGCTCCATGGTATCCCTATGTCGGATGGTTACCGTATCGTCTTCCAAAGTTTGGTGATCTACGGTAACACAGAAAGGTGTTCCTGCGGCATCCTGTCTTCGGTACCTACGGCCCACGGCATCTTTTTCGTCATAGATCACATTGAAATCCCATTTAAGTTCATCGATTAACTTGTTGGCAACTTCTGGCAAGCCATCACGCTTTAACAACGGTAGTACTGCCGCTTTTGTTGGAGCCAAAACCGCAGGAATCTTTAATACCGTTCTCGTAGTCCCATTTTCCAATTCCTCCTCTTTTAAAGAGTTGGAGAACACGGCCAAGAACATACGATCCAATCCAATGGAAGTTTCCAGAACGTAGGGTACATAGCTCTTGTTTTCCTCTGGATCGAAATATTGGAGCTTCTTCCCGGAGTATTCCTCGTGCTGGCTCAAATCAAAATCGGTACGGGAATGGATCCCCTCCAATTCCTTGAAACCAAATGGGAACTTAAATTCGATATCCGCCGCGGCATCGGCATAGTGGGCTAATTTTTCATGGTCGTGGAAACGGTAGTTGTCCTCTCCCATGCCCAAGGACAAATGCCATTTCAATCTTTTTTCCTTCCATTTCTCATACCACTCCTGTTGGGTCCCAGGTTTGATGAAATATTGCATTTCCATTTGTTCAAACTCCCGCATGCGAAAGATAAACTGACGGGCCACAATCTCATTTCTAAATGCTTTTCCAGTCTGGGCAATCCCAAACGGAATTTTCATCCGCCCCGTTTTCTGAACATTAAGGAAGTTCACAAAAATCCCTTGGGCAGTTTCCGGTCTTAGGTACAAGTCCATGGCAGAATCCGCAGAAGCTCCCAACTTGGTGCCGAACATGAGGTTGAACTGCTTTACATCCGTCCAGTTTTTTGAGCCCGACAACGGACAGGCTATTCCCAGTTCTTCAATCAGGGCTTTCACATCGGCCAAATCCTCATTTTCCAAGGATTTTCCCATACGCTTTAGAATGCCATCGGCCTTGGCTTGATAATCCAGAACGCGCTGGTTGGTTTCCAAGAATTGCTTTTTATCAAAGCTGTCCCCAAAACGTTTGGCGGCCTTTGCCACTTCCTTATCAATTTTTGCTTCTATTTTGGCGACATGGTCTTCTATTAGGACATCGGCTCGGTATCTCTTTTTGGAATCTTTGTTATCTATCAACGGGTCATTGAAGGCATCCACGTGACCAGAGGCTTTCCAGGTGGTGGGGTGCATAAAAATGGCGGCATCGATACCCACAATATTGTCATTGAGCTGCACCATGGCCTGCCACCAGTACTCGCGGATGTTCTTTTTCAGTTCCACCCCGTTCTGCGCATAGTCGTAAACTGCACTTAAACCATCATAAATCTCACTGGATTGGAACACATACCCATACTCCTTGGCATGGGAAATGACCTTCTTAAAAACGTCTTCTTGTTTTGCCATGCGGCAAAAATAGAACTTTAGCTAAAAATGGGAGTTTTATTTCAATTGAAATTCGGTGGAAGCCAGCAGTCTTTCGTCTTCGAACACATTCAGTGTGTAGATTCCCTCAGCAAGGGAGCCTTCCGGGACGGTAATCGCATCACAAATGCTAATTTCCCGACCAGAGTAAACAATCTCAACTTTCTTGCTATACGTATTGCCGCTTACAGAAATGGTGCTAGCATTGTCCTCAATAACCGACATGTTCGGGTCCAAAAATTGGAGGTATAGCACTTTAACATTACCATCTTCGTTGGGGTCTGCCAACACGGTTACACACCCTCTTAGTTTTTCAATCGTGGATGCCTTATTGGTCTTTAAAGGCCTGCCCGCACGTAAGCGGAAACCACTACCCTCGGCATCTTGCAGTTTTAGATAGCTCTTTATCTTGAGTTCCCTCGCCAATTCCCGATTGGTTTCGCGAAGCAAAGATTCGGCTTTTTCCATATTGCTGGCCCTGCCCCGGACTTCTTCAAGCTGTCTTCGGGTCTCCTCGTATCTGTTGGCCAAAAGGCTGTTGTTATAGCGAAGAAAGTTGTTCTTGAGCTTTAGGCTATCGAAACGTACCTCGAGCATACGCAATTCCTTCCGAGTTTCCTTTAGTTTTACGATGCTGAAATTGAGTCGCCCCACGGAATCCAATAATTGTTGTACCTTGAACCTGGATGTCTGAAGCTCAATCTCGTTCACCTCGTTTAGACCAGACAACCGATCCACCTCAGCTTTCATTAATGTAAGGTCTTTTACCAATAAGGATTTCTCCTGTTCCAAAAAATTCATTTGGTTTTTGGACTGGGCATAGCTGTAATAAAAGGCAATAAGGATACCTACAATGACCGCAACAAGCGCAGCAAAGATGATCTTGTAGTTAAAATTGGTATCCTGGGCATCCATGAGGTTAATTGGCTACTGTAACGCGTATAAGATTTGATCCTTAAAAGGTTGGCTAAGATACTAAACGAGATTCACAACATACTATTGCCAATGGTGTGTTTTGGATGTAATGCGCAATTATCCAGAGGAGAACGTGTATTGTGCACCGTTTGTCGACATGAGCTGCCACTCACCGATCACAATTTTGTTGAAGAAAACCTTGTGGACCGTATATTTTATGGGAGGATTCCTATTAAAAAGGGGGCTTCGTTCCTGTTTTTCGCTAAACAAGGTATCGTAAAACAGCTTTTACACCACCTTAAATACAAGAACCAGGAGCATATTGGAGCGTTTTTAGGCGAATGGTACGGCGCCCTGCTAGAAAATGAAGATTACTTGAAGACTGTTGACATTGTAATCCCCGTTCCATTGCATCACAAGAAAACGAAAAAAAGAGGGTACAATCAGGTTACGCTGTTTGCGCAACATATTGCACTTGCCATACAAGCCGAATATCGTGAGGATATTTTGGTTAAAAAACGCAATGTTAAGACCCAAACCAAAAAAGATCGGCAGCTGCGATGGGAAAACACTCGCAACATCTTTACCCTTTCGGATGTTTTAATTCCGAATCCCAAACATATACTGTTGGTTGATGATGTTATCACTACGGGTGCTACTATTGAGGCTTGCGCACAGACATTGATGGAAATGGAAGATGTGGAGATTTCGGTGCTTAGCATGGCCGTGGTACCCTAGTGTTTAAATTTTATTAAGGGGTGTTTCCCTTTTTTAAATTAGTTGTTTCTTTGTCCCACATACGTTTTTTGAATGCGGTACTTAAAAAAACTGTTGAGCTTTGTTTTCCTTTTCATCATGGGACTGGCCCTGTGGCAATGCGCACAGCGCAGTAATCCTTCAGGAGGGCCCAAGGACTTGACCCCTCCAGTATTGTTGCGGACAGAACCCGAAAACTTCACTACCGAGTTCAAAGCCGAGAAAATTCGACTGTATTTTGACGAGCTCATTAAATTGAGTGATGTACAGAACCAGTTGATTGTTTCACCTCCCCTAAAATACCCTCCGCAGATAACACCTCAAGGAGGACCGGCAAAATATATAGAGATCGTCCTTAAGGATACCCTAAAGGAAAATACCACCTACACTTTTAATTTCGGGCAAAGCATCGTGGACAATAATGAGGGCAACCCCAACAGTTTTTTGAGTTATGTGTTTTCAACAGGAACTTATATCGATTCCTTGACCCTATCTGGAGCTGTAAAGGATGCCTTTAACCGAAAGGCTGACGAATTCATCAGCGTTATGCTTTATGAAATTGATACATCCTATACAGATTCAACCATTTACAAGACCGTTCCCAATTATATTACCAACACTTTGGATAGTCTTCCTTTGTTTCATTTGAAAAACCTGAAGCCGGGCAAATATTCGTTGGTTGCCCTAAAAGACGCCAACAAGGATAACCTATTTAACCAAAGACAGGACAAGATTGGGTTTTTACAGGATACAATTACGATTCCAACAGATTCTATTTATCTTTTGAACCTATTTTTAGAAGAGCCCGATTATAACATTTCCGTTCCCAGTTATGTAGCTAAAAACCATATTCTTTTCGGATATCAAGGCGACCATGAGGACATTAAGATTGAAAGTCTGACCACACTTCCAGATTCGGTGAAGACCCTGATCAGGAAGGACCGGGAAAAGGATACTTTGGATTTTTGGCTAACCCCAACCGATATAGATTCCATTGTTTTTACTGTGAGCAATGAAAAGATGGAAGCCATAGATACGTTTACGGTCAAAACCCGAAAACTCCCTTTGGATTCGTTACAACTTAGTAGCAATGTGCGTGGAAAATTCAATTTTGAAGATGCCTTTAGCATTTTGGCCAACACCCCCATAGCTGCCTTGGACACCAATCAGATTGCCCTTTTTGTGAGCGACTCCATTAATGCGGCCTATACCATGGTGTTGGATTCCATAGAGAACAAAGTCGATTTTGATTTTGCCATTGAACCTAACCAGAAGTATTCCTTTGAGATAATGCCAGGAGCCATTACCGACTTTTTTGGTATACAAAATGATACCTTGAACTATCGGTTCTCTACAGGTAGCTTTGCGGATTATGGAAACCTTAGGGTCAATGTTGGGGGTGATGTTGTGTACCCTTTGATTGTGCAGCTCACCAACGATGATGGAGAGACCCAACGCGAGATTATTGCGCCGGAATCCCAGATTTTTGAGTTCAACAATTTAGATCCGGCCCAGTATCGTATACGTGTTATTTTTGATGCCAATGGCAATGGGAAATGGGATACCGGAAGCTATTTAAGAAAAATTCAGCCGGAAAGGGTGAGTTACTATCCGGATGTGATAGACGTACGCGCCAATTGGGAATTGGAGCAGACGTTTATCATTTCAAACTAAACGCATCCCGATCATTCAAGAATTTTAGTTTGTTCCTTTGACTAGTAATATGCTCCTTATCTAAAGTCGTATATAATATTTCCTCCTTTTCTGAATAGACCAAGGGGTTCCCTAAGACATCATAAACCGCGGAATGTCCCGGATACTCATGGCCCAACCCGTCCAATCCAATTCTATTGGCACCAATACAGTAACTCATGTTTTCAATGGCCCTAGCCCGAAGCAGGGTATCCCAAGCAGCAATTCTTGGTTTCGGCCAATTGGCTACATAGATGAGCACGTCATAGTTTTCGGTATTTCTGGACCATACCGGAAAACGAAGGTCGTAACAAATCATTGGACATAATTTGAATCCCTTGTATGTAACCAGCAATCTATCGGTTCCCGCCACATATACCTTATCCTCTCCTGCCAAAGTAAAGGTGTGTTTTTTATCATATTGACTTACCAATCCATCAGGAGTTACCAGAAATAGTCTATTGAAATATTTACCGCCTTCTTGATATATGATGCTCCCTAATAGTGCAGACTCTTTTGCTTTGGCCATGGATTTCATCCAATCCAAAGTTGCAGGGCCATCTGCGGTGTCAATCTTATCAGGTTTCATGGTGAAACCCGAGGTGAACATCTCTGGTAGGACGATAAGGTCAACCTTTGATGTAATGGACTGGATTTTTTCTTCCAGCATGGCTCGATTGGCCTTCGGGTTCTCCCACAGCAAATGGGTTTGGATAATGGCCAAATTCAATTTCTCCATAGCAATATCAATCAAAATATACTTGGGATTCGGTTAAGCTGTTCTTTTGGATTCATGTGCTTTCGGCCTAGATTAAGTTTTGGTTTCCAATAATTCAATTAAGGGTTGACTTCCTTGCATTTTAGCCTGATCCAATGCCGTATTTCCCCGGGCATCCCTGGTGGATATGTCCGCACCATGATCCAACAGCAACCGAGCTATCTCCAACTTATTGAAGGTTGCCGCATAGATGAGACAGGTTGCACCCATGGAATTAACATGGTTCACATTGGCCCCTGCCTCAATAAGTATTTTCGCCAATTCGCTATAACCCTTAAAGCATACACCCATAAGGGCGGTATTGCCCGAACCATCCATATCATCAATTGCTGCACCTTTTTGCAATAGGGTTTCCGCTATTTCCTTTTGATCGTAATAGGTTGCCAAAATCAATGGCGTTGAACCCCTTTCATCTTTGGAAGACAATAAGCTCTTGTCCGTTTCAAGTAAGTTCGAAACGGTCAGTCCATCGCCGTTTCGTATCGCGTTATAAAACTCCTTTTTTCTTTCCATTAGATAGTTGAAAGTTATAAAAAAAACTGCCACAACCTTTACGGAAGTGACAGTCTTTCAGGGTTAATTTTCTCTTTCTATTTCGAGGCCATTATTAGGCCAAATCAAATCGATCTAGGTTCATTACCTTGTTCCATGCAGCAACAAAGTCATTCACAAATTTACCTTGGGAATCGCTGCTTCCATATACTTCGGCAATAGCTCGAAGTTCAGTATTAGATCCAAAAATAAGATCAACTCTTGTTCCGGTCCATTTAAGGGCACCTGTCTTACGATCGCGTCCTTCGAACACTTCATCATCCTCTGAGGTTGATTCCCATTTAGTGTTTAAATCCAATAGGTTCACAAAGAAGTCATTGGAAAGTGTTTCGGTGCTGGCAGTGAAAACTCCATTATGGGACTTATCTGCGTTAGTGTCCAAAACACGCATTCCTCCAATCAAAACAGTCATTTCAGGGACCGTCAGAGTCAGCAATTGTGCTTTATCTACCAAAAGTTCTTCAGATTTAACCGAATATTTTCCTTTCAGGTAGTTTCGGAATCCATCAGCATAAGGTTCCAATACAGCAAAAGATTCAGCATCTGTTTGCTCATCCGTGGCATCTGTTCTACCTGGGGTAAAAGGCACGGTAACCTCATGTCCAGCATTTTTGGCTGCCTGTTCTACTCCAGCACAGCCTGCCAACACAATTAAATCCGCAATGGAAACCTTCTTCCCAAAGTCTTTTTGAATTCCCTCCAAGGTCTGCAACACTTTTGCCAATTGAGACGGGTTGTTTACTTCCCAGTCCTTTTGTGGTGCCAATCTAATGCGTGCGCCATTAGCACCTCCCCTATAATCAGATCCTCGGAATGTTGAGGCAGAGGCCCATGCCGTTGACACCAATTGGGAAATCGAAAGACCAGAGTCAAGAATCTTAGCCTTAAGCGCTGCGATATCACTATCATTTATCAGCTCATGGTCCACAGCTGGAACTGGATCTTGCCAAATCAATTCTTCATTGGGTGCATCAGCACCTAGGTAGCGGGATACAGGTCCCATATCCCTATGTGTCAATTTAAACCATGCTTTGGAGTAGGCTTCGGCAAATTCATCAGGGTTTTCCAAGAAGTGCTTGGAAATCTTATCATATTCAGGGTCCATTCGAAGCGAAAGGTCCGTGGTCAACATGAATGGAGCGTGTTTCTTAGCGGGGTCGTGGGCATCCGGAATAGTTCCAGCGCCAGCTCCATCTTTTGGTGCCCATTGATGGGCTCCTGCAGGACTCTTGGTCAGTTCCCATTCATATGCATAAAGGTTCTCCAAGAATTTATGGCTCCATTTCGCAGGGGTATCGGTCCATGCCCCTTCTAAACCACTGGTGATGGTATCGCTTCCACTTCCACTTCCAAAATTGTTCTTCCATCCCATGCTCTGCATTTCAATGGAAGCTCCTGCTGGTTCGGCTTCAACATATTCGGCATCACTCGCTGCGCCATGGGTTTTCCCGAAGGTATGTCCACCGGCGATCAATGCCACAGTTTCATAATCGTTCATGGCCATTCTGCCAAAAGTTTCCCTAATATCATGCGCAGCGGCAATAGGGTCAGGATTTCCATTCGGCCCCTCTGGGTTAACATAAATCAATCCCATATGAACAGCACCTAACGGATTTTCCAATTCGCCTTCTTCATTATATCGGGCCTTATTGCCAAGCCATTCTGCCTCTGCACCCCAATAAATATCTTCTTCCGGTTGCCAGATGTCTTCGCGTCCGCCCGCAAAACCAAACATCTTGAGTCCCATGGATTCATGAGCAACATTTCCAGCCAAAATCAATAAATCTGCCCAAGAGATTTTCTTTCCATATTTCTGTTTGACAGGCCACAGCAACAATCTGGCTTTATCCAAGTTGGCGTTATCCGGCCAGCTGTTCAAGGGAGCAAAACGCTGGGATCCAGTTCCACCGCCACCACGTCCGTCAGCAATTCTATAGGTTCCCGCTGCGTGCCACGCCATACGGACAAAAAATGGTCCATAATGTCCATAATCTGCTGGCCACCATTCCTGACTATCGGTCATTAGGTCCGTAAGATCCTTTTTAATCGCCTCCAAATCCAGTGATTTGAATTCCTCTGCATAGTTAAAACCTTCGTCCATAGGATCCGCCAAATTGGAGTGCTGGCGTAGAATGTTCAAATTCAGTTGATTGGGCCACCAATCCTTATTGGATGTTCCCCCACCAGCTGCCTGGTTCAATGAACCGTTTAGAAATGGGCACATGCTTTCGTCCATGCCATTTCCGCCGTTGTTTGCTAATTCCTTGCTCATGATAGTATGTTGTTTTAATGTGATTTTTTAAGCCATATAAAGGTAAAAAAACCGCTTGGCCAACAATAGGCAATTCATATTAATATACTATTAAATGATAGGTGATATCTATTTTGAAAATGTGATGGGTTTTATGTGCGGCGCATAAAACGGGAGGTATTTTGGCATATTTAACCCCCTAGATGGTATAAATATGCATTAACTTTGGGACAATCAGCTACATTATATTCCAAACCTGTTTAAAACTTGTCCAATTTAAATTCTTTCATTCGTCTTCCTTAATAGAACCCATTAACACGAAATAAATTTAAACCCTATCACAAATGAGAAAACTGATTTTACCCTTAGTAGCCTTGTTGCTTTTTAGTTTTGGCAATGATACCTACAAGTTATCCGACGAGGACCGTAAGATGGCTGTAAAACATCTTAATGAGTCCAAGGAACAAATGGCCAAGGTGCTCAAAGGACTCACAGCCGAACAATTAAATTTTCAGCCAGGGGAAGATGTCTGGTCCATTGCCCAATGTGTGGAGCATTTGGCCATTTCTGAAAACGCCTTTGGCGGTTTAATCCAAAAAACCGTGGCAGCTGGACCCAATCCAGCTCTAAAGGATTCCGTAAAACTCAACGATGAGCAGCTATTGGGCATTATTAAGGACCGTAGCCAGCGGGTAAAAACCAGGGAACCCTTTGAGCCTTCCGGTAAGTTTGGTTCCCACGAGGCAACCGTGGAAGCCTTTATGAACAAAAGAAAAGAACACATCAGCTATTTGGAATCGACGGAGGACGATTTGAGGAACCTGTACAGCAGTGATCTTCCGTTCGGAACTATTGATGGTGTTCAGCTAATTCTATTCATGTCCGGCCATACCGATCGTCATGTAAGCCAAATGAAAGAAGTCATGGCGCATAAACTGTTCCCGGATAACGTGGATTAATTTGCGTTTAACATTTATTGGCAAACCCTTTCCATACCGGAAGGGGTTTATTTTTTAACTTTGAAGACATTCAAGAAATGAAGATATGAGAACACTTAAATCCCTCCTATTATTAGGGTTGATATTGGTAACCTTTGGGGTCACGGGCCAAGACAAAAAAGATCGGAAAATAATGAGCGATTCCAAAAAAGCAAAGAAAACCTTGCTGAAGGCAGATAGTGGTTTGGAACGTTTTTTCGATAATTCCGCAGGCTACGTATTGTTCCCCAATGTGGGCAAGGGCGGATTCATCATCGGAGGGGCTTCGGGGAACGGAGTGCTTTATGAGGGTGGCGAAGCTGTAGGAATGGCCGGGCTTAAAAAGCTTAATGTTGGTCTTCAAGCGGGAGGACAGGCCATTATAGAAATTATCTTTTTTGAAACCCCCGTGGATTTGGACCGATTTAAACAAGGGAAATTTCAATTTGCGGCAGAGACCTCAGCCGTTGCGCTAAAATCTGGAATAGCCTTTAACGCCAAGTACAAGGAAGGCGTAGCGGTTTTTGCTCTTCCCAAAGCGGGTCTAATGGCCGATGCCTCAGTTGGAGGACAAAAATTTAGTTATAAACCTTTTTAACGAAAAATATACTATAAATGAAAAGGGAGCGGTATTAACCGCTCCCTTTTTATATCCCAATGTTTCTGGTTTTAGAACTGGTAACGGATACCGAGTCCCAGGTCAAAATCAAAACCGTCGCCATAAAAATCATCATCTCCAAGACCAAACTCCGGTCTTAGATCCAAGGAAAGTAACAGTGGAATCTTAAAATTATATTCGATTCCAATATCCCCTGCGGCCAGAATAAAAGTGTTGGAACCTCCATTATCAACACTTACATTGCCAAGGCCTCCACCTGCACCTACATACCAATGAAAGGAATTGTCCAAGGGCATTACCCATTGGAAAAGACCAACGGCCTTAAAGGCATCATAACCGTCTCCTGTCCTAATTCCCAAATCAAATTCCAATCTTTTACTATCCTGAAGTCCCAATTGGTAGCTGATTTCAGCTCCCAAGGAATCAAAGCCATCATCATCACCGGCCCTAATACCCAATGCGTGCTTAGAAATTCGTTGTGCCTCACAGGTAAACACCAAAGCAAGACCAAAAAGTAGTGTCAAAAAAACATGTTTCATGGTATAGGTAATTTATAAGTTTACTGTTCTAATTTACGTTTGAAGGTTCATCTTGGATGTTTGTCGTGAAAATCCCAGCTGGATCAGGCCGCAAGTTTTAGCGTATTCCCATGTCTAAATTATTTACAACCTTACCTCCCCTTTTTCTCCTATGATAGCCAATAGTAAAAAGACAGTAACCTGGTCGGGGTCTATGTCATTATTGCTTTGTGGTTTTGGCCAGCAGCCATTCCCTGTGCTTTTTCGCGCCTTCAGCGGAGATTACCAAAATTTCTGGTTTGTCCTTTCTAAGACTAACTTTCCAATCATTGAACACCTCCCATTGATCGTTGGTAAATATTGGCCGGCCGTAGACCCTTCCCAAAGCATTTTTAATTCTGAGCTCCTCCTGTTTAGCTGTTAAAATCCAAAGCTTGTATAACTTCTCCTCCTTATCAAATTTGGCTTCAAATTTTCTTGGAAAGCCGGCATACTCAATACCAAAACAATCGATTTGGCTTTCGCCATTGGGGAAATCCATTATGCTTGAAAAAGTGGTTATAGAATCAAGATCCGGGATTAACCGCGCCCTATTCTCTCCAAACTTGAATACCTCTGGAATCAGCGCTGAAGTAGTATAATCGGGCACATCGTCAATAGAGCCAAAATAAGGGTTATCCCATGAAAACAAGTTGGCATGAAGACCCTCATCTGTAAGAAAAAAAGCTTGCTTCTTTTCCTCAGCTACTACAAGTTTATCATTTCCAGCAAAAAATTTATACCCCTTGTAAAATTCGACATCAGCCAATTTTGATACTCCATCACCATAAATGGAAATCATGCTCAATTTGTTATCTGCAAAAGTGAACACCACACTTTTGAATAAAAAAAAGTCGTGGACATTACAATCTTGATAAATCAATTGTTCCTCTTTTTTTTTCGACAAGGGAAAGGAAACCTTTTCTACATTTATCAAATGGCTGGATTGGCAATAGGGTTGCATTTTTTCCTCAACGGCATGCAAGCTATCATACATTTCAACGCCTCCGAAAACATTGGCAATCTGCGAATTTATGGTTTGAGGTAAAAAAAAGATTGCGCATAAGCCGAGCAGGTATGTTTTATGGTTCATGTTTAACTGGGTTTAATGATTGATTTACCTCTGTAATACCAGTATTTTCCCAAAAGGTTACATCCAATTTTAAAAGTCCCTACCCATATATTCCTGTTAAGGTTTACTTATGCTCTTTCGGGGAAAAGTCTTCAGGAGCATTTTGCGGCTGTTTTGTGGTTCCGGAGTCTCCCGTATCGTTAAAAACAGTCCATTCCATAAAAGTATAAACCGGGTTGGCCTCAATAATATCTGGATTCCGGACCGCCCGGCCATCCTCAAACTCGTGGTTGGTTCCGGAACCGTCCTCACCCACCATTCCAAAAGCATCAATGACCTTGCCGAAGGGATCTACCAACTCCAAATTGTCATCTCCATTGGAGTCCGCGGGGCTATTTGTTGAAATGCCCAAATCTGGCGGAAAACCGTAAACCATTTCGAATTCTTCGGCATTTGGTGAAACCACCAGCGTGCCATTTGCTTCGATGATGTTGCCAGACAAATCAACTTCCGAACCAATTTCCATATTATCATTGGTGTAACGTCTCAGGGTCCACAGGTTCAAATCCAGAGGGCTATCACCTGCATTATATAGTTCAACAAATCTTGCTGAGCTATTGTTGTCAGGATCAGCCAATTCTGAAATAAACACCTTGTTTGAGGTAAACTCTGTGATGATTTCTGGGCACCGTTCTTCGGTAAAATCAATATCTCCCAAACTTCGAATCATAAGTTGATAATCATCCCCGTCTTTCACTAAAACCCCGGTTATGGAACCCCTTCCCTCTGGCAGGGGTTCGGCTTGAAAATCGGCATATCCGCTGGTTACCAACTCTACTTGGTTCTCGTCACAATCTTGCAACATACGTATTGTTTCTTCTTGCTTAACTGCAAAAGTCTCCCCAAGCTCTTCATTCAGAAACTCCATATTTTCTAGCTTGATAAGGGTATTTAAGGGTAGCTGACCCAACTGGGATATCGTGGTTGACGTAGGCATGGCCTTTTCTTCTGCACAAGCGGAAAATAGGTGGTCTTTTACTTTAAGTGAGGGAAGTCTCCCAACGGAAATGTTTCCAAAGGAGGAAAAAGTGCCGCCAAGTTTGTATTCATCCTTTGTTTTACCCAAATAGAGTCCGTTCAATTTTATAAGAATTTTGGTGCCGGGCGGGAATTGTAGGTGGGATTGGCTTTGATCCATTTCAAACCGAAGGCCTTGAGTTGGGTTTTCCAGTTTATCCTGAATTATCAGTACCCCAAAAAAATTGCTTGCAATATCTGAGGAAACCACATATCCCTCTAAGACAAAGTCATCTAGAATTTGCAGAGTCTCCCCTTGATACAACGAATCCAATCCTTGAAAGTCCAAATTGGCTCCTGTCCCTTCGCCGCAGTCCAGGAGAGGTATCTCAAAATCGGGATTTGCAACGCAAGAATAGCTCAAAATCAATATCTGGACACCTAGGATTTTGACCAAAAACTGTATCCTTTTTATATTTGGATATATATTTTTCATTACAGACTTATTGCTAGGTTTAAAAAATAGGTGCGTCCATAACTGAACCAGTACTTTGGACCAAAAGATGGGGTTCCACTCAAATTGTCCTGCTGCATTTGCCCGAAATTTGCATTGCGACTTTGCTCATACCCCCCAGTCCTAAATACTGAATCAAATAGGTTGTTGACGCTTAAAAAAGTACTGATGTATTTCCCTTTGACCAGCCATGATTTTCCACCAACCAAATTCAGGAGGTAGCCTTCATCCATTTTTTGTTGATTCAAAAGTCTAACTGTGTTTTCTGGGATAGCCTCGGGATGTGTCGCATTTGTTTCCGGGTCGAGCAAAAAACTGTTTGTTCTAACAATTGTTGATATGCTGGCATAGTTTTCATCTAAATAATTGGCCGTTGCACCCATCCACCAGTATTTTGGACTTCGATATTCCACACCCAATGCCAGAGCAGTTTGTGGCCCTTGTGAAAGCTTTAACCCTTTGACCTTAGCGACGCCTAAGTCAACATTACCTTCTAAATTAATCAAGTCCTGCTGCTCCCCCGATGTATCAAAATATAACTGAACGTTTGGGTCGCTGGCGAATATGTAATCCCCCAGATTCCCGACTACGGACAACTTCACATCATTCGAGATTTGATATTCCACGCCAAGCTCAATGCCTTTATGGAGTCTATCCAGTCCTGTGACCACTTCTTGAACAAAATCTGAACCCAAACCCGTATCCGAATAAAAGAAGTTGATGTCGGTTGTATGCTGAAATCGGGTGTAAAAGGCACTAATTCTACCGGTCACGTCTGGTAATCTCAGATAATAGTTGGCGTCAACAGTGGTTATGTTTACTTTTTGCAGATCGGGTACCACATTATTGTTTTCCCTAGGGTTTGTAAACATGTCTTGTATAGTTGGCGGTCGTTGCATTGACCCTCCATGAAATGACAGACTATGTCTCCCGGTTATATGATAGGTAAACCCGGCCTTCAACCCAAATCCGGATAGGGCAAGCTGTTCACTTGCACCTAGAGAGTTTTCCAAATAGCGCTCATTTTGGAAAAGCCCGTTTCGCTGAAGCTTCAAACTTGAAACTGAAACCGTGGCAAATCCATTCCAACTATTTCCTTGGCTTTCCAACTGTCCGAAACCTTCTACCATGTTGGCTAACAGTTCAAAATCGTATCCTATCCTATCTCCGGTCTTTTTTGCAGAATTTCCTTGCAAATCGTTTTGGGTGTTTGAAAATGAATCCCTATCCCAGTACAAACCCGCCCCCAATAAATCTTTGATTTCCGCATAGTGGTTTGCAGAACTATTTTTGAAACTAGTTCCCAAACTAAGTTTGGTCTTGGAATTGATTTCCCAGCTCATGCTGCTCGTCACAGCAAGCTGAATTTCTTGAACCTTATCTTCCTGTAGTATATATTTTGCAGAATCATCGGCAGCATTGGTATTGGCCGCATACAATTGTTCCCAACGAATCTGTGGATGATTCCGAAACCCCTTCAGGGCAAGGTTTGTATTGGTAAAGTCAGCGCCGATGGCACTGTTTAAATGGTAACTTGGAACATTTTTGTAGTAGGTCGGGTCCGGATTTGGAGCATTTGAATATGCCAACCTGCTTTTTGCCGTTATGCCATCTTGGTACATTATTCCGCTGACCCAGCTTATTTTTTTTGATTCCATGAAATGGTTGAGCATAACAAAGGGTTCGAAAATTACCCGCTCCCTAGAATTCCTAATTTCCCCATTTTGATTTCCCCAATACGGATTGTACCGGTTTCCCATCAGACTATAGATTTCTTGGGTAAGCGCAGCAGAACGACCCCTTCTATTTTTGGCCAGCACAGCAGTGGCCAGCAAACTGTTTTTGGGATTCAGTTTATATTCCATTGCTCCGAAAAAGGAATATGCATCATAAAGAGTGCCATCAACATATCCGGTTTTTGCCCATCTCCGTGAGGAAGAAACAGCATAGGAGATCCCATCCCCGGACTGACCGGAACTATAGGTTGCCATAATCCTTCCTCTGTAAGTCCGATTAGATGCAGAAGTCGAGACACGCAAACCAGGCCTAAAACCAGAGGGTCTGGTATTTATGTTTGTGGTTCCCAGAATTCCTCCAAAGCCATAAGAATTCGTGGCCAAAGCATGGCTAAACTCCTGATTTCTTATAGCGTCATTTAATCCGCCCCAGTGATTCCATTGTGGTCGCCCATCCCAAAGCTTGTTCATGGAAATTCCATTTATTAGGACCTGACCTTGTCGAGAATCATAACCCCTGACCTTAAAAAAGGCCTGCCCAAAGTCAAAAGCAGCGCGATTCAAAAACACGTCTCTGGTAGACTGTAAAATTCCCATTGAAACTGAAGCTAGGTCATCATCATCCCCAAAATCGTTATCTGAAAGCGTAATTAAATTGTCATTTTTTTCAGAAGTGATATCCTTTTCCAACAGGATGTCTCCCAGTTCAATGGTACTGCCATCCAAAAAAAGCTCAAAGTATTTGGTAATAAATTCTGGTGCTGATATCTCTAGTGTTTGGTTTCCTTTGGCGGCTGCCAAAATGGTAAATTGTCCCTTGGAATCAATTTCAAATTCCTTTTTGCTCCCATTTAAGTTTAAATTGGCGCTGGGAAAAGGTTTACCCGTAAATCCATTCTTTACCGTACCGGAAATTAGGGTATTTTGCTGCCCGGTAACATAGGTGGTGCAACAAATCACCACAGCGAACATGGCGGTTCTCATATTGTGACCATTGTAGGTTAATAAAATAAAATTTGGGGTTATTTTCGTTTTTCGTTGTAAGAAAAACGAACAATCTTACTTATTTTAGATCAGAAAACAAAACCCAAATGCGATTTTTAACCTACTTACTACTTCTAGCATGGGGGCATTCGCATGCCCAAAAACAATCCACCTATAAATTAAGGACTATTGCTTTTTATAATGTGGAAAACCTGTTCGATACCATCAACGACACCTTAATCTTTGACGATGAACGTACTCCAGACGGCAGCTATCATTGGACCAGCAAACGGTATACGAAAAAAATTGAAAACATTAGTCACGTACTTTCCGAAATAGGTTCGGGAAAATCGGGAACATCTCCAGATATCATTGGTCTATGCGAAGTGGAAAACCGAAAAGTTGTTCAGGACCTTATATCCCATCCCAATTTGTTGGACAAGCATTACGGTATTGTTCATTTTGATTCACCCGACGCAAGGGGGATTGACGTTGCGCTTCTCTTTAAAAAAGAGGCCTTTATACCCATTTCTTTTAAAAGTCACAGGCTCCTGCTTTTTGATGAGCTAGGTGAACGGGATTATACCAGGGACCAACTGGTGGTAGGCGGTATGATGGATGGAGAGGAATTTCATTTCATTGTAAACCATTGGCCTTCAAGAAGAGGCGGAACCTCCAAAAGCAGTCCAAAACGCATTAGAGCGGCATTGTTGAACAAGCGTATCATGGATTCCATAAACCGAATTGATCCAGAAGCCAAAATCATAAGTATGGGTGACTTAAATGATGATCCCCGGGATACCAGTCTTAAAAAAGTACTGAAAACCAAGAACAGAATTTCCTTGACCGACACCACTGGTATTTTTAATCCTATGGACAAAATGTATAAGAAAGGCATAGGAAGTTTAGCCTATAGGGACAAGTGGAACCTTTTTGACCAATTTTTCATGACTTCCAATCTTATTGAACAGGCCCAAAGCGGATATACCTTTTGGAAAGCCGGAATTTACGCCCCAACCTTTATAAGAAACCAGAGCGGAAAGTATAAGGGCTATCCCTTGAGAACCTATTCTGGTAAAAACTACACCGGAGGGTACAGTGACCACTTTCCGGTGTATTTGTTTCTGATCAAAAGGATGAACTAAGTTCCTAGTCTAAAAATCCACAGCGCCACCCCATATTAAATGTTGGTCAGCAGAACCGTTGTAAGATAATCCTCCAAATTCATTGTTTCCTTGATGAACTTGATAGGTATTGAAATACTGATACGTCCAAGACCCATCAGGCCATTCCGCGACGACAGCAAAAATAATCGTCCTGCCTTCTATAATACCAGAGAATCTATTTCTTTTAATATTGTAATCACTGGTTTTTATTGCTTTTTTAAACTTTTCCTTCCATCCATGGTTTCGACCATAATTTTGCAATAATTGTAATGCCTCCTCCTCTAGTTTTTTGTTAGGTTCAAAAGGTTCAGGCACACTAAATTCGGGTATTTTACTGATGAGTTCCAAGCCTTCATCCACATTTGTTAAAAGCACTTGACCGGCAGCAAGTTCAACTTTTTTCTTCTGTTCCCATCTTCCCTTTGTCCCTCCATCAGCCACAGAATACTTCAACCCCAACAAAATAGAGTTGTCCTTTTTGGATTCAACGTATTTTTGGTGCTTTAACAACGCTTCAACAATGTGCATCTGTTGCACACTAATCCGTGGATCTTCATTTTCTTTCTCTTCAAATATTTTCTGTTCAAAAATGGGGTATCTCACCGACTCCCAGCCTAATTCTTCTTCTGTGGTTTTGTGGTCATAGTACATTGAACCATGGATGCTGTCCAAGTAATAATCATAGCGTAAATGTGCATTTTTTATCCTTCTAGGGTTTACGGCAAATTGTTTATACATCTCAAGCGGGCCTGAGTTGTTGGCAATAAAAAGCCTACAAAATAGGGCCAACTCTTCCATTTTGGACATATCATACGTGGCAACAAAATTGCTTTCGTCATCCCATTTCCTTTCAATGGTCTCATTGGCAAAGACATATCCACCCAAATTGTTTTTATGGATGTCGCTAAAAAACTCATGGCTCAGGAGATCGGTGGTGTCAATTTCTTGAGGAGTCCAATAAAAAGGGGATTGGGCAATGTCTTTTTTGGAGGGTCCTCCGGAACATCCAATTAGAAAAGTAGCAGCAAGGGTACCGCTCAAATAGGTTAAGATTCTCATGGTTTTATATTTATTTGGTTAAATATTAATCCTTGAGGTTGATACTATGTAAGAGGCCTGTTATGAGTGGAGGATGAAAAAAAATAATCAAAACAAAACCCCATGCACGTTGGCACATGAGGTTATACTAATATATGTTGAAAGTAAGAAAAATTAAATGTCCTACAAAATCTACTTATTTTCCAACTTGACTTTTTTGAAACACGAATCCCTATTCTGGTTTTAGCTAAACCACTGTCCCCAAGGAATACGGAGCAGGATCAACAAGAGTCCCAAACCATAGAATATCGCTATACTCTTGAATTTCTTACCACTGTCTTCCTTCTTCTTATGCCTGGACCATCCAATGGTGATCAGTGCTATTGCCAGAATGTTGGTAAAAGGGTGTTCCACAGCCAATAAGCGCGCTGCCGAATTTAATCCTCCCATTCCCAAGGTCTGAATGGCTTTAAGGCCGTTAGCCGAAATAAAGAAAAGTAATAGGCCTATTACCAACTGGATATGACTCAAAATAAGAGCAAATAAACTTACCCTAAGGTCTTTATGCATGGTAAATTCCCGTTTAGACATAAGACCGGATATGGCGTTGAATACGGCTAGGATAAGAATGGCCAGTACCACATAGGCCAAATAGGAGTGGAGGTTCTTGATGATTTCCATACGAATAGTTTGTGAGGACTAAAAATACGGATTTGGCAACAAAAAACCCTGCCGATGGGCAGGGTTTTGATATCTTAAATAGATTTTGTCCTAGAAGTTATAGCGCATGCTAATGTTCCAAGTTCTTCCAAAACCAAAGAATACTTTGTTGCTGGTATCCAAACCTCTAAAAGTTTGTGCGTTACCTTCAGCAAAAGTGTTGGTCAAGGATTCGGCGATATACTCCGTATCAAATACGTTGTTTACGTTGGCCGCAATGCTGATAGCATCATTGCCACTTCCAATATTGAAGCTGTAGTATGCTCCAAAATCAAACAAACTGTAGCTAGGCAATCTCAGTGACCCTTGATTGTTGGCAGTATCAAAATCCTCCGCATTAATCTGCGCAAACAATCTAGAGGCCGAATATAGGTTACCACTTAATTTAAGGTTTTCGATAGGTCTAACTATCATTTCCAAATTGGCAGTGAACTGAGCTGCATCACCTACCTTAACATCATCTAAGAACAGTGTAACTTCCGGGTCGATGATATTTCTGTCATCATCCAAAGCGGCACCAGTTGGATTTCCTGCATATTCCCAATTTGCCATGGAAAGCATTCCTCTAAACTGAACCACATCGGAAGCACGATAGTTGGTCTCGATCTCAAGCCCTGTATGTATTTGCTCTACACCATTGATGTTGGCGGTACCTTCATCTCCATTAGGAGTCTCAATATCCAAATCTTGGAACCTATCTTTCCAAGTGGTTCTATAGATGTTAACCTTGGCTCTGAAATCTCCAAGGTTCAAGCCATATCCTGCTTCAAGACCCAAGATTTTTTCGTTGGTCAAATCAGGGTTAAGGTCATTTCTAAAGTTAAGGTAAACCGCATCAAACAATGGTTGTTTGGAGTAGTATCCAGCGTTTACAAAGACATTGTGAGCTTCATCAACATTGTAGTTCACGCCCCCTTTGATGTTACCTCCCAATCTGTTTTCAAAATCGGTTTCCTGCTCTGGATCAGAATCCAAATAGTTGAAGTAATCTATCCTTTTAAATCCTTGCTGGGAAACACCGCCCTGCATAAATGCGGACCATGTTCCATCTGAGTACTCTATCTGACCAAAGGTACCCAACCATCTTACGATACCGTCGTTATAGTAATCTATCTTTTCCTCAGCGTCAATGTCCTTAAACACGTTAACGATAGATCCAAAATCAGACTCGATTACACCATCTTGTCTAACCGTATGCTCAGGATTATTGATGTCATCGTCATCAAAATAACCATCTGCACCCAATAGGTTGTCCACTCTTCTGTAGTGAATTCCCTTGTAGGATCTTGCATCAATACCAACATCCCAGCTCCATTTGTCATTGATATCGGTATGAAGGTTGGCAATCAATCCAAACCAGTTGTGCGAGTTGATGGATGCTCTTCTAATGATTCCATCTCCACGGCTGGTAATGATCTGCTCACCATTGGTAGGCGCAATTTGATACTGGTTTCCGTCATAGAAGGTAACTTCTTCACCAGAATTGTATCGGGAAATCAAATCATAATCAACCAATCCAGTTTCTGGAATTCTATATCTACTGGAGCTTGCAAAACCAAAGCTTGGTCCTGAACCAATATCTCCAGTTCCCCCACCTCTACCATAAGAGGCATAGGCAGATGAAGAAAGGGTGGTTTTATCATTGAATCTGTGTTCCCAGTTGAAGGAAACAACAGGTTTGTGGTAAAAATTACGTCTCCAACCAAATTGTTCCCCGTTTAGGAATCCATGGTTGAAGTTGTACAAAGCACCATATTGTAAGTGGTCCTCAATGGTAGCCACGTTGAAGAAGCTAGAAGTTCTTTGGTTATGAACCTGAGGTGCACCTGTCAGCATAAACTGGAAACTATTTTTGGCGTTGGGTTCATATCCCAAACCAATGAAGTAGTTGTAACCTTCAAATTCTGTTCCTTGTACGTAGCCGTCACCAGAAGTTCTTCCCAACAAAATGCTTGCGGCAAAACCTTTTTCACTTTTACCGGTGTTGTAAGAAGCCACCATTTTCATGTAGCCATCGTTACCACCACCAAAACGTACAGAACCACCTTCTTCCAAATCAGTAGATTTGGTGATAATGTTAATGGTTCCACCCACAGAGCTAATGGCCAGTTTAGAGGAACCAAGTCCCCTTTGTACCTGCATTGCTGTGGTTACATCACTAAGACCGGCCCAGTTACTCCAGAATACACGACCATTTTCCATGTCGTTTACCGGAATACCGTTGATCATAATCGCGGTGTTCTGCGAATCGAATCCGCGAACGTTAATCCTCCCATCACCAAATCCACCTCCCGTTTTGGTAGCATAGATTGAAGGTGTGGACTTCAAAACCTCAGGAAGTTCCTGAGATCCAATTTTTTCTTGGATTTCTGTGGCCATGATGGTAGAAACCGCTACTGGTGTCTCCCGTTCCTTGGCAATGTCCAAAATTCCTGTTACGATAACACCTTCCAATTCTTCGGCATCAGGAGCCAAAGCAATGGTTCCAATATTGCCTGCAGAAGTGAAGGCAACTGTTTTGGCCACAAATCCAATGTAGGAAATCACCAGTGTCCCTGAACTCTCAGATACCTCGAGTGTAAAATTCCCATCAAAATTGGTGGATGTTCCGTTTTCTGTGCCTTGAAGCACAACACTGGCACCGGGAAGCGGCCCCCCTAGCTCACCGTCTACGACGGTACCTGTAATGGTCCCTTGTGAAAATGCCATTGCGGACACTAGTATGGCCGCAAAAGCTAAGTAAATTCGTTTCATTTTACAGTGTTTAAATTGTTTAATTAGCCCTGCAAAAGTGATGCATTTTTGAGATAACCTTATTAAGGAAAAGTTAAAAAAGGGCTTTTTTGTTAATATAAAATTAACATTTAAAACGAGCTGACCAACAAGTATTTAGGTTTTTTCCCGAAGAATGGTAACCTATTAATTTACTTCTTAAATTTTTGCAAAAGATGAAGTGTAGAGCTATCATGGTTACCAATAGTGGAATTCTCTATTTCCGTAAGAATGGTCTTGGCCAATTGCTTCCCTAACTCTACGCCCCACTGGTCGTAACTAAAGATATTCCAGATAATGCCCTGAACAAATATTTTGTGCTCGTACAGCGCAATCAGAGCTCCCAAATTTTTGGGATTTAGCTTTTTGAGCAATAGGGTATTGGTGGGTTTATTTCCTTCAAAGACCTTGAAAGGCAACAGCGATTCAAGTTGTTCCTGACTTAGGTTCTGTTGTTCCAGTTCTCTTTTAACTTCTTCAGGGGTTTTCCCATTCATAAGAGCCTCTGTCTGTGCAAAGAAATTGGCCATGAGTTTGTTGTGATGATCCACATTTCCATGCAGGGATTCTTTAAATCCAATAAAGTCTGCTGGAATAAGTTTGGTTCCCTGGTGAATCAACTGGAAAAATGCATGCTGGGAATTGGTTCCGGGTTCGCCCCATATAATGGTGCCAGTTTCATAGGATGTCCTATTGCCGGCCCTGTCCATACTTTTACCATTACTCTCCATAATCCCTTGCTGTAGATAAGCCGAAAATCTACTTAAGTATTGCGAATACGGGATAATAGCTTCCGTTTCAGCACCATAAAAATTATTGTACCAAACACTCAACATCGCCAAAATCACGGGGATGTTTGCTTCGAACGGGGTATTTCTGAAATGCTCATCCATGCCATGCGCTCCCGACAATAGTTCGTCAAAATTCTCAAAACCAACGGCTAGTGCGATGGAAAGACCGACCGCGCTCCAGAGGGAAAAACGCCCTCCAACCCAATCCCACATGGGAAATACATTGGCAGCATCGATGCCAAATTCAGCTATTTTTTCCGTATTGGTTGAAACCGCAGCAAAGTGAAGGGCTATATCTTGTTCAGAAGCCTTCTGCAAAAACCACTCTTTTATAGTCAATGCATTGCTCAAGGTTTCTTGAGTGGTAAAAGTCTTGGAAACCACCACAAACAAGGTAGTTTCAGGGTTCAGTTCCTTCAGCACTTCCTGCACATGATCCCCATCCACATTACTTACAAAATGGGTTTTGAGGTGATTTTTATAGTAGGAAAGGGCTTCGGTGACCATGGCCGGACCTAAATCCGAGCCCCCGATACCAATGTTCACAACATCGGTAAAAGCTTTGTTGGTAAATCCCGTACGTTTGCCAGAAATTATTTCTTCGGTAAAGCCCTTTATTTTTTCCTTAACGGCATAAACCTCAGGCACTACATTCTTCCGATCGACAAAAACTTCATCGCCCTGTTTGGCCCTAAGTGCCGTGTGCAACACTCCCCTTCCTTCGGTCTGGTTGATGGCATCTCCGCCGAAATAGCTTGAAATCGCTGCTTTTAGATCAACTTCTTCAGCCAGCTCCATCAATAAGGAAATGGTCTCCGATGTTATCCTGTTTTTGGAATAATCCACCAAAAAGTCCCCCCATTCCAAGGTGAACTTTGGGCCTCGATCTGTGTCATCGGCAAAAAGCTCTCTTAGATGTGTGTCTTTGGTATTTTGGTGATGTTCTTGAAGTTTTTTCCAGGCTTGGGTGGTAGTAGGGTTGATTTTGGGTAATGCCATTTTAAGGATTCAGGGTTAGTTGGTTTTCCTGTAATTCAGTTTCGGGATCTGGTTCCGGTTCAGGAATTAGATATTCAATGCAATCTAATTTTGTCTTTAACGGGTCAATGTATGTCATATAATCTGTTCGAAGTGAATCCGCAATAGGTTCAGCTGCCGGTAATTTTTCCCTTAGGGGGTCCACTTGTCGACCATTTTTCCAAAATCTATAGCAAACGTGGGGGCCTCCTGTATTTCCAGTCATGCCAACCCATCCGATTACATCTCCCTGTCGCACAAACTCGCCTCTTTTCACCTTCTGTTTTTTCATGTGAAGGTATTGGGTGCTATAGGTGCCATTATGTCTAACCTTAACATACCTTCCGTTGCCTCCTCTTCTGGTAGACTCAGTCACCGTCCCATCCGCTGTTGCTATAATAGGTGTGCCGATTGGGGCGGCATAATCCGTTCCCTTATGGGGTCTTACTTTATAACCGTAATAGGCAATCCTTCTTTTAAGGTTGTATCTGGAGGACAGTCGATAACCAAACTTTATGGGAGCCCTTAAGAAAGTGCTCCTAAGATTATTGGCCTCATCATCAAAATAATCGGTTATCTGTTTCAGGGAATCCGCAACATAGGAGAAGGCATAGATAGGTTTGCCTTTGTGCTCAAAGTAAGCGGCTTCAATAGGTTCGGCCCCTGCATAAATGCTATCATTGATATATCGTTCCTTGTAGATCACTTTAAACTTATCCCCCTTTTCCAATCGGAAGAAATCGATGGTCCAGGCGTAGATCTCTGAAAGGTTTAGGGTAACATCATAGTCTATGCCCTGGTCCAAAATCGCTTCGGACAATGAGGATTCTATAATACCCGAGGCTTCCCTTTCCACGTATTTCACCTTCTTTTTGCTTTTATAGGCCACTACGGTATCCCGAAGGTCCACCACCGTATAGTTAATGCGATCGTTTTCATAAATAAAAACCTCCGCCACTTCAGAGGTATCTTTGGATCTTAGAATATGATAGGGTTTTCCCGCTCTGATCTTGCGGACATCAAAGGTATCTCGGTACTTTTCCGATACGGTGACTATCTTGGGATAGTCCACCTTGTTTTTCAGCATTAGCTCTCCAAAGCTATCCCCGTTCTTAATAGTGTCGTGGACCACATGGAAATCCTCAACATTAAAGCCAAAAAGCTTTACAATGGGTTTCTCAATCACTTCCGGAGGTCCCAATTCTTCGGCTAGTACCTGTTTCTCCTTGCAAGACGCCAAAACCAACACCAATGCCAAAATTGCCCCAATAAATTTCTGCATTTTTACTTTCTATTTTCGGGATTAAAGATATGGTCTACCCATTGTTTACCCCAGTTGTCCAACTCTTCTTCCGAGTACAAAGTTGGGAAAAATATTATTTTCTGAAAACTTGGAGGCAAAAAGTCCTTCCAATTGGTTCCTCCTGTGGCTTCCACCTCTTTGTTTTCCTTGGCCAAATATCTGTACGCGGAGCCCATGTGCATAAGGGGCCAATTTACGTTGGCATTCATATCCATGTCCTTCAAAGCGGATATCAATTCTTCATTCTCCCTAAGTTTTTTTGGCAATTGCAGGTACTTGTGATAAATGGTACTACTCTTTACCTGATTGGAAATACGAAGTAATCTAGGGGTATATCGAAATTCAAATTGTTTTAAGGTCAATGTCTTTTCCCCGGTGGACAGATCGGTCGCTCCCTTCTTCCAATAGATATGTTCAAAAAGTTCTTCAATGTTGTTTTCTTTCGAAAATGAATCCCGTTCGGATTGGTGCACCAAATTTTCCAAGGGAGTTGCGTAAATCTCAATCATGCGGTATTGGGCCGATTGAAATCCACTTGCGGGAAGCAAGGCCATGCGATAGCGCAAAAACTGTTCCCGTTCCATGCCCCTGATCATAATACTGAACGAAGATATCAGAGCTTTGAAATAACTATTGATTCTTCTTATTTTTTCGATGAAAAAGGCCAAATCCTGGGAACGATCATCTACAATTTGCTTTTGCTCATGAAGGATAAGCTTAAAGTACAGTTCCGTGATTTGGTGATACATAATGAATATCTCCTCGTCCGGAAAATGGGTGCGGGGCACCTGAATACTCAATAAGGTGTCCAAGTGGATGTAATCCCAGTAGGTAAGGTATTTCTGATAAAGGAGCCCGTCTAGGTAGGAGCTTAGGTCTTGCCCGGAATTTTTGAACTTTTCTTCAAGCTTATTGATTTGGGACTCAATTCGCTCATCATTCGCCATTAAAACTATTTCATTATTATTTTAAACTGGTTTCTCAATCCATTGTATCCGTCCAAATCGGCTTTAATGGAACCCACCGCCAAATCGGCTTTGATTCTAACCGGAATCTTGTTTAGGTCGTTGGATACCCAAAGGGTAAGACTCTCTTTTTCCTTGAAAACCCTGCCCGATTGAACCAGGGGCCTAAATTTAAGACATTCTACCTTACCAAACTTGGTGCGAATCACTTCTTTTCCTAGGTATTTCAATTGAAATTTGAAAACACCATCATCGTCAAAAAGCATGTCAAGATCAATGGATTGCCCTTCCTTGAACTCCTTGAGTTGGTAACGGTCCCTAAGATGATAACTGGCTGAAAGCAAATCCTGGATGCTATTGTGCACGGGTATATCCAATTGTTTGCCCGCCTTGTTGTCTTTTAATATTGCTTTTTCTTGGTTATAGTTGAAATCAATTTCTATATCCTTGGTATATCCGCCCTCATCCGTTTTTCGGATAAATCGGTACGGTTTACCATCTTTTCTATCAAAATAACTCTCGAAAGTGTCGTCAACCTTAAAAAATATACTTGCAAATCCGGTGGTCTTTCCCCTTCCCACCACATGATAAACCGGAACACTGTCCAAAGTCTTGGAACTAAGGTGCAGTGTTGCGTAGCTGGCATTCAGAAATCCATAGTGGATACGGAACTTGAGCCATTCACCACTTTTAAAAGCCGGGTAGTGCTTTTGGGCCATAGCCGGCATTACAAGCAGAAGGAAAATAAGGGCAAATAACTTTTTCATAACTGTTTTGTCGGTATAAAATTACTAAAATCGCATTTTAAGCAGGTTAGTTTACAATTACTTAAACAAAACTTGTTCCAAAATAGTATATATAAAAAAAGCCCAGTTGAAACACTGGGCTTTTCCTAAATAACCAACCAAACTTTAAATTATGAAAAACCAATACTTAAAGTTATAAGGGAACCACCCCTTATGTGGTGTAAATATACGCCAAGGTCTTGTAGGAAAATAAGTTTTTAACGGACTTTAACTCTCTTTGCGTCAATCCGCATAATAACTATGGTTTTTTTACAATTTTTTAAGAAGAAAAGCGTGGTTTTGCCACGGAAAAAGTCATTAGAACCAATATCCCACGCTAAAAAAGAAGTTGTTGGTATTGATTTCGGGACTCCATGAATAATAGATCTGGATTGGCCCCAAAAAGGACTCCAAACCATAACCTAGCCCATATCCTGAAAAGCTTGGTTCAGTGAACCAGTTCCCGGTCCGAAACAGGTCATCCTCGACGTTCGCAAAATTTGCTGAAAACAACAAATGGTTCTT
Source organism: Flagellimonas flava (assembly GCF_900129665.1). Lineage (GTDB taxonomy): Bacteria > Bacteroidota > Bacteroidia > Flavobacteriales > Flavobacteriaceae > Flagellimonas > Flagellimonas flava. Next base: position 522,447 of record NZ_FQWL01000002.1, read on the forward strand.
TGGCGCAAAATTATAATCCAAACGGCCATACGCTTTTACAAAGCTGTTACCAGGCAGGCTCAAAAAATCATACCCAAAGAAAGGAGTAAAGTTGTTTACAAAGTCATTTCCAAATCCTCCAAGGACAAAATCAAAAGAGGTAATTCCAGAAGTTCCCAGTTTAACCCCTCCTTCGGTCTCTAGATTCAAGGTCAGGTTATGAAAAAGGGGTATTGCCGTTCCCATTCGTGCCTTGCCAATGGAAAATTCCCGAAAGTTATCGTTGAAATCGGACGAAAATAGATACAAATGGAAGTCGCTATCAAAATAAAGTCCCTTGGTTGGGAAGTATTTGTCATCATAGGTATCCAGGGTGATTTTTCCGTAGGTGCTGAAGAAATTGGAGTCCTCAAAAAAGGTCCTTCCATTTTCCGAAGGGAGAAATATACCCTCAGCATCTGCATTCAACTGGTTCAATGTACGGGTACTGTAACGTAGTAGTTTGTGTTCCACTCCTATGGTAAATGCAAACTCCTCACGCAGCACCGTTTGTAAATAAATCTGATTGGTCAGATCGGTTACATCCAGATTAATCTCGCTAATGTTGGGGTCATTTGGAGCATCAAAATTGTTTCGAATAAGATTGTAATCGATCTCTTCATCAAAATCGGTAAAACGGGAATTGATGCCAAAACTCCAGTAGTACCCTTTATCCAAATAATACTGCATGTTGTATCGAATATGGTCCCCCAGGATAAAATCGAAGGACGCCACATCATCCTTTAGCAGGAAATTCTTCTTGGTAAGGTTGATCAGTGCCGAGCTTTTGTACAGATCGTCATAGTGCGCCGACATTTTAATGAACATTTTTGTAGGGTTCTCCTTGAGTTTCAAGATCAAATCGGTTCCAAGACCGTTGGATACCAATTCGTACCTAATGGCCTTGAAGTTACCGGTGGCCGAAAGATTGTTTATGCCTTGTTTTAGTTTCTCAAAAGAGGTTTTTTCCGCCAAATCAAATCTAAGTTTTCCTTTAATGTATCCACGGGTATACCGGTCGTTACCTCTAATAATAAGTCTATTGATAGTGAGACTGTCCCTCCCCACTATCCTTTTTTGGGGGTGCTGGTTACTGTTCTGGCGCTTTGCAACTTTCTGGAGTTCCTCCAACTTTTCCATGGTAGCCATCTCACCGCTGACCACAATTTCTTCGCTGCGGTCAAAATCAATTACGGAGAAATCGTCTATGTTGGGCCTGATATAAATATCCGTTTCCCCCGCCTTTCGCTTCATATCGGCAACCGTTCGGTAATTATTGATCTGCAATAGAATTTCAGTAGCCGAGGAAAGCGATTCCCGGGTGGACAAACCATGTTGCACATCCACGCCAATAATAATATCAGCTCCCATCTCCCGTATCTCATCAATGGGGTAATTGTTTACCACCCCACCGTCAATGAGAATCTGCCCATCTATCTCAGAAGGTTCAAATAACGACGGGAATGTACCACTTGCCATTATGGCTTCTGGCAAATATCCCCTATCCAATAACACCTCTTCACCGGTTTCCACGTCGGTGGCCACACATAAAAATGGTGTAGGCAATTGTTTAAAATCCTGAATGTCCTTCACATGAAAAAGTAGTCGGACCAACTCGTTGTAGATATTTTGCCCGCCAGAAATTGCTTGGGGGAACGACACATTAAAATTGGTAAAGGGCAATCCCAGCGCATAACGTTCAGAGTCTTCCTTTTCATAAAATGTCTTGGCTCCTCTGGGCACATTGTCCTGAATGAGTTTGGTAAAATTGGTCACTCTAAAAATAGAATCGAGTTCATGTCCGGAATATCCCGATGCGTAAAGGGCCCCAACTATGGCACCCATGCTGGTTCCTCCAATATAATCCACTTTGATGCCCGCCTCATCTATAACCTTCAATGCTCCAATATGGGCCAATCCCTTGGCCCCTCCTCCGCTAAGCACCAGCCCAATCTTTGGTTCCTCCTGGGCATTTGCGTGCTGCCCGGTCAACCAAAGACCGAAAAATGCAAAAACAAACAACAGTGTTTTTTTAATTCCCATTTTTGCTAATGAAAGGTTTTATGGATTTTTTTTGCCTTCGCCATTCCGACTAATTCTGCCAAACTCTCAATACTTGCCTCTTTGACCCGTTTGACCGATTTAAAATTTTTCAATAGTTGTTCCGCTGTTTTTTTTCCAATGCCCTCAATATTCTCCAGCTCCGAATCTATGGCGCCCTTACTTCTTCGGTTTCGGTGATGGGTGATACCAAATCGATGCGCTTCATTTCGCAGCTGTTGGATGATTTTAAGGCTTTCCGATTTTTTATCAAGATATAAGGGAATGGGGTCATCCGGAAAATAGATTTCCTCCAAACGTTTTGCAATCCCAATAATCGCAATCTTTCCCCTTAACCCCAAAACCTCAAGACTCTTTAAGGCCGAGGACAACTGGCCTTTACCTCCATCAATAACAATAAGTTGTGGCAAGGGTTCATCTTCATTGACCAATCTTTTGTACCTCCGGAACACCACCTCTTCCATACTCGCAAAATCATCCGGTCCTTCCACCGTCTTTATGTTAAAATGTCGATATTCCTTTTTGGAAGGTTTTCCATTTTTAAAGACTACGCAGGCAGCAACTGGATTACTTCCCTGAATGTTTGAATTATCAAAACACTCAATATGGGTAGGTTCTTCGGACAACCTTAAATCGGCCTTCATTTGTGCCATGATTCTTTTGGCATGACGGTCCGGATCCGTAATCTTGATCTGCTTGAACCTATCTTGCCTAAAAAATCGGGCGTTCCGTTCAGAGAGTTCCAAAATTCTTTTTTTATCGCCAAGTTTGGGCAATGTTACTTTTATATTTTCTTCTACCAGAACTGGGAAAGGAAGATAGATTTCCTTGGATAGGGAATTAAAACGTTGTCTGATTTCCGTGATGGCCAGCTGTAACAACTCCTCATCCGTTTCTTCCAACTTCTTTTTGATTTCCATGGTATGCGAACGCACAATGGAACCATGCGACAATTGCAAGAAATTCACGTAGCCATGGGTTTTATCGGAGATAATGGAGAATACATCAACATTATTGATTTTTGGGTTTACCACAGTGGAGCGGGCCTGATAGTTCTCCAAAATCTCAATCTTATCCTTTATTCGCTGGGCCTTTTCAAACTCCATTTGGGTTGCCAAATCTTTCATCTGCGCTTTGAAGAAATGTAATGACCCTTTAAAATTTCCCTTTATGATCTGCCTTATATTCTCAATTTGTCCATGGTAATCCTCTTCGGTTTGAAAACCTTCACAAGGCCCAAGGCAATTGCCCAAATGATATTCCAGACATACCTTGTATTTCCCAGCCGCAATTTTTTCCTCTGAAAGGTCGTAATTGCAGGTTCTAAGGGGATATAAACTTTTGACCAGGTCCAACAAGGTCCTAACGGTTTTCATGCTGGTATAGGGCCCATAGTATTCCGACCCGTCCTTGATCAATTTTCGGGTAGAAAATACTCTGGGAAACCGCTCCTTTTTGATACAAATCCAGGGATAGGATTTATCATCCTTAAGCAGGACATTATACCTAGGTAATAGTTTTTTGATCAAATTGTTTTCCAGCAAGAGCGCATCGGACTCGGTGGACACTACAATATGCTTTACCGAATCGATTTTTTTGACAAGAACCCTTGTTTTTCCGTATTCCTGTTTCTTATTGAAATAAGAGGAAACTCTTTTCTTAAGATTTTTGGCCTTCCCAACATAAAGAATCTTCCCCTCAACGTCATAAAACTGATAAACGCCGGGACTGTTGGGCAGGGTACTGATCTGTACACTAATTGAAGATGATTTGGACATAAAACTTTCCAAAAAAGGCTCTAAACAAAAGTAGGCCTTATAACGAGTGTTTTTTTGTTAAAATTGACTAAACCCCGTTTCGCATTGATCAAAGGGCAAGTTCAATTTACGGATAAAACCTGGCAGTTTTAAAATTGAAATGCCCACTTTGATTCTGTTTGGTGCATTTCAATTTCCATTCGAACACCATAATGTAATAGAATTTGGAAAAATCATTTTTTTGGCCATACAAAATTTGTCTGAAAAAACCCCAATTAGGCCCATATTGTTAAACCGATGCTAAAAATGATGCTTTTCATCGATAAAAAATGCATTTCACGGTACTTTTTTCAATTCTTTTACTTACATTTAACCACATAAATACAATTCTATGGAGAACTATGTTATTGTTTTGGGAATGTATTTGATTTTGATGTTATTCTTCAAAATCTTTTTTTCGGTTTCGGCCAGAGATTAACTTTATAGGTTCCCCAAAACACCTACCCCAAAATCTTCAACACTAGATGTTGAAACATGAACTAAGAAAAAATTATAAAGAACTGAGAAAGGGTTTAACTCCTGAAAAAATCTCGGATTTAAGTATACTTCTTGCAAATCATGTATTAGAAATCCCAATATGGGATTTTTTTTATTTCCATATTTTTCTAAGCATCTCAGAGCACAAGGAGGTAGATACCCTACCCTTGATTACACTTCTACAAGGAAGGGACAAAAATGTGGTGATCCCCAAAGTTTCCAGCAAAAACAGTTTGGAGCATTTTTTGCTCACTGACAACACCACCTTTAAAAAAAATAAATGGAACATTCCTGAACCCGTTGACGGCATTCCAATTCCAGAAGAAAAAATAGAAGTTGTCTTTCTACCTTTACTAGCTTTCGACCAGAGTGGGAATCGAGTGGGCTATGGCAAAGGGTTTTATGACACTTTTCTTCGCAAATGCAATCCCAAAACCCTTAAAATTGGACTATCTTTTTTTGAGGCCGAAACGGCCATAAAGGATGTTCATGAAAATGACATTCCCTTGGACTATTGTATTAGCCCAGAGAAGGTATACAAGTTTTAATCCTTGGCCGTTTCCTTGGAGCGCTTGGGAAACGCCTTTTTGTTGAATACAATCAATATTCCAACTCCTGTGCTTATGGCCGTATCGGCTATATTAAATACAGGTTCAAAAAAACGGAATCTATTTCCTCCGACCGAGGGCACCCAATCTGGCCAAGTGGCATCCACCATTGGGAAATAAAGCATGTCCACCACCTTGCCATAAAACATCTGTCCATAAGGTTCGCTTGAAAACAATGTGGCCACCTGGTTGTTGCTATGGTCAAAAATCATTCCGTAGAAAACCGAATCAATGATATTGCCCAAAGCTCCGGCGAATATCAGTGACACAGCAAGAATCAAGGTTTTGGGGGATTGTTTCTTGATGATGTCCCAAAGCCAGTATCCAATTCCAAGAATGGCAAAGAGTCTAAATATGGTCAGCACCAATTTTCCAACAGATTCGGAAATGGGAAGAATATCACTCAATTTGGTACCCCAGGCCGCTCCTTCATTCTCAATAAACAGAATCTTGAACCAACTCAACACGTCAACCGATTCACCCAAAATAAAATTGGTCTTCACATAAATCTTGCTCACCTGGTCTATTACTAAGACCAGCACTATGATCAACAGGGACTTTTTTAGATTCATACCTTGTAAAAGAGATTGCGCAAAAGTAGGGATATTATTTCGTTTTCTTCAGTTGGATTGTGCCTTCTATGGTGTTCAAAATGTACCTGTTATCACCTTTTGGAATATCATCTCTCACCACCCTGCCGTAAGTGCTCTTCGCATTTATATTTCCATTTGCCGTCTCCAAAAAAATGTCTCCTTTTTGTGTCTGCACCGTCACGGATTCCCCAATATCCTTAAGAACGCATCTTCCATTGGATAAACTCACATTTAGATTTTTAAAATCTCCACTGGCCTTAACATTACTCACGGTGCCGTAAACAGATACATTCTTGTATTGAGGAACGCTTACATCCAGGGCGATGGAAACCACCTTATGTGCACTTAATTTATCGTTTGGCGCTGTGAAGTTGGGCTGAAAAGTTGCAGCGATCAATATGGTCTCTCCCCGTTCCTCCAAGGTCACTACCAAATCCTTGGCGTACTCTCCTTCCATGAGGGCCGAAACCTCTACTTCGTTTGACTTTGAAGTAGAAAGGGTAACTCGATAGCAAAATTGGGAATCAACTTGAATATATTCAACACTTGGTGGAAGAAAAGCTTTCTTGACCACCTTCTGGCCATGAAGGCTTCCCATAAGAAAGAAACCTATAAAACCAAGCAGCCATCTCATCAGAAAAAACGCCCGAGGGCGTTTTCATTATTTCTGCATGTTCTTGGCCTCAATGCTTAAAGTGGCATGGGGAACAAGCTTAAGACGTTCCTTATTGATGAGTTTTCCGGTAACACGGCAAATCCCGTAAGTTTTGTTTTCTATACGAAGTAGTGCATTTTTAAGATCCCTGATAAATTTCTCCTGTCGAATTGCCAATTGGGTATTTGCTTCCTTGCTCATGGTTTCCGAACCCTCTTCAAATGCTTTGAAGGTGGGAGAGGTATCATCCGTGCCATTATTTCCGTCATTCATATAAGAACTCTTCAAAAGTTCCAAATGCTTTTGGGCCTTTTCTATTTTTTCCTCTATCAGTGCTCTAAATTCCTCAAGGTCTTTATCGGCGTATCTTACTTTTAAATCTTGTGCCATTTCTTAGTGTTTTTGGATAAACAATTTCGTATTCACTTCGTCAAAGGCAATTGCTATACCTTCATCTAGTTTCTCTTCAAAGTTCAGTTCTGCGGTGAGGGTTTCTGTTTTGATGTAATCTTCATTACTGGAAACCGCTTTTTCAACGCAACCGTCCTTTAAAATCTTTATGTCAATTTTATCCGTAACCTCAAAACCTGATTCTTTTCTAAGGTTTTGGATTCGGTTTACCAGCTCTCTTGCAATACCTTCTTTTCGGAGACCATCGTCAATGGTGACATCCAACGCCACGGTCAAGGAACCGGAACTTGCCACCAACCATCCCTCTATATCTTGAGAGCTAATGTCTACATCGGTTAACTGTAAAATAATACTTTTATTTTCCAATTGTAGCATTAATTCGCCTTCCCGTTCAATTTTTTGGATATCTTCTTGATCCAACTGGTTTACAGCAGCCGCAATAGCCTTCATATCCTTTCCAAATCTTGGCCCTAAAACCTTAAAATTTGGCTTTATCTGCTTAACCAGGATACCGGAGGCATCATCGAGCAATTCAATTTCCTTTACATTAACTTCGGATTTGATCAATTCGGAAACTGCCTCAATCTCCTCCTTTTGGGTGGGGTCAAGAACGGGAATCATCACCTTCTGAAGGGGCTGGCGTACCTTAATTTTTTCTTTTTGTCGGATTGACAGTACCAAAGACGAAATCCGCTGTGCCAAATGCATTTTGCTCTCCAACTTTTTGTTGACCATGTTGGGGTCGAAAACTGGAAAATCTGCCAAGTGAACACTTTCAAAGTCCTCTTTTCGGGTGTTGTTGTTCAGGTCCTGGAACAGCCTTTCCATATAAAATGGAGCTATGGGTGCAGACAACTTTGCAATAGTGCACAAACAGGTATAAAGGGTTTGATAGGCGGAGATTTTATCTTCCTGATAATCCCCTTTCCAGAACCTTCTTCTGCTCAATCGCACATACCAGTTGCTCAAATTTTCCTGCACATAATCTGAAATCATCCGTGCAGCCTTTGTTGCCTCATAATCGGCATAGGCTTCATCCACTTTTTGGATCAGTGAATGTAACTCGGAGAGAATCCATTGGTCAATTTCAGGTCTATCCGGCAAAGGAATGTCCGCCTCTTCATAGGTAAATCCATCAATATTGGCATACAAGGCCATGAAGGAATAGGTATTGTACAAGGTGCCGAAGAACTTTCGTTTTACCTCAACAATCCCTTCCATGTCGAATTTAAGATTGTCCCAAGGATTGGCGTTGGAAATCATATACCAGCGGGTGGCGTCAGCTCCGTGCTCTGGCAACACCTTGAAAGGGTCTACTGCATTCCCCAAACGCTTCGACATCTTTTTGCCTTCCTTATCCAAAACCAATCCATTGGATACTACATTTCGGTAGGAAACGGAGTCAAAAACCATGGTGGCAATGGCATGCAAGGTATAGAACCATCCCCTTGTCTGATCTACGCCCTCTGCAATAAAATTGGCTGGGAAAGCCTCTCCGTTATCAATAAGTTCTTTGTTCTCAAAAGGATAATGCCACTGGGCGTAGGGCATGGAACCACTATCAAACCAAACATCAATTAGATCTGATTCCCGCCTCATCGGCTTGCCAGTTGGTGAAACCAAAGTTATTCCATCCACAATGTTTTTATGGAGGTCTATTTTATCATAATTGGCCTCCGTCATATCCCCGACCACAAAATCTTGGAAAACATCCTGATTCAGCAAGCCTGCTTCAACGGCCTTGGCCATTTCATTCTTTAATTCTTCTACGGACCCAATAATCAATTCTTCCTTACCATCTTCTGTTCTCCAGATCGGCAATGGAATGCCCCAATACCTGGACCGGGAAAGGTTCCAATCGTTAGCATTGGCCAGCCAGTTCCCAAACCTACCTTCTCCTGTTGCCTTTGGCTTCCAGTTGATGGACTGGTTCAGTTCGAACATCCGATCCTTAATGTCCGTGACCTTTATAAACCATGAATCCAGAGGATAATACAATATGGGCTTATCCGTTCGCCAGCAATTGGGGTAACTGTGGAGGTATTTTTCCACCTTAAAGGCTTTGTTTTCCTCCTTTAGTTTGATTGCGATTTCAACATCCACGGATTTATCAGGAGCTTCGCCGTCTTCATAATATTCATTCTTGACATATTTGCCTGCCAAGGTTCCCATTTCGGGTCTAAACCTTCCCTGAAGGTCCACTAAAGGAACAGGATTATTGTTCTCGTCCAGCAGCAACATTGGGGGTACTGGAGGTTCAGCTTGTTTGGCTACATGGGCATCGTCCGCACCAAAAGTGGGAGCTGTGTGTACGATTCCAGTACCATCTTCCGTGGTCACAAAATCCCCGGCGATAACCCGATATGCGTTTTCAGGATTCTGATAGGGCTGGGCATAATCCATAAGTTGCTCATAGCGTATGCCAAGTAAGTCTTTACCCTTGCATTCTGCAGCGATCAGATACGGTATTTTCTTGTCTTCCTTGGTATAGCTGCTCAATACCGTAACATCATCCGTCTGCTCAAACTTTCCAGCAAATTGTTTTCCCACCAAGTTCTTGGCCAAGATCACATGGGTAGGTTCAAAAGTATATTGATTATAGGTCGCTACGACTACATAGTCAATTTTGGCTCCTACGGTCAAGGCAGTATTACTTGGCAAGGTCCAAGGTGTTGTCGTCCAAGCAAGAAAATGAAGATGGTCAAACTTTTTTAGGAAATTCGGCAAAGTACTTTCAACCGTTTTGAACTGGGCAGTAACGGTAGTATCCGTAACATCCTGATAAGTACCAGGCTGATTTAGCTCATGGGAACTTAATCCGGTACCCGCTTTTGGCGAATAGGGTTGAATGGTATACCCTTTATACAGCAATCCCTTATCATAAATCTGCTTCAACAACCACCAGACAGATTCCATGTATTTAGGTTTATAAGTGATGTACGGGTCGTCCATATCCACCCAATACCCCACTTTTTCCGTCATTTCGTTCCAGACATCCGTATACCGCATCACGGCCTTTTTACAGGCTGCGTTGTATTCCTCCACCGAAATTTTCTTCCCTATATCTTCTTTGGTAATCCCCAGTTCTTTCTCAACACCGATCTCAATGGGCAGACCATGGGTATCCCATCCTGCTTTCCGCTTCACTTGGTATCCCTTCATCGTCTTGTACCGCGGAAAAATATCTTTTATGGTACGCGCCATAACATGGTGAATTCCGGGCATACCGTTTGCAGAAGGCGGACCTTCGTAAAACACATAGCTTTCCTTTCCCTCACGTGTGGAAATACTTTTCTCAAAAATCTGGTTGTCTTTCCAAAAGTCCAGAACTTCTTCTGACACTTTTGGCAAATCCAATCCTTTATATTCCGCAAACTTCATATTCGATGCTCCTTCTTCTAGAATTCCAAGTTTGCAAAATTAAAAATTTAGCTGGAATTCCTATGCTCAAAAAAGGGTATTTGGAGGGCATAAAGCACTAATGCTAAATATAATATCCCTAAAAACGGATTTATAACAAAATTCCTATATTCACGGCTTTAACACTAAACCATTTTTAATATGAGAAAAGTAGTTGTTGGACTATTTGTATTGGCACTATCTATGGGGACATTGATCTCTTGTAAGGAAGCGGCCGAAAAAACAAAAGAGGCTACAGAGGAAGCCGGAAAGTCGTTGGAAGAAGCTGGCGAGAATTTGAAAGATGCCGCCAATGATGCCGTTGATGCTGTAAAAGAGGCAGGAGAAGACGCAAAAGAAGCTGGGGAGCAAGCCCTTGACAGTATCAAAAAAGCTGGAGAGGATGCCATGGACAAAGCCAAGGAAATGGGCGATGGCATTAAAGATGCAGCAGAAGAAACTGCAGATGGCCTTAAAAAAGTGGCCGAGGAAACCAAGGACCAGCTGGATAATTAACCTGAACAGCGCTGAAGATAAAGGCCCGGGTTTCCCGGGCCTTTTTATTAAAAGTTGTAGCTAAGTCCCAAAATCAAGTTGGTTCCAGGTGCTGCAATTCCTGAGGAATAGGTACGGTAGCGTTGGTTGGTAAGGTTCTCCAAACTCACGGTAGTCTTTAGGGCGTTGGAAATCTGATATTGCGATCTAACATTCAAGGTGTACCAAGATGGAGCGAACGGATTTCCATTCTCATCCTCCGCATAAATATATGCCTTGCTTCTTTCAGACAGAGCGAGGTCCTCGTAGGCAATTTCTCCATTGTAATTGAGGAACAAGTCCGTTTTCAATTTTTGGTTTTGCCAAATTAAATGGACATCGCCAAAAGTGGGAGCTGCATGGCGCGCTGGGGTATCTGTCCCATCACTGTCCTCTTCGGTTCCCTCTGTAACCGTGAGATTGGATGCAAAAGACCAGTTTTCATTCATAAATGCTTCCAATCCCAACTCAAAACCATACACATAGGCTTTTGCTGCATTCTGAATAGCCTGTACGTTGCTCAGCTCACCGTTATACAAAATCTCCGTTTCCCCGTTGAACTCAAAGTCCCTTCGTACCAGAGCATCGACCAAATAGGTATAAAATGCCGCTCCTTTTAATACCAGTTTATCCTTGATGTTCTTTCTAACCCCAATTTCGGCATTGTAGGCATATTCAGGTTCCAATTCTGGATTGGGCACTACCACCGAGCCCGGTTCCGAATCGAATACCTTTCCTATATCATCAATATTTGGAGCCCTAAAACCGGTCGACCCATTTAAGGTTATCTGAAGATCGGCCCTTGGAAACCAGCTAAAGCCCATACTCCCAGTAAACGCTCCGGTAATGAGATCGGCCTCATCAAAGGGAAAATCGAAAAACGTGTTTTCAAATTGGGCATCTACCCAAACTTGGCTATATCTTGCCCCAGACAATAAGGTAAAATTGGGTTTCAGCTTATATTCGCCATTGATATAGCCCGCGAAAGTCTGCCAAGTAGCACCATCAGGATATCGTGAGGCCGCCGGTATCGATGTGCTAGTCTCAATGTTGGTATCGATTCCTTCGGAACGAACCTTATTGAAAATATACTCTGCGCCGTAATACAGTCTTAGATCTCCAATTTTCTTGTTCTCAAAATCGAGATTCACGGATAACGCATGAACCTTTTCGGTTGTGGTTGAGCGATTAATTTCCTGAAACCCCCGATTGTTTCTGCTTTCTTCAAAAAACTGGTAGGCCGTGGTCAGTTTAACGCCGTCATAGAATTTGTTCTTTCCTTGCTTGGTCACCTGCACGTTCCCCATAAACCATTTCTGTGGCCCATAAAACCATTCTGCCGAACGAAGTCCATCACCTTCATCATTTGGTCGGATCAAACGGTCATATCTGGAGAAATCCGAAGTCTCGGAATAGTACAGTCCCAAATCGTAATTCCATACCTTATTGGGTCGATAGGTGAATTTTTGAAGGAAATTAATCTGGTCATATCCAGATGAAATCTGCTTTTGCGCATCTGAATTAGGAACAAGCACATCAGAGCCATTCTCCCTGCTTGCAAAGTTGTTCCTTAAATAAGACTCGGGACCATGCTCCCCCATGACCAAATCACCAAAGTCGCTATAGGTGAAACTGGTATAGGAGGCCCAGTGCTGCTGTCCCAGATTCAAATCCAAATGGGACGTACTTTCATTGTTTGCCGAAGCAAAACGATATGTGGCGTTACCTGAAACCGTGAGGCTATCCGTAAATGAAAATCGAGGTTTTTGGGTTAGAAAGTTCATGACACCCCCAATGGCATCACTTCCGTAGATAACCGAACCCGGTCCAAAAATCACCTCAGTGTTCTTAATGGTAAACGGGTCGACGGAAATTACATTCTGAATGTTCCCTCCTCTAAAAATGGCATTGTTCATTCGAACACCATCCACGGATAAAAGTAATCTGTTCGTTGCAAAACCTCTAATCATAGGGCTTCCTCCCCCCAATTGGCTTTTTTGGACAAAGACCTTTCCGCTGTTCTGCAATACATCCGCTGCTGTTTGGGGATTGGTAAACGAGATGGTCCGGGCATCTATGGATTCAATCTTTTGAGGGATATCCTTTTTTTGTTGCTCCCATTTGGAAACCGACATGACCACCTCCATCAATTCTTCGGGTTTCAGGTCCAGATAGACCCTGTTTCCCTTCTTTACAATTTGGGACTTTGTGGTGGTGTATTCATCGTAGCTAAGGTGCCTGAGTATGATTCGTTCATTTTTGGAAAAGACTTCCAAATCTGCCTTACCATTAAGGTTGGAAACAGTGCTCTTGGACTTGTCCCTGTTAAAAATGGCAATATTGGCAATAGGATTGCCCGATTCCGCATCCAAAACGGTAATTTCCTGAGCAAATACGTTAAGGGTGGCCAAAAAGAAAAAGAGGATACATCCTGATATGCGCATACTATTCAAAAACTGCATTTAAAACGGCCAAGGACCTAGGTTTTCTGAAGCCGTGCAAATGTAATTCAAAATACAGAATAACTTTTTTAAGCAACTCCTGTCGTAGAAGCTTGCTCATTTGTATTGTTTGAAGTGCATCAAAATTTATGCCCAACAGCTTTCTGAACTGGACAATTTCTTTACCCTGAATCAATGGGTTTAGGGAAGGGTTCTGATTGAAACTACCTTCAAGGAGGTCAAAATACGGTGCATGGCTAAAGGATGTATCCGGATAAAACCCCAAATATTTTGAAAGATTCAACAAGAATAGCAAATGAAAATTAGGTGGAGGTGCATGTTCATCCAGCCAATGCAATGCATATTCCAAATAGTTAAATAGGCCTTGGTCCTGTTCCTGTTCCTGAATGCTGTTGCCCAACATTTCTGCCAAAAAAAGCACAATGCTATTTTTTACAATATCGGTATGAAGGCTCTTATAGGGCACGGCTACTTTTGCTTCTCGTATCCCCTCCAAAGTTCCCTTGTTTTTATGGGTGGCCACAATTTCCAACTGCATCAAAGGCAAAAAATACGCGGCTTTCAGTTTCCCTTTTTTGGAGGATAATACCCCTTTAAGCAAATAGGACTTAATTCCATCCGACTCGGTAAAAGCCTTAACAATAAGACTTGTGTCGCCGTATTTCAAGGAAGAAAGTACTATGGCCTTGGTGGTTACCTGCATTAGCTTTTTGAGTATGTGACAATATAAAAAAAGTGGGCGATTGATCAATCGCCCACTTTAGTTCTATACTTGAATAAAAGGGTTTAAATCACTCCCTGAGCCAACATAGCATCCGCTACCTTGACAAAACCAGCAATATTTGCTCCTTTAACGTAATTGCAATAGCCGTTTTCTTCCTTACCAAATTCAATACAGGAGTCATGGATATCTCCCATTATCCCCTTCAGTCTTTCGTCTACCTCTTCACGGGTCCAACTTATTCTCAAGGAGTTTTGAGACATTTCCAAGCCTGAAGTGGCAACACCACCTGCATTGGAGGCCTTTCCGGGCGCAAATAATATTTTGGCATCATGGAAGGCATGGATAGCTTCGGGTGTTGAAGGCATATTTGCACCCTCGGCCACTGCCATACAACCATTCTTGATCAAGGTAGCAGCGTCATCTCCTGTGAGCTCGTTTTGGGTTGCACATGGGAGAGCAACATCACAAGAAACTTCCCAAGGCGTTCTGCCTTTATGGTATTCCGCAGAAGAATATTTTTCTGCATATTCGGAAATCCTGCCTCTTCTATTATTTTTTAGATCCATGACAAAGGCCAACTTATTCTCGTCAATCCCATCTTTGTCATAAATGTATCCACCGGAATCAGAGAGCGTAAGCACTGTTCCGCCCAAATGCATCACCTTCTCAGCGGCATATTGGGCCACATTCCCAGATCCGGAAATCACCACTTTTTTCCCTTTAAATGATTCGCCTTGCGTTTTCAGCATGCTATCAGCAAAATAAACCGTTCCATATCCGGTAGCCTCTGGGCGAATCAAAGATCCTCCCCAGGAACGACCTTTTCCGGTCAAAACACCGGTAAATTCGTTTCGGATTTTCTTGTACATCCCAAATAGGAATCCGATTTCACGGGCACCTACTCCTATATCTCCTGCGGGAACATCTGTATTAGGGCCAATATGGCGGTTCAATTCCAACATAAAAGCATGGCAAAACCGCATCACCTCATCATCGGATTTTCCTTTAGGGTCAAAATCCGACCCGCCTTTACCACCCCCCATGGGCAAGGTGGTTAAACTATTTTTAAAGACCTGTTCAAAGGCCAAAAATTTCAACACGCTGGCGTTCACCGTAGGATGGAAACGAAGTCCACCCTTATAAGGGCCAATGGCCGAATTCATCTGGATTCTATATCCTCTATTTACATGGATCTCTCCGTCATCATCAACCCATGCCACCCGGAATGAAATCAAACGCTCTGGCTCAACCATCCTCAAAAGAATGTTCTTCCCGTGGTAAATATCATGTTTTACAATATAAGGTATTACGGTTTCCGCAACCTCCTGTACCGCTTGGATGAATTCAGGTTCATGTCCATTTCGGGACTTCACCTCATCCATAAATGCTTTGATTTTTGCTTCCATAAAACGGATTACTGGTTTAGGTTCCCTTGACTTGATTTCAAGGGAATTTTAACAAATTAGGAATTAGACGGCAAAATTATACTATTTGCATAATTTAAATACCCCTTTTTTAAAAATTTTTCAAAAAGTGCTATCCTATGGCCTGTTCCAAATCTGCAATCAAGTCGTCCACATCCTCGATACCTACGCTAAGTCGAATCAACGCATCCACCACACCGCTTTTCTCCCGTTCCGTTTTGGGAATACTGGCATGGGTCATGCTGGCAGGATGGCCGGCCAAACTTTCCACACCTCCTAAAGATTCTGCCAAGGTGAATACTTGAAGTTTCTCCACAATTTTGATGGCATCGTCATAACTGCTGCCCTTGGTAATGAATGAGATCATACCTCCAAAACCGTTCATCTGGTCTTTGGCCACTTCATGGTTTGGGTGATCTTCGAATCCTGGCCAATATACCTTTTCAATTTTAGGGTGCTTGGCAAGATATTGGGCAATGGCCTTCCCATTTTCGCAATGGCGTTGCATCCTTACATGGAGGGTTTTAATCCCGCGAAGGGTCAAAAAACTGTCCATGGGACCACAAACCGCACCACTTGCATTTTGTATAAAGTAAAGTTGATCTGCCAATTCTTTATCCTTGACCACTAGGGCACCAACAACTACATCGCTATGACCTCCCAAGTATTTGGTGGCGGAGTGCATCACAATATCAGCTCCCAAATCCAGCGGTCTTTGCAAATAAGGTGTTGCAAAGGTGTTATCCACTGCCAACAACAATTGGTGTTTTTTTGCAAGGGCAGATACTGCCCTTATGTCGATAACGTTCATCATAGGATTGGTCGGGGTCTCAACCCAGATGAGCTTGGTCTTTTCATTAATATGACTCTCGATGGCGGCAGCATCCTGCATACCTATGAAGTGAAACGTAATCCCGTACTTTTCAAAAACCTGTTTGAACAACCTATAACTACCACCATATAGGTCATTGGTGGAAACCACCTCATCTCCAGGGTTAAGTAATTTTATTACGGCATCCATGGCCGAGAGTCCACTTGCAAAGGCGAGTCCATAGTTTCCGTTTTCAATGCTCGCCAAGGCATTTTCCAAGGCCGTCCGTGTAGGGTTGGCGCTCCTGGAATATTCATAGCCCATATGCCCGCCGGGGGTGGATTGGGCATAGGTGCTTGTTTGGTAAATGGGCGGCATCACGGCACCGTAGGCCTTATCGGGTTGCTGGCCTCCGTGAATGGTCTTACTGTTAAATCTTAAATCTTTCTTGCTCATCTTGTTTTGATCTGCGTACAAATGTATTGTTATCTTTTGGAGTAATCAATGAAGTCTTATTTTTGGGAACCCTAAAAGTACCTCACATGAAAAAGTCCGCTTTCCTACTTTTAATTCTTATGCTGTCCCTTGGTTGCGAAAATGGCAACAAACTTACTTTTGCGCCATCCCAAGTTGAGGGATCCGACTGTTCCGACTGTCCCAAGATTGAAATTAATCTAATCCAAGCCCTTGATGAAACCGCTTTGGCCAACGCAATCAACACTGCTTTGGAAGAAGAAGTCATTGCCATCCTTTCCTTTGATGAAGCGGAGACTATTGACAATTTAAACAAGGCCATAAGTTCCTTTCATCGGAGCTATCAGGAACTCAAAGAAAAGTTCCCGGATGAAACTGTAGGTTGGGAAGCGAAAATTGATGCGGAGGTGGTCTATGAAGACAATGATATGTTGACCATAATTTTGAACGCTTATACGTTTACCGGTGGAGCACACGGATACAGCTCAACAAGATTGTTGAATTTTGACAAAATCAAAGGCAAGGAAATTGAAAACTGGGAACTTTTTGATGATGAGGAAGGGTTTCGAAACTTTGCAGAAGCCAAATTCAGGATTCAGGAAGATATACCACAAGATGACAATATCAATGCCACTGGGTTTATGTTTGAAGGGGATACCTTTCGGTTGGCAGAGAATCTGGGGTACACTGAAGAAGGGATTCAAATGATCTATAATCAATATGAAATAGCATCTTATGCGGATGGCCCAAAAACTATGGTTCTACCCTTTGCAGAAGTGAACAAATATCTTAAAAGACCTACTAAACCCTAATTTCCATTATTCTCAAAAAGGTCAAAATAGTTTGTAGTTAAGACTATGAGAATACGCTATGACCATTCAAATTACATTTTTATCTATTTATTAACATATCTACTTTTATAAATATGTAAATATTTAATAGTTTTACCCAACATTTAAAACTAGGGTGTTCGCTCTCGTTTATAAATCGATAGTTAGAAATATCTAAATATTATCACGTATGGAAAACTGTTTGGAATGTTCGAATCACAACGATTTAACCCTTCTAGGTTACAATCAAACTTTGAGAAATAGAATTACTAATTTTCTTATTTCCTTTGTCATTGAAGGTGCGGAGGATATGTCTAAAATCAAATAAGACCAAGCTTATGAAAACGATAGGTATGATAGGAGGTATGAGCTGGGAATCCTCCAAGATTTATTATGAACATCTCAATCGGATGGTAAAGGAAAAGCTGGGCGGTTCCCATTCTGCAAAAAGCGTGCTTACCTCTGTGGATTTTGAGGAAGTGGAACGGTATTCTTTCTCAGGTGACTGGGAAAAAATTGGGAACCTCATGGCCGAACATGCAAAGAAACTGAATCAGGCTGGGGCGGACCTTGTTGTTTTGTGCACCAATACTATCCACCTTGTAAGTGATGCAATTACCAACGCTGTATCCATACCTTTTCTGCACATTGGCAGGGCCACAGGCGAAGCCATCCAACAAAAAGGGCTAAAAAAAATAGCGCTATTAGGCACCCAGTTTACCATGGAAAAAGACTTTTACACCAAAATCCTGGAAGAGGAATTTGGCTTGGAAGTCCTAATTCCGGACCTAGAAGATAGGGAGGCCCTTCAATCCATGATCTACAACGAATTGGTCAAAGGAGTTTTTACCCAAGAGGCCAAGGAAGAATGCTTGCGCATCATAGGGAAAATGGAAGCGCAAGGCGCCGAAGGCATTATTTTAGGCTGTACGGAACTCCCTATTTTAATTCCAGGTAACGAAGTGAAAATCCCAACATTTGATACTACTAAAATTCATGCACAGAAAGCGGTGGATTTTGCACTTTCTTAGTTTCAAATACACGAACTTTGGGCTTCATTTTTATTAACCTTTTTTGTAATGCGAAAAATATATCACTTGGGAAGCTGCTCCACCTGCAAGCGCATCTTAAAGGAATTGGAGCCACTGAACGGGGTTGTCCTTCAGGAAATTAAATCGGAAGCCATGACCACCGAGCAGGTAGATGAAATGGCCGCTCTTTCCGGAAGTTACGAATCCCTATTTAGCAGAAGGGCCATGCTTTTCAGACAACGTGGACTCCATGAACAAAACTTATCGGAGGACGATTATAAGAAACTTATTCTGGAGCATTACACCTTCTTAAAACGACCTGTGGTTTTGGTTGACAATCAAATTTTTGTTGGCAACTCCAAAAAAACAGTTGAAGCCGCAAAAGCGGCACTACATTCATGAGCAAACGAACCTTGGCACTTTTGGCGGCTTTGATGGCCACTACCATTTATGGTATTAACCACACCGTGGCCAAGGGTGTCATGCCAGATTACGTGGGCCCGTTTGGCTTTATTATGCTTCGTCTTGGCGGTGCCACCTTGTTCTTTTGGGCGATTTCAATTTTTGGCCCCAAAGAACGAATAGAAAAAAAGGACTGGCTTCGGATTTTAGCCTGTTCCCTTTTGGGTATGGCCATAAACATGCTGGCATTTTTTAAGGGACTGCAATTATCCACACCAATAAACAGCTCGGTTTTAGTGACCATCACGCCTATTATTGTGGTGGTAATTTCTGCCATTTTTATCAAGGAAAAAATAACAATGAACAAAGGACTTGGTATCCTTCTGGGTTTTATTGGAGCTTTGGGTCTTATTTTGTTCGGTGCCGAAATACGGCAAGACGCCCCAAATATTCCTTTGGGCAATATTCTTTTTATAGTGAATGCCACTGTGTATGGGTCGTACTTGATCTTGGTAAAAAAACTCACGGAAAAATACCATCCGTTCACCTTGATGAAATGGCTTTTTTCCATTGGGTTCGTAATCGCCTTCCCGGTTACCTACCCTGAATTCTCACAAATTGAATGGTCTACCATGCCCGGGTGGGTCTATGGTATTGTTGCCTTCGTTGTTATAGGCACCACCATTGTAACCTATCTGTTCAATGTATTTGCACTGACTCAGTTACGTGCTTCTACAGTAGGTGCTTTTATGTATGTTCAACCCCTAATTGGAATTCTTTTCGCCATGTTTTCTGGAAAAGACCAACTTACACTGATCAAGATTGCCGCCACGGTTTTGGTACTCTCGGGGGTTTATTTGGCCAGTAGAAAGCCTAAACCAAGTCCTTAGGGATTTGTACAAATTTTCGAGTGTCCTCCTTGGTTAAGGTTTTAAAGTCTTCCGATTTTTCCATTTTATCAAAAGCATCAAGAAACTGCTGGGGCAAAGCAGTCAGCCTTCGTTCCTTAAGGTCCATCCAAGCTCCCATCATCTCACATCGGGCAAAATTCCTTCCCTTGGCATCGTAAAACTCATGTTTGAATTCGAAGAACATCCCATCTTGGCTCATGCCTTCAAAACCAAGAGACACTTTAATGGGTTTTCCTGCAAAAACCTCTTTAAAATAATACATGTGTTCATAGAATACCACAGGTCCGATATTGAACTGGGCCATTGACTTTTGATTGAATCCCAATTGTCCCAAATAAGCCATACGGGTATGACTCATAAAATTGATATAGGCCGAGTTGGCCAAGTGTCGATTAGCATCTAAATCGCTCCATCGAATCTCAAATTCCTTAAAAAACATAGGCTGATAATTTGTTATGCGTGCATAATAATTGTAAAATTACCATACTTTTAAAAAAACAGGCCCATCCCGTACCTGAAATACATGTAACTTTAGAACTTTAACATTTCGCCATGAGTCAAAAAGCCGAATTCATCCCAAGCCTAAGTCTTCCAGCTATTGCCGCCCCTATGTTCTTAATATCAGGACCAAAATTGGTGGTTGAATGCTGCAAAAATGGCATTGTGGGTACTTTTCCTGCCTTAAACCAAAGAACCAGTGAGGGATTTGAGGAATGGCTTATCCAAATTAAGTCGGAACTAAAACAGTTTGAGGAAGAAACTGGAAAAAAAGCGGCACCCTTTGGCGTTAACCTTATTGTGCATCCTACCAATCCCAGATTGGAAGCCGATGTGAAGCTCTGCATTAAACATCAGGTCCCCTTGGTAATTACTTCCCTGGGGGCGGTGAGCATGGTAGTAGACGCTATTCACAGCTATGGCGGGCTTGTGTTCCATGACATCATTAAAAAGAGACATGCCGAAAAGGCCGCGGAAGCCGGAGTAGATGGTTTGATCCTAGTAGCTGCCGGCGCTGGCGGGCATGCAGGAAACCTCAACCCCATGAGCTTAATTGCCGAGGTGAAAAAAATCTTCGATAAAACCATCATCCTTTCAGGTTGCATAAGTACCGGAAGGGATATTGCATCTGCCATGCAGATGGGAGCTGACCTAGCATATATGGGTACCCGTTTCATCAATACGGAGGAAAGCAAAGCACCTGAAGATTATCGAAAAATGATTATAGAGGCGGGAGCCAGTGATGTAGTATATACGGCTGCCATCTCAGGTGTGCATGCCAACTTCTTGGCGGCCAGCCTTAAAGCCGCGGGGATTTCTGAAGAAGATTTGAAGAAAGACCATAAAATCGATTTTGGAAAAGAACTGGATACCGAGGCCAAGGCATGGAAAACCATTTGGTCCGCTGGTCAAGGGGTAACCACCATCGAAAATACACTTCCTGTGGGTGACCTGATCAATAATCTAAAATCTGAGTTCAAAGCAGCCATAACAGAGCAAGCCCAGTTGTTGGAACGCTATTCATAGCGCTTAACAAGGTCTCGCTTTTCTTTGTATTTTGGTGATTGTTAATCAACCATTGACATCCTCATGTATATCAAAAGAAATCTTAGTTGGGCCATTATCATGCGCTTCGCATGGAAAAATCTACTCTTTTTTGCCATATACGCCGCTGTGGTGTTTTTTTTATACCACCAATGGGAGTGGACACATATTGATATCCCCTTTGAACCTATTTCCGTAATAGGAATAGCCGTGGCTTTCTACATCGGATTTAAAAACAGCCAGAGCTATGACCGTTTTTGGGAGGCACGGAAAATCTGGGGTGGTATTGTAAACTACTCCCGAACCTGGGCCAATAATGTGCTCAATCTGGTGAAAAACGACCGTAATGCCCAAGTCACCCTGATTTACCGGCACATTGCCTGGATCAACGCGCTACGCATTCAGTTGAGGCAACCCACCAGTTTTTCCATAAGGGAAAACCGAGCAGTAGAACGGCTTTTTGATCGCCATGGGGAAAGGAACCCAGTGTGTAGTGGGATGGATTTGTTCCTGGATCCCAAGGAAGTGGATGCTTTGGAAAACAGAAAAAATGTCGCCACTCACCTCGTCAAAAAACAGGCGCAGCACATAAAACAATTGTTGGACGAAGGCAAGCTAACCGAGTTCGACAAGCAAATCTTTCATAGCAATCTAGAGGAATTTTATAACCTTCAAGGTAAATGCGAGCGAATTAAAAACACGCCTTTTCCAAGACAGTACGCCTATTTTAGCACCGTTTTCACATGGGTTTTTCTCTTGCTCCTTCCTTTTGGATTACTCAACGTCTTTGAAACACAGCTCCAAGAATTGGAAGTAGGTCACAACTGGTGGTACATTGTGTTGATGATTTTTTTCTCCATTCTTATTTCGTGGATTTTTGTCACCATGGAAAAGGTGGGTAGTAACAGTGAAGACCCTTTTGAGGGTCGAATCAATGATGTTCCCATGACCGCATTATGCCGAACTATCGAAATTGACTTGAGGGATATGTTGGACGAAGAGAATCTTCCAGAAAAAATAAAACCCCAGCACAATATTTTGTACTGATGCCTGTAGTTCCCTCATCGTATCGCCCGCCCCTTTTCTTTAGAAATGGGCACTTAGCAACCATTCACCACGGACTTTTCAGAAGGGTCCATGGAGTATCACAAACAAGGGAAAGACTG
Organism: Flagellimonas flava; assembly: GCF_900129665.1. Taxonomy (GTDB): domain Bacteria; phylum Bacteroidota; class Bacteroidia; order Flavobacteriales; family Flavobacteriaceae; genus Flagellimonas; species Flagellimonas flava. Next base: position 544,797 of record NZ_FQWL01000002.1, read on the forward strand.
ACTTTGTCCGATGGGGATTTTATAGATTTGGATTGGAGTCATGCTCGCCAACCTTCAACAAAACTTGTGGTACTATTACATGGTCTGGAAGGTGATGGTCAACGGCCATACATCACGGGAAGTGCCAAACTTTTCAATGCAAATGGATTTGATACCTGTGCGGTGAATTATAGGGGGTGCAGCGGAGAACCAAATTTAAAATACTGTTCGTACCACAGTGGTGCAACAGCAGATTTGATTGAGATCCTTGACCATGTCCTGGAAAGTAAGAGGTACACATCCATCTATCTGAATGGATTTAGCCTGGGAGGAAACCTTGCCTTAAAATTTTTGGGAGAGGGGAACAAGCTTCCGGCCGAAATCAAAGGGGCTGTTGCCGTTTCTGTTCCGTGTAATCTGCACAGTTCTTGTAAAAAGCTGTTGACCTTCGAGAACGTATTGTATGCTAGACGTTTCAAAAGACATTTACTCGCAAAACTTTGGCAAAAGCAACAGTTATTTCCACAATTGATTTCCAAACAGGATATAAAGTCCATTAAAACTCTAAAGGATTTTGATGATGTCTACACCAGCAAGGCGCATAATTTCAAAGATGCCCTGGATTACTACGAACAATGCAGTTCGCTTCAGTTCCTAAATGCCATTAAAATACCCAGCCTGATTATCAATGCTGAGGATGACTCGTTTTTAGGTCCGGAGTGTTTTCCTCATGCTGAATCCGACAAAAACCCCAATCTCTATTTGGAGGTTCCCAAGTACGGAGGTCATGTAGGTTTTTGGGGGAAGAACAATATCACGTATACAGAAAAAAGGGCTCTTGAATTTTTTCAAACGATATAGTACACTTTCTTTGGTGAAATTGTTATAAGCATCAAAACATAGGGCGAAAAAGTTCTACCCTATTTAACTATCTTAGTAGCTGCAAACTGAACAAGTAAGAACAAATTTACGTCATGAAAAAAATACTCCTGTGCCTTACGTTGGTGGCATTTGTTGCCAGCTGCGGCGGAAAGAAAGAAGAAAAAAAAGATGGGTTTGAAGTAAGCCGATCAAAGACCGAAGATAAAAAAGCGGATGCAGAAGGTGGAGTCCCTATAGATTTGGATAACAAAGGAGTGGGTCCAATCAAAGACTTGGAGTTTCCAGCTGACATCGATACGGAAATGGCAGCTCGGGGTGAAGCCAAGTTCAATTCCATTTGTGTGGCCTGCCACATGGTGGATCAGCGCATGATAGGACCGGCAATGAAAGGAGTTTATGAAAGACGAAGCCCAGCATGGGTCATGAATATGATTCTTAACCCTGACGGGATGCTAAGGGAAGATCCTATCGCAAAAGCGTTGTTAAAGGAATACAACAATGCCATCATGCTCAACCAAAATCTTACGGAAGAAGAAGCACGGGATGTAGCCGAGTACCTAAGAACACTATAGCCCAGTAAAAAACAACATGAAAACCGTTGCCTTTATACTGACCACTTTACTTTTTATGGGTAGTATTCGGGGCCAATCCTTGCTTGGTGCTTGGGTAAATACCCAAACTACAGAAGATGGGCAAAGGATAAAAAACGTTGTCATTTTTACTGAAGGACACCAAGTGGCCACATGGTTTGATGCAACCAATGGTGATTTTATAGGCACTAACGGAGGTGCTTGGGAACTCAGCGGGAATACGATCAAGGAAACTGTGGAGTTTGATACCAAAAACTCAGATCGTGTGGGTTCCTCCATCAGTTTTGAGATTGAACTTCAAGATGATACACTTAGGATAAAGGATGGTCAACAAGTTTGGACCCGAATAGATGATGGCACTCCCGGGGATTTGGCCGGAGCCTGGCTGATGTCTGGCCGGAGATATAACGGGCAAATGCAATACAGGGATACAGATCGCCCTAGGAAGACCATGAAAATTTTGTCCGGAACCCGATTTCAATGGATTGCATACAATACCGAAACAAAGCAATTTATGGGCACTGGTGGAGGCACTTATACCACCGTTGATGGCAAATACACAGAAAATATCGAGTTTTTCTCCCGGGATAATTCAAGGGTCGGGGCCAGTCTTGAATTTGACTATGCCCTCAAAAAAGGAGATTGGTACCATTCAGGTTTTAGCAGCAAAGGAAAACCGCTCTATGAGATTTGGAGCAAACGAATGTTATGAGAACCAATAAATACATAGGCAACTTTGATTTCTGGAAATCGGGCAAGGCAATATACTTTATGCTATTAATGCTTGGACTACCCTTTCTCTCATTTTCCCAAGACGAAGAAAAGACAGATTCCCATTTCATTGCCCTATACACACTTGGTGACAGTTGGGACATGGACAAACCACCACAGGAGCAGGCCTATTTTAAGGAACATGGAATGTTCCTATCCCAATTGCGCAAACAAGAGAAAATTTCTGTTGGCGCACGCTACAGTGATACTGGCATGTTGATCATTAAAGGGAAAAGTGAGGAAGAGGTCACAAGCATGCTTCACGAAGATTTGGCAATTCAGCACAAGCTTTTTAAACTCGAAATTCACCCTTTTGCTCCCTTCTACAAAGGATGTATCGATTGATTCCTAGGCCATAGTTAATTATACTAGGGAACATCGCCTAATTCCAAAAACTAGTTTAAGCACGTATGAGAATTCAATTTAAAAAAGGGGATGCCAAGCCAAGTACACTCACCTGTATAAGGGAAGATAGCACTATTACATGGACTACCCTGCGAAACAATTTTGAATCGCATGACCTTGCCCATTACGCGGTAGAAACCGTTTTAGGTTTTGACCGAGCTTTTTATGGCCTACTTTCCCAAGGTTTCAATATCCAGGATTTTGAACTGCCTCGGGGCCAAAGACCTGAGGCTTTGATACCAGCCAATCTTCCAGAGCAAAGCTTGCAAACCGAACATTTAGTGAACCTTTTGTTGACACCAGGTATTTCTGAAAGAAACGACTTTGATCTCATAGGCACTTTAAGACAGATTTTGGAAGCGGACGGTTTAGGGTTTCCCCATGCCCTAAATCCGATTTCCCTGGAAAAAATCTATAACACATACGATGATTTGACGCTTAGATGGCAAGCCTTGGCCGCTGGAGGGATTTTGGAGCTAAGTTTCAATACTGGGGCCTAATGTGCTAAATGTTTGTCAAAAGACTGGGGGTTAATTTCCAAAACCGTTATTTTGGTGTTCTATTTACTTTCGATATGATAACCAAAACCATGACCCGATTTCTTCCTATCTTTCTTTTTTCATTTTTATGTCTTTCTATGACAGCCCAGGAACAATTGCCCTATCACGAAATACCGGATTATCCTCAAGATTATGGCCCCGGAAATGTGGCTGCCAGAATGATAGATGGCCTTGGTTTTCGATTTTATTGGGCTTCGGAGGGATTGACCCAAAAAGATTTGGACTATAAGCCTTCAGAAGATGGAAGAACTGTTTTCCAGACCCTGCAGCATATTTATGGTATGTCCGAAATGATCAAGAATGCTCCCTTGGCAAAACCGAATGTCCGCCCTATGGATTTATCCACTCTATCCTATGAAGATCTTCGGAAGGGAACCCTTGAAAACTTAAAGGCAGCGAGTGAATATACAGCGGGTAAAACTGCTGAGGATTTCGAGAATTTCGAGGTTATTTTCCAACGCGATGAAAAACAAACATCCTTCCCGTATTGGAACTTGATCAACGGTATGCTCTCGGATTGCATCTACCATGCAGGACAGATTACTATGATGCGAAGAGCTTCCGGAAACCCCATTAACCCAAATATTAGTGTGTTTAGGGGAACAATCAGAAATAATTAATTATCCATAAATCTGTAACAAAGTCTAGATTTTAAACACCCATAATTAAACAGCAAAGTTATGGGATCGGCAAGTCAACCGATGTTGGTTATAAAGGCAAATAGAGCTTTACTGCGCAAAAGACGTAGTTATAGCGAAATTCGCGATGCCTATAATGGTTATACTGATGATTTAAAACTTCACTTTAAAGAGCTCACGCCTTTTGAACAAAAGAAGATTAGGGACAAAATAATTGCTCAAGCTAGGAGGGATAAAATGCTAGAAATAAGAGCCTATTTCATTTCTCTAGTAATTCTGTGTGTCCTGTTTTTCGGGATTTATTATTTCTTCTTTCTTAGTTGAGACCAGATCGACCAAGGATGTAGTGTTTTCGAAAACCCTATCAATCCAAATATTAGTGTGTTTATGGGGAGGCTAAGGAATTAGTCCCACTTATTTATACGGCCATATTTTATCAACCGCAACCTTATACGTTGGATCTTCCATCACGTTTACCTCAATGATGTCATCCGCGTTTTTGAGAAGGCGTCTACAATCTCTACTTAGGTGTTTCAGGTGGACATGTTTACCCACCTTTTTGTAGCGCTCAGTGATTTTGTTGACGGCCTCAATTGCCGACATATCCACCAATCTGCTTTCTTGAAAATCGATTACCACCTCTTCTGGATCATTTAATACATCAAACTTTTCCGAAAACAAGGTGGTACTTCCAAAGAAAAGCGGTCCATAGATTTCGTAGTGCTTTACACCATGTTCATCCACGTGTTTCCTCGCTCGAATTCGGATAGCATTATCCCATGCAAATACCAAGGCCGAAATGACAACACCAACCAGTACCGCAAGTGCCAAATTATGCAAGAAGACGGTCACTAAGGTAACCAAGACCATCACCAAAACATCGGACTTTGGCATCCTTCTAAAAGTTCTTAGACTCGCCCACTCAAAAGTTCCCAGAGCGACCATGATCATCAATCCAGTCAAAGCTGCCATAGGTACTTTTTCTATAAGGCTGGAACCAAACATGATAAAGGCCAAAAGCATCAATGAGGCTACAATTCCAGATAATCTGGCCCTAGCCCCATTTGAAGTATTGATCAAACTTTGTCCTATCATGGCACAACCGCCCATTCCCGAAAACAAACCAGAGAGAATGTTTGCGGTACCTTGTGCAACAGCTTCCTTGTTACCTCTCCCGCGGGTTTCCGTGATCTCATCCACAATGTTCAGAGTCAACAGACTTTCAATAAGTCCTACACCCGCAACTATGGCCGCATAAGGAAAAATAATTTGTAAAGTTTCCAAGGTAAAGGGTAAATCAGGAACGTGAAAAGGAGGGAAACTCCCTTGAATAGAAGCTATATCGCCAATCGTACGGGTATCCACATCGAAGAAGAAAACAATCCCAAAAACCAATAAGATGGCCACCAAAGACGCTGGAACAACCTTGCTCAATTTTGGTAGTCCCCAAATGATGAGCATGGTTAAAATCACCAACCCAAGAAATATGTAAAGTGTGGCTCCACTTAACCAAGTACCATCTTCCCCTTTAAATTGATCCATTTGGGACAGGAATATGATAATGGCCAAACCGTTTACGAAACCAAATATTACAGGATGGGGAACCAATCGCATCAACTTCCCTAACCGCAGAAAACCAGCCGCAACTTGAAGCAATCCTGCCAAAATAACGGTAGCAAAAATGTATTCCACTCCGTATTGTTTGGCCAAACTCACAATTACCACCGCTACCGCTCCTGTTGCACCAGAAATCATTCCAGGTCTACCTCCCAAAATGGAAGTGACCAAGCCCATAACAAATGCCGCATACAGGCCGGTTAAAGGCGAAAGACCGGCAATAAAAGCAAAGGCGATGGCCTCTGGGACCAAGGCAAGGGCCACCGTAAGGCCCGAAAGTACTTCGGTACGGTAGTTGACTTTTTGGGAAAAATCGAAAAGGTTGAGATACTTTTTCATAGCTCCTGTTTGAAGCCGGCAAAAATAGCACTATTCACCACATGAAGCGAATTCGTACCTACGAATTGATGAAATCTTAGCCCAAGTGATAATAAAATCACTATTTCTGAACATAATGTGCTGATTTCTAAAAAATTCCACCCGTACTTCCACCATCAATTTTAATAGCGGCACTATTGGTCGCTGAAGACAACGGACTGGATAAATACGTAATCGTATGGGCCACCTCATCTACCGTGGCAAAACGTTGTAATAATGAAGAAGTCCGCACCTCTGTAAAAAAATCAGCTTCTACCTCCGCCTTTGTCCGAGCTGTTTTTTCCGCTTCCATTTCTAAAAATCGTTCTGCTCCGTCAGAAAGTGTAGATCCAGGCAAGACAGAATTCACAGTCACTCCGGTTCCTTTGGTCAATTGCGCCAACCCTTTTGAAACAGCCAACATAGCTGTTTTCGTCATACTGTATGCTAACATATCCGGCGGGACCAAGGCCGCACATTCGCTTGAAACAAATACAATTCGACCCCAATTGTTTTCCAACATTTTAGGCAGAAATTCCCTAGAGAGTCGAACCCCGCTCATAACATTGACCTCAAACTGCTGAAACCAATCTTCATCCTGCATTTCAAGGAAGGGTGCCGCCTTATAAATGCCAATGTTGTTGATTAATATATCCACCCTGGGCAAATGATGGATAAGCTCTTGTACCTGGCTTTTGTTTTCGAAGTCTGCTGCGAACCCTTTGAGACTCCCTTCTGGGAACTCGCTTTGCAAGCTATCCAAGGCCTTGTCTACGGACTTATTGGAACGGCCGTTGATAATAACTTTGGCTCCCTCGTTCAACAAAGACTTGGCAATAGCAAAACCTATTCCTGCTGTGGAGCCTGAAATAAATGCCGTTTTCCCTTCTAATTGTAAATCCATAATTATCCTGCTAGTCCCCAGGGACTGAAAACAGCCCATAAAATCAAAACCAAAACAATGAGAACAATGGTAAGTATCATATCTCTACTGCGTCCTTTGGACGGTTTACCCTCCTTCTTCTGAAATGTGACCAACTTCAGTTCCTCATCTGATTTTGGCTGGCCCGTTTTGCTCACCAGAGCTAACACCAAGGCGCAGAAAACAAAAAGGAAAAGTGCAAAATGCAAAAAGTTAATATCCAAGAAAGCGGCAAAAAGTGTTCCCTCGTCCACCATCAAAATACCTTCCTTAACCATGAATTCTGTTACCAGACGGAGTATGCCCAAGAAGAATCCAGACCAAAGTGCAACAATGGCGCCCTTGGCGTTGATCCATTTGTAAAAAAGCCCGAACAAAAACACCGCAGCAATGGGCGGTGAGATATACGCCTGTACGCTTTGCAGGTAGTGAAAGATTCCTCCTCCCATTAAGGTTTTCATGAACGGGATCCAGCCCAAACTTACAATGACCAAAACAACTGTGGCCAATTGCCCAAACCGCACTAAGTTCTTGTCAGAGGCATTGGGTCTATACTGTTTATAAAAATCCATGGTCAACAGCGTGGAACTGGAGTTAAAAGCCGATGAGAGCGAGCTCATAAGGGCCGCTAATAAGCCAGCTATGGCCAATCCTTTTAATCCCATTGGCAAAAAATTCGTAATCATTGCCGGTAAGGCCTGATCGGCATTTTCCAACGCAAAATTGATTTCCCCTTTTTGCATCAGGGCATAAGCGATTACCCCTGGAATAAAAAAGATGAATACCGGCAACAGTTTTAGGTATCCCGCAAAAAGTGCCCCTTTTCTGGCATTGGAAACATCTTTGGCCGATAGGGTCCGTTGAACAATATACTGGTCCGTACACCAATACCAAACACCTAAAATGGGAGCTCCAAACAGCATTCCAGTCCAGGGATATTCGGTATCCGTCATGGGACGCCATAAATTAAAGAACCGTTCTGTGGGTGGATTTCCTTCTGTATTGGCAGCCATATCCAAGGTACTGATCAAACCGTCCCATCCGCCCAATTGGTGAATTCCAAAAAGGGTAACGGCGATGGTCCCTAAAAGCAAGATTACCGCTTGTACCATATCGGTATAAATCACGGCTTTGAGTCCGCCTAGAACTGTATAGAACCCTGTGGCCAGAACTGTGACTATGGCCCCGGTCCAAAAGGGAACCCCAATGGTTTCAAAAACCAGGGCACCAGCAAAGATGATTAAGGATATTTTTGTAATCACATAGGCCAAAATGGAGACTATGGAGAGATAGTTTCGACAGGCACGAGAATATCTTTTTTCTAAAAACTCGGGCATGGTATATACCCCTGTACGGAGGTAAAATGGAACAAAAACCCATCCCAAAAGGATAAGTACCAAAGCGGCCAAAATCTCAAAATTGGCCATGGGCATGTTCGCCCTTGCTCCCGCTCCAGAAACACCCAGAATAATCTCCGAACCGATATTGGATGCAAATAGGGAAGCTCCCACAACCAGCCATCCTTGGTCCTTGCCTGCCAAAAAGTAATCGGCCGCAGCTCCAGAGCCGCCTTTGCCACCGGAAGCCCATTTGGCTATCCATAAAATAATTCCAAAATAAAACAGGATAATGAGAATATCCCAAGTACTGATATTGGTTAACATAGGGGGTTTAATTTGGTTTGGTCAATGCTTAAAGTTACCAGTTTTTTAGACCCAATAACTTTTGCCCAAGGTCGGAAAGCTCGGCGGTTTCATATTTATCCCTTTCCCAGTTCCGAGGATCACCCGGAAAAGCATAACCTTCGGGGGCAACTCTGTTCTGCCAAGAATTGATTCGCCATTGCCTTAATTCCTCATTGTCTTCCTCAGCCGGCATCATGGAAATGTATTGTGCAATGCGGACCTTATCCCCTGATTTATTGGGACGAATTCCATGGGGTTCCGTGCTGTTGAAGATCAATAAATCCCCTGCCTCCATTTTAACCTTTACAATCTTGTCTTCAATTCCATCAAGGGCTGGTTGAAAATGATCACGGTCTTCAGGTTGGGTCAATTTCCAGGTATCATAATTACGATAGAGCCAGGGTATGCATTGGAATCCCCCCATATTTTCGTCCGTTTGGTCGGCCAAGGCCAATACACCCTGAACATTTTGCGGACGTGTTTCAGGGTCATAGTCCCAATGGATAAAGCCCTTCTTCTCAACACCCGGCTGCAAAGGAAAGTTAAGGTTTGCCCTATCTATGGTCACCCATAATTTCTCTGTTCCCCAAACATCAACAAAAGCATCGTACACTCTAGGCATTTGCCTGTTGTTCCATAAATGCTGATGGTTGTACACCTCAACCATTCCAGTGCCTGTAAGTTCCTTCATTTTCATTTCCGCTCTTGGAGGTGCATACCAAGTTTTGGGGTCGTTGGGGTCTTTCTCGTCAAATTCCCACAAAAAATCGGCCGTGGCTTTGGCCTGTTCCCTGGGAATCGCGTTTTTAATAACGATATAGCCATTATGTATCCAAAAGTTCCAGTCTTCTTCTGTCAACACTCTAAGTGGTTTTCCGCTGGACCTATCGTTCAACATCATCTTGCTGCTTGTGGCCGTGGACGGATTCCCTGGAATTTCCTCATGGGCCTTGTTGGCCATTTCCAATTTTACTTCTTTTTCCATGATCTCTGTTTTTTCAACTTCTAAATTCTATGGGATAAAACTAGGCAGCCCAATAGGTGTTCTCAACCTTTATATTGATTAAAATTTGAACTATATTGATTTTTTATACGTAATTTAATATTTTAGAGGGTATTAAAGTGTAAATTGAAGATCCAGTTAGAGACCATAGCGCCCAATACCAAGAGTCCGTTCCGACTTTTGCATCTTCCCAGATTGAACCATTTGTTCTATTGGCATTTTCATCCTGAGTACGAGTTGGTCTATATTGAAGGAGCCAGCGCAACCCGGCATGTGGGTGATAGTATCTCAAGTTTTGAAGGTAGCGATCTGGTCCTTATTGGCTCCAACATCCCACATCTTAACTTTGATTATGGGGTACAAACCGACTACATTAAGGATGTACTACATATAAAACCAGAATTCAAAGACCAGTTTTTAGCCAGTATTCCAGAATTGCTGCCCATTCATGATCTATTTGAAAAATCTAGACATGGTATTGTTTTCACTGGGGAAACCAAAAAAGTAATTGGGGAGCGATTAAAGAAGTTGCACCTTCTTTCCAACTTTGAACTTTTTATGGAGTCCATTTCCATTCTAAAGGAATTGGCCCATAGTAAGGAATATTTTCTACTGCATGAGCGTCCCTTTGTGAATCGTTATCGAAAAAAAGAGCAGGACCGGTTAAGGGGAATACATGAATTTGTGGACAAGAACTACCAGCGAAAAATTGAAATTGCCGAAGTGGCGGAACTTTGCAATCTAGGCAAAGAGGCCTTTTGCAGGTATTTTAAGAAGACTACGGGAAACACCTTCACCAATTTTTTAAACCAGTATCGTATCAGTCAGGCACAGCGACTGTTGCTTATGGGGAAAAATGTGGGGGAAGCTTGTTATGAGTGTGGGTTTGAAAGTCTTTCGTATTTCAATCGCACCTTTAAGAAAGTCAGTGGTGAGAATCCTTCTGAATTTAAAAGACAGTATTTGGTAAACCGAGGAAGGAGGGCCTAAGGCTGGAATGCCCATAAAAAAAGAACCGCCCCAAGCTCAGAACTTGAGGCGATTCTTAACTAAATAACCAACCAAAAAACTTGTTATAGTAGTCGAACACTAATTTCTTTCCTTACTTTTTTCTTTGCCTTGTAACAGACATTATAGAATTTTTAACTTTTGAACGTTTCTTTCCTACCTTGTTACCGGACTTCAAATATTGAATGTAACCCCTACCTTGGAACTCATATACTGTTTCACTGGCCACATGGTACAATTCAATGGTACTATCATCAATAACGTACAATTCAAAATAGTCATTGCCCAGAAAGTCATAATCCAGTGTTAAAGTTTTTAGTGTACCGTCATTGGCCACATCAAAGACTTCGTAATCGCCCTCATAATCCCATTGGAGATTAGGAATTGGTGTTCCGCTACCGTCTACGGATGACCTAAAAAAGGGTCCATTGTTTCCGGAAAGAAACTGCAGATAGTTCTCGTCATCAAACTCGTTTACAGCGCCTATTTCGCTGGTATACGTTTTCTCCCATGCTTGGTATTCTTGCAAGAAGTAATTGATATTGTCATAGAATATCCCATCGTAATCAAAATTGTTGCGCTGATAACCCTGTAGAATGTAGGATGTATTGGAACGTGAATCAAACAATTCAATGGTGCTACTGTTTACAGCATAGACATCCAGAACCCAAGTGCCATCAACATCATGGTCTATTTCCACCGCGCCGAACAAGGTACCATAAGTACCCACATCCAATCCCAATCCACCTGCTGTTTTTCCAATTCCAACTAGATTGTTGTTGGCCCTAAATACCCCACGGTCAAAGGTGACTGTAAAGGCACGTTGCAAAAATGGAACTTCCCCGTTGCCCTTGGTAGCATTGATATCTATATACCATAAATCAAAGGATTCCAAAACCAGGGCGGTATTTACGGGTGATTCTTCAATGAAGTCGTCTTCAATAAGGACTTCTGTGTAACAAGAACTGGCTAACAAGCCTATACTTATAATTGCTAAGAGTAGTTTTCCATTTTTCATACTTTGGGTTTTTGATTCAGTTTGAATGGACCAAGCACCATGCCAAGATTTTAACTAATTGATAATCAGTGTTTAATACCTCATTAAATATATTTTTTAGTTTTGCCCTTAAATCTGGACAATGAAGGAAAATCTTCGTTTTGGTGTTATTGGCGGAGGAAGCTGGGGTACCGCTATTGTAAAAATGCTTTCCGAAAACTTGGACCAACTTTCATGGTACATGCGAAGTGATTCCGCCATCAGACATTTACAAAAGGAAAACCACAATCCCAATTATCTAAGTTCCGTAGAGTTTAATGTTTCCAAACTTCACCTCAGCAACGACATGAATTCAGTAGTTGCTGAATCAGATGTGCTTGTTTTTGCCATTCCCTCTGCTTTTTTGGAGGCAGAACTACAACAATTATCCACCTCATTGAAGGATAAAATCATTTTTTCCGCTATTAAGGGCATTGTACCTGAAAGCGGTTTGATCGTTGGGGAACACTTTCATGATGAGTACCAGATTCCGTTTGAAAATATAGGGGTATTGACTGGTCCCTGCCATGCCGAAGAGGTTGCCCTGGAGCGCTTGTCCTACCTTACCATTGCCTGCGCGGATGCCTCCAAAGCGGAATTGGTGGCAAACACCTTGCAAAGCCATTATATCCGAACTAAAATTTCTGATGACATTATTGGTACGGAGTATGCGGCCATGCTCAAGAACATCTACGCTATTGCCGCGGGGATAGCTCATGGATTGGGCTATGGTGACAATTTCCAAAGTGTGCTCATGAGCAATGCCATTCGGGAGATGAAGCGATTTATAGACAAGGTCTACAAAATGAAGCGCAACATCAATAATTCGGCTTATTTAGGGGACTTATTGGTTACCGGCTATTCCGTTTTTAGTCGAAATAGAATGTTTGGGAACATGATAGGTAAGGGATATACGGTCAAGAGTGCCATGATGGAGATGAACATGGTTGCCGAAGGGTACTACGCTACCAAAAGTGCACATTTGATCAACCAAAACCGGATCAAGAAGACCAAGACTCCGATTATAAACGCAGTATATCAAATACTTTACGAAAACAAGAACCCCAAAAAGGTCTTCCGAAAGCTTACTGAAAAACTGAACTGAATCAGTTCAAGAGAATATCATCAGCAATGCTCTTGCCCCTTGGAATCGTAATATCCTGAATATCAATGCTCAGGGCATCATAGGATTTAATATGTTCCTTATTTACAATATAGGACTTGTGCACCCTTCTAAAATTTTTGGGGAGTTGTTGCAGTGCGCCCTTAATACTTCCGTAGCTGGTAATCTTGGATTTATCCGATAAATGATAGGTGACATAGTTCCCCAATCCTTCCACAAAAAGAATAGTGTCTATGGGAACACGATGTGTTTTTCGATTGGAACGAATCTCCAAAATCTCACTTTCCAAATTTTGGTTCCGCTCATGTTCAACAGCCCAAAGCTGAAAAAGTTTTATGGCCAAAATAAATAGTACGGTGGTATTGATCAGGATAATTACCCGCACCAAGTTCATCACGTTGAACAACCCAGCGGTAGAATCGTTGAGCAACAACTCTTCATAAAAGAGATGGATGAAAACCCGTTGCATGATTCCACCTATAAAAAGCAGAATACCATAACCCAAGAAAAAGCTTGTGAACTTTCTTTTCAACAGGTATTTGGGAAGTAAAAAATAAATGGTCACGTATACCGCGAGAATGCGAATGGGCAGCAACACAAATTCAAGATAAAACGAGGCCAAATAACCTTCTTCCCCAACCCAAATCAATCCAAAAAGAATGTAGTACAGCACCCAAAAAATGGCGTGCGTTGCTATTCTGGAATTAAATAGATAGAAGTTGGTACTGGATTTCATGATGCGCTTCTGAACTCGTCATGCCCGGCATGGATTTGATATAAAAAAACCATGCCTTGGTATAAATTCTCCCTCAGCTAAAAATAGGCAATCTAATTTTAAGAAAATCATAAAACAGCATAGCATGAAACTTAAAAGTAGTATTGTATCAACATTTATTTTTCTTCTCTCCATATTTTCCGTTGAGGCCCAAGAGTTGGGCCGTAGAAGCTCATGGGAAGCTATAATTAGTGGTCCCGCAAACAACACTCCTGGAGCAAAAATCAACTCGATTGAAACGAATAGTCCACTCGACAAGGCGGGGTTTTTGCCAGACGATGTCATCATTGAAGTGGATGGTATTCCCATAACTTCTGATGAAAATTGGACCGAGGCGAGCTATGGTCTTAGGGCTAACAACAAAATTCATATCAAGGCGGTCAGGAATGCCAAATTGATTGAAAAGGAGGTACTTTTCAATCCCTTGGAAAAGGAAACCCATACAGGTTTGGATACCTATTATGAAGAAGTTACCAGCATTTACGGAGTCACCCAACGAACCATCATCACCAAACCAAAAAAAAACGGAAAACAACCAGCCGTTGTCCTCATCGGCGGACTAAGCTGTTCCAGTATTGAAACATACCCTGGAAGACGGGGTAATTGGGTGCAGACCATCAAGGATTTGGTGGAAAAATCGGGTATGGTGGTCATGCGCATCGAAAAACCAGGTGTAGGTGACAGTCAAGGTGATTGCAGTCAATCCGATTTCATTACAGATTTGGAGGGATACCGAGCAGCCCTTCGGAACCTAAAGTCAAAGCCTTATGTTGATCCCGATAAAATCGTGGTTTACGGTTCCAGTATGGGTAGTGCCCTTGCACCATTGCTGGCCAACGAATTTAATTTGGCGGGGGTCATTTCTGATGGTACTTTCTTCAAGACCTGGTACGAACATATGCTGGAAATTGAACGTCGCATACTCCAATTTCAAGGAAATTCAGAATCGGAAATTGTGGAGAAAATGAACAAGTATTACATCCCGTTGTATTACGGAATGCTCATCGAAAAAAAGACCTATCAAGAGGTGGTGGATGCCTATCCGGCCTTGGCTGCCTATAACTACCATTCTCCTGCGCATATGTACGGACGCCCCGTTGCCTATTACCAACAATTACAGGATTTTAATCTTGCCGGACAATGGGAAAAGCTAAAGGTTCCCGTGCGGATTTTACGTGGACAGAACGACTGGATCATGTCCTCTTTTGACAACCACATGATCATGGAAGTGTTGGAACGGAATGGACATCAGGACCATATTTTACATGAGTATCCGGGATTGGATCATTGGAACACCATCCATAAAACACCCAAGGATTCTTTTGAAGGAAATCCTGGAGAATGGGACGAGGGCACCATCAATATCATTGTTGGTTGGGCACAGGACATCGTGGGATTGGATTCCAAATAAAGCTAAAGCTTTTGCATCCTTTAAGGCCGGTCAGGACCTACCATCTTTCCGGCCTTTTAGTTCTTGAATTGCCTTTAGGTATTTTTCAAGTTCCAACCGCACCCTTGGAAACAAAAACAACAGCCCGATCATGTTGGGGAAAACCATCGCCAAAATCATGGCATCGGAGAATTTGATCACGGCATCCAAGGTGATAGCTGCCCCTAGAATAGTGAACATCAAGAAAATTACTTTGTAGACAAGGTCCGACCATTTGCCCCTTCCAAACAAATACTTCCAAGCTTGGAGCCCGTAATAGGACCAGGAAAGTATGGTTGAGAACGCAAATAGAATAACGGCAACCACCAATACATAAGATGACCCGCTTATGGCATTTTCGAACGCCAATGAGGTAAGGTTGATACCCCCCACTCGGGAACCATCCATCATTAGCACCTTATTGTTCAGTACATCGCCGTAGACAAATGTCCCTTCCATATTAAAAAGGATAAGAACTACTGCTGTCATGGTGCATATAAGTACGGTGTCAATAAACGGTTCCAACAAGCCGACCAAACCTTCCGAAGCGGCATATCTCGTTTTCACCGCAGAATGCGCAATTGCCGAAGACCCAGCCCCTGCCTCGTTGGAAAACGCAGCTCTACGAAACCCTTGAATCATCACTCCAATAAAACCACCAGTAACCGTCGCTTTTGGGGAAAAGGCATCCTTAACGATGGCAGCCAATGCGTCATCCACTAAATCTATATTGGAGATAATTATAAAAAGCGCGGCCAAAACGTAGAGCAATGCCATAAATGGAACTGTCTTCTCGGTTACCTTGGCAATTCGTTTTATGCCCCCTATGATCACTATTCCGACCAAAATGGCAATGGCAATTCCAATCAAGGTTCCCGCCGCCTCATGCTGAATTCCAAACTGGCCAATAATTTGGGCAGCAGCCTGATTGGTTTGGAAGGCATTCCCCCCTCCCAGGGAAGCACCTATGCATAAGACTGCAAATATTGCAGCCAATACCTTTCCCAAATTTTTATAGCCTTTACTTTTTAAACCCTTGCTCAAATAGTACATGGGTCCCCCAAACACATTTCCTTTCGCATCAATATCTCGATAGACTACGCCCAAAGTACATTCCACAAATTTGGTGGACATTCCCAATAGACCAGCCAAAATCATCCAAAAGGTAGCCCCGGGACCTCCAATGGAAATGGCTACGGCCACCATGGAAATGTTTCCCAAACCTACCGTACCAGATACTGCGGTTGCCAGAGCTTGAAAGTGATTGACCTCACCATGTTCCCCATCCTCCGAACCCCGATCCAAACTGTCGTAATTACCTCTCACAATTCGGAGTGAAGTTGGAAACAAGCGGACATTTACCCCTTTAAAATAGATAGTAAAAAAAAGCGCACCCAATATGAGCAGGAGCAATACGACAGGTATTTGGGCTCCAAAAATGTTTATGGTTCCCAGAATTAGGGCCTCCCACCATTGTGCGAAGGGCATAAAAGAATCGTTGATTCTTTGATCTAATCCTCCAGTCGATGTGCCCAATATATGAATGGTCGTTTCTGGTAATCTGAGAAATGGAAATTTCATATGGTCTTGGTTTTCAAATTCGGTTGAAATTGAAACAAGACTTTTGAAAAGGAAGAAAAGGTCGGAAAAAACTATGGGGTGTCGGTAAATCTGCCAACCGACAAATTAATCATAAGTGTTTGATTTACAGGAATATGTTTTCTGGAGGTATACTCAATCTAATCTTTCTATCCCTGTTTTCCGACATTTCAAATAGTGTGTTCTTTAGGGGAACCAGGTGTTGTTCCTTGCTCCAATTACCTTCCCCAAAGAGTCCATCCAACAGGGCAACGAGCAATCTTTTGATTTGATTGTAATCCGAGATATCATATTTTTTTCCGGTAACGGAGAAGTTTTTTGGTTTGATTTCCAACCAAGGATTTTCTCCTTTTTTGCACTTTTGGGCAAACTCTAAAAGTAGGGCATTCGACTTTGGGCTCAGCACAATTTTACGTTCCTTGGTTCCCGGAAACCCGTTCAAAACAACGGTAGGAATCCATTTTCCCGAAACGTCCTTTTCTTTTGAAAAAATCAAACTTAGGTTTACAGATTTTGGAATAATGCTTTCTGCTAGTTCCTTGACCCAGCCCAACGCCAAGGCAAAAAAGAGCATGATTAAATTGGCCTTAAAAATTGCTGAGAAAAGCAACTGGTTTTCAAGAAACTGTGAAAGCTTTAGAAACTGTGTCAGTAGCGTAATGGCAATACAGAACAAAGACAGCCATGAGAGGACTTTTAGCCTTCTTTTCGCAAAGGACTCCCATAAAACACCTCCTAAAAAAATAAGGGTGAACACCGCATAATATACATCGGGCTCTTGAACAAACCCATATGCTTTTCCTATAACAAGTTTATGTAAGGTTTGTCCAAAACAGAACAAAAAAGGAATACCAACAATATATCTCCAAAACCCTCCTTTTATTATGGGGACCAACGGGGGGGGTAAATATCTAAACCAAGGAAGGGCCAGTAAAATAAACAGACTATTGAACAGTGAAAAAATGCTGCGCCAACTTTCAAGTTGTAGCAAGCTCTCCGGCATTTTTTCTGAAAAGTAAACTTCAAACAGGCCTGAGAAAGACCAGGCCAAAATGGACAAAGCCAGCCAAACCTGACCAAAATCGTTTTGTTTCTTCCCAATCTGCCACCAAATCGCCATCAATGCCAGAAATGCAAAGAAGCACACAGCAAACTGCCACCAACCGTAAAACGAAAGAAGATTGCCCTCCATAGGAATACTTCAAACTATTTTTCCAAATATAGAGAAATCAAAAAGGTAGGTCAGGTTTGTTCCAGGTCTTGCCTTTTATACCCTATTGATCGAAAAATTGGAATGCGAATCCAGCTCGGATAAAAGTTTTTCCCTGAAGGACTGGATTTCCTCATTTCCATATCCATAGGCTTTTTTGAATTCTTCCAGGACTGGTTCCATGTGCAAGCGAATACTTTCAATATCAAAATACAACCTCCCTGTTCGTCTGATAAAGAAATCCATCGGGTTCATGGCCATTTCGTGCGCTATCGAAAACTGTACCTCCGCCCGGATAAGTTTCACATAAGGATCCTTATTTCGAAGGGCAGCATAGTTTTCCAAGATGGTATCTGTTTGCTTTCCATAAGTGGTCACCAGATACCAAGCATCGTATTCGCTAAAACCATCTGACTGCATTCTATCCTTGACTTCTGCCATGTATTTTTTTACATGTTTGAACTTTTTAAAAGTGCTGCCACAAAGTGGAATTTCGGCCGTTGCGCATTCTTTCGGTTTGTTACCGTAGTCCTCTTCCATTTTTTGGGAGATACGATTTACAGTACGTTCGGCCATTTTCCTATACCCGGTTAACTTGCCGCCTGCTATACTGATCAAGCCCGTGTCCGACGTGAAAATTTCATCCTTTCTGGACAATTCCGAAGCTGACTTACCTTCTTCGTGTATTAAAGGACGAAGTCCTGCCCAAGACGACACAATATCATCCATTTCCAAATGGATGTCTGGAAACATATTATTGACCGCGGAAATCAAATAAATGGCATCCGCCAAATCGGTCTTCACATGATCTTTGTCTAGGTTAAAATTGGTATCCGTAGTACCTACATAGGTAACTTTTCCCCTTGGAATTGCGAAAATCATTCGCCCATCCGGCACATCAAAATAAACCGATTGTTTTACCGGCAATTTTTCCTTTGGAAACACTACATGTACCCCCTTTGTCAAGTGGAGTCGTTTTCCTTTTTTTGACTTATTGATGGTGCGCAATTCATCCACCCAAGGACCAGCAGCGCTCACAACGTATTTTGATTTTACCTGAAAAACTTCTTCCCCTCCTGCTTCATCTTGAAAGGCCACCCCGGCAACCTTGTCGTTCTCGTACAGAAAATCGGTTACCCTGGCATAATTCAGTGCCTCCGCACCGAAGCTAAGACTGGTCTTGATGTTCTCAATGGTCAATCTGGCGTCATCCGTGCGGTATTCTGCATAGTACCCGGCCCCATTGAGGATTTTCTTGGGTAAGAGCGGTTCCAACTTCAAAGCCTGTTTTTTCTCCAGCATTTGTCGTTTGTCCTCTCCGGTAACCTGGGCAAGAATATCGTATACTTTGAGACCAATGGAGGTCAGCCACTTTCCATAGGAACCACCTTCAATAAGGGGCAAGAGCATTTTTTCCGGTAATACGAGATGGGGTGCTAATTTGTGGACAATTGCACGTTCAGAACCCACTTCCTTTACCAGCCAAAAATCGAACTGCTTTAGATAACGCAGGCCGCCATGAATCAGTTTCGTTGATTTACTGCTGGTTCCGGATGCAAAATCCCCCTTTTCCAGCAATAATACCTTAAGGCCTCTTGAAGCGGCGTCCAAGGCAATTCCACCGCCCGTAATTCCACCACCAATTACCACCAAATCATAGGTTTGTTTGGTGATATTCTGAATTCTGTCCTGCCTGTCCAAATTTGAAAATCTCAACTGCTCGCCCATACTTAAACTGCTCTAATTACTTTATATAGTTCTTCTCCAAAAAATAATTCACCAAAGCCTCCTTCATTAAAATGGCCTGTTCCCCAGCCTTTAATGGTGGTAGTTGCTCCTTTATCTTGTAATGGGGCCATCCTTCCTCATCAAAAAAATCAAAATCATAATAGCCATAAGGCTCCAACAATCTGCATATGGCAATATGCATCAGATTTACCTTCTCATCTTTCTTAAAGCTCCGATGAAAATTGCCAAGCTCCTGTAACCCCACAAGATAGATAATACCGTCAATATCCAAGGGGTCGCCATCTGAAAATTGTTGGGACAATTTTACCACGAGTTCATCCCATCGTTCCTTAAGTTTTTCATCTCTCGCCATTCGCTGTTCTTGGAAAAAACAAAGGTAGTGATCAATATCCTATATTTGTTAAAATCCTACCGATGAACTTTTTGGATATTGTTATTGGAATCTTACTGGTCTGGGGACTTTTCAAAGGGCTTAAGAATGGTCTTTTTGTGGAAGTTGCTTCCCTGATTGCCCTTATCTTGGGAATTTACGGAGCCATCCATTTTTCCTATATCACTGCGGACCATCTTGCCAACTCCATGAACTGGAATGGGCAATATTTAAAAATCGCTGCTTTTCTCATCACCTTTATTGGCATCGTGATTTTGGTCCATTCTGCAGGAAAGTTGCTCACCAAAATTGCGGATTTTGCCATGTTGGGACTTTTGAACAAAATTGCCGGGGGGGTTTTTGGAGCACTTAAGACAGCCATTATCCTTGGTGCCATACTCATCTTTTTTGAACGACTTACTGCTCCTCTCAATTTGGTCAATGAGGACACCAAAAATGAGTCGCTCTTTTATCATCCTGTTAAAGATATTGGTGCGTTCGTATTTTCTTTTGTTTTGGAAAAGGAACAGACTGACCCCGATCGTGACGAAAATACTTTACCTGAGTCCTCAACCCATAGTATATAAAAGGTCTCTTTTTTCCGATAAAGTGCTATCCGAATTTTTAATGAAAACTGGAAAAAGTCCGCTTTCATACCGCTTAACGGATAATTTGGTTCCCATATGGAGAATTCATGGTTTCACTACCATCCTCTGCTAGCTTAGACCTTTGGAACACATGGGGTTCTTAGAACAAACCCCGCTAATCGCCCCCGAAAATGAAAAAAGTATTTTACTCCTTATGGATCATGGCCTCCATTGTAAGTTTGGTCATGTGCAGTAAATCATCCCCGCTTGAAGAAAAGGCTCTTACAGAATCCGTTAAAGAAGCCAACAAGACAATTGTTGTTGACCCGGAGGCGGTAGAAGCCGAGTTGGTAGCGATGGTAAATGAACACCGAGCCTCCATAGGTGCATCGGAACTTGCGCTAAGTCCTTCTTCATATGAACATGCAGAAGCGCATAACAACTACATGATTTCCAAAAACAAACTAAGTCACGATAACTTTCAGACCAGGGCATCAGAAATCGCTTCGGAAACAGGTGCTGTTGAAGTGGGTGAAAACGTAGCGCGTTTTTATTCTTCTGCCGACTCTGCATTAGAAGGATGGTTAAACAGTGCCTCACACAAAAGAACCTTGGAAGGTGATTTCACCCATACCACCTTAAGTGTCCAGTTAGATCAAGATGGAAGGGCATACTTCACTCAAATTTTCATGCGAGTGGAGCTTTCTAGTCAATAGAAGGACGTAAATGATTTTAAAGATGAGACCTGGGCAATACCCGGGTCTTTTTGTTAAACCCTATGATGGCAAAAAGGAATTTTATACCTTTCTGAAAATCTTGAGTCATGTCCATACAAGCACCTTTTAACCTGACCAAATGGATAGCTGAAAACAGGGATACTCTTAAGCCTCCGGTTGGCAATAGAAATTTGTACAAGGAAGCTGGGGATTATATCGTGATGATTGTTGCCGGACCTAATGCGCGCAAAGACTACCATTACAACGAAACGGAGGAACTTTTTTATCAATTGGAGGGAAATATTGAAGTGCATATCCAAGAAAATGGAGAGAAAAAGACCATGAAATTGGGTCCTGGAGACATGTACCTACATCCGGCAAAAGTTCCACATTCGCCGGTGCGTCATGAAGGTTCCATCGGATTGGTGGTAGAACGAAAGCGATCGGACATGAATGTGGATGACGGCCTACTGTGGTTCTGCGACAACTGCAACCACAAACTTTATGAGGCCTATTTTACCTTAAATGATATTGAAAAAGATTTTCTGGGACATTTTAAACACTTTTACGGTTCCAAAGATTTACGGACCTGCTCCAATTGCGGAACTGTGATGCCCATTGATGAACGATTTATTGCCAAAGACTAATGTTGATAGCTGCTAAATTTTTTGTTGTACTCGTCGCCATTTTACACCTATACTTTTTATGGCTGGAAATGTTTGTCTGGACCACCAAGGCCAAAAAAGTTTTCCGGAACTTTCCAGATCATTTGTTTGAACCCACTAAAACTATGGCAGCAAACCAGGGGCTGTACAATGGCTTTTTGTCGGCCGGGCTTTTTTGGTCCCTCTTTATCACCAATCCAGATTGGCAGGTCTATGTGGCCTTGTTTTTTCTAGGATGCGTAGCCGTAGCAGGAATTTATGGTGCTGCTACCGTTTCAAAGAAAATATTCACGGTTCAGGCCTTGCCAGCAATACTAGGTATACTGCTTCTTCTATTGCATCATTTCAGTTAAGAAAAGGCCATGAGAACATCTGGATTATTCGTAGTTTTGAAAAAATATAACAATTCACACTTAAAAAGTTATAAATGTCAGAAGTTGCAATCGATTTTGGTATTGAAGAAGCCCTAAGAAAATTGGGCCTCAACCAGATAAATGAGGGTACCTCAACAGGTTCCGATAATTTTGGGTCCGGAGAAACCATCTCCTCCCATTCTCCGGTGGATGGAGCCTTGATCGGTAAAGTTAAAACCACTACCCCGGAAGATTACCTAAGGGTTATGGAGTCAGCCACCCATGCATTTAAAGAGTGGCGCTTGGTTCCTGCTCCCCAAAGGGGTGAAATGGTACGGCAATTTGGTGAAAAGCTCAGGGAGCTTAAGGAGCCTCTTGGAAAATTAGTTTCTTACGAAATGGGAAAATCCTACCAAGAAGGTTTGGGGGAAGTCCAAGAAATGATAGACATCTGCGATTTCGCAGTAGGGCTTTCAAGGCAGTTACACGGACTTACCATGCACTCTGAACGACCAGGGCATAGAATGTACGAACAATACCATCCCTTAGGTGTAGTGGGAATCATTTCCGCATTTAACTTTCCAGTGGCCGTTTGGGCCTGGAACACTGCCTTGGCATGGGTTTGCGGTGATGTCTGTATTTGGAAGCCTTCGGAAAAAACACCAATGTGCGGAGTGGCCTGTCAAAACATTATTGCAGAAGTACTCAAAGAGAACAACTTGCCAGAAGGTATCTCCTGTCTAATCAATGGTGACTATAAGGTAGGTGAGTTAATGACCAACGACAAAAGGATTCCTTTGGTTTCTGCTACGGGATCTATCCGTATGGGAAAAATTGTAGCCCAAGCCGTAGCTGCCCGATTGGGGAAATCCCTTTTGGAACTTGGTGGCAACAATGCCATTATTGTCACTCCGGATGCTGATATCAAAATGACAGTTATCGGGGCTGTATTTGGTGCCGTGGGTACGGCGGGTCAACGCTGTACTTCTACCAGAAGATTGATCATTCATGAATCCATATACGATCAGGTCAAAGATGCGATTACAGATGCGTACAAACAACTTCGCATTGGGAATCCATTGGATGAAAACAACCATGTAGGCCCACTTATTGACACCGATGCCGTTAGAATGTATGAGGCGGCCCTAGAGGAAGCGGTCAATGAAGGCGGAACCATTTTGGTCGAAGGTGGAGTCCTCAAGGGTGAGGGTTATGAAAGTGGCTGCTACGTAAAGCCTGCCATCGTTGAAGCTCAAAATTCGTTTACCATTGTGCAGGAAGAGACCTTTGCGCCCATCCTATATCTTTTGAAATATAACGGTCCAGTTGAAAATGCTATCGAACTTCAAAACGGAGTTGTTCAAGGCCTCTCTTCTGCCATCATGACCAATAGTCTTAGGGAAGCGGAGCGTTTTCTGTCTTCTTCCGGAAGCGATTGCGGCATTGCCAACGTTAATATTGGAACATCAGGTGCTGAAATTGGTGGTGCCTTTGGCGGTGAAAAAGAAACAGGTGGGGGCCGAGAGAGTGGCTCCGATGCATGGAAGATATATATGCGAAGACAGACCAACACGATCAACTACACTACAGAACTTCCATTGGCTCAAGGAATCAAATTTGATTTATAGTTCATACGATTCAAACTAAAAGGGCGGCTTAGATAAGCCGCCCTTTTTATTTAACTCAACTTAAGCAAGTTATCATATGAATTTCGTAAGGTTTCTTTTGGGTTGGGAGCAATGTCCCTTTCCAAATAATAATGTTCAACCCCAGATGTTTTTGCTTGATCAATAATGCCTTTGATATCATAGACCCCATCCCCAGGATCCGTCATTAAAGGGAAACCGGCCATCCATTGATCAGGAGAACTTCCGTCGCCAGTAAAACGAAACTCTTGGGAAGCATCCTTCAGATGCAACATTTTATAGCGAGTCGGATATTCCTTCAAAAATTGAATGGGGTCGGCTCCTGCCGCCTGCATCCAGAAGATGTCCAGCTCAAATTTCACATGGTCTTCATGAGTATTGTTGAGCAGGTAATGCATGGGTATTTCCCCGTCTCGCTCTGTATGTTCGTATCCATGGTTATGGTAGACAAACTGTATTCCATATTTTGCCATTTTCTCGCCAAACCCGTTAAATTCCTCAGCAAAGCGCTTGTAGTCGTCTAGGGTGTCTTTTTCCTCCTGGATAGCAGGTAAAACTAGATACTTTGTGTTAAGCTTTGATACCTCATCAAGCATTCTGTCCAGTTCTTTTCTCAATGAAATGAAATCCGTATGCATAGAGGGAACTGTAAGACCCAGATCCTTTAAAATTTGTGCTGTTTCCTCTATGGTATGACCATAAAAAGCATCATTTTCCAAACCTAGCATAGGTTTAAATTCATTCCATCCATCTATGGCCTCCTGCGCACTAAAGGGATATGGTCCAAAGAATTCAACTTCCTTATATCCCAGTTTTGAAATCAATTCAAGGGTACCCTTGAAGTCTTGGTCCACCAATTTGGGAATGGTAAAAAGTTGAACTCCAAGTGGAATCTGACCTTCATTATAGGGTGACCCCATTAATTTTTGCAACTTTTGCAATGATGGGAACAATGTCAGGGCACCAACCCCCATCATACCATTTTTTAATGCCTCTCGTCTTTTCATCTCTCAAATTCTTTAGTTTTTCTTGGGAAGTTGCTTTGTTACTTTTTGTGTTGACCGAAATAATCGCAAATACCTAAATAGATGACACATCCACCCATTAAATGTACTCGAAATTTTAATTGTGGCAAAGCGCCATAAATTGTTTTCACAAAAGACTTCGCAACCCCCAGTTAAGAAGTAATGACTTATTTGGTGCGCCATTGCGTGGGATCATTATCTAGAAAAACTGCGAAATGTGGCGGGAAAATGGAATCATTGAGATAAAAAAGTCGCCCGCTATGCAAAGCATAAACGGGCGTTACTTTAAACCAACTTAACTAACTCAAACTTAAATTAAACCCTATTTCAATGCCGGAACTTGGTCGGGAGAAATAGGGTTCCTTACCTAATATATACCCCTAATTTCCGTAAACTAAATGAAGGATAAATCCCAAATCGTATCATTGGTCAAAAAAACTGTATGGTTTGCATTTTTTCAACCATCTTCCGTTCCAATTTGATGGTTAAATACCGTTTTATACTACCTAACATGCTCAGATTGTTTGGTTTAAACTCTAGAGTTTTAGCATTTTTTTAATACTTTGGAGAAGAATCCACTAAAGTCCACCTCCAATGACATCGAAAACAACGTACCTTTTAGGGATACTGGCTACTATTGTTATTGGCACTTTTTTGTTTAAAAATCTGTGCGTCGGATGCATGAACAGTGATGCAAAATCCCCCACAGATATTCAAATGGCAAAACCCAATCAATTATCTGCTTCATATCCTTTTGCGGTCCGTGATAGTGACTTTCCGTTTCAAGTCAACCACAACTTTAATTTTATTGTTTCCAGCCCGTCCTTTCTAATGCCTATGTCCATGGGTCTGAAAACCAATATCGAACACCTCAAAAGCCATTTGGCCGACCATCCAAACCAAACAGTGCGATTAACAGGATACTATACTTCGGAAGAAGAGAATACCAGCTCGTTTGCCAATCTTGGAATAGCACGTGCCCATTCAGTAAAAAACCATCTTGTTTTGCTTGGGGTTCGTTCCGATCAAATCATTCCCACTGCAAGTCTTGATGAGAATTTGGTGCAGGACAGGACTACTTATCTAGGTGCTATTTCATACGAGCTTACGGAAACCAAAGACACAGAACATCAACCTTAAATTATAACCAATGAGTTTAGAAAACAGCAATATCTGGTGTTGGATCATTCCCGCTTTGGTGGGAATCATATCCGGGATTTTGGGATACTTAATCGGTAAGGGCAAACATGCCTCCGTCTTAGATCAAGGCCCAGAGCTTAAAAAATTAGAACAAGAAAATAGTAGTCTAATAGCTGAACTTGAAGCCTGTAAACAACAACAAGCTTCGCAGAAAACAGAAACCAAAAAGGATGTTCCGGTAGCTTCTCTTTCCAATACCGAAGCTAAACCCCATTCCTTTAATCCTGTCGAGGCCAAGGCGGCTTTTGGAAAACGCGTGAAGGAAAATGATTTGAAAATTGTTGAAGGAATAGGCCCAAAAATTGAAGGCTTGTTCCACAATTTTGGAATAAAGACCTGGAAGGACTTGTCCGAGGTCTCAACAAACAAGTGTCAGGAAGTTTTGAATTCCGGAGGCGATCGTTACCGCATCCACGATCCAGCATCATGGCCCATGCAGGCAAAAATGGCCTATATGGGGCAATGGGCCGAACTTGCCAAATGGCAGGACAAACATAAATCAGGGAAATTCTAAATCAATTTCTTCCCGGTTCATCTGGATAAAGCGTGTATACTGGATCACTTTGCCAAAACTCCTTGGTTTCCACATCCATAATAGTAAGCGGTCCTTTAAAAGCGGCCCCGGTATCAACATTCCATACGTTTGCACCTTGTTGGGGTATTGCCGTACTTGTTTTTGACAATGGTGTATGACCAATAAACACCTCTCTGTAATGTGTTAATCTTTTTGGGTACGTGCTATCTGTCTGGGTAAGTTTAGGGTCCAACGCCCTTGCCAATTCCCACAAGGTCCGATCCCAATAAAACAATTGATCAAAATATTCATACTCCACTCCTTTTAAGTTGGTATACCCCGCGTGCAGATATAATCGGTTATCGTTGTCCAAATAATAGTTTTGAAGACCGGCATAAAACTCCAAATGCTTGTTCCAGTTCTCCCTTTGCGCCGCTAGATAAGAATCCCGCGTGGCGGCACCGCCGTGGGCAAGCCATTGCGGGTTTTCCTTCTTGGTCAAAAGCCATTCGCGGCAAAGTTCATCGTGGTTTCCTCTAATAAAGGTACAGTTATGACTTTTCTGAAGTTCCATTAAAAAATCAACGGTCTCCACTGCGGTACTCCAAGCATCCACATAGTCCCCCAAAAATATAAGATGATCGGTGGTACTGACCTTTGCCCGTTCCAACAATTGCTCAAGGGCTCTAAGTCCAGAATGGACATCTCCAATGACCAAGGTTCTCATGAAAAAATTTTGGACAATGATACACAACAAATTCAAACTTGGCCTAAAATTCATCCAACCTTTTAAGTATAGTTTTAAAATCAGTGCTATTGAGAAAAGGACTAGTCAGTTTCAGGTAAAGGCTCCACAAACACTTATTTTACCGTAATTGCCCATAAAATTTTGGAGTAGCGACACTTTTCCCCTTACTTTGACCCCTACTTGTAGTTGTTAGGATGAAAAAAGTATTCTGCATTGGCGAACTCTTAATTGATTTTGTTGCCGAAAAACAGGGAAGTGACCTTTCCAAGGCTAACACATTTACCAAAAAAGCAGGTGGCGCACCAGCAAATGTGGCTTGTGCCATCTCCAAATTAGGCGGAAAAGGAATCTTCATTGGTGCGGTTGGAGATGACCCCTTTGGCAGTTTCCTAGTCCAGGTCATCAAAAAAGAAGGGGTAGATATTTCCCTTGTCCAAGTTTCAGAAACTTTCACCACTTTGGCCTTTGTTTCCTTGGCCGAGGATGGGGAAAGGGATTTTGTTTTTAGTAGGGGAGCCGATAAAGAACTGGAATACAACCCAAACCATAGGAAAGAATTTCAAGGCAACCTTTTGCACTTGGGAGCTGCTACGGCACTCTTGGGAGGTTCTCTGGAAAAAGCCTATGGAAAATATCTGTTTGATGGGCTTACCAAGGATATGTTCATCAGTTTCGACCCTAATTTTAGAAGTGATCTTTGGAAGGAAAACGAGCAGAAATTCATTAAAAAATGTATGCCTTTCGTTGAGAAATCCCATTTGTGTAAATTTAGTTTGGAGGAAGCGCAATTGTTATCGGGAAAGGAAGACCTGGATGAAGCCTGCGATTATTTGCATGAGGTTGGAACTAAAATCATAACCGTTACCCTTGGAAAAGATGGTACTTTGGTGAGTATCGGCGATACCAGAAGAATTGTGCCCAGTATTCCTGTAAAACCAGTTGACACCACAGGAGCTGGTGATGCCTTTATTGGTTGTTTATTAAAACAAATTGCTGATATGGGCAATTTCCAAAACATTTTAGCGGATTTTGAAACCCTAACGTCCATGGTTGCCGTTGCAAACAGAGCAGGTGCCATTACTACCAAAAATTATGGTGCCATTCCTTCATTGCCTACCAAGGTACAGTTGGAATCCTAGTCTAATTGTATCTCACCTTTCTAAGTACCCTGAGTGACTCTTTCAAAGATTGATAGATTCTTTCATTAAGTTGTTTTAACATTGGCCTTGCCCGCTCCATTTGTTCTTTGGCTTCTTCAAAACCATTCAGATAACAAATAAGATAGGTTGCCGGCAAATGACTTAAATCCACTTCTTCAGCTTGGTTAAGGACACTTTTTCGTTCCAGTTTTTGAAGGAGGGAGTTGTTGGTGTTCAACACATGGTGGAGGGTCTTTTTATCGTATTGTGGTGGTTCAAAAATCAGTTCGCTGTTTATGGTATACTTTCCGTTTTCCGAAAAAGTGATGACCACCTCCTCAAGTGGATAATACTTTTGCTGGGAGCCCAAGCCCAGCTGCACATATTCCATCATGGTAAATGAATCTTCCGAATAGGAAATCGTGATTTCATCCAATGCGGAATAGAAAAGTTTTACCTGCTCATTGATAAGTTCAATGTCCACCCTGGAGTAATAGGTTTTGTTATTGACCCGCTTTCTGTTTCCAGCCCAGCAGACCACAAATTGTTCCTTGAAGACCTTATAATCACTTATCAGGTCGGCATGACGCGTATTGATAAAATTAATGACCGCATCAAGGGTGAGTTCAATGTTGTTTCTCGCATGCTGCTCAATGATAGCAACAGCTTCGGAATTGATGTCTTTCAACTGAATATCAAATGCCTTGGGAAGACTTATACTTCCCTCCCTGAAAAAGACGGCCCCACCATAGTATTTCCAGATATTCTTGCGAAGGGCGCATACCTTGCCGTTGGAACGTATGGTCACTAAACCCACCACCTTTCCTTCCGGTAAATGGGGAAACGGAATATTTTCATAGGATATCAGGGGAGGATTGTCCAAATAGGCATTCACCAGATTCTGAATCTTACTGTCATCAAAAAAATCAACACCTACAATCTTGCTGTCCTCGTCCTCGACCCCAATCACAATAAAGGAATTATTTATAGGATTGCTGTTGGCCAAGGCGCAGACATGTTTCAGAAATTTGGCCTTTCCTTCTTTTTCACCAATGGATATAAAACGCTTCTTGTCATAAAAACTATTTTCATCATTATGAGCCAACAGATTTTTGACCAAAAGGCGTTTGTTGATCATAGTTCTTTTTTGACGATGGTGCTACTAGCCTGGGCAGTTGGCATTACTACCAAGTCCGCAATGTTTACATGATAAGGTCTTGTGATTACAAAATGGATAATATCCGCTATGTCCTGCGGTTTAAGGGGTTGAAATCCTTGGTATACCTGTTCGGCCCTAGCCGTATCACCTTTAAATCGTACATCACTAAACTCAGTTTCGACCAATCCCGGATTTACTGCGCCAACCCGAATGCCGTAACTGTTCAGATCAATTCGCATTCCTTGGTTGATGGCATCAACGGCATGTTTACTTGCGCAGTAAACATTCCCTTTGGGATATACCTCCTTACCTGCAGTGGAACCAATGTTAATGATATGCCCCGCTTTTCTATCCACCATTTGTGGTAAAATAGCCTTTGACATATACAACAGTCCCTTCACATTAATATCCAGCATGGCGTCCCAATCTTCCATTCGACCTTCATCTATAGTATCCAACCCATGGGCATTCCCAGCATTGTTGATCAAAATATCTACCTGCTTAAAAGCATCCGGCAAACTCGCTATTGCATCAAAAACCGCCTTCTTATCCCTGACATCAAAGCTTATGGTATGTACCTGTGTAGTTTGGGATAATTCCTTTTGCAATTGCTGCAATCGTTCTTTTCTTCTTCCGCAAAGGATTAGGCCAAACCCGTTGCCGGCCAAGAGTTCTGCTGTGGCCTTACCAATCCCACTCGTAGCTCCGGTAATAAGTACGTTCATTTTTTCTTCGTTTATGTTACGCCACCTCATGCCCTAGACTGGCCTCCAAAAGGGCAAACCAATCCTGTAATTCCAATTCGAGGTCGGGAGCTTTTGCCGAGGCTGCAATTCTGCTTTTGGTGGTGGTGCCAATTACGGGTTTAGGCCCTGCAGGATGTTTCAGCATCCACGCCAAAAGAATTTGACCCACATCCGCATCGTATTTATTGGCCAACGTTGAAAGGTGCTCTTGTATTTTTTTTTGTTCTTCCCGAAAAACTGTCCCCAAAGGACTCCATGACATAGCCGTTCTCTTGTTTGTAATACAATCGTCCCAAGTGCCATCATACATAGGCTCGGTATGGGTTAAGGAAAATTCCACTTGATTAGCGGATACCGGAGTGCCGGTTTCCAGAAGACCAATTTGGGATGGAGTGAAATTGGATACTCCAAATTGTTTTATTTTTCCACTTTCTTTAAGTGCAGTGATGGCCTCTCCAATCTCATCTGGTTGCATTAATGGGCTGGGCCTATGCAAAAGGAACAAATCCAGATAATCGGTTTTCAGGTTTTTAAGGGATTGTTCCGCCGACCAAATGATGTAATCCTTACTGTATTCATAATGCTTAAGGCGGTTTTTTCGTCCACTTGTCATTTGAATCCCACATTTGGTGATAAGTTGGATATCTTCCCGTTTTATACCGCTTTCTGCAAAGGCGGCTCCAAAATCAGCTTCTGTGGTATAATCCCCATAAATATCGGCATGATCAAAAGTTGTAAGGCCATGTTCAAGACAATGATGCATCAAATCCACCATCCCATCCTTGGACAGTTTCTTTCCCCAACTTCCCCAGGTCATTGTCCCAACAATAACTTTTGAATAATTATCTGTACTTTGCATATGAAGTGAAAGTATAAAATTAAACCCTTAAATCCTTCACAAAACTGGGGCTTTGCGGATTTTTTTAACCATTAATTAACAGACCATTTTTAAATAAATTTTCATTTTGCAGCCCTATATATTTTTGATCATTAATACGTTACAATAAAAGTTTATATGGAAGAAAACACTACTATTGATATTAGTGCTGTGAATGAAAAAATTGCCCAAGAAAGTGCTTTTATTGATTTGCTTACCCAGGAGATGAATAAGGCCATTGTTGGCCAGAAGCATATGGTGGAACGATTGCTCATTGGCCTTTTGGGCCAGGGGCATATTTTATTGGAGGGTGTTCCGGGATTGGCAAAGACTTTGGCCATTAACACCCTATCCAAAGCGGTAAAAGGCAGTTTTAGTAGAATTCAGTTTACCCCGGATCTTTTACCCGCGGATGTTGTGGGAACTTTGATCTACAATATTAAGGAGAACGATTTCTCCATTAAGAAGGGGCCTATTTTTGCCAACTTTGTTTTGGCAGATGAAATCAACAGGGCTCCCGCCAAAGTACAGTCCGCCTTATTGGAGGCCATGCAGGAAAAGCAGGTTACTATCGGAGATGAGACCTTTAAGCTCGATGCAC
Organism: Flagellimonas flava; assembly: GCF_900129665.1. Lineage (GTDB taxonomy): Bacteria > Bacteroidota > Bacteroidia > Flavobacteriales > Flavobacteriaceae > Flagellimonas > Flagellimonas flava. The sequence goes on from NZ_FQWL01000002.1 coordinate 576,481, forward strand.
CCTTTTTGGTTATGGCCACCCAAAACCCGGTGGAGCAAGAAGGAACCTACCCCCTTCCAGAAGCGCAGGTTGACCGTTTTATGCTAAAAACGGTAATCGATTATCCCAAGCTCAACGAAGAACAACTAATCATCCGCCAAAACCTTAAGGGAACAACAGAGGCTGTTAAACCTGTGGTGACCCTAAAACAAATCTTGAGCGCCCAACAGGCTGCCCGAGAGGTTTATATGGATGAAAAAATAGAAAAATATATTCTGGATTTGGTCTTTGCCACACGTTATCCAGAAAAATACAATCTTGAAAATTTAAAACCCCTGATCAGTTTTGGTGCTTCCCCAAGGGGTAGCATCAATTTGGCAAGTGCCTCCAAATGCTATGCATTTATAAAACGGAGAGGGTACGTTATTCCAGAGGATGTGAGGGCCGTTGTACATGACGTCTTAAGACATCGAATTGGAATAACTTACGAAGCTGAAGCTGAGAACATCACTTCCGAAGAAATCATTAACAAGATTGTGAACGAGGTTGAAGTGCCTTAGCAGGCATCCCCCTACGGGCAACCTTCAAAAAAACAACCTACCATCATCAAATACGGGCAGCCAATACGCAGTTTGCTAGCAGATGGACACGAAAGAACTACTTAAGAAAGTACGCAAAATTGAGATAAAGACTAGACGTCTTTCCGACCACATCTTTGGTGGGGAATACCACTCTACCTTTAAGGGAAGAGGTATGACCTTTAGTGAGGTGCGGCAGTATCAATTTGGTGATGATGTGCGAACCATTGATTGGAACGTAACGGCCCGTTATAACGAACCCTATGTAAAGGTTTTTGAAGAGGAACGGGAGTTGACCATGATGCTTATGGTTGATGTGAGTGGATCGGAGCTTTTTGGAACATCACAGCAGTTCAAGAAGGAAGTAATCACTGAGATTTCCGCAACCTTGGCCTTTTCGGCGCTTCAAAACAACGATAAGGTCGGGCTCATTCTGTTTTCGGATGAAATGGAATTGTTCATCCCTCCTAAAAAGGGAAAAAGCCATGTATTGCGAATCATTCGCGAGCTATTGGAGTTTAAACCCAAAAGTAGTCGGACCAATATCGCCGAAGCTTTGAAGTTCTTGACCAATGTCATGAAGAAAAAAGCCATTGTGTTCGTTCTTTCGGATTTTATAGCCAATGATTACGACAATACCCTGCGCATTATAGGCAACAAGCATGACGTAACCGGGATAAGAATCTATGACGAGCGGGAGGAATCCATTCCTAATCTAGGGATGGTGCAAATGGAAGATGCAGAAACCGGCACCCTGCAATTGGTAAATACCCGATCCAAAAGAGTTCGTAATGCCTATGCAGAATTTCACAAGGAAAGGGTGGATTATTTCCAGAATTCCTTTACAAAATCTGGTTGTGGCGTAATCAATTGTCGTGTTGATGAAAGCTACGTGAAAAAGTTGTTGGGTTATTTTAAACGAAGAGGATGATGTTGAAGGCAAATAACATACAATCTAAGGGCAAGTTCCACGGGTTACCGGCAAAGTTGGTGCTGTTGGCACTATTGCTATTTTGCTTTGACGGTTATGCCCAATCGGATTCCAAAGTAATTGCCAACATAGACACCACGGGAATCAAAATTGGAGAACAGATCCAGTATACCATTACGGTGGAAACCGATTCACTGAACGTGGTTCACTTTCCGGAAGGCCAAACCTTTTCGCCCTTGGAAACTGTGGAGGCCATAATGCAGGACACTATCAAGGAAAGCAATAAGGTGATTCTGAAACAAATTTATGCACTTACCCAATTTGACAGCGGTTCCTATACCATTCCCCCACAACGCATAGCAATTAACGAACAACCATTTTATACCGATTCCTTCCAAATAAAGGTCGCCGATGTGGTCGTGGACACTACCAAGCAAAAAATGTTCGACATAAAACCTCTTATTGAGGTGGAAAAGAGTTATGCCAAAATATGGAGGACCTTACTTTGGGTACTTTTGGCGCTCCTGATTATTGGAGGCTTGGTGTATTGGTTCTTTTTACGGAAAAAACCCCTCACAGAGGAAGAAAAAGTAGCCTTGCTGCCACCCTATGACAGGGCTCTGTTAGAGCTTAAAAAGCTGGAAAACTCCAGATACCTGATTCAGGATGAGTACAAAAAATATTATTCCGAGTTAACAGGAATCGTTCGTTCCTATTTGGAGGAAGATGTGAACGTTTCTGCTCTGGAAAGCACCACAAGCCAATTGATCACCAAATTGGAATTGCTTCGGGATGCCGGCGACTTAAACTTGGACAACGAGACATTGGTCCAGTTTCAAAACATTCTCCAAACGGCAGATTTAGTCAAATTTGCCAAATCGAAACCTTCAACTTCCGTCGCGGAACAGGATAGAAAATTAGTAGAGCAGATTGTGGTAAAAACCCATGATGCCCTGCCTGAACCCACGGAAGAGGATCTACTTCAAACCGAGGAATACCTGGAGGAGCTTGCCAAGAAAAAACAGCGTAAACGAATTTATTGGGCAGCTGCTATTTTTGCCGGACTTATCTTCTTTAGTGCAGCACTTTCCGTGGCTTATTTTGGTTTTAAGCAGGTCAAGGATACCGTTTTTGGCTATCCTACAAAGGAACTTTTGGAAGGCGAATGGGTGACCAGTGCCTACGGGTACCCGCCCATAGAAATACAGACACCAGATGTCTTGATCCGACAGGAAATGGACCTGCCCGAAGAAGCCAAAGAACTTATTAAAGAGCTACAGACCTTCTCCTATGGCAGCTATGTGGGCATCTTTTCCGTAGCCACAAGTTCGGTCACTTATAAAGAGGCTGCCGAACCTAATTTTGAAGCGGCTATTGGTTCCACTTTAGGAGCTTTTGAGCAGTACGGGCTAAAAAACATCATCACCAAACAGGAGGAATTCCAGACTAAATCCGGTGTTACGGGACTGAAGACCTATGGCACTGGAAACTTTAAAAGTCCGGGAAGCAGTAAATCCAAAAAGGCGAAATACAATATCCTGTCTTTTGGTGGCAAGGGTTTTATGCAACAGGTTATCATCACCTGGGAAGATGGTGACGAATATGCTGAACAGATTGTAGCCCGAATTCTAACCACGTTGGACGTAAAAACACAAGTATAGATGTTTGATAGTATCGAATTTGCAAACCCACAGTTCTTCTGGTTGCTCCTTTTGCTTCCACTGGCTTTGCTATGGTATTTTTTCAAGCACAAAGATGAAGTGGCGGCACTTAAGATTTCCAGTGTTAAAGGATTTACAGTAAGCAGTCTTGCTTCAAAATTGCGTCCCTTGCTTTTTGCTTTGCGACTGCTTGCCCTCGCTTCCATAATAACCGCTTTGGCCAGACCGCAGGTGGAGGATATTTCAACAAGGACCAAGACAACAAAGGGAATAGATATTGTCATGGCCATTGATGTTTCATCGAGCATGTTGGCCAGAGATTTAAAGCCCAATAGACTTTCGGCCTTAAAAGAAGTTGCAGGGGATTTCATAAAACAACGTCCGAACGACCGCATTGGACTTGTTGGCTATGCGGGGGAGAGTTATACCAAGACCCCCATAACTAGCGATAAATCCATTGTCCTAAGAGCCCTTCGGGAGATTACCTATGGTGAACTCGAAGATGGAACTGCCATTGGCATGGGATTGGCCACTTCGGTAAATCGGCTGAAAGAGAGCAAGGCCATCAGCAAGGTTATCATCCTGCTGACCGATGGTGTTAACAATTCAGGTTTCATCGAACCTAACACAGCCGCTGATCTTGCCATTGAATTTGGAATAAAGACCTATACCATTGGATTGGGAACCAACGGAAATGCGCTTTCACCAGTGGCCTATAACAGGGATGGTTCTTTTAGATATGGTATGAGACAGGTAGAAATAGATGAGGAATTGCTCCAGGAGATCGCCAAGGTAACCGGCGGTAAGTATTTCAGGGCCACGGACAATGAAAAACTGGAAGAAATCTATGATGAGATCAACAAACTTGAAAAAACGGAAATAGAAGAATTCAAATATTATAAGTATGATGAAAAATACCGGTCATTGATTTTCTTGGCAGGTATTTTGTTGTTGTTGGAATGGGCCTTGCGCAGTTCCATATTTAAAAGTTTTATTTAACGCATGATTCAGCTTGAAGAAAAAGCATATTTCTATTTATTGGCCATACTTCCGGTGATGGTAGTGGCTTTCCTTTTGCTCCAGGTTTGGAAAAAAAGAACCCAGAACCAATTTGCCGATTCCAAGTTGCTCCGCAGATTGGCACCCAATCGGTCCAATTTCAAATCAGCGTTGAAACTTATTTTTCTATTGCTGGGGCTTGCCTTTTTAATCTTGGGGTTGGTGAACCCAAAAATTGGAACCAAGTTGGAAACCGTTAAACGAGAAGGCGTTGATATTGTCTTCGCCGTGGATGTTTCCAAAAGTATGCTCGCTGAGGACATTGCGCCAAATCGCCTGGAAAAGGCAAAACGCCTGGTATCAGAAATCATAAATCAATTGGCCAGTGACCGAATTGGTATTATTGCTTATGCCGGACAGGCCTATCCCCAATTACCTATCACTACCGACTACGGTGCCGCAAAAATGTTTCTTCAGAGTATGAACACCGATATGCTATCGTCACAAGGAACGGCCATTAATGCCGCGATTGATTTGGCCAGCACCTACTATAACGACTCCGAGCAAACGAATAGGATTCTCTTTATTGTTTCGGATGGGGAAGATCATTCCGAGCGTTCTACCATTGATGCTGTGGATAATGCCATCCAAAATGGCATCCGAATTTTCACCATTGGCGTTGGCAAACCCAAAGGAGCTCCAATTCCCATCAAACGAAATGGAGTGGTGCAAGGCCTAAAAAAGGACAACAAAGGAGAGGTGGTCATCACCAAACTGAACGAAATGGTCCTTTCTGAAATAGCGAGCGAAGGGAACGGTGAATATATTGATGGATCCAATACCGAAAACGCGGTGGAATACATCAAGGAACAATTGAACCAAATGGACAAAAAAGAATTTGAGGCCAAACAATTTGCAGAATATAAGGACCAGTTCCAGTGGTTCTTGGGTATAGGTCTTTTATTTTTATTTTTGGACATTTTCCTTTTGGACAGAAAAACAAAATGGTTGAAAAAATTAAATCTTTTTAATGAACATGATGATGCTTAAGAGAAGATTGCTATTCGGCCTATTACTGATGGCCGGCCTTCATATAAACGCTCAGGAGGATGAAGCGGTCAAAGAGGCCGAAAAGGCATTGCAAGCCTCCACCAACCTCACCTGGGAGGCAAACAAGGAGCTTACATCGAACGATTTTACCACGGCAGAATCCGAGTATAGAAGGGCCATTTCAAAGAGTTCAGATAACACTGTGGCACCCTTTAATCTGGGAACAGCTTATTACAACCGGGAGAGTTACGGGGAAGCCTTTGGTCGTTTCAAGCAAGCAGGAGAAAAGACAAAGGAAAAACCCAGCAAGCACAAAGCCTTTCACAACATGGGCAATGTGTTCATGAAAAAGAAGGAATACCAAAAAGCCGTTGAAGCTTACAAAGAGTCCCTTAGAAATAATCCCAATGACGAAGAGACCCGTTACAATCTCGCATTGGCCAAGAAAATGCTGGAAAATGAGCAGGACAATCAGAATAACGACCAAAACCAGGATAACAAAGATCAGCAGGATAAGGACGAGCAGAAAGATCAAAATCAGGATCAGAACAACGAGGGGGACAATAACAAGGATAATGAAGGAGAACAGGATGAAGATGAAAACAAAGATGAAGGGGATGAAGGTGAAAACGGAGAAAACAAACCTGAGGAGAATTCTGAGGGAGATGGAGATAAAAAGAAAGAACAGGAGAAGAAGCCCAATGAAGGAGATCAACCCGAGGAACAAAAACAACAGCCTAGACCCAACCAACTTTCAAAACAACAGATACAGAATCTGCTAGAGGCCATGCAAAATGAGGAAAAGAAGGTGCAGGAAAAAATGGAGGCCAGAAAGGTCAAGGGTAAAAAAATTAGAAACGAGAAAGATTGGTAATGAAAGGCATTTGCGTCTTTTTTATGGCTGTTTTGTGCTTCCCCTTAACATCGGGAAGTTCTCTGTATGCCCAAGAGAATGAGGTCTCGTTTGAAATGAAACTCAGCAAACAGAAACTGGGTATAAACGAACGGCTAAGGGTAGAATTTACAATGAATAAGGATGGGGACAATTTCAATCCTCCGCCCTTTGAAGGTTTTAAGGTGGTCATGGGGCCCTCCCAGTCCATCAGTTCTTCGTGGATCAATGGGAAACGCAGTTTTTCCAAGACCTACTCCTACATTCTGGTTCCCACGGCTAGAGGGAGGTTTAATATCAAACAGGCCACAATAGAAATTAGTGGTGAGACATATAAAACCTTGCCGAAGACGGTGGAGGTCACTGCGGCAGTGGACAAACCAAATGACCAGAAAACCGTGGACGACGTGGCAGATGAAAGCCTCCATTTGGTGGCAGAAGTATCTAAAGGAAATCCGTATTTGAATGAAGCTGTAACCGTGGTCTACAAACTCTATGTAAGTCCAAACATAAGTGTCACCAACTATCGCCCTTTAGACAACCCCAAATACAATAACTTTTGGAGTCAGGACATTCCCGTAACCAAACATACTGCACAAAATGGCACCTATCAAGGGCAACCCTATCGCTACGTAGTGCTAAAAAGAGTGGTACTTTATCCACAGAAAGCCGGGAAGTTGGAAATTGAACCGCTTTCCCTTGAAATCTTTGTGGATGTACCTACCAATCGGAGGGATTTTTTTGGAGGACGAATCTATACCCAGGCCAGCAAAACAGTTTCGGCAGGTAGACGAACGCTAAACGTAAAACCATTGCCAGAAGCGGAAAGACCGGCTGATTTTGGTGGTGCCGTCGGGGATTTCGAATTCTCTGTGAGCACAAGCAAAAAACAGCTCAATGCCTCGGAATCCCTTCAAGCCAAGGTGGAAGTTGCCGGAAAAGGGAACTTGAAGCTTTTCCAATTACCTGAACCAGAACTGCCAAGTTCACTCGAGGTCTATGAGCCGGAATATGACGAAAAAGTCCGAACAATCAGTACCGGAATGGAGGGTAAGGTGGCCAACAATTATACCATTGTGCCTTCCTATCGCGGCAAATATCCAATTCCCAGTATTTCCTTCAGCTATTTTAATCCCAAAACGGCCAAATACGTTACCCTTTCTTCGGAGGAAATCAATATAGAAGTGTTGGAAGGTCCCCTTGGTGCCTCGGACAATGCGGTGACCTCGTCTACGAACAAACAATTTGTGGTTCCTACAGGGAAGCAATTTCATTTTATAAAATTGAATCCCAATCTCACCAAAATAGGGACCAACTACTTTTTTGGGTCGAATAAATTTTATCTCCTACTATTCGCTCCCTTGTTATTGATTCCCATCGCCGTCTTCTCTTTCAAAAAACGAGAGGCCATAGCAAGCGATGTGGTTGGCAACCGAATTAAACAAGCTAATAAATTGGCCCGAAAGTATCTCTCGACCGCGAAAAAGGAACTTGGTCAAAAGGAAGCCTTTTATGTGGCTTTGGAAAAAGGCTTGCACAACTATCTTAAAGCCAAATTGAAGATAGAAACCTCAGAGTTCAGCAAGGAAAAAATTACGACCATACTGAGCGAAAAAAACGTGGATGTTTCGGATGTGGAAGGATTCATAAGTCTTTTAAAGAACTGTGAAATGGCACGATACAGTCCCTTTTCAGATGTGCAGATGCAGCACGATTACGAAAAGGCAAGTGAGGTCATTTCTAAATTGGATAAACAGTTATGAGTCTTAAAAAATCATTGATAGTACTCTTCCTGTTGTCTTCCCTTACCGGGATGGCCCAAAACAGTGCACTTTTTAGCCAAGCCACAGAGCACTACAATAAAGGTGAATATTCCAAGGCCATAGAGAATTACGAAAAAATCCTTGGAAATGGGGAACATTCGGCCGAACTGTACTTCAATCTTGGCAATTGCTATTACAAACAGAATGCCATTGGGCCGAGTATTCTATACTACGAAAAGGCGTTATTGCTAAAACCCAATGATGCGGAGATTTTGAATAATTTGGGCTACGCCCAAAATATGAGATTGGATGCGGTTGAGGAGATGCCAAAGACAGAATTGGGTCAGCTTTACGATACTGTGGTCAACTTTTTGTCCTTTGATCAATGGGCCTACTTGGCCGTTGGTTTGATGCTCTTGTTTGTTTTTACCTATTTGACTTATTTTTTCTTGCGGTTTGCGACCCAAAAGCGAATTGCCTTTATTACCAGTGTGTTTGCACTTATCTTAGGCGTATTGAGCATTCTTATGGCCTATCTTCAGTTTCAGCAATTCACCAATGATAATCCCGCTATTATTTTCAGCAAGGAAATTAAGATCAGTTCGGAACCCAATTCGAATAGTGAGGTTGTTTTTACCCTTCACGAAGGCACCAAAGTAAACGTGCTTGAGGAGCTCAACGATTGGAAAAAAATACGATTATCCGATGGTCAAACAGGATGGTTGCCAAAAGAAAACCTTCGACTTTTAAAAGATTTTTAAATTATATTTAACAGAAAAAAGGGGGTATCCCCCTATTTTTGCTAAAACGGCCCAATGCTAAAGACTTTCGCGCATCCTTTGGTTTGCTTATTGCTGATATTTTCCATATTAGCCCCTTCCATTGTGCCCTTAGTTGACAAAGACTGCACCGTTGCCGTACTCCTGGATACTAACGAAGAAGAGAAAAGCAAAGAAAAAGAGTCCGAAAAAAAATTCAACGAAAAAGATTTATTCTTAAATCAATATGCCGTAAACGGCAGTTTCTTTATCCAATCCCAGGAATCTGAAACTATTGAGTATCTGTTTTTGAACTCAGATTTCCAAGCGGAAATAGTACTACCCCCTCCTCAGAAGTTCATTTGAACCGACCTTATTTTAAATTTATTTCTAACCGTCTTCAGCCTAAAAACTAAGTTGGGGACCATCTAATTTATTATCATGTTCAAGTATATTAAAAACGACTTGCCCGCAAGTGTTGTGGTATTTTTTGTTGCCCTGCCACTTTGTTTGGGAATTGCGCTTGCTAGTGGAGCGCCTTTGTTTTCTGGATTAATCGCCGGAATTATTGGAGGAATTATTGTGGGAGCCCTTAGTGGGTCTCAAATTGGTGTCAGTGGTCCTGCTGCAGGTCTGGCGGCTATTGTTCTTACCGCCATCGGAACCTTGGGTGGGTTCGAGAATTTCTTGGTAGCAGTGGTACTGGGAGGGCTTATTCAAATTCTGTTTAGTATCCTTAAGGCTGGGGTAATAGCCTATTATTTCCCTTCTTCTGTGATAAAGGGTATGCTTACCGGTATTGGTATCATAATTATTTTGAAACAAATCCCACATTTTTTTGGTTATAGTGAAAACCCAGAGGGAGATTTTGCTTTTTTCCAGCTGGATGGCGAAAACACTTTCAGCGAAATTTTCAATGCCTTAAACTTTATAAGCCCGGGTGCCACACTAATTGCAGTCATCGGATTGGCAATACTGATTTTATGGGATAGGGTACTGACCAAAAAATCCAAAATATTTCAGCTGATACAAGGTCCATTGGTAGCAGTTGTACTCGGAATCCTATATTATGTCTTCACAAAAGACCATGAGACCTTGGCCATTTCAGACAAACTACTGGTAACTGTTCCAATTCCAGAAAGCATAGACACCCTAGGAACACTTTTGAGCTTTCCCAACTTTGGGGTAATCGGCAATCCTGAAATCTGGATTACCGCATTTACTATTGCCTTGGTAGCCAGTTTGGAAACACTACTGTGCGTAGAGGCTACTGATAAGCTGGATCCGTACAAAAGAACCACCCCCACCAATAAGGAGCTTTTTGCCCAGGGCGTAGGGAATACCATTTCGGGACTTGTAGGTGGACTACCCGTTACCCAGGTTATTGTTCGTAGTTCTGCCAATATTCAGTCTGGTGGCAGAACTAAGGCCTCGGCTATTATCCATGGCTTTTTTCTGCTGATTTCAATCATCCTTATTCCAAAGTTGCTAAACCTGATTCCGTTATCTGTGTTGGCTTCCATACTTTTGATTGTAGGTTATAAACTTGCAAAGCCCGCCCTTTTCAAGAAAATGTATCATTTAGGATGGAAGCAATTTGTTCCATTCGTTGTTACCGTTCTCGGTATTGTGTTCACCGACCTCTTGATAGGAATTGGTATGGGACTGGGTGTTGGAATTGTGGTTATATTAATCAAGAGTTACCAAAACTCCCATTTCCTGCATATCGAGGACAAGAGTAATGGAGTCCATAAAATTAAAATGACCCTTGCTGAGGAGGTTACCTTCTTTAACAAGGGGGCCATCCTCAAGGAATTGGATAGTCTACCTGAAAATTCATATCTTGAATTGGATGTTAGGAAAACCCGATTTTTGGACAATGACATTGTAGAAATCCTAGAGGATTTCTCTGAAAAAGCACATAATCGAAATATTCATATCAAACTTATTTCGGAAAGAGGTGAAGTAGAAAATCCGGATAGTTATATCCAATTCTTTAAACTTAGACCAAAAACTGCTTAAAACATTAGACTATGATTACTCAAACAAAAGATACCCAAGCGGCACTTACGCCAAATGCTGCCTGGGATTTATTGAAAGAAGGCAATAAACGTTTTGTGGAAAAACAACAGGCGGACAGGGACCTTTTGGGTCAAGTAGAACAAACCGCTACAGGCCAATATCCGTTCGCTACCATATTAAGCTGTATAGATTCCCGGGTTTCTGCGGAATTGATCTATGATCAGGGTGTAGGCGATATTTTCAGTGCAAGGGTTGCAGGAAATATTGTAAATGCGGATATCTTGGGAAGTATGGAGTTTGCTTGCAAGCTGGCCGGTACCAAAATTATTGTTGTGCTTGGGCATACCAGTTGTGGTGCGGTAAAGGGTGCCTGCGATGACGCCAAAATGGGAAACCTAACAGAGCTGCTAAGTAAAATTAGACCTGCCGTCCATGCAGTATCTGAACCTGCTGATGCGGCTGAGCGTACATCCAAAAACTTGGATTTTGTAAACTCAGTTGCCGAAAAGAATGTTCAAATGACCATTGACAACATTAGAACCCAAAGTCCGGTCCTTAAGGAAATGGAGGGTAATGGAGAAATTCTGATTGTGGGTGGTATGTATGACATTTCTACTGGAAAAATTCACTATATGTAATCCGCTCAACACCCAATAAAAAAAGGCCATTGTTTAACATTTCATTGGCCTTTTTTAGTTTTCTAAAATCACTATCTTGACAGCAATACTTTCAATAACCAGCTGGCATATATGTTTAAGCATTTCAGAGGTGATCTTTTTGGTGGAATTACAGCAGGGATAGTTGCCTTACCATTGGCCTTGGCGTTTGGTGTAAGTTCCGGTCTTGGTCCAAGTGCTGGACTTTATGGTGCAATCTTTATTAGCTTTTTTGCTGCCCTTTTTGGCGGCACCAATACCCAAATATCCGGACCAACTGCTCCTATGACGGCGGTGAGCATGGTAATTATAGCCGGTATTTTAGCCGTTCACGATGGGGATGTCAACAAAGCACTGCCCATTATTTTGGCCGTTTTCCTATTGGCCGGATTAATGCAAATTGTATTGGGTCTAATTGGGCTGGGTAGATACATTAAATACATCCCCTATCCAGTAGTTTCTGGATTCATGACCGCCATCGGAGTTATCATATTGGTCACCCAAATCCTTCCGGCAGTGGGTTATTATCCCAAAGAGGACCAAGAATATGTGAATCAGTTCATGGCACCGGCCGAAGAGGAAATCCTGGAAAATATTTTAAAGGAAGAGGCTGGTGAAGGTATTTTGGTACTGGAAGATTTCGAGGAAACCATCAGAAGAGCTGGAAAGATTACTGTAGAAGACATGCAGAAAGAGGCCAAAACCTTGGCGGCTAGCGATGCCTCTGGTGTTGTTGGCACCATTAAAGTACTTCCAAGGGCTCTTAAACATATCAATTGGTTGGAGTTGGGTCTTGCCCTTGCCACCATTATAATCATTTATGGCTTTAAACGAATTACCACAGCGGTACCAAGCACGCTCGTTGCCTTAATTGTCGTTTCTGGAATTGCCTTCGGTTTTAATATGGACTACAGACCAATTGAAGAAATTCCAAGTGGATTGCCTCTTCCAAATCTGGAAATCTTTACCAAGTTTAGTTTCGCCTCCATTACGCCCTATATTTTTACCGCACTCACCTTGTCCTTGTTAGGAGCTATTGATTCCCTATTGACATCTGTAGTAGCGGATAATATGACCCAGACCAAGCACAAACCGAACAAGGAATTGGTGGGGCAGGGAATTGGAAATAGTATTGCTGCAGTCTTTGGGGGTATTCCCGGGGCTGGTGCTACCATCCGGACCGTTGTCAACATTAACTCTGGAGGTAAAACACGCCTTTCCGGAATGATAGCCGGTATTCTGCTCTTGGTAATTTTATTGGCACTAGGTCCTGTGGCATCCCAAATCCCAGCGGCTGTTTTGGCAGGTATCTTGGTAACTGTGGGTATAGGGGTTATGGACTATAGGGGTCTTAAAGCAATTCCGTACTTGCCCAAGGACATCAAATTGGGACCTCTTAAGCTTAGTTCAGAGGTGATTATCATGTTGGTGGTGCTTGTTTTATCCTCGGTATGGAATTTGGTTTATGCGGTAGGTATAGGTTTAGTAATAGCCTCTCTCATGTTCATGAAGAAAATCGGTGATCTTACGGCCAAACGCTCCGATGTTAAGCCTTTAAAGGAAGAGCCTTGGGCCGATGAGAAAAATTTTCCCAAGAAACTGACCGAAGAAGTCTTCATCAAACATATAAAAGGCCCATTGTTTTTTGGTTCAACCAGCGATTTCCAGCAATTGGCAGAACAGATTCCGGATACCGCGTCCTGTGTGATTATCCGTATGGATCTAATGCAGTATATGGATCAATCCGGTCTTTACGCTATGGAAGATGTTCTTCAAGATTTGAAGAAAAAGAGAATTATAGTGCTCTTGGTAGGTCTGCTGGATCAACCCAAATATATGATGGAGCGTATCGATATTATTCCAGATCTAATCCCTAGGGAAAGTATTTTTGAGGAATTCAACTCGTGTTTGGAATGGGTCACTGAAAATGTGGAGGATATCCATTCTGAATAAAACTACTTTGTATCAAAATGGCAATTCTTAGGTTTCCCAATGATTCAGGGCCCATTTATCTTGAAACCATTGATGGACGTTTTCCCGTAGAACCATTCAACACCTATAGCAATCTAATATTTTTGGTTCTTTTGATTTATTGGGGGTATAAAGTGTATAAAAATACCAAGGCGCATCTATTCTTGGCGTGGGTGCTACCCGTAATAGCCGTAAGCTACATTGGCGGAACTATATACCATGCAACCCGAAGCCATGAATTTTGGTTACGTCTCGACTGGATGCCCATTATGCTGTTGTGCTTGGCCTTAGTGGTTTATTTTATTTTTAAACTAGCGACCATTTGGTGGCAACGACTACTGTTGATCATTTTGATTTTTGGAGCTTCCTACCTCCTCCGGATCTTGCCGATCCCCCTAGGTCTTCGTATCTCCTTGGGTTATATCATTACCGCAGGCACCATATTGATTCCCATTGTTTGGTATTTGGTGCGGACTCGTGGAAAGAACATGAGTCTTGTATGTCTTGCTTTCTTCATTTTTGGTATTGCAGTTTTCTTTAGGTCGATAGATTTGACACAGACTTTTTTCCCAATTGGCACTCATTGGTTATGGCATTTTTTCGGTGGACTGGCAGTCCATTTCCTGATTGCCTATATATTCAAGGACAATTTGCTAAATTTGTCGGCTAATACAGCCGGCAACCATGATTGAAACCATTAAGGAACATTTGGCTGAAGTAGAGAAATTTACTTCCAACTCCAAAGATGAAATAGAAGCTTTCCGTATTAAGTACTTGGGAAAAAAAGGGCTTTTGAATTCATTTTTCGCGGAATTCAAAAATGTTCCCAACGAACAAAAGAAAGAGTTTGGACAGGTTATCAATCAGCTTAAGACCACAGCCACCGAAAAGGTCAACGGTCTTAAGACCGCTCTTGAAAACCAGAATGATGCTGCTGGAAAGTTTGGGGATTTAACCCGACCAGGTGAGCCTATCGAACTGGGGGCCAGACATCCCATTTCCATTGTTAAAAATAGGATTATAGATATTTTTTCCCGAATAGGGTTCAATGTTTCCGAAGGTCCGGAAATAGAGGACGACTGGCACAATTTTACGGCTTTGAACCTTCCGGAATACCATCCGGCAAGGGATATGCAGGATACTTTTTTCATTCAAACGGATCCCGATATTCTGTTACGAACACACACCTCCTCTGTGCAGGTACGCTATATGGAGAACAACCAACCTCCCATACGTACCATTTCACCGGGAAGGGTATACCGTAATGAGGCCATTTCAGCACGATCCCATTGTTTCTTTCATCAAGTGGAAGGGCTTTATGTGGACAAGGATGTATCATTTGCCGACCTAAAACAAACCTTGCAATATTTCACCTCGGAAATGTTCGGAAAATCCAAAATCCGATTGCGTCCATCCTATTTCCCTTTTACAGAACCAAGTGCGGAAGTGGATGTATATTGGGGATTGGAAACTGAGACCGATTACCGTATGACCAAGGGCACGGGTTGGCTGGAAATCATGGGTTGTGGTATGGTAGATCCAAACGTCCTGAAAAATTGCGGCATTGACCCCGAAGTATATTCTGGTTTCGCCTTTGGACTGGGCATTGACCGAATTGCTCTCCAGCTGTATGAGATTGGAGATATCCGTATGCTAAGCGAAAACGACATTCGCTTCTTGGAGCAGTTTAAGAGTGCCCTGTAGTGACCATTTCACCGGAAATCAAGTTACTTCAAGAAAAAAAGCTCGTGGGCATACGCCTTGAGATGAGCTTGGTCAATGATAGGACATTTGAGCTTTGGAGTAAATTCCGACCAAGATTAGATGAGATTGAGGGTCGGGTTACCGGTGATTTTATTTCCCTACAATCTTACGGCCCCAATTATTTTTCAACTTTTGATCCGCAAGCACTATTTACCAAATGGGCTTTGGTCGAAGTTGATCGCTATGGTATCATTCCGGAAGGGATGCAAAGTTTCGATCTAAAAGGTGGGCGCTACGCGGTTTTTCACTACAGGGGTTCCAGTGCGGATAAATCCATCTTTCAGTACATTTTTACAGAATGGCTCCCCAGTTCAGGATTCCAATTGGATGACAGACCACATTTTGAGGTATTAGGTTCCAGATATAAAAATAATGATCCCAATTCTGAAGAGGATATTTGGATTCCCATTCAATAAACGAAATCTTCTTTTCTAAGATCCTTTGTATATTGTCTTTGGGTTAACTTCCAATTGCATGGGTCCTTTTTACCCACTCAAACATTTTAAGACAAGACTATGCCTTTTCGTTTTTTTTATATCCTCTTTATCTTTTGCGCACTCCCCCTGATTGCTCAAAATTCTCATCTAAAGGTTAACCAAAATCGTCTTGAGCAGCGAATTTTTGATTTGGCCAAGTTTGGACTACAATCCAATGGAGAAACGGAAAGGGTAGCATTCAGTAATGCGGATGTTGAAGCAAGAAATTGGGTCATACAAATATTGCAAGAGCAAGGATTGGAAGTATCCATTGATTTTGCAGGGAATATTATCGGCCTCCGTAAAGGAGAAAACAAGAATGCCAGACCCATTTCCTTTGGTTCACACATAGACCGAGTGCCCAATGGCGGCAACTATGATGGTTGTGTGGGGTCTATGGCGGCCCTAGAGATTATTGAAATCTTAAATGAGCACAAGATAAAGACCAAACACCCCTTGGAGGTCATCATCTTTTCCAACGAAGAAGGTGGTGTCATGGGAAGCAGGGCTATGTCCGGGCATTTGGGCAAAGGTGCCTTTAAGGTGGTCAATTCAACAGGGTTTTCCATGGGCGAGGGCATCATGCGATTAGGTGGGGATACCACCCGAATTGCAGAAGTTGTCCGTGAAGAAAACAGCATGGCAGCCTTTTTGGAGCTCCATATTGAGCAAGGTGGTATTTTGGAAAAAGAAAAAACAGCTATTGGAATTGTTGAGGGCATTGTTGGTTTAAAATGGTGGGATGTGGTGTTCACCGGATTTGCCAACCATGCAGGGACTACTCCTATGAATTCCAGACAGGACGCTCTTCTAGCGGCGGCCCAATTCGTAATCGCCGTAAACGAAATCACCAATAGTTTTGAAGGCGCCCAAGTGGGAACAGTTGGAAGGATAAAAGCGGAACCTGGCGCTCCCAACGTTATTCCGGGAAGGGTTGTTGCAAGTTTGGAGATTCGCGATTTATCTGCTGAGGTAATTCAAAAGGTCTATCACGCTATTACGGACAAGGCCGAAGAAATTGCAAAAACTTCCCAGGTAACTATTGAGTTCATTCCGCTGGATACGACCGCAGACCCGGCTCTTACCGCTCCAGAAATCCAAAAAGAAATTGAGCTGGCCACTTCCAAATTGGGCCTTTCCCATAAATACATGCCAAGTGGCGCAGGACACGATGCCCAAGATATGGCGACCATTGCCCCTACAGGGATGATTTTTGTACCAAGCAAAGGTGGTATAAGCCATTCGCCAAAAGAATTTACCTCCGCAGAAGATATGGCCAATGGCGCAAATGTGTTATTGCAGACTATTTTGGCCCTGGACGAAAAGCTGGATTGATCCTTATGTATCTTGCCCCTTCAGTATTAGAAATGCTGCATTGGCAATCAAAGTAATGCTCATCCAATAGGTGCCCAATACTACAACACCAGAAAGTGGGAATGGGGATTTAAACTTATTGACAGCAATCATCGTATCCGAAAACATAAACAAGAAAACAGCAATAGCAATAAGCGCATATGTCAGTATCCTTTTTTTAAGCCACAGTCCAAAGCCTTGCCAAGCCATAAAACAGATGGCCAAAATGTAAACCGCTACGGGTATTTCCAGATTCCCCAAATCAGGTTTCAACCAAAAGAATATGGACAATCCCAATCCAAGAAAAAGTATGCCGGAGATCCACTGAAATTGAAAGCTCTCCAACACCCCGAATCCGTAAGCCAAGAGTAAATGGGCAATCAAGAATGAGCCCAAGCCAAATACGAAGAATTTGTCCTGAAGCAATAGCATATCTCCCAACAAACAGAAGATCAAAGCAGCAACCATAATATTCTTGAACCTAATCAAGCCTGAATTTTTTCCAAAAAACAAAATGGAAATCACTAAAATGGTAGTCAACGGTTTAAAAATGCTATAAAGCAATTCCCTGCCCATATAGTCTGTGAAAATAGCAAAGCATGCGGAACAAAAAATCAGCAAATTAATCCCCGATCTAACCTTTACGTTTCCCGTCACCAATTTTGAAATGGATTTTTACTGAGTTGCGAATTATAATACCGAACATCCCCAGTTACTTCCTGCCCCAACCAGTCAGGTTTTCCGAAAATCTCATCCTCATGTTGCAACTCCACTTCAGCAAGAACGAGTCCCTTGTTCTCCCCCAGAAATTCATCCACTTCGAAAAGGTGGTTTTCAAAAGTGACCTCAAACCTAATCTTTTCCAGGATACCCTCCTCGCAAAGATCTATAAGGTTTATAGCCTCCTGTACTTCGATTTTGGTTTCCCATTCAAATCGTGCGGTCCCCGACTTATTACTCTTTCCCTTAACCGTCAAAAATGCTTCATCTCCCCTGATTCTTACCCGAACTGTGCGCTCTGGAGCGGTATTCAAAAACCCTTGGACAATTCGAGTTTGCGAAGAAGCTTTATTTCTATAGTCATCCGATTTAATCAAGAACTTGCGTTCAATTTCCAAGTGTTCCATCCAGCTAAATATACCCTAAATTTGGGTATGGATTTCGATTTCCCTTTGCGAAAAATAATTCATGTGGACATGGATGCCTTCTACGCTTCCGTGGAACAACATGACAATCCTGAGCTTAAAGGGAAACCTATTGCTGTTGGAGGGGGTTCCAAGAGAGGTGTAGTATCCGCGGCCAGTTATGAGGCAAGAACTTTTGGGGTGCGGTCCGCCATGCCCGGGTTTAAGGCAAGGCGGTTATGCCCCGACCTTATTTTCGTGAAACCCCGTTACGACCGTTACATAGAAATCTCCAAACAGGTACGTAAAATCTTCTTTGCATATACAGATCTTGTGGAACCGCTTTCCTTGGACGAGGCATACTTGGATGTTACCCAAAATAAAAAAGGAAACCCTTCAGCAACACTGATTGCCAAAGATATCCGTCAAAAAATTTTGGAAAAAACCGGACTGACCGCATCCGCTGGGATCTCCATTAATAAATTTATAGCCAAAGTGGCGAGTGACTACAACAAGCCCAATGGCCAAAAAACGGTAAATCCCGAAGAGGTAATTTCTTTCTTGGAGGAACTTGACATCCGAAAGTTTTACGGTGTAGGTAAGGTAACGGCCGAGAAAATGTATAAACTGGGCATTTTCACCGGAAATGATCTCAAAAAAAAATCCTTAGAGTTTTTGGATGGGCAATTTGGGAAAAGCGGGGCATACTACTATCATGTGGTTCGGGGAATCCACAACAGTGAA
Organism: Flagellimonas flava; assembly: GCF_900129665.1. Lineage (GTDB taxonomy): Bacteria > Bacteroidota > Bacteroidia > Flavobacteriales > Flavobacteriaceae > Flagellimonas > Flagellimonas flava. Next base: position 595,202 of record NZ_FQWL01000002.1, read on the forward strand.
GTTAAACCGCACAGGATTCCCAAGTCGGTTGGAGCCGAAAGAACTTTTAGCGAAAATCTGAGCAGTGAAATCTTTATGCTGGAAAGGCTGGAGAACATCGCGGAAGAGTTGGAAAAACGCTTGACCAAATCAAAAATTGCCGGAAAGACCATTACACTTAAAATAAAGTACAGCGACTTTACGCTACAGACCCGAAGTAAAACTTTACCCTACTTTGTAGCATCCAAAGACCTAATCCTAGAAACGGCCAAAGAGTTGTTGTATCAGGCCACGCTCCAAAACTCGGTTCGCCTTTTGGGCATATCCTTGGCCAACCTCAACACAGAAGAAAAAAAAGAAATCCAAAAAAAGGAATCCGTTTCGGTTCAATTAAAATTTGATTTATAGTATTGTCGACCGTATATTTCTTGTTTAATTTGCAACCGTGCAACGCCCTGATTTACATCAACATATTATTACCACAGCCGGCAATCTGTTCTATACCAATGGTTACAACTCCACGGGAATCAATGAAATTGTTGAGACATGTAATATTGCCAAAGCCACTCTTTACAGTCATTTCAAATCCAAAGAGGACATTTGCATAGCGTATTTAAAACATCGCCATGACCATTTATTGGATACCTTAAAAGGCTATGTTTCAAAAAGAAAGCAGGGTAAAAATCAGCTTTTGGCCATTTTCGATTACCTAAGGGATATGTATAGGGATGAAGATTTTTATGGATGCTGGGCACTTAAGACCCTAGGGGAGATCTCATCCAAACAAAAGAAGTTGCTCACAGCTATACAAAAACAAAAGAAGGAGTTGCTCTTATTTCTAGGCGAAGTTGTTGGGGATAATATCATTAATATTTCCAGGGCCGAAACTGAGAAAATCTCCGGGGGTATCTACCTGCTTTATGAAAGTGCCATTACGGAAAGCCATTTGTTCAAAAACGACTGGCCCATTTACATGGCCAAAAACATGGCCGTTTCATTATTCGAAAAATCCGAATTAAAATAAAAAAGCCCTCCTGTTCGGAGGGCTCAATTTTAAACACTGGCAATCTGCTTACTTAACAATAAGCACATTATCTGTTGATGTGGGGTTCAGTGGACAGAAGTACACATACTCGCCCTTGGTCAATTTTGTAGGCTTAGAAGTTTGTGACGCACCTGTTTTAACAGGTGATGTAACATAGGCAGTCTGAATATGGTTTTCAGGCTTACTAACATCCTTACCCTTCTTTACCAGTACAAAGCCAACATCATGTCCGACGCCGTTATTGGCAATATCAAAAACATAGGTTCCTTCTGAAACTGTGATTTGCTTTTGGGTAAATTCCCCAGAGGTCTGCTCTAAGGAAAGTGTTCTTACCGGAGCATCCTTCATCATTTTGTCTTGCGCTTGAACAGAAAATACGGTCACAAACGCCATGACCAAAATTGCAATTGTCTTTTTCATGAATATGAATTTTATGGTTTTAATTTAAATTGTTTCTACTTCCAAAGGTTGCACCACCGGAAAGTCTACAGGAATCTCCGTGGTGTTGTTGATGTAATTGGAAATTGTCTTGTCCCCAACCAAAACAATGGTGTCGATAAGATTCTCCTTGGTCCATCCGGCTGCGAAGAAATTATCCAATACTGATTGACTAGTGGCACCACGATTCTCGGTAATATTCTTGGCCAATTTGGCAAGTGCATCCAGCTTATTGTCAAATGAAGCCCCTCCTGCTCTTAGCTCTAAAATTTGCTCATCTGTAAATCCGTTCATTTTTCCAATGGCAGTGTGTGCGGACAAACAGTAGGTACAACCGTTCACTTCGCTTACAGCTAAGTTTACTACTTCCTTTTCTTTAGCTTTCAAAGAAGTCTTCGCATTGGAAAAATTTAGGTAGTTACCCAATGCATTTTCTGAATAGGCGTAGGTAGCATAAAGATTGGGAACAAAACCCAACATTTTTTCAAGGTTGTCAAAAATGGCTTGATTGCCGCTACTTACTTCTTCTCTTTTAGGTACATTAAATGTGCTCATAGTTTATAAATTTTATGTGTTGTTATATGGATTAAAAATTCTTTACAAATGGTTTTTCTGCATCACAATAGAAATCATGATGGTATTTCTGATCACAATGTGAAGCTGAAACAAGTGTCTTTACATTCGCTTTTTTTGTAGTTCTGAAAATCTCAATGAGATTAAAAACTGATTTTTCTATTGAATTCATCTTTACCTTTCTTTTAATTACAGAGCAAAGATGTGACGAAAAAGAGGGGAGATGTTAGGAGTGATTTCCCGACCGCTTGCCAAAATTTCCCTTAGACTTCCGTAACCAGGTTTTCCCGGTATTCTGAAGGGGTCATTTGGGTCATTTTTTTGAAGAATCGGCTAAAATGGGCCGGGTCGTTGAAACCAAGGTCGTATGCAATTTCCTGATTTTGTCTATCTGTAAAATGAATCAACCTCTTGGCTTCAAGGGTAAGTCGTTCCAAGATAATTTGTTGAGGGGACTTCTGATTGTAAATTGAAAAGAGATTGGATAAGGTCTTAGGCGATTTAAAAAGCATGTCCGCATAGTCGCTTACCTTTCTCTTGGTCTTATAGTGCATATCCACCAGATAATTGAACCTTCTTATGGTATCTATTTGATCATTTTCCAAGGATTTAACGATCAATTGCTCCTTGGCCAAACGGGTGCTCATGATGATCAATCGTTTTAGGAGCATCTGGAGCATATCGCCCTGGATATTGTCGGGAGTAGAAAATTCTTCCACAAAAATATCGTACCACAAACTAAACTTTCTCTGTTGATCTTCTGGAATGGTGATCAGTGGAAGGTCTTGGGTGCCAAAAAATAAAATCCCATTACAAGACACTTCACTGTCGTGATCGGAAATACAATAAAATTCCCTATTAAATAAAATGCCGGCTAGTGGCAAATGGGTTTTGGCAAATGAAACGTGCTGCAGATACGTTACGGTAACCATCTGATTGGGTAAGAGCTCCAATTCCATTTCATCCACATCGAGCTTTAAAGATTCCTCGTTTCTATTCCAAAGAAATTTAATGGTATTGGCAGTTGTGGAAAAGTGCCCATTGTCATTTTTGATGTTGTCCGTGAGTCCTAAAACGGCCCCTAATTGCGAATCTTTATATTCGTGTTTCATTGTTTTTCAGCACTTTAAAAGTAATGATTTATGGTACATTTTGCACAATTAGTCCACCTGGCTTGTTGATACTTACATACCGTAATGGGGTCATTTTTGAATGATTACTTAAACAAGACTGTTAATGTTAGCTCTAAATTTTAGCACATTTGTTCTTTTTTATAGTATTGGGTATGGAAAAGATGCGATTTTATGACGAAGCGGCCCATAATTTCTATGCCAAAATGGAACTTCAAGGTTATCCATTAAGTGCCCTGGATTTTTATGCCCAACATTTTACCAAGCTTTGCAAAGATCTTCAGGATGTTCATGGATTAAGCTCACTTGCAGAGGAGGGAAAGTGGCATAAGTCGGCCAAATTTCGTGATGAAATTGTCGACAAGGAACAGGTCATTGTAGTTACGGACACTAACCTGAACATTGTCTTTGCCACCCAGAATATGACAGAAATGAATGGGTATCAACCCAACGAGGTTCTGGGGAAAAAACCTAAAATGTTTCAAGGTGAAGGAACCTGCAAGGAAACAACCAAGAAAGTATCACTAGCCATAAAAAACTATAAACCCTTTGAGGTCATTCTGACCAACTATAGAAAAAACGGGACTCCCTACCAATGTTGGATTAAGGGTTCTCCCGTTTTTGATACGGCAGGAAAGGTGGTTAACTTTATTGCTTTCGAAAAAGAAGTGGCCTAAATCTTTGACCTAAAAACTACAGGTTTCTATTTCTGTTACCCTTAGTGTATTTACCATTCCCTTGTCTTTAATAGGCATCGCCGCCAAGCTGATGAGCATATCCCCCACATCCAAAAATCCTTTTTTACAGGCAATTTGGTTCACGTCGTCTATGGTCTCATCGGTGGAAACATATCTATCGTAAAAGAAGGCCTTTACGCCCCATAAAAGGTTTAGCTGTGTCAATATCCTCTTGTTTGAGGTAAACACCAAAATATGGGCGCTTGGCCGCCAAGCTGAAATCTGAAAAGCTGTATAACCACTATTGGTCAAGGTAGAAATAGCTTTTGCCTCAATTTCGTTGGCCATTATAGCAGCGTGATAACACACCGATTTGGTAATATATCTTTTGGTACGGATATGCGGAGGTGTTTGAGGAACATTGATGAGATTGGAACCTTCAACACTTAGCAGGATACTGGACATTTTCTGGATTACTTCAACTGGATAATTTCCAACCGAGGTTTCTCCGGAGAGCATTACGGCATCCGCGCCATCCATGACAGAATTGGCCACGTCGTTCACTTCGGCCCTTGTAGGCGTGAGGCTGGTAATCATGGTTTCCATCATCTGCGTAGCAATGATCACAGGAATCCTTGCTTTTTTGGCACGAAGCACCAACTTCTTTTGAATCAATGGTACCTCATGAGCTGGAACTTCAACCCCCAAATCCCCGCGAGCTACCATCAGACCATCACAGTAGGCCACAATTTTGTCAATGTTTTCGACAGCTTCCGGTTTTTCAATTTTGGCTACAATAGGAATTTTATGCTCAGAATGTTGGTTGATCAGATTTTGAAGATCCATGAGATCCTGACTGTGCCTCACGAAGGAAAGTGCCATCCAATCTACTTCTTGTCCAATGGCAAAAATGGCATCTTTTATGTCTTTTTCTGTTAATGCCGGAAGCGAAATGTCCGTATTGGGAAGGTTTACCCCTTTTTTGGATTTTAAGGGTCCACCTTGCACCACAACCGCTTTAACCTCATCCTTGCCGTTTGTGGATTTAACTTCAAATATTAGTTTGCCATCATCCAAAAGTATTCGTTCTCCAGGTTTTACATCCTGAGGGAAACTGGCATAGTTCATATAAACCCTAGAGGCACTTCCCTCAAAAGGTTCTCCGGTAGCAAAAGTGATTTCATCACCGGGAGCAACAACGGCTTCCCCTCCCATTACGCCAACACGTAATTTTGGACCTTGTAAATCAGCCAAAATAGCGGTATTGGTCTCAAGTTCCTCATTAAGTTCCCTGATGAGCCTGATCCGTTCGGCAACATCATCATGGGAGGCGTGGGAAAAGTTGATTCGAAATACATCAACTCCGGCCCCCATCATTTTTTTAAGAACTTCCTTTTTGCTCGTTGCAGGGCCAAGGGTTGCTACAATTTTTGTTTTTTTTCCGGTTGGCATGGTTAAAAGATTAAATTTCTTTTTGATTTCAAAGTTTGTGTTTCCAACGAATAAGCGGTAACCACTTTAGGTATTTGGTTAATGAACTTTATTTTTCCGTTAAGTATTGGTGTTTCGCCCCCATCCACTTTCAGTATGTAATCCACTTCTTTGTGCTCCTTTACCAAATAATCTGTTCTGGAAGAGGTGCGGTTTTGGAAAAGCCCATCAGAAGGTATTTCCGTTTTTACAGTACACTTGTTGGAAATAAGTGTCCAATACGTATCGCTTAATTCGTCCTCCCATTCGAATACGGAAAAAGAAAGATCCTGATCAAATTTTAGGTCTTTGTCCCTTCTTTTTAGCCGCAGTCCGCAAATGGAATTTATGGCATAACCCATGGCATAATCTTCCAGCCCGCTATGGATAGCAATGAGCTGAAAATTGTCATCATAAAAGTCCGCAGATATTTTATGTGTGGTCAACATGGGTACAACGCGAACTGTAAATATACTTCTAATACCTTAGCCAGCCTAGTTGAAAAGAGACAATAGCATCCCAAATACAACGAAAACGTTTGAGTTTACCTTTTTTTAAAGTTACTGATTGTCGATTCTACTCTGTAGGGCAAAATATGCCCTTCTGGATGCCTTTTCCTCTGCCTTTTTTTTGGAGGTCGCCCTGGCTTTTGCCAAGATTCTGTCACTGATGGTAAGTTTTACGGCGAAGTGCTTTAGTTCGTCATTTCCGGTGTCTTCATAGACATCATAGTGGAAGGTCTTTTTTTGCTTTTGGCACCATTCAATGACCAAGCTTTTGTAGCTGATAACTTTCCCTTCCAGTTGTTCAATATCTACGTAAGGGCGTATGACCCGTTCGTTGATGAATTTTTCACAATAGGGATAGCCACGATCCAAGTAAATGGCGCCAACCAAAGCTTCAAAGACATTACCATGAATGTTATCCCCAAAATGGGTTTTGGGAATTCGACTTTCCACAAATCGTAAAAGCTCCAGATCTTTGCCAAGTTCATTCAAGTGCTTTCTGCTAACAATCTTAGAACGCATCTTGGTGAGGTATCCCTCATCACCTTCGGGAACCTCGTTGTACAAGTGTTTGGAAATTATAGTGCCGAGCATGGCATCCCCCAAAAATTCCAAACGTTCGTAGTTCATGGGGTTGCCCTCTTCATCCCTTTTGTTCACGGAACGATGTAAAAAGGCCTTCTTATATATATCTATGTCCTTGGGCTTAAACCCAAGTATTGTCTTGATGCCCAAAAAAAAATCCCCATCCGTTTTCGGATGGGAATTGAATATTTTGGTAGTAAGTCTCATTGTACTACAAAGCTACCCTATTTTTTTGAACAAAACACAAGCATTGTGTCCACCAAAACCAAAGGTATTGCTCATAGCCACGTTGACCTCCCTTTTTTGCGCCTTGTTAAGGGTCAAATTCAAGGTTGGGTCAATATTCTCATCTACCGTGCTATGGTTTATTGTAGGTGGAACCATATTATGTTCCATGGCCAAAATGGACGCGATAGCCTCAATGGCTCCTGCGGCACCCAATAAGTGTCCGGTCATGGACTTGGTAGAGTTGATGTTAATGTTGGGTGCATGATTTCCGAACACCTTGGAAATGGCCTTTAACTCTGCCACATCACCTAGAGGCGTAGAAGTCCCATGGGTGTTGATAGCATCAACATCCTCGGGTTTCAAACCGGCATTCTCAAGGCAATTTTCCATAACCCTGACCACACCTATTCCTTCCGGATGTGGTGCCGTCATGTGGTGGGCATCACTGGAAAGTCCTCCACCCAATACCTCGGCATATATTTTAGCTCCGCGTGCCTTGGCATGCTCGTATTCTTCTAGGATAAGCGCGCCGGCACCTTCACCCAATACAAAACCATCCCTTGTGGCGTCAAAAGGTCTAGAAGCCGTTTCTGGGCTATCATTTCTTGTGGATAGCGCATGCATGGCGTTAAAACCACCCATACCCGCAATGGTTACGGCAGCTTCACTTCCACCGGTAACAATAACATCACAATGCCCCAATCGGATATAGTTAAGGGCATCGATCATGGCGTTTGCCGATGAAGCACAGGCCGATACCGTAGTATAGTTGGGGCCCATGAAACCGTGTTTTATAGAAATATTTCCTGGCGCAATGTCTGCAATCATTTTAGGAATGAAGAACGGATTGAAACGTGGCGTTCCATCCCCACCGGCATATCCGATCACTTCGTTTTGGAAGGTCTCCAATCCACCAATACCTGCACCCCAAACAACACCTACCCTAAACTTGTCCACTTTTTCAAGGTCCAGTCCAGAATGGGCAATGGCCTCATCTGATGAGACAAGGGCATATTGCGCAAAGGGATCTAATTTTCGGGCTTCTTTTCTGTCAAAAAAGTCCTGGGCATTATAGCCTTTTAATTCACAGGCAAATTTAGTCTTGAACTTTTCGGTATCGAAGTAAGTAATGGGAGCACAACCGCTTTTCCCATTTTTTAGTCCTTCCCAATAAGCCTCTAAATTATTACCTATGGGCGTAAGCGCGCCCATTCCGGTAACCACTACTCGCTTTAACTGCATTGAACTATTGTTTTACCCTTTAGAACCTAAATTAAAAAAAAATTATCCATGCGATGATCATCACATGGATAATTTAAAATCTTTAGTAATATATCATAAAATTACTTCGCTTCTTCTATATAGCTAATGGCTTGGCCAACAGTTGCAATGTTTTCTGCTTGATCATCAGGGATTTGAATGTCAAATTCTTTCTCAAATTCCATGATAAGTTCAACAGTGTCCAAGGAATCCGCACCCAAATCGTTGGTAAAGCTAGCTTCTGGTACAACTTCATTCTCATCTACACCTAGTTTATCAACGATGATAGCCTTTACTCTTGATGCAATGTCTGACATAATTATATCGGTTTTAAAAATTTAATCGGGGCAAAAATAAAAAACTTTGGATTAAATACACCATTTGTCGATAAAATGTGCCTCAAATTAAACATCTTACGCTTGCGTGCAGTACTTTAGCCTTTTAAATTGCACCTAGCTTATTCCTTAATGAAACGACTTTTGATCCTTGCTTCTGGAAGTGGTTCCAATGCTGAAAACATCATCACTTATTGCCGTGAGCGGGGCCAAAATGAGGTTGTGGCAGTGTTTACCAACAAAAGTACAGCCAAAGTTTTGGAGCGATGTAAACGACTTGGGGTTCCCGCTTATTTTTTTAGCAAGGCCGCCTTTTCCGATTCTGATAATTTTGTGGAAGTGCTAAAAACCTTCTCGCCCGATCTTATTGTTCTTGCAGGCTTTCTTTGGAAAATACCAGAGGCCCTAGTCACTGCATTTCCCAACAAAATCGTTAATATTCATCCTGCCCTATTGCCCAAATACGGCGGAAAGGGCATGTATGGGGATAGGGTTCACAAAGCGGTTAAGGATAATGGTGAGACCGAAACCGGCATTACCATACATTTTGTAAACGAGGCCTACGACGAGGGAGCCATTATCTTTCAGGCCAAAACCCAAATTGATTCCCAAGATACTCCAGAGACCATTGCTCAAAAAGTCCATCAATTGGAGTATGAGCATTTTCCCAAAGTGATTGAAAAACTTCTTGTCCAAAATGGCTAAAAAGAAAAAGTTCTACGTGGTTTGGAAAGGCAAACGCCCTGGAATCTATGAAAGTTGGGACGATTGCAAGGCCCAGATAACCGGAGTGAAGGGAGCACAGTATAAATCCTTTAGCCTATTTGACGAGGCCAAAAAAGCATTTAACGGAAACTATTCCGACTACAAAGGCTCCTCTAAGGGCAAAAAGGAGCTTTCTCCCGAAGAACTCCTAAAGATTGGGGACCCAAACTACAGTTCTATTTCCGTGGATGCCGCTTCCAGTGGCAATCCTGGAAAAGTAGAATACAGAGGTGTTGATACAAAAACCAAAAAAGTGCTTTTTAAACAGGGACCTTTTGAACAAGGGACCAACAATATAGGTGAGTTTTTGGCCCTGGTACATGGATTGGCTTTTTTAAAAGCGAAAAAAAGTGACCGAATCATCTACTCCGATTCTCGAATAGCAATAGGCTGGGTCCGAAAAAAGAAGTGTGGCACAAAGCTCAAAAAGAATACAAAAAATGCTGTAATTTTTGATTTGGTAGAGCGGGCCGAAGCTTGGTTAAAAAAAAACAGGTACAATACCCCTATTGTAAAATGGGAAACCAAAGCATGGGGAGAAATCCCGGCGGACTATGGGAGAAAATAACTCCTCCAGGCAAGATTTTTCCGGTTATTTTTTAATTGCCGGAGGAATACTGGTAAATGGAATATGTAACCGTATATTTGCAGCAAATTTTAGTAGATGGGCAAATTGCTGATTGTAGGCAGTGTGGCTTTCGATGATATCGAAACACCTTTCGGAAAAAGTGATAGAATTTTAGGAGGAGCGGGTACGTTCATAGGATTGGCCGCTTCCCAATTCAATGTAAAATCTGCTGTAGTATCAGTAGTGGGAGGAGATTTTCCCCAAAAATATCTCGATATTTTTTCTGACCGTAATATTGATATTTCCGGAATTGAAATTGTCAAGGATGGCAAAACCTTTTACTGGAAAGGAAAGTACCATAATGATCTAAATTCCCGGGATACTTTAATTACGGAATTGAACACCATGGCTGATTTCAATCCCGTTGTACCCAAAAATTTTAAAGACGCCGATGTGGTCATGCTGGGGAATCTGCACCCGGATATCCAACTGGGTGTAATCGATCAAATGGAAGAGCGACCAAAGCTCATTATTGCGGATACCATGAATTTTTGGATGGACAATACCTGGGACGAGCTAATGAAAGTCATAGCGCGTATCGATGTCATTACCATCAATGATGAGGAGGCCCGTCAATTGACCAGTGAATATTCATTGGTGAAAGCCGCGGCCAAAATCCAGGAGATGGGACCTAAGTATGTGGTCATCAAAAAAGGGGAGCACGGTGCATTATTGTTCCATGAAGATCATATTTTCTTCGCTCCAGCTTTACCTTTGGAAGAAGTATTTGATCCTACCGGGGCCGGCGATACGTTTGCAGGAGGATTTGCAGGATTTCTTGCCGAATCCAAGAACATATCTTTTGAAAGCTTAAAAAATGCCATTATCCACGGATCTAACTTGGCTTCGTTCTGTGTGGAGCGGTTTGGAACGCAACGTATGGAAACATTGCAAAAAGCGGAGGTAGACAAACGCTTGATACAATTTAAAGAATTGACACAATTCAATATAGAGTTAACATAAATACCTGCCCTGAAACGTTTCGGGGCATTTTTATTTTTGGTTTGTTATGAGTGATGCAATTAAGCACGAATGTGGAATATCAATGATCCGCTTGCTTAAACCACTAGAGTACTATAAAGAAAAATATGGTACGGCATTTTATGGGGTAAACAAGATGTACCTCATGATGGAAAAACAACACAACCGTGGACAAGATGGTGCCGGCTTTGCCAGTATTAAATTGGACATGAGCCCTGGGGAACGCTACATGAGCCGGGTACGTTCCGCACAACAGCAACCGATCCAGGACATCTTTGCACAAATTAATGACCGCATCAACACCGCCCTGGAACAAAATCCAAGTTTGGAAAATGATGTGGCGCTTCAAAAAAGGAGCATTCCTTATATAGGTGAGCTGCTTATGGGTCATGTGCGCTATGGGACTTTTGGTAAAAACAGCATAGAGAGTGTTCATCCGTTTTTAAGACAGAACAATTGGATGCACCGTAACCTTATCGTTGCTGGAAATTTTAATATGACCAATGTGAACGAGTTGTTCGAGAACCTCGTGACCCTGGGCCAGCATCCAAAGGAAATGGCAGATACGGTTACCGTAATGGAAAAAATCGGTCACTTTTTGGATGATGCCGTTGCCAAGCTTTACAAACAAATTAAAAAGGAGGGCTACAACAAACGAGAAGCTTCACCGCTCATTGCCGAGCGATTGAACATGGCCAAGATTTTGAGAAAGGCATCAAAAAACTGGGACGGTGGTTATACTATGGGCGGTTTGTTGGGTCATGGTGATGGGTTTTTATTCCGTGACCCAGCAGGGATTCGTCCTGCCTACTATTATCAAGATGATGAGATTGTGGTAGCTGCCTCAGAGCGTCCTGCAATTCAAACCGTATTCAATGTCGCATATGATTCGGTGAAGGAATTAGATCCTGGACATGCGCTGATCATAAAGAAGAACGGCTCTGTTAGTGTACAGGAAATCCAAGAACCTGTGGAACGAAAAGCCTGTTCGTTTGAACGTATCTATTTTTCCAGGGGAAGTGATAAGGAAATCTATCAAGAGCGAAAAATGCTCGGGAAACTGGTGTTTCCACAAATCCTTAAGTCCATCGACAACGATTTGGTAAATACCGTGTTCTCCTATATTCCCAACACGGCGGAAACTTCTTTTTTTGGAATGGTAAAAGAGGCCCAAAACTACCTCAACAAACTCAAAGAGGAACAGATTTTGGCCCTTGGGCCCAATATCTCAGGGGATGAGCTTCATCGTATTCTGGATGTTCGCCCCAGAATAGAAAAGGTAGCGATCAAAGATGCCAAGCTAAGGACATTTATTACCCAGGACAGCAGTAGGGACGATTTGGTGGCCCACGTTTATGATATCTCCTATGGCTCTGTAAAAGAAGGAGATAACCTTGTTATCATTGACGACAGTATTGTGCGGGGGACAACTTTGAAGAAAAGTATCCTTAAAATCTTGGATCGCCTTTCGCCCAAAAAGATAATTGTAGTTTCCTCTGCTCCACAAATCCGTTATCCGGATTGCTATGGAATAGACATGGCCAAATTAGAGGACTTTGTGGCCTTTAAAGCAGCACAAGCACTTCATGAGGACCATGGAACCACGGACAAGATCAAGGAAATCTATGAAAAGTGTTTACGGCAGACAGAGCTATCAGATGCCGAGGTGGTCAATTACGTTAAGGAGTTTTATGCTCCTTTTACCGCAGATCAGATTTCCAAAAAAATCGCAGAGATTTTGAGCCCTGTAGGGATACGGGCCGAAGTGGATATTATTTACCAAAGCATTGAAGGGCTTCACCAAGCCTGTCCAAAGAATTTGGGCGACTGGTATTTTACTGGGGATTATCCCACCCCAGGGGGCAACAGGGTGGTGAACCGTGCCTTTATCAATTTCTACGAGGGTAAAAACCAAAGGGCGTATTAAAAGCCTATTTCTTAATTCCCGTTAATGTGTGCATTTCATCGATGAAACGTGCAGATTAACGGGTTTTTGGCTACTGGGGAAAGGACGAACCTACTTTAGTATTGCCATAGCATAAGTAGGTTAAGTTCATGGTAAGATTTGGGGCAAAAAAGGTGGAAGCTATTCCACCTTTTTTATTTTCCGGTAGTCCCACAGACTTTCTTCGTAATCCTTTTCTCCAGCAATAGTACGCACAAACCGTAGGTTTGGTCATTCACCCAAATAACTGGGGTTTCGTCTAAAAGCTTTTTTCAAAAGTGGCCCCTTGCCGTACATTTGGAGGACCATAGCATAAGTAGGTTAAGTTCATGGTAAGATTTGGGGAAAGAAGGCGGACAATGTCCGCCTTCTTTATGTTTGACTGCCAAGGAATTACCTATATTCTTCTCAAAATTTCCTTTCAATTTTTCTGTCCAAATCAAAAAATTCCTCAAAAACTTTTGTTATTTCTCACAATACCAGTAATTTAGTTTTGCCATAGCATAAGTAGGTTAAGTTTATGGTAAGATTTGGGACGAAAAGGGTGAGGGCTTCCTCACCCTTTTCTATTGTACCTATTTGTAAAAGGAAAAGGGTCTCAAACAACGGGCTCTAAAAATTTTGCTAGCAGTATTTGATTTCCTATGGCTTTACAACAAAGTCAACATCACTTTCTGCAGTCTTGCTCCCAACTTTTACAGTCACCGGACCGCTGTCAGCTCCACTAGGAACCACAACTACTAATCTTGATGTACTGGCCGTTTTAATCAGGGCATTATGGCCATCAAACTCTACTATGTTGTCCTCAAGGAAATCTCCAAAATCTTTGCCTTCAATGACAACAACTTCACCAATAGGGCCACATATCGGTTCAATGCTTTTTATTTGGGTATGCTTCGTATCAGGGCCTTTATAATTATCATCATTGCCACAAGAGAAAACAAGTAGGGTAAATAATAGGTTGAAACTCCTTCTAATTCTCAATTCTATGGTTTAAGCCTTAAAAGAAGGTTTATAAGCTAGAGAAGAACATCCTCAATTGATGAATGCCCCTTTTCAATTGACGGATAGGGGTTTTGGGGCCATACACACCCCTGGCCCCTCTCTAGAGATGTGTTCTCGATGTATCCCGAATGACGTTCGGGACTACTCCAACTGACGCATAAAAAAAAGGGCCGCTTCAGCGGCCCCTTTGTTATAAGAGTGATAATCTTTATCAGCTATTTGTTAGCTGCATATCCTTCCGCCACCTTATCCCAATTGATCACATTAAAAAATGCGGCTACATAATCAGGTCTGCGGTTTTGGTAGTTCAGGTAATAGGCATGTTCCCAAACATCCAATCCTAAAATAGGATGTCCGTCACAACCTGTACCGGGCATTAACGGGTTATCCTGGTTTGGGGTGGAGCACACTTCCAACTTGCCGCCCTTGTGCACGCACAACCAAGCCCAACCAGAGCCAAAACGCGTTCCCGCAGCAGCACTGAACTGTTCCTTGAACGCATCAAAGGAGCCAAAAGCTTCATCAATGGCCGCAGCCAGATCCCCACTTGGGGCTCCGCCTCCGTTAGGGGACATCACCTCCCAGAAAAGGCAGTGGTTGTAAAATCCTCCACCATTGTTTCTAACAGCACCGTTGGACATATCCAAATTGGCAAGGATTTCATCTATTCCCTTTCCTTCCAAATCGGTTCCTGCAATGGCACCATTCAGTTTGGTGGTATAGCCATTGTGGTGCTTGGTATGGTGGATCTCCATGGTCCGGGCATCTATATGTGGCTCCAGAGCATCGTATGCATAGGGTAATTTTGGTAATTCAAAAGCCATAATTATACTGTTTTTAAGTTATTAATGATTCCTGTAAAAATACGGCTTTATGCCATATATTTCATGGCCCGGTCCATTAAGTTAAGGTTGGTAATCCGTAATTTGCAGGAAAAACTTTTTTGGAGGTTTCCCAATTTAAAATATATAATGCATCTGCGGGCTCGGGCAAAACTTATTCCCTCACCAAGGAATATCTTAAGCGACTGCTGCTGCATGGATATCCCTCCCAGTTTAGGCAGTTGTTGGCCATTACCTTTACCAATAAGGCCGTTGATGAAATGAAGTCCAGGATATTGGACAGCCTACATACCTTCGGAAAAACGTCCGTTCCGACCGAACAGGGAAGTCTGTTCCACGAACTTTGCGATGAGCTCGATCTTAGTCCGGAGGCTCTGCAGGAGCGCTCGCAAAAGTTGTTGAAACGCATTTTGCACAACTATTCGTTTTTTGAAATCTCCACTATTGACCGATTCAACCATAAAATCCTAAAGACCTTTGCCCGCGATCTGCAGCTCTCCCAAAACTTTGAAGTGGAACTGGATACGGAGCTCTTGCTGAACGAAGCGGTTGGCAGACTTTTGGAACGGGCCGGTACGGATAATAGCTTGACCCAGGTTCTCATTGATTTTTCCCTTGAAAAAATAGATGAGGACAAAAGCTGGAACATTGTCCATGATCTGGTGGATATAGGTAAGCTATTGTTCCAAGAGAACCATTCGGCACACCTGGAAAGAATAAGGTCCAAATCCATTGGGGATTTCAAAACCATACAAAAAAACATCATTGCCCAGTTGAAGGTCGTTGAAGCATCGGCCAAGGCAACGGCGCAAAAGGTGTTACAAGAAATGGACAGCCAAGGATTTGAGCCCAGCGATTTTCCAAGGCAGACCCTCCCCAACCACTTTAAAAAAGTAGTTGGAGGCGAGTTCAACATCAAAACTTTGTATGCCAATAAGCTGGAGCAATCCCTTCAGGAAGGCAAAATCCTAAAGGCATCGGACAAAAGGGATAGCACCGCATTGGCCTCCTCGATTTTGGAACACTATGTTTCCATCAAAAAAAAACTATACCAGCGTGATTATCTGAAGAACATCTACGGAAACCTGGTCCCGTTGACCTTGCTAAACGAGATTGCCAAGGAAATCAAAAACATTGAGCTGGAGCGAGAGGTTATCCCTATCTCAGCCATGAATGCACTCCTGTCCAAAGAAATCAAAAACCAGCCCGTACCCTTTATTTACGAACGGATGGGTGAAAAGTACCGACATTACTTTATTGATGAGTTCCAAGATACTTCCGAGGTGCAATGGGAAAATCTGGTTCCCTTAATTGGGAATGCACTTGAAGGCGTCAACGAAAAAAATGAGCAGGGGTCTCTTTTTTTGGTGGGCGATGTAAAGCAGGCCATCTATCGTTGGAGAGGTGGGAAGGCGGAGCAGTTTGCGGACCTGCTTTCCCAAAAGGTTCAACCTTTTGCACTCCCACCCCAAATTTTTAACCTGGATACCAATTGGAGAAGCTACAGTGAAATCATCCGGTTTAACAACGACTTCTTTAGCACAATTGCCCCTTTTCTTAAGAATCTTGGGCACCGCAATCTCTTTTTGGAAGGATGCCAACAAAAAACAAATGCAAACCAAGGCGGATATGTGCAGTTATCGTTTTTGGATACCACCGTGGAAGATAAAAATGAAGCTTATTGTCAAGAGGTTTTACGGACTATTCAAGAGGTGTGCCGCAGTACCTATGACTATGGTGATATTTGTGTGCTGGTCCGTAAAAATAGCGATGGTATGCTGCTGGCCAATTTTTTATCCGAACATAAGGTTCCTTTAGTTTCTTCGGAATCCCTTTTATTAAAAAACAATCCGGAAGTTAAATTTCTCTTGGCCCTGCTACAGACAATTGCCAATCAGGAAAATGGGGAGGCCGTTTATGAGGTTTTGGCCTATCTATCGGAAGGGACCCAGGATCCGCACGAATTTATAGCGAATCATTTTGATGCATTGGGAGAACTATTGTTTACAACTTACGGCTTTGATTATAAGGAGATGCACACCCAGCCGGTTTTGATTATCCTGGAGCGGGCCATAAGTCAGTTTGACCTTTCCAATGGTGCCGAGGCCTATCTTACTTTTTTGCTGGATGAAGTACTCCTTACAGAAAAAAAGGATGGTCCTGGCATCCATGCCTTTTTAGCCCATTGGAAACAAAAACAGGATAGCTTGGCCATAGCAGCGCCAAATCACCTGAATGCAGTAAAAATCATGACCGTGCATAAGTCCAAAGGCTTGGAATTTCCCGTGGTGCTGTTTCCCTTTGCCAACGCAGTTGTGGATGATAAACGAAAACGAAAAAAAACATGGGTCCCGGCAACCTCCCAGGAAGAAACCTTGGAGCTGGAAGAATTTCTTATCAATACCAAAAAGGAAATGCTCCATTACAATCCGGAAACTTCCAAACTATATAGGGAAGAGTCTGAAAAAACGGAACTGGACGCCATTAACGTGCTCTATGTGGCACTGACCCGGGCCGAAAAGGCACTTTATATCATTTCGGAACATGAAAAACGACCTGCTACCCTTGAACAGGGCAATTCCTATTCCGATCTTTTTCAAAACTACCTTACCATAAAAGGACATCAAGAAGGTTTGGAAAGCGTTTTTTCATGGGGTTCGCTTCCGGGTGGTTCTTCAGGCTCCGATCAAAAAACCACGGATAGCTCCCATATTCCATTTTCAACAAGGCCAAAAGGAGATTCAGGTTTTGCCATTTCCACCAAATCGAGCCGATTATGGGACAACGAAGTGCAGGAAGCAATTGAACTGGGCAACTTGATCCACTTGGCCCTAAGTCAAATCCATACCTCCGAAGATGTGAAGCCCGCTCTGGTGCAACTGAACATGCAGGGACATCTTCCTTCAGAAGCCATGGAAGGGGTGAGTCAAAAAATTCAGCAGCTTATTCGCCATCCGCAGTTGAAGGAATATTTTACTGACGATTATGAAGCTTTGAACGAAAAGGAAATCCTGACCGCGGAGGGAAAATTGCTGCGGCCAGATCGTATTGCCCTAAAAAACAAGGAAGCTACGGTAATTGATTATAAGACCGGAAAACCGTCACCATCGCACAAAGAACAAATTACCCAATATGCCGATGTTTTAAAGGCCATGGGTTTTCAAATTAGACATATAATTATTGTATATATTGATCAAGAAATAAAACCTATTTTCCTTTAAATAAAAAACTATGTACGGAAAGATAAAATCCCACTTGGCACAAGAACTGGAAAGCATTAAAGAGGCTGGGCTCTTTAAAAAGGAGCGTATTATTACCTCCCCTCAGGATGCCGTGATTAAAATATCCACTGGAGAGGAAGTCATAAATTTCTGCGCCAACAATTATTTGGGACTTTCCTCCCACCCGGAGGTGATTCAGGCGGCCAAGGATACTTTGGACACCCACGGGTTTGGTATGTCCTCTGTCCGGTTTATCTGCGGCACCCAGGACATCCACAAAACCCTGGAGCAGAAGATTGCGGATTTTTACGGGACAGAGGACACCATTTTATACGCTGCTGCCTTTGATGCCAACGGCGGTGTATTTGAACCTTTATTGACAGCCGAGGATGCCATTATATCAGATTCATTGAACCATGCCTCCATTATAGACGGTGTGCGATTGTGCAAGGCCAAACGATACCGCTATGCCAATAACGATATGGCCGATCTTGAAAACCAGCTAAAACAAAGTCATGACGACGGTTCACGTTTTCGCATTATTGTGACCGATGGGGTGTTTTCCATGGACGGACTCCTAGCTCCTTTGGATCAAATCTGTGATTTGGCGGACAAATATGATGCATTGGTGATGATTGATGAGTGTCATTCTGCTGGGTTCATTGGAGAAACCGGGAGAGGCACCTTGGAAGAAAAAGGCGTTATGGACCGTATTGATATTATTACCGGCACCCTTGGAAAAGCTCTAGGCGGAGCCATGGGAGGTTATACCACCGGAAAAAAGGAGATTATTGAGATGTTGCGGCAGCGGTCTCGCCCATACTTGTTCTCAAATTCCTTGGCCCCGGCCATAGTGGGTGCATCCATCAAGGTTTTTGAAATGTTGGACAAGGACACTTCCTTACGGGATAAACTTCAACAGAATACGGAGTATTTTAAAAAAGGTATGAAGGAGGCCGGTTTTGATATTATTGATGGTGACTCTGCCATAGTGCCGGTGATGCTCTATGATGCCAAGCTTTCGCAACAAATGGCGGATATGCTGCTGGAAAAGGGCATTTATGTCATTGGTTTCTTCTACCCGGTAGTCCCCAAAGGAAAGGCTCGCATTAGGGTGCAACTATCCGCGGCACACGAGAAGGAGCACTTGGACAAAGCCATAAATGCTTTTATTGAAGTGGGAAAAGCTTTGAAAATCGTTGAAATGCATTAAAACTTCCATGTAATGCACCAAAAAAAAAGAAAATTTGATTTTGTTAATAAGTCTTAACAACTTACATTTGCTGCTGATAAACACTTAAACTTAAAATTTTGAGCATGAAACATCTTAGCAAATTATTGGTTGTTGCCCTAGTATTTGTAGGCGCTAACAACATACAAGCGCAAGACGAGAATAATCCATGGCAAGTCAGTTTTGGGATAAACGCGATTGATACTTATCCTACTAACGATGAGAACAATCCTGCTTCAAGCACAACGTTGTTTGATGAGTACTTCAACGTATCTGACCACTGGAATATCTTGCCTTCCGTTTCTTATGTGGCTGTATCTAAATATATAGGAGATGGTTTCTCTATCGGTGCTAGAGGTTCTTTGAACAGAATTGAGAACAACGGTGACGTTTCAGTTGACGACCTTTCGCACTATGCTGTAGATGGTACCATTAAGTACAACTTCCTTAAAAATACTACTGTTGATCCTTTCGTTGAAATCGGTGGTGGTTATACTTGGGTTGATGAAATCGGTGCTGGTACTGCCAACGGTGGTATTGGTGTTAACTTCTGGTTTACAGAAAATGTAGGTTTGACCCTTCAGACACAATATAAGCACGCTTTCGAAGATTACTTGGTAAAGCATTTCCAACACCTAGCAGGTCTTAGCATCAAATTTGGTGGAACTGATACTGATGGTGATGGTATTTACGATAAAGACGATGCTTGTCCAGAAGTTGCTGGATTGGAAGCTTTCAACGGATGTCCTGATGCTGATGGTGACGGTATCGAAGACAGCAAAGATAGCTGCCCTAACGAAGCTGGTTCTAAAGAAATGAACGGATGTCCTGATGCTGACGGTGATGGTATCGCTGATAAAGATGATGCTTGTCCAAACGAAGCAGGTCTTGCTGCCTTGGCTGGATGTCCTGATGCTGACGGTGATGGTGTTGCTGACAAAGATGATCAGTGTGTTAACGAAGCTGGTCCAGCTGAGAATAACGGATGCCCATGGCCAGACAGAGATGGTGATAGCGTTCTTGACAAAGACGATCAGTGTCCTGATGTAGCTGGTACTGTTGCTAACAACGGTTGTCCAGAAGTTACTGAAGAAGTTCAGAAGCAATTGAACGACTACGCAAGAACTATTTTGTTCGATACTGGTAAAGCTTCTATCAAAGCTGAGTCTACATCAGTTATGGTTGACATCATCCAAATTTTGAACGAGTATCCTAACGCTAAATTTACCGTTGAAGGTCACACTGACAGCGTAGGTAGCGCTAAATTGAACCAGTCACTTTCTGAGAAGAGAGCTAACTCTGTTAGAGATTTCTTAATCGATAAAGGAATTGGATCAGACAGGTTGAATGCTATCGGATATGGTGAAGACAAGCCAATCGCTACAAACAACACAAGATCAGGTAGAGCACAAAACAGAAGAGTTGAAATCAACTTGATCAAATAATATAGAAACAAAGTTTTCTTAAGAAAAGGCTCCGCAAATGCGGGGCCTTTTTTATTTTTAATCTATGCAAGGAAACTTTCTTGAACAGGTACTTCTAGACCTCCAGGCCAAAGGCAAGGACCTTCAAGAATGCATGTTTATCCTTCCAAGCAAAAGATCTGGAACCTTTTTAAAAAAATGCCTTGCCGAGATTTTGGGCAAGAACGTTTTTAGTCCCGAGGTTCTTTCCATCGAGGATTTTGTTGTGCAGCTTTCCGGGCTGACCCCTGTTCCCAATATAGATCTCCTTTTCCTATTATACCAAGCCTACAGAGAATGTGACATTAAAGCCCATGATGATTTTGACACCTTTCTGAAATGGGGTCAGACCTTACTACAAGATTTCAACGAAATTGACCGATACCTCATCCCTCCAGAAGATATCTTGAATTATCTATCTGCCATCAAAGAAATCAATCACTGGTCCCTTAAGAAGGACAAAACAGAACTGGTGAAAAGTTACCTGGAATTATGGAGCCATCTTAGTTTGCTCTATACCAAGTTCACAAAAACGTTGCTACGCGAAAATCAAGGTTATCAAGGACTCATCTACCGCGTGGCTTCTGAAAAGGTAGGTGCGATATCCATGGAAAGTCAAAACCCTATAGTTTTCATTGGGTTTAATGCGCTCAATACAGCAGAGGCCAATATTATCCAACATTTCCTGGGGCGGAATGGAAATTTAATCTATTGGGATATGGACTCCTACTTCCTTGAGGATTCCATACATGATGCCGGGTTATTCCTTAGAAGTTATAAAACCAGTTGGCCTTATTATCAAACCCATAGTTTGGAGGGCATACACCAGAACTTCTTGGAACCTAAAAATATTTCTATAGTTGGAGTCCCTAAAAGTGTTTCACAGGCCAAATACGTAGGACATCTTTTGGAAGAAATCCAGACAAGTTCCACAGGGGCCATTGAAAATGCTGCCCTTGTGCTAGCGGATGAGTCCTTGCTCAATCCAGTGCTTCAGGCCATCCCTGCAACGGTTCCGGAAGTCAATATAACTATGGGGCTCCCATTGAACAAAACCGTCATCTATACCTTCTTTTTGTCGTTTTTAGAATTACATCTCGCACATACCGAAAGAGGATGGTATTTTGAAGACGTACTAAAGTACTTTTCCAATCCGTTTTGCCAGGCCCTTTCATCCGCCGAATCCGAAAATGTCCTAGCCCAGGTTTCAGATGACATTCAACAACGCAATCGGGTGTATTTGGATTACGACTTTCTAAATAATTTTGCGCACTCATCCGAGCTCATCAAAATACTTTTTCCGAACAAGGAAGTTTCACCCAGTCTATGGTTAAATAGCTGCCATCTCCTGATTCAGGAACTCAGGTTCATTTTTCAGGAAGAAAAAAGGACTATGGAACTGGAATACCTCTATCGATTCCACACCTTATTCAATCAATTGCACCAGCAAATCAAGGCCAATCCGTTTTTTACAGACCTTTCCTCCTTGAAGGCGTTTTACAAACAGTTGGCTGCGATGGAAACTTTGGATTTTATAGGAGAGCCGCTTTCAGGACTTCAGATTATGGGGATGTTGGAAAGTAGAAACTTGGACTTTGAAACTGTAATCATCACCTCTGTAAATGAGGGAATTCTACCCTCTGGTAAATCCAATAATTCTTTTTTCCCCTTCGATGTAAAAAGGGACTACGGGCTTCCCACATATAAAGAGAAAGATGCAATATATACCTATCATTTCTACAGGCTCATCCAGAGAGCAAAAAATGTTCACCTTATCTACAATACAGAGCCTGATGTCCTGGAGGGTGGAGAAAAAAGTAGACTGATTTCACAACTTCTGACAGATAGTAATATATCTGCCCATGTTTCCCACAACATCGCCACTCCGGAGCTTCAAATTGCCCCAGAGAAACTGATGGAAATTCCCAAGAGTGAGTCATTTTTGGATGCTATTAGGAACTATGCTGGCAATGGGTTTTCGCCTACGGCGCTTACCAATTACATCCGCAACCCTCTAGATTTTTATAAGAAGAGCATCCTAAGAACTGATGAGGTAGCGGAGGTAGAGGAGACTATTGCCGCCAACACTTTTGGTACCCTGGTACACGACAGTCTTGAAGAACTATATACCCCATTGATCAACAAAATTCTTACTACAGAACAACTAAAAGGGTTAAAACTTAAAATTCCCAAGGTGGTTGAAAATAAGTTTATGCAGCATTTACCGAGTGTAAACTTGAAAAAAGGGAATTATCTCTTGGTTTATAATGTCATTTCAAAGTACATCCAAAATTTCATCGATTTGGAACTACATGAGCTCCATAACCACGAGGTACAACTTTTGGCACTGGAAGAAAAGTACACCATGGAATTGCAAGTACCTGGCCTCAACTTCCCTATTAAGCTTAAAGGAACCCTAGATCGTGTAGATATGGTAGATGGAACTATCCGGGTAGTGGACTATAAAACCGGACGGGTCAACCCTGGCGATGTAAAACTCCGAAATTGGGAAAGCTTAATCTCAGAATATGACCAGAGCAAGGCATTTCAGCTTCTATTTTATGCTTACCTCTATTCAAAAATTCATGGCCCACAAACTTTGAAGGCCGGAATTTATTCTTTTAAGAATATGGCCAATGGCTTTTTACCTTTTTCTTCAGGCCGCCATCTTATCGACCAAGACACCCTTGAGACTTTTGAAAAGCAGCTGTTTCAACTTATCCGCGAAATATGCGACCCTTCCCAGGCTTTTGTGGAAAAGAAAGTATGATTATTTTAAATCCGGACGAGTAGGTCTTACTTCTATTTTACTTGGCAAGGTTCGCGGATGCATCTGTAGCAAATCTATGACCAATTTACCAATATCTTCCGCCTGAATCTTCCAAGCATCTTTGTCAGAAGGTTCATTCCCGTTAAAATATGTGGCTACCGAACCGGGCATAATCGTGGTAACCTTCACGTTATATTTTCGTAAGTCCAACATTGCTGCTTGTGTAAAACCAACAACACCAAATTTGGTGGCATTATAGCCCGCTCCCTGGGCAAAAAAATTGGTTCCCGCCAAACTAGCCAGGGTCATATAATAGCCCTCCGAAGCTTTGAGCGCATCAACTGTTGCTTTTAAAGTATAAAACACCCCGTTCAAATTCGTGTTTATCATTTGTTCCCATTGGGCTTCCTCCAATTCATATACTGGAGCAAAATGACCAACGCCTGCGTTCGCAAGTACCAAATCCAGTTGGCCCCATTGATTCAGAATGGACTTTACAGCTACTCTTTCATCTGAAAGTTTGGAAACATCGGAGACAATTCCAAGCACTCCGTCGTGGTTCCCAAGCCTCTTAAGAGCTTCGTCAACCCCTTTCTTGCTTCTTCCGCTTACGGCCACTCGCATCCCCTGTTGCAAAAGACATTCGGCAACACCAAATCCAATTCCTTTTGTGCCTCCGGTAATATAGGCCACTTTACCTTGCAAGTCCATATGCTTTATTTAATCTTGTTTGTCGTTCAACTTGAAAACAATTTACGACTTAATCACACCAAATCCTTTACATTTTGAAGGATACAATACCGCAATCCAGCTCAAATACCTGACCAGATATGGAAGCCGCTTTCTCGGATAAGAGAAAAGTTGCCATTTCTGCGACCTCATTCGGTTTTAAGAATTTTTTCAAAGGATGTCTTTCCTTCATGTTTTCAACCATCTTTTCGTTCCGAAGCAATTTTTCCGCCAACTGGGTATCGGTGACCGTAGGCGCAATCGCATTCACTCGAATATTTGGAGACAATTCGGCACCTAACGATTTGACAAGTCCTTCTACGGCCGACTTGGATGCTGCTATGCTGGCGTGGTAAGGCATTCCCAGTTTGGAAGCAACAGTGGAGAACAATAGGATTGAGGGCGCCATGCCTTTCTTAAGAAAAGGCAAATATTTTTGGATAGCTTTTACCGCACCGATTACGTTGATTTCAAAATCAGCCCGAAAATCATCCAAGCTCAATCTTTGAACTGGCTTCAGATTGATACTTCCCGGGCAATAGATCAAAGCATCTACCTGATCAATATCTGGTAATTCGTCTTTCAAAACATCGCAATCAAAATGAGTAACATTTGAACTTTTTGATTGTGGTTCCGTTCGGCTCAAGTTAACAACCTTATTCTCGGTAGCAAGTTTCTCTAAAATAGCGCCACCAATACCCTTACTCCCACCTATTATGACTATTGTTTTCATTTGAAAAAGAACTATGGATGGTTGGGTCCATCCTGGTTTTCTTCAAAGATAATTTGTTTTGTTTAATGATTAATAATTTTTATTAAACAAAATTGACGGTGATATAGAAAACAAAAAAAGCACCTTTTAAAAGGTGCTTTGTGGAGAATACCGGATTCGAACCGGTGGCCTCTTGCCTGCCAGGCAAGCGCTCTAGCCAACTGAGCTAATCCCCCAGAGAGCGCAAAGGAAAGACTTTTTAGTAAAGTTTCAAAATTGGATACCCTTTCCCTAATCTTTTTTAACGCTTAGGACCAAAACTGGAATAGGAACAAAAAATTCCGACTTGGGAACCGTGTTTTTTTCCCATAGCTTTTTAAAGAATCCTCGTTTCTTTCTGAAAACACAAAGCATGTCTGGGTGTTCCTTTTGAAAGTATTCCAAAACACCTAAATAGGTAGTGGCCTGTTCGGTAATCGTAAGTTGGGAGCTCAAATCCAACAGGGCAGTGTTTACCTGAAGATCATCCTCAGAATATCCAGGTCTTTTTACCAGTAGAAGACCGATTTTGGCCCTGAACTTATCTTTGATGGCCACAAGCGGATTGAGCACACGGTTTCTTTTTAAGATTCCCGAACCAAAGGCGGTCATAATACTCTTTATTGGTTTGAACGTAGTTCCCTTTGGAATCAACAGGATAGGAATATTGGTTTGTTTTAATATACGGCCAGAGGTGTTGCCCAAATACAGTTCCTCCTGAATATCATTGCTTCTAGGTGCCATAATGATCAAGTCAATGCCCAGTTCCTTATTGATACTTTGAAGTCCATCAACAATGTCTCCATTGTAAGTGGCAATCTTAATTTCAACACTTCCTGTATTTACCGTATCTATTACCTCCTTCAGGCGATCTTTATTGCTCTGGGCCACTTTTTCTTCCACATTGGCCAGACTAGCGGCACCTGAAATTACGGTATAGACATCCATCACAAAGACTTGGGCACCAAAATTGGATGCAAAGTCGATGGCATATTGCAAGGTGTCCGATGAATTCGGGGATGTTCCTATGGGTACCAGTATATTGTTCATTGTTTGGTGGTTATGATTATAGCTTAAATTTACAATTTAATTGAAAACCAATCCATGATACGACGTGCAAAGATATCAGATATTGAGCATATACTAAACATAACAAAGGCCTGCGCGGCTAAAATGGAGAGTCTTGGCATCCATCAATGGAACGAACACTACCCTTCAAAACAAATTTTCCTGAACGACCTAGAACGAAATGAACTCTTTGTAAAGGAGGCGAACGGTTCGGTCATCGGAACCGTTGTCATTTCTACCCTTACCGATCCGGAGTACGCCCCGGTTAAATGGCTCACCCCAAATGGAAACAGCACCTATATTCACCGTCTTTCGGTGTCACCTGATTTACAGGGACAAGGACATGCGCAATCCCTCATGGATTTTGCCGAAGGGTTTTCAAAAGAAAAGGGATTTGCTTCTGTACGCCTGGACACCTTCTCGCAAAACAGGAGGAACCAACAATTCTATGAACAACGCGGGTATGAAAAACTCGAGGATATCTTCTATCCCAAACAAAGTGATCATCCCTTTCATTGTTACGAACTAGTGCTGTAACTTGCACCGATCTTGGCGACAAAAATCAACTTTAAGACCATAAATCAATTGGCAATTCCCGCTACCATCTCCGGAATTGCAGAGCCCATTCTTTCCATAACCGATACGGCCATTGTTGGGAACATCCCTATAGATGGACTGGAATCCTTGGCCGCCGCAGGTATTGTTGGGTCTTTTTTGTCCATGTTGATTTGGGTGTTGGGACAAACCCGAAGTTCCATTTCAGCCATTATCTCACAGTATCTGGGCGCGGGAAAACTTGAAGAAGTAAAGAACCTGCCTGCCCAGGCCATCTTTTTCAATATCCTATTGAGCATTGTCGTCTTGGTCTCCACTATTTTTATCATTGAGGAAATTTTCAGTCTTTTTGAGGCCAAGGGCAAAATCTTACAGTACTGTATTTCCTACTACTCCATTCGGGTCTGGGGATTTCCGTTAACACTCTTTACATTCGCTATTTTCGGAATTTTCAGAGGCCTCCAGAATACATTTTATCCCATGGTAATTGCCATACTGGGTGCCGCCCTCAACATTATCCTGGATTTTGCATTGGTTTACGGTATTGAAGGGGTCATTCCGGCCATGTATTTAGATGGAGCTGCTTGGGCCAGTCTCATTTCCCAGGCAGTAATGGCTATTCTTGTTTTTATCCTCCTTCTTAAAAAGACAGATATTAGTTTAAAACTGGTGTTTCCTCTGAACAAGGAACTAAAACGTTTGGTCTTTATGAGTCTCAATCTATTTGTTCGCGCATTGGCATTGAATGCAGCCTTGATCTTAGCGGTAAGAGAAGCTACCGCTTTGGGAGATAGGTTCATTGGAGCGCACACCATAGCCATAAACCTCTGGCTTTTTGCCGCTTTTTTTATTGATGGATATGGTGCCGCTGGCAATAGCATGGGAGGAAAACTCCTAGGCGCAAAAGATTATACGGGGCTGTGGAAATTGGCTCAAAAAATCATTGCCTATGGAATGGTGGTCAGTTTTATCCTTATGCTTCTTGGATTTGTGTTCTACAACTCGGTCGGAACCATTTTTTCTAACGATGCTATAGTTTTAAGTGCCTTTTACAGCATCTTTTTTATCGTTATTCTCGGGCTTCCCATGAATACTTTGGCGTTCGTTTTTGATGGACTTTTCAAGGGTTTGGGTGAAATGAAATATTTGAGAAACGTTTTGTTGTCCGCTACTTTTTTAGGTTTTATTCCCACCCTATATATAGGCAAGGCCATCGGTTGGGGTTTTTATGCCATTTGGATCGCCTTCGTGGTCTGGATGTTGATACGTGGGCTTGCATTGGTCTGGAAATTCAGGAGAAAGTTCAAGCCCTTAATCCAAAAAACTTAATTTAGTTCTGATAATTGATAACTGACAATGGGTACCGAAAGAATTAACGGCAGTTTATATACAAAAATTCAAAACGGGATTGCAACCGTCGAATTTGGTCATCCGGCCAGCAACTCCTTTGTATCAGAATTGCTAGAACGTTTGTCCAAAGAACTAGCTCAGCTCTCATCAAATGAAGAGGTTTCACTAATTGTTTTGAAATCGGAAGGAGACCGGGCCTTTTGTGCAGGAGCATCCTTTGATGAGTTGGTGTCCATTTCCAATTTGGAAGAGGGTAAAGCCTTTTTTAGTGGATTTGCAAATGTCATCAATGCCATGCGAAAATGCACCCAGCCCATAATTGGCCGTGTCCAAGGAAAAGCTGTTGGTGGTGGGGTCGGAATGGCCTCTGCCTGTGATTATGTGTTCGCCACCGAAGCTGCTTCCATCAAACTTTCAGAGATATCCATTGGGATTGCTCCCTTGGTCATCGCTCCTGCAGTTGAACGAAAAGTGGGCAAATCCGGGTTAGGAGAGCTGTCCTTGGCCCCGACCGAGTGGAAAAATGCCTACTGGGCCAAGGAAAAAGGATTGTATGCCAAAGTATTTGAATCTATTTCAGAAATGGATAAGGAATTGGATTTTTATACCCTAAATCTGGCGTCTTATAATCGGGAAGCCCTAGCGCAAATGAAAAGCGTACTCTGGGAAGGCACCGAACACTGGGACACACTCTTGTCTGAAAGAGCTGAAGCTTCAGGTCAATTGTCCTTGTCTCCCAGCACTAAACAGGCTTTGGAAAAATTTAAAAAATGATGCTATGGATATCCTAAATTTCTTGAACAGCGATATCGTACTCCCGTTTTTGGCATTCTTGGTCATTGTGGTGTACATTGTGACCCGGCTACGAAACCGAAGAAAATTTAAACGCTAGCCAAGATGGCCGTTAAAAGGTATACCATGTGGATGTTACTGTACGGTTCATTTTTGTTCTTAGGTCTTGTTTTGGCCTACATCGCATTTCAGCACTACCAAAAAACGCAAAAATTGCTTTTGGATGGTGTCCGGGCCACTGCTACGGTCTCCCAACTCTTGACCAATCAGGATAGTGATGGTAATACCTACACCCCTGTTTTCGAATTCAAGGATCGCACAAATACCCTACAAACCTATAGAAGTCCTATCAGCTCAAGTCCTCCTGCATATAAGGTGGGTGATAAGGTTAAAATTGTTTATGATAGAAAAGATTCCGGCAATGTAAAGACGGTAAGTTTCTGGGGGCTTTATAGAGTCAGTGTAATCCTTATGATGGTTGCTTCTCCGCTACTGGTTATAGGAGCTAGTTATCTCCTCTATATGTCCAGATAAAACTCCTTTGTTCCTTTAATTGTTGGCTATCTTTGTCCTTTACAAAAAGATTATGGGCAAAATTAGAATTACCAAACAATTTGCTTTTGAAACCGGACATGCCCTTTACGGTTATGACGGTAAGTGTCGCAATGTACATGGGCACAGCTATAAGCTTTCGGTTACGGTAATTGGAACTCCAATAACCGATGCAAACCATGTAAAATTGGGGATGGTCATAGATTTTGGGGACCTCAAAAAGATTGTCAACCAAGAAATTGTGGACAAATTTGACCATGCCACTGTTTTCAATAAAAACACTCCTCATAAAGAACTCGCAAAAGAGCTTTCAGAACGTGGACATCAAATAATTTTGGCCGATTACCAACCCACAAGCGAGAATATGGTTTTGGACTTTGCAGAAAAAATTAAGACCAGATTGCCCAAAGGTATTGAACTGTATGCTCTAAAATTGCAGGAAACCGAAACTTCCTATGCCGAGTGGTTCGCTGGGGATAACTAAGTTCAACCAAGCTTATTCTTATATTTACAGCTCATGAAGACCATAAGCGTTCCAACAGGCAAAAAAGTATTCTTTGCAAGCGACAACCACCTGGGGGCACCAACCAACAGGGATAGTTTGCCTAGGGAGAAGAAGTTCGTCGCTTGGCTGGATTCCATAAAGGAGGAGGCCGCTGCTATTTTTTTGATGGGTGACCTTTTCGATTTTTGGTTTGAGTACAAAACCGTTGTCCCAAAAGGATTCACAAGAACGCTGGGTAAACTTGCAGAGCTTTCCGATATGGGCATCCAAATCAGCTATTTTGTGGGCAACCATGATCTTTGGATGAATGGTTATTTTGAGGAAGAACTGAATATTCCAGTTTTCCATAAACCTCAGCAATATCAAATCAACAATACCACTTTTTTTATTGGTCATGGCGATGGATTGGGACCGTATGACAAAGGCTTTAAACGAATGAAAAAGGTCTTTACCAATCCTGTGGCCAAATGGTTCTTTAAATGGCTACATCCCGATCTGGGCGTTCGGCTGGGGCAACACCTTTCCGTGAACAATAAAATCATTTCCGGAGATGCAGATGCCAAATTTTTGGGTGAGGATAGGGAATGGTTGGTGCTTTACGCCAAACGTAAATTGGAGTCCCAACACTTTGACCATTTTATTTTTGGGCATCGCCATTTGCCCATGGAAATCAAGTTGAATGAAAAATCCACCTATACCAACCTAGGAGACTGGATTTCCTACTTCACCTATGCTGTTTTTGATGGTGAGCAATTGACTTTGGAAAAATATGAGGTATGATACGGTCCAAGGAAAACAGCGAACACTATCACTGGGGGCAACAATGCAGTGGATGGCACTTGGTAAAGTCAGAACAGCTAAGTGTTATTGAGGAATTGATGCCGCCGAATACGTCTGAAAAAAAGCACTTCCATGAACATGCACAGCAGTTTTTCAGAATCTTAAAAGGCATTGCCACCTTTGCGCTTGAACATGAAACGGTGCAAGTCCCAGCAGGTCAAGGAATCCATATTCCGCCCAAAACAAAGCACCAAATCCGAAATGATCAACAAGAGAATTTAGAGTTTCTGGTCATTTCACAACCTACTACCAACGGAGACCGAATTGAGATTGAATCCAAATAAATTGAGATAAATAACTTAGTCTTTTCCGTGCTCTTCCACCTCTTTGGATAAATCCAATCGTCTAAAACTTGGAGAGATAATCGCGGTTGCTCCAACGGTTAACAAGGTCATACAGCCTCCAAAGACCACGGCGGTTACCGTTCCCAACAATTTGGCGGCCACCCCGCTTTCAAATGCTCCCAGCTCGTTGGAAGACCCAACGAAAATGGAATTCACCGATGCCACACGCCCGCGCATGTTGTCTGGGGTTTTCAATTGCAAAATGGTCTGGCGAATAATCATGGAAACCCCATCCACAGCTCCACTTATAAAGAGGGCAATAACGGAAAGCCAGAACAATTTGGAGATACCAAAAACAATAATACAAACCCCGAAGGCAAAGACGGCCCACAGTAACTTTTTACCCGCATTTTTATGAAGTGGAAAGCGGGTAGAGCCCAACATGGTAATGGAAGCTCCAACGGCAGGTGCCGCCCTCAAAATCCCAAAACCTTCCGCACCCACATGCAAAATATCCTGGGCATAAATGGGCAATAGCGCAACAGCTCCCCCAAAAAGTACAGCGATCATATCCAAGGTCAAGGCACCAAAAATAGCCTGACTATTGAACACAAATTTTAGTCCGTCCTTCAAGCTTTGCAGTACCGGTTCCCCAATCTTAGGATTAAGAATGGGTTTTCTTGAAATCTGCAGCAAGAAAATCAACGCTAGCAGAGAAAAGCCAAAGATGCTGCACATGGACCAATGCACCCCAATCCAACTGATACTGAATCCGGCCAAGGCGGGACCTAAAACAGAAGCCACCTGCCAAGTGGAACTGCTCCAGGTAGCAGCGTTGGGATAAATCTTTTTCGGAACAATAAGCGCAATTAACGAAAAGACCGTAGGACCAATAAACGCCCTCACCAGTCCACCCAAAAACACCAAAAAGTAAATGGAATATAAAATGGTCTGCTGACTCACTTTTGCGATTAGGTCCGGGTCGCTTATAAAAAACAGCCCCAGACTGATTACGGAAAATCCCAAAATGCATTTAATCAGCAAATTGCGCTTTTCAGTTTGGTCCACAATATGCCCTGCAAAAAGTGCAATCAGTACCGCTGGAACGATTTCCATGAGGCCGATCAGGGCCAAATTCCAAGGATCCTTGGTCATGGAATATACCTGCCATTCAATAACAATGAATTGCATGGACCAGGCAAAGACCATGGCAAAGCGGACCACTAAAAAAATATTGAATTCTTTGAAACGTAAGGCTGCGTAGGGATCCATAAATGTCTAGCGAATGTCCCGTAACCGCAACTGAAGGTTGACCGTTCCGTTCCATTCATTTTCATCCAACGAAAATACGGCATCGAAACTATTTTTGTTTTTGATGAGGCCTATTTTATCGCCCAAATTAAACCCAATGGCACCAATGGGTCCAATCCCTTTCTGCACTGCCGATAGTTTTAGGTGCTTTTCCCCCTCTCCAACGCCCTTTCCATATCCGGTGTCCTGAAGTTTTTCGGCCATAAAAATAGGTGTCATATTACCGGGGCCAAAAGGTGCAAACTGTTTCAGGATGCGCATTAATTTTTGGTTGATTTGGTCCAACCCGATTTGGGCATCTATGTTCACCTCCGGGGTTAACAATTTTGTGTCGATACTAGCCCCAACCACCGCTTCAAATTTCTTTTTGAAGTCTGAATATTGTGTTTCGAGCAAGGTCAGGCCCGCTGCATATTTATGCCCCCCAAACTGCTCAATATGTTCCGAACAGCGTTCCAAAGCATCATAAATATCAAACCCCTTAACAGATCGGGCAGAAGCCGCCAACTTCTCTCCACTTTTGGTAAACACCAAGGTGGGGCGATAGTAGGTTTCAGTGAGTCGGGATGCCACAATACCTATGACCCCTTTATGCCAATTTTCATTGTACACTACCGAGGTAAAACCTTCTTCCTCCTTGTTGTTTTTGATTTGCTCCAAGGCCTCTTCCGTGATTTCTTGATCTAAACTCCTTCTATCTGTGTTGTAGACCTCTATTTCCGAAGCAAAGGTTTGGGCGGTATCCAAATCACCTTCCATCAACAAATTAACCGCATGTTGTCCGTGCTTTATTCGACCAGCGGCATTAATTCGTGGCGCGATGATAAAAACCACATCGGTGATGGTGAGGGTTTTCTTTTTGATCTGGTCGATGATGGCCTTAAAGCCAATCCTCGGATTTGAGTTGATCACTTGCAATCCATAATAGGCCAAGACCCTGTTTTCTCCATTAATCGGAACAATGTCGGCACCAATGGCGGTGGCCACCAAATCCAAATAGGGAACCAGTTCCTCCACCTCTACTCCTTTTTTGGAGGCCAAGGCTTGGACCAGTTTGAAGCCCACTCCACAACCGCACAATTCTTTATAGGGATAGGAACAATCATCACGTTTTGGGTCCAGCACTGCAATTGCATTCGGTAATTGGGTGCCCGGCCTATGGTGGTCGCAAACAATAAAATCGATTCCTTTTTCTTTGGCGTATTGGATTTGATCCAGCGCTTTCACCCCACAATCCAAAGCAATAATCAAGCTGATATCGTTGTCCTCAGCATAATCGATTCCTTTTAGGGAAACCCCATATCCTTCAGTGTAGCGGTCCGGGATATAAGTAGCAACATTAGGGTAGGTTTCCAAGAGATATGAAGCCATCAAGGCCACCGAAGTAGTCCCATCCACATCGTAATCCCCATACACCAAAATGTTTTCCTTGTTGTGTATCGCCAACTCAATTCGTTCCACCGCCTTATCCATATCCTTCATTAGAAAGGGGTCGTACAGATGGGATAATTCTGGGCGGAAAAACTTTTTGGCCTCGTCATAGGTGGTAATACCTCTTTGCACCAAAAGCTGGGCAATCAAAGGTTCCACCTTCAGCTCGTTTACAAGGTGTCGTATGTCTTCAGAGGCAGGTGTAGGTTTTAAGGTCCAGCGCATACTAAAATTGTATTGGTGTCAGTTCGAGTTTTTCGAGCTGGGCTGAGGAAGAAGGCCAGATTGAAAAGTATCGAGAACAAGTTATTGAAATTTCTTTTTAGCTAGGTTGGGCAGAAGGTGATAATTTTCTTGAATCAATGCTTCTTTCTTCGCTTTTGACCATTTCTTGATTTGTTTTTCTTTTTCGATTGCGGTTTTGATACAGGTAAATTCAGAAAAATAAACCAGAATTATAGGTCTTCGGAAAAAGGTATAACTATTTTGATACTTCCCTTCTGTATGTTGTTTGATTCTGTTTGTGAGATTGGATGTGACGCCGGTATAATATGTCTGGTCGGCGCATTTTAGAATATACACGTAAAATATTTTCATTTTTACCTCGTTGACTTCTCGATACATCCCGAACCCTGTTCGGGACACTCGAAGTGACATAATTTAGTCTCGAGGTTGAAAATGTGATTAAAACTAAGAAAATTCCTGCACTTGAACTTGAGCCTTGCTATTGAACTTGAATTTATTTATGATGAAAAACCGTCTTGATCTCCAATTCGGCAAACTGTCTGAACATCTCCATCACCCCGCAGTATTTTTCAACGGATAGGTCAATAGTCTTTTGAAGCTTCGCTTCATGTAAATTGGAACCATGGAAATGGTACTCGATCATTACCTTGTCATAGTACTTGGGATGTTCGTCCGTGAGGTTGGCAATGGTCTCAATCTGAAAATCATCCACCTCCAACTTCATCTTTTTGATCAATGAGGCCACGTCCAGTCCGGAGCATCCGGCCAAGGCAGATAGCATGAGCGCCTTTGGTCGCAATCCGGCCCCTTCGCCCCCGCTGTCCGGTCCCGCGTCGATTTTAAGATCTAGTCCAGATGGGTTATTGCTTTCAAAGGCCATTCCACCGAGCCATTTGGTTGTGATATGATTTGTCATGCTATTAAATTTTTGTTTCTTGTAGCTTTCAAAAATACGATTTAAAACTACACCTATGGCCCTAGTACAGCCCCTTGACCCCAACCATGATCCAGAGACCAAACAACTGGCAGAATTCTTTAATGAGACGCTTGGGTTTTGCCCCAATTCCGTGTTGACCATGCAGCATAGGCCTGCCATATCCAAGGCGTTCATCAACCTCAACAAGGCCGTTATGGCCAATGACGGGCGCGTAACTTCGGCCCTAAAACGTATGATTGCCTGGGTGAGCAGCAATGCTACGGGGTGCCGCTATTGCCAAGCCCACGCTATCCGGGCTGCGGAACGCTACGGTGCGGAACAGGAACAACTGGACAATATTTGGGAATACCGAACCCACCCGGCTTTTTCGGAAGCGGAACGGGCTGCCCTGGATTTTTCCTTAGCTGCTTCGCAGGTGCCCAATCCCATTGATGCCGACATTAAAGCGCGCTTGTACGAGCATTGGAACGAAGGTGAAATTGTGGAGATGCTGGGGGTGATTTCGCTCTTTGGCTACCTCAACCGCTGGAACGATTCCATGGGGACCTCCATTGAGGATGGTGCTGTGGACAGTGCCGAGCAATATTTGGCCAAGACCGGATGGGAGAAGGGGAAACATGACGGGTCTAGATATTAGATTCTAGATACAAGACCGCTTCGCTTTTAGATATTAGGGTATTTGGACGAGATTCGGCAGTTTGAGCGTACCGAACTTGTTTCGAGATGTACCGAAAACAAGAATTTCAGCACAATATCAGTTCTCGATACGATTTTTCGTTCCTCAAAATCACTCGAACTGACGTTTTGGGTTAGGATGGAATAGGGGTACTCTGCATCATTTCTTGATTTGCATCGACATTTATTACTAGGTAACTACTGAAAATTGGTAAGGACTGTAACAATCCACATAAATCAATGTCTTTTTGGAAACAAAGTTTCCAACATGGTATTTCGAGTCATCATTCTTCTAATACTGCTTCAAGCAGATTTTTTATTTGGTCAGACCTCCTTGGAACAAATAGACCTTGCCAATGGAAAATTCAAAGTAGGGTTTCTCCATTATACCATTTCCGACAGTACCAGAACCTATAGTAGAATCTATGATTATAGCAATGCCAAAATAACAAGACCAATCCCCATTAGCTTATGGTATCCTTCCAATCAAAATGATGACGAAGTCATACCACTCAAAGTTCTGGACTATCTAAGAATTTTAAAGGAGGAAGAAGAATGGGAGCACCTTCCTGATGAGCACATACTAAATTGGTTCTATTATGCCAATTCTCCGGCAAACCAGAAACATCTTAAAGAAGAAACAACAGCTTACCCAAAGCTAGAATTTGCCCAGGGCCAATTCCCCGCAGTGGTCTATTCCCCAAGCCTAATGGCATCTTCCATAGAAAACTTTGCTGTTTGCGAATATTTGGCAAGCCATGGCTACATTGTAATATCCAGCCCCAGCCGAGGGACCGAAAATCGTTGGTTTACCAACAACGGAGCTATGGAAATGGAAACGCAGGCTAGGGATGTGGAATTTTTGATAAAGCAGGTTGGCAAATTTCCCAATGCGGATAGCGATAAAACTGCAGTAATGGGATTTAGCCTTGGCGGCCCTGCAAATATTCTTGCCCAAACAAGAAACAAGAACATCAGAGCAGTTGCTAGTCTAGACGGCACAGAAAGGTATAATTATGCACTGCTTAAAAAGTCTCCATTTTTCGCTGCCCATAAGGTGGGTGTTCCTTACATCCATATGGCACAAAAAATCATTCCTAACGAAGTGCTGAAAGAAGATAACATTGACCCTGAGCTCAATACTAAATTTGAATTGTACGACAGCATCACCAAAAGTAGGGCGTACCGATTGAGATTTCATAACCTGACCCATTCCTATTTTAGCACGCTGGGGGTTCTTTTCCAGGATAGGGATAAAAGGCAGGACAAAAGTGATGCTGAAATCATGGTGTCATATAAGTGGGTTTCAGTTTATGTGTTAAACTTTTTAAACGCCTTTTTAAAGGATGATGATACTGCTTTGGCATTTATTGAAAACCAACCTTCGGACAACGGAATCAAAGAGGGTCTAATTTCCTATACCTCCAAGCAACCAACAAGGGATGAATTTTCCTTCCAGGATTTTAATGATCTGGCATCAAAGCAGCATTATAAAAACCTAATGGAACTATATCTTTCGGTCAAGAAAAAAAATCCTTCTTTTCAACTTCCGGAAAGCAATCTAAACACACTAGGATTACAATTGGTCATAAATCCTGAAACCACTGAACAGGGAATACCTGTCCTTTTGTTGGCGACTGAACTTTACCCAAATTCAGCGAACCTCTTTGATAGTTTGGCCGAGGCATATCTGTTTCTCGGGAATACAGAAAAAGCGATTGAAAATTTTGAAAAATCCTTGGAATTGAATGCCCAAAACCAAAATGCAATCCAGCGATTAAAACAGCTCAAGGGTTAGCGGTAAATTGGGAAAAAGGAAAGCAGGACAGCAGTAAGTACTAATTTCAGAAGTCTAATCTCGGATTTCTGAAAGCGCTATTTCTTGACCTGCATCAAGTTTTAAGTAACCAAGTTGCCTGAACTTTGTTTCCATCAAAAAACGAACAGTTATGGCAAGCTTACGCATCACTTCCGAAAATCAGATTCAACGCTTAAACCAAATTATGAACAAGGTACAATCGTTGGAAGAATTGGATATGGCCCAACTGACCACCACTCCCAATGCCAAATCCTGGAACGTGGTAGAGGTAATCCAGCATCTGAACATAGCCTACGGCATCTACATGCCCCGACTAGATGAAGCCTTTACTAAGCTGCCAGATGTTACTTCGGGCAGTTCGGAGTTCAAGGCTAGGTGGTGGCAAAAAGTGGTCATTGCCGGACAACGACCCAAAAACGGAAAGCGAAAATGGAAAATGAAGACCCTAAAGCGTTTTGAACCTTTGTTGGACCAACCATTGACCCAAGAAAAAATAGACGCTGTTTTTGAAACCTTTTATATCCGCCATGCCCATCTTAAAGAGGCCATTTTAAAAAGTAGAAGCAAGGATGTGACCCAAGCAAAGGTCATCTCGGCCATTGGCCCAATCGTCAACTTTTATTTACCCGAATGTTTTGAGTTTTTGCTCTGCCATATGGAACGGCATATGGTACAGGTTGATGGGATTTTAAAGTAAGAGCTCTATTGAAAAAGATGGTGCCTTTTACAATTCACTGCATTGAATCCTTCGGTTCCGGGTAATTCCCAATATGCCATTTCCATGCTTTGTTTTTTATGCTTAAAAAGGCCTTGAAATTGGTCGGCCCCATCTGCAAGTACTCTCTCCAGAATTTAATTTTTCCATTTTCCAGCTCTACCACAACCACTCCAACCGTAGCCGTATCTTTTCCATAGCTAAATGTAAACTCACCGGTGCCCGATTGTGTTTCGGAATTGAACCACAAATTATGGAACTCCATTTTATGGACATCTGTAAGCTCATCAAAATAAGCTTTTAGTTGCTCATGGCCCCGGAAATATTGATTGTTTGGTGGTTCCATATAAATTGCGTCTTCATCAAAACTATTCAACGCCATTTCCGTATTTCGTGTAGACCATCCTTCTGCCACGTTTTTCATCAGTCTTTTATATTCCATTTCATTAATAGTGTTTTGCGAATCCTGACACGAAACTAGAAATGAAGCAATAATTAATAAAAGTAGCTGTTTCATGAATTGTTTTGTTTTCTGTTTACCGTAATGTTTAGGGTTTTACTCAGTCATTTGGAACGGCATCTATCACAGATTAATGAGGTATTGGGGCAATCCCCTAAAAAAGCTGGTGCATTTTTCAGGTACACTTATCAGTCTCGGCTATTGGTAGTTGGGTGGTTTGGTAACCAATTTAGTAAACATTCACAAACCAAAGGAGAATATTGCGGATTTTCCGGATGGGAACAGAACAGAAAACCCGCCTATCGGAAGGGCGGGTTATATATTGCCATTGTTGTGGTCTGTTATTCGTTGACCTGTAAATTTTCTCTTTTTATGATCTTACCTCCAATAATAACTTTCTCTATGGCATCATATGCTTCAATATCCCTCAAAGGATTTTTAGTCATCATAATGATGTTTGCTTTTTTTCCGATAGCCAATGAACCAATAGAAGCATCTAAATGAAAAGCCTTGGCATTGTTAAATGTAGCGGACGCAAGTATTTTAGGTAAAGGCACTCCCGCCTCTTTCATCAATTTAAGTTCCCAATTTCCATTATGTCCAGGTTGATTGCCATACGTTGGGGCAGATGGAGTATCTGAGCCAAATAAAATTAGACCGTCATTATCAGAAAGGTATTTTAACGCCAACATTGCATGAGCTTGTACATTATCATAGACCATATGAACCTGTTCTACAGAAAGTCCATCAAAAATTTCTTTAGCGAACCATTGTGCCTCTTCCGTTTTATACCATTCCAGTAAGCCTTTAGGGACCGCCTTTTTTAAACCAGGCTGATCAAGAAATTCGGTGTCAACCAGTGCTTCCTCTCCCTCAATGACCGTTAAGGTGGGGGTATAGCCTATTTGTTTTTGGATTTGAAGATCTAATGTTCTTTTTATTTCCAATGGAAGGGAATCCCTTGGTACATCTTTGTATTTCCCCCAGTTCCATATTCCATGGGCTATAATATCCACGCCTATGTCCACCAAAAAAGAGTGTGCTTCCAATGAATTGGCATGGACCGTTAGCACAAGCCCATTGGAATGTGCCTCGGTAAGCAAATCTTCCATAATGCCCTTGGTTGGGACGGGTAACCCCATCATACGCCCAAAACCAGATTCATAATACGATTTTACAGCGATGGCCCCAGAATTTTTGATGCGATTTACAACGGCTTTGGGAGTATGGTCGGCAGGGTCATACTTGTCCGGTATATGTTCCGCCTGACTTTCCATGTATAGGAAATTGGGCACGGCATCAAATCGATATTCCTCGGGTGTAAAATTCATTGGGTAGCCATTTGCCACCGCAGCTCCCGAATGCCCTACATGATATAGATCGGGTTTTGCTTCTTGCCCGTTAAAAGAAGTGATAAGTTCTTTGGATATGCCGCCAAGGTCAATCAGGGTGGTAAAGCCAAAATATAAATAGCTTCTTGGCATTTGGCTTTTAAACTCAGCGGCCAGTTCAGGGTATTTTTCTATATGATGGGGAAGCATTCCCTGCACTCCTGGAAGATGGACATGACTATCGATCAATCCTGGGGTCACGAATTTACCAGTTCCATCGATCTGTTCAAAGGTCCCGCTTAAGTTTGGCTCATCTTTGCCCACATAAACAATTTTATCTTTTTCAACCACCAAATGACCTATATACGGGCTGTACGAGCCATCTTCTGTAGAAATTATGGTAACGTTGGATATGTGTACCCCTTCCGTAAGATTCAGTTGTTCTTTTTTCTCCTGACAAGAGCATAAAACTGTGGTAAGGAGAATCGTTAGTAATTTTTTCATTGATTATCTTCTCATGTTCTTAGACCAAAGATGATTACATCGTTAGCTTGTTACAGTATTTACAGGTCTTTATTGTTCTTTGGGCAATAGGCCTAAATTAAACTGGTTGAAACCATAGGTATAGTTGTAAATACTCTTTTTGTATGGGTCCGGTTGTTTTTTAATAAAGAGGTAGATAGGATACTAATGGTTGCCTGTGTTTGGGATTTTGTTGATTCACCAACATTTTGAGTCCGAATTGGCTGCAACGGCCCTTGCTGTGGTTTCTTTGCTTAAATCAAAGTAAAATGGCCCACAAGACAAATTCTGGCAATTACTTCGTGCAGCGGGTGCTCAGGATGATATGGCGAAAGATCAATTTGACTTTCCCGAACAGCATTTATTGTTTCATGTATTCCACTGTAGACTTATCCAGTTCAAGGAACAAATAGTTACTATTGTCACTACGAAAAACAATTTTTCCGTGAAATCTGGGGTCTTCAGAAAGGAGGTTAAAATGCATCTCACCATCAATCGCTTCTCCTTCGGAGACATCTATATCGGTGGTCAAACCATCTTCATTGATACGGACTATGTTTTTACCATTCCCTTTTAAGAGGATCAATACCCCAATGGCTTCTTCACTCTTAATGCCCCCATCGGAAAATTTGGTCACTTTGTGATCAAAAGGATGCACTCCTGACCAATTGGCAACATCTATCGTACTATCGGAATTAACGAACAAAGGGGCGGTCCTTGGCGGATCAGCATCCTGGTCTGGAGGAGAAAGCGCATATTCCGTGGCTTTTTGGGCAGATACCAAAACCAGTTTATTCCCATTTAAATCGCGAATAGCAAGGTCCACAATCCTTTCATTCCCTTCAAGATTTAGCGTAACCTTAAGGGCTTCCGATTCTTTAAGATATTCCCATTTTGCGTTAACTTCCATACCATTTTCCGCCTTGATGTTCATTGTTCCATCTGCATTAAACGTAAATATCTCTTTGTTTCTGGTAGGGTGCATTTCGCCCCCCTCTGGCTCGCCCACTTTCACCGCATACCATGTTTTGATAAGTTCAGTTGGAGCATTCCCATCTTGAGAAAGCGTTTGGAAGTTGATACATAAAACAAGGCTGAAAGAAAGAAGTAATCTTAACTGTAAATGCATGAGTCTATTTTTTTGTTATCTGGTTTTTCAATGATTGGCAATTGGTTTAACCGCTGACATTTAAGTTATCGGTTTTGGATGGAAAAAGCTATTACTTGCTTATAAATGGATCTATTCCGTTTATAAATGGTCCATCTTGGCAAGTTTCAAGAAGGAATGAAAGGGATATTTTGGATTATTTTTAGCACAAATTTCTTGTTGTATGGATTCTGAAACCTTCCTTCGCCTAAAGGCATTCTTCCCTCAAGTTATTATGACCGAAGAAGAGGAAAATCATTTTAAATCCCTTTGGTCAGTAAAGACGTTTAACCAATACGACCTTATCACCGAAGCCGGAAGCGTTGAACGCTATTTTTATTTTGTGTTGGAGGGGGTGCAGGCCATTTATATTTTGAATGAAAAAGGGGAGAAAGTGGTGCTGGGCTTTTCGTATTCTGGAAGTCCCTCCGGGGCCTTTGATTCCTTCATCAAAAAACAGCCTTCCGACACGTTTCTGGAAGCCTTGAAACCATCAAAAATGCTGGCCATTTCCTATGGGGATTATCAAAGCTTGTTTCAAAATTATCCTGATTTTTATGCATGGGGGCATGAGTTTTTTCAAAACATCTTGTTTGGAAGGTTGAGCCGCGAAGTTGAACTCTTGACGCTTTCCGCGGAACAGCGGTACAAGGCCTTTATGCAACGTTGCCCGGACGAGTTGAAAGTCATTCCCCAAAAATACTTGGCCTCCTACCTCAACATGACGCCCGAGACGTTCAGTAGATTGCGTTCCTCAGCTTCGTACTGAAAGACTTCTCGATACTAAATTCCTTCGGAATTTAACTCGAAGTGAAGTTCTAAAGAAGCTTCCGTCAGTTTGAGTGATTTTTGCAAGAAAATCGTATCGAAAACAAGGAAGTTGTTGGCTAAAAAGACTTCTCGATACTTCCCGAAGTAAGTTCGGGATATTCGAAGTGACGGGCTAGAGTTTAAGTTGTTTGCTTATCCGTTTTTGAAACTCTGGGATGACGTCCGTTTCAAACCACGGATTCTTGCTCAACCAAAATCGGTTCCGGGGCGAAGGGTGAGGCAGCACAAAATAGTTGGGGAGGTAGTTTTCAAAATTTCTGACCGTCTCGGTGAGGTTACGTTCTCGTTTGGCCTCCAAGTAATGCTTTTGGGAGTACTGCCCAATTAAAATGGTCAGTTTTATGTTTGGCATTTGGTCCAACAATTGTTGGTGCCATTGCGGGGCACATTCGGGTCGGGGAGGTAGATCTCCAGATTTCCCCTTACCGGGATAGCAGAAGCCCATAGGCATCTGGGCAATCTGGGTCTCATCATAAAAAGTCTCATCAGTAACGCCCATCCATTTTCTTAGCTGTTTTCCACTTTGATCGTCCCAGGGCACGCCTGTTTTATGCACTTTGGTGCCCGGTGCATGGCCAATGATCAGGATTTTGGCTTCGGGATGGCCGGCCACAATGGGTCGTGGACCCAATGGAAGGTGCGCTGCGCACACTTCACACTTACGAATAGCTGAAAGTAATTGTTTCATAAAATCAAATGGAATTTACCAAAAACAAGAAACACCCCAACATAACGCTGGGGCATTTCATCACACAACCTATCATGAAAAAGGTTCCTTCGGCATAAACTTCAGCGGTGCTTTACTCACTCAATTCCGGTTTATGAAGGCTTACCACAACAAGTACGGCAGCCCCATTTATCCAATAGTAGTATCCATCCAGTCCTTTAAAGGACAGTATAAAGGGTGCCAAAATAAATACAACGGCGACCAAAAAATCTACCAATAAATGATACTTATAGGGAATTACCCTAAATACACCAAGATGGTGGTCTGTCAACAAGGTCAGCACCAGGGCCGCCACTCCCACAGCGACTGAAAGTTGCAGTGCCAACGGATTGGAACTTCCCAAGCCCAACAAAAAGGGTAATGCCATCAGTGCAATTGCGACCGGATAGTCCAGAAAAGCGTGTATTCTTTTTGTTACGAACTTCATGATTCTAGTTATAGGTTTTACTTAACTGCTTCCAGTTGGTATCCGCAGTGCTCTTCAACTTTTTATGATTGTTTTCAGCCAACCATAATTGTTGGGCATCCAGCTCCAAATTATAGAGATACAAAAAGTACTCCCCATCCTTTACTATGAATTTATTGGGGTCTGGTCTAAACTTGGCGCCTGCATAAACTCCAAAGGCGCAGAAACCGCCGTATTGGGGTAAATATTTGCTAGGGTTCGCATCGAACTTCTTCTTTTGCTCGGCGTCGGTGAAGTAATACACCACCTTGTTATGCTCCGATTTATGTGCCTTAAGTCCTTTTTGGGCAATCCCCAAATCCAAATAGGATACCGGACTGTACCCCTGCAGGGCTATATTGCTATTATCAATGTTATTTGCTTTTTTATCCTGTGCAAAGCCCATGGAACTAATGGCCAAAGCGAAAATGATCGTTGCTGTTTTTATTGAATTTTTCATTGTTTTATTTTTTAATTATTTGTTTTTAGTGTTGTTCAATATTCCTTTTGCTACACCACTGGTGTCATATTGTTTTCCCCACCGGGCCCTGGTAAAAAGGGAGCCAAAATCAAACCGATCCCGGCTTAGTAATCGGCCACGTCTTGTAGTGTTAGAGGAATACATTTGAACTTCGTTTTACTGAGCGTTGAAATATTCTTCCTGTACTACTTCTCCTTTGTCATTCCAGATGCGACGAATGATCTCGTGCCAGTAAATTTTACTGTTATCCTTCATATTGAAGTCAAAAGTGAATTCCGAAGCTGATACATTTCCATCCACAAGGGTGTGGTGATGGGTAATGCCATTAACTTGGGCGATCGCCCCTGCGAAGCCTTCCATTTTTTCGACCATCTGTTGCTTGTTTGTGGTCGCCAATCCATTATAGTCAGACGTTGTGGCGTCTTCGGCAAAAAATTGCTGTACCGCCTCTACAATGGCTCCCTTGCTTACAATGCCATCCATTTCTGTGGCCAATGTCTTAATATCCATTTCTTTTATTTTTAATGATTAAACAAATTTTGGGTTGTAATTACATGGCAAATTTCCGATAGCTTGGGCCGTCGGTTGCTACAAAAAAGACGCCAGTTCTTGTACTTTTTAGGAATGGAATTCAGACGGAGTGATTCCGGTCTGATGCTTGAAGAAATTGGAGAAATGATTGGGTTCCTCAAAACCCAGCTGCAGTGAGATCTCTTTTACCGATTCCCCTTCATGAAGTAGGCGCTTGGAAGTAAGGATGATTTCATTGCGAATAAGCCGCCCTAGGGAATCATTCATTTTAGCCCGCGTTTTCTTGGAAAGTGCCTTGACGGATAGATTCATTTTATCCGCATAAAAACCCAATGCCCTTTGCTC
This sequence comes from Flagellimonas flava, assembly GCF_900129665.1. GTDB lineage: Bacteria > Bacteroidota > Bacteroidia > Flavobacteriales > Flavobacteriaceae > Flagellimonas > Flagellimonas flava. Next base: position 639,659 of record NZ_FQWL01000002.1, read on the forward strand.
ATGATGGTACTCTTGTATCAGTTGCAGAAGGTCGTCGACAAAGGAATCTTTTTTATTAAAATCGAAGTTGTTGCGGAAGTCGGTTGGGGAATAGCCCGTGTTCTTTTTGAACAGCCTGTTGAAGTAGGCCGGATCCTTGAAGCCAAGATCATAGGAAACCTCCTGAACGTTTTTATCGGTAAAGGCCAGTTCTTTTTGACTTTCCACCAACTTTTTGTTGGCGAACAACCGCTTTATGGTAATGCCCAGCTTATCCTTGACCAGAGCATGTGCTTTATACCCATTGTCCCGCACTATGGCCTCAAAATCTTTGTTGGTAAGATGGTTTTGGTATTCTTTGTCTATGACCTCTTTGATATCAAAAATAACCTGGTATTCGTCCTTGCTGGCATTAAAGGGGTTCTGCCAATGCCATTGTTTTAGGGATACATCTATGATATCTGTGGAATTGGGTTCAAAAACGGTTTCCGAAAGGTACTTTTGGCATTCGTCGCATTCTTTAAAATCGATATAGCCCAAAGAAATGAGGTGTTTGAACAACACCCGTACCTCCTTGTTATGGAAGAGCTCTTTGCTGGGAAACTCGATAGTACGCACCACAAAATCCCCTGAAAGGAACTTAATGTATTGGCCTTTTTCCAAATAAATGGCCTTGTCCTGCCAGTTGCTGTAGTTCTTAAAATCGACCTGAATGCTCCCCGAACCGGATAATATGTGGAATAGGGTATACTGGTTGATGAAGTACACCTTGTTGATTTCCGGAATGAGCTTTTGGACCATGGTCAGTGCAAACAAAGTAGCCTTAACTTGGTCGAAATCAAACCACAAAGCTAACGACGTCAATCATCTAAATCCCTTACCAAAGAGGAGAAAAGTTCTGAAGCCTTTGTAAACTTTAATTTGGAGGTGGGTTGTCCTGCCCAGTAGGCCATTAAATCCATATCGCCCCGTTCTAGATACTTTTTGCGCAAATGTGCTAAAAAAGAGCTCTGTAAGGGGTAAGGCGCTACTTCGGTTTTGATGTGGTCATCCACAAACTTCGATTGTATCACTCTACCATAACGCCCAGTAAAAACCTTGGTCAAAGTTGTGGTATAGCCTGTCTCTGAAAACAATCGCTTCTTATGATGTTGTGGAGCTCCGGATTCCCCGGTCGCCAAAAACACCGTTCCCAACTGTACCCCAGAAGCACCCAAAGCAAACATTTTCTTGATATCATTAGATGTGGTGATTCCACCTGCCGCGATGACCGGTATGCTTACTTTTTCAATCACCTTTGGAAGTAGTTTGTTCGTTTCCAAAAAGGATTTGGCATTGGGCTCCAAGAATGCGGCTCGGTGTCCGCCAGCTGCATTTCCGGTAGCTACGACCAAATCAGCTCCTCCAGCTTCTATAAATTCTGCTTCTTCCACCGTGGTGGCGGTTCCAATGATCTTACTCCCTCCCTTTTTAAGTTCTTTGATTACCTCCGCTTCGGGCAATCCAAAAATAAAGCTGGCCACCGGAGGTCTGGATTTGATAACCGCAGCAAGCTGCTCATCATAATCCGGTGCAGTGGTCGATATTTCTTTTGGGGGCTCCAAGTTTTCCTTTTCAAACAGCGGTAAAAAGGGTCGCTGTACAGCCTCAAAATCAGTTGGTGTAAATGATTTAATGGGGTCGTTTTTTAGCGGTACCCACAGATTCAAGGCATAGGGTTTAGCCGTTCGTTTTTTGATTTCGTCATTGACCTTGATTATTTCATCTGGCTGATAGGCATTCAGCCCAAAAGACCCCATTCCGCCTAAATTGGATACTGTAGAGATTAGTTTGGCAGTAGAAAATCTACCGCCAAACGGCCCCTGAATTATAGGGTAATCAACTTCCAAAAGCTCGGATACCTTTGTTCTATTCCACATGGGCAAACAATTTGTTTACTATAGACCACTTTCCATCTGCATGGTACAGAGATAGAAAATCATAGTAATTAAAGCCCAGCATGGGTAAATGGGCCTTAACCAAAGCCAATCTACCTATAATTTCCATACCCACAATCTCCATTTTAAAATCCTCCCCCAGCTCTCTAGGGCTCTTTCTTTGTTTCACAGATTCAAGGTATGGGCCCATTTCTCTTTCATAAGGTTCTCCCTTAATGTCCCCATAAAGCATTGCCTTTTTGCTAAATGCACTTTCCAAAAGGTCGATGTCCCCTTGATAAATACCATTGAAATAATCAAGTACCACTGTTTCTATTTCCTTTATCTTGTTCTCAAACATGGCCCTGGATTTAAATTGCGTGTCCAATAGTATGACCCCCAGCTACGTTGATGGTCTCCCCGGTCACAAATTCGGCCTGTGCCAAATAATAGGCTGTTTCCGCTACCTCTTCAGCTTCCCCAATGCGATTCAATAAATGTAATCCGGCCAAGCTATCGGCATCTTCCACTCCAATTTTACCCTGCAATGGACTTCTAATGATTCCGGGAGAAATGGTATTTATCTTGATGTTGTCCTTCCCATACTCCGCGGCCAACTGCCTTGTAAAAGTATGTATCGCCCCCTTGCTTGAAACCGCCGCACTAGCTGGAAAACCAGAGATGGCATGGTCCACCAATACCGTTCCTATGTTAATGATACTTCCGCCCTGTTGTTTCAACATTTGGGGAATTACGGCCTGACTCGCATAATACGTTCCCTTAAAGTTGGTTGTAAGGTAACGGTCCAAATCACTTTCTTCCACCTCTAAAAAAGGCTTGGAATGAAACACTCCTGCATTGTTGATCAACACATCCACCGAACCAAATTTGTCCAAGGCCGCTTGGGTCAATTCCCTTCCAGTGGTCTTTTTCCCAACATCCCCGCTTACGGTTATCGCATTGGAGGGGCTTCCCAAATCTTGATATGCCTTTTCCAATCGTTCCGGATTGTTGGCATTCATGACCACATTGGTCCCTTTTTCAATAAATAGCTTCGCTATGGCATATCCAATACCCGTGGAAGCTCCTGTTACAATTACTGTTTTACCTTTCATTTTACTGTTGCTTTTTTAATTTTCCGTATTGTTCTCCACTAACCCCCCAGTTATCTATATGCACTTCGTCTATAACGATATGGGTTGTTTTTGGGTCTTTGTCCAAAACATTGACCAAAAGATCTGTTACTCCTTGAATGAGTTTTCTTTTTTGTGCTGAGGTGACACCTTCATCCGTCACCTTAATGTTTACATAAGGCATTTTGTATTCATTTAAAACAGGACAAAGTTGGGCCGAAGACAGGCCAAATGAAATGAGCTATCTCACTAATTTGAAGTGATGTAGGTCACAAGTGGATGCGTTGTCTAATACAACCGGCTTAGGGTTTCGCGAGAGACCCCAAGGTAAGAAGCAATCATTTTCTTGGAGACTCTTTGAATGATATTGGGGTATTGGGCGCACATAAGTTCGTAACGTTCTTTGGCGGTATTTTTGAGCAAGGACAGAACCCGGTTTTGGGAGGCGATATAGCCCAATTTGGTTTTTCTGGCCCAAAATTGTTGCATCTTTTGAAGTTCGGCGCTCAGCTTCTCCCGATTCTCCTTGGTAATATAAAGTAGCTCGCTATCCTCAAGGCAGTCCACATATATTTGGGTTTTCATGCCTTTTTCAAAGGCTTGGTAATCGGTAATCCACCAATCCTCAACTGCAAATTGGATGATGTGCTCCTTCCCCAACTCATCCAATACATAGGCTCTTAGACAGCCCTTTATGACCCAGAATTCATTGTTTATCCACTCACCTTCCTGCATCAGGTATTGGTGTTTTCGTTTGTTGATCGGGGTAAAGTGACTTAGAATAAAATCGAATTCTGCATCTTCCAGCGAAACTACTTCCTCTATATGTCTGCGTAAGGGATGCATTTTAAAACAATTTATTTTTTGCCGCCCACCACAATCACAAACTCGCCCTTAGGTGGTTTTTGGGTGAAATGATGTATTAGTTCAGTTGAAGTTCCCCGAACTGTTTCCTCATACATTTTGGTCAGCTCCCGGGAAACCGAAACCGGTCTGTCCTCACCAAAGTACTCCGAAAAATGGGTAAGGGTCTTTAGCAACTTATGTGGTGATTCATAAAACACCATGGTACGGGTTTCTTCCGCCAATAACTTTAGGCGGGTCTGTCTTCCTTTTTTTACCGGAAGAAAGCCTTCAAAAACAAAACGGTCATTGGGCAATCCACTATTGACTAGGGCCGGCACAAAAGCCGTTGCTCCGGGAAGACACTCCACCTCAACCCCCTCTTGCACGCAGGCTCGCGTCAGTAAAAATCCTGGGTCGGAAATTGCGGGAGTTCCTGCATCAGAGATTAGGGCAATGTAAGCCCCTCCCTTTAGTTTTTGAACCAAGGTTTCGACCTGTTTGTGCTCATTGTGCATGTGGTGGCTCTGCAATGGGGTTTCGATTTCGAAATGTTTTAGCAATTTGCCGCTGGTCCGGGTGTCTTCGGCCAGCACGAGGTCAACTTCCTTTAGCACTTTTAGGGCCCGCAAGGTGATATCCTCTAAATTTCCAATAGGTGTTGGAACCAAAATCAATTTTCCCATGTAGTAAAGTTACGGTCTTACCCGTTTTCCGGTGAAATAGGAGGTCAGAACAAAAATAATACCTAAAAGGGCTCCCATATGTTGTCCATCACTTATCATGTAGTGGGCAAAAAACGCCAAAACGGTATTAAAGAAAAAACCGGCATAGGCCCACTCCTTCAACATTTTAGAAAAATTGCCCCAAATAGCGATCAATCCCAAAATTTTGGCAATGGCCAATGGATAAATAAGATAGGTAGGATAACCCATCGCTTCAAAAAAGCCCCTTATGGCCTCGTTGTTGAAAAAATAATTGTAAACGGAAAAAATCATCAAGGCGGTCAACAGAGAGGTAGACAGCCAAAACGCAATCTTAGTGATTTTCATGTGAGTGTTTTTAGGAAGTACGTTCCTAAAATATGAAAAGTAATCGGAAAAGGAGTTAAGCGAACCTTCTTTCGATCAGTGCCATAAAACGGGCTTCATAATCCTCTTTGCCTTCCCAGTTATTATACTCCGGTTTTACCATATTCGTGATAAAGGCTACGGAACGTTCTTCGGTGTCGATGGTATTCAATTGCGACAGCACGCGATTGTAGTCGTTCATATCCTCATTAAAAAGGTGTTTTACAAACGCCAATTTATCATTGAGTCCAACCTGTAATTCTTTGACAAAGGCATCATTTATCGACTTGCCCCCATTGGCTTCTTTCTCCTGACCCGAAAGAATTTCCTTTTCATTTTTCATATAGTCCGCCTTGGCAACAAATTCAGTGAACACATGTTCCACAGCAGTTTCCGTGGGCATTTCAGAGACCATGTCCTTGATGGTGTCCATCCCAGGTACCATTATATCTTCCTCGTGCGGATTGTTTTCTGGAACTGAGATATTGCCGCTCAGCACCGCGTTGGCCATTTTTTCGAAGCGAGAGGCGATGACGTTCTTGGAAACATCAACTTCCACATCGCTCAATTTCTCATCTATAAATTTCAGCACGGCCAGTTTCTCATAAATCTCCTTTGCCTTGTCATACAATTCCGTAAGCTCCCTATCTTCTCTTGAAGTAATAATGTCCGTGGACAACTTTATCAACTCCTCCCTTAATTTCCTTATCATTGCTTCAAATCTTTACTATAAATTTAAACCGATTTTGTTAATGTCCTTACGAACAAAAGGTTAAATTTTAACCTAAAGGCAAGGCATATTTTTTTAGTAGTTTTGTGTTTCTCTTAATTAAAACGAAAAAACTACCCAATTTCGTTCAAAAGTACAGTATGTTTCTCGAAAACACGGTCAACCCCAAAGAACAATTCGGATGGATAGAGGTTATCTCCGGCTCTATGTTCTCTGGAAAGACCGAAGAGCTTATCCGGCGTTTGAGACGTGCACAATTTGCCAAACAGAAAGTCGAAATCTTCAAACCCATTGTTGACACAAGGTATCACGAGGACATGGTAGTCTCCCATGACGCCAACGAAATTCGATCAACCCCGGTTCCGGCTGCAGCAAATATTAGGCTGTTGGCCGATGATTGCGATGTTGTGGGCATTGATGAAGCCCAATTCTTTGACGATGAGATCGTAACAGTTTGCAACGACCTGGCCAATCGTGGAGTTCGGGTGGTGGTTGCAGGACTAGATATGGACTTCAAAGGAAATCCATTTGGTCCCATGCCGGCCCTAATGGCTACCGCTGAATATGTGACCAAAGTGCATGCAGTATGTACCCGAACCGGAAACTTGGCCAACTATAGTTTTAGAAAATCCAATGATGATAATCTGGTCCTCCTAGGAGAAACAGGAGAGTATGAGCCACTAAGCAGAGCTGCTTTCTACAAGGCCATGCTCAAGGAAAAAGTGAGCCAAATGGATGTTGACGCTCAAGAAGTGGATGCTAAAAAGAAGACTGCAGATGGGTAATATTGGAGAGACAACCTTGGAAATAGACCTTTCCGCCTTAGAACATAATTATCATTATCTAAAATCCAAATTATCCTCCGACACTAAATTTCTGGGTGTGGTAAAAGCCTTTGCCTATGGTAGTGATATGGTAATTATAGCGCAAAAATTGGAACGTTTGGGCGCTGACTATCTAGCGGTGGCCTATACCAAAGAAGGTGTTTTGCTTAGAGAAGCCGGTATACAAATCCCTATTCTGGTCTTACATCCCCAGCCCGTAAATTTTGACCATCTGATCCTCCACAAGTTGGAACCTAGTATGTATTCCCCAAAAATCTTGAAGGAATTTCTTGAAATGGCCCAAAAACTGGGTCTGGGGAACTTTCCCATCCATATCAAGTTCAATACGGGGCTGAATAGACTTGGGTTTTGGGAACAGGATGTGGACCATATTGTAGAAATTCTTAACGGTAGAAACGAGGTAAAGGTTGTTTCCATATTTTCACACTTGGCTGCTTCCGAAGACCCAAATGAAAAAGATTTTAGCCTTACCCAAATCAATACCTTCAAAAAAATAAGTCAAGAACTTAACGAAAAATTAGGCTATGCCCCCTTTAGGCATATGCTCAACACATCAGGTATTCTCAATTATCCGGAAGCGCAGTTTGAGATGGCGAGATGCGGTATTGGCTTGTATGGTTATGGCAACGAGTCAACCATAGACCAAGAACTAAAGCCTGTCGCCACCCTAAAAACGGTGATTTCGCAGTTGCATCAGATTGAGCCCAACGAAAGTGTGGGGTATAACCGTGCTTTTACCTCTGATCGGTATCGCACCACCGCAACACTTCCTCTGGGTCATGCGGATGGAATAGGGAGACAGTATGGCAACCAAAAGACTCATGTTTTGGTACATGGAAAAAAAGCACCCATAATTGGGAATGTATGTATGGATATGATCATGGTTGATGTTACTGGAATAGCATGCAAAGAGGGTGATGAAGTAGTTGTTTTTGGAACAGAACAATCTGCCGAGGGTTTTGCAAATACCGCTGGTACAATCTCTTACGAAATACTTACGGCTATATCTTCGAGGGTAAAACGGGTGGTTCTCAACCCCTAATTTCACAGTTTCAGTTGGTCGGAACCCTCATTTTTAATTACATTGTGTACCTATTAACCTCGAAACTATAAAATTATGTTGAAAGAATTTAAAGATTTTGCAATGAAGGGGAACCTGGTTGACATTGCCGTAGGTTTTGTCATGGGTGCCGCCTTTAATAAGGTTGTGGCGTCGTTCACAGGGGGAATTGTATCTCCTTTGATCGGACTCATCTTCAATGCGGATTTCAAAGACTTAAAATATATTATTAATGAAGGAACCATGAACGACGCTGGAGAAAAGGTAGGTGAAGTGGCTGTACTTTATGGAGAGTTTTTAACCAACGTCATCGATTTTATCATTGTTGCATTCGTAATGTTTATGATTGTGAAAGGTGTCAACAAAATGAAGAAAAAGGAAGAAGCTGCTCCAGAAGCTCCAAAAGGGCCTACAACTGAGGAGTTGCTCGCCGAAATTCGTGACGCCCTGAAAAAATAGAAAATCGATTTCCCATATAGGGAAACCGCTACATCACAACTGAAATTAAAAACCGCCAACTGTTTCGCTAACAGTTTGGCGGTTGTTTTATTTATAACAATTTGTTATTTATTAATTATCCCTTTCCAAAATGATGGTTTAGAATAGAATCTGTCCTAAATTTGTCCTTCAAATTAAACGATATGAAAGTAGCGGTTGTTGGAGCCACTGGAATGGTTGGCGAAGTAATGTTGAATGTGTTGGCCGAGCGTAATTTTCCAATCTCGGAATTGCTGTTGGTGGCCTCCGAACGTTCCGTAGGTAAAAAATTGACTTATAAGAACGAAGAACATACCGTAATTGGACTGGCCGATGCCGTGGCCGCCAGACCGGATATTGCTATTTTTTCAGCAGGTGGTGGGACGTCGCTTGACTGGGCACCAAAATTTGCTGAAGCTGGAACCACGGTTATAGATAATTCATCGGCGTGGCGTATGGATCCAACTAAAAAATTGGTTGTTCCGGAAATTAACGCCAACGAACTCACTTCAGAAGATAAGATTATTGCCAACCCCAATTGCTCTACCATTCAAATGGTGATGGCCTTGAATCCATTGCATAAAAAATACCAGATGAAGCGGGTAGTGGTCTCTACCTACCAGTCGGTTTCCGGGACAGGAGTAAAAGCGGTACAGCAATTGGAAAATGAAATTGCCGGTGTCCAAGGTGAAATGGCGTACCCCTATCCTATTGGTCGCAACGCACTGCCCCATTGCGATGTGTTCTTAGAGAACGGCTATACCAAAGAGGAAATGAAATTGGCTCGAGAACCGCAAAAAATCTTGGACGACAGAACCTTCTCTGTTTCCGCCACTGCGGTTAGGATTCCTACCGCTGGAGGGCACTCGGAATCCGTGAATGTGGAGTTCCATAAAGACTTTGACCTAGCAGAAGTTAGGGAATTATTGAGTCAAACTCCGGGCGTGACCGTGCAGGACAACCCTGACACCAATACATACCCCATGCCCATCTATGCCCATGGTAAAGATGATGTTTTTGTGGGCCGTATCAGGCGGGATGAAACGCAACGCAACACCTTGAACATGTGGATTGTTTCGGATAATCTTAGAAAAGGGGCCGCAACAAACGCCGTTCAAATAGCGGAGTATCTTTTAGAAAACAAATTGGTAGCGAATACCTCAGAAGTGGTTTCCTAGTTTACTTGCCAAGCCGTTCAAAAGTTCGTCCTTGGAAGCTTTTTAGATTTGCTTATTTTTATCGGAATCAATCTGATAAAAATGAAACAATTTAGTCTTTTAACTGTTGTAATTGCAATGGCTGCATGTCAAAATCAACCCCAACGTGAACCTATTGTCGTAACCTATCCCGCAACCAAAAAGGTAGATACAGTAGACACCTATTTCGGAACCGAAGTCAAGGACAGCTATCGCTGGCTAGAGGACGATCGCAGTCCCGAAACTGAAGCTTGGGTCAAAGAACAAAATACAGCAACCTTCGGTTATTTGGACCAAATTCCTTTTCGCGACAATCTAAAGAACCGCCTGGAAAAACTGTGGAACTATGAAAAAGTGGGTTCTCCCTTCAAAGAGGGTGACTATACCTATTTCTACAAGAATAATGGCTTGCAGAACCAATACGTGGTCTATCGCAAAAAGGAAGGTGGGGAGGAAGAAGTTTTCCTAGACCCCAATAAATTTTCCGAAGATGGTACTACCTCGCTAATGTCCCTGAATTTTACAAAAGACGGTTCCAAGGCCGCTTATCTAATTTCCGAAGGGGGCAGTGACTGGCGCAAGGGAATTGTTATCAACACCGCGAACAGGGAGATTGTGGAAGATACTTTGGTGGACATCAAATTCAGCGGTATTTCATGGAAAGGGAATGAAGGATTCTTTTACTCCAGCTATGACAAGCCCGAAGGAAGTGAGCTTTCCGCCAAGACGGATCAGCACAAACTCTATTACCATAAATTAGGGACACTACAAGCTGAAGATGAACTGGTGTTTGGTGGAACTCCAGAGGAAAAACACCGCTATGTTGGCGGGAGCGTTTCCGAGGATGGCAAATACTTATTTATCTCCGCTTCGGTTTCCACATCGGGCAACAAATTGTTCTTGAAAGACCTCAGCACTGACCACAGTCCCTTGGTGACCATTTTAGACGATACGGACTCGGACACCTATGTTATTGAAACGGAAGGCTCTCAACTGTTTATGGTTACGAACAGAGGTGCAGCCAATAAGAAGATCATCGCTGTGGACGTAGCCAACCCTACTCCAGAAAACTGGAAGGATATTATCCCAGAAACGGAAAACGTATTGACCGCGGGAACCGGAGGTGGCTATTTCTTCGCCGAATATATGGTTGATGCCATCTCAAAAGTGCTTCAGTACGATTATGAAGGTAACCTGGTGCGTGAAGTGGAACTTCCCGGGGTTGGAAGTGCCAACGGTTTTGGAGGCAAGAAAGAGGAAAAGGAATTCTATTTTTCCTTCACCAATTACAATACCCCAAGCTCCTCATACCGATACAATGTGGAAACCGGCGCTTACGAGCAATATTGGAAACCGGAAATTGATTTCAACCCTGAGGATTATGAATCCACCCAGGTGTTCTACACTTCTAAGGACGGTACTAAGGTTCCTATGATCATCACCTATAAAAAAGGAGTGGAGCTCAATGGTAAAAACCCAACCATTCTCTATGGATATGGAGGGTTCAACATCAGTCTAACCCCATACTTCAGTATTACCAATGCCATTTGGATGGAACAGGGTGGTGTCTACGCGGTTCCCAATCTGAGAGGTGGAGGGGAATATGGGAAAAAATGGCATATAGCCGGCACCAAATTGCAAAAGCAGAACGTCTTTGACGACTTTATTGCGGCTGCCGAATATCTTATCGAAAACAATTATACCTCTTCTGAATACTTGGCCATAAGAGGTGGTTCCAACGGTGGCCTTTTGGTAGGTGCCACCATGACCCAACGCCCAGATTTGATGAAGGTAGCGCTTCCTGCCGTAGGTGTTTTGGATATGCTACGCTACCACACTTTTACCGCAGGTGCAGGATGGGCCTACGATTATGGAACAGCGGAGGAAAGCGAGGAAATGTTCCAATACCTAAAGGGCTACTCTCCTTTACATAATATAAAAGAAGGCACAGCTTATCCCGCTACTTTGGTCACCACAGGGGACCATGACGACCGCGTGGTTCCGGCGCACAGCTTCAAGTTTGCCGCAGAACTTCAAGAGAAACAAGGCGGAGATAGCCCGACCTTGATTCGGATAGAGACCAACGCCGGTCATGGAGCGGGAACCCCAGTGAGCAAAACCATAGAGCAGTACGCCGATATTTTTGGGTTTACCCTCTTTAATATGGGATATGATAAGCTTCCCAACCAGGCAGTTCTAAAGGAATTTAAGGATTAGAAATACTTCAACAGGCATAAAATCCGTTTCCTTTGAAGCGGATTTTTGTTTTACCCCATGCTAAACGTCAAAATCGATTCCTTCTTCTACCAGCATCAGACCATTCTGGAAAATATCAACTTTCAGGTGGCCAAAGGGGAGCATTTGGCCTTGATGGGAGAAAGCGGTTCTGGAAAGAGTACCTTGCTAAAGGTCATTTATGGCCTGTTACATCTGGAACATGGGGAAATATTTTGGGGCCAGGTTCAGGCTTTAGGGCCCCAATTCAATCTTGTCCCAGGGGAACCTTATATGAAATATCTTTCCCAAGATTTTGATTTAATGCCCTTCACCACGGTCGAGGAAAACATTGGACAACACCTATCCGTTTTTGAACGGGAAACCCATGAAGCGAGAATTCAGGAACTTTTACAGCTAATAGAATTGGAGCAGTTTGCCAAGGTCAAGGTGAAAAATCTTAGCGGAGGCCAGCAGCAACGGGTGGCTCTGGCCAGGGTACTGGCGCAGGAGCCAGAGGTGCTTTTGTTGGATGAACCTTTTGGACACATCGACAATTTTAAGCGCAACTCGCTCCGTAGAAATCTGTTCTCATATCTTAAAAGTCAAAATATCACGGTCCTCACGGCAAGTCATGATCCCAACGATGTACTCCCATATGCTGACAACATCATGGTTTTGCGCCAGGGGAGAACAGTCGCACATCAAAAAACCAAAAAGCTATTTCGGAATCCGCCGGATTATTATACGGCTTCACTTTTCGGAGAAGTTAACGAAGTCCCTATTAGCATCTTAAAGTCCTATGCGGAAATTGATGCCTCTGTATTAATCTATCCGCACGAATTTCTGCCTTCTAAAAAATCCGGGCTTGAAGTCACGGTAACCGATTCCTTTTTTAAGGGAGAACACTACCTCACAAAAAGTGAGAATGAAGAAGGTATCGTCATCTATTTTAATTGCCAAAAACGACTAAAATCCGGGGATACGGTTTTCCTTAATGTATCTTTGGACACCATTAACAATCGTCTCAACATTGAACCAGGAACAGATACAAAGGGAACTTGAATTCAAGGCCATTCGCAGCAGTGGGGCCGGAGGTCAGCATGTGAACAAGGTATCCTCCAAAGTTGAGCTTAGCTTTTCGATTTTACTGTCCGATGGGCTTTCATCACTGGAAAAAGAACGATTGCTGCATAAGCTTGGAACCAAGATTACCAAGGATGCCGTCATGGTTTTGCAGTGCGATACCTCCAGAAGTCAACATAAAAACAAGCAAATTGTAGTAAAGCGCTTTTTTGAACTCGTACAAAAAGCCCTAAAGGTTCCCAAAAAAAGAAAACCTACAAAGCCTTCCAAAGCTGCTGTTGAAAAACGCCTTAAACTAAAACGAAAAGCCTCGGACAAAAAGGTAAATCGCCAGAAACCCAAATGGGATTAGCCAACATCGGCGTTATTGAAGTTTCTAAAGTCAGGCCAACGCCGTGATATAATGCTCGGTTCCGTTAAAGACAAAACTATCCCCTGTTTCTTTACCAAACATGGCTTGCGCAATGGGGGAACTGGGAGAAATACAAAAAATACTTTTACTGTTCGTGGTGTTCATCGCACCTGAAGAAATTGCGACAAAATACACCGCTGTAGATGTGGTAACCAAACTTCCAAGGCTGATCTTTCCGGTATTGGTGCCAATATCAACCTGGGCCAACACGCGTGCCATCCGGTCCAGTTCCATGGACTGCTTTCCCAATTTTTCCTGCTCAAGCTGCACCATGGCCCTACCTGTTTCATGTTTGTCCCCGGCGCTGCTCTTTGTTTCCGAATTCAAGGATTCTTGCAAAGCCTTCGTTCGCTGCTGCAACAATGCCCTTTTCTGGGCGATGTAATCCAAACAATGTTTTAGTGCTTTTTCCTTTACATCCATGGTAGCGTCCCTTATACAAAAGTCAATCTAAAAACGGTTTCCCGATTTGGGATAGATCTTACTTTTAGGCTGCCTCCGTGGAGTTGCATTACCCTTTTGGAAAGACTCAGTCCAATTCCAGTGCCCTCGGATTTTGTGGTAAAGAACGGCACAAAAACTTCATCTATCAGGTCTTCAGGTATGCCCGGGCCATTATCAATGATTTCGATGTACTTTATACTTTCTTTTTCAATGCCGGCCTTTAACAACACCCGCCCATTTTCCATGTCCTTTACAGACTGCAATCCATTTTTGCACAGGTTGATCAACACTTGGGAAATTTGTTTTTCATCGATAAAAAACTCCAGGTCTGAAGGTTCACAACTTACTTCTAAGCTCGATTTTTCCGGTTTAGCAGCCATTAGAACCTCAATTTTTTCCAACAGGGCCTTACCGGAAACTATAGCTTTGTTGGGGTCCGGAACACTGAGCAAACTTCTGTACGATTGGACAAAGTCCATAAGGTTGTTCCCCTGGTCCTTGATTACCTCTAATCCTTTCAAGGTGTTTTTAATCTGCGTTTCATCAAGATCCTCCAAAGCCACCATTTCGTCGTTGGTGCGATAGTACTTGATAATGGAATCAGAAATGGAGGCTATCGGTGTAATCGTGTTCATTATTTCGTGCGTAAGCACACGGATGAGTCGAACCCAGGATTGGGTCTCTTTTTCATCCAGTTCATCATTGATATCTTGGGCCACCACTAACAACAGGGATTGCCCATCCAATACCAAAGGGGTGGATTTCATGGCCAGTTGAATTTGTTCCCTTTCCGTGGACAATTGGAACAAACGCCTTTCAAATGGCTTAAAGGATTGAAAAACCTGATACAGGTTTTCATCTACTTGTGCTAACTGCTTAATGTGATTTAAAGGCGTGTAGTTCAATAGATTTTCCATAGTAGGGTTGGAAAACAGGATGTGCCCTTTTTCATTAAAAGACAGTATTCCAATACTGGCCTGCCTTAAAATTTCCTGATAATACTGCTCCCTGATCTGCAATTGCAAATGCACTTCTTGAATCAATCCATTCACTCGGTTCAGGCTTTGGTTCAGTTCCTTGAAGGATTTGATGGTCACCTGCTCCGGAAAACGCAAGGTAAAATCTTCATTTTTTATGGCATCGAAAAAATAAGCAATCTTTCTATTGGTTCTATTGATAAAGGTAATCAGTGCATAGACCTGCGAAACCATTAAGATTACCATAAGTCCGAAAGTAAAATACCACTCTTTCACAAAAGACATGGCAATGCCCAATGCCGTTAGTGTAATTAGGATTACCCTTAAAATAAGCTGGAGATAAAAATTACGGCTGGCCATTACTTATTCTTTTTCTTCAGTTTGTTGTACAATGTCTGGCGCGAAATTCCCAACTGTCCTGCGGCTGCACTATAGTTTCCATCATGTTCTTCCAGAGCCCTGGCAATCATCTGCTGTTCCATCTCGTCCAAAGTGGACGGCATATGTTCCATGGATTGCAGTGGTTTGGAATGCAGTAAAAAGTCCGTGGGTTTCAAAACGTTTCCTTCCGAAAGAATCACGGCCCTTTCCATGGTATGCTGTAACTCCCTAACATTTCCAGGCCAGGGATATTCCATGAGCTTTTCATGGGCTAGATTGTTGATTCGCAATCCCGGCTTGTCATATTTGGCAGCAAACTTCTTCAGGAAAAATTCCGCCAAGACCAAAATATCACCTTCCCGCTCCCTAAGTGGCGGCACCTCAATATTAATGGTGTTTAATCTGTAGAGCAAATCTTCCCGAAAAAGACCATCGGCAACCATTTGTTCCAAATTACAATTGGTGGCGCTGATCAAACGGATGTCGACTGCAATAGGTTTGTTTGACCCTACCCGTACCACCGATTTATTCTGTATGGCCGATAATAATTTGGCCTGTGTTTGAAGGGATAAGTTTCCCATTTCATCCAAAAATAAGGTTCCCTTATGGGCTGCTTCAAACTTTCCAGCGCGATCTTCCTTGGCATCCGTGAACGATCCCTTTATATGTCCAAACAGTTCACTCTCAAACAGATTTTCAGCTATGGAGCCCATGTCGACCCCAATGAACAACTCTCCTTTTCTAGGGGAAAGGCGATGCAGTTCCCTTGCAATGAGCTCCTTTCCTGTTCCGTTTTCTCCAGTTATTAGGACATTCACATCGGTTTTGGCCACCTTCCTCACCAAATTTAATACCGAGGTAAGGGCCTTTGAGTTTCCAATGATGAAGTTTTTATCGGCGTTGATGACCTGCTTAAGCTCATTCTCTTTTTTCTTAAGCTGATGTATTTCTTGTTTGGATTTTCTGAGTTCGTAGGCCGATTTTACAGTGGCCAATAGTCGCTCATTGTTCCATGGTTTCAATACAAAATCGGATGCGCCCTGCTTCAGTGCTCTTACGGCCAAGTCAACTGCTCCATATGCCGTCATCATAATGACAGAGGTGTTGGGCGACTTCTTTTTAATTTCATTCAACCAGTAAAGTCCTTCATTTCCGGTGTTCACCCCGGCTGAAAAGTTCATGTCCAAAAGCACAATGTCAATTTCTTCCATGTTTGGAAAGGATGAAATCTGGTTCGGATTAAACAGCGTCTCCACACTCTTATATTCAAACTGTAATAGAATTTCCAAAGCGCTAAGTACACTTTTATTATCATCTATCACCAAAATCTTGGCCTCGGTCATATCGGAATTGATGTGTTTCGGATAAAACTACAATTTGACTTTCAAATTTTATAGGCCGTGTAAAATATTTGGACATATTTTGTACAAATATTTTACACCTTTCATTCTCAAAATCACTTTCCAATTCTATAATGTTCTGTTTGTCAGGTTTTTATTCTTTTGGCATAAGAATAGCAACTATTTTGGCACAGTTCATATAAAATGACAAAAAAACTATACATATCATTATTTACATTCCTGGTTACAACCCTCGGGTTTTCCCAAAAAAAGTGGTCTTTGGAGGAATGCGTTTCCTATGCAATTGACCATAACCTCCAAGTAAAAAACACTTCCTACGCTGAGGATTCGGGTAAGGAAACCTACCGTCAATCCATTCGAAACCTGCTCCCCAATGTCACGGGCTTTTCGGACTATCGCTATAGCGAAGGTCTTATTGAAGATCCACAAACCGGTGTATTGGTCAACAATGAGTTCTATAGCACCAGTTACAGTTTAAGGGCAAATATTGATGTGTTCCAAGGGTTTCAGAAACTAAACACGATCAAGGCCTCAAAATTTATTTACCGCGCAACACAGGAAGATGTCACCCAGCAAAAGTTTCTATTGGCCTTTAGGGTAATGTCAGCTTATTATGACATTAAATTCAACGAAGGATTGGTGGCAAATTCTCTGGAACAACTTGAGTTGTCGCAATCCAACTATAACCTGGTTCAAAAGCAAGTGGAATTGGGCCTTATGGCCAAGGCGGATCTGTATGAAGCAGAGTCCAATCTTTTGGGGGATAAACTTTTGGTGACCCAAAACAAAAACCTGCTGGCACTTTCAAAACTTACGTTGTTACAGGAAATGAACCTCACAGAGGAAAATAACATCGAACTTGAGACCTCGTTGGACCCCATTTCAACCGAGCTAACCGAGAAAGCTTCCTTGGATTCCATCTACCGGGTGGCCAGGGAATTTGTTCCCTTGGTGAAAGCGCAAGATTTGCGCACCAAAGCGGCCAAAAAACAGATGCAGGCCACACGCGGCAGCCTATACCCTTCCCTTACGGTAATTGCCAGCTTAAACTCAGGGTTTTCAGAAACCAACAGGGATGACAACGATATGGTCATTCCTTTTAGACAACAGTTGGGCGATAACTTTTCCCGCTTTGTGGGAGCAGAGTTAAATGTCCCCTTAAGTATGGGCTGGGCCAACCGATCTCGGGTCAAACAGCAAAAAATCGCTTACCTACAAGCCAAGAACAATTTGGAAATCCAAGAACAGGAACTCTTTCAATTATTGCAGCAATTGGTCCAGACCAATGAAGCCTTGAAAGACGAATACCAGCAAAGCATAAAACGTATGGAAGCACAGGAGTTGGCTTTTTCCATCGCACAAAAACAATACGAAAAGGGTTTGATCAATGCATTAGATCTTTTTCAGGCCAAGAATTTGTACGGAGTGGCCCAAAATGAGAACTTACAGGTAGGCTTACGCCTCAAAGTCAATAAAAGTACCATAGACTTTTACAGCGGCCTGCCCATTTTTAATATCAACTAAAACAACAATGGATATACAACTTGAAAAAAAGAAAGGATTAAGACCGAAGCATTACGGTTACATCGCATTAGGTGTATTGGTCTTATTTATGGGATGGAAACTACTCTTTTCCAATTCCATGTCCACCTACCGGACAGATAAGGAACGGTTGTCCATTGCCCAGGTAAGTGAGGGGAAATTTGATGATTACATTACCATTAACGGGAATGTAGCGCCCATAGCCACTATTTACATGGATGCTTATGAGGGTGGTAGGGTTGCCGAAAAACTTATAGAGGAAGGCACCATGGTGAAGAAAGGTGATATCATCCTGAAATTGGAGAATATAGGTTTGTACGAACAAATCCTGGCCAGCGAAAGTAACCTGGCCCTAAAGCAAAACGACCTGCGTTCCACCAAACTTACCTTCGACTCAAGACAGGTGGAAGGAAAGCGATCCTTGGCTACCGCCGAATATGATCTACAGCGTCTAAAGCGAAACTACGAACAGAACGAAGCACTCTATAATGATGAGCTCATTTCCAAAGAAGCCTATTTGTTATCCAAGGAAAACTATGAGCTTTCCAAACGCCAGTACGATATTGTAAAGTTGCAAACGGAGCAGGACGATGAACTTCGTAGAACCTCTTTGACCAGCTTGGATGGCGACCTTCAGCGCATGCGCCAAACACTGTCCATGGTCTATGAACGTTTGGATCATCTTAATGTACGCGCCCCCGCCGATGGCCAGCTTGGTTTTTTGGATGCGGAAATCGGACAGAACATACAGCAAGGCGAACGTATAGGACAGGTCAATGTGCTTACGGATTTTAAAATTGAAGCCGAGATTGATGAGCACTACATTGATCGGGTCAAAAGGGAGCTGCAAGCCTCTTTGGAGCGAAACGGCAATGAATATGGTCTTCGATTGCGCAAGGTATATCCTGAGGTAAGGAACGGAAGATTTAAAGTGGACCTTGTCTTTACCGGCGAAAAGCCAGAAACCATCAGGGCCGGACAGAGCTATAACATCAGGCTTCAACTCGGGGCTTCCAGCGATGCACTTTTGTTGCCCAAGGGAGGATTTTTCCAAAGCACTGGCGGACAATGGGTCTTTGTGGTGAACGCGGACGAAAGTGAAGCCCTAAAACGGAACATCCGGATCGGAAAACAGAATTCAAGATATTTTGAAGTGCTGGACGGCCTTCAACCTGGCGAACAGGTAATTACAAGTAACTATGACAGTTTTGGAACTGCCGAAAGAATCGTATTAAAATAAAATTCAATCAAAAAATGAAAAAGCTATTATTATATGGATGCGTGCTACTGGGTAGTGCCGCCATGGCGAACCAAAAGCATTATAAAGCTCCCTTAACGGACCTAAATGAAATTGTATTTATTGAGGATGAGGACCTAGACCTCGGTTTTGACTCCGCTGACTATCTTCCCAAGGACTTTGACCCGCATAAAGTTTATATGGATGTAATGTCGATTCCATACATCGAGGAAGAAAAGGACTGCGCTCTAGAGTTTGACAGCGCACATTACCTGCCAGAAGGGTTTGATGCCTATTCGGATATTGTAGGGGTTACTTCCATCAACTATATGGAGGATGATAGGATTGATTTGGGTTTTGACCCTTCCGAGTATCTTCCGGAAGGCTTTGATCCTTACGAGGACTACTTCAACCTAGACTGGATTCCTTATATCGAAGATGAGGAAGAGCTGGAATTGCATTTATCTATTTCCATCCTTAAACTAAGAACAAAACTAACTGCTAAATAATAATCGAAAAATGATACAGATAGAAAATCTAAAAAAGAGCTTTAGAACTGAAGAGGTAGAGACTTTGGCCCTTAACGGTGTTGACCTAACGGTTGCCGAAGGTGAATTTGTTGCCATCATGGGGCCTTCGGGTTGCGGAAAGTCCACCTTGCTCAACATTATTGGTATGCTGGATAATCCTACCGAGGGCAGTTACCAATTTGCCGGGCATCAGGTTGGTGGCCTCAAGGAAAGCCAACGCACCCAGCTTCGTAAGGGAAACCTTGGTTTTGTTTTCCAAAGTTTCAATCTCATTGATGAGCTTACCGTCTACGAAAATGTAGAGCTTCCCTTGATCTATCTGAAAATGAACAAGGCCGAAAGAAGGGAAAAAGTGAAAAAGGTTTTGGAGCGCATGAAAATTGCGCATCGGGAAAAGCACTTCCCCCAACAGCTTTCTGGAGGACAACAACAAAGAGTCGCTATTGCCCGTGCCGTTGTGACCAATCCAAAATTGATCTTAGCGGATGAGCCCACGGGTAATTTGGACTCTAAAAATGGAATTGAGGTTATGAACCTATTGACGGAACTGAATCAGGAGGGGACCACCATTGTAATGGTGACCCACTCTGACCGGGATTCGCACTACGCCCACCGGGTCATTAACCTGTTCGATGGTCAAATCGTAACCCAAAGTCAAAACAAACCCATGGGTGCAATGGCCTAGCGAGAGGGAGTTTATTCATCAGTCACAACAATCAAAAAACAATCAAATGTTTAAGAACTATCTAAAAATTGCCTGGAGGAACCTTATCAAAAGAAAGGTGTTCACTGCCATCAATATCCTGGGATTGGCCCTAGGTTTTGGAAGCAGTATCTTGATTTATCTGTTCTTAAGCTATCACCTTTCTTTTGATAATTTCCATGAAAACACCGACCGTATTTACAGAATGGTCACAGAGGAACATAGAGATTATGTAGAATACGATCCCAGTGTTCCTCCTGCTTTTGCCAAAACTTTTTTGAATGACTACGATTATGCGGAAAAGGTGGCCAAAATTGTGGAATACGACGGTCTTGTAGTGGATGCCGAAAAAAACGGTGTTGTAAGCAAGTTTAAACAGGACATTGTTTTTGCAGAGGAGGATTTCTTTAAGATTTTCAACTATCCCTTAATCAATGGCAGCAATGAGATTTCATTATCAGCTCCAAACACAGCTGTGATAACCGAGTCTGCAGCGAACAAGATGTTCGGCAGAACTGATATTGAAGGTGAGAGTTTTGTGCTTGAAAATGATAAAACCATCGAAATTACCGGGGTGCTCAAAGATCTTCCCAAAACATCTTTTTTGCAGACCGAGGTGTTTGTGTCCTTTGACAATATCACGGATTTCTTTGAGTTTGCCGGTTCTGAAAACTGGAATGGCATTACCACCAATCTCAAATGTTTCGCTCTCTTGCACCCTAATCAGGATATTGCAGCCATAGAAGAGGCACTGACCGAGCTGCCCAAAATGCACCGGCCAAAAAGTAAGAACAAGCATGTGTACAAACTTCAACCGCTATCCACTATGCACCTCGATGCTACCTATGGAGGGTTGGACCCAACCCTGCTTTGGGTTTTTGGAATCATTGGTTTGTTCTTGATCATTATAGCGTCCATCAATTTTATAAACATTTCAACTGCCCAAGCCTTTTATCGATCCAAGGAGATTGGTGTTCGTAAGGTCTTGGGAAGCATCAAAAAACACTTGTTCTGGCAATTCCTTTCGGAAACCTTTGTTATCGGGTTGTTTGCCCTATTTCTTGGGGTGGGTCTTGCACTTCTTTTCATCCCGGCATTTAACGAGCTCTTTCAGATAAAATTGGCGGCTTCGGACCTTTTGAACCTTAAGTTTATCGCCTTTTTATCGTTGGTCCTGATAACCGTTTCTTTTCTATCCGGAAGTTACCCGGGCTTACTATTGTCACGTATTGTACCGGTACTCGCCCTTAAAGGAAAACTCGATCACAACGATACTGGAGGTGCAACTACAAGACGGGTTTTGGTGGTCGCCCAATTTGCCATTTCCATAACCTTAATAGCGGCCACGCTTATCATTTCAAGACAAATTGACTATGCCATTAACACGGATTTGGGCTTTGATAAGGACTTTGTGGTCATGGTGGACATCCCTACGGATATGGAACCTGTTCCACTTAAAGCGCTAAAAGAAAGATTGGGACAAATCCCGGGTGTGGAAAATGTTTCAGCCTGTTTGAGCAGCCCAGGTGCGGCCAGTAGTAATTGGGGTACCAGCTTAAAGTATAATAACAGGGGGGAGCATGAAGAATTTAGTATAGAAATCAAGGCAGGAGATCAAAACTACCTGAAAACCTTTGATATTCCTTTGGTAGCCGGCCGTAATTTTTTTGAAAATGATTCCCTTATTGAAGTATTGGTCAACGAAAGACTTGGTCAAAAACTGGGCTTGGAGTCTCCGGAGGAGATGATTGGTAAAAAACTTCAAGTTAGTGGAGACATCAACGTCAACATTGTAGGTGTTGTTCAAGATTTTCATGATACGGACTTTACCCAGGAGATAAACCCTGTTTTTATCGGGTCCAAAAATTCCTGGTTCTCGGAATTGGCGATTAAGATAAATAGTAACAACACTGCACAGACCTTGGAGCAAATAGGTAATGAATGGGAATCTGCCTTTTCAGAATATATCTACGAGTACCGGTTTTTGGACGAACGTGTGGCCGAGCAATATGAAACTGAGCAACGCTATCTAAGCCTGTCCAAGGTGTTCTCGGTGCTGGCCATTATCATCGGATGTCTTGGGCTTTACGGATTGATACTCTTTTTTGTTGGGCAACGCACCAAGGAAATAGGAATTAGAAAAGTGCTCGGTAGCAACGTTGGGGACATTTTGACCCTGTTCACTGCCGACTTTTTCAAACTCATCATTGTTGCAGGCGCTTTTGCGACACCCATAGCTTGGTACCTAATGGAACAATGGCTGCAGGGATACGCCTACCGAACGGAGATACATTGGTGGATATTTGCCCTTGCTATGATTTCCATTATGATCATCAC
This sequence comes from Flagellimonas flava, assembly GCF_900129665.1. GTDB lineage: Bacteria > Bacteroidota > Bacteroidia > Flavobacteriales > Flavobacteriaceae > Flagellimonas > Flagellimonas flava. The sequence goes on from NZ_FQWL01000002.1 coordinate 662,132, forward strand.
CTTGATCACGATAAGCTATCAGACCTTAAAAGTGGCCTTGGCCAGCCCGGTAAAAAGCCTTAGAACGGAGTAGGAAATGCATTGAAATAAAAAAATATGTTTAAGAACCATTTTAAAATAGCTTGGCGAAACCTTACCAAAAGGAAGGTCTTCACTGCCATTAACATTTTAGGATTGGCTATTGGGTTTGGCAGCAGTATTCTCATTTACCTATTCTTAAACTACCATCTTTCATTTGATAAGTTCCACGAAAATGCCAATAGAATATACAGGGTCGTCACCGAGGAATATGCAGACATCTTAACGTATGAACCTTCGGTTCCACCTGCTTTTGCCAAGGAATTTCGCGAAAACTATGCCTATGCGGAAAAAGTGGCCAAAATAAATACATGGGAAGGAAACCTCGTTAGTGTTGATCAAGGGAATCAGGTAATCCAGCTAAAAGAAGATGCTGTCTTTGCAGAACCGGACTTCTTTGATATCATGCATTTTCCCTTGATTAAATCCATGGGGTCCAGAACTTTGGATGAGCCCAATACCGCATATGTGAGCGAAAGCACGGCCAAAAGATGGTTTGGAAACATTGATCCCCTGGGAAAAACCTTTGTTTTGGATAATAGGGAAACCATTGAGGTGATAGGTGTATTGGCAAATTTGCCGAAAACATCCATGGTAAACCAGGGACTGTTCATTTCTTTTAAGACCTTGATTGCCCTAGAAGATTATGCCGCCTTGGAAACATGGAACGGTATGACCTCAGATTTACAATGTTTGGTGCTTTTAAAACCCAACCAAAATGTAGCCCATATCGAAAAAGCATTACTGGAACTTCCAGAGAAGCATCGAAAAGGCTTTGCAAACAAACATGTTTATAAACTGCAGCCCTTGGCCGATATCCATCTAAATCCAAATTATTGGGGAATGGACCCCACTGTACTTTGGGCCTTTGGAATTATTGGTTTGTTTTTGATTTTAATTGGGAGCATCAACTTCGTAAATATTTCAACGGCACAGGCCTTCACGCGTTCACGAGAAATAGGTGTTCGTAAAGTGCTTGGCAGTTTTAGGCATCATCTTTTCTTGCAGTTTTTGTCCGAGACCTTTATAATTGGTCTTTTCGCAGCAGTTCTTGGGATTTGTTTGGCCGCGGCGGTACTTCCTCAGTTTAACGGGCTTTTCCAAATAGAGATTACCCTCAGCGATTTATTGGGCTGGCGCGTCTTTGCTTTTCTCACTGTGGTTCTCGTTCTGGTATCATTCCTTTCTGGGAGTTATCCGGGTATTCTTATGTCGAGAATTGTTCCCGTTCTCGCTTTAAAAGGAAAGCTAAGCCAAAAAGATACTGGTGGAACAACGACCCGCAAGATATTGGTGGTGGCCCAATTTGCCATTTCCATTGCCTTGATTGCTGCAACGGTCATCATTTCAAGGCAAATGGACCATGCCATAAACTCTGATTTGGGCTTTAACACCGAATCCATTGTAATGGTGGACATCCCCACGGTTACCGAGCCTATCAAGATTAAATCCCTAAAACAACGATTTAAAAAAATAACTGGAGTACAGCAAGTAACGGCATGTCTCAGTAGTCCAGGAGCTGCCAAAAGCAATTGGACCACCGGTGTTAGATACCATAATAATCCAAAGGATGAAGCCTTCAACATCAATTATAAAATGGGAGATATTGATTATTTGAATGTTTTTGGGCTGGACTTATTGGCTGGGCGAAATTATTTTGAAAGCGATAGCATCTCAGAAGTGCTCGTCAACAAAAGATTTGGTGAAAAATTGGGAATACTTGACCCCGAGGAAATGATCGGTAAGAAATTCCGAGCCAATGGCGGCTATGTCCAAGGAACTATAGTGGGTGTGGTGGACAGCTTTCATGATGCAGATTTCAAACAAGAAATTAGTGCAGCTTTCATCGTCCAAAAGCCAAGCTCGTACAACGAAATTGCACTAAAAATAAGCCCGCAAAATGTAGAGAACACTTTAGGTCAAATTGAAACCCTTTGGTCCGATGCATTTCCTGGATATGTATACGAATATCGATTCATGAATGAACGGGTTGCGGAGCAATACGAAACAGAGCAACGCTATCTCTCACTATCCAAAGTGTTCTCAGGTCTTGCCATTTCCATTGGGTGCCTCGGGCTATATGGATTGATCCTGTTTTTTGTAGGCCATCGCACTCGTGAAATCGGGATAAGAAAAGTGTTGGGGAGCAGTGTCTCCAAAATTTTGGCCTTGTTCACGATGGATTTTTTCAAACTCATTTTAATAGCAGGTGTTTTGGCTACGCCAATTGCTTGGTACTTCATGGAGCAGTGGCTCCAGGGGTACTCATATCGAACTGAAATCCATTGGTGGATTTTCGCCATTGCCATTGTTTCAACTCTGTTCATAACCCTGGTAACCATCAGTTATCAAACCTTTAAAATAGCATTATCCAGTCCGGTGAAAAGCCTTCGGACCGAATAAAATATCAAAAACGAACGATCATGTTTAAAAATCACATTAAAATAGCCTGGAGGAGCCTTAAAAAGGCACCCTTCTTCACTTTTCTAAACATATTTGGATTGGCGATAGGCATTGCTGGAGGACTTCTTATATCTCTTTACATATATGACGAACTCAGCTATGATACCATGTTTGCCGATGCAGATCGGATACACCGGATAAATTCCGACATTAAATTTGGTGGGGAAGATCGCAAATTCGCCGTTTCGCCAGCGCCAATCGCGGAGGCCATCGAAAATGATTTTTCTGAAGTGGAACTCACCACCCGATTTAGAACCCGTGGCAGTGCTCTTATTAAACGCACCGGAACCGAAGTGAATGTGAAGGAACTACAATCCACTTTTGTGGACTCCACATTTTTTAAAATGTTCGGGGTGCGATTGTTGGTAGGCGATCAGAAAACAGCGTTGACCTCACCTAACACAATGGTACTCACCAAATCCGCCGCGGAAAAGCATTTCAACATCAATGATGCATTGGGACAAACTCTAGAGATGAACAACAGTAGGACCTTTACAGTGACCGGGGTTATAGAGGACTTTCCTAAAAACTCATTCCTAAGGGATCATACCGTATTCATGGCGATGGCCGGATTGGAGGACTCAAGAATTGTAAACTGGGGAAGTAATAATTATCAAACTTTTATTAAACTCATTCCATCGGCCAGCGCTAAAGACATGCAGGAGCCTTTGCTTGACTTCTTGGGCAAGTATGTGATCCCAGGCGTTCAACAATTCATGCCCGGAATTACCGAAGAGCAGTTCAAGGCAGCCGGAAACCATCTTAACTACAGCACCATCCCTTTAACAGACATTCACTTAAAGTCGGATCGGGTAGCCGAAATAAGCCCTAACAACAACATTCAAAGTATTTATATTTTAAGTTTCATTGCAACCTTCCTAATTGTGTTGGCCTGTGTTAATTTCATGAATCTTTCCACGGCCCATTCCTTGAAAAGGGCCAAAGAAGTAGGAGTAAGAAAAACACTGGGCTCCATCAAAGGGGAACTCATAAGGCAGTTTTTGGTAGAATCGGGTTTGGTGTCTTTTGGCGCCCTACTTTTTGCCATTATAATTGCCATGATCACGCTGCCTTTTTTTAATGACCTAGCTGACAAGGAAATTGCCTTTCCATATACCAACCCACTCTTTTGGATTATCCTATTTGCCATGGGAATCATCCTTGGGCTATTCTCGGGGAGTTATCCGGCCTTCTTCATGTCCAAATTTATCCCGGTTAAGGTTCTCAAAGGCTCCAATAGCAATAGTCTGGGTGGCGGCAAGGTTCGTAACGGTTTGGTCATTTTTCAATTTGCCATTTCCGTATTTCTCATTATCGGGACCTTAGTGGTCTATCAACAGTTGAAGTATATTCAAAATAAAGATCTTGGATTTTCCAAGGAGCAGGTGCTTATTGTCAATGACGTTTATACCATTGGTGATAAAATGGAGTCATTCAAAGAAGAGGTCAAAAAACTGGGATATGTGCAAAATGCCTCCTTGAGCAGCTTCTTCCCTACGCCCTCCCCTCGGGGAGACAGTACCTTTGCACCCGAAGATGGGGCCACGGACCAAGAGAGGGCCGTAAGTATGCAGACATGGGGTGTGGATCATGATTATGTTTCCACCATGGGCTTTGAAATTATTGCTGGAAGGAATTTCGATCAGCAGTTCAAGGCAGATTCCCTTAGTATTATAATAAACGAATCTGCTGTGGGGACAATAGGTATGTCGCCAGAAGAGGTTATCGGAAAACGCTATACTCCCGACTTGGGAGAAGAAAACCCCAGATTCTTTACCATTGTTGGTGTGGTAAAAGACTTTCACTTTTCACCATTTCGGGAAGATATTGAGGCACTTAGCCTTCATTTAAACAATTTCTCCGAGTCCATGGCCATTAAACTGAGAACCGCCGATTTTCAAACCGCTATTTCTGGGGTTGAGGATATCTGGAGTCGTTTGGCTCCTGGTCAGCCCTTTGATTACTATTTTATGGAAGACTCGTTCAACAAAACCTATAAGGCGGAGCAGCGGTTGGGCCGAATATTTTTCATTTTCACAACACTCTCCATTCTTATTGCCTGTTTGGGATTGTTCGGGCTTGCTGCCTTCAATGCCGAAAAAAGGACCAAGGAAATTGGGGTGCGCAAGGTTATGGGCGCCACAGTTGGGCAAATTACATACAGGCTCTCCGCCGACTTTCTAAAACTGGTGGGAGTGGCCATTATTATATCCCTCCCTGTGGGATGGTACGCCATGAACAAATGGCTGGAGGATTTCTCCTATCGAATTGAAGTGAAATGGTGGGTGCTGGTGCTCGCTGCAATCCTTGCTGTGGTCATATCTCTGCTCACGGTAAGTTATCAGAGTATTAAAGCGGCAATTGTCAATCCCGTGCAAAGTCTAAGAACCGAATGAGCCCATCAATCTGAATTTTCATCATCAAAAAACATCAGTCATGCTAAAAAATCATATCAAAATCGCCTGGAGGAGCCTTAAAAAGCAGCCCTTCTTTACTTTCTTGAACACCTTTGGTCTCGCCATTGGCATGGCCGGCAGTTTGTTGATCGCTCTTTACATTTATGATGAGCTGCAGTATGATACCATGTTTACGGACGCTGACCGCATCTATCGCATCAACGCAGATGTAAAATTTGGAGGGTTAATGGAACAACTTGGGGAGGTTTCCGAACCCATGGCAGCGGCTTTAAAAAGAGACTTTCCACAAATAGAAGAAACAACACGCTTCGCTGATAATGGCAGTCTGATGCTAAGAAAAAGTAATGCCACAGTAAATGCAAAAGAGCTTTTCACCACCTACGCGGATTCCACTCTTTTTAAAATGTTCGGGCTAAAATTATTGGTGGGCAATCCAAACACAGCGCTAAAAGATCCAAACACCCTGGTTATGACCCGAACAGCGGCGGAAAAACACTTTGGTGTGAATAACGCCCTCGGCCAAAAGATGGTTGTAAATAATACCCAGACCTATACCGTAAGCGGAGTATTGGAAGATTTTCCAAAGAATTCCTTTCTAAGAAACCATAGTGTTTTTATGAATATGGCCGGATATCCCAATATGCAGGTTGCGCATTGGGGAAGTCACAATTACTTCACCTTTATCAAACTCGTTCCTTCCGCAAATAGTTCAGAGTTGGATGCCTCCCTGGGCTCACTCATCGGAAAATATCTGATTCCATGGGTGCAGGTGTACTATCCGGGAATGACCGAGGAATCCTTTACAGCATCTGGCAACTATATAAACTATAGTACAATGCCGCTAAAGGATATTCATCTCTATTCCAGCAAAAAAACGGAAATGAGTCCCAATGGAACCATTCAAAACATCTACATCCTTTCCTTTATTGCTGTCTTTCTTATTGTTTTGGCAAGCGTCAATTTCATGAATCTATCTACCTCCCACTCACTTAAGCGAGCCAAAGAGGTGGGTGTGCGAAAGACCTTGGGCTCACAAAAAAAGGATTTGGTAAGACAATTTTTGATAGAATCCGGGTTGGTCTCCTTTATCTCCTTACTGCTTTCCTTGGGAGTTGCCCTCCTTGCCCTACCCTATTTCAACGATCTGGCCGGAAAGGACATTTCCATTCCCTTTGGGAATCCAATGTTCTGGTTGATTTTAATCGCAAGCACATTGGTGTTAGGGCTCTTTTCTGGAATGTATCCAGCATTTTTCATGTCCCGATTTATCCCTGTAAAAGTTTTAAAGTCTGGTGGACAAGGTGATGTTGGTGGTGGAAAAATCAGGAATGCCCTAGTGATTTTTCAGTTTGCGATTTCCGTTTTTCTAATTGTTGGAACCTTGACCATTTTTCAACAACTGCGTTTTATACAAAACAAGGAATTGGGCTTTGAAAAAAGTCAGGTACTTGTCATTGATGACGTTCGGAATGCGGGAAATCAGGTACAAAGTTTTAAGGAAGAAGTCAAACAACTGGCTCAGGTCACCAATGCTACCCTAAGCAGTTTTCTCCCTACCCCCTCGGTACGGAGTAGCAGCACATATTTTAAAGAGGGTGCACGTGATCAAGAGAATGCCATCAATATGGAGAATTGGAGAGTGGACCATGATTATCTTTCTACCCTAGACCTGGAAATTGTGGCCGGAAGAAACTTTGACCGGAACATTTCCACCGATTCCGCGGCAACCATAGTAAACGAATCAGCTCTCGAAGTGTTGGGGGTTAGTGCAAATGAAATTATTGGCACTCGAATTTCCGCAGATTTGGGTGAAGAGAATCCTACCTATACAACTGTTATTGGTGTTGTTAAGGATTTTCATTTTGAATCCCTTAGACAACCTATAGAAGCATTATCACTCACCATTGGAACCTTTTCCAACTCCCTGGCGATAAAGTTAAAAACCGAAAACTTAAGTGAGAGCATCTCCAGTATAGGGCGGCTTTGGGACAAAGTGGCTCCTGGTCAACCTTTTGACTATTATTTTATGGATGAATCTTTCAACAATACCTATCAAGCGGAGCAGCGGTTGGGTAAAATCTTCATGATATTCTCTGTGCTATCGATCGTGATAGCCTGTCTGGGCCTACTGGGTCTTGCAGCATTCAATGCACAAAAACGAACCAAGGAAATTGGTGTTCGTAAGGTGCTGGGCGCTTCCGTCAGTCAAATAACCTATAGACTTACCATCGATTTTCTAAGATTGGTTGGCATAGGCATTCTAATTGCTGTTCCTGTCGGATGGTTTTCCATGGATCAATGGCTACAGGACTTTTCATACCGGATTTCAATTAGTTGGGACGTGTTTGTACTTGCTGCGACCCTCGCCGTGGGCACCGCCGTGCTTACCGTAAGCTACCAAAGTATTAAAGCGGCCATTGTTAACCCAGTAAAAAGTCTCCGGACAGATTAATGGACAATCTTAAAATGAAAAGTTATGTTTAAAAATCATATTAAAATAGCCTGGAGAAGCCTTAAAAAACAGCCCTTTTTCACCTTCTTAAATACCTTTGGACTCGCTATTGGAGTAACGGGCGCCATACTTATTTCACTTTATGTTATTGACGAACTTAGTTATGACACCATGTTCGCTGATGCTGAGCGCATTTACAGGATTAACATTGACAACACCAATGGGGGTGAAACCAATAGATATGCTTCCGTAGCTGCCCCCCTTGGGCCCACATTGAAGGAGGACTACCCCCAAATTGAAATCGTCACAAGGCTCAATGACTTGGGCAGTATGCTTGTTCGCAAAGCCAATGAGAAAGAAAGTATAAAGGAAGAGCATGTTATGGCGTCTGACTCAACATTCTTTGAAATGTTTGGGCTGACTCTTTTAAAAGGTGATCCCAGTGTGGCTTTAAAGAATCCAGGAACCATGATTCTCACCAAAACTGCTGCTAAAAAACACTTTGGAACTGATCAAGTGTTAGGGCAGACAATGGTTTTTGACGATAAAGATGTCTATACCATTACCGGAGTCATTCCGGATATGCCCAAAAATTCATTTTTGAGGGACTTCACTTTTTTAATTTCCATGGGTAGTATTCCGGAAGCAGAAAGTTCATCATGGGCCAATTGGAGTTTTTCAACATTCATAAAACTTCATCCTGGCGCAACTATTCAATCCCTTCAAACACCATTGAACACCATTTATGAAGTCTACATGATTCCATGGATACAAACCTTTGATCCAAGCATGACTTTACAAAAGTTCAGGGAAAGCCGCAAAGCGTCCGGGAACAATATGGTTTGGAGCACTATTGCCCTAACGGATATCCATTTAAGCTCCTTGAACCGAAAAGGGGAGCTGAGCTTAAACAATAGCATGGAAAACATCTACATTCTTTCCCTTATTGGTCTGTTTCTTGTGGTGCTAGCAAGCGTTAATTTCATGAATCTATCAACGGCAGTGGCACTTAAAAGAGCGCAGGAGGTTGGTATTCGGAAAACTTTGGGGTCCAAAAAAATTGAGCTCATCAAACAGTTTTTGACCGAAGCAATAACCATTTCATTCCTTTCCCTGCTTCTGGGTCTAATTCTTACAGCAATCGTGCTACCTCTTTTTAATGATCTTTCCGGGAAAGATATTGCACTTCCTTTTGGCAATCCTTTCTTCTGGATACTATTGTTTCTTTCGTCGGTGGCATTGGGCCTGTTTTCTGGTTCGTATCCAGCATTTTTCCTTTCAAGGTTTGCTCCGGTCATGGCCCTCAAAGGCGGCAGCAAAAGTGGTGTAGGGAACAGTAAGCCCAGGAACTATCTGGTAATATTCCAGTTTGCCATTTCCATATTTCTCATAGTGGCGACCCTTGTAATTTACCAGCAGATACAGTTTATTCAAAACAAGGACCTTGGTTTTCAAAAAGATCAGGTTTTAATTGTTGATGACGTAGATGCTGCTGGAGAACAAATTCAATCTTTAAAACAAGAGATATCCCAACTTAGTAATGTAAAAAGCGTATCCCTAAGTAGTTTTTTGCCGACTCCTTCTGACCGTAACGGGATTACCTTTTTCCCAGAGTCGGGAAGAGGGGTAAAGCACGATGGCTATATTTTTGAAAAATGGGGTGTTGACCATGATTATATAAACACCTTAAAAATGAAAATCATTGCTGGAAGAAACTTTGACCAAAAGTTCCCCACAGATTCCACAGCACTGATTCTTAATGAGTCTGCAGTGGCCATGCTAGGATTGCGTAATGAAGATGCTCTAGGTGTGAGGCTAACCCACGATTTTAAGCGTGCGGACAAGGAAAACATGGAATATTTGACGGTAATCGGCATTATGGAAAATTTTCATTTTGCATCCTTGCGGAACTCCATAAACGCTATGAGTCTTGCTCTGGGCAAAGATGCCGATAAAATGTTGGTAAAGTTAAACGCTGGCAACTTTGCCAATACAATCACCCAGGTTGAGCAAATTTGGAATACTATAGCGCCAGGTCAACCCTTCCAGTACTATTTTATGGATGATTCTTTTAACAACACCTATAGAGCAGAACAGCGACTTGGAAGCATCTTTATTTCATTCACCATCCTGTCCATTATTATCGCATGCTTGGGATTATTTGGATTGGCGGCATTCAATGCCGAAAAACGCACCAAAGAAATTGGGATTAGGAAAGTGATGGGTGCCAGTATAAATGAAATCGTCTATTCGCTAACGGTTGGTTTTCTAAAACTGGTTGGCATTTCCATTTTAGTTTCTATACCAATTGGCTGGTTCGCCATGAATAAATGGTTGGAAGATTTCTCCTATCGGATTGAAGTGAAATGGTGGATACTTGTCCTTGCGGCTTTTATTGCCGTCGCCATATCCCTGCTTACCGTAAGCTACCAAAGTATTAGAGCAGCCATTGTTAACCCTGTAAAAAGTCTCCGGACAGATTAAAAATCAAGCAAAAGATGTTTAAGAACTATCTAAAAACCGCCTGGAGGACCCTTTTAAAGAACAAGGTCTATTTTTCAATAAACACTATTGGTTTATCCATCGCCATTGCCGTTTCCCTTTTGATGCTGCTTTGGGTTTACGATGAGAAAGGAATGGACAAATATCATGAAAAGGACCATCAACTATTCCTGGTAAAAAGGACCATCCCCTTGGAAGATGGAGTGTTCGATGTTTATGATGGCATCTCCTATCCTTTTTTGGATGCCGCAAAGGACCAACTACCAGAGGTGGAGGATTATATTACCCTAGGCGCTACTTTTGAGGATAATCTTCGCATTGGGGATACAGATTTTAGAGCCCCGGGAGCCTTTACCAATACTGCCTTTTTCAACAGTTTCACGGTACCCATTCTCCTCGGTAATGTTGAGGATCTAGATAACAAACCTGAAGCATTGGCCATTTCAGAACGGTTGGCCAAGAGGTTTTGGGGAGAGGAATGGGCGAACAAAGCACTCGGCAGCCCGGTTCATATTTACGATAATGGAGATTATGCCGTTGCCTTGGTTTACCAAGACTTTCCTTCACAATCCTCCATTCAAAACGATTTCTATTACGGTTTCAAACGGCATCTTAGTCAAAATGATTGGATGTTGGAATGGGGCAACAATGGAATGCAGGGGGCTTTTTTGATGCGTCCAGATGCCAATAAGCTTGAAGTAGCCCAAAAACTGGAAACCTTGTTCCAAGACAATATATCCGGAGAGTTCAAGGAGGGTATATTACTGCAGAAGTTTTCAGACAACTATCTCTACAATCAATTTGACGAGCAGGCCAAAGTTGCCGGTGGACGCATCGAGTATGTCCGCATTTTTACCGTTGCAGCTATTTTTCTGCTCATTATTTCTTGCATCAACTTTATTAACCTTTCCACAGCCTATGCTACTAGGCGAGCTAGTGAGATAGGGGTGAGAAAGGCCATTGGTGCCAAGAAAAACACCTTGGTAGGCCAGTTTTTTATGGAAACCTCGCTCATCACCTCCACTTCATTTTTAGTTGGATTATTAATTGCCCTTCTGCTTTTGCCCATGGTAAACACCCTAACCGATAAAACATTAAGCTTGGATTTGAGCCAGCCTTACCTATGGTTGACCTTGGCAGGTGTCTTTCTGTTAACCACTTTTTTATCCGGTGCCTATCCGTCATTTGTCATTTCATCCTTCAGGCCAGTTGCTGCCTTGAAAGGATTACGTAAGGAACAAAAAAGCACCACCGCTCTGAGAAAGGGCTTGGTAGTATTACAATTCTCCATGGCATTGCTCCTCATCATTTCCGCTTTGGTCATTCAGAAACAGATAAATTATGTTAATCAAAAAGATCTGGGCATAGCCAAAAACCACATTATATCCATTCATCAAGATGAGGTGCTTACCCAAAAGTATGAGGCACTAAAAAATGAACTTATGAATTCAGAGGGAATTGTGGATGTCACCTTGGTAGGTCCATCACCGCTTTCAACACCAGCTTCCAGTAGTGGGGTCAGTTGGCCAGGGAAATCCCAAGAGCAGGAAAATGTGGAATTTGCACTTCTATGGACCGCCCATAATTTCCCTCAGGCTTTTGACATTCCCATGGCAAATGGCACATACTACAGGGAAGGCACACAAGACACTCTAAATTTGGTGATCAACCAAACTGCCGCCGACCTAATGAATTTGGGAGATGACCCCATCGGAAAAACCATTCAATTTTGGGGTGGCCAAAGGCATATCATTGGGGTTTTAAAAGATTTTCACAACCGATCACTTTACGAGCCCATCCAACCAACAGTATTTCTCTTGGACCCCAATGATGCAGGGGAAATGTTTGTGAAATTGGAAGGAGCAAAAACTGAGGATGCCCTGGCTTCTGTGCAGGCGGTTTTTAAAAAGGTCTTACCGAACAATCCACTTCACTATGAATTTATTGATCAAGAATATGCCGCAAATTACAAAGCCGAAACACTTACAGGCACTTTGGCCAGGTACTTCGCGTTCATATCCATCCTGCTATCATGTCTTGGCCTTTTTGGTTTAGCTACGTTTACTGCCAAGGAGCGGACCAAGGAAATTGGGATTAGAAAAGTTCTGGGCGCCAGTGTTCGGAATATTACCATGCTTGTTTCCAAAGACTTTTTTAAACTGATCGCCATAGCCATTCTCATTGCGTCACCCATGGCCTATTATTTTATGAGTATCTGGCTAAGCGACTTTGCCTACAGAATCAACATTCCTGCCTTCGCCTTTGTGTTGGCGGGGGGCATAACCTTATTGGTGGCCTTGTTCACTATTAGTTTTCAGGCCATAAAATCGGCAACTGCCAACCCGGTCAACAGCATACGAACCGAATAAATCAATCAATCAAAAAATAAAGCCATGTTTAAGAACTATTTGAAAATTGCCTGGAGAAATCTCATCAAAAACAAAGCTTACACCCTTATCAATATAGGAGGGCTTGCCCTGGGAATGGCCGTGACCTTGATTATTGGGCTTTGGATGCAGGATGAGCTCACCCACAATAATTACTTCACCCATAAGGATAGAATTGCCCAAGTATTCCAGTCCCAGACCTTTAATGGTCGTACCGGAACCGGACCAGCTATCCCAAGGCCCTTGGAGAAGACACTTCGGGAAAGCTATGGCGACAATTTCAAACACTTGGTCATGTGTTCTTGGGACAACGATAAATACTTGAAATACAAAGATGTCAGTATTTCTCGAACCGGGCATTTTATGCAAAAGGATGGTCCAGAGCTATTGGATCTAAAAATCATAAAAGGTGAAATGGATGGGTTGAGGGAAATCAATTCCATCATGCTCAATGAAACTACCGCGAAAGCCATTTTTGGCGATGAAGAACCCATAGGCAAAGTTCTTAAAATGAACAACCTCAACGACATGATGGTCACCGCGGTTTATGAGGATATCCCCTTCAACAATTCCTTCACGGTGGCCGATTGGTTGATGCCTTGGGACAAGTATGTGGCCAATCAGGAATGGGTACAAAATGCCGAGGAAAATTGGGGCAATAACTCATTTCAGATGTTCGTGCAAATTGCGGACAACACCTCCATGGATAAAATTACATCCATCATCAAGAATGTTAAGAAAGATCTGAACGAGGAAACAGCAGAGTTCAATCCACAGCTGTTTCTTTTTCCTATGAAAGACTGGCACTTAAAAAGCAACTTTGAAAACGGGAAGCAAGTTGGCGGAAGAATAAAGTACGTATGGTTGTTTGGAATCATCGGGGTTTTTGTGCTATTACTGGCCTGTATAAACTTTATGAACCTCAGCACGGCTCGTTCCGAGAAAAGGGCAAAGGAAGTTGGTATTCGCAAATCCATTGGCTCCCAAAGAGGACAGTTGATCTCCCAGTTTTTAAGCGAATCTTTTTTGGTAGTCCTCTTCGCTTTTTTCATTTCGGTCCTCATCGTTCTTATTTCCATTAACGGGTTCAATGAGCTGGCCAAAAAGGAAATAGAATTTCCTTGGAGCAGTGTTACTTTTTGGTCTACTTCGCTTCTTTTTGTACTTTTCACAGCGCTTTTAGCGGGCAGTTATCCTGCGCTCTATCTGTCTTCTTTCAAACCGGTAAAGGTGCTGAAGGGGACCTTTAAGGCTGGAAAATATGCCGGGTTGCCGCGGAAAATATTGGTGGTCCTTCAGTTTACGGTTTCCGTGGCCTTCATCATTGGTACCGTAATTGTAATGCAGCAAATCAATTTTGCCAAAAACAGGCCCATCGGTTATGACAAGGAAGGATTGATTCAGGTACCCACCTTCAGTGAAGACTTCAGAGGTAAATATGAACTTATGCGAAACGAGTTTATGTCTTCCAATGCCGTTGTCGAAATGTCATCTTCCAGTAGCCCAACAACTCGGGTTTGGTCCAACAGAAGTGGTTATACATGGGAGGGAAAGCCCGATGGTTTTCAAGAAGATTTTGCCTGGACCGATGTATCCCCGGAATATGCCAAGTCCCTAAACCTCAAAATCGTGGCCGGAAGAGATTTTTCAAGGGAATTTGCCACGGATTCGACCGCAGTGTTGATCAATGAAACTGCAGTTAAATATATGGGGGTCGAAAATCCGGTTGGAATGTTATTGCGCGATAGTGATGAAGAAGACCCAGAGCCTCCTCTAAAGATTATTGGAGTGTTACAGGATATTATTGCCCAATCTCCTTATGAGCCGGTAAAACAGGCATTATATGTGTACGACAAGGATGGCGAAAGCAGTTTTTACAATCTTCGCTTGAACCCAAAACAAAGTGCGGGACAGAGCTTGGCCGTTGTTGAACGCATCTTTAAAGAACACTTCCCTGACCTTCCTTTTCAATATGATTTTGTAGATGAAGAATATGGGAAAAAGTTTGCGGCCGAGGAACGAGTGGGCGCCCTATCTGGAATTTTTACCGCCCTTGCCATTTTGATCAGCTGTTTGGGGCTATTTGGCCTAACGTCATTCGTCGCAGAACAACGAACTAAGGAAATAGGGGTGCGCAAGGTGCTTGGTGCCACCGTATTCAACGTCTGGAACATGCTTTCCAAAGATTTCCTAAAACTGGTTGTGGTATCCTGTTTTATTGCAGTGCCCATTGCCTATTATGTTATGAACGGATGGCTTCAGGAATATCCCTATAGAGTCATCCTGGAGTGGTGGATTTTTGCCCTGGCCATGCTAGGGGCCATGTTTGTGACCGTCCTTACGGTAAGTTTTCAAGCGATACGCGCGGCGAGGTCCAACCCAATTCAAAGTTTAAGGACGGAATGATCAATCAAAAAGAAAAAAATCATGTTTAGGAACTATTTGAAAATTGCTTGGAGAAACTTTATCCAACATAAATGGTACTCCTTCTTGAACATTGGGGGGCTGGCCATAGGCATGGCCTGCAGTATATTAATTCTCTTATGGGTCCAAAGCGAATCCAGTTATGATACTTTTCATGACAATGCGGATGAGTTATACCGATTGACATCAATTGCCAGCGAAGATTTTAAGGCTGCGGTAAGTCCGGCAGGCATGATAGAGGCACTGCCAGAGCTTATTCCTGAGATTGAAGCTGGTGTTAGGCTAAGCTCGCCATTTAAAGCCCTGTTCGAAGCTGACAATCAAAAATTTAAGGAAGAGTCCGCCTTCTATGTAGATGCTAATTTTTTGGATGTTTTTACTTTTCCATTGGTCAAAGGAGATTCCAAAAAAGCTTTGGTCCAACCGGATGGTATTCTGGTTACCGAAGATGTCGCAGTAAAATTCTTCGGCACCACAAATGCATTGGGGAAAACCATAAAAGTCGACAACAATGATGTTTTCACCGTAACTGGTATTCTTGAAAACATTCCAACCAATTCCCATTTACAGTTCGACATTTTACTGCCGATGTCCTACAATGCCAAAACCAATACCGATCTGATCAATAAAGTATGGGATAGTTTTAATTTTTATGGATATTTCCAATTCAAGAAAAACACCATTACCTCTCAGGAAGATTTGGACGCGATTATTGATCGTATCAATCAGGTTTATTCTTCAAGAAACGAATTTGAAATCACATTCAATCTTCAGCCGCTCAAGGATATCCATCTGCATTCGGATTTGCAAATTGATGTTGGCGGTCACGGCAACATACAATATGTAAACATATTCCTTATCGTAGCATTTATTATTCTAATAGTGGCTTGCATCAATTATATGAATCTGGCTACCGCTAGATCCGCAAGAAGAGCTAAGGAAGTTGGTTTACGAAAGGTCATTGGTGCTGGAAGGCGACAACTTGTCCTTCAATTTTTGGGAGAATCTACCATTGTATCCTTCGTTTCTTTACTCCTTGCCATTGGCTTGGTTTATATATTGCTGCCTTCTTTCAACGAACTTGCCCAAAAAGAACTCACTTTTCAGTTGGGAGACCCAATGGTTTGGATAGCGCTTTTAACCATTGCCCTGATAACAGGTGTTATTTCCGGTAGTTATCCCGCACTGTTTCTTTCCAAGTTCAGACCAGTTAGAGTGTTGAAAGGCAGATTGAAACTGTCAAAGTCCAATCTTGTTTTTCGCAATGGATTGGTGGTTTCACAATTTGTGATTTCAGTTTTGTTGCTTGTTGGCACTATAGTAATCTATAAACAACTGAATTTTATCAAGGACAAAAATTTAGGGTTTGATAAATCCAACCTCATATATGTTCCCATGGAAGGAGAAATATGGGGAAAAATGGAAGCCTTGCGAACTGCATTGGCTGAAAATGCTTTAACGAAAGATTTTTCCATAATGTCCGATCTGCCTTCCAATCTGCTTACCGGAGATTTTGCCATCCATTGGGAGGGCAAGGACCCAAACCAGCAGATTCTTTTTCCAAACATTCGTGCAGATGAAGACTTTTTGGATGTTTTTCAAATGAGTCTTTTAAACGGCAGAAGCTTTTCAAAAAACTCTTCGGAGAACAATGACTACATCATCAATGAAACCGCGGTAAGAATCATGGGAATGGATATTGAAAGTGCAATCGGTAAAAGCCTAACCTTTCGGGGAGACAAAGGAACCATTATAGGGGTTGTCAAGGATTTCAACTTTAAACCGCTCCAATATGCCATTGAACCACTAGTTCTACAACATGCAAAACGAGGGAATCTTACCGTAATTAAAGCAGCTCCCAACAGCACTGAAAATACTATTGCCGCTCTGGAGAAAATCTATGGCACCTTGAATCCCGCCTACCCCTTGTCGTACAATTTTGTTGATTCCAATTTGGATGCCCAGTACAAAGGGGAGCAGCAAATGGGGGCAATATTCAATGTGTTTGCATTGCTGGCCATTTTTATTTCCTGTATGGGACTTTACGGTCTCTCTGCCTTTATGGCGGAACAACGGTTTAAAGAAATTGGGATTAGAAAGGTTTTAGGAGCAAGTGCCTTAAGACTTGTGAACATGCTTTCCCAAGATTTTCTAAGGCTGGTCTTTATGGCCTTTGTATTGGCCTTACCTATAGCGTGGTATGTTATGAAACAATGGCTACAAGGATTTGCGTTTCATATAGAATTGCAATGGTGGATGTTTCTTCTGGCAGGTTTAATCGTGTTGATCATAGCCCTTTCAACCGTGAGTTATCAAAGTTTAAGGGCTTCGCTTGCCAATCCCATAAAAAGTTTACGAACCGAATAATCCAAAACAAAAGAACCATGTTCAAACTATATCTGAAAATCGCCGTAAGATACCTGCTTAAGAACAAGCTGTATTCATTTATCAACATTTTTGGGTTGGCCATTGGCATTGCCTCTTTTGTGTTGATCATGTTGTATGTGAACTATGAAAAGAGCTACGACAAGTTTAACGGTTCTGAAAACGTCCATCGGGTCTTTATGGATTATTTGGAAGGGGGCGAATTTGTCCCCGGTGATGCCAATGCTTATATCGTGAGCGGCCCCACCCTAAAGGATGAGTTTCCTGAAATTGAAAAGTTTGTGAGGTTCAGGCGAATCCGCAATATGGTGGTATTAAATAACAACACCCCTTTTGATGGCATGGTCGGGTCCTTGGCAGACCCTGAATATTTTGATGTTTTTGACCAAGGTTTGGTGAAGGGTGATGAAAGCACCGCACTTAGCAAGCCCTATTCTGTAGTGTTAAGTACGCCAACTGCGCAAAAAATATTTGGTGATACCAACCCCATAGGGCAACCGCTGAAAATTGCAGGAGATGATTCCGTGACCTTTACAGTAACCGGGGTAATGGACAACACCAACCGAAACACCCATATTAAAAACGATGTGCTGGTTTCATTCTCCACATTTTACACCTGGACAATTTTTAAGAACGATTGGAACTATACCTGGAACCAAAATGAATACTACACCTATGTAAAAGTTGCGCCCAATACCAATGCCGAGCTGCTCAACCAAAAAATCATGGCATTTGTTCCTGAAGGATTTGAGTTTAAGGAAAGGCACCATTTGGAGCCCATAGAGGACATTCATCTATATTCCAACAAACCCTACGAGGTAGAGGTCAATGGTAATGGCGGCAACATTAAACTTTTGTCCATTATTGCGTTCATCACGCTTCTATTATCTTGGATGAACTATATGAACCTGTCGAGCACCAAATCGCTCGAACGTGCCAAAGAAATAGGGATCCGTAAAGTAGTTGGTGGAAAAAAATCACAGTTGACCTTTCAATTCCTTTCCGAATCGGCAATGTTAAACTGTCTTGCAATAGTGCTGGCACTGGGAGCGGTCTTCCTTTTACTACCTGCTTTCAATCGCTTGGTTGGACAAAATTTGGGGTTCACAGGCAACCAGTTTAAAGGGCTACTGCCCTACCTGGGCATTATGCTACTTGGGGCTTCCTTGGCGGCTTTGTATCCGGCGTTTGTACTCAGTAGGTTCAGCCCAGCAAAAGTCCTAAAGGGACAATTACAGACCTCAAAAAACGGACTTCATTTTAGGAGGGCCCTGATTATTACCCAATTTGTCGCCACCATTTCACTGTTGATATGCACTTTTATGGCGAACAAACAGATTCACTATCTCAAGAATCGTCCTATTGGTGCCAATCTTAATCAGGTCATTGCTTTAAAAGGTCAAATATTGGACCGTGCGTATGACTCTATATTTTACAACGATTTTGATGTTCTATTGGAGGAACTTAAAAGAAATCCTTACGTAGCCGAAATTAGTTGTTCCCGCACCTATCCCGGTGACGACTTCTCCAATACGAATTCCAACATCGGGATAACTTTTCCCAATGGCCATACCGATGAAACCCATATCTGGTATAATTATGGGGCCCGGCCTGGTTACTTTGATTTAATGGGAATGGACTTTGTTGCCGGAGGTGCCTATCTTCCAACTCCGGAAAAACGGAGCCATAATGTGGTAATCAATGAGGAAATGGTTCGTTTTATGGGTATTGATAATGTCAATACAATTATCGGGAAAACTATTAATTTTTGGGGTCAGGACTGGGCAGTAAAAGGGGTGGTCAAAGACTACAATCACTTTGGAATGAAATCTGCCATGGTTCCCATGGTCATTAGACACGACAGAACCACACAGAACATTCTAGTAAAATTGGATAAAAGGGCCACTACCATGGCCGGTGCTGATAAGGCGTTAGATGAAATAAAGAACATTTGGGACAAGGTCTTTCCGGTGAGCACCTATAAGTATACTTTTTTAGACCAAAAGTTTGAGGCGCTGTTCAACGAAGATCGAAAGTTTACCAAGGCGTTTCAGATATTTACCGTACTCGCTATCCTAATTGCTTCTCTGGGCCTATTTGGCCTTACCTCGTATACCTGTATCCAGCGAAAAAAGGAAATCGGGGTCCGAAAAGTCAATGGGGCCACCATCTCGGAAATTCTGCAATTGCTCAATCAGAACTTCATTAAATGGGTAGGGTTGGCCTTTGTCATTGCGGTTCCCATTGCATGGTTTGCTATGGATAAGTGGTTAGAAGGGTTTGCCTATAAGACAACCATAAGTTGGTGGATTTTTGCCCTGGCAGGTATGGCCGCACTGACCATTGCTCTTATAACCGTAAGCTGGCAAAGTTTTAAGGCAGCTACCGTAAATCCGGTGGAAGCATTAAGGGATGAATAGTACCAAAAACCAATCATCATGATCAAAAACTACATAAAAATCGCTTGGCGAAATCTTTGGAAAAACAAAACATTTACCCTAATAAATATTATTGGACTCTCTGTGGCTTTTGGAGTGGCTATCCTACTTTCCATAGCTGGCTTCTTTGAATTGTCCTACGACAAATTCCACAGTAAGGCCGATAGCATTTACAAAGTGTATTGGACAGCCAAAACGCCAAAGGGTCCGGTGGCCTTTGATACCCATGCGGCCCCCTTGATGGACGCCATAAAAACTGATGTTCCTGACGTAAAAAAAACCACCCGCCATTTACAGGAAGAAGCTATCGTATCCTTCGGTGAAAAGGAAATCAACATGGACGCTATTTGGGTGGACGCCGATTTCTTTGACATATTTACCTTCCCCTCAATCCAAGGGAAAATGAAAAATCCATTGGGGGAACAATCCGAAATCGTAATTACGGAGTCCACGGCCGAAAGGCTTTTTGGAAAGGATGAAGCCGTTGGCAAGACGGTCCAAATCCTTATAAATGGAGAAGACCAGCCCTTTACCATTAGTGCCGTTGTGGAAAACCCGGCAGCACAGAGTTCTTTGGAATTTGATCTGGCCGTTCGGTTTGAAAAAGAAGGTAGCTTTTTGGCCAATAAAAACTCGTGGGGTTCCAGATATCACGACATTTATGTGCAGCTGGCAGCCAATGCAAACCCAGTACAATTTGATGAGGCTACCCATTCTCTGGTAGATTTAAACTTTCAGCAGCGCATTGAAAATGCAAAAAGGGATGGGGCACAACCTTACCCAGATGGACGTTATTTCAGGTTTGGGCTTTTGCCCTTGACTGATGTAAATTTTGTAAAGTACGATGGATACCCGAAAGTCAGTAGAAACACCCCTTATTTAGTACTAGGTATAGCGCTGTTAATTCTATTCATTGCCTGTGTCAACTTTGTTAACATGAGCGTTGCCAAAAGTGGACAGCGCCTTCGAGAAATCGGCATGCGCAAAACGCTTGGTGCCAAACAAAAGCAATTGTTCTTTCAATTTTGGAGCGAAAGCTTTTTTGTGTTTTTCTTCTCCGCTTGTGTCGGGTTCATTCTAAGTATGTTGTCGATAGATGGGTTCAAGACCCTTTTTAGTACAGAAGCAACCTTCGGTTTACTACTATCGCCCACACCCATTCTACTTTTTCTTCTTGCCATAGTACTGATCACCCTATTGGTTGGCGGATACCCGGCCCTCTTGCTCAGCAAATTGGGAACAATCCAATCCTTAAAAGGAAAATTGGATACCTCTGGTAAGAACAGGATGCGGGATGCACTGATCGTGATCCAATTCAGTATCGCCATTTTGTTGATAACGGGAACCTTGGTATTGCGAAGTCAATTGGATTTCTTGCGAAACAAGGATTTGGGCTTTAACAAAGAACAGGTATTGTCCTTTCCCATAGATGGAAAAAAAGATAGTTATACGGCCATTGAACTGCTGAGGGCGGAATTGTCCGGCAATCCTGATATCTTGGAAATATCGGCTGCCGACAACAATCTGGGGTACGGAAGGGATAGAAGTATTTCCAGAAGTATGTTCGGTTTTGAATATAAAAACCGGAACATAAATACCAACGTGCTAACGGTAGATTATAATTTTGTTGAAACCCTGGATTTGGAAATGGTTTCTGGAAGGAATTTTCAAAGAGGTTTTGCCAATGACAGCTTAAGTGTGGTAATCAATGAGGCCATGGCCAAAGAATTTGGAGAGCAGGATCCGCTAACGGCCTATGTAAGTGTTACCGACTCCTTAAACTTCCCGGTCATTGGAGTCTTAAAAGACTATAATTTTGAAAAACTGGATAGGGCCATAGCTCCTATGACCATGTTTATCGATAGAAGAACTCCCCTGTACTACGGATACGTAAAAGTAGCCTCTTCAAATATGGCAAAATCTTACGATGCCGTTGAAAAAGCCTGGTCAAAAATAGAACCAAATGCCTTATTCCTGGGGTCTTTTCTTGATGAGAACATTGATCGTACTTTCAGAAAGGAAAAACGAATGACCACGATGATTACTTATGGCTCCATTTTGGCCATCGCGTTGAGCTGTATAGGTCTCTTTGCAATTTCCTTGTTGATCGTGAATCAACGCACCAAGGAAATAGGGGTCAGAAAAGTGATCGGAGCAAGCGTTTCCAATATCATTTTTTTATTGACCAAGGATTTTCTAGCACTGGTCGGCATCTCATTTTTGATAGCATCTCCAATAGCTTGGTGGTTTATGGAATCTTGGTTACAAAACTATCCTTTCAAGATTGATCTAAATATTGGTTTCTCTGTGACCGCAGGTCTAATAGCCGTTGGTATAGCATTGTTTACCGTTGGAGGCAGAACGGTAAAGGCGGCGCTTCAGAATCCCGTGAAAAGTTTACGGACTGAATAATCAATCAAAAAAAGAAAAATCATGCTAAAACACAACATCGTCCTTTTCTTGAGGAACATAAAGCGAAACAAAAGTTCCTTTCTCATAAATATGATAGGTCTGTCTACTGGTATCGCCTGTACATTGCTGATATCACTGTGGGTTATGGATGAGCTTGGTGTAGACAAATTTCATGAAAAACATAATCGCATATATCAGGTTATAGAGCATCTTAATTTTTCAGATGGAGTCCAAACCATGATCGAGACTTTTGGCCCAATGGCAGAACTATTGACAGAGGAATTCCCAGAAGTGGAATTCGCTGCAGAAGCCATTCCCCCCTCTTGGTTTGGCAAGCACAATCTTTCAATAGAAAAGAAAAGTATCAAAGCCGTGGGGCAAATCGTGGGAAAGGATTATTTCAATATTTTCTCCTATGGCCTTCTTTCCGGCAATAAGGATGACTTGCTCAACGACCCAAATTCAATAGTAATTTCAAAAGAACTGGCATTGGGTCTTTTTGGAACTACAGAAAATATTATTGGTCAAGTGATAACCTACGAGCAAGATAAACGGTTTATGGTTTCTGGAATTTTTGAGGGAACCCCTGCCAATTCCACAGTCCAATTTGATTTTGCCCTGTCCTCACTTGCGTATAAAGATGTCCCGCCATGGACTTCCCTACATTCTTGGAACGGCAGCGGCCCAAAGGTTTATGTGCAATTGAAAGAGGGGGCTGATATTGTTGCATTGAACGCCAAAGTGGATAAACTCCGAAAAAGTACAAACCCAGAAAGCATCCGCACGGCTGTACTTGTTCCATTTGCCGACCATTATCTTTACGGCACTTATGAAAATGGCAAACAGATTGGGGGTCGAATCCAATATGTGAAGCTCTTCTCAATTATTGCTTTGATCATTCTTGTAATAGCTTGTATCAATTTTATGAACCTTTCCACGGCAAGGGCCACCAAAAGGTTAAAAGAAATTGGCGTAAAAAAAGCAGTTGGTGCCACCCGAAGGATCTTCATTGCCCAATTTCTGGGCGAATCGCTGTTAATGGCTTTTATAGCCTTGATTATTTCGCTTACAATCGTTGCGCTTTTCCTTCCACAGTTTAATCTTATTGTGGGAAAACAATTGTCACTAATTTTTGATTTCAATTTAGTTCTCATACTACTGTCCATAACAATCTTCACGGGGCTCATTGCCGGAAGCTATCCAGCAATCTATCTTTCCGGATTCAACGCGATTACAGTGCTCAAGGGAAAATTGAATCAATCCTTTGGCGAACTTTGGACAAGAAAAGGCTTGGTAATTGTGCAATTTGCGCTCTCCATTATATTGATAGCGTCGGTATTGGTGGTATATATGCAGATGCAGTATATTCAAAACCAAAATTTAGGCTATACACAGGATAACATTGTCCATTTCAATATTGAAGGTCAAATAAAAAATCAGAAAGAAGCTTTCATCACCGAATTAAAAAAGCTTCCATCGGTTCAAAATGCTTCGAGTACAACACATAGCATGGTAGGCCATAATTGGTCCGTAGGATTGGACTGGGAAGGAAGAGATCAACGAAACATTGCCTTTCAGGTTGTTGGCGTTGACTACGACTTTATTGAGACCATGAATATGGATATTATGGATGGACGAGGTTTCAGCAAAGAATTTGGGGCCGATAGTCTTGGGCTTGTTTTCAATGAAACAGCTATTAGAACCATGAATGTCGAAAATCCCATAGGCAAGATTATACGAGGTTTTTTTGGGCAGGGAACCATAATAGGTGTGGTTGAGGATTTTCATTTCAAATCCCTACACGATAAAGTGGAACCATTGTTCTTAACCATGATGCCCCAAGCGGTAAAAAAAATCATGGTCAGGATAGAAGCAGGTAAGGAAGAACAGGCCATTGCCGAAATTCAACAACTCTATAAAACCTTTAACCCAAGTTTGCCTTTTGAATATGAATTTTTGGACAAGGACTTTCAGGAATTGTACAATTCCGAGCAACGTGTGGCTACCCTTTCAAAATATTTTGCAGGTTTGGCGATTCTAATCTCGTGTTTGGGGTTGTTCGGCCTAGTTATTTTTAGCACGGAAAGAAGACGAAAAGAAATCAGCATACGAAAAGTCTTGGGACAAGAAGCCTCTCAAATAACCTTAATGCTTTCAAGTGAGTTTGCAAAGCTGGTTTTGACCTCTGCCATAATTGCCATCCCTATTGCCTATATGCTGATAAGCAACTGGCTTTCTACCTTTTCATACCATATTTCCCTAAATCTTTGGTATTTTCTATCTGCCGGTCTTATTGCAATGCTTATAGCGATGTTGACTGTTGGCTCGCAGGCCATTAGTGCCGCTAACAAAAATCCGGTAGGAGGTTTAAGAGAGGAATAACAAAATAATATCATTCAGAATAAAAACAAATTATGCTACTACATCTAAAAAACATATTTAAATGGGTCAACTCAGGAGGCCAACGTGTTTTTTTACTAAAGGATATCAATCTGGAGGTAGAAGAAGGGGAATTTATTTCGATTATGGGTCCTTCCGGTTCAGGAAAATCCACCTTGCTCAACCTTATAGGAATGTTAGATGGATTTGACGAAGGAGAATATACCTTCTTGGATGAACCCGTTCATACCCTAAAAGAAAAACACAGGGCCAATCTGTACAAAGAATATATTGGCTTTGTCTTTCAATCGTACCACCTTCTGGACGACCTAACGGTCAAAGAGAACCTAGAAATGCCCCTCTTGTATAAAAAGTACAAGGGTGCGGAAAGAAAGGCCATGGTGGCCGATATGTTGGACCGCTTTAATATCGTTGGAAAAAAGGACCTATTTCCTGCTCAATTAAGTGGTGGGCAGCAGCAACTTGTTGGTATTGCCAGAGCTCTTATTTCAAGCCCAAAGTTGATATTGGCGGACGAACCGACGGGAAACCTGAATTCCAAGCAGGGCGAGGAAATCATGGAACTTTTCAAGCAATTAAATAACGAGGGTGTAACTATAATCCAAGTCACGCACTCTGAGAAAAATGCAGCCTATGGGTCACGTATCATCAATCTTTTGGATGGCCGTATGATTTAATCGGAAAGTTGACCTAGCTCCCTTCCGACAAGACTGCCCAGGGCCACACCCATTCCACCAAGACGAACCCCGCACATTACATTATTGGACACCTGTTTCACGATAGGTGTCTTTTGTTTTCCCACGCCCATGATACCGCTCCATCTTTGTGCAATTTCAATTTTTTTGCCTGGTAAGATAACTTGAGCCAACAGTGTTTCCAATTCTTCTTGAATAAGAGTGGTCTGCCCAAACTTATCCGTTTCTTCAGACACAAAATCCAAATTACGTCCGCCTCCGAAAAGAATACGGTCGTCTATATTCCTAAAGTAATAATACCCCTCATCAAAGTGGAAGGTTCCTTTTATATGTAGGTCATCAATAGGTTCAGTAATAAGTACTTGTGCTCTAGCTGGGGTAACTGTTTCAGAATTTAAGAGCTTCGATGCAAAACCGTTGGTTGCCACAAAAACTTTATGGCTGTTAAACTCATATGCTGAGGTTTTTACAGCGACTTGGCTTCCTGTATCGGACAATCCTTCCATCATAATTCCATTTAAAATGTGGATGCCTTTTTTGAGACATTTTTGCAAAAGCGCATCCATCATTTTTCCGGTGTCCAACTGACCTTCAAAAATATGGGTGATGTATTTGGGGTGGATTCCGTCAAATTGGAAGACATTTTCGGTTTGAACGAATGGTGCTTTCCCAAATACGGGTTCAAGTAATTGATTGACCATACCCATGCCATCCAAGCTGTTTTCATAAAGCCCCACGTGTTTTGTCAAGAAAAGTTCGTTTCCTCCAAGCAATTGAAAACCAAGAACCTCATCCCCTAAAAGCCTTTGCAGAAGCTGTATGCCTTCCCAGCGTTTTTGCACAAGGGCAACAACCTCTGTTTCTGAATGGGATTTCAAATCCGCCAACACCTCAGAAATGCTTCCAAAACATGCGAATCCTGCATTTTTGGTACTTGCCCCCTGTGGAAGTGTTCCTTTTTCCAACACCAAAATCTTGGATTTGGGATATTGTTCCCTTAGGTAAAGTGCGCAGTTGAGACCTACAATTCCACTTCCAATTATAGTGAAATCCACCTTGGAAAACCAGGTCTTATATTCCCAATAGCTTAGCTCCATAAAATAAAAACCCCGACTTTCATCGGGGCAAATTTAATCTTGGTATTTAGGATCAATCTCAAAATCTTCCATGAACTTGGTGGTATAATTTCCTGCCAAGTAATCTGGATGTTCCATGAGTTGCCTATGGAACGGTATGGTGGTCTTAACACCCTCAATAACAAATTCATCCAAAGCCCTTCGCATCTTGTTGATGGCTTCCTCCCTGGTCTGGGCGGTAGTAATAAGCTTGGCGATCATAGAGTCGTAGTTGGGCGGAATCCTATAGCCGCTATACACGTGTGTGTCCAATCGTACCCCATGCCCCCCTGGAGTGTGAAGTGTTGTAATTACTCCCGGAGATGGTCTGAAATCGTTGTAGGGGTCCTCTGCATTGATCCTACATTCAATGGAATGCAGTTTGGGCAAGTAGTTCTTCCCAGAAATGGGAACACCACCAGCGACCAAAATCTGCTCTCGAATTAGATCATAATCCACTACCTGTTCCGTAATAGGGTGTTCTACTTGGATCCGTGTATTCATTTCCATAAAATAGAAATTTCGGTGTTTGTCCACCAAAAACTCTACTGTTCCGGCCCCCTCATATTTTATATACTCAGCAGCTTTCACTGCAGCTTTCCCCATTTCATCACGCAATGAGTCGGTCATAAACGGAGAAGGTGTTTCTTCTGTTAGCTTTTGGTGTCTTCGCTGTACGGAGCAATCCCGTTCTGAAAGGTGGCAGGCTTTGCCATATTGATCGCCAACAACCTGAATTTCAATATGACGTGGTTCCTCAATCAGCTTCTCCATATACATTCCCCCGTTCCCGAAGGCAGCCGTAGCTTCTTGCACCGCACTCTCAAAATTGCTCTCCATTTCGTCCTCGGACCAAATGGCGCGCATTCCCTTGCCTCCTCCACCAGCGGTGGCCTTAATCATCACTGGGTAGCCCATTTTTTTGGCTATTTTCTTGGCTTCTGCAACATCCTTTAATAAACCTTCGGAACCTGGAATGGTAGGTACACCGGCTTTTTTCATGGTCTCCTTGGCAGTTGCCTTGTCTCCCATCTTGTCTATCTGTTCCCCAGAAGCACCTATAAACTTAATCTCATGTTCTGCACATATCTTGGAGAACTTGGAATTTTCCGAAAGGAAGCCGTATCCCGGGTGAATGGCATCGGCGTTGGTAATTTCAGCGGCGGCGATGATGTTAGGAATCTTAAGATAGGATTCATGACTGGGAGCTGGCCCAATACAAACTGCCTCGTCCGCAAACCGAACATGGAGACTTTCTTCATCAGCTTTGGAGTAGACCGCAACGGTTTTAATGCCCATTTCCTTGCAGGTCCTTATAATACGAAGTGCTATCTCACCCCTATTTGCAATCAATACTTTTTTAAACATAGAATAAAATTTTAAATTTTGAATTCTAAACCTTAAATGATTTTAAACGACTTATAATCAGTCACTTAAAATTTAGCATTTAAAATTTTCTATGATGGGTCAACCAAAAATAATGGCTGGTCAAATTCTACCGGCGATGAATCGTCTACCAATACCTTGACGATTTTTCCCGAAACTTCGGATTCGATGTCATTAAAGAGCTTCATAGCCTCAATCACACACAATACATCTCCTTGGTTGATGGTGCTTCCCACTTCAACGAACGGCGGTTTGTCTGGAGAAGGTTTTCTGTAGAACGTACCAATAATTGGTGACTTGATAGTTATGTATTTAGAATCATCAGCGGCTGGTGCAGCTTGTTCCGCAGCTGGTGCAGCGGCTTCCTGTGCTGCTGCCGGAGCGGGTGCTACAGGCATTGCGGGTGCCTGAGCCATTGGAATTTGTTGTACGATCGTAGTCTCTGGAGTGGAAGAAGCACTTCCGGTTCGGATGGTAATCTTGACATCCTCCATTTCCAGCTTTACCTCGCTGGCGCCAGATTTGGCTACGAACTTGATCAAACTTTGAATTTCCTTAATGTCCATAGAATATGATTTAGTTAGTTGTGTTGATTTAAGAATTGTAGGCCCATTTCAAATAAATAGATCCCCAGGTGAATCCCCCTCCGAAAGCGGCAAAAACCAAATTATCCCCCTTCTTGAGTTGCTTCTCATAATCATGCAGCAACAGTGGCAAGGTAGCGGAAGTGGTATTTCCGTATCGGTGTATATTGATCATTACTTTATCCGCATCCAGCCCCATTCTATTGGCTGTCGCATCTATGATTCTTTTGTTGGCTTGGTGAGGCACTAACCAGTTAACGTCTTCATGTGTAAGCCCATTTCGTTCCATGATCAGTGCGGAAACATCCGCCATGTTCGACACTGCGAACTTAAAAACAGATTTCCCGTCTTGAAATACGTAGTGCTGTTTGTTCTTAACGGTTTCTTCCGATGCAGGAAGAATGGATCCTCCTGCCTCAATTTTCAAAAACTGTCGACCCACGCCATCAGTACGTAAATATTCGTCCCTCAGTCCTAGACCTTCTTCATTTGGCTCAAATAAAACAGCTCCGGCGCCATCACCAAAGATGATACAGGTGGTTCGGTCGGTATAGTCAATTATAGAAGACATTTTATCCGCCCCTATCAACAGCACTTTTTTATACTTACCTGATTCAATATAGCTGGAAGCCGTTGACATGCCAAACAAAAAGCTGGAACAAGCTGCTTGTAGATCATACGAAAAGGCATTGGTTGCTCCAATTTTGGAAGCCACATAGGCGGCGGTTGCAGCTACTGGGAGATCCGGTGTTGCGGTTGCCACCAATACAAAGTCGATTTCCAATGGGTCAACCCCACTTTTAGAAAGTAAGTCCTCTGCTGCTTTAATGGCTAAAAAGGAAGTCCCTTCGTTTTCTTCTTTTAAAATTCTTCGTTCCTTAATTCCCGTTCTGGTGGTAATCCATTCGTCGTTGGTGTCCACCATGGTCTCAAGTACTTTGTTGGATAATACAAAGTCTGGAACATAACCCCCCACAGCTGTAATAGCTGCTGTTGTTTTTTTCATATTAGTGTCTTTTTTTGCCAAAAACGTTCAAATTTGACCCAAAAGCTGTGAAAATTAGTCATTTTATATGACTTATTGGCTAAAATCGATTTTTTTTGAAGCTAACCTAGGTCCATAAAAAAACTCCCGTTGTTAAGCAACGGGAGTTGAGTTTTTATTGTAAGGAATCCGCCATTAGGCAGCAGTCTCCTCTTCAGTTTTGTCGATCAAAACCTGGCCACGGTAATACAATTTACCTTCATGCCAGTGTGCTCTGTGGTACAAGTGCATTTCCCCTGTTACCGAATCCTTGGCAATAGTAGGGGCTACAGCTTTATAGTGGGTTCTTCTTTTGTCCCTTCTTGTCCTTGATATTTTTCTTTTAGGATGTGCCATTTATAACCTATTTATCCGTTAGTAACTTCTTTAAATCATCCCATCTGGGATCTGTATTGTCTGATGCTTCCTTGATTTCTCTTGGCTGAAGTTCCTCCAGCTTATCCAAGACTTCTGATTTTAATGTTCCATCCAACACACCTGGATGTGTTCTTTTTGGAGGAACGGCCAACACCAGCATTTCATAAACATACTGGGCAATATTGATTCGGTACTCGCCATGGGGGATGATCAAAATTTCGTCGTTTTCATCGTTGTACTCCTCCCCAAATTTTATTACAAGGTGCAGATTGGAAGTAATTGGCAAATCAAAAGGTTCACCCGTTACATCACAGTCCACGTTTACCGAACCCTGGGCTTCCATGTTCAGCTCCATCATATTGTTCATTTTGTCCAATATGGCGGTCAATGCTATAGAAACACCGTTGAATTCTTGGTAATCAAAAGACTCAAAGAACGTATTGTCAATATTGTACCCAAACTCGTGTTTTCCCAACTTTAATCCCGAAAAAGGAATAAAAAACTCCTTTAGCTCCATCATTTACACACTTAAGGTTTGTGTACCAGCCCTTAAAGGCGGGGGCAAAGATACTACTTATTTGTAAAACTACAATTCAATTGCCATATTTATGGTCCTCTTCAGGAAATTTTAACTGGCACGTTTGGTCTTTTGCTTTTGTAAAGGGTTTTTTGTGAGAGCTCCGTACTCTAGTCGGTTTCGGTAAATCTGTATTGCCGCGAAAACAGCTTCCTTGAACGAACTTTCATCTGCCTCGCCCTTTCCGGCAATTTCATAGGCCGTTCCATGGTCTGGTGATGTACGTACCTTATCCAATCCTGCGGTATAATTCACTCCTTTGCCAAAAGAAAGTGTTTTGAAGGGAATCAAACCCTGGTCGTGATAGGCTGCAAGGATAGCATCAAATTTTTCATGGGAATTGGAGCCGAAAAAACTATCTGCGGAGTACGGGCCGTAAACCAAGGTTCCCTTTTCAAATAATTCCTGAATCGTGGGCTTAAGGATTTTATCATCTTCCTCCCCTATGGTTCCGTTGTCTCCACTATGAGGATTAATGCCCAAGAGCGCAATTTTTGGTCTTCGAATTCTGAAGTCCATTTTTAGGGATTTCACCATCGTATCCACCTTATCCCTAATTAGTTTGGGTGTGATGGCCTGCGCCACATCCTTGACCGCTATGTGGTCCGTTAACAATCCTACCCTAAGATTATCCGTAACCATAAACATGAGGCTCTCCCCTTGTAACTCTTGTGCCAAAAAATCTGTATGTCCGGGAAATTTAAAGTCATCAGCTTGGATATTGTTTTTGTTGATAGGCGCGGTGACAAGCACATCTATTTTACCTTCTTGTAATGCTTTCACGGCTGCCCGAAGGGACTTAATCGCATACTTGCCTCCTTCTTCCGTGGCCTTACCAAACTCAATTGCAGGGACCTCCTTCCAAACATTTACGATATTGATTTTACCCTCAACAACCTGTGAGGCATCACGGACCCCATTGAATCCAACATTGAGTCCCAAATCTGTTTTCTGTTGGGAAATGGTTTTGTTGGATGCGAAAACGACCGGAGTGCAAAAATCCATCATTCTTGGATCTAAAAAAGTCCTAAGAGCAACTTCACATCCAATTCCATTTAAATCTCCAATGGATATTCCCAGTTTTATTTTTCCAGATTCCTTCATAAAATCAATGCTGATATAGCTACTTTTACAATGCAAAACTACTCAATTAAAAAGACACATGTTTACAGGCATTATTGAGACCTTGGGAACTGTTGAAGCCCTTGAAAAAGAAGGGGGCAATCTACACATTACTATTTCGGCAGATATAGGTCATGAACTTAAAATTGACCAAAGTGTTGCCCATAACGGGGTTTGCCTTACCGTTGTTTCCCTTTCGAACAACTCCTATACAGTAACGGCCATTGATGAAACTTTGGCCAAGACCAATTTGGGTGATTTGAAAATTGGTGACAAGGTAAATCTAGAACGTGCAATGGTACTTGGAGCCAGATTGGATGGCCATATTGTTCAGGGTCATGTAGACCAGATCGCCCAATGTGTTGCTGTTGAAGAAAAGGACGGTAGCTGGGTCTTTAGCTTCACTTACGATTCGAGCTTAAACAATGTTACCATTGAAAAGGGTTCAATCACCGTGGACGGGGTCAGTCTTACCGTAGTTGATTCCAAAAAGGATGGGTTCAGCGTTGCAATAATTCCTTTTACCCATGAACACACGAGATTTCATTCGTATGCCAAAGGAACCAAAGTAAACTTGGAGTTTGACGTCATTGGGAAATATGTTTCGCGATTGATGGAAATCAGGAACTAAATCCTGTCATTGCTATCAGACCTTGATGAAAATTTTTCTTTTGTAGAGCACATACGCCAGCAGACAGTAGAAAGCAACAACCGCAAGTCCATATAGTAGCGAGGAGAATTCCATAGGCATAAAGTCGTGCACGAAGATATTGTTGAACAGCCATCCGTGCACCGAAGTTTCACCATCCACCTTAATTAAATAGAATAATTTGGTGATAAAGCTCGATAGAAAATAGACCACTATTGCATTGGCGCCAGCATACCTGAAAATACTTCCAAATTTAATTCCTTTCACATCAGTCAAGAAATAGATTAGGGCCAGCACTAAATTGGCCCATCCGGCAGTAACCAGCACAAAACTGCTTGTCCAAAGTGCTTTGTTTATGGGAAAAACCAAATCCCATACATGGCCCAAAATAACCATGGCAATACCCAGAATTACCATCTGTTTGGTTTTGTTCTCTCGTTTGGACGTTATAATCAATCCGGTAAATATCCCCAATAATGAGCTCACTATTGCCGGAATTGTGCTCAATAAACCCTCCGGATCATAATCCGGTTTATAGTTATGTGTGCCGAATACTTTTACATCAACGTAGTTGGCCAGATTATGAGGAGCTCTTTCCAAAGTTGATGCGACTCCCTCAACCGGAATCAACGTCATTATAGCCCAGTATCCCAAAAGAAGTGCTGCCGAAAGTGCTACGAGTTTTTTCCAGTCCATATTCAAAAACAAAATGGCCGCAAAGAAAAAAACCACACCTATTCGCTGCAGTACCCCTGGAAACCGAATTGCCGCAAATTCTTTTATAAAGGGGAAACTAATTGTAAACGCCCCAAGGAAAAGGCCCAAGCCGATTAACTTGAGGCTCCGGATAGAGATTTTTTTGTACGTATTGGCAGTGGCCTCCTTGTTCTTATAGGCAAACACAATAGAAGTGCCTACAATGAAAAGAAAGAAAGGGAACACCAAATCTGTAGGGGTGTAATCATGCCACTTGGCGTGAAGAAAAGGGGCATATACATTGGACCAAGTCCCGGGGGTGTTGACCAAAATCATAAGAATAATGGTTGCCCCCCTAAAAATGTCAACTGATAGTACCCTGTTTTTCATATTGTGGTTATAAGATAGTGTCTTTCATTTTACCCCAAACTCTTATGAGCCAAATACCAGAAATCAATGCGATTACCGACATTACAATAGCGGAAGTCGTTTTGCCGTAAATCCAATGTCCCGTTGAGAACATCAATGAATATATTAAAACAACACCAAGCAACATAGCGCCGATTCCGGAAGGGACACTCCATTTTTCACCGTTGTCTATCTCAATTCCCGAGGCATTTGCCTCATCAACCACCTTTGCCCAACCAGGTCCTCCTGGTTGTATTTTTTTGTAAAAGGACTGTAGCACTTCTTTAGACTCTGGTTGCGTTATAAAAGTTGCGGTCAGCCAGATTATGCTTGTAACTATCATCACAAAAGGAATCTCTCCCCAATCAGGAAAAATCCCGTCATCGGTGGCAAACAAAAATGGCCCAAAAGGGGTTGCCTTCAATAGAATGGATAAAATACCAGATGCGAACATGGCCGAAATTTCGGTCCAAGCATTAATCCGCCACCAGAACCACCGAAGAATAAAAATGAGCCCTGTTCCTGCTCCAAAAAGCAAAAGCATATCAAAAATTTGCATGGCATTTTGCATGGCCAAGGCTAAAAAGGCGCTTAAAACCATCAATATTACGGTAGACAAGCGTCCAACATTTACCATTTGCTTTTCGGTAGCATCCGGATTGATTTGTTTCTTGTAGAAATCAAAAACGATATAGGAAGATCCCCAATTCAATTGGGTAGAAATTGTGCTCATATAAGCTGCAACCAACGAGGCCAAAACCAGACCCAACAAACCGGTTGGCAGTTTTGTCAACATCGCCGAATAGGCCAAATCATGTCCTAGCTTGTCCTCACTGACATTTGGAAAGGCTTCCGCAATGCTGGCAATGTCAGGATATACGACCAAGGATGCCAAAGCAACCAAAATCCATGGCCATGGCCTTAGCGCGTAATGCATGATATTAAAAAAGAAGGTGGCGCCAATGGCGTGGGTCTCATTTTTTGCTGCCAACATCCGTTGAGCAATATATCCACCTCCACCGGGCTCCCCGCCAGGATACCACGAGCTCCACCATTGCACTGCTAATGGAATAACCAGTAGGGTAATCACCATTTTAGTGTCGCTAAGTTCTGGTAGGATGTCCATTTTTGATTTTACAAGATCATTGGACATCATGGCTGATACACCACCCACCTCCGGAAGGTTTACCAGATAAACCGCGGCACCAATTGCACCTATCATCGCCACAAAGAATAGTAGAAAATCACTATAAACAACACCTTTAAATCCTCCCAGTGCGCTAAAAACAACGGTGATCAATCCTGCGCCGACCACAGTTACCCATGGTTCTAGGTCCAACATAACACCTCCAATTTTTATGGCTGCCAGTGTTACTGCCGACATGGTGATCACATTATAAATAAGACCAAGATATACGGCTCGAAACTTTCGCAGAAAACTTGCCGGTTTCCCTCCATATCGAAGCTCATAGAACTCAAGATCCGTATTGACATTTGATTTACGCCATAATTTGGCATAAACAAATACCGTTAACATCCCTGTAAGCAAAAAGCACCACCAACCCCAGTTTCCAGAAACCCCCTTGTCCCTGACAAAATCCGTTACCAAGTTGGGGGTGTCGGTAGAAAATGTGGTAGCCACCATAGACATCCCCAATAGCCACCAGGGCATACTACGGCCGGATAAAAAATACTCTGAGGAGCTCTTTCCCGATTTTTTGGAAACGTAAATACCTATGAAAAGTACAATTGCAAAGAATCCGAAGATTATGAAATAATCTAAAGTCTGTATGTCCATTTGGTTGAAGTTGGTTAACCGTTAAAGGTAAAATTTTTTGGGATACCTTTGCGCTTTGTTCGCTAAACGCCGATTTTGACGCTATCGACAACATTGGAGACTTCTTTAATAGCTTGGATTTTGGCTGCAACAGCCACTTTTCTAATGGGGATTTCCAAGGCGGGTCTTAAAGGCCTTTCCATCTTTAACGTGACCCTCCTTGCCCTTGCCTTTGGCGCTCGTAAATCTACTGGACTTATTATCCCCTTGCTCATTGTTGGGGACATCTTTGCTGTTATCTATTACAATCGGCACACCCAATGGAAGTATATCCTAAAGTTTTTACCGTGGATGCTGGGTGGTATTCTTCTTGGTGCATTTATAGGGAAAGATCTACCGGAAAGCGAATTTAAACTTGGGATGGTCATCGTTATTTTTATCAGTCTTGGGGTATTGGTTTGGTGGGATAAGCGAAAATCTACCCATATTCCAACCCATTGGCTTTTTGCAGGGCCTATTGGTATTATGGCCGGAATTTGCACCATGATCGGGAATTTGGCGGGAGCCTTCACCAATATTTTCTTTTTGGCCATGCGCCTGCCCAAAAACGAATTCGTGGGGACGGCCGCATGGCTTTTTTTCATCACAAACCTATTCAAACTTCCTTTTCACATATTCGTATGGAAAACCATAACGTGGGAAACCCTTTTAATCGACATAAAGCTTTTACCAGCAATTTTTCTTGGGCTTTTGACTGGGGTAATGGTGGTGAAAATGATCACGGAAAAAAACTACAAGCGATTTATACTTATCGTTACCGCAATTGGCGCCATCGCCATCTTGTTCAAATAGGTAGCATAATATTTCAGAGTCCAGTCTACTTGGATAATCTAGTGCGAACTGCTTCTGGCGCTTCTTAAAGAAAAGATCAATTTTTCCATGTCAGCATCCGTAAGAGGTTTTGTAATGTAACCGTTTATGAAATTATAGGTTTTGGAAAGATTAAGGTCCTCGGGGGCTATAGAGGAAGTTAGGATATGTATTTGAACCTGATCCCGAATATTGCTTGGGCCCATCTTAAGCTCTTCCAGCAACTCCCAGCCGTTCATTACGGGCATGTTGATGTCCAGGAGCATTACATCTGGAAGCTCCAAAGGTGTTTCCGACAGTTCTAACAATTTATTGTAGGCCTCTAGCCCATTCTCCAAATGAGTCACAGCGGTTGATAGCCCAGAGGTTTTGATCATCACTTCTGCCACTTCCCGGAAAATAAAATCATCATCGACTAAAAAAACTTTTGGTTCATTCATGGGTTGTATTCAATTTATGTGGGGGAAAATACAGTTGGAAAGTGGCTCCTTTTCCTTCCATACTTTCTACCGTGATCTTCGCATTCATGGCATCCATTTGATTTTTTGAAATGAAAAGCCCAATCCCTCGGGCATCTTTGTTGCCATGAAAGGTCTTGTACATTCCAAAAAGTTTGGCGCCATGTTTTTCCAAGTCAATCCCCTTTCCATTATCGGTAAAGGAAATCACAATATGGTCACCCGCATCCAGGGCATTTATCTTTAACTTCAATTGTTGCCCTTGTTTTCTATACTTGATGCTGTTGGTCAATAAGTTTAAAAAAACACTCGCCACATAGGGTTTTATGGCATAAATCCTAAGGTTTTCATCAATTTTAACCTGTATGTCAGGTTTAGTTTCAGCAATAAGGGCATTGACGCTTTCTAAAACACTGCTCAAGGTCTCTTTGACCCCTACCCATTGGAATTTCTGATCGGGATCGGTTTGAATCTTGATTACCTCGTTCAATTGGACCACAGTTTCGTCCAATCGCTCAGAGGAAATGCGAATCATTTCAAGAAAACGCTGCTGTTTCGAAGGGTCTTTTTTCTCCAGAAGCATTCCCGTGAGCATGGAGAGATTGCTAGAATTAGATCGTAGGTTGTGCGAGACGATGTGGGCAAAGTTCAACAGGCTTTTGTTTTGCTTTTCAGTGGTGTTAAGAAGTTGACGTAGTCTGTTATCCACTTTTTTAATGCGTGAGACATCCGTATTGGCACCAATCATTCGGATAGGATTTCCCTGTTCGTCCCTAAAGACTTTACCTTGTCCATGTATATGTCGGATGGTTCCATGGCTTGTGATAATTCTAAATTCCGTATTAAATTTGCTTTTCCCGGTAATAGCATCTTCCACGGCCTTTAGACTTCGTTCTTTATCATCTGGATGAATGGTGCCTTCCCAAGCTTCTACCACTCCCGTAAAATCTTCCTTTTTTACCTGATACAGTTTGTACATATTATCATCCCAAACCAGCCCGTTGTTGACAATATCATAATCCCAAATGCCAATATTGGAACTCTCAACTGCTACCCGCATCCGGTCTGTTAGAGCTTGGTATTTAAGGCTTTCCCTCTTTCTTTTGTCTATGTCCTGAAAAACGCCAAAAAGACGCGAAGCTTTTCCGTTTATAATTTCGGCATTGCCAATGGCTCGCACCCACTTTTCATTTCCTTTGGCCGTGACAATTATAAGTTCAACATCATAGGGGGAACCTTTTTCAATCGCTTCCGAAACTACCCCAACAATGCGGTCGCGGTGCTCTCCCTCCTTATAAAAATTGAGTCCTGTATCTAAATTTGGCACAAAATGCTCGGGAACCTCATGGATTTCCCTGGTCATAGCGGACCATGTCACGGAGTTATTGATTAAATCCACTTCCCAGCTTCCTATACGTGCTATACGTTCTGCCTGCAGTGCCAGATCTAGTGAAAGTTTCTTTTGGGTAACGTCCTCAAAATGTAGATAGTAGTGCTGCCCGTCCTGAATGGGATACGCAATAAGTTTGAACCATTTCAAGGCTCCTTTGGGACAAACATGTGATATGTATTCCTTTGATATATTGCCATCCAAAAGCCTTTTGTGGAGTTTGGCAAGGTCGTATGAAGACGCACCCACAAGCTCACCCAAATTGACTGGTTTGTTCCTAGCTGAGTCCAAATTAAAAAGCTCCAAAAGTGTGTTGGAGCATTCCTCTAATTCCAGTTTTTGATTGATAAGCGCAACCGGAAGTGGGAGGTTTGCTATACCACCATAGATTTGGGCAGCTGGTTTCATTGTTGATTCGTATTGGTGCGTCAATACTTCAACGTAAGAATTTTCTTATTAGTATGGATTCTGGTTAAAACCGAAGGATGAAACTGACCACAGCACTTGAACCGAGCGATTGCCCTAAACAAAAAATCCCAAAGAATCATCTTTGGGATTTTTGTGGTCCCACCTGGGCTCGAACCAGGGACCCCCTGATTATGAGTCAGGTGCTCTAACCAACTGAGCTATAGGACCCGCAAAATTGCGGATGCAATATTACCACTTATTTTCCTTCATCGCAAGGTTTTGAAGTCCTAAGCCTCTTTTATTTCCTGACAAAGCTCCACCAAAACCCCATTGGTGCCTTTGGGGTGCAAAAACGCCACCAGCTTATTATCAGCCCCTTTTTTTGGTTTCTCGTTCAAAACTATAAAGCCTTCATCTTTTAATCGGATTATCTCTGATTCTATATCTTCAACCGCAAAGGCAATATGGTGAATCCCCTCTCCCTTCTTTTCAATGAATTTGGCAATGGGACTTTCGGGTTTGGTAGCTTCCAGTAATTCAATTTTGTTAGGGCCTGATTTGAAAAACGATGTTTTCACACCTTCAGATTCCACTTCTTCCACCTTGTAGTGTGTTACTCCCAGCAATTTGGCAAATAATGCATTGGAGTCTTCCAAGTTCTTCACCGCAATCCCGATATGCTCTATCTTATCCATATTTTTGATTTCAAAGTTCTTGTTCTCGACATATAATAGTCAAAATTACACACAGTATTTCTTTCCATTAATGAGGTTCGTCATTTATTCCGTTATTTTGCACTTATGGAAACACAAAGGCAGAAGAAAATAGCGGGAATCATCCAAAAAGATATTGCGGATATCTTACAGCGGGCCGCTACGGATGGTGGGTTGAAGGGCACCTTGATTTCAGTTTCCAAGGTTTATGTAACCACAGACCTATCCATCGCGAAAATATATGTAAGCATTTTTCCCAACAAAAGTGCGGAGCAATTGCTGCAGGGCATTCAATCGAATCAGGGTCTTATCAAACATGAACTGGCCCAACGCACCAAAAATCAGCTTCGCCGTGTGCCGGAACTCAATTTTTATATTGACGATTCCTTGGAATACATTGATCAAATAGATAAGTCTTTAAAGGGCGGGGAGAACCCAATCGAAAATAGGGACTTGCTGGATAAACGTAAGAAATCCTGATTTTGAGCTTTCCCTTTTATATCGCAAAACGCTACCTACGTTCCAAAAGCAGTCAAAATGCGGTAAACATTATCAACTTTATTACTTTTTTGGTCATCGTAATTGGCTCTGCGGCACTTTTTATAGTGCTTTCCGCCTTTGCCGGTCTTAAAACATTCAGCCTCTCCTTTACCAACACCTTTGATCCGGATCTGAAAGCTTTGCCCGTTACTGGCAAATACTTTTCCGTCACCCCTGAAGAGGAAATTGTATTGGGAAAAATCAGCGGGCTTGCTTCTTACTCAAAGGAACTGGAAGAGCGGGCCTACCTCACTTTTAGGGAAAAAGGGGATTTTGCCTTTATCAAGGGAATCGATGAAAACTACAGAAAAGTAACCGGGGTCGACAGTACCCTTTATTTTGGAAGTTGGGGTGTCACACAATATAATGGCGTAATGGGAATTGGGATTTACAACACCTTGGGAGTACCGTTGGACAACTACCAAACGCCAATGATTATCCTTGTGCCCAAACCCGGAAAGGGATCCATTACACAGCAAGGCCTCAATGCCAAACCATATAATGAACTGCCCCTTGTGGTAAGCGGAGTGTACGCAGTGGAAGAGAATCTGGATAAAAAATATGTCTTTGCCCAACTACCTTTGGTACAGGCCCTCTTAGAAAAAGACAGTACCCAAGTATCTGGGGTAAACTTCAAACTAAGTGGGAAGGTTGCTTCAGAAACAGTTCGTGAGGAAATAAAAACCGTATTGGGAGATAAGGTCTTGGTTCTTAACCGACAAGAACAGAACAGTACCTTGTATAGAATGCTCAACACGGAAAATCTGGCTACTTATCTCATTTTCACCCTAGTTCTCATTATTGCTCTGTTCAATGTGGTTGGCGCCATAATTATGATGATTTTGGACAAGCAGCAAAACTCAAAGACCTTGTTTAGTTTGGGAGCCACTATCAAAGAACTTCGTACCATTTATTTTACCCAGGGCCTATTGGTAACCTCGTTGGGCGGACTCATCGGGGTACTTATTGGTTCATTGTTGATTGGGTCACAGTTGCTTTTTGGTTGGCTCAAAATCACACCTTCTTTGTCTTATCCTGTGGAGTACGATTTTATGAATGTACTGGTGGTGCTGGTTACAATAGTAGTATTAGGCGTAATTTCTTCAAAAATTGCAAGTAGCAGAATCAACAAGCGGTTGATTACATCTTAGGCAAATTGAAAATCTCCAAACTTTTCCAAAACCTCGTCAAAGGCAGCAAAGACATCTGCCGACTCATCGCTGGTCACCATTTTCATTCGGTATTCCTTAAAGTGGGGTATTCCTTTAAAGTAGTTGGTATAGTGTCTTCGAGTTTCAAAAACACCCAGTTTTTCTCCCTTCCAGTCAATGGCCATTTGAAGATGGCGTCTAGCGGCACTAACACGCTCCTCCATAGTGGGTGATGCCAAGTGCGTCCCCGTTTTGAAAAAATGTTTTACTTGGTTGAAAAACCATGGGTTACCAATGCTGGCCCTTCCGATCATGGCTCCGTCCAACCCAAACTCATCCCGCATCTTTACAGCAGCCTCAGGAGTATCCACGTCCCCATTCCCAAAAACAGGAATATGCATTCTCGGATTGTTTTTTACCTGGGCAATCGGTTCCCAATTGGCAAAACCTTTATACATCTGCACACGTGTTCGGCCATGGATAGCAATAGCTTGTATCCCCACATCTTGAAGGCGTTCTGCAACCTCAACAATCTTAATGGAATCCGAATCCCATCCCAAGCGGGTCTTTACGGTTACGGGCAGGTGGGTTCGTTTTACAATTTCTTCGGTCAGCTTCACCATCAAAGGGATATCACGAAGAATCCCTGCCCCTGCATTTTTACTGACTACCTTTTTAACCGGGCAGCCGAAGTTAATGTCTATAATATCCGGGTTGGATTTTTCAACAATATCCACTGCTTGCAACATGGAATCCAGTTCCGCGCCAAAAATTTGAATCCCCACCGGTCGTTCCTTTTCATAAATATCCAGTTTGATGACACTTTTGGCCGCATCCCGAATCAAGCCTTCGGAGGAAATAAACTCCGTGTAGACCACATCCGCTCCCTGTTCCTTGCAAAGTGCACGGAAGGGCGGGTCACTAACATCTTCCATGGGCGCAAGAAGCAGCGGGAATTCTGGGAGTTCTATGTTTCCTATTTTGGGCAAATGTTTGTTTTTTTGGATTGCAAAAATACAAAATACCCGAAATTCAGCGATTTAGTCCTCCTCTAGTCGGTCCCGCTCCTTTTTTTCAATGTCCCTTTGGTTATCCTGTAACCTAAAGTTTCCAAAGTTATAGGTAAAGCCAACCCTAATAAATTGGGTCTCGGGACGGAATTTATAAAAGTTGTCCTGGTTAAGGTATCTAGATGTGTAGGTTGGATTATATCGCTCCAAAAGGTCTTCTGCCGCAATGGAAACAATGGCCCTGTTGTTAAAAAACGATTTGCGCAATCCAATGGTAAG
Source organism: Flagellimonas flava (assembly GCF_900129665.1). Taxonomy (GTDB): domain Bacteria; phylum Bacteroidota; class Bacteroidia; order Flavobacteriales; family Flavobacteriaceae; genus Flagellimonas; species Flagellimonas flava. The sequence continues at coordinate 703,720 of NZ_FQWL01000002.1, forward strand.
GTTTAACTGTTCATCTGAGATAAAGGAACCAAATAGAAAGTTGGAAAAATAGGTCATGGTAAGCTCCCCGGTAAGTGTCTTGTCCTTGGAAAGCGTAAGGTAATTGGCCAAATAACCATAAAAACCATCAACCTCGGCCGTGTATTCCTGATTGCCGCTCTCAACCGCCAAAAACGTTTCCTCCTCATGAAACAAAGAAGTGTACGCATATAAAAACCAAAAAGGAAATATTCCTTTACTCACCGTAAAGTCGATTCCATAAGATTTACTCCCTTGTACGTTTTGCTGTAGATCCACCAATGTTTGGTTTTCGTTGTCCTGAAAAACCAGACCAGCTATATTTTTTCCATTGTCTCTATAATAAACATCAAAAAAGAATTCGCTGTTTAGGGTGTAGTTCAAATTAAAGTTATTGCTGAAACTTGGCCTCAACCTAGGGTTTCCCTCAACAAAATCGCTTTCATTGAAAAAATATCGGAATGGATTTAAATCGTCATACTTGGGCCTATCCACATTCCTTCCATAATCAAATGAAAATGAATGGTTATCCGAAGGAGAGTAGAGCAAGTAAATGGATGGGAACGCCTCAAAAAAATCTTGGGTTATGGTTTCATTAAGGGTCAGTGATGTTCCTGCAGCATCTGTCAATTCGCCCCGCACCCCCAATTTCATAGACCACTTATCCCAGTTCTTGACCATACTTACATAGGCCGCATACACGTTTTCGTCATAATTATAGTTATCCGATAAGGACGCATCTATAGTGTCGTCCGTGCCAGTGAAATTGAAGAAGTCCAAACTGCTTTCTGAGCGAATGGAAGAGGCTTTAAGTCCGGACTCCAACGAAGCATTCCCCAAGGGTGTTGAGTAGTCTACCTGGCCTGTATAGATTTGAATATCCTGCCCAGAATCAGTGTCGAATCCAAAATTGCGTAAAAATGCCCCTCCATTATCAAAATAATTGGAAGTTAAGTTCTGGGTTTCCTGTGAATCATAATAGGTGTAATGGCCATTGAATGAAAGCTTGGCGCCAGGCTTTTTTAATCGGTGTACATAGCTTAGGTCGAAAGCAAGATTGAGATTGTCCGATTGCCCAGTACTTTGCGTGACAAATGTGGAGTCCAACTGATTTAAACCATTTCTAATCTGGGCACCTAGATTGATTTCTTTGTCCCTATTTGGATTGACCAGCAGGTTTGAACTAAAATTTAAACTATTGCGATCATCAAAATCATAATCCAATATAAAACTCGCATTATGGGCTTGGGACCGATAAACTTGATCATAGTTGGAGGTCCATCTTGAAAAGATGGAATTGGTGTCATCAACAAAGTTAACACCCTTGTTGGTCTTTTTAATTTCTTTCTGTGGGCTTATCCTATAATTGGCAAATAGGTTTAGCTTTTCCGTTTTGTAGTAATGACTCATTCCCAAACCAAACTTGGGAAAAACGGCCTGCGTGTAGCTTCCATTAATACTTCCCTTGTATCCCGGAACAATGTTTTTGCTGGTTACAATGTTTAGGATGGGCCCACCATCCGCTTCATAGCGGGCTGGCGGATTGGATATTACCTCTACCGACTTGATATTGTTTCCTGAAAACCCTTCCAGAAGGTCCTTGATCTCCTGTCCAGATAGTTGTACTTTCCGGTCGTTTAAATATACCGTAGCGGTCTGCCCCCTAATTTGTAAGTCCTCCTGATTTACGATCACGCCAGGGGTGTTCCGAAGGATGTCCCAAGAACTTCCTTGGGAAACCACAGTGTTTTCCACCGAAAAGACCAGTCTGTCTGTTAATCTCTGGAGCGTTGGCCTTCTGGCAGTTACGACCACCTCATCAAGGTTATTGGCTTCAAGTGGAATAATTAGTGCCCCCAAGGAAACACTCTTGGCAATATCCAATGCTCTTGGCTCAGAACCTCTTCCCACGTAGCTCGCTTGCAGCAAATATAGATTGGGCACTACCCCTGTAAGTTCAAAAAACGCATTTTCATCCGCCGATGTTCCCATCACAAAAGTGGAGTCCGATGCCTGCAATAGTAAAATGTTTGCGTATGGGATGCTATTGTTCTCCTGATCTACAACCTTTCCTGTAATTTGAAACGTTTGCCCAGAAGTACTTTTAGAGGTCAAAAAAACCAATAAAAAAATGTAGGCAAGGTGTTTCATTTAGTCTTGGGGTTGAATATCAAATCTAAGAAAATATTTTAGAGGTCAATGGCCAGTACGTTCCGCATATTTACAAAAAACCGCATGCTAGGCGCCTAAAAGACCTATATTTGCAGTTGCCTAAAGCCCCAATATTTTACGGGCATCAGTTGATATGGAGAAGATTAGAAATTTTTGCATCATTGCGCATATAGACCACGGAAAGAGCACCTTGGCAGATAGGCTCTTGGATTTTACCGGTTCCGTTACCGATCGGGAAAAGCAAGACCAGTTGTTGGACAATATGGATTTGGAGCGCGAACGTGGAATTACCATAAAGAGTCATGCCATTCAAATGGAGTATGAGCACCAGGGCGAAACCTATGTCCTTAACCTTATTGACACACCTGGGCATGTGGATTTTTCCTATGAAGTGTCACGTTCCATAGCTGCCTGTGAAGGTGCGCTTTTGGTGGTTGATGCCGCTCAGAGCATCCAAGCGCAGACCATTTCCAATCTGTACCTTGCTTTGGAAAACGATTTGGAAATCATTCCTGTATTAAATAAGGTTGATCTTCCAAGTGCCAATCCGGAGGAGGTTACGGACGACATTGTAGATTTGTTGGGCTGTTCCCCAGAAGAGGTGATTCCGGCAAGTGCCAAAACGGGGATTGGGATCGAAGATATCCTCACCGCTATTATTGAAAGGGTTCCGGCTCCTGAAGGCAATCCCAAAGAACCATTACAAGCCTTGGTTTTTGATTCTGTATACAACCCGTTTAGAGGTGTTGAAACGTATTTCAGGGTAATTAATGGTGAAATTAAAAAAGGCCAAAAAATTAAGTTTGTCGCAACCAATAAAGACTATTTTGCAGATGAAATAGGCACCTTAAAATTAAACCAAGTTCCCAAGCCCCTTATTTCCTCAGGAGATGTGGGTTACCTCATCACCGGTATCAAGGATGCCCGAGAGGTAAAGGTCGGGGATACCATAACAGATGCTGCCCATCCCACCCAAAATGCGATTGAAGGCTTTGAGGACGTGAAGCCCATGGTCTTTGCGGGAATTTATCCCGTGGACACCGAAGACTTTGAAGAGCTTCGTTCGTCCATGGAAAAACTGCAATTAAATGACGCTTCCTTGGTCTTTACTCCCGAAAGTAGTGCGGCCCTTGGTTTTGGATTCCGCTGCGGTTTTCTTGGGATGCTGCATATGGAGATTATCCAAGAGCGATTGGAGCGTGAGTTTAATATGACCGTCATTACCACGGTGCCCAACGTAAGTTATCATGCCTTTACCACCAAAGACCAGGAAAATGTGGTTATTGTGAACAATCCTTCCGATCTTCCCGATCCATCAACCTTGGACCGGGTGGAAGAACCCTATATCAAAGCCACTATTATTACCAAGGCCGATTTTGTGGGCAATGTAATGTCCTTGTGCATCGAAAAACGGGGTCAGATCACAAACCAAACCTATCTCACCACGGAACGGGTAGAGCTCACTTTTGATATGCCCCTGGCCGAAATTGTATTTGATTTTTACGATCGATTAAAAACAGTTTCCAAGGGTTACGCTTCCTTTGATTACACTCCCATTGGAATGCGTTCCTCCAAACTGGTCCGAGTGGACATACTTCTGAATGCACAACCTGTGGATGCCCTATCAGCTTTGGTTCATTTTGACAATGCCCATACCATAGGGAAAAAGATGTGTGAAAAGCTAAAGGAGCTTATCCCTAGGCAGCAGTTCGATATTCCGATTCAGGCGGCCATAGGCTCTAAAATTATCTCTAGAGAAACCATTAAAGCTTTACGTAAGGACGTTACCGCCAAATGTTACGGTGGGGATATTTCACGTAAAAGAAAACTGCTTGAAAAGCAGAAAAAAGGGAAAAAGCGCATGCGCCAAGTTGGAAATGTGGAGATTCCTCAGCAAGCATTTATGGCCGTGCTGAAACTAAATGACTAACACCTAGGACAAAACAAAAAAACCGGATATTCAATCCGGTTTTTTAGCCATTTCGTAATATTAATTGCAATCGGCAATAACATCTAACTGGTTGATGAATGTATCAAAGGAAACACCATCCAAATCAACGGTTTCCTCTTGTCCATCAGTAGTTGCGGTAAGTGTTCCGTCCCCATTGTCGCAATATTCGGTTGAAGTGTTCACTCCCAACAATTCTATGGAGCAGACCCTGCAGGATCCACCTCCGTTGTCATCATCTTTTGAACATCCAGTAAATAATACAGTTGCAATTAGTGCCGTAAATAAGACCCCTTTTTTCATAATGCTTTGATAAGGTTAAAGTTTTGATTCTAGGATAGAACGCATGAATCGCAACTTCATTCCAGACAAAGTCCTCAATGTTGCGAAAGCCTTAAATATTGTGGCAAGAGCAACTTCCATGGCACAATTGGAATGCTTATTCGAAAGAAGGCTCAGGTTTTGGGGAATCCTTATATTGGAGAACCATTCGGCTTAACTTCCAAAATCGGGAATGCCCTTGCACCCCTCGGCCACAAAATCCCTGGCCGTTTTGTCCTCCATCTCTCCTGCCTGGATTGTCTTTACCTCAATCCCTTTATAAAACAAGGTATACGTGTCATCCATATTGTTGCATAGCTCCAGGTCAAACCCGGCCTGATCCTTGCAAGCATAACATATCTCAGAAGTACTGACTTCAGGGTTAGCCAATCTGTCCTTTGCCAATCGCTCGGCATCAATAGAGCATGAACCAGCCACAAAAATGGCCAATACTCCATTTAATAGTACTCTTTTCATAATAAAAGATTTAGGTGAATCGTACTGTTTTTAGGTTGGCAACCTAGTATGGTCTAGCATTAAACCTATGGCAGAATTGATGGATGGCCGTTTTCAATTGACGGATAACCATTTATAACCAAATTTGTGCTTTTTAAAGGGAAGTATTTGTTGGACTGTTTATTGCTCACCCAATTTTTTGCCAAGATATACCATTTTATAGCCCTCTTTTTTGGGATTGAAATCCTTATAGTCCAAAGGCATCATATCTATGACACCATCTGGTGACTTGGTGAAGATGGGGATGATGTCCGTATCCTTCCCCGCTTTTTGAATCAATGCATTGTAATGGTCCTTATCCTTAACACCTATTTCATGAATGGTTGGATATTTCTCCGACGTTTCGGCCAATTTGATAAAATCATAACTGGGCGAAAAAAGTCCATTTTGAGGAAGGCTCTCAGGATGGTTGATTTCCTCGGTGCTGGCCAAACGGAATGCCCCGTTTTCTCCGAACTGCTTCTCAAATTTATCCAATGCAAAGGTGTTAATATCTGTGTTTCCGGTAAGGGCAATCAAATACCCCATATCGTTCAACTCAATGTTGTCCGTTAATGTATCGGAATAAATATTGGCCGCAATGGCTTCCAAACCTGTTTTCTTTGCTTTATCCACATTGGTTTGGTTGTTGTCAATAAGCACCACATGTCTATTATTGGCTCTTAGATAATTACCAATTAGGCGAGAAACCTTGGAGGCGCCAATGATCAAGATTCCGTCTGATTTCTTTAAGAACACCCCAACGACTTTGGCAAAAAAACGAGCGGTAGTGGCGTTCAACAAAACCGTCCCCAAAACAATCATAAACACCAAGGGAGTAATATATTCGGCCCCTGGTTCTCCCTTGGCCAACAGTTTGGAACCAAAAAGGGAAGCAATACCTGCGGCGACAATACCTCTTGGGCCTACCCATCCAATAAACAGTTTTTCATTAAATTTTAAATCTGACCCCCAAGAACTAAGGAATACGCCTATAGGACGTATCAAAAACACAATGATGGCAAAAAGTATAGCGGTATTCCAATTGAATATCAGCTTAAGGTCGGTTATGTTAATGTTCGCCGCCAAAAGGATAAAAAGTATGGAAATCAACAAGACACTAAGTGATTCCTTAAAATAGAGCAGTTCCTTTAAGTTGGGCAGGTTCATGTTTCCAAGAACCATTCCCATCACCACCACCGCCAATAATCCTGACTCGTGGGCAAAAAGGTCGGACTCCACAAACACCAAGAGCACCACCGAAAGAGACACTACATTGAGCAAATAATGGGGTATAAAGTTCTTCTTGATCACAAAGCCCAATGCATGGGCAAAAGTGAATCCGAACGTAGTGCCAAACAATAGAATTTTTCCGAATTCTATCAGTGCAGTTTTGGTGAACGCCTGTCCCTCTCCAACACTAATAAACTCAAAGACCAAAACCGCTACCAACGCACCAATTGGGTCGATAAGAATCCCCTCCCATTTTAGTACCGTAGAAACATCTTTCTTTAATGGAATATTTCTGAGGATAGGGGTTATCACCGTTGGGCCGGTAACAATGATCAATGCGGAAAAGAGAAAGGAAATTTGCCAAGTAAGGCCAAAGATATAATGTGCAGCTACGCCCGCGCCAAAAAAGGTGACTACCGTGCCAACCGTTATCAATTTGGTAATTACCGGGCCAACATTTTTAATTTCGGCCCGCTTTAGGGTCAGGCCGCCTTCAAAAAGTATGATGCTAATGGCCAATGAAACGAAGTAATACAGGCCATCTCCCGGGAAAAGTCCCTTAGTTCCATTCCATACGGGTTCAATAAGTTTACTCCCATCTTCGGTATAGAGGGTTGCAATGGGTCCAACCAAAAGACCTATGAGGATAAGGGGTAAAATGGCGGGTAGCTTTAACCTCCAAGCCACCCATTGTGCAATGATTCCAAGAATAATGATTCCCGCAAGTTCGAGCATTAAACTAGTTTTGTTGAAATTTAATGTTTTTCTTCCACATTGAACTGAATCTTTTATGCCAGCAGATTAACAAAGTCATGGTTTGGTCCCATCAACCAATATTTTGGAAAGGCAGGTGCAACCAGTGGATTTATGTTAAAATAGGGCTAATAAACCAGCGTCATTTAACAGATTACGTCCTGCTTTTCTTATTTTGCACGTCATTTCCTTTTTCTGAATGACTATTTATCCCGTTGAGACCGGAAATTTTAAATTGGATGGGGGCGCCATGTTTGGGGTTGTCCCAAAATCCATTTGGAGCAGAACCAACCCAGCGGACAACAACAACATGATAGATTTGGCCGCACGCTGTCTTCTGATTGAAGACGGGCAAAGGCTTATTCTTATTGACAATGGTCTTGGGAACAAACAATCTGAAAAGTTTTTCAGTTATTACTATCGATGGGGTAACCACTCCCTTGATGCTTCCTTAAGTGCTTTGGGCTTTCATAGGGATGATATCACGGATGTGTTTTTGACCCATTTGCATTTTGACCATTGTGGAGGGAGTATCCAATGGAATACGGACAGAACAGGGTATGAGCCCGCCTTTAAAAATGCCAGGTTTTGGTCCAATAAAGACCACTGGGCTTGGGCAACCAGTCCTAATGCCCGGGAAAAAGCGTCCTTTCTCAAAGAGAACCTTATCCCGATGGAGGAAAGCGGACAACTCCAGTTCGTTAAACGAAAAGACACCTTTCAAGCTGATTCGGAGTTGGGGTTTGGTATTCTTTTTGCAGATGGCCATACAGAAAAACAGATGCTGCCCCATATCATATATAAAGGAAAGACCATAATATTCGTGGCGGATTTGATTCCGACCGTAGGCCATATTCCCTTGCCGTATGTTATGGGATATGATACTCGGCCATTGAAGACTTTGGAAGAGAAATCAAAATTTTTAAATAGCGTTGCAGAAAACAACTATCTCCTTTTTTTTGAACATGATGCACACAACCAATTGTGCACCTTAAAGCAGACAGAGAGAGGGGTGCGGTTGGACGAATTGTTTTCTTTCGATGAAATATTCAATTCGTAATAAAGTTTTACATTTCAATAAATATCATTCATATGAATCGTAGTCACATTAAATTTTACTTCACTTTGTCAGCTGCCTCCGTACTCCTCATGGGATGCAGTGCCACAACCTTGGTGTCAACCCCAGTTGAAAATATTGATGCTGTTCCGCTTAAAGTTTCGGAACTAACGGAGTCCCAGAAAAAGACCTGGGGCCATGCTGACCTCATCACAGATACCATCCCAGGAATGAGTGTGGACAAGGCTTACAAGGAAATCATCAAAAACAAAAACGGCAAGACGGTAATTGTAGCTGTTGTGGATTCAGGAATAGATATTGACCATGAGGATTTGGATGACGTACTCTGGACCAACAAGGGTGAACGACCCAACAATGGTATTGACGACGATGGCAATGGCTATATAGACGACATCCATGGATATAATTTTTTAGGTGAGGCCTATAATGAGCAACTCGAATATGTTAGGATGCTTCGCCTCGGCGTTGGAGACGCCTCCGCAAGGGCCAAAGCAAGGCTAAAACTGGACGAAGAATATCCAAAAGCACTTCAAAACAAACAACAGTATGAGCAGATTTTTCAGGTGGTTAAGAACGCTGATGCCGCTGTGAAGAAAGAGCTTGGTAAAAGTGTTTACAGTAAAAAGGAACTTATGGCCCTGGAGCCAAAGTCCGAGGAGATGAAGCAGAATATTGCCGTACTTACCCAGATGTTTTCTTACGGGGATGATATTCCAAGTGTGATGGACGAACTTTCCGAAGGGATCACCTATTTCACGGACCAAGTAAATTATAATCTAAATAAAGATTTTGATGGTAGGGAGCCAGTAGGCGATGACCCTTACAGTCTCACGGACACAAAATACGGTAATGGCAACCCAAAGAACAGGGTGGATACCGAAAGCCATGGCACCCATGTAGCCGGCATTATCGCTGCCGAAAGAAACAATGGCAAAGGAGTCAATGGGGTGGCAAAAAACGTAAAACTCATGAGCCTTCGCGCTGTTCCTAATGGGGATGAATATGACAAAGACATTGCGATGGCCATTCGCTATGCTGTGGACAATGGTGCAAAAATCATCAATTGTAGTTTTGGCAAGTCTTTTTCTCCAAATGCACAATGGGTATACGATGCCATCAAGTATGCGGCCTCCAAAGACGTTTTGATTGTTCATGCAGCAGGAAACGATGGCAGCAACTTGGATGACGCTGAAAATCTGAACTATCCCAATGATCATAATTTTGGGGCTTTGGAATTTGCCGACAACGTTTTGACGGTAGGAGCGCTTACCAGTAGCTACGGCTCAAAAATGGTGGCCACTTTTTCCAATTATGGTCAACAAAATGTTGATGTTTTTGCCCCCGGTGATGCCATTTACTCTACATTGCCCAACAACAAATATGACTTTATGGGAGGAACATCGATGGCGGCACCTGCCGTAGCCGGTGTTGCAGCACTCATTCGTTCGTATTATCCCCAATTGTCCGCAGTACAGGTTAAACAGGTTATCATCGAATCCGGATTAAAATCAAAGTCATCCATAATTGTGTCGGGAGACCCTTCCAATGCTTCCACATTTGACAAAATCTCGAAATCAGGGAAAATGGTGAATGCCTTCAATGCCCTTTTATTGGCGCAGAGTATTTCAAAAGGAAAGGCAACCCTTAACCGCAACACCAGATAAGATGAAACAATTTAAACTATTACTTTTTTCTGTTTTGGGTGTGCTCTCGGCCACAGCTCAAAATGGGTATTGGCAACAAGAGGTGGACTACATCATGGAAGTTAATATGGATGTAAACACCTTTCAGTATGAGGGCTCCCAAAAACTGACTTACACCAACAACTCTCCAGATGAGCTAAGCCGCGTATACTACCACCTTTTCTTTAATGCCTTTCAGCCTGGAAGCCAAATGGATGCAAGGTTGCAAAGCATTAAGGACCCTGATGGGCGAATGATGGAAAATGGTAAAAGTAGAATCGCATCCCTTGCAGAATCGGATCAGGGTTATTTGCATGTTCAGTCCCTATCGCAAGATGGTGTCCCTGTCACTTTTTCAGAGGAAGGAACAATTTTGGTCGTTGATTTACCTAAACCAATTCCCTCGGGCGCGAAAACAACATTGCAAATGGAGTTCAAAGGTCAAGTCCCCCTGCAAATAAGACGTTCTGGGCGAAATAGCTCGGAAGGGGTTGCCTTATCTATGAGTCAATGGTACCCAAAAATGGCAGAGTACGATTTTGAAGGGTGGCATGCAAACCCATACATAGCTCGTGAATTTCATGGGGTTTGGGGCGATTTCGATGTTAAACTAACAATAGACAAAGACTATGTAGTGGGTGGATCAGGGTATCTGCAAAATCCACAAGAAGTTGGCCATGGCTACGAAGCTCCAGGAACCAAAGTGAAAACCAGGGGCAAAACATTGACCTGGCATTTTAAAGCACCCAATGTTCATGACTTCATGTGGGGGGCAGACCCAGATTATATTCACGATACCCTAGAAATGGAAAATGGGCCTACGCTCCATTTTTATTACAAAAATGACCCGGCACTTGTTGAAAATTGGAAAAAGTTACAGCCTAAGACCGCAGCAGCCATGGAATTCTTTAGCAAAAACATTGGCAAATATCCTTACGACCAGTATTCCGTGGTCCAAGGCGGGGATGGTGGTATGGAATATGCCATGAGCACCTTGATTACAGGAAACCGCTCCTTTGGGAGTTTGGTAGGGGTAATGGTTCATGAAATGGCTCATTCCTGGTTCCAACATGTCTTGGCCACCAATGAATCCAAACACGAATGGATGGATGAGGGTTTTACAACTTTTATCAGCAGCCTTTGCATGAACGAGATTATGGAAGAAGGAAAGGACAACCCTTTTGAGGGTTCGTACAAAGGGTACTACGCATTGGTAAATTCGGGCTTGGAAAAACCCCAAGCCACACATGCGGATAGATTTGCTACTAATTTTGCCTACGGAATATCGGCCTACAGCAAGGGTTCCATTTTTCTGTCCCAACTGGGCTATGTCATCGGACAGGATAAATTAATGGAAACCGTGCGTAAGTATTATGAAGACTTTAAGTTTAAGCACCCAGTGCCAAACGATATCAAAAGAACCGCTGAGAAAGTATCCGGAATAGAGCTTGGTTGGTACCTTACAGATTGGACACAAACCACAAACACCATTGATTACGGAATAAAGAATGTTGAATCTGATGGCAATAGGACCAAAGTGACCTTGGAGAGAATTGGCGAAATGCCAATGCCGATAGATCTTTTGGTAGCCTATGCCGACGGTACCCAAGAAACCTATTACATCCCGTTGCAGATGATGCGGGGTGAAAAAGACAATCCCTATACAAGTCTAAAGCGGACAGTGGCGGACGATTGGGCGTGGGCTCATACCACCTATGACTTGGTGATCGATAAACCTATAACTGAAATTCAGGCCATGGTGATTGATCCCTCGCAACTTATGGCAGATGTAAATGGGGAGAACAACGTGTATCAGCCTTAGTTGCTATAGCTTACTTTAATAGCATTAATGGGGAACCCTGCCATTTTTGGCGGGTATTCTATAGTAATTGATTATGGACTTTGGAAAACGCTTTTCCTTTGGGAAAAATGAGAAACTAAAGGGCAAAGTGACTTTTGAGGCACTTTTTTCGGAAGGAAAAAGTATCAGTGCGTTTCCTTTGAAGTTGATTTACCTTAAAACCGATGTTCCCCAAGATACGCCCTTCAAAGTGGGGGTTGTTGCTCCAAAAAAAAAGTTTAAAAGTGCGGTAAAGCGCAACCGCATAAAACGTCTGCTTAGGGAAAGCTATCGGCTAAACAAGCACCTGCTTTTTAACAATGTAGAGGGAAATTTTGCGTTTCTATTTTTATACCTTGGGAACAAGATGCCCAATGCCGAAGAGGTAAATAAAGCTGTAGTAATGCTCATGTCCACATTTCTAAAAAAGCAATCCAATGAAAAAACTAATACGTAAACAAGTACTCATACCCATTGTGGCCTTGTTCATTTTGGTAGGTGCAAGTAGTTTTAAAAGTGATTTTTTTGAGATTGCCAAGCAGATTGAAATCTTTACCACCCTTTTTAAGGAGCTGAACATGAACTATGTGGATGAGACCAATCCCGCTGAGCTCATGGATTCCGCTATCAAGAATATGCTGGAAGAGCTTGACCCCTATACCCGTTTTCTAAATGAACAGGATGTTGAGGCCTATAAAATCAACAACGCTGGAGAATACTCTGGGATTGGTGCTTTGGTAAGGTCTTACGAAAGCAAGTTACTTATTGTTGAGCCCTATAAGGACTATCCTGCGGACAAGGCCGGACTGAAAGCTGGAGACGAAATTATCAAGATTGGAGATATCAAGGTTTCAGATTTTGATGACAATGCCAGCGAACTGCTTAAAGGGGCCAACAACACAAGTGTGGACATTACCTTTGTTCGTCAAGGGCAGACCAAAACCGCTACCTTAAAACGAGAGGGTGTGGAGGTTGATGCGGTTCCTTTTTACAGTATGATCGACGAGAATACAGGTTACATTGTGTTGTCAAGGTTCAATAGAAAGGCATCGAGTCAGACCAAGGCCGCCATGCAAGATCTTAAGGGCAAAGGTGCCGAAAAATTGGTGTTGGACCTTCGCGGAAACCCTGGAGGTCTGCTGTCCGAAGCCATCAATGTTACCAATTTGTTTGTGCCGAAAGGCGAGCTTATCGTTACCACAAAATCAAAGGTCAAAAAGTTCAACCAGGAATATAAGACCAAAAATCAGCCAGAGGATTTGGATATCCCCTTGGTCGTTTTGGTCGATGGCAGAAGTGCTTCTGCTAGCGAGATTGTTTCAGGTGGCTTACAAGATTTGGATCGTGCTGTGGTTCTTGGTGCACGAAGTTTTGGAAAAGGATTAGTGCAACGTCCTTTGAAGCTAACCTATGGAACCCAGCTTAAGGTCACCATTTCAAGATATTACACGCCTTCCGGGCGATGCATTCAATCCTTGGATTATTGGAACAGGGATGAGGAGGGAAATGCCGTGCGAAATACTAAGTTTAAGGAGTTCACCACTAGAAACGGCAGAAAAGTTCAGGACGGCGGTGGCGTAATGCCAGACATTGAGATTGCCTCCATTAAAACCAACAGTTTGGTAGATGCCCTGAATCAGAACAATATCATCTTCGACTTTGCAACCGATTTTTATTATGATAATGACTTCGGTTCGATAACCGATTTCAATTTTTCTGATTCAAATTTTGCGGCTTTTAAGAATTATGCCAAAAACCAGAATTTTTCATTCCAAACAGAGACTGAAACCCTTTTGGAGGAATCCATGAACAGTGAGGAACATTTGCTGGGACCTGAAGTACAGGAAAAATACAAAGATTTGTTGTTGGCGGTCAACAAGGGTAAAATCTCAGCTTTGGACACCTTTAAAAGGGAAATCCAAAAAAATCTGGAGGATGAGATCATTAAACGTTATTTCTACCGGGAAGGATTGTACCAATACTACCTTACCAATGACGACGCCATTCTATCCGCAACTGCACTTTTAGCGGACCAGAACAGATACAAGGGTATTTTGAAGTAAGATGGGCAGGAGGTCTTACTTGTTTTTAGCCTGCGCTCTTTTGGGGACGTTTTTAAATGCCCAAACAAAATTTGAGCTCTCCAAAATTCACGACTCAATTTCTGTAAACGGTACTACAAATGAATCCTTTGCCCTTTATCTTCCAAGTTCATTTTCACAAGAAAGCTTAAGTCCAATTGTTTTTATTTTTGATCCAGCTGCAAGAGGAACTGCCGGCATCAAACCCTTTATTTCTGCTTCGGAAAAGTACGGGCATATCCTAGTGTGCTCCAATAACTCCAGAAATGCGCCCTACGAAGTAAATTTTGCTATTGCCAACAATTTATTCAATCATGTTTTTTCCAGTTTCAATATCAAAGAGAACCAAATGTATGCATCAGGTTTCTCCGGTGGCTCGCGCCTGGCTACTGCTATAGCTTCCTTAACAAATATGTTTGATGGGGTAATTGGTTGTGGTGCCGGTTTTTCGGGTTCACAGGAGCACATGCCTGCGACCCATAAATTTTCGTACGTGGGGATGTGTGGGGACCGGGATATGAATTATACGGAAATGATAGAGAACAAAAACTACTTGAACCTTATTCAATTTAATAGTACCCTAATTACCTATGACGGAGAACATGATTGGCCTCCACCTCAACAAATGCTAAGAGCGTTTGATTGGCTCTATCTTCAGAGATTAAAAAGAAAAGAGCCCCCTCCTTTATCCGATGTTTCAAACTATCTCGCTGCCGATTATGAAATGCTAAAAAAATTTCGTGATTCCAACCAAATCTTTTTTGAGGCGGAGCAGCTTGAGCGTATGATTAAATCATATGAAGGAGTACTAGAAATAGACAGCCTAAAGCAACAGTATACCGCCTTAAGGAATTCCAAGCGGCTAAAAAAACAGCTTGCCCACTTGGAACGTTTGTTGGAAACGGAAAGAAATTGGATAATTAAGTTTAGCTCGCAGTTAAACAAGGACTTGGAGAATCCCAAAAAAGTCAAATGGAGTTGGTGGGAGAAGGAGCTGGGAAAACTGGGAAAACTGCGTTCAAAGAATGATACGGAAACAGAGAAAATGATTTTCCGAGTTCGGTTTGATCTTTTTGTCAGGCTACATTCCAGACAGAACCCACAGTTATTTCAGCAGAATTCCGAAAAATCGGAATTTATTAAGCAGTTTTTAAGCTTACTTCGTTCCTCTGCTTCCTAAGTGGCATGGTTTTGGTTCCAATCCATCTAAATCTTAGGTCATGAAATTTGCTGTTCTTATTGGTTTTCTTCTATGTTGTTCTCTCCAAATTTCAGCACAAAAAATATTTTCCGTTGATGCGGATTATAAAGCTGATGTTAAAGTTTTTGTGACTGACCGCGATTATAAGGCTGACCTTCTTGTCTACAAGGTGGATGCAGATTACAAGGCAAGGGACAACAGGGGTTTATGGTTCTTTACCAATGCCGACTATAAAGCTGATAAAAAAGTGTTCTTTGTGGATGCCGACTACAAAGCAGACTTAATCATCCATGTAGTTGATGCTGAATATAAGGCCCAATGGAAAGATTCTTCCCTCCAACATCTGATGTGGTAGTTGGAAACGTCAAATTACCTATCTTGAGTGAAACTATCTTCTGTTCGTAAAAACCAATGGATGCTGTTGATCAGCTTATAGCGCACCTTAAAGAATCGATTCCGGTAACCTCTGAAGAAGCCATAGGTCTCCGAAAACATTGTTCGGTTGTGGAACTTAGGCGAAGGGATGTGCTCTTGTTTGCAGGGGAAACCTCCAAACATATGCGGTTTATATCCAAAGGATGTCTACGGGCTTATTATATGGATTCGGAGGCCAAAGAACATATAGTTCAGTTTGGAATAGAGGGGTGGTGGATAAACGACCTGTATAGTTACCTTAGCCAAACCCCGGCGAAACAGTTTATCCAAGCGTTGGAACCGAGTATTGTAGTTCAAATTCAAATAGAGCACCTCAATCAACTATTCCATGAAATTCCCTCTCTGGAGCGATTTTTTCGATTGAAATTTGAAAAGGCCTACGTAGCTTTTCAAGAGCGCACTATGGATGCCATGAGTAAAACTGCCGAACAGCGATATCTGGAATTTCGGTCCAAGTATCGAAACATCGAACAGCGGGTTCCCCAGTATATGGTCGCTTCCTATTTAGGTATCACACCTGAATTTTTAAGTTCCCTGAGAAAAAATATCCCATAATCCCTCTTTCTTAAGATACCTTAAGATTCATCGTTTGGAACTTTGGAAACTTTGTACCCTAAAACAATGGTACAATGAAAAAGATACTTGCATTTACAGGTAGCAACAGCAAAAATTCTATCAATGAAAAACTGATGTCCACGGCACTGAATACCATTCCTTCGGAACAAATAGAAAGAATAGTACTGTCCGAAGTGGACCTTCCCATTTTCAGTTTACAGGAAGAGCAAAAGGGATTTCCAGAGTCACTCAAAGAACTTTTTAAACAATTTTCCCAGGCAGATGGTTTTATCATCTCATCTCCGGAACACAATGGTTTGCCAACTGCTTTTTTGAAGAACATAATTGATTGGATGTCCAGGATAGATCAAAAATTCTTTGGAGAAAAACCCGTCCTTTTGCTGAGTACCTCCCCTGGGCGAAATGGTGGTGCCTCCAATCTAAAGGTGCTGGAACAATTACTGCCCATTTGGGGTGGAAATCTAACCGGAACCTTTGCCTTGGGAAGTTTCAGCCACTCTTTTGATCAAGATAGCATGCAAATCACTGATGCCAAACAGGCAATCAAACTTGAAAAGTCCGTGCAGAACTTTTTACAAATACTTCACTCATAAACACGTATATCATGAAAAAATCAAATCAAAACATTCAGGTTGTAGAAAACTATTTTAACGCCTTCCAACAAGGAAAGATTGATCAAGTCTTGGATTCGTTTCATGACGATTGTCTTATTGTAAGCGTAAAGGATGAAAATCGCCCCAAGAAACAGTTGCATGGCACCTATAAAACCAAATCGGAGGCACAACAGTTCATTGCCAACATTGTGGATTTGTTCGATACTAAAAAATTTGAAGTAGAGCGAATAGTTGCCCAAAATAACATTGTGTTTGCCAATGGTTCTTTTGTCCATGAGGTGAAGGCCACAGGAAAAATGTTTGTTAGCGACTGGGTCCAGCTCAGCGTTATTGCGGATGGTAAAATCAAGGAGTATAGGTTCTACGAAGATTCTGCCGCCTTTGTCAAAGCCTCTGCAGTTTAACATCTATGGAATCTTTGAATAAAGATATCGTACACCATCTGTTCAGTTTTTGGAGCGAAATTGGGGTCAATGGCGGTTTTACCTTTGAGGAAAAAGGGTATACCGCCACCCTAGCCCCTTCCTTCTCATGGCCCAGCAAAATTTTCTTCTTAAATAGTCAAAAAATAGATTTTTCCCGATTGTTCCAAGATATGAAGGACGGAGTTCTGCCAAATTCCCTATCCATTATGGATAGTCCGAAACTGGCCAATGAATTAAAACGTTTTGGCTTTCAAAAAACATCCTTGGTCAAGGCAATGTGTTTAGAGGTGCCCAAAATCCCTTTTCAAGAGGTTCAAAATGATATTACTGTCGTTGCAAGTTCCAAACACGCCCAAGAATTCGCCGAAGTTGCTTCCAAAGCGTTCGGTTATAACATTCTTGGTGGCACCATAGAGCCGTTGCTCAACAACAATAGGTTTCGCTTATATTTGGGCAAGCAAGATGGCCTTTATGCTAGTTGCGGAATCGTTTACTTTGATACCAGCGGCAATGCAGGAATCCATATGATTGGTGTCCCAAAAGCCCACAGAGGATTGGGATTGGGTAAAACAATGGCGCAACACCTGATCTCCGTAGCAAGCAACGCGGCTACCAAAAAAGTGTATTTAGTAGCTTCGAAAATGGGAGAACGGATATATGCGGGAATGGGTTTTGAAGCTTATGGGTCACTATTAAGTTTCAAAGCCCACTAGTAAACTGGTATATATGATATCTGAAAAAAACTCTTTAGAGGAGCAACGCACCGACTTTTCCAAAGGTAAATTTATGGCCACCCCTTTGGCCGGTCTTATTGTTTGGGCCTTGGTTGGTCTTGCTGGTCTTGTTCTTCCTGTTAGAACTGCGGTTTGGGTTCTTTTCCTGAGCACAGGAAGCATTGTGTACTTGGCAATGTTCATTTCTCGCTATACTGGAGAGCATTTTCTGGCCAAGAACAAGCCAAAAAACGAGTTCGACACCCTCTTTTTCTATACGGTGGGCCAAGCGGTCTTGGTCTATGCCATTGCCATCCCGTTCTTTCTAGTGGATCATACCTCGCTTCCCATGACTGTTGGAATTTTGCTTGGGAGCATGTGGATACCTTTTTCTTGGATCATCAAACATTGGGTGGGTCTGTTCCATGCCATAACTCGAACGATTCTTGTTCTTGTGCTTTGGTACGTTTTTCCGGAACTTCGGTTTGTCGTGATTCCATTTGCCATTATGTTGGTTTATTTCGCAACGCTGGTTATTCTGGCAAAACGTCCTATCCCAAACTGAGAAAAAACTGCAATTGGTAAGCACTTAGCGTCCAACTGTAAAATAGCCGTCCAAGAACTGGCTCCTTTTTGCTATATTTCCATAGACCTAATCAAGTCCAATGCAAAAAATAGGGCGCGAAGACATCCAAATTATTGCCAAGCACAGTAACTGGTCAAACGAAGGCGTTTCAAAAGCTCTGGAAGACCATGTGTATCATAAAGCCAAGGATTGGCATCAATTCCTTAAGTGGTTGTTTTTGGGGCTGGGTATTTCATTCGCAGTGGCCGGCGTCATTTTCTTTTTCGCATATAATTGGGATGACCTCCACAAATTTGTAAAGCTTGGCATAATTGGTTTCTTGACCATAGCTTGTGTTTTGGGAGCGCTATTAACAAAGACCAAGCCCCCAATCAAAAAAATGTTGGTCACCGCCGCCTCCATACTGGTTGGGGTATTGTTGGCCGTATTTGGACAGGTGTACCAAACCGGCGCCAATGCCTACGAGCTATTTCTAAATTGGACCTTCTTTATTGCTTTGTGGGTGGTCATTGTTCATTTCGCACCTTTATGGACGGTTTTTGTAACCCTTGTCAACGTTACCATAGTGCTCTATTCGGAACAGGTGGCCCATGGATGGTCAGGGGTATTTTTGTTTACACTTCTATTTTGGGTCAACACCATAATTTTAGTGGTGTTCATGTTGGTGGGCAAGTGGCGCGAATCCCTGTATCTTCCTACTTGGTTTACACATCTATTGGCCCTTGCGGCTATTACCTGTGCTACTCTAGGAAATGTAAATGGCATTTTTGATGCTGTGGATAGTTCTTATTACCTGCTGACTATGACAACCCTACTGGTCTATGCTGCTGGAATATGGTATGGCTTAAGCCATAAAAGTCCCTTCTATCTTTCCATAATAGCCTTTAGTCTTATTGTTATCTCTTCGGCATACCTTATTCGTCTTTCAGATGATGCTGGAATGTTTCTTATTATCAGCCTATATATCATTACAACTATAACCTTGGTCATCTGGGCTTTGATCAAGCTGCACAAAAAATGGAATCCATGACACTATTACATTCCATTTTGGAAAACGTAAAGAACTCGGAGGGTGAAGCCTTCGTTTATGACGAAAAGGCCATTGAAGAGGCCATTGAAAATAGGAACAACGAAAAATCCAATATTGCCATTAAGGTGTTGTCTGTGTTTGGCGGATTTATGGCCGCTTTGGCCTTTTTAGGATTTTTGTTTGTCTTGGGAATCTACGATTCCGCAAGCGCTATGCTGGTTATGGGAATGTTGTTTTTGGCAGGAGCGATTGCACTGAACAAATTTTTTGACCGTATTATCATTGATACCTTTAGTATTTCCGTTTACGGTATTGGACTTGCCTTGGTCATCTTTGGTATGGCCGATATGGGCATGGACGAAGATGTTATTACGTTAGTCGTCATTGGAATCGCCATCATCAGCTTGCTGATTGCCCAAACCTATATGTTGTCCTTCCTTTCCGTTGTAACCATCGCCGTTGGTGTTATGGTGCTCATTTTTTCCAATGACTCTTATAATCTTCTACATGCCTATGTTTTTGTCTATACCCTGGCCCTCGCGTGCTGTTTTTTGGGAGAGGGGTGGTTTCTGGCCACAAATAAGAAATTGGCCAAATTATACGGTCCCATCCGAATCGGTCTAATCATATCCCTTCTAATGGGGCTTATTGCATTGGGAAAACGTGATTTGGTCCCGGAAGCCCATGGCTACATTTGGTTATCATCCTTACCCATAGCCCTTTGCATCCTATACCTGGTGTACGATATTATTGGTGTTTTGGGAATTACACAAACACGCACTAAAGTGCTCATTTATGCCTTAAGCGTAGCCGTTTTAGTGCCTACTATTTTGGCCCCTTCAATTGCCGGTGCCATTCTAATCCTGTTGTTGAGTTTTAGGGTGAACTATAAAACCGGAATGGTCATCGGAATCGTTGCTTTGGTCTACTTTGTGTCGCAGTACTATTATGATTTGAACTTCACCCTTCTTACCAAGTCCATCATCCTGCTTTGTTCTGGAGTTGCCTTTTTGTTCTTCTACCTCTTCATCTCAAAAAAAACCAACCCATGAACACCCTCCAAAAAATAGTAATCTTGGTGAATTTGGTTGTGGTTGTGGCTCTTTTCACTCGCTCCGTCTTTCAAAAAGAAGAAATCCTAAGTGGCGGGAAGCTTGTACTGCTAGAACTGGCACCTGTTGATCCCCGTTCCCTAATCCAAGGTGATTATATGCGATTGAGCTATGCCATTTCTAGGGAGGTGGATTTTGATAGCATTTCCAAAAATGGGTTTTGTATCCTACAACTTCACCAAAACGGAACGGTGGATTCGTTCCGCCTGCAAGAAGGCCTGGACCCCCTAAGTGAATCTGAATACCCTATTCGATATACAAAGGCCAGGTGGAACAGCATCAACATCGGTGCTGAGTCCTATTTTTTTCAGGAAGGTCAAGCAGAAAAATATGAAAACGCCAAGTACGGTGGAATCAAGGTAGACGGAAAGGGCAATAGCCTGCTCTTTGGGCTCTATGATGAGCATTTGAATTTAATCGAATAAAACTATTAATGGCCTTCGCTTAAAACCAGTACATATGAAACGTTTTCTATGGTTGCTCGTTGTCCCATTTCTATTTGCATGTAATTCCAAACCAGCAGATTCTTATGACTTGGTAATTTCTGATGTAAATCTCATAGATGGGACGGGAAGAGGCGTTCAAAACGTATCTATCGGTGTAAAAAATGGGATAATTAGTGCCATTGATAGTTCATTGTCCGGCGTAAGCACAACCCATATCGCCGGCTCGGGAAAATACCTTATTCCCGGTTTGTTCGATTGCCATGTGCACACCAAAGATTTTGAAACGGATTTTCCAAGGCTGATGCATTACGGGGTAACCTCCATCTTTGTTCCAGGAGGCGGGGGCTGCACCAATCAGTATTTTAAAGCCATGCGCGATAGGGGTAATCAGGACAGCATTCCAGCTCCCTATGTGTTCCATACGAGTCAACATTTCTCTATGGAAGGACGTCATCCGTCCAAGACATATCCTTCCCCGGATTGGAGAGATGGCGAAACTATTTTCTACCTAAAGGACACCATACAGATTGAAAAGCTGGTGAAACAAGTAGTGCAATATCCCATTCAGGGCATTAAATTGACCATAGAAGACGGTCCCGCCCCACCCTTTGTGGAGCGCATTCCACAAGAACTTATCAATAAGGTTACCAAGGAAGCCTCCAAATACGGGGTGGAGATTTTTGCCCATGTCAGCGACAATATAGAGCTGGAGATGGCCATTAAGGGTGGGGTGCAAAATCTGGTTCATTTTACAGGAGTAAATATTGACCCACAGGACAAGAATCAAATGGAGCTTTTGGAGCAGTTCAAAAAAAGAAATCCATATTGGGTTACCACCTTGGTGATAGACAAGTCTTTTCTTTATCCCATAAACCCTGAATGGTTTGAAGCTGAAACCATGCTCCAGGCCTATAAAAATGCGGTATATGAGTTAACGCCGATACGCGTTAAACTCGGTAACATGTATGTTTCAGTGTTAATGGAGGAATATGGCTTAACCGAAAACAGCCTCAGTGCTTTTATGGTTCCCCAAGTGAAGGACGTCAAATTTTTAAGCGAGTTTGGTATCACCATGGTTCTGGGAACAGATGCGGGCAATGACTTTAATTTTTATGGGCATAGTCTTCACGAAGAAATGCAGCTTCTTGAACTGGGGGGCATGGAGCCGCTGGAGATTATTAAAATGGGAACCTTAAATGCCGCCAAAATGATGAATGCACAAGACAGTTTGGGTTCCATAGAACCTGGAAAAATTGCAAATATGGTGTTGCTCAATAAAAATCCGTTGGAAACCATTAGCAATAGTTTGGACATCAACACCGTCATTAAAAAAGGGACGATTCAGCAGCGATTGGAAGAATGAATCGACCACTCTAAACCTTCTAAATTCTTATAAAGATTTGTTATAATTGTGATTTTGATATCGACATATTTCGATATTTGGTGTATATTGCCCCTATGAATGTTATTGAAGTGAACAAGGTGCTGTCCAACAAAACCCGGATGGACATCCTTAAATGGTTGAAAAATCCAGAAAAAGAATTTCCTCCCCACAAAGAACTAGGGCATTTTGATTTTGGAGTATGCGGGCAGTTTATCTATGAGAAGTCAGGACTTTCACAATCCACAATTTCCAATTACCTGTCCCAGCTTCAAAATGTTGGGCTTATTACCCCTACCCGAATTGGTAAGTGGACCTATTTCAAAAGAAATGAAGAACAAATTGCGGCATTTTTAAAGGAGATTCATAAAGAGCTGTAATTTTTTTGGTTTATTAAATCGACAATTATCCATATATGAATATGACAGGTCTTCAACAGAAAATGTTCCAAGAACTGGAATCACAAAAGGGTCTAAAACTGGCCCATAATCATGCCCTTTCCTATGTGAAGCAAATCTTTGATAGGAATGTATATCCTTCAGAAAGTGCTTTGAAAAACTTAGCCCGTTTTAATGAAGATTTACCTCGGGAAACCGGTAATCCGGAAACAATTCTGGACCTATTAAACACCTATGGTGGTCCTGCCACGGTAGCCACTTCCGGGAGTCGGTATTTTGGATTTGTAACTGGGAGCACCCTGCCCATTACCCTTGCTTCAAAATCCTTGTCCACAGTTTGGGATCAGGCACCCGCCATGCACGTGACCTCTCCTATCGGAAGCAAATTGGAGACGGTTGTAGAGGATTGGCTTCGCAAATTGTTCCAACTCCCCGAGTCCACGGTTGCCGGATTTGTAAGCGGCACCTCCTTGGCCAACTTTTGTGGCCTAGCCGCAGCTCGCTTTCATCAATTGTCTAAATTGGGCTGGAACGTAAACGAAAAAGGACTGAATGGAAGTCCCCGTCTTCGGGTGGTTGCGGGCAGACAATGCCATTCCACCATCCTTAAAGCCATCTCCCTGCTTGGGTTTGGGGTTGACCATATCGAATGGGTGCCTACTGATGATCAAGGTAGAATCATTGCCTCGGAAATTCCCCAATTGGATGAAACCTCCATTTTAATTCTTCAGGCCGGAAACGTAAACACGGGCTCTTTTGATGACTTTAATACTATCTGTAAGTCTGCCCAGGAAAAGGGTGCATGGATTCATATTGATGGTGCCTTTGGACTTTGGGCACAGGCCACCACCAATCTATCACACCTCACCAAAGGAATGGAACATGCCGATTCCTGGGCTGTAGATGCCCATAAAACGTTGAACACTCCTTATGACAGTGGAATTGTACTCTGCAAAAATCCAGAAGCATTAAAGTCCGCCCTACATATGACGGGAAGCTATATCATTACCAGTCCACAACGGGATGGTATGTTCTACACTCCGGAAATGTCGCGTCGTTCCAGAATCATTGAGCTTTGGGCCGCACTACGTTATTTGGGTAAGGCCGGAGTGGACCAATTAGTGGAAACCATGCACCACAGAGCGATTCAATTTAAAGAGGAATTGCAGCAGATAGCGGGTTTTCGCGTACTGAATGAGGTCGTTTTCAACCAAGTTTTGGTGCGTTGCGATACGGATGAAATTACCGAAAAGGTCATGGCCCATATTCAGGATCAGCGGGAATGCTGGGTAGGTGGCTCGGCTTGGGAAAACAAAAAAACCATTAGAATCAGTATCTGTTCTTGGGCCACCACCTCAGCCGATGTTTCCAGGTCCGTAGCATCATTTCGCAAAGCCATAACAGCAGTCACCCATGAATAGCACAAATTTCAACTTAGAGAAATCCATCCAAATTTTGGAACGCACTCCAGCAGTGCTCAAAGCGCTCTTTTATAATCTTGGGGAGGACTGGATCACCGTAAACGAAGGTCCTCAAACCTGGAGTGCCTATGACATTTTGGGTCATCTAATCCATGGCGAAAACACGGATTGGATACCAAGAGCCAAAATTATTTTGGGTGATGGGGCGGACAAAACCTTTGAGCCGTTTGACCGATTTGCCCAAAAGGAACTTTCCAAAGGCAAGTCCATGGAACAGCTTCTAGATGAGTTTGCCCAACTCCGTGAATCCTCAGTACAAATCTTAAAATCGTGGTCCCTATCCCAAGAAGATCTGGCCAAAAAAGGCAACCACCCGGAACTCGGAGCGGTTACCTTGGGGCAATTGCTTGCCACTTGGACCATTCATGACCTAGCACATCTGAACCAGGTAAGCCGGGTGATGGTGAAACATTATGCGGACAGCGTGGGGCTTTGGAGACAGTATATCTCGTTGTTGAAGTAATCTTAGACTAGAATAAACTTTCTTCGCTTGTTTGCCCAAACCACAAATCCTATTTTTGGGTATGCAACAACTGAGGGTATGTGAGCTTTTTGCCGGCGTGGGCGGATTCAGGTTGGGATTGGAGGTCAGTGGAAACTACAAGGTGGTCTGGAGCAACCAATGGGAGCCTTCCACCAAAATGCAGCACGCATCTTTGGTATACGAAGCCCGTTTTGGGCCTAAAAACCATTCCAACCAAAACATTGAGGAAGTGCCTACCTCGGAAATCCCGGACCATGATATTCTAGTGGGCGGATTCCCTTGCCAAGATTATTCCGTGGCTACTTCGTTGAAAAATTCAAAAGGTTTGCTGGGTAAAAAGGGAGTCTTGTGGTGGTCCATCCATCGAATCCTTTCCGAAAAGAAAAACAAACCCAAATACCTGTTTTTTGAAAATGTGGACCGTATGCTGAAATCGCCCTCTACACAACGTGGTCGTGATTTTGCCGTTATGCTGAGCAGTCTTAACGAACTGGGCTATGCCGTGGAATGGCGGGTGATCAACGCGGCAGATTATGGGATGCCCCAGCGGCGAAGGCGGGTTTTTTTTCTGGGTTACCACAAATCCACCGCATTGTACCAACACCTTAAAAAATCGTCCTCTTCAACTTGGATTGAGGAGGATGGCGTGCTTTCCACTTCATTTCCCCATAAAAAAGTTTCTCCTTCGGCAACCATTTTCAATCTCGACAAGGATTTGGTCCGATTATCAGAACGTTTTAATCCAGATGGAGGTCTTTCCCCTTTTTTAAATTCAGGGCTTTCCCTAGATGGGAAAGTCATGACCCAAAAGACGCTTCCCGTTTATGGGGAAACCGGGACCGTATTGGCCGATGTCTTGGAAAATGGCAGTGCTGATGAACTTCTCTTTATTCCCCAGGACGACCTGCCCAAATGGGAATACCTCAAGGGGGCCAAAAAAGAGATCAGAAGAACCAAAGCAGGTTTTGAATACAATTATAGCGAGGGCGGTATGGTATTCCCAGATGCCCTTGATCAACCTTCCAGAACTATTATTACAGGAGAGGGCGGCAAATCCCCTTCTCGGTTTAAGCATGTGGTACAGACCACAAAGGGATTGCGCAGACTTTCCCCTGTTGAATTGGAACGGTTGAATATGTTTCCGGACAATCACACCCAATTGGAGGGCATTTCCGATGCCAAGCGGGCCTTTTTTATGGGCAACGCTTTGGTAGTGGGTGTGGTGGAGCGCATTGGCAAGACCCTGTTCCGGAAAATCCAAGAATTTGAAAAGTAATTTTGAATCCGACCTACTTCTAGAACAAAAACTTTCCCGCTATTTGGATCTCCAATATCCCAAATTACTGCCTGATTATTTGGTAGAACGAATTCAGGATAGGAAACAGCAGCATTTGGGCGTTGACCTGGTACTTACACACAAGAAAACCCCGAAAAAATATTACGCGGACGAGAAGGCACAGTTGGATTACCTCAACAAAAAACTGCCCACTTTCGCTTTTGAACTTTTCTATGAAAAGTATGGAAAACAGAAAACAGGTTGGTTTTTGGACACCCAGAAAAAAACGGACCTCTACCTTTTGGTTACTGGAATTTGGACGGATGTTCACGGCGATTTTAACTCATGCCATATCACCCAAGTGAACAAGGCCAAGCTCTTAGAATGTCTCTCAAAAAGGGAGTTGACCTCTAAAAGACTGAGACAACTTGCAGATTCCCAACCTACTTTTCATGGAAAAATGCAGTTGGCGAACCTCAACCCAAGAACGGAAGGCTATCTCTTTTTCTCCCGAAAAAACAAGGTTGAAAAGCCTGTAAATCTGATTCTACGATTGGAGTTTCTATGTAGAACCGGAGTTGCTAAACCCTTAGTTTAGCTATTCACAAATTGAACTAAACTCTTGATTTTCCGATTTTTCAATGGTCGGGATTTCTTGACCAACATCAATCTTAACACAACCTAAATCTGGATTGTTGTTGATCGTTATTTTTATGAGCTCTTTATATTCGCTCACATCTAGTTCTGATAGTAAGTTGTTGTGAAGGTTTAGGTATTTGTAGTTCACATTTGTTCCAAAGTTGATGGTTTCCAGCTTATTATTGTCAACAAACACGTTTTCCAATGCCACGTTTGAACTTAAGTCCAACTCCTTGACCTTATTGAGCCTCAGTAAGATGTTCTTTAAGTTTACAGCACCTTCTATATCCAAAGACGTTAATTCGTTATGGCTCATGAGCAAATTTTCCAAAGAAGGATTGTGTATGCTGATTTCTTCAAACAAGTTAAAGGACAACCTTAAATCTTTCAATTGATTTGCTTTTGATAGACCCGTGATAGAGCTAAGGGAATTGACCTTAAGGTCCAATGAAATCAGATTGGGGTTGTTCCCCACATCAATACTGGTAAGATAGTTTCCCATCAAGTACAAGGTGTCCAGTTGTGTGTTTGAAGATAAGTCTATCTGCTCCAGTTCGTGTTGGGCCACGGATAGTTTTTTTAGGTTGACAAAACCTTCGATTCCGGTTAAATCCATTATGGTTCCTTTACCGGAAAAGCTCACATCCAACACTGTTATTTCCTCCGCATCAGTTTTAAGCATGCGCTGGTTTACCAAACCGTCCGAATCTATGCCCTGGTCGACCAGCATAGTTTCAAATGATTGGTCTGGTATTTTTAAATAAATGTCATTTTGTGAGTCTTCATTATCACTTGAACATGATACCATGACGAATATGGCCATCGTCATGACCTGGGGGATAAATTTCATTTTTGCGTTTTTTGATTTGATGATATAAGAAGATGCAAAAGTAAAATTGTTACGGAGAAGAACCGATAATTTTCTTTTTGCTTTTAAAAGCCTCTTTTTGAAATATTAAATAGCAGGGTATCACGCTTTTCTTCTTCTTTAAAAGCGGAAAGCTGCTCCGTGAGCAGTTGTAGTTCTTCTTGTTTGGATTTGGGCAGATGGTTCACAAGGGGAATGTAAGGAATTTTTGGTTGTGACATTGCAAGCCCATTATGGCCCTTTTTACATTCACTACATATTCAAAAAGACAAGCAAGCAAATTATTCCTATTAAAATTATTCCGAATATGGCAAGTTCTTTCCGTCTATCAGATTTTGCTTTTTTGCGAATGTCCTTTTTTAAATTTTCCAGTTCAGACTCGGATATTTCTGGAAAATCAAATTCGGGTTTTGAATCAGAGTCTTTAAACCCCAGCTTCTTCCTATCAAATTTTCCCTCAGCTTTATCTTTACGCGCGTTTTTTCTGGCAAGTGTAGCTTTAAATTGAGATAAACTTCCGTGGGCCATAATAATACGGGATTACATATTGACAAGGTACATCAACCCTGCATAAAACACTCTTAGTATAATATATGTGGGAAGTTTTGGGATTTGTTACATTAAATTCCGTTTAAGTCCATGGTTTTATAAGCTAATTCTCCGAATGCAAGCCCAATTTATTGCCTTCAGAGTCTAAAAACAGGGCAAAAAATCCACTTTCGTCCGCATGAGGGGTTTTAGGCATCAAGATTTGCCCGCCATTGGGTTCCACTTGGTCCAAAATAGGCTGAAGGTCGTTTCCACCGTTCAGATATATGGTTATTCCGGCAGCAGAAGGTTCGTTACCTTCCCCCTTCATAATTACCCCCGTTACCATTTGGTCCTCAAAAGGCAATAAGCCCATTTCTAGTCCAGGGAATTCCATTTTTTCTATCTGTAGGCCCAAAATGTTCTGGTAAAAACCGATGGCACGGTCGATATCCGTAGCTGGAATTTCAAAAATGGAGACATAAGTATTCATAGGGTCTGTTTTTTGGGTTTCTACTGGGTTTACTTCTTCCGTTTCCGGAGCGGGTTTGGATTTGGGTTGACAGGCCGTAAAACTCATGGCAATTACAGCCGCAGATAGGCCAAAAAGGATTCTTTTCATGTTTTTGATTTAACTAAGTGATAAATCTAAAATACCCAAAATCCCGGAAATTGTAAAAATGCGACAACCAAACCTATTTATAGAAAGCGGAGGAGAGCGCCATGTTTTCGTGTCCCAAAAACTCCTTTGGACTAATACCGGTGAACTCCTTAAAGTCCTTTATAAAATGGGCCTGATCATAGTACTCACTTTCGTAGGCAATCTTAGTAAGACTTTCACCTTCTCCGCTCAACAACAATTTTAGCGCACTTTGCAAACGGATGACCTTGCCCAGCTGTTTGGGACTGATGCCTATCTGTTCCGAAAATTTCCGTTCCAATTGTCGTCTTTTGGAAGGGTCTTCTTTAAGGATATTGCTTATGGAAGTATTCCCTTTGGTGGCCAGCAACGCCTCTACGGTCAATTTTACAATGGTGTCCACCGTGTTGGTTTGGTTGAGCCTGTCCAATAGAAATTTTTCAACAATCGTAATCCGTTCCTGGGTATCAGCCGCCTGGACCATCTGATTCTCCAGATTTTTGGCGGTCTCATGTCCAAAAAGGTTTTCAATGGGTGTTTCCTTATTGGCTAAGGTCTTTAAGGGTACATCCACAAAATTGGCAAAGCCATAGGGATAAAAACTGATAGAAAAGGAATCCACATAACCAGTTGGTTCTATATAAAAAGGCTCCAGCGTCTGTCCCAACACAAATGCTCGGGGCTGCAAAACATACTCATTTTCGGTGGTGTAGTGTTTGATGTCGTCCCCGAATATAAACGCCATTTCGATCTTTCCATCCGGAACGATGCGCTGTCGTTGGGGATTGTCCGAAGCAGGAACTTCCAATGACCAATAGCAACTAATCAGCGAAGCTAAATCTGGATGCGGTTGAAAGGTTTGGTATTTCATGAGGCTTGGTTTTGCTTTACCATCCTCACATGCGGAATTCCATCCTCCAAATACGGCTCACCAGTTTCTTTAAAGCCCAAACTGTTGTAAAATTTAATCAAATACGTTTGGGCGGAAAGCTCTAGGGTCTCACCTGGATATCTGGTTTCCAAACCCTGGATGGAGGCTTCCATGATTACCTTCCCATATCCAAACTGGCGCTGGTCTTTCTCCACAACTACGCGACCTATACTCGGGTTATCAAAGTAATCCCCGGGTCCAAACATGCGGGTGTAAGCCACTACCTGATTGTCTTTTTTCCCCAGCACATGAATGGCTTTTTGGTCCTTGCCATCCGCATCTTTGTAGACACAATCCTGCTCCACCACAAAAACTGCACTCCGCAACTCCAAAAGCTGGTAAAGTTCTGTAGTGTTCAATTCGTTGAAGGTTTTAATTCGAATTTCCATTAATCCTGCACAATTATACTTTTGGAATCACATTTATCAAACTCTGGCTGAATGTTCACATGGTTGATGCCATGTTTGTGATACACATGCTCTTCAATATCCTCCAGAATCTTGTCAAATTCGGAGAGTTTTATGTCCTCCTTAAAATCGATATGTGCCTCCATATGGATTTCATCCTCGTTCAATTGCCAAATATGCACATGATGGACATTTTTAACTGGTTGCAGAGTGCAAATGGATTCCACTATCTCCTGAACTTCTATGGTTCTTGGTGTGAACAGCATCAATACCTTGGTGGATTCCTTCAATAAATCGTATCCCATATAAATCAGATATAGGGCTATGGCCAAAGTAAGCAGGGCATCTACCCAAAATATCTGGTAGAATTTCATCAGCAATCCGCCCACCAAAACCGCTACCGAGGCCATCATATCCGTAAGCAAATGCAAATAGGCCGATTTCATATTCATATTATCCTCGGAATCCTTTCGCAACAGCAGTACACTAAAACCATTACCCAGAATGGCAATCAAGGACAGCCAAATCACCAGATTGGACTCAATTTCCTGGGGCTCAAAAAAGCGTTCCACAGCCTCAATCATTAAAATGACCGCTACTACCATTAATGTGGCCGCGTTGATGAAAGCTGCCAAAATTTCGGCACGTTTATAACCAAAGGTCTTATTCTTGGAGGCCTTTTTTCTCCCCAATAAGGTGGCGACATAGCTGATAACCAAGGAAAGGACATCACTAAAATTGTGAAGGGCGTCGGACAAAAGCGCCAGACTGCCGGAAATAATCCCGCCCACCACTTGGGAAACCGTAATTACAATATTGAGTAGAATGGAAATAAGGAGATTCCTCCCCTTTAGATCAGTATGGGAATGGGAATGTCCGTGATGGTGGTGGTGCCCCATAGGTAGTTGCTTTACCTATCGGCAAGGTATTTTTTCTACGCGGCGTTCGTGGCGCCCGCCTTCAAATTCTGTGTTCAGGAAAGTTTCTACCATTTCCAAAGCCTGTGGCAAGGCAATAAACCGTGCAGGTAAGCTAAGAATGTTGGCATCATTGTGAACACGCGCCAAAGCAGTAATTTCTTTGTTCCAACATAACGCACCTCTTACATTTTTGTATTTATTAATTGTCATGCTGGCACCATTCCCACTTCCACAAATAACAATACCCACATCCACATTTTCTTCTTCTACATCCTTTGCAACAGGGTGGGCAAAGTCAGGATAATCAACACTATCAGTACCATCAGTGCCGTAATTTATCACTTCTATTCCTTTGGATTTTAGAAGTCCAATAACCGCAAGTTTATAGTCGGTTCCGGCGTGGTCATTTCCTATAGCTATTTTCATTGTTCAAGATTTAGATTGGTAGTATACAAAGGTACAATTCTTTTAAAGGTGTACTGTTGATAAAAATCAACTATAGTTTCCATTAGCTTCAAATTCAGAGACTTGATAAAAAAGGGTTTTTGTTGATCGTTCGTAGAAAACTTAATGTAACTAAATTTTGAAGAACCAAATTAAAAAGCCATTACGGAATAAATTTTGGTATTTGTTATAGAATCCTTCAAAAATTAATCAACCATAATTCAATAAAATCTTGAAGTAGTCAACACCATATTCAAATTAACTTTTTAATAAAATCATGTTGAAAACGCTTATTAAACATCGTGGATAAAAATTATAAGTCCTTGATTATTAATTTTAACCTGAACTGAAAAAATGTGAACAAAGTTTTTATTGCGTTCAAAGCAATTATTTCATCATTATTTTATTCCACATTTCAACAAGCAATCATCATCACCATTTTTATAATTTTAAAAAAGAAAAGAAAATAGATTATAATGTAATTGTTGATAAACCAAAGTTGTTTTAGTATTAGTTGATGTTTCTTCCTATGGTGTCGGATTATAATTTGTAATTTTCACGAAATTAAACTGTCGATGTCTAAGAAAAAGAAAAGGGCAAGAAGTCAGCGAAAGAATGAGATTACGAAAGGCATCTTTACAGTACTGGAAAAAGAACCTTCCAAAAGTTTTAATTACAAACAAATAGCTGCAAAACTTGGGTTATCGGATACCCAAGAACGAAATTTACTTATTAAACGCCTCGGCCAGCTGAAATCCAGTGATCGAATACTGGAAGCCGAAAGGGGAAGATTCAAAAAGAAGCCTTCCCTGCATACCTATTATACGGGAAAAGTGGACTTGACCACCAGTGGTAACGCTTATATCATAGCAGAAGAACTGGATGATGACGTGTTTGTTCCTTACAAGAAACTCAATAGGGCTTTTCACGGAGATTTGGTGGAAGTGTTTCTGAAGCCCAGGCGCAATGGCAAGAAACCTGAGGGTGAGATTGCCAAGGTTTTGGAACGAAGAAAATCCACTTATGTTGGTGTCGTGGACAAACAGAAAACTTTTGCTTTTGTGCGACCTTCCGACCCAAAGATGTACACTGATATTTTTGTCCCTTTAGAAAAACTAAAGAAGGCAAAGGACGGTGAAAAAGTGGTAGTGAAGCTTGGAGACTGGCCAAAGGATGCAGATTCACCTTATGGTGAAGTCACTGAAGTTTTAGGAAAACCTGGAGAGCACAACACAGAGATTCATTCCATTTTGGCAGAGTACGGGCTACCTTATGAATTCCCATATGAGGTTGAGCAATTTGCAAAAACATTGGACACCAAAATCCATGAGTCCGAAGTAGCCAAACGAAGGGATATGCGAGACGTGCTCACGTTTACCATAGACCCAAAAGACGCGAAGGATTTTGATGATGCGCTCTCATTTCAAAAACTGGAAAACGGAAATTATGAGGTAGGTATCCATATTGCCGATGTTTCCCATTATTTGCAACCTGGCACCGTGTTGGATGATGAAGCGTATGAAAGGGCCACATCTGTGTATTTGGTTGATCGTGTGGTGCCCATGTTGCCGGAAGTGTTGTCGAACATGGCCTGTTCCTTAAGGCCCAATGAGGAAAAATATACGTTTTCTGCCATCTTTGAAATGGATGAAAGTGCCAAATTGATCAACCAATGGTTTGGGAGGACCGCCATTAACTCCAATGAACGTTTTGCGTATGAGGAGGCACAGCATATCATAGAAACCGGACAAGGAAAAATTCCAAAAGAGGTATCTATACGGGGCAAGGCCTATGAGGTTGGTCCAGCTATAAAAGAAGCGGTTTTGAGTTTAGACAAAATGGCCAAAGTAATGCGCAAGCAGCGCATGGATGATGGGGCTATTTCGTTTGATAAGATTGAGGTGCGGTTCAACCTAAATGCGAAGAACGAACCCGAAAGTGTGTTCTTCAAAGAGGCAAAGGATGCCAACAAACTTATTGAAGAGTTTATGCTGTTGGCGAACAAAAAGGTGGCCGAATTTATAGGAAAACAAAAAAAGACCTTTGTATACCGGATTCATGATGAACCTGATGAGGAAAAATTACTGGCCCTGAACGGACTGATTTCCAGGTTTGGCCACTCCATTAACCTGAAGGATAAAAAAAGCCTGAACAGTTCGCTGAACCAACTATTAAAAGATGTAAAGGGAAAGAAAGAACAGAACCTAGTGGACACTTTGACGATAAGAAGTATGAGCAAGGCCATTTACACCACGGAGAATATTGGTCACTATGGTCTGGGATTCGACTATTATACCCACTTTACATCCCCTATACGACGATATCCGGATGTAATGGTACATAGATTGCTCCAACATTATTTGGATGGTGGAAAACAGCCCCAGGTACCTGTGTATGAGGAAAAATGCAAACATTCCTCAGATATGGAACTATTGGCCTCCAGCGCTGAACGGGATTCCATAAAATATATGCAGATCAAGTTTATGGAGGATCATAAAGACCAGGAATTTTTAGGTGTGATATCTGGAGTTACAGAATGGGGTATCTACGTAGAAATTGTGGAAAACAAATGTGAGGGCATGGTCCGTATCAGGGATATTAAGGATGACTATTATTTGTTTGATGAGAAGCAATTTGCAATAATAGGTGAGCGAACCAATCGCATGTATCAATTGGGAGATGAGGTCTATGTAATGGTTAAAGATACTGATTTGGTGAAACGGCATCTGGATTTTTCCTTGTTGGGAAAGAAGAAAAACTGATTTTGGAATACAATTTGTGATATGTGGGCATAAATTTTTAAGACATGAAGGCTTTTAAAATTTTAGCGTTACTGATTTCATTTCAAATCGCAAGCGCACAGGAAGAACAGCTTACAAAGGAACTGCGGGAATTTACAGAAGTAAAGGGTTTTGATGGACTATCGATTAACCTTATTAAATCCAATGAGAACAAGGCTGTAATTAAAGGGGCAAACACCGGAAAAGTTGCCATTGTCAACAATAATGGGGTGTTGAAACTTCGAATGGAAATAGACAAGATTTTTAGCGGTTATAGAACCCATGTGGATCTTTATTTTGCACAAACGCTTAAAGTAATCGATGTGAACGAAGATGCCCGGATTAGGTCCAGTGAAGTTTTTGAACAGGATGTTCTGGATTTAAGGGCCCAAGAGGGTGGTGAGCTGGAACTGAAATGTCAGACAGAACAACTTTTAATCAAGGCGATTACGGGAGGAGAAATTGCGGTAAGTGGTTTTGCCGAGAACCAAGATATTATTATCAATACTGGAGGCAGCTATGATGGAAAGGAATTTAAAACCCGTTTTTCCACGATTGTTGTGAATGCAGGAGGGGATGCAAAAATCTACGCCACGGATTATGTAAAGGCCAATGTAAAAGCAGGTGGTGAGGTTCTGGTTTATGGTGATCCCCTGAAAATGGATGAAAAAAAAGTGTTCGGAGGAAAGATAATTCGAATGGACTAATATGATAGACGATATTCAAGCGGCAATACCCTTGGGGTTTTTACTGGCCTTTATGATAGGTCCGGTGTTCTTTGTGCTCTTGGAAACCAGTGCCACTAAAGGTTTTAGAGCTGGAATCAGTTTCGATTTTGGGGTAATTATCGCTGACATTGTCTTCTTGTTGATAGCGTATTTCAGTAGTTTTCAACTGTTGGAAAACCTAAGCAACCAACCAGGTCTTTTTGTTTTCGGGGGGATGATTCTTTTAGTGTACGGGATTGTAATTTTCGTAAAAAAAGCTTCCAAAAAGGAAAATTTGAAGGCTTCAAAAGGAACGTATGCAGGACTTATGATCAAAGGATTTTTGCTCAATTTTATCAATATAGGGGTGCTCGCTTTTTGGCTGGGTCTTATTGTAATTGTTGGCCCCAGTCTGGATAATGACCCAAATCGGATTTTGGTCTTTTTCAGCACAATGATCATTGTTTATTTTATGACGGATGTATTTAAGATATTGTTGGCCAAGCAATTGAAGGGATATTTGACGAAAGACCGCATTGTGATGATCAAAAAGATACTTGGTCTGGTAATTATCGTTTGTGGAATCGTTTTGATTATCAAAGGTTTTCTACCCAAAGAAAAGTTTGATATCAAAGAAGGCATTGAACGCATAAGTGAATAAAAAAACCCAGCAAATTTTGCTGGGTTCTTGGAGGCATCGAGCGGATTCGAACCGCTGTACAAGCTTTTGCAGAGCTGTGCCTAGCCACTCGGCCACGATGCCGTTTCAGGGAGCAAATGTACTACTTTTTTTAGCTTGCCCAAACCAAAACTAAGGTCTTTCGGCACTTAAAACAACAGCTACACTTTGGACGTCCCCACCAATTGGAGGATTTATTTTTGCAACTTCAATTTCTGATTTTTTTACTTCAGGCAATTCTTTAAAAATCCTATCAAGAATTCGTTTGGCCACATGCTCCAATAAATTGGAACGAACAGCCATTTCTTCCTTAACTATGTTGTTGAGATGAACGTAATCAACCGTTTCTGAAAGTTTATCGGATTTTGAAGGGAGGGACAAATTGGCGCAAATCTCTAAATCCACCCGATAATCACTTCCTATCAACATTTCCTCCTTAAGACACCCATGATTGGAATGTACCCTGATATTTTTTAACCTAATTTTCCCCACACCCTAATTTTAGAGCAACAAAAATAGGGCAAACCATGGGATTAATACATACACCTACAGTTACTGATGCCCTGGAACAAATCCATTCCAACGGTAACAACATGGGTACCCGTGCTGTATCCTAGAATTTCGTTGGTAATTACCTGATAGGAATAACCAAAATAAAAATTGTTCTTTTTCAATCCTGCAATAGGTGCAATGTACAGGGGTTTTCCTAATTGATCATTCAAAAAACGGTAGGTTACACCAACATAATAATAGTCTTCAAAATCGTGAAATCGGAATTTGGCATTTAAATCGGTCACGGACCTACCATCACTTTCGAAGTACTGATAGAAAACAGATGGCTCAATTTCCAGTTTGCTGTTTTTGTTTTTTGAAATACTGTATCCTGCGTAGGCATAGTAATTTCTCAAAGTGTTAGGCTCAAAAACAGGATTAAACTGCGCTAAATCCTTGTTGAGAACGTTGGAAGCATTGGCGCTTATATAGAATTTTTTAAATCTGTATAACACCCCAAGATCAAAGTTATGGTTTGTGGTAGCCTTGTCATCTGTTGGGCGCTGCCCGTTGAAATCGGTAAAGTTTTCAACATCAATTCTAAACTGGTTGAAATTATATGAAATTCCAAATGACAAGAAGATATCTTCATACCGATCTAAAGTAAGGTGGTGGGCAAAAGATACCCTTGCACCCCGTTGCTTGGTTTCACCGTTACTATCATTGTACATCAACATCCCTAACCCGGATCGGTTACCAATACGCGCATCCGCCGCCAAGGTCTGCGTATCGGGGGCATCTTCTATACCTACCCATTGGGTTAAACCGTTAAGTCGAACCTTGATATGGTCGCCAATACCCGCATAGGTAGGAGACATTAAGAAGGGGTTATCGGCAATGTATTGCGATAACTGCGGAATGGTCAATTCCTGGGCTGCCCCTCCAAAGGAGAGCAGCATGATGAGGGCGGGGAATAGGTGTTTTTTTAACATGATGTCGTAGGTTAAACTATCATCGTCGATATAGGGTAAAATGTCCAACTAATTCTCTGTCATCATTTTCGCCTTGAAGCTTAATGATGTACCAGTAGTCTCCTGTTGGGAGCTCACTGTTATTATAGATTCCGTTCCATCCAGAATCGCCATAACCCATGCGATAGAGCTCTCTACCATAACGATCAAAAATGATCATTAGTACGTTAGGGAAGGCCTCCAGATTGTCAGGCAACCAGGTATCGTTCATATTGTCACCATCAGGGGTAAAGAAGTCTGGAACCTCAATATCTATGAACTCCATAAATATTTCCATGGTTACTTCACAACCATTCTGATCTATGACCGTAACCTCGTAGGTGTCTGTGCGGTTAATGATGTACGTATTGTCCGTTCCATTGTCAACACCATCAAAAATGAAAGTATAATCTTCCAAACCTCCCGCAGCTGTGGCCGTAATCTCATTGATGTTGCTGTTTTCCAATACCAAGGTCAAAGGTTCAAAACCAGTTACGGAGAAATCAATGGTATTGATACAACCGTTGGAATGTGCGATGGTCAAATAGTGATCGCCCGGTGCAATATTGGTAAAATCAGAAGTCAACTGTAAGTCGGCAGGGTCTGTTGAATCTATGGCATACATCACCTCCCCAATAACGGTTTGATCTTCAAACTCGATATCCAATCTGTTGGTAGGCAAATTGCCATCACACTCATATATTGGTTCCACCAATGCAGCTAGGTTAACCCCAGGATTGATTTCCACGAATACATTGGTTTCACAACCTTGGGCATCCCTTACAAATACCACCTGGGTTCCTGCAGCAAGATTTTGGAACAAGATTTGATCTTGAACGTAATCTGCATCTGCATTGGAGTTCAAACTTGTGAAATATGGAGCTGTACCTCCTGTAATATCCAATTCAAAAGAACCGTCGGCACTATTGAAACAAACTTCATGCATTACATTTATGGCTTGAGCCTGTAGCGATTGTGGTTGAATAATTTCGAACTGGAAGGTTTCAAAACATCCATTACGATCTTGTGCAATTACATCATAAATACCAGGCGCCAAATCTGTGAATGTACCTACGGTATCAAATTGATCAAGGTTCGGCGTTATCGCATAGAAGATTTCACCAGTTCCACCAGAAACTTCAACGGTAATGGTACCATCTTCCAATCCAGAGCAGGTAACATCCGTAGACTCTTGCCTGTCTATTTGCAACGGAGCAGGATCAATAATGTCTATGGCCAAGCTCGTTGCATCACAATCCATACTTGTGACGTGTACGAAATACTGTCCCGCAACAAGTCCACTAAAATCGCCGGTAGGCTGAGGCCCAGCAACGGAAGCGGTAAGCCCCGCATCCGCAAATAGCTCATAGGAGTAATTTCCTAATCCACCTACGGCCGTAGCCCTTATTATTGCAGAAGCTTCTCCAGTACAATTTATGTTGGCAGCACTATCGTCAATTACCATATCCAAAGGAATTATTGGGTCTACGGTAACCTGATTGGAAATCATAGCCTCACAACCAAAGGCATCCCTAACATAATATTGATAAGCCCCTGCGGGTACGGTAAAGTTATGTGTGCTTCCACCAGACATATTGCTGTAGACAACACCATCCAAACTATACTGATAAGGAGCGGTTCCCCCTGTAGCAGACAACTGAATGTCGGCTTGGGTGGTACAGGTCAATTGGGAAACTTGAATTAGGTTCGCCATAACCTCAACAGGTTCTGAAATGGTTACTTGGATCGTTTCAACGTCACAGCTCCAACCGTCAGATACTGTAATACTGTATATACCGGCACCAAGATTGTTAAAGGCTTGACTGGCTTGTCCTCCAGACGTTGAAACAATTGTTGTTCCGGTTGGGTCGTAAACGTTCAATTGATATTGATACACCCCTCTACCGTTCAGCACATTTTGAGCTGTTACCGTGGCATTGGTATCACCAAAGCAAACCAAATTGGTCGGCGTAGCATTAATATCTGCTGTAATAGGTGTTGGTTGGGTCAAAGTAATAGGCTCATTGATGGTACAACCAGCACCGTCAACAATCTCAACATCGAATAAACCTGCTGAAAGGTCTTGGAATACAAAGCTTACCACATTGGACACATTGTATACTTGGGACGTTGTGGTGTTGGTCAATTGAATATCGTAAGGAGCGAAACCACCTGTCGGGGACACTTCAATTTCACCCAAATTGTTGGCACAGGTTACATTGGCCACCTCAATTGGGGTAGCAGACAGCGCCATATCCGGTGAAGCGATGGTAATCATGTTGGAATCTTCCACACACAGCGGGTTTGCAGTTTGCGTTACTCGCACGTAGTAGTTTCCACCAGAAAGTCCTGTAATAGGTCTTGGGTTCACACTAGTATCCGTGTTTACCACGGAACCAATAGGATTGTTGGCACCATCAAAAACCTGATAACTGTAAGTTCCTGTATATCCGGTTACGTTGATTTCCAAGGCACCATTGGTGTCACCAAAACAAATGGCCGTAGCCGTAGGTGTGGCAACTACATCAATTAGATCATACGGAGCGATGTCATACGGAGTTGTATCAAAATAACAACCCGTTGCGGTATCCGTAATCCTGAAGGTGTAGCTTCCAGGTTGGGTCAGTTCAAAGGTAGCAGTGACGTTTGTTGGAGTGGAAGTCATGCTTCCCAATGGGTTTCCAACAGGCAACAGTTCATAGGTATAGGTGTTACCTAGATTT
Organism: Flagellimonas flava; assembly: GCF_900129665.1. Taxonomy (GTDB): domain Bacteria; phylum Bacteroidota; class Bacteroidia; order Flavobacteriales; family Flavobacteriaceae; genus Flagellimonas; species Flagellimonas flava. The sequence goes on from NZ_FQWL01000002.1 coordinate 743,267, forward strand.
CCGTCATCGGTTACCGTAATCAGCACCTCTTCTGGATTCGCACAGCTAATGGCCGTATTTTGGGTGACTACCGCTGTGATCACATTAATGGGTTGGATAGGTGCCACGATTGCGGTTTGCGCACACGAATTGGCATCCGTCACGAATACAGTTATGTTCTGAACAATGCCAGTGTCCACAATGTCAAAAGTGTTGGACGTCTGGAAATTCACGTTGTCAATACTATAGAGATATGGTCCAGTTCCACCACCAGCGGTAACCGTTATGGTTGATGTATTCACTGCATTGCTTGCGTTACAAGCGAAAGCTGTTGCTACCGCAGAGGCTGTCAACAAAGCAGGTTCGGTAACGGTCTCATCATGGAAATCATCACAAGATCTCGCTGAAATTACCCGTACTCGATAATCATCTGCAGGTAGATTGTCAAACACATTGCTGGTCTGAGCCGTCCTAAATGGAGTTGCCAAATTGGACATCTGGTAAAGCTCATAAGTATAGATCGGATGTACTGTGGTAGCAGGGTCCAATTCAACGGTAAGACTACCGTCGGAACCTCCATTACAATTTACTGGGTCCATCACAACATTTGAAATCACAGGAGTAACTGGGTCATCCAAATCTTGGGTGATCACAACTGTACACGGTGTGCCCGTTCCATTATCAGTTATGGTGAAAGTATATGTTCCGGATTGCGTTAGTCCCGTGAACACACCTGTACCATTTGTTGGCAGTGGAGTTGAGAGATCAGGGAAGGTAACCGCATAGGTAAAGTTGCCAGAACCGCCATTGACGGTAACAGTAATGTGACCTCCAGGGTCTACGGTACAGTCTCTTGGTTTAACCACTGTTGGAGTGGCGACCATGGTATCGAAAAGCTCAACGGGATTGGTAACCACTGGCCCACAAGACCATTGATCGTTAATCTCCACGGTATAAATACCAGCTCCTAAGCCAGCGAAAACAGTTCCTGTTTGCGGCGACCCTACAGGGGTGCCATTTCGCAATAATTGGTAGGTATAGTTACTACCTTGACCACCAGATGTTCCAACAACTTCAATTTCTCCCTGAAGAGCGGCACAGTTCTCTTGGTTTATCTGTAACGTGGCAGTTATTCCAATTGGATCCACCAAAGTTACATTAGACAACTGGAATTCACATCCGTTGGTATCAGCGACCCAAACTTGGTAAACAGTACCAGGCCCTACCCCACCACTTAATCCAGTAAATTGTGGAGAAGCTTGATAACTACCCGGGAAGGTTGGGGCTGGATTGGAAGCTAAATCTACAAAGTAGGTGTAGCCTCCCCATCCGCCAGCAGCGTTAATAACTTCAATGATACCATCATTAAGATTACATGTAACATCGGTCACTTGGGTATTGGCAGAGATGCCTACATTAGGACCTGCAATGGTAAATGATTCCGAATATACGCAAGCTGAACCTGGAGGATTGTTATCCAATACTTCAATGAAATAAGTTCCCGCGGCGAGTCCGCTGATGGTAAAGAGACCATCTGCATCACCACCGGCAGTTACCACATCATCAGCAAGATTGGCCGGTGTGTTGTTAACATCATAGTACAAGGTATAACTTGTAGCGGAGGCATAGGTTATTGCGGCTGCGTCTTGTAGATCAAGATCTACACTACCATCTGCATCACCAAAACAAGTAATGTTTGAGGTGCTTACCACTATCAAATCTAACACTTCAGGACTGGCAACGGTATGTGATGCACCCAAGACACATCCAGTAACGGTGTTTCTAACTTCAAAGTTATGTGTGCCAACGGCCAAACCAGTAAAGCTTCCAGACGGCTGGAACGATCCTGCAGGTAACAATCGGAACTCATAATTTCCAGGAGTGGTTGTGGAATTGGTAATTGAACCGGTTGCGGTTATGGTAATATTTTCACCGGCCAAACAAGTGGCAGCAGCGTCAACCGCTATACTTGTTGAAGTGAGCACATCTAGGGGCTGAATGACAACTGCATCTGTTTCAATACAATTGTTGGCATCCCTAACATATACGGTAATGTTTTGAACGGCTCCGGTATCGGCAACCGCAAAGGTGTTGGAAGCTTGGAAATTAATGTTGTCCAAACTATACTGGTATGCACCCGTTCCATTAGTTGCGGTAACTGTTATTGTAGAGGAATCAGGATTGTTGCCTACAGTACACACAAATGGGGTTGCAGAGGCAGAAGCTGTCAAGGCAGCTGGCTCTGTAATGGTTTGTGTCAGCGTTGAGGTACAGCCATTAGATGCTGTAAGTCTAATAGTATAGGTGATTCCGCCAACACTTCCTTCTAGTCCTGTGAACGAAGCCGTGTTTCCAACAGGCGCCGTTATTGGGAAGGTTGCGGAACTACCAGGTCCAGAAATGATTTCGAAGGTGTATGGACCGATTCCATTGTCCACAGCTTCCACATCAATGGTTCCATTATCATCTCCACTGCAAACCACATCCGAAGTAGCGGTAATGTTGAATGAAGGGATGATAGCAGGATCAACGGTAATATTGAATACTCTTGTACAGGGTGTTGAGGTATTGTTATCAAATATCGTGATCGTATAATCTTCTGGGGTGGTGGTTGTAAAGTCAAATGGGTTGCTAGGCAAAGCAGTCCTGCCCACCACGGTTCCGGTTCCATCCACGATTTCGTAGTCGTAGCTTCCAGATCCTGACAGCACATCAATAGTAATTCGGGCATCAGGGGTTACAGAACAATCCAATAGTTTGGTCAGGGCCACATCAACTTCCAAAACAGGATGAACAGTGACCGAACTAGTGTCGCTACAGCCATTGCTGTCCAGAATGGAAACGGTATAGGTTCCAGCAGAGACATTGTTGAAGATGCCTCCATTGTTCAAATACGTAGTTCCTCCATCAATGGAATAGAATATTTGCGCAGCACCACTGGTCGCATTTACGGTTACCGTAGAAGGATCTGTACAATTATCCACATCAATAGAATCAATTGTAGGATCAGGGGTCAACGTTAGCGCAACATTACCCAATGGCGATGAACAACCATATTGGTCCTCTATTGTTACATGATAGTTTCCTGCAGGTGAGTTGGAGGGTATCTCAACAGGGTTGTCAGAAGTTGAGGTAATGGTCACAAACGGAGCAGGACCAGTTACGGTGTAAGTATAGGTTCCACCCCCACCCAATGGGTTTTGGATCTGGATAAGCCCTGGGTTATCACAGCTTATGTTTTGAAGTGCAACAGGTGTTCCCGTCAATGGATCCAATTCATCTAAAAGTTCATTTTCCGTTGCCCCAACACAACTATCAGCTCCAACGCCATCCACCTCAACAACTTCGATGAAGTAATTTCCGGCTCCAAGACCTGTAACGGTTACGTCTTGAGGAGAAGAATACGCAACATTTCCACCACTATTCGCTACCATTACTGGAGCACCAGAGGTCATATCGTAAACTGTCCATCTAAATTGAGGCCCGAATGGGGCTTGGTTGTCGGTTATCGTGTAGGTAATGCTACCATTTGTAGCACCATCACATGATGGGGTTATAGCTGAAGTAATTTCCAATGGAACAGTTATCAGGTCGTTTACATTGACATTACTTTGTCTAACGCAACCACCGCTGTCCCTTACATAGAACACATAGGTTCTTCCAGGAACTAAACCTGTCCAAATATGCTGACCATGACCCGGAGTAACTGGGTTTCCAAGATTGTCAACGTTATCACCAAGGAACCATGCCGCTAAGGCCGGGTCAAAATTAGCTGGATCATCCGAAAATGCATATTCATAGGATGGAGCCCCTTCTGAACCTTGGACGGTTACTTGAAGTTCATTACAGTTCACTACCAAGGCAGAAATGGTGATATCCAAATCATCCAACGGATATGGAATCATAAATGGTGGGAAATCGGTCTGACAAACGGTATTGCCCAATCCATCTATGGTTCGCATGGAAGGATTTACGATGTTTCCGGAGTTGTACCCGGTAATAACATCTGAAGTGCCAGGAACACTGTTGTCTCCAGCGGTCCAAGTGGCCCCTCCGTCATCACTGAATTGAATTGTTCCCAAAGTAGTGGGGTATGCTGTAAACTGGAAACCAAAATCATTTGGGTCACCGGTACATGCCGCTGGGGTTACTCCAGATATAGTGGCAGTAAGCTCATCAGGGTTGGCAATGTTGACCGGAGTTTCACTCACCGTACAGCCTGTAGCATCAGTCACATTGATGGTATAGTCCCCGGGCATTAGGTTGAAATATATTCTGGTTGTGGCCAATACGTTAGTATCAGTTTGATCACTGGCACCTGCATTATCCAAATCAATAATTTGAATTGTAAATGGACTTATACCGGATGTAATATCCACTTGAATGGAACCTGTTCCATCATGACACAATGGGTCTGTTGGGGTATTGGTTATGGTCAATGGTGTTGCTGGATTAACGGTAACAGTTTCCATGAATTCACAGAAAGGTACCGTAGCCGAGTTGTCCCTTACATACACATCATAATCACCCTCATTTCCAGCCGCAACAGCAAAGGTGTTGGTTGTGGAAAACAAGCCAGTTGGACTTGTAGTGGTAGGAACAAATGCGTATTCCAGATTAGGGACACCACCGGAAGCGGTAACGGTAATGCTACCATCGGCACATGTGCTTACATCTATCACATCAACAGTGGCCACTAGGGCATCAGTAATGGTAACGGGCTGCAAGGTGCCAACACATCCAAAACCGTCTCTAACATTTATGGTGTAGTTTCCAGCGGTCAATCCACTAAAAGTATGGGTTGTTGCAGCAGCGGGGTTTGGGGTTATCCAAGGACCGCCGTTCAAACTGAACTGGTAATCACCGTTACCATTGGTTACATCAACCTGGATTGTTCCATCATTGCTTCCACTGTAACATGCCGTTGGCGTACTTGTGAAAACAATAGGGTTGAATGGGTCCACGGTAAGGGCGGTATCGATAGGGTCTTCACAAAGATTGTTGTCCCTTACTCTTACAATATAATCTCCAGCAGCAAGACCTGTAAAGACGTTGGAATTTTGATAGGCAGTAATTACACCACCAACGTTATCTTCGAGTTGGTACTGGTATGCTGGTGTTCCGCCTGCAGCTGAGGCCGTGATTGTAGCACCACCATTCGTACAGGTCAATACTGAGGTAATTGATGCTGATGCAACTACAGCAGCTGGTTCGGATAAAGTTTGGTTCAAGGAAACAAAGCAACTGTTGTCCAGCACATCGCGGACTTCAATGACGTAGGCTCCGGCCACCATGTTATCACCTGTTAGCGCATTTGAAATGGTAACTGGACTGGTTGTAGAATTGGTGAACGGACCAGAAGTACCCAAACGATATTCAAAACCATTAACAGCATCAAAATTCTCTACCTCAAAAGTGATGGAACCATCATTATTTCCATTACACGAGATATCCGAAAAAGCCGTGATGGCAGCGTCAAAAGCATTGCCAGCTTCTATGTTGACATCCACCGTAAGAGAACCAGCGCACACTTCAGGAATTTGAAATGCCTGAATGTCATCAATAGCAATATCATTACCATTGATAACCGCGGAATTGGTTCTAATTACAATGTCCAAATTTGTGTTTGCTCCTGGATCTAGGGTAACCGAGTAATTCTGCCAGTCGTTGGCGTTGTTATTTTTTGGAACGTTTCCGGTAGTAGTACTGGCGATAACTCCTCCACCGCCATCAACAAGTTGTATTTCAATGGACGGATCTCCGCCGCCTGAGCCAGAACGCAATAGGTTAAAGGCCCATAAGGAAACGGTAATATCCCTGTTTGGAATTACCTCGACCCCTGTTTTTTGATAGACAATTCCACCCACGCCGGCAACACCCCCAACGTTTATGGCCAAGAATCTACCATTCGCATTTCCTGTATGGTCATTTGGACTTAGCCAGGAACCATAAGGGTTTACGATTACCTGGGTAACCGAATATTCCCCATCCTGAATGTGCGTGTCCGTGCCAAAACCGCAAGCACTAGCACTTCCGTCCTGTGGCTCGTAGCAATATGCAGGGTCAATTTCTGAAATGGGTGTATTTACACCGGCACCGAAATTTTCGGACAACAACACACTTGGTGAAGGCGGAACATTGCTGGTATAGTTTACTGTAATGGTATGGGTTCCCACCGCAACATTATTAAATACGTTGGATGTTACCGGGGTATTTGGATTCCCATCAATTTCATAGGTGTAATCGAAGCTTGGACTATCTGGTGTGACCGTAACAATTCCTTCTCCATCACATTCGTAATCAATTGCTGTGGTGACGCCGGGAGGTGTTGGTTCGGGGTCAACGGTCACGTTCATCGGGAAGGTACAATTGTTGGCATCCCTAATAAAGATGGTATGCGAACCTGGAAGCAGGTATCCGATTGGAGAGGCCACATAATTAGTGCCTCCATCGAAGCTGTATTCATAAGGAGCGGTTCCGCCGATAGCATTGGTGATACGAACCTCCGCACCGATTCCAGGATTACATTCGGCCAACTGGGTTACAGCGGCAGAGGCTGACAAGGTAAGCGGTTCGGAAATACTATAGATTTGTGCGATATCGCAATTGTTGGCATCCCTAACACGGATGTTATAACTGCCAGCCAATTGGTTCACAAATGTGTTTGAGGATTGGTAGGTTGTCCCGTTGTTTATGCTATATTCATACGGAGCCTCACCGCCAGTCGCGGTAATTGTTATCGTGGCCTGGGCTTCTCCACTACATTGAATTCCAGTATCCGCAATGGAAAGGGCCAAGGCCGGATCTTGGGCAATGGTAATATCATAAGAAGCTTCACAGAACCCAACATTTCCGCTATTGTCCCTTATATAGACATCATAGTCGCCGGCACCTGTTACAGTTATTGGATTTGTGGTGGCAAAATCACCTGGGCTTGGAGCCACTCCATCGCCTACAATGGCATAAACATAGTTTCCGTCACCACCTGTTCCGGTTACTGTTACATCAGTTGTGGTTGCACATGCAGTAATATTCGGTGCAGATGCGATGACACTCAATTCTGGGTTGATCGTGATGCTGGCCGAATCCGTACAATCATTGCCATCACGTACGTCGATGGTATAGGTTCCGGATGTAAGTCCGGTAAAAACGTTTCCGGTCACAAAGGCACCACCATTTAAGCTATATTCATAGTTCCCATCTCCGCCAGAGGTTACATTTGCGGTCAAAGTCAGCCCGATGGCATCATCAAAACAAGTGTCGTTGGGAACTATTGCCAATACCGGTGGAACCGCCGCAGTTAAGCTGAATGTTGTGGTTTCAATACAGCCATTTGCATCTTCAACAGAAGCCGTATAAGTTCCAGATTGGGTCAACCCCGTAAAAGCACCTGTACTATTTGTTCCAAATACTGAGGCGTCGGGATTGGTCAAGGTAAAAGTGTTTCCTCCCCATCCACCGGTGGAGCTGAGTGTAACAGTACCGTCAGTCACACAGGTTGGTTGTGTTTCAGAGGCGCCTAGCGTCAAAGCTGCAGACGGAGCATTTACTGTGACATCTGTGGTAGCCGTACAATTAGTTAGGTTATCGGTTACGACAATGGTGTAAGTTCCATCATCCAAACCGGTAAGTGAAATTGTTCCATTAGTTTGGTTATTGGCTGCAAAGCTGGCAGGTCCGGTTACCGAGTAGTTGTAATCTGTGTTGAAATCCGATACGGTAAAATCAATTTCACCATCAGTATCGTCAAAGCAGGTGATATTGCTTACTAGGCTCCCTACCACTGCAATTTGAGAAACAGGATTGATGGTAAATGACTCATCATATACGCAGCCTTTGTTGTCGGTAACCCTAAATGTATAGGTGCCGGGCGTCAATCCGTCAAAATCGGCGGAGTTTCCAGTAATGGATGTTGCCGCTGTTGGTGCCGGAGCGGTAATCTCGAACACAAAGGGGGTGTTTCCGTTGACAGCGGTTACGGTTACATCTGAGGTAAGCGCCGGACAGTTTGGGGTTGAAGCAGAAAAGGTTAAGTCCGTGGGGGGATTTAGGGGGTCTAATGTTATGGCATTTGTTACAAAGGTACAGTTGTTGGCGTCACGAATTGTGATATTGTAATTGCCATCTGTTAAGTTGCTAAAACGCTCTGCCCCTACACCGTTGAAAAAGTTTACACCGTCAATACTATATTCATAGGGAGCCGTTCCACCCGCAACGTTCTGCGCCTCTATGATTCCACCCTGCAAGCAAGTATAATCCTGAATCATTGTAGCGTTTCCACTTATTCCAGAGGTGGGTCCTCCAATAGTGAAATTTTCATAAAAGAAACAGTTGTCCGTGGTCCCTGAAGGACGCTGTCTTATCCTTACCGTATAATCACCCTGTGCCAATCCGGTAAAGTTTCCGGAGTTGTTGTTGGTAATGGTATTTCCGAGGTCATCCAAAAGTCTAAATCGAACATCATACCCGTTAGAGTTGGTAATGTTTATCGAAATGGTTCCGTCGGCAGCACCAAAGCAGATTTCGTCGGTTGTTGACGTGGTGTATTCAACCGAAGCGGATACCACTATAGATACCTCATTTGAGATATATGTACAGTTGTTTCCATCTACAACAATGAATTCATAATCACCCTCCTCACCATTGGTGAAGGTAAAGTCGTTTGCTACCTGATATGCACTACCGGGAATATCTCCCACACTTGTATACAGGTCTGAGCCATTGTAACTCCAAATGGCGTAGGTGTAATCGGGGTTTGGGAACCCACCAGTGCCGGTTACGGTGATGATACCATCCGTACAATCTATATTCTTTGTTGTAAGCGCTGTAACGGCCAGGTCAGTAACATCGTTGATGGTTACCTGTTCGTTGTGTAAACACCCATCATCGGTTCTAACCTCAACATCGTAAATTCCATCATTAAGGTTGACGAAAGTATAATTGTTGTCAGTGCTTGGACCAAAGGTGTCCACTACAGTTCCACCTTGAGAAATCTCATAATAATACTGTGCTTCTACGTTTAAGACGGAAATTTCAATTTCCCCTAAACCATTACAGTCCGTGTCTTTGGTGTCGATATCTACTTGGAAATCCCTGTCCAGAATACCTATATTGTCCAAAACAAAAACGCACCCATCGGTAACGCCCTGTTGTCTCATCTCAACGGTATAGGCACCATTTGCAGTTATATCAAAACTTGGGTTCGGGTTATAGGCCACTAATACGTTCCCTGATGTCTGGTCGATTAGTCGATACTCATAATCAATAGGCATGTTGGTAACGGTAATGTTCCCGTTAGTGTTACAGATGATATCGCTGGAAGTGTATTGTGGGTCTAATGGGTTTTTGAAGACATTAAAGTGGAACCTTCTAAAACAACCATTCTGATAGTTGATCACCATTCTGTATTGGCCTGCGTCAGAAGCCAAAAAGTCGTTCCCCGTACCAACGTTGTTCCAGGTACAAGAGTTGTCTGTATTAGCGCAATCTGGCGTTGAAGCAGAACAACTGGTCTCGTCAAGCAACTCCCATTCAATGCTGTCGGCATCAGGGATGTTCACTTGGATCAATTCGGTGTCGTTCAGTCCACACAGGAATACCTCTGGAAGTTCGCTACCATCGTTAGGACAAATAACAATTTCTCCGTCTACAGTATTGCTTGTGTCGTTGATTAAAGTGGTGATGGGATTGGTGAGTCCCGCGCCTGCAGAAAACAATTCTACAATAATAATTTCTGTAAAATCCTTACAGGGGTCAGCTACTTGTTTATCAACAATATAGGTCCCTGGTTGGTCCACCAAAAAGGTGCTTGGGTCGTTGTCGGCATCGCCGTCTGTAATTACCGTATCACCTGCATCAATAGCGCTGTTTCCATTGGTATCCAAATACCAGACGTAGGCATCAAAATTATCACCGGCATCAAGCAGCACATTGGCACCACATAATTCTACGGTTCTTGTAAAGTTACAGGCAGTAAGATCATCCAAAAGGAAGTTGGTTGCCCCTGGTGTGGTGAACCCACAATCGTCAAAATCGGATACACTGGGGTCATCACTTATTTGGTTGGAATTTATTAATCCCTCATAGGTGGAGTATGCCAAATTCTCGATGATATCGGTACAGGCATCCACAAAATCAAAACAGTTTTCCGCCACGCGGACGCGCATTCGAATTTCGGATACGGGATCTCCTTCTTCCACCAAATTGTCCGGTATGGAAAATGCCACCTCACGGGTTGCTGCATTATAGGTATAGGTAACCCCAGTTGGAACCGTAATGGTTGTCTCGTCCAGGGTAACATTTGCGGGTAACACATCTCGGATTACATAGTTTGTTGCATCATCATTTCCAGTGTTCACAAAGGATAGCACGTAATCCAAATATTGGCCTAGGTTTACTCCCAAACCAGTAATATCGTTACCGCCAATGTCCTCGACTTTCTTTTCTAGAACAATGTCCGGTTCAATAATTTCAACACCAAAGGTTACCAAAAAAGAGGCAAACCAGTCCCCACTAGTCCCAAGTCTTAAAGTAGCACTGGTATCTCCGTTATCCAGAATACTGTTACTGGGGTTGTTTAGATCGAAAACATCAGAGTCAAAACCAATGGCGTTGGTACTGTTTACATTCCTGGAGGTAACGTTGGCCCCGTCTTCCGTAATGGTTGAATTAAAAAAGTTGTTGTTTGGGTTGGCACTGTTGGTAATGTCTGTGAATGAGGCACTACTATTGGAAATAATACCAAAAGTATCTCCGGAAAGAGAAGTTTCACCTTCCAAAGTACTCACACCAATTCTCGCATTTACAGGACCAACCGGGATGGTGTTAAATCCAGATACGGTGATATCTGCAGTACTGTTGCCGGACTGTGTAGTGATTCCTTCGTAGCCGTCAAAAACAGAGATGTATTTACCAGGAAGCGTTGGATTCTCATAAATCACGACCAAAGTCCATCCTGCGCAACCGTAACTGGTTGCCCCTCGTGTACCTCTGACGTTTGCCACAAAATAATCTCCTGTTGGATCCGCCAAAGAAGACAGAATGTTGGTTACATTTTTGTAGCACACATAGGGGTCGTTGGGCAGAATATTATACCCGTTTACAATAATATCATCTTCTTCTCCAACAGGATCGGCAGCAGTATCCGCTTGCAGATCTATATAGGTTGAACTTCCAGGAACCCTGAGTTTTACCTCTGTAACATCATAATGATTGGAATCATCCGTATAACCACTTTCATATCTACTTCTGTGATCACCGTCCCGTTCCACGTCGTAGTTACCGGCCCAGTATAATCCCGCCCAATAAATCTGGGAACAGTTTGGAAGTGTTAGGGTGGAGCTACTGGAGTTAAAGGTGGTAGGGTCGGAATCTATATCCACATACTCAACATGGAGACTATTGTTACTCCCGTTTCCATTGTATGGTGTGTTCACATCATGCCCGTTGGACACGGTGTTCATTACACTATTGGATAAGAATGTATAATCCCCTTTAATGTTTATGTAGGTGTCTCCGCCCACATTAAGTCGTGGCGAAAAAGGTACTTCCTGAGCGTTTACAGAAAAGCCCGCTAACCATATGCCCAAGAGGCACAGAACGGTTTTTAGAAAGCGATTGGTCATTTTAACTATTGGAGTTTGGTTTTACCCGCATGATCCACATTTCGTCATCATACGAGGCATTTAGTTTGGAATAGTACGAGGTGAGCGCATTGTTCCAGGTCTCATGTTTTTTCAGGTACACGTACCTGTAGTTGTTTTCTGGATTTATGAAATAGCTCGCGTTAAGCCCTTTGGCATTTAGTTGCTTAACAAACCTTCTTGCATTTGACGGTCTTTCAAATACGTTTGCAATTATGTAAAAGCCAGAACCCAATCCTGAGATTCTCCTAGTTGAGAATTTGATTGGAGCAGTTCGGCCTGTTTTGTTAGAAACATTTTTTTGAAGCGTGTTATCCCCATATTTTGAGGCATTTTGGCGTCTTGCGGCCGCATAATCGTTGTAGGCCCCAACACTATTTACATTCATTACCCATGCATCCCCCTGATAGTTTCCATTCATTTGGGTATGATAGGCTTCCAGAGCTTCAGTTTTTGTACTGTAGCCTTTTAGGTATACATAGTTGAGCCCGTTTTTTGGGTTTTCAAAATATCCAGCTTCAATTCCTTCGGCCTGAAGTTTTTGTACAAAAGCATCTACGTTGTCTGGATTCTTGAAAACATTGGCAATCAAATAATGTCCGCTTTCCACATTAGGGATGTTGAAGGACCTAAAACGACCAATTCTACGAGCTGGAGTTCTAGTTGTTTTATCTCTTCGAACTGTTGGGGTATTGGCAAGCTTGGTGTTTTTTGATTTATCCAGTCGGATTACTTTTTTGGCAGCTGTTGTATTGGTTAGCCCATGATTGGCCAATGGTTGTTTTGTATCACGGCGAACAGCAAGGTCTACACTGTCCATATTGGCAAAGTAGATTTCTTTCGCCTTGTCCTCTACCTCTGGCATTTCTCCACGGGTTTCCCTTCGGACCATTTTCATAACGGTTTCAAAGCGTTTTTCGAGGTCGCTGTTTCTGGTTCTTTCCATGGAGTCTTGTCGCATCAATAGCTCATCCAAGATGGCATCGTTCTCCGCTAGCTTGTTCTGTAAACGAGCTATTTCCAAATCCTTTTCAGTAAGGCTTAAGGAATCCTGAGGAACGTTTTCGGCCTGAACCAGGTCCTCATTTTCTTTCTCTAGCATTACCCGATCTTCCGTTAGGTTCGGAGTAAAAGAATAGGCCAGGGAGATTTCATGACTCACCCCAAAATTTTCGAAGTTGTCAGACAATCCTTTTTCTACCGTATATCCAAGGGATAGGTTTTTGTTCAAGTTAAAACCGAGTCCTGCAGATGCCCCATAAAAGTCGTCGTATCCGGCCTGGATCCAGCCTAATTTTGGAAGATCAAGGATAAGATTACCACCTAATGAAATGTCTTCCTCCCCGGTTTTTCGCACCCTTGCCAAAGGCATCAAACGCGCTTGTTCCAAGATGCCCGCAGCATTTTTAAACTGATGGGTATATTGTAAATGTCCGGAATAGGTTTTTTCATTAAACTCAGTGACGGATTCACTGTTCTTAAGGTTATAATCGAATAGATTTTCGGCATAACCTCCAAAATCAAAATTCCCATAGGAAATGTTGAAACCTGGTTGAAATAGAACCAGGGAACTACTTTCCAATGAATTTAAGAAAGGATCATCGTCCAGGGCATTTGCCCTATTTTGATTAAAGGCACTTTGATAATAGGAAACATTGGCGCCAAATGTGAAGTTGCTCTTTTGACTCAATTTAATGCCATAGGCATAGTTGGCCTGAACGCCGAAGTTGTTAAAAAGCCCTTCACGATTGGTAAATAAACTTAGACCAACACCACTTCTATCGCTTACCCTACCGCTGTAACTTAGAAAATAAACCTGATTGTTGTCATTAAAGGATACCGATTGGTTTCTGTGAAACAAATTGATATAGGACTTGTCTTCCCTAACCGTGGAAAAGGTTGGGTTGATAAGAAACCTGTTAAATTTCACCAAGTTTTGTGTAGGTACATTGTACTCCACAAAAGGAGTCTCTTCCTGGGCGCGTAATCCAGAAAGAGAAACAAAAATCAGGGTTAGTAATAGTAGAGGTTTGGTGGTGCGCATTAGGTTTATCTGATGACAGTTATGGTTCCTTGTTTAAGACTTTCTCCACCGCGGGTTACCCGGTAATAGAAAATCATGTTTAGTTTGTTGAATTGTGTTGTGGATTGTGGCCAGTTGTTTTCATAGTTGGTTTGACTGAACACTTGTTTACCGCGCTCGTTAAAAATGGTTACGAGCACGTCGTCTTTTCTGGAATAGGTATTGGGTAATATCCATAGATCGTTGATACCATCACCATTTGCGGTGATTACGTTTGGAATTGCGAACAGGTCTCTATACTCCACTGTAATTACCCTGCTTACCGAACAATTACCGAAATTGGCTACCAATAGGTACTCACCTTCTTGCTGGAAACCAAAGGAATCTTGACTTCCCAGAAGGTTGTTGGCAGCATCAAACCATTCATAGGACTCGGCGCCACTGGCAGTAACGGTTTCCGTTTCCCCCTCAACAATGATTAGATTATCACCCTTGTCTATACTTAATAAGGACTCATCAAAGGCCCGAACGGTCAACTCATTGGAAACAATCGGACAATCATGGGTCAAGATTCGCAATTGATACACGCCTACTTCCACGGCAGTTATACTTTCAGTAGAGGAATCGATAACAGTACCATCCCTTAGCCATTCAAAGGTTTCTCCTGTAAGACTTTCAGAACTATCAAAACGAATAGGGTCCGCACCGTCACATAAAACAGTACCATTTGAGCTGATTGCCAATGATATGTTTGTGGATAAAGTGACATCTAGGCTGTTAGAAGTGGCATTATAGCTATCAAGAGTTCCTTCAAGACTATAACCCCCATTGTCTTCATAATTGGAAATTGTAATTGTTCTTGAGGTTTCGCCGCTTACATCTGCACTTTCATGCCTCCATTGATAGGTGAATGATGACAACAAATCCGCGGTAACATCAGTTTTTGAACCTGAATTACTAACCGCATAAATTTTACTTAGATTTAGTGTAGCATCCGAACTTTGACAAGAGGTGTATGCGCCTACATAATCAACTTCAAACTCAAAGGAATCCGGAGATTCTATGGTTGTTGTTTCTGAATCTTTTGGAGAAGCAGAACAACCTCCACCGGTCTCGGTTACCCTTACAAAATAACTTCCTATCTGATCGGTATTAAATGTACTGTTGGTGGCACCAGATATTGGAGAGGCGTCTTTATACCACTGGTATGTCGGTGAAGAGGCCGTTGTAGTAACACCAAGCGTTGTAGTCTGCGAAGGCAGTAAAACAATTGCAGCATCATTTTGTCTTGTAACCTCAAAGTCTCCCAAGTCCCTTATGGCAACGGACGCAGAGCGCTCTAAACAGGCCGCTGCACCTGTTATCTCTACTTCATACGATCCGTCAAAACCACTAATGGATGTGTTGATATTATAGGTGCTACCTTCTAAAGTTGGTCCGGACACAACAGCACCATCCTTGTACCATGTATAGGTAAGCCCCATTCCGGTAATACTGGCGTCAAGTGCATAGGCATCTCCTGCACACAGACCTACATCGTTAGATCCATTTATTGCAATACCGAGACTTGAACCGGTGCTTATTTGTATAGTGTTGGAAAGGGTGTTTGCAGAACCCGAGCAGACTGATCCGTAATCCAGTTCAACGTAGTACATCCCGGGGCTTGAAACAGTTAAACTCGCACCTTTTTCTGGGAGCAAAGTTCCACTTCGGTACCAATTGTAAATATAGGTGTCCCGATTTGGTATGTTATGTGGGATAAGAGTTATATCTCCACCTCCGCAAACTTGTATACTGCCTCCCGGAGGAATGTCGCCACTTCCATCCTGACTGATAAGTAAAGGATCTCCATAATCAACAAAGTGCATAGGATATGGATCCGAAGCCGGACTGGTCTTGGCCGGACTGGTACTTCTTACCCTCATTCTATAAGTTTCACCGCGCACATCATTGGGGACCGCAAACTCAAATTCGAAGTCGAAGACCGTGTTTTTGTCACTTACCCTGGCAAGCTCCCTTGGTGACCCAAAGTTTCCATTGGCATCGGAAAGCTCTAAAACGAACTCGTTGCTAGAATCCACTAATGGCGGATTCCAGGTAAAGTTGACAAAGTATTCGTTAAAGCTATCAGAAGCACATGCCGCGGTCCAAGCTGAATTACCCGCCAAGTTGGGGTTGTCGGCCGCTACAGGTTTGTTAAGTACTTGTGCCCCCAAGTTGTTGGCAGCAAGCAGCATTATTGCGAATACCATCACAAAAATGCCATTATATGAACTAGTTTTCTTCATCAGCGTTAGTTTTAAGAGGTTATGGCAATAATGCCCAAGTTGTGCCCCTTAATCTTGTTCAGTTCTGCAGGGCGCTTAAAACGCCCACTATTTCATATAATGTTCTAATAACAAATATGATTTTATTTTCGTGCAATGGAAAGATATTGTTGTAGGGTATACCAAAAGTGTTGTGAAATGGCTTTCTTTGTATACACCTTAAGGCTTTGAATAGCTATAAACCCTGTATTTTACTACATTTGCGCTTCAAATTTTCGAAATGGGAGAAGAAGAGAAATCTCTAAATTTTATAGAGCATATAGTCGAGGATGATTTAAAGGATGGTTATGCCAAGGATGACCTTCGCTTTCGCTTTCCACCAGAGCCAAATGGGTATCTCCATATAGGCCATGCGAGCTCTATTTGCCTAAATTTTGGCCTGGGACTTCGCTATGATGCGCCGGTGAACCTTCGGTTTGATGATACGAACCCGGCCAAAGAGGAAAGTGAATACGTGGAAGCCATAAAGAAGGATGTGAAATGGCTTGGATATTCATGGGATACCGAGTGCTACGCATCTGACTACTTTGGACAGTTGTATGAATGGGCGGTTGCCTTGATTAAGAAGGGTAAAGCCTATGTTGATAGCCAGACATCCGAGGAAATAGCCAAACAGAAGGGAACACCTACCGAACCGGGAACGGAAAGCCCATTCAGGAATCGTTCGGTTGAGGAAAACCTTCAATTGTTCGAAGGGATGAAGAATGGGAATTTCAAGGAAGGAGAGCACGTAGTCAGGGCCAAAATTGATATGGCCTCATCCAATATGTTGATGCGGGACCCCATTATGTACAGAATCTTGCACAAGGCCCATCACCGAACAAATACCGATTGGTGCATTTACCCTATGTATGACTGGACACATGGCGAAAGTGATTATATAGAACAAGTCTCTCATTCCCTGTGTACATTGGAGTTTTTGCCACACAGGGAGCTTTATGATTGGTTTTTAGACCAATTGGTAGATTCTAAAATGTTAAGACCGAAGCAGCGTGAATTCGCTCGTAGAAATTTAAGTCATACGGTAGTGAGTAAGCGAAAACTGCTTCAATTAGTGGAGAGCGGTGTGGTAAGTGGATGGGACGATCCAAGAATGCCCACCATTTCCGGACTACGAAGAAGAGGGTATACACCTGAGTCCATAAGGAACTTTGCCGATACCATTGGCATTGCCAAAAGGGAAAATGTGGTAGACGTCTCACTCCTTGAATTTCATGTAAGGGAACATCTGAACAAGATAGCACCGAGAGTGATGGCGGTGCTCAATCCGCTTAAAGTTGTTATTACTAATTATGTGGAAGGTTCTGAAGAGCAGTTGGATGCGGAGAACAATCCTGAAGATGCCGCGGCTGGAAGTCGACAAGTGCCGTTTTCAAGGGAAATCTATATCGAAAAAGAGGATTTTAGGGAAGAGGCCAATCGAAAGTTTTTTAGGTTAAAGTTGGGCGGTGAAGTTCGGCTTAAAAACGGATACATCATAAAGGCTGAAAGCTGTACCAAAGATGAGGATGGTAATGTTGTAGAGGTGCAATGCACATTTGATCCAAAAAGTAAAAGTGGAAGTGGAACGGAAGAAAGCCTGCGGAAGGTGAAAGGAACACTGCATTGGGTATCCATCCCACATGCAATAGAAGCTGAAATAAGATTATACGACAGGCTGTTCAGCGATCCAACACCAGATGCCCATAAGGATCGTGACTTCATGGACTTTGTAAATGCTGACTCCCTAAAAAGGATAACGGGATATTTGGAACCTAGTTTAAAGAGTGCCCAGATAGGGGAACGATATCAGTTTCAACGATTGGGTTATTTTAATGTTGATGAAGATTCTACCCACGAAAAGTTAGTTTTCAATCGGACGGTTACATTGAGGGATACATGGGCCAAATTGGAGCAAAAACCTTAAAATAGACGAAACTTATTAAGAGCCTTGGCAAAAATAAGATTTACTTATTATCAGGGCGTCATATGGGGCTCTTTACCAAGGTTTTTTCATTTTTAAAGGTGAATGTATGGGTAAATGGTTGATCAGCTAACTGTGCAGCTCCATTTAAATTTTGGACATGTTCGCATAAAAAATCCCGATACCATCTTCAGCATCGGGATTTTTATTTTTTTAACAGCCCCGTAAAGGAATGTTGGCCTACTCTTTTTTAGGATTGCTCTTTTTCATTTGTTCTCCAATCATATTGCTTGCAGTGAAAGAAGCAACCATATTATTGAGCATATCACTACCGGCTTGGGGCGAGTTGGGAAGCAAAATCAAATTGGTATTGGTTTCCTCACCAATGGACTGCAAGGTATCGTAATGTTGTGTGACCACAATTAACGCTGAGGCCTCCTGCGAGTTGATACCTACCTTGTTAAGCACTTCAACAGATTCTTCTAACCCTCTTGCAATTTCACGACGCTGATCGGCAATACCTTGACCCTGTAATCTTTTGCTTTCGGCTTCGGCCTTTGCCTTTTCAACAATAAGAATACGGGCGGCATCTCCTTCAAATTGAGCAGCGATTTTTTCGCGCTCTGAAGCATTGATTCGGTTCATGGCCTCTTTTACTTGGGCATCTGGATCAATATCCGTAACGAGCGTTTTAATAATATCATAGCCATATTCCAACATGGCATCTTGTAATTCCGATTTAACAGCGATGGCGATGTCATCTTTTTTCACGAAGACATCATCCAATTTCATTTTAGGGACTTCTGCTCTAACCACATCAAAAACATAAGAGGTTATTTGATCATGTGGATATTCCAACTTATAGAACGCCTCGTAAACTTTGTTCCGGATAACCACATATTGAACGGAAACCTTTAGTTTGACAAACACGTCATCCAAAGTTTTGGTCTCTACGATGACATCCAACTGTTGGATTTTCAAACTTAATCGACCCGCTATGCGATCAACGAGCGGAATCTTCATTTGTAAACCGGAGTTTCGAATGCTCTGAAAACGACCAAAGCGCTCAACTACAACCGCGGTCTGTTGCTTCACAATAAAAAAGGACGAGATCAAAATGATCAGTCCGAAAAAAATAACAGGTATTAATAGGAAATTGCCCATAGCGATAGATTTTGATTAGAAAAGAAAAATACGAAAGTCTTCGCTATATAGGTAGCTGTGGCCTTGGATTTGTTACATAATTACTGGTCGGACAACTTCGCTATGGCGTTTTTTATCCGGTTAACTGATTCCTGTTGTCCCAACAATTCTATGATATCAAAGACATGAGGTCCTTTCATGTCCCCAACTAGGGATAAGCGCAAGGGACCCATAACTTTCCCAAATGATAAATCATTGGCGCCGATCCAATCTTTAATATTTTTCTCCAATTCGGGAGACTTGAATTCTAATGTGGCTTCAAGTACTTTAATAACGTTGAGCATCAAGGACTCCGTTGTTTCTTTCCATTGCTTGCGAGACGCTTTTTCATTGAATTCTAGGGGAGCTTCAAAAAAGTAATAGCCCAAACTCCAGAAATCCGAAACAAAATTAGCACGTTCCTTAATCAAGGAAACCACTTTTTCAACATAAGAGCTTTCCAATCTCGCTGGATCAATTGACGATTTGGAAATAAGTTCCCTTTGAAATAGGGTCGCTAGTTCATTATCGGTTTTACCTTGAAGATAGTGATGGTTGTACCACTTTGTTTTGTCTGGATCAAATCGTGCTCCAGATTTGTTCACACGATCCAGGCTAAAACTCGCTACCAGTTCTGAAAGGGTAAAGAGCTCTTGTTCGGTACCAGGGTTCCACCCCAAAAGCGCTAAAAAGTTCACAACGGCCTCTGGAAAGTACCCGGATTCACGGTAACCTTTGGACTCGTTCCATGAAAGCGGAAAAACAGGGAATCCCCCTTTTTCCCCATCCCGCTTGCTAAGCTTTCCCTTCCCAACAGGTTTCATAATAAGGGGCAGGTGTGCAAATTCCGGAGCGTTCCAGCCGAATGCATCATAGAGCATTTGGTGCAAGGCCAAGGAAGGCAGCCACTCTTCTCCTCGGATAACATGGGAGATTTCCATGAGATGATCATCCACAATATTGGCAAGATGGTACGTGGGCATGCCATCACTTTTAAAAAGGATTTTGTCGTCCAGAGTGTTGGTGTCAATTTGAATTTCACCTCGAATGGTGTCCTTAAGTTTTAGGGTCTGATTTTCAGGTGTCTTAAAGCGGATTACGAAAGGCTCTCCATCAGCTAGTTT
Source organism: Flagellimonas flava (assembly GCF_900129665.1). Lineage (GTDB taxonomy): Bacteria > Bacteroidota > Bacteroidia > Flavobacteriales > Flavobacteriaceae > Flagellimonas > Flagellimonas flava. The sequence continues at coordinate 763,447 of NZ_FQWL01000002.1, forward strand.
TTGTTGAACCTCACCGGGTGTTAAGGAAAGCGAATTGGTCAACTTTAATCGATTGTGCCAGTTATAGATAAAGGTTTTCCCTTTGGACTCATGGTCCTTTCTGTGGAAATCCAGTTTTTTAGGGGTGTCAAATGCGTAGTAAGCATTGCCATTTGAAATGAGTTGAAGTGCAAAGTCTTTATATAACTTTTTGCGTTCGCTTTGCCTATAGGGGCCATAACCACCATCCTTGTTAGGACCTTCATCATAAGGAATACCACACCAATTCAAAGCCTCAGTGATGTATTGTTCAGCACCTTCTACATATCGGTTCTGATCGGTATCTTCAATCCGTAGCACAAAATCCCCTCCATGTTTTTTGGCGAAGAGATAGTTGAAAAGTGCAGTTCTTACTCCACCAATATGTAGTGGACCTGTTGGACTTGGTGCGAATCTAACCCTGACTTTGGCGCTCATTGTATTTCCATTTTGTGGTGCAAAGATAATGGGCTTGACAGGAAGACGAAACCCTTTGTTCTTACTTATTGCCCAGTAATGTGTCGGTTTTAACAAAATGTTTTCACGGGAATTCTTTTGTATCGGGTATCTTGGTTGTAAATAGTTAAGCGTTGGACAATTACCAGAACATACTGGATAAACTAAAGCAGTTCATTAAGAAGTATTATGCAAAGCAACTATTAAAAGGCAGCTTACTTTTTTTAGCCTTGGGATTGTTGTTTTGGTTGGGTACACTTTCGCTGGAATACTTTTTTTGGCTTAGTCAGGGATGGCGCCTGTTTCTGTTAATGACATTTGTTGGAGTTGTGCTTTTGCTCCTTTTTTCGTTTATCGTGATACCATGCATTTATTTGTTCGGGCTAAGAAATGGTATGACGAATAAGGAGGCGTCAAAACATATCGCCAAGCACTTTCCAGATGTAAGTGATAGGTTACTGAATTTGTTGGAACTATCCGAGAGCCATACCAAGTCTGAGTTGCTGTTGGCAAGTATAGAACAAAGATCTAAGAATTTGGGAAATGTGCCCTTTGGGGAAGCTGTTGATTTCAGAGAAGGTATTAGGTATATTAAGTATTTAATTGTACCCGCTGCTATTGTTGCGCTGGTATGGGTATCAGGTGAAGTAGGTTCTTTTTTTGGGTCGCATGATCGCCTTGTAAATTATGATTTGGCATATGAGAAACCGGCCCCTTTTCAGTTTATTGTGAGGAATGATAGTTTGGTTGCCCTTGAAGGTGAACCACTAAAATTGGAGGTGACGACTATAGGGGATTATCGACCCGATAATGTATCCCTGGTGGTCGAGGGAGAGCAGGTGGTGATGATGCAGGAGAAAGGAATTTTCACCTATACTTTTGAGAGTTTTGTTGGAAATAAGAAATTCTATTTGACAGCTAATGGCTGGAATTCCTCCGAGTATACTGTTAGCAAGTTAAAGACCCCTAAAATTCAAAATTTCAGGATGGAAGTGGACTATCCTAATTACCTACAATTGGGGGATGAGGTTATTTTCGGTACCGGAAATGCCCTGGTTCCGGTTGGCACAAAAATAAAGTGGTTGTTGGGAGGTGAGGATGTTGATGAGGTTTCTATGATGGTTGGTGATTCCTTGCTGCTATTCGAAAGAAGGGAAGAAGTGTTTATCAAGCAACATACCCTTTTCAAAGACTGGAACTATACTATTGGCACATCAAATGGAAATGTTGATAATTTTGAACGACTTGGGTATAGTATTGAGGTTATTCCTGATGAATATCCGTCGATAGAAGTGCTGGGAACCGTCGACAGCTTAAATCTTAATCAGATGTATTTTGAAGGATTGGCCAGCGATGATCATATTGTTAGGGACATAAGGGTTGTAGCCTATCCCAATGATTCGCCTGGAGACATGAAGCGAGTTACCTTGGTGAAACCTAATGAAGGGGTGTATAAGTTTTATTATACATTCCCCTCAGGTTTGGAAGTTAAAGAGGGAGTAGATTATAATGTGTTCTTTGAAGTGGTTGATAATGATGGAGTTGTAGGAGGGAAGGTTTCTAAGAGTGAAGTATTTAAGTCTAGAATTTACAGTGCTAATGAATTGAATAACAAGGAGTTGAAACAAAACCAAGAGCTTCTTGAGAAAATGGATAGATCTCTTGAGAAGTATGGGGAACAAAGGAAAGAACTTCAACGGATCAATCAGGCAGGGAAAGAGGAGAATAATACAACTTTTCAAAAGAATGAGGAGATCAAGGACTTTTTAAGAAGACAGGAGACACAAGAAGAGCTTATGGAAAAGTTCGCTAAACAATTGAAGGAAAGTATGGAAGAAGGGGAACTGGATGATGAAGAAAAGCGGTTGTTGAAGGAGCGTTTGGAAAGGCAAGAACTGGAGGCTAAACGAAATCAAAAGTTACTTGAGGAGCTGAATAAGTTGGCGGATCAAATTGAAAAGGAGGATTTGAAAAAGAAACTGGAAGAGTTATCCAAGAAGCAAAGTTCAAGCGCAAGAAATTTGGAACAACTTTTAGAGTTGACAAAGCGTTACTATGTGACGGAAAAAATGAAGCAGCTAGGGAAGCAGTTGGAGAAAATGTCCGAGGCACAGGAGGAATTGTCCAAACAGAAGGATAAGACTAATTCAAATAAAGGTGAGCAAGAAAGACTTAACAGGGAGTTTGAGGAGCTTGCAAAGGAGTTGGATGATTTGAGAAGGGACAATGAAAAGCTTAAGAAGCCTGTTGAGTTAGGGGTTGAATCAAAGGACGAGGAATCTGTTAAGAAGGATCAACGGGAGGCCTTGGATGAAATTAATAGTCAGCAGATGGGGGAGGACCCAAAATCGGGCGTGGATAAGGACTCCTCTCAAAACAAGGTGAGTCAAAAGCAGAAATCTGCAGCGGAAAAGATGAAGCAAATGGCGGAGAAGATGCAACAGGCCTCCTCCGGGGGTGGAGGATCAACAATAACGGAAGACGCTGAGATGCTACGTCAGATACTGGATAATTTAGTTACATTTTCATTTAAGCAAGAAGGACTGTTTGAGAAGGTTGAGGGCGCAGATGTCAATGTGTCCCAATTTTCTGGAACGGTAAGAGAGCAGAAGGAGTTAAGAAGGCTTTTCGAACATGTGGATGATAGTCTTTTTGCCTTGTCCTTGAGGAGGGTGGAGTTATCGGAATTCGTGAATGAGCAAATTACCGAGGTGTATTATAACATTGATAAATCCTTGGAGAGCATTGCAGAGAATCAGATTTTTCAAGGTGCCTCATATCAACAGTATGTTATTAATGCCACGAATGCTTTGGCGGAGTTTCTGGCAGACATATTGGATAATATGCAACAGAGCATGAAACCAGGACAAGGCGGGGGTCAGAGCGGACAAGATTTTCAGTTACCGGATATCATTGAGGGGCAAAAAGGAATAAAGGAAAAAATGCAGGGTTCTGGTCAGGGCAAGCAAGGTGGTCAAGGTGAAGAAGGCAAGGAAGGAAATGGGCAACAAGGGAAAAACGGAGAGGGAAAGGAAGGCGAAAGTGGATCAAAGGAAGGTAAGGAAGGATCACCTAACAATGGCGCTGAATCAGAGGGCGAAATGGGTAATGGAAAGGAGTTTGGCAAGGATGAGATGAGGCTTAGTGAGATTTATGAGATATATAAGGAGCAGCAGCAAATACGAAGCCTTCTTGAAAGTCAGTTGAAAGATATGATAGACGCCTCCGATAGAGATTTGGCAAAGAAACTTGTTCGTCAAATGGAGGATTTCGAGAATGATTTATTGGAGAATGGTGTTACGCAGCGTACTCAAAATAAGGTTGATAATATACAGCATGAGTTATTAAAACTCAAAGATGCCACCCTAGAACAGGGAAAGAAAAAGGAAAGACAAGGTGACACGAATGAAAATGACTTCTCCAACCCCATCTTGACCAGACCCGATCTGTTAAAAGGGAAAGAGAACAACATTGAGATATTAAATAGACAAGCACTACCTTTGCGCCAAAATTATGAGAAAAAGGTAAAGGTCTATTTTAAAAATGATTGACTTCCACTACGAGCTAGATTTTAACTTGGGCGGTGAATCCGATTATTCCGATTGGATAAATAGAGTATTGGATTCTGAGAACTTTACCGCAGATCAAATTGATTATGTTTTTTGTAATGATGACTACTTGCATAAAATAAATGTTGAATACCTACAACACGATACCTTGACAGATATTATCACTTTTGATTATAGTCATGGGGATAGAGTTGGCGGTGATATTTTCGTCTCCGTAGATAGGGTTAAGGACAATGCCGAAAGTCTTGGTACAGAATTGGATGAGGAGCTTAAAAGAGTTATGATTCATGGTGTGTTGCATTTAATGGGGTATGAGGACAAAACTGAACGGGAGAAGGTAATTATGCGGAAGAAGGAAGATGAAAAGATTAAAATGTTCCACGTGGAACAATAACTATGTTTGAAAAGGAATATGATGTAATTGTCGTAGGCGGGGGCCATGCCGGAGCTGAGGCGACAGCGGCCGCTGCGAATATGGGCTCAAGGACCTTGCTGGTTACTATGAACCTACAGACGATTGGCCAGATGTCATGCAACCCAGCTATGGGTGGGATTGCAAAAGGGCAGATTGTTCGGGAAATTGATGCCCTTGGAGGCTATAGTGGAATTATAACGGATAAGTCTGCCATCCAATTTAAGATGCTCAACAAGTCCAAAGGGCCTGCTATGTGGAGTCCAAGGGCGCAGAATGATCGTATGCGATTTGCTGAGGAATGGAGGTTGGCTTTGGAGGATACACCGAATGCCGATTTCTACCAGGAAATGGTGTCTGGACTTTTGGAGGAGAATGGCAAGATAGTGGGTGTTAGAACTTCATTGGGAATTGATATAAGGGCAAAGGCCGTAGTGCTTACCAACGGCACTTTTCTTAATGGGTTGATTCATATTGGAGAAAAACAGTTTGGAGGTGGAAGAGCAGGAGAAAAAGCTGCGACTGGTATAACGGAGCAGTTGGTTGATTTTGGTTTCGATAGTGGTAGAATGAAAACCGGAACACCTCCAAGAGTGGACGGAAGATCACTGGACTATTCCAAAATGATACCGCAACCAGGGGATTCAAATCCGGAAAAATTTTCATATTTAGATACTGTAAAGTTAACCAAGCAGCGTGACTGTCATATGACACATACGAGCGAATTGGTTCATAATTTGTTGCGGGAAGGCTTTGATAGATCTCCGATGTTCAATGGGAGAATTAAAAGTATTGGGCCTAGATATTGCCCTTCCATTGAGGATAAAATTAACAGGTTTTCTGATAAAGACTCCCATCAAATTTTTGTGGAGCCGGAAGGATGGCACACGGTAGAGGTTTATGTAAATGGGTTTTCCACATCGCTTCCAGAGGATATTCAATTTAAAGCGTTAAAATCTGTTAGGGGATTTGAGGAGGTGAAGTTTTTTAGACCTGGTTATGCTATAGAGTATGACTATTTTCCACCGACTCAATTAAAGCATACGCTAGAAACAAAACTAGTAGAGAATCTCTACTTTGCCGGACAAATAAATGGAACAACTGGTTATGAGGAGGCTGCATCCCAAGGTTTAATGGCAGGCATTAATGCCCATTTAAAAATAAACGGCAAGGAACCTTTTATTTTGGAAAGAGACGAGGCCTATATTGGGGTATTAATCGATGATTTGATTACAAAGGGCACCGAGGAACCTTATCGGATGTTTACCTCTAGAGCTGAATACAGAACCTTACTACGCCAGGATAATGCGGATTTAAGGTTAACCCCAAAAAGCTTTGGGATTGGCCTTGCTACGGAAGAACGACTGAGCCGGATGAAGGCCAAGCAGGAGAAGTCGGAAAAGTTTGTGAACTTCTTCCGCAAGACAAGTTTTAATCCTGAGGAAATAAATCCAATTCTCGATTCGGTTAATTCCTCCTCTGTAAAACAGTCAGATAAACTTTTTAAGGTCTTTTCTAGACCTAGGGTAACTATGGATCATATGCTTCAGTTGGATGCCGTTTCTGAATATGTAAACCAAAATAAGTTGGATACAGAAGTGATGGAGCAAACGGAAATTCAAGTAAAGTATTCTGGTTACATTGAAAAGGAAAAGAATAATGCAGATAAACTTCATCGCCTGGAGAATGTCAAAATACCCGATAATTTTGATTACTCTAAGCTCAAATCACTTTCATTTGAGGCACGCGAGAAATTGGAGAGTATCCGACCTGTAACCATTTCACAGGCATCCCGAATAAGTGGAGTTTCACCATCAGATATAAGTGTATTGTTGGTTTTCCTAGGAAGATAAGTGCTTTTTTGTTCCACGTGGAACATGGATTATACTTATAAACTAGCTTGTGATCAGCCAAATGGTACTTTATTGGAGAAAGCTTCCTCGATTTGTATATGCAAATCTTTATATGATTGTAATTAAATAGAACTAGTGTCAGTCGAACGTTTTTTAAGTACAAAGGATTATTCGGTTTCTGGAGAAAGCTTCCACTTGAATCTTGATAAGGAATTGGATATGCTTGTTACCGACCCGGTACCCGAAGATTTGGGACCATACTATGATAGCGAGGATTACATCTCCCATACCGATGAAAAGAACACTTTTATTGGGGGAATCTATCAATCTGTAAAGTCTTATAGTTTTAGAAAAAAACTTCAACTGATTGATAATCAACTTGTTAAAGGAAAAAAACTACTAGATTTTGGCGCGGGAACAGGTGATTTTTTACTAGCCGCACAAAAAGGAGGTTATACTGTAGTGGGCGTGGAGCCTAGTAATAAGGCAAGGGGAAAAGCCATTCAAAAGGGGATAATGCTTAAAGCATCTGCTGAAGAGCTTCTGCCCAGCAGCTTTGATGTTATTACGCTTTGGCACGTATTGGAGCACCTGCCTAATTTGGATCACCAAATAATTCAACTAAAAAGTTTGCTTCAGGATGAAGGAGTATTGGTGGTGGCGGTACCAAACTATAAATCGTATGATGCTCTTCATTACAAAAAATATTGGGCCGCATATGATGTGCCCAGGCACCTTTGGCATTTTTCAAGAACTGCGATTGCTAAACTTTTTGAAAGGCACGATATGGAAGTCGTGGGCACCAAGCCCATGATTTTTGATTCTTTTTATGTGTCCCTGCTCTCAGAAAAATATAAAGGCAAGAAATGGCCTTGGCTAAAGGCGCTTAGCATCGGTTTATTGTCAAATTTTAAAGCGATGTCCTCAAGGGAGCATTCTTCCATAATTTACCTTATAAAGAAGATCAAATAGTGGTTTTAAGGGCGGTTGACAACACTTTGAGCTACATGTGGCACAAATGTGCCCTGAAAATTAATTTAGCTCTGAAAAGGAAAGAAAACAATGGAGCTAAAATAATTAATAACTATGAAATCAATTAAAAATCATTGATTTTATTTATACTGACCTTAAACAAGGAGAGCATGATTGAAAGTTAATAGTAATCATTAAAAAAGCTTTTCTATTTTTGCGCATCCTTAAAAGAGAAACATGAAAAAACTTACGGTACTTGCTTTGGCCATTACTGCAATGGCATGCCAACAAAATAAAATCGGATACGTCGACAACGTAAAGTTGATGGACGAATATCAGGAGAAGGTGGATGTAGAAGCTAAATTTAAGACCAAGGCTGAAGCGTTGACCAAGAAAAGGGACAGTATTTCACAAGCATTCCAGTTGGAACTTCAGGCGTTCCAAACCAAAGCCCAAAAAATGTCGCAGAAAAGTGCCCAGGAAGAATATGCACTACTTCAGCAAAAAGGTCAATTTGTAGGACAACAACTGCAGCAAGAAGAACAACAGCTGCAACAGACCAGTCAAACTGAGATGGATTCTTTGGTGAGCAAGGTTAAAGATGAGATTAAAGCCTATGGAGCAGCCAATGGTTTTACCTACATCCTTGGTGGGGGTGATGGAGGAGCTGTACTTTATGGCCAAGATACCCAGAACCTAACCGATGCAATCGTTAAGATTTTGAACGATAAGTACAAGAAATAAAAAATAAGCTCACAGAAATTCATAAGCCCGCCCGCAAGGGGGGCTTTTTTATTCCCAATTAATTACTAAAAAGAAATTGGGTCTCCACTCGATTTTGTAGCTTAAGGGTACGACAATAATTATCCCAATGGATTTTTTCTATCGTTTGCCCTGTTTACATAGAAGCCTGTGTTTATTTGTTTGTTTCCATATTAGTTTCTCTTCCTTTTCTCAATCGTTTCAGGAAATAAGAGATGATATACCGGCACCAGAAAAAATATATCTCCAATTAAATTCAAGAGAGTATACATTCAACCAAATTATTTGGTTCAAAGCAATAGTCACAGACTCTAAGGACCATATTCCTACAAAACTTAGCGGTGCTCTGCATATTGATTTGATAAATCCGTTAGGGCAAATTATTGACAGTAAACTCCTAAAACTTAACGAAGGAATAGGTGCTGGAACCTTAGATGTTCCTGGTGATATGTCTGGGCGTTTTCTGATACGCGCATATACCGATTGGAATCAAAACTTTGGCGATGACCATATTTATACTACATATGTAAACATTTATCCATTAAGAGAACAGTCAACAAGTGATTTGTTTGATGACCTAAAGATTACCAGAAGCCCAACGGGGAACTTGGAATTATCCGGAAAATTGAATGTTGGGAAAAAGCATGAAATGGTTGCACATTTCAGTTGGAATTCGGGAAACGATTCAATTCTTCTAAATGGAAATAGCTCAAATACAATCAATCTGTCCTATGAAATTCCACAAAATACCCCATGGATACAGGTTGCCATTCAGGATATCAACGGTTTTACCAATAGCAAAACATTTGTATTGAATGCTGCCTTTTTGGATCTTCAGTTTTTCCCGGAAAGCGGCAAGATGATTCAAGGCCATGTAAACAGAATTGGGTTTAAGGCTGTTGGGTTTGATGGAAAAGGCAAAAAAGTCAAGGGAGCAGTTTTTGATAATAACGGAAAGGAGGTCGCCCTTTTTGAAAGTAATACATTGGGCATGGGAACCCTTTCTTTACATACGGAGAACAACTTAACCTATCATGCAAAGGTTTTCTCAACGGAAAACGTTTATGGAACCATGGAATTTCCACTACCAGGAGCCTTCCAAGTCACCAGCATCTTGTCTGTTAATCGGTTAAAAGACCGGGTTAGATTTGGAGTTATTTCTAATGAGCTCAATGATAGTATAGGAATCAAAGTAAGTTGTAGGGGAAAGGATTATTATATGATCGAAGGTCTTTTGCAAAACAACAAACTAATTTCAGAACTTCCATTGAAAGACCTACCACACGGTATCGTTATTTTCAAATTGCTGGATAAAGGAAACAAACCCATAGCGGAGCGACTTTTTTATAACGACTTAGCAAACGACTGGCTGGAGCTTGCTGTTAGCATGGATAAAAAGGGCTACAGTAAAAGGGACAAAACTGAATTGGACATTCGGGTCCTTGGAAACGGGATAGATTCCATCGATGTAAACATGTCAGTTCTTGTTTTAAACAAAGAAGAATGGAGGGAAGAGAACTATGGTACCATTCAATCGTACTTTTATCTGGAATCCGAAATAAGAGGTAATATTGAAAACCCTGGGTGGTATTTCAACCGAAAGAATCCGACGCGCTTACAGGACCTTGATGCATTACTATTGACCCAGGGATGGCGTAATTATAAGTATCCATCAAAAAGAAAAACAAAGCAATTTTTTTGGCCGCAAAAAGGACTTACCATCAGGGGAAAACTTACATCAACCCTATCCAACATAGGAAAAAATGAGAATAGGCAATTGAGTTTGGCCACTTTTGGGCAAAAGATGGCTTTCTATACATCAGGCATTGATAGCCTTGGGAATTTCTCGTTTCATCTGGAAGAAAGCTACGGGAAAGACATGAGGATATTGTTATATGCCGATGCTATCGAAAAAAGAAAAAAAAGCCAAAGACTAAGTATTGAGACAGTGCCCAAACCCAAAGTGGTTTATAATCAAGATTCGTTTGGCCAAAAAATAGATACGATTTCAAAAATTTTGCTTGGGAATCAACGCAAAAGACAAAGAATGGAAATGGTTTTCGATTCCTTATACGGTGTTACTCAGCTCGAAGAGGTTGTTGTTGAGGATGTTTGGCTAAACCCCCAACGACAGAAAATTTACAAAAGGCACGGTAAGCCCGATGTGATAATATCTGGAGACTCTCTTGTGAAGAAGGAGCAAAACTGGTCGCATGGGCTATACAGCATTCTGATGTTCAATTATCGCGGTGAGGTTATGATAGAGCAATTCTCGGATGGTTTTATGCTGCCAAATATTCCAGGAGGCCCCACTTTGATAATGGTAGATGGAAAACTTTTGTCAAGAGAAGATTATAGACAAGCGGCCTATATGCCACCTAAAAACATTATGGATATCGAAATAATAAAATTTGCAAACTCCTTCAAGCATAGTTTTTTGGAGGTTTTTCCAGAAACGCACCCTATGAATTTGCCGCCAGCCGGTCATATTATTTCCATTACCACCAAGGGAAAAGTAGGAATCTATGCATCAGAAAGGGCAAAACCTGGAACCTTGGATACAACCATCCAAATCTTTTCCCCAGTAAAGGAATTTTATGCTCCCAAATACCTAAACCCGGTCGAGTCCAAAGAAGAAAAACCTGATTTGAGGTCATTGATTCATTGGAAGGCGGATTTGAAAACCGACCATAGCGGAAGGGCTACAGAAAGTTTTTATAATGGAGATGTTACCGGTGATTATATCATTGTAATTGAGGCCATCTCACAAAAGGGGGAAATAGGGTATCAACATCAAGTTTACACGATAGAATAAGAATTTAATCTATTTATAATGTCGAATTCCCAGCGCGGAATACAATTCTTTAGGACGGTAGACTTTCCCATTTTTAATTGTGAGTTCTACCCTGCGGATATCACTAATATTTTCAGTGGGATTACCATCTATCAAGATAAAATCCGCTAGTTTTCCCTTTTCTATTGAACCTAATTGGTCATCCACACCTATTACTTCCGCGGATTTCAATGTAGCCAATTGTAATACCTCTTTTGCTGGTATTCCCGCTTTCACATAGTTTTCCAACTCCTTGTGAAGCGCAAACCCCGGCATGGCATCGGTCCCTGGCAAGAGTGTCACCCCGCTTTCATGCAATTCCAAAAGAATATCCAACAACTTGGAAAAAGAATCTTTGTACTGCTGCTCCATACCATTGGGAATGGGTAGCCCCCCAGAAAAATAACTACGTTGAATCTGAATAGGTAGTCGGTCAAGGATGGCCTCAAACTGTGGGTCGGGTACACCGGCTTTTGTGGTAAACATCCCCTCAAAAATGGAAACTGTTGGATCAATTTCTATTTCTCTTTCTTTCAGGAGTTGGACAAAATCTTGGAATTCTTTTCCCTTTAAGTCCAATGCATGTGCATGTTCGGCCACAGCGCTAAATCGCAATGGAGTGCGGGTATCAATGGTATCCGAAAGGAAATTGAGCACCAACATATTTACATGTTGAATCTCGTCAAACCCATCTTTAATGGCTTGTTCCGCCAACATATGCGCAGGGATATGCCCGCTTAATTTCAAACCCAGTGCATGGGCCTTTTCCGCTAGAGGCATTACCCAATCTGGATCTATAGAGCTATACAGTTTGATTTGCTGATAACCATCTTTTTGGTAATCCTCAATAGCCTTTTTGCCTTCTTCAACAGTGGAAATGGTAAGTCCAGGCCCGGCAAACGGTCCTTTTTGATCAATAAATCCAGCCAGCGTGACCACTCTAGGCCCGATATTGGTATTCGCATCAAATTGTTTTTTGATTTCCAAAAGTTCTCTTGAATTGGCCATGTCCCTAACCGAGGTAACCCCAGCTGCCAGATGCAACAAGCCATCCTCCTTCTGAACATGACAATGATTATCAAAAAGGCCGGGCATTAGCGTTTTATTGGCGCCATCAATAACTTGGGAGTTATCGGGAACCTTATCGCTTTCGCTTAATACGGCTACAATGGAGTTACCCTTGACCACAACGGTTTGGTTAGGCACAAGGTTCCCGGAATTCGAATCGAACAGATTAGTATTGCGTATAACCAAATTGGATGAAGGCACTTCCGTCAATTCCTTGGCAAGAACTTCAAAATAAGCATCTTCTTTTTCTGTTTGAAAGGCCATGAGCTGGTCTATCATCGAGTTATGTTCACTTCCTATTACTGAAATCCAAGAGGAAATAGAAGCGAAAACCCGGTCATCTTGATCCAGCCAGAGGTAGGAAGGAACAAAACCAAACCCCGTAACGGCCACGAGCCTAAGTGGCACCCCATCAATTTCAACGCTGTCGATATTAGAAATTCTTGCCGAACCACTGGGCAGCAAATCTACAGAGTGACCTTCCGAGGATAACATTTTGCGGATTAACAATTCCCAATCTCCTAGAGTGCCATTTACACTTGAATAAAAAGCATTGGAATCTGCGGACACCTCTCCTCTCTCGGAGGTGCTTTTCCAGATAGCCATACCATCATCATAGTGGAAAACTTCTGAAATGGTATCCTTTAAATAATTGACACCGGATACTTCCATTTGTTGGATCGCTCCATTTGTATTTAGTATGATTTTTTCCGTCAGCTCCGGCCCCCGACCCCTATCATTGAATGCATATGTAAACACATAATTACCATCCGAATCCAAACGACTTGAATGTTTTCCTGCCAGATTACCTTGAATGTAGACGTTGTAATCCTTGGCCGCATAGACTGTTCTGGCGGATTCTTGTTGGCAGGAAAACAAGAATAGCCCAATTGCAAAGACTAGAATATTTTTCATCATTTCGAACTTTATTACAGGATTATTTACCTTCTATTGAAGGATATAAATCAAAAAAACGGCCGGAATCAGATAGACCACTATGGTTCTGGCCCCCTCATAATCTTTAGCCAGCCTTTGCCCAAATAGAAGCAATAATAGGGTCACGGAAGAAAGCACAGCCCCGCAAAATGCCATGGAACTTTCACCTGAATAAAGAAATTCATAAATACCTATGGCACTCAAGACTCCGGAAGCCATTTCCATAAGTAACACTATTGCCAAAAGCAACGGAACTACACTCTTAAATAAGGTCTTGGAAAAATGCCCAGTGAGCCAACCAAGATTCCCTTTCCAATCCAAAATTTTGTCCAGGCCACTTTGTAAAAAGGTAATGGCGAGGAAAGCGAGTAAGATAATTTGAGTCGCGTTCGATGTTATATGATCCATATGTAATGATTTTTATGCCGCCTTGGCGTGCAGCAAACGGGTTAGTTTAATAGAGAGATCGGTAAAGATAATTTTGGAGTTCCCATTTCGTTCCACATGGAAAATGGCGTTTTCCAGCTCGTTCACAATTTCCAAAATGTTGTTCTCATGAACAAAGGGAGCAAATTTTCCTAAGTCAAAACCTTCTATATGCATCTTCATATAGACCAGACTATCTGCTTTATAATTTAGCAAAAGAGCCTGCCGCATAATGGTAATGCAGTAATGCAAAAACTGTTTTTGAACTTCCCTGCCGGTTTTGGCCACCTCATCGCTCCACATAATCAATTCCTGCACCGCCGCTTTGTTGCCTTTTGCCTTAAAGGCGCTTCTCACCCACTGCACAAACCAACGTTCAAAAACCAAATCCTCCGAGTCTTTGTGCAATAGATCAAGTGCCTTATTAAAATTTCCATGAGCCTCCTGAGCAATCGAATTGGCTTCTGACTCTTTAACCCCTCGAGCTGACAAGGCTTGGGTAATTGCATTTTCGGCAAGCGGCGGAAAATGTAAAATTTGACACCGTGACCGAATGGTGTTGATGATTTGTTCCTCCTCTTCGGCGATTAGGATGAGAACGGTTTTTTCTGGAGGTTCCTCAATCAGTTTCAGCAATTTATTGGAAGCGGAAATGTTCATTTTTTCCGCCATCCAAATCAATAGTATTTTGTAACCCCCTTCGTAGGATTTAAGGGATAGCTTCTTCACCACATCTTGGGCTTCATCAACCCCAATTTGGCCTTGTTTTTTTTCAATTCCTATACTTCGGTACCAATCAAAAAGATTACCATAGGGTTGCTCCTTAACAAACTGTCGCCAATCCTCTAAATAATGATCGCTAACAGCATGGGATTTTACCTTATCCGAATTGGAAACGGGAAACGCAAAATGAAGATCGGGATGGGTCAAGGAATTGCATTTGACATTGCAGGCTAGGTTATCCCCATCGTTTTCCCCTTCGGTGTTTTGGCAAAGCAGGTATTGGGCATAGGCAATTGCAGTGGGCAAGGTGCCAGACCCCTCAGGACCTACAAAAAGCTGGGCATGCGCCACCCTTCCCGATTCCGCAGTGGTCACCAAGTGTTTTTTGATGTGGTCCAACCCCAAAATGTCCCTGAAAAGCATAATTCAAAGATACATTTTTTAGGTTCCTGTAGGGATTTGCGGTTTTTTGTTGAAAGTTTAAAAATATGGCCTTTCCCCATGAATCAAGAAAGAGATAATCTTTACATTTGGTCTCACCTTAAACCAGTTCAGATGAAGACCATAGAAGATTATAATTTTGAGGATAAAAAAGCATTGATTCGAGTAGACTTCAATGTGCCATTGGATGGAGACTTTAACGTTACGGATACCAGTAGGATTGAAGCTGCCAAACCTACAATCCTTAAAGTTCTGGAAGATGGGGGTGCTGCAGTCTTAATGAGTCATTTGGGTAGGCCTAAGGGTAAGGCAAACCCGGATATGTCCTTGTCCCATATATGCGAAAAAGTCTCCGAAATTATTGGGGTTCAAATAAAGTTTGTTGGGGACTGCGTTGGTGACGAAGTGGATGCTGCGGTTGCCCAGTTGCAAAGCGGTGAAGTCCTGTTGTTGGAAAACCTGCGATTTTATGCCGAAGAAGAAAAAGGGGAAGAAGGTTTCGCAGAAGCTTTGTCCAAACACGGAGACGTATATATCAACGATGCTTTTGGAACTGCCCATAGGGCCCACGCTTCTACGACCATTGTGGCCAATTACTTTCCAGAAAATAAATGCTTTGGGTATTTGTTGGCGAAGGAAATCAAAGCCATAGAAAAAGTAATGCAAACAGGTGAAAAACCTGTTACCGCAATTTTGGGTGGAGCAAAGGTTTCCTCCAAAATCACCATTATAGAAAACATCCTGGATAAGGTCGACAATTTGATTATTGGCGGAGGAATGACCTATACTTTCGTGAAGGCCAAAGGAGGCAAGGTAGGGGATTCCATTTGTGAAGATGATAAAATGGAATTGGCCCTTGAAATTCTAAAGCAGGCTGATGCAAAAGGGGTAAAAGTACACTTGCCAGTAGATGTACTTGCCGCTGACGCTTTTGACAATAAAGCGAACACGCAATTTGTGGATGTTAATGAAATTCCGAATGGATGGCAGGGCCTTGACGCTGGACCACAATCTCTAGAAAACTTCAAAGATGTGATTCTTGCTTCAAGAACTATTTTATGGAACGGCCCGGTCGGCGTTTTTGAAATGGAAAGTTTTGCCAAGGGGACCATTGCTATTGGGGATGCTATTGACGAAGCGACCAAAAATGGCGCTTTTTCCCTTGTTGGCGGCGGTGACTCCGTGGCAGCGGTGAAGCAATTTGGCTTTCAGGACAAGGTAAGTTACGTGTCTACCGGAGGGGGAGCCATGTTGGAAAGCCTGGAAGGCAGAACACTTCCTGGGATAGCCGCAATATTGGGCTAACATCCACGTTATGAAATAATAGGGAAGCCCTTTATTAACATAGGTTTTGGGCCGAAAACTTTAATATTTCGGAAAAAAACCCCATTTTCGTTTGCCCCAAAATCAAACCAAGCCCAAAATGAACCAAATTATCAAAACAGCTGCATGCGCAGCGCTGCTCTTTTCGGCTCCTTTAATGTATGGACAGGAGCAGGATTCCGTTGGGGTGAACCAACCCAAGATTGCCACAAAAGGCATAGAGGCGACCACCCAAATTTCCGATTCTTCCACTTCAAAAATGGTGGATTTAAAGATTCCCAAAAAAACTATTGATGGAAATGCTGTTTCTCTAGGTTCAGCTGGAGATAAAGGTTTTTTGCTCAAGGATATGGAAGAGGCAAGAAATTACGATAGCCTCTGGTTGAAGGAACTACACCAAAGTGCGCAACTTTTTAGTGAGATGTTATTGGAGGTTCAGAATCCCGATGCCGAAGAAATAACCATGGTAGATTTGCCAACAGATACACTTAAGGCACGTTTGGCGGTTTTGAATGAAAAGACCCCGTTCAATATTTCGTACAACTCCTCACTGGAAAGTGTGATCAAGTCTTTTTTGACAAGAAAGAAGGACTTAATGCAACGCATGTTGACGGCAAGTCAGTTTTACTTTCCTTTATTTGAACAAGAGCTGGACAATCAGGACATTCCGTTGGAGATTAAATATCTGGCGATTGTTGAGTCGGCATTGAACCCTAGGGCTAGATCCCGAGTGGGGGCTAAGGGGCTGTGGCAATTTATGTACGGTACGGGAAAAATGTACGGACTCAAAGTGAGCAGTTATGTGGATGAAAGACACGACCCTATTTTGGCCACCAAGGCCGCCAGCAAATATTTATCCAAGTTGCATGACATTTTTGATGATTGGGATTTGGCACTGGCCGCGTACAACTCAGGTCCTGGGAATGTGAACAAAGCGATAAGACGTTCAGGGGGCTATAAGAACTATTGGAATATCAGAAGAAATCTTCCACGTGAAACCGCGGGATATCTACCAGCTTTTTTGGCCACTATGTATATTTTCGAATATGCGGAAGAGCACGGACTACAATACAAAAAAGCGGAACGACCTTACTTTGAAACCGATACGGTCCATGTGAAAAACCTGATAACGTTCGATCAAATTTCCAAGCTTGTGGATATCAGTGTTGAGGAATTGGAAATGCTGAACCCGGCCTATAAGCTGAACATCATTCCAAAAGTAAAAGGTAAGAATTACGCATTACGGTTGCCGGTTACCAAGATCGGCAAGTTCGTGAGCAATGAGGAAGCCATTTATGCCTTTGCAAAAAAGGAACTGGATTCTTTGGAAAAGCCTCTACCCCAATTTGTGGAGACCAAAAATCAGATTCGCTATAAAGTACGAAGCGGAGATTATCTTGGTAGGATTGCTGAACGCTACGGCGTTGGTGTAAGCCAAATTAAAAGATGGAACGGACTTCGCAGTAATAATTTGAGGGTTGGCCAGCGCTTGACCATATTTCCCAGAAAACCCTATGCCCCTAAAAAAACAGTTGCCCAAACAAAGACGTCAAAGTCGGCTTCTGGTGCCCTGGCTGCAGGCTCCAAAGTGCACACGGTGCAGGAAGGGGATTCCTTATGGACAATTTCCAGAAAATATCCTGGAGTTAGTATCGAAAATTTACGAGAATGGAACGGTCTTAGTGGTAATAACCTAAAACCGGGCACAAAGCTTAAATTGTGCGATTGTTCTTCGTAAATTTAGATCAAGATGAAAAAAACTGGAACACTATGGATTGCCATCATCGCTATGGCTATTGTATCATGTAAAGACTCTGGACCAAAGAAACGGTTTCTTCCACCGTCCACTGGGGGTATTAATTCTCTTATGGTGGTCATGGACACGGAATTGTGGAAGGGAGGAATTGGTGATAAGATTCGAGAACATTTTGCGGCGCCGGTGCTGGGCCTTCCCCAGGGCGAGCCGAAATTTTCCATTACCCAAATTCCCCCGCAGGTTTTCAAAGGGGCTACTGCCTATTCAAGATCAGTGCTTTATGTGGAACAGGACTCGACTTCCTTGGCTCATATAAAGACCAACGTTTATGCCAAACCCCAAAAGGTGGCTGTTGTCAAAGGAGAGACGTACAATGATTTGGCGGGCAATTTGGATTCCATAGCCGGGATGGCCATAGCAGCTTTTAAAAAGGTTGAGATTGGAGAGGCGCAAAAACGGTTTACCCGTTCGCTAACCAAGGAAACTGCTTTTAAGGACGAATTTGGTATCAACCTTAAAATACCGTCCCTTTATAAATTAGGGAAGCACGAAAAGAACTTCGTTTGGATGGACATTCAGATTCCCAAAGGGACCATGAACATACTTGCTTATGAAATGCCATGGGACAGTTTTTCCACGGACTCCACCTTTGTGAAAGACATCATTAAAATGAGGGATTCCATTGGAAAAAAATATGTTCCGGGCCCATATGATGGAACTTATATGATTACCGAAAAAGCCTTTGCGCCCTATGTTTTTCCAGCGCAGATTGGTGGAAAAAAAGCGGCAGAAGCAAGAGGAATATGGGAAATTCAGGGTTATCCTATGGCAGGCCCATTTATAACCTATATCATCAATGACAAGGAGCACGACCGTAAGTTGGTGTTGGAAGGATTTACCTTTGCCCCCTCCGAAGAAAAGCGGGACTATATGTTTGAACTTGAGGCCATTTTAAAGACCATCACGTTCGAAGAAGGACCGTAGAAGTAAAGAAACAAAAACAGAAAAGCCCAGAATGCCAGTAGAGCAAACTGGGCTTTTTTGTTCTTCAAATGCTTAAAAAATATTTTTTAGTCAAATGCGAAGCCTGTTGCTATTCTATACACAAAAGCGTAAAGCACAATGAAAAACATGATAAAGCTGAACCAGGCAAATATTTTAAAATACTTCTCTAGAAGTATGTGGCCAAGATTTCTGAAACCATCTAAATAGATTTCCTTAATAAGTACTAGTTTTTTCATAAGTCAAGTTTTAAGATTTAAAGACAAGACAAAGATTGGGCAAGGCTGAAGAGATAGGAAATGATCGGGACGAACGGAAGAAAATAATTGATGAACGCAAAGGAGGCATCCTAAAATCCTTTGAAGCACAATCTTTTGCCGACCAAGTGCATTCGGAAAAAGAGGCGTTGGTCGATGAGTTCCTCGATGAAGTGTATTTGGGCAATTATATGAAATAAAAAAGGCCCCAATTTTGGGGCCTCTAAAGGTTACATTTCTACTATAATGAATTCTGAACGTCGGTTTTGTCGGTGTTTATCCCTACTGCATCGGGTGCCATCCCTACAATTGTTTAGCAATTGCTCCTCACCATAGCCATTGGCGCTCTGGATACGTTCGGCTTCAATACCATTGGCCACAAGATAATCCCTGGTGGACTTCGCTCGCTTGTCCGAAAGGTATTTGTTGTACGCCCTTGTTCCAATGGCATCTGTATGCGACTCAATTTTGATGACCATTTTAGGATACTCGGTCATTACGGCTACCAGTTTATCCAGTTCTTGGGCTGATCGCGGTTTGATGTTGAACTTGTCAAAATCGAAATAAATGGTCTCCACCTCCAGTTTAAGCACACCTTCATCCTCGGCAATAATTTCCTCCAGCCTCTTCATGGGCTGGGTAAACGAAACTCTTTCATTGTTTTTGGTGCGAATTTCCGAAGTAGAATCAAAATACCCTTTTTTAACGGTTTTAACCGTGTAGCGTGAAACCGGCCTCAAATTTTTAAAGACAAAACTCCCATCTGGTTGTGTTCTGGTCTGAGCAACACGCACCTCATCCTTATCAAAAAGAAATACTTCGGCATCTGGAATTAT
Organism: Flagellimonas flava; assembly: GCF_900129665.1. Lineage (GTDB taxonomy): Bacteria > Bacteroidota > Bacteroidia > Flavobacteriales > Flavobacteriaceae > Flagellimonas > Flagellimonas flava. Next base: position 783,090 of record NZ_FQWL01000002.1, read on the forward strand.
GGTTCCATCAGCTTCATCCTCAATTATTCCGGAAATAGCATTTAGGTTTAGGATGTTCTTAAATGAATAAATGTCATCATCGCCCTTGCCTCCTTTTCGGTTCGAGGCAAAGTATCCTTTTTCGCCCCCCTCGTCTATGATATAAGAAAAGTCATCCCTATTGCTGTTAATAGGTTCACCTAAATTGATTCCAACACTGAAAACACCTTCAACAACATCTGATTTATAGATGTCAAGTCCACCAAGCCCCATGGTTCGGTCTGAAGAAAAATAAAGAGCATCCTTGGTAATGTAGGGAAACATTTCTTTTTTGGAAGTATTGACTGTTCTACCAAGATTTAAGGGGTCGGAATAACCTCCGTTTTCCAAAATGTCAACTACATAGACATCTGTTCCGCCAAAACCTCCTGGTCGATCAGAAACAAAGTATAGTTTTTTACCATCCGGACTTACCGAAGGATGTCCATTGGAGTGATTTTCACTGTTAAAAGGTAATTCAACCGCCTTGGTCCATTCACCATCAACCAATTCTGAACGGTATATTTTTAGGTGGTTTATACCATTTTTGCCCCGTTTAAGCTTTTTCCCATAATTATTTCTAGTGAAGTAGATGATGGTCTGATCAGGCGAAAAAGCTACAGAAGCTTCGTGGTATTTGGTGTTTATCTTGTTGGAAAACTTCTTGGCGCCAGATAAATCCACCCCATCTTCATCAGCCTTGGCCACATAAAGATCTAAAAATGGCTGGTTGTTCCAGCGGTATTTTCTTGTAGTTAAAAAGGACGAATCCAAAGAAGACGCGAAAACCACTTCCGATTCATTGTGAAACATCGGGGAGAAATCTGAATATTTGGAGTTAATGGCCACGTTCTTGATCTCTACCAGTTGGGGAACGTCCCTTTCCGCATTGACTCTGCCTTCTTCCCCAAGGCCGGTCCCATCCCTCTTCTGTCTATACAGTTTGGTAAGTTTGGCGGCTCTTCGGTAACGTCCGGTACCTTTAAGGACATGGGTATATTTAAAAAAGCGGTCCTCGGAAATTTCAGATTTAAAGGTTTCGTACAGTTCATGGTACCATTTATAAGCTCGCTCCATGTTTCCCGAATAGTAATGGGAATCTCCTGCCCTGGACAAAAGATTTATGGAATGCTGGGCTTCACTTTTCTCTAAAACTATGTCGAAAACCCTGGCCGCTTCGGCGTACCACATTTTATCATAGAATTCGTTGGCTTGTTTTATAAGCTTTTCAGTAACTCCTTTTTTCGCCATAAACTTCACAAGGGCTCTGTTATTGAGTCCTTCGAGGTTTTTAATAAATGCAGTTCTGGAAGAATAGTTGGTTTTTGGCGTGTTTGGGGCTTCATAGAGTTCCTCATCCTCAAATTGCAGAAAGGATACAGATTGGGCTTTAAGCCCAAATGCAAGCAGCAGGAATAAAATGATTATCGGTCTCTTCATAAGCCCTTCCTTCTGAATAAAAATCACTCAGATACGAGGTCACACGCAAAGTCAAAGAACTTCACGTACTATTCAAACGCTAAAATAGAATAAGGTTGTAGCGCGAATAAGTTTTTGTTGTGAAAGGGGGAAATTATGGCATGAACACACCAAATATGTTGTTCTTTATCGACAAGCCCTTTAAATACAGGGCTTTGAAGAGTAGGAAAAAACTGTTTAAATGAATGGAATTAGGCGTCAGGTTCCTTGCCCTGCTCCAGTTTTTCATCTTCTTTGGAAGCGTCCTTAAACTCCTTGATCCCGCTGCCAAGACCTCTCATAAGCTCAGGAATCTTTTTACCACCAAACAGCAAAAGAACAACAACAACAATCAGTACAATTTGCCAAGGGCCTAGCATACCAAGAAAAAAAGTTTGAGCAATCATAATCGCAATGCCTTTAAATGAAAGGTAAAATTACTAAAAATAGCCCAAAGCCGCTTACCCATTAACGAAAATTAGCGAATAAGTCTGGACAACAAGCACATATAAGACATCGCATTTTAAAAAGCTTAACATCTTTAATTGAAATCTAAGGTTATCTTTGTCCATTATGGCCAAGGACAAAAAGAAAAGAAAGGAGATCAAACGCAAACTCCTGCACAAGTACCGTTTGGTGATATTAAATGAAAACACCTTTGAAGAGAAAATCTCATTTAAACTAAGCCGACTCAATGTTTTTGTGACAGGGACACTGTTCATAATAGTCCTAATAGGCCTAACTACGCTGATCATAGCTTTTACACCTCTCCGAGAATATATACCTGGTTATTCGTCAACACGCTTAAAAAGACAAGCTACGGAGCTGACCTATAAAACGGATTCACTGGTGACTGTCCTAAATTATACCAATAGGTATTTAGATAATGTCAGACTCGTGCTTCGAGGAGATATCGAAAATAATGAGGTAAACCGAGATTCCTTGTTCGAAAAATACAAGTTGGATCCGTCCACCGTGGATTTAACCCCAATACGGGCCGATTTACTGCTCCGGGAAGAAGTAGAACTGGAGGACAAGTACAACCTATTTGAACGTAACGTGGAAAATGTGGGTAGTTTATTGTTTGCGCCGGTTTCCGGAACACTGTCCCAAGCTTTTGACCCGGAAAACAGACACTATGCCGTGGATGTGGTGGCCCCGAAGGACACCCCGGTAAAATCTATTGCTGATGGTACCGTTCTCTTTGCCGAATGGAGCGCTGAAACAGGATACGTGATTATTATAAAACACCAAGATGATTTAACCTCGGTATACAAGCACAATGGCTCCTTAAGTAAGTCCCAAGGAGATTTGGTACGAGCAGGGGAGGTGATTGCATCTATTGGCAACACGGGTGAGCTTACTACTGGGCCGCACCTTCACTTTGAACTATGGAAAAGGGGAAAGCCAGTTAACCCTTTAAACTATATCGACTTCAACTAAATGTCCCTAAAATCCATTGCCGCAAAGTTGTTTGCCAAAAATGTGGCAAAAAAAACCTCCAAATGGGTGAACCACCCTCTAGAAACACAAGAAAAGATGTTTCAAGGATTAATTCGGGAGGCAAGTCAAACCAAGTTTGGCAAGGACCATGGATTTGATAGGATAAAAACACATAAAGACTTTGTGGAGCAGGTTCCAATTAGGGATTATGAGGAGCTTAAGGGTTATGTGCAGCACATCATTGATGGCCAAAGTGATGTGTTATGGCCAGGAAAACCAGCGTATTTTGCCAAGACTTCTGGAACCACTTCTGGCGCAAAGTATATACCCATTACTAAGGAATCCATCAAATATCAGGTAGAAGCATCCAGGAACGCCATTCTTAATTATATCCATGAAACCGGAAACACCAATTTTGTAAATGGCCGAATGATTTTTCTACAAGGAAGTCCGGAGTTGGAGAAGAAGGGCGGCATTAAACTGGGTAGACTTTCCGGTATTTCTGCCCATTATGTACCCAATTATCTTCAAAAAAACAGATTACCTAGTTGGGAAACCAATTGTATAGAGGATTGGGAGACCAAAGTGGATAAGATTGTAGAGGAAACGGAAAATGAGAACATGACGGTGATAGCCGGCATTCCGTCTTGGGTTCAGATGTATTTTGAAAAATTGAATTCCAAGTCGGGGATGAAGGTGGGTGAATTATTTAAAAACTTCCAACTTTTTATCTATGGCGGTGTCAATTATGAGCCCTATCGGGCCAAGTTTGAGGGATTAATTGGCCGAAAAGTGGACAGTATTGAACTTTTTCCGGCCAGCGAAGGGTTTTTCGCTTATCAAGATTCTCAAAACGAGGATGGAATGCTGTTGTTGCTGAACTCCGGAATTTTCTACGAGTTTGTAAAGGCGGAGGAATTCTTTGATGAAAGTGCAAAACGAATGACTTTAGCAGATGTTCAAGTTGGTGTGGACTATGCCATGATCATATCCACCAATGCGGGGCTTTGGGCGTACAATCTGGGAGATACCGTTCGGTTTGTTTCTATAAAGCCATATAGAGTTGTTGTTTCAGGGCGAATTAAGCATTTTATTTCTGCCTTCGGCGAACATGTGATCGCAAAGGAGGTAGAAGAAGCTTTGCAATTGGCTATCGGGCAATCCGATGCGGTGGTCAATGAATTCACGGTGGCCCCGCAAATAGCACCTCCAGAGGGCGAGCTACCTTACCACGAATGGCTTATCGAGTTCGAAAAAGAACCTTCGGATAAAGAAAAATTTATAAAACTCATAGATGAGAGTATGCAGCAGCAAAACAGTTACTATTATGACCTGATAGTTGGCAGCATACTTCAACCTCTTAAAATTACTGCTATAAAACAAGGAGGCTTTCAGGATTATATGAAGACCATTGGAAAACTTGGAGGTCAAAATAAAGTGCAACGACTTTCCAACGACCGTAAAGTAGCCGATGGGCTATCCCCTTTTGTTCATTAGATTCCGAATAAAGGTGTTGCTTTCGTAGGAATTCGTGTATTTTTGTCGCTAAATTATGATGACCACCAAAGTAAAACAGGCGACTAGGGCACAGGAGTCCACAAATGCCATTGAGCGATTGTACATTACCATGCGGCATTTGCTAAACCGAGGGTTTTATAAACCCTCTGGAGTTTCGGGAAATGCTTTGCGAACAGCCTTGTTGTTATTGAGACCAGAAATTTATGGTTCCGTTGCAGAGAACAAAGCCGAGTTGAACGGTCTCATTTATGTTTTGGAAAGATTACCGGAAGGCATTGAAGAGTGCCGGTTTATTAACCTTACCTCAGATGAGGGTTTTTCCAAATCCCATCTTAAATCCATAATCCCTCCCAAAAGAAGAAGAAACTGTTATCGAATAGACGATGAGCAGATGAATATTGAGATTACCCGGGGCCGGAGCGACATCTACGACATTTTAACGCATATAACCTTTCTATTCATAGAATCCGGGAAGATTTGCAAGCGCGTTTTGGTCGAAGACGGAACCGCTACAATAAGGGACTGGGATAAACTTACCAAATTTGTACAGGATACGGATAAAGATGATGCAGAGCGCGAAATAGCCATGATCCATGCTGCCAATATTTTGGGAAGGACCTATGACGAGGTGGTTGAAATGCAGGAAAAACTAAAAACCAGAGAGGACCCCGATCGTTTTTTGAATGTGGTGTATTGGTTGGGCAAGTTGGCCATTGAAGAGGAAACCACCGGCAATAAAAGAACCATCACCTTTAGCCCTTTGCTTCGCGAAAGATTGGGGCACCATATCCATGGGGAGCGTTGGGCGCAAATGATTAAGGAAACACTCCATAAAAATAATCTTATGGATAGGCCAATTCATATCATTAGCGCCAATATGCACAGTGTTATGAATTCCCTCTTTGCTAAAAAAGCACTTGCCAAGGATTTTCCGGATACCGAATCCTTGGAAATATATGAGGCCCTGAGTTCTTCCAAAAACAAGGGACTTCGGAAAAAGGTACAGGAGATTGCCCAAAAGAATGGAATGTTCTTTCTGGACGACACCTCTGGTGCCAATATTGATGTGCAGATTTTTGATACCGCAAAATTTGGGAAAAATGCTTGCTGCTTTGATTTACCAGAAGGGATGAAGGAGGATGAAAAACCCGTTATCTTTGTGATGGACTATGCCTTTGGCGAGCAGGCCTATGAGACCATAGATGAACTGTTGAAACCCATTGATTTGGGCGGTGGGAAACATTTTTTGAATGTGGACTCACTTTCCATAATGGGAAAAGCAGGGATTTTGGAAGGAGGAAAAGGAGATTTGATGATTCCATCTGCACATATTTTTGAAGGGACAGCGGATAATTACCCATTTGTAAATGAATTGTGTTCAGCGGATTTTGAGGGCCATGGTCTAAAAGTCTTGGAAGGAACCATGGTTACGGTTTTGGGAACCTCGCTCCAAAACAGGGATATTCTAAAGTTTTTCCATGAATCCACATGGAATGTGATTGGATTGGAGATGGAAGGGGTGCATTACCAAAAGGCGATACAGTCCGCCTCCAAGATTAGGAAGAGCATAAAGAAAGATGTGAAAGTACGATATGCATACTATGCGTCGGACAACCCTTTGGAAACCGGTAGTACATTAGCCTCCGGCGGATTGGGAACAACTGGGGTGAAACCCACCTACTTGATTACAGACCGGATTTTAAAACAGATATTCAATTCATAATATGGCAGAACAACCCACAAACAATTCTACAGAGGAAATAGACTTGGGACAACTGTTCCAAATGATTGGTAAGACATTTGAGCGCTTTTTTAATTTTATTGGGCGCATCTTCAAGGTAATCTTTCATTTGATCATTTTGCTTTTACTGTTTATTCAAAAGAATATCATTCTGTTGACAGTAGCGGTAATTATTGGTGGCGTAGCAGGCTATTTTTTAGATAAACGACTTCCGGAAAAATACATTTCAAAGATGGTTGTAGAGCCAAACTTCAATAGTGTTCAGCAGTTGTACAACAACATTGATTTCTATAATGATTTGGCTGAAGCACAAGACTCGACTACTTTGGCAACAGCTTTGGACATTACTGAACATGAGGCCGGAAGCATCAAAAAAATATTTGTAGATTCTTATTCGGACGAAAACCAAAAGATCAAGCTCTTTGACAAGTTCATTAGTGAACTGGATACCACCACAATAAAAACTATTGATTTTGACAATTACCTTAAAAACTTTAATTCACTGGATGCGAGGTTCCACCGAATTTCGGTCGTAAGCACGGATAGCCGTGTTGCGAAAAAACTTCAGCCAGCCATCGTTGGATCAATTTCGGTGAACGACTATTTCAAACTACAAAAAAGAATTAACGATGAAAACCTGGACCTACAGGAAAGGATATACAATCAACAACTTACCGAAATAGATTCACTGCAGAGCTTGTACAGAACAGTACTTGTAAAAGAAGCTGATAAACCTATGCAAGGAACTAATATTAATCTCGCTGAAAATGGAGAGTCACAAAACAAGGAACTGGCACTTGTCCAAGAAAGAGAGGTCATAAAGGAAAAACTGGTTGAACTCAATGAGGAACGGGCCAACAAATCTGAAATTGTCAATGTGATTTCAGATTTTCCATCCAGGGGCGTTGAGCAGAAAGGACTTTTAAGAAGCTACAAGGTACTGATGCCGCTTATTTTGTTTGGTTTAATCCTATCAATTTTAGGAATAATAGGGTTGAACAAATATTTAAAAAAATATAATTCGAACAAGTAACCGAGGTCAATGCAGTGGGAATCTTCCCTAAATGATGTGGGTGGGCAGGTGTTTTCCATAAAAATTTAAACCAAAGGGCATATTGTCTAGACCGCGAATGATAAATTGGCCACCTCACTTTTTAAAAGTGGAAATGGAAAAGGTTTATTGGCAATAATAAAGAAAGGTAGATGACTATAGAAAAAACACCTTTGGAAGGTTGCTTTGTAATAGAACCTAATGTATTTCAAGATGAAAGAGGCTACTTTATGGAAAGCTTCAACACAAAAAAATTCACCCAAGCTATAGGTCAAGAGGTGGCTTTTGTACAAGATAATCAATCCTTTTCCTCAAGGGGTGTTCTAAGGGGCCTCCATTTCCAGAGAGGAAAGTATGCTCAGGCTAAATTGGTCAGAGTATTATCTGGCAAAGTCTTGGATGCCGTTGTAGATTTAAGAAAAGACTCAAAAACTTTTGGAGAGCACCTAACTATGGAACTGAGTGCTGAAAACAAAAAACAACTCTATATACCTAGGGGATTGGCTCATGGTTTTGTTGTATTGAGTGAAACTGCCGAATTTTTTTACAAATGTGACAATTATTACCATAAGGCAGCTGAAGGCGGTATTTTGTACAATGATCCTTCCATTGGAATTGACTGGCAGCTGAAAAAGGAAGAATTAACCATCTCTGCAAAGGACTTGGAACTTCCCGAATTTCAAAAACTAGGCCTCTATCATCCTGAGTTAGAAAACAGACATGGCAATCACTAATGTTTTAGACAACGGATCATTTAATTTTGAAACTCCGTATATACCTGTAAGCGAATGCAACAAAACTTACTAATAGTTCAAAGAGTGCTAACTCGATACAGGTTGGACCTATTTAGACAACTTCATGATAATTTTGGGGAAATTGGGATAATAACCTCACAGGGAGACTCTCAAGGCGCACTTAAAAAAGTGGATGCCGGAAATATTCCAGAGAAAAATGTAGTTTGTCATAAGCTAAGCTCACTTCGCTTAGGGTATAAAGGTGAATCTAGATCGACCTCCCTTTTTTTTTACCCGCAAGCCATATTTTTATTGCGGAAATATGATGTTATTTTATTGGAAGGAACCACTAATATCCTGAACAATTTTTTAATAATACCAGCGGCAAGAATTTTAGGAAAAAAAGTCATATGGTGGGACGCGGGATATTCACCAAGTATAAGGACTAGGAGGAGAAAAGTAATAGATATAGTGGTAAAACCCTTAGTTGGGCTTACCCATAAGCAGATGGCATATTCTACAATTGGAGGAAGGTATATGCAGGAATTTATGGGAGCTAAAAAGGTGTTTGTCAATCTAAATACAATCCGAACGGATTATTTTGAGGGGATACAGCAGGAGATCGAAACCAATATCAAAGGATACAAAACCGGAAAAAGTTCAATAAAATTATTATACGTTGGGGTAATTGAAAGTCGAAAAAAAATTAAGGAACTTGCGGATGTTGTTGTCAAACTAAATCAGACACCGGAAAAAAAGAAGTACACAATTGACATAATTGGAGATGGGAAACTATTGCAGGAACTTAGACAAACCATAAGAGACGAAAATGTAGTTTTCCACGGGCCAATCTATGATAAGGAAGCTTTAAAGAGCTTTTATTTTAGAAGCGACCTTTTTGTGCTTCCAGGGGATGGAGGTTTGGGCATTCTACAATCCCTGCTGTTTGGCTTACCTGTAATTTGCCTAAAGGGAGCAGATGGTACAGAGCAGGACTATATATTGGAGAAAACACATCTTCTGGACCGTTTTGATGAAATATATCCCTTACTTGAATCAATTGAGAACGTTGACAAATCGATTTATTCCAACTATTTGAAAAAAGTGTCATCACAAAACTGGGTCAAAAAATTTGTGTCGGAAACTACTTCAATTTAACACATTGGAAAAAACATTACATTCATCAACCTAAAGGCCAGTGCAATTAGCAGAATAGTAACAAAAACCAATAAAAGGACTCTTGCAAAGATTCTAATACCCTTTACCGAGGTGGGCGCAAAGGCCATTTCATTTGTTGTCATAATATTACTTACTAGGGTCCTCACAATCGAAGAGTACGGGGTTTATAATTTCTCAATTGCCATTGCCAGTTGGTTTTTGGTAATCTCCGATACGGGAATAGGGTGGTTTGTTTTTAACAAGGCATTAGATAAAAACAAAGGCCAACTTAATCTAGCGATAAATTCTAGGTTGATTCAATCTATTCTGGTTCTATTTATAGTGCCACTATTGTTTAATGCCACAAGAGAGTCATTTCTTATAGCATTCTTAATTACCTTCTTTTTTCTCAATACTGGGTTTGTAAAGTTTTTGCAAACTATGTTCAGGGGGTTTGGACATAACAAGAATGATATGATTCTGGCAACGGCAGAACCTTTGATAAGGTTGATGTTTTTAGCAAGTGTATATTTCTTGAATATTGAAATAAACCTATTGCAGGTCTGTATGGTTTTTTCCATAATCGGATTGATGTTAACCGTGCTTTTCCTTGGTGTAAATGTTAAAAAATTGGGGTATCAGTTAGCATTGCCCAAATGGCAAGAGTATACGGTCTTGTTGGGCCAGACCAAAATTTACTTCTTATATCAATTTTTCCAAGTGGGGACCGCTAGATTGGATGTTTTTTTTCTGGAGAAGTATTTGGGAGCGAAAGGTGTAGCCATCTATTCTTCAGCGTACAACCTATATGCGGCACTTACATTGTTCTTCTTGGCCGCAATAACCGCCAACATTAAGTTTCTTTTTGGGAAAATGCAGCTTCGGTATTTTTTGTTCCTGATTATTGGCGCGGCGCTGGTGGCAGTTTTGTATAAATTCTATTTTATAGAATGGTTTACGGTCATTTACCCAAAAGAGTATGTCCAGGGGTCTTTTCTGATGCTGATATTCCTTTTTTGTCTGCCATTTTATGCGGGATATCAACTAAAACTATTTCATAATAATTATGTTGGGAAAACTTCGTTGACCGCAATTACTTTCGGTATTGTTTTTTTTTCAAAGCTAATCTGCTATTTCCTTTTGGATTTGAGAACGCCCATGAATGCAACCATGTACTTTTGTGTTTTTGAGGTCGCAACTTTCATATTAATTTATAGTATTGGTAAAACAAGGAGCAATGAAGGTACTACAGATCAATAAATTTCTCAAGATTGTGGGAGGAGCGGAAACCTATATGTTTACGCTATCAGCTCTTTTAGAGAAAAAGGGTGTTAAAGTGGCTTTCTGGGGAATGGAAGATGAAGCCAACAAAGTCCTAAACCCTTATGGGGAATTGGCTCCAAATTTGGATTTCAAAAAAGAAAATCAAAAGATGCGGAGCGCAAAAAAGCTATCGACAATTATTTATTCCAGGGAGAATCAAAAAAGGTTGGCAGGGGTTTTGGATGAATTCAAACCGGATATCGTTCACATACACAACTATAATTTCCAGTTGACCACCTCAATTTTATCCGAAATCAAAAGGAGAGGAATCAAAATAGTTCATACCATTCATGATTCTCAATTGGTATGCCCGGTTCATAGACTATATATTGAGCATAAAAATGAAGTATGTACTAGGTGCCTATATGGAAAATTTTACAATGCGGTAAAACATAAGTGCTTTGATAACTCAAGGGCCAAAAGTATTTTGGGCAGCGCCGAATCCTATTTTGCACATAACATCAAAAATGCATATAACAAATATATAGACGCTTTTATAAGCCCAAGTAAATTCTTTAAGGACAAGATCCAACCCGTAATTGAAAGGGAAATTGTGGTTTTGCCAAACTGTGTGGAAAGCAAGACTGTTGACTTAAACCTTGACAAAGAAAACTATGTCTTGTTTTTTGGGAGACTTTCTGTTGAAAAGGGACTGAATCAATTGTATCAGCTTTTTGGGAATTTGGATTATCAGCTTAAAATTGTTGGCAAGGGAGAATTGATACCTGAAGGATATGGGAATATAGAATACTTAGGCCCTAAATATGGCACTGAACTGTTTGATTTGGTTGCTAAGGCCAGATTCACAATCCACCCTTCGTATTGGTATGAGAACTGCCCAATGTCCATTGTGGAATCTTTAATGTTAGGGACCCCGGTCATTGTTGCAAATAGCGGAGGCCTTCCAGAAATGATATCGGACAAAACAGGTTACGTAATCGACTTCTTTGCAGAGGACACTTTAAAAAACCTTGAGCAGATACTCGAACGCAGCTATAACTTTAGTAGCGAAGAGATTATGAATTTCTACCAAGAAAACTATGGGGAACAAAAGCATGTGGAAAAAGTGCTTAATTTGTACCAAAGGGTTCTTGCAAACTAAATCGGGACAATGCTTTCCAAATTGATATCGAAAATAAAAAAGGAGGATTACAACGTTAGCTATAAATTTAGCATTTGGGAAACTGTCATTATTTTGTTCCATAAGGCCATGGAAGCTTGTAGGGGTTTTTTCAGGGTAAAATATAAGGCTAGGACGAAGGGTTTGGTTTTTGCTCAAAGGGGGGCCAAATTGATGTTTGCGAAAAAGTTCTCATGTGGCAAAAATTTGAGCATGGGGAGATACAGCATGATCAATGCGCTTTGTTCAGATGGTGTGAGCATAGGGGACAACTTTAGCATGGGTCATTTTTCCATTATAGAATGTACAGGGGTTTTACGAGCTGTTGGTGAACGGCTTACCATAGGAAATGATGTAGGGATTAACCATCATTGTTTCATTGGTGTACGCGGGGAAGTGCGAATTGGCAACAATGTGATCTTTGGACCGAGAGTGACTATCTTGTCCGAGAACCATAACTATACAGCCTTGGATATCCCAATAAAAAACCAAGGTGAAACAAGATATAAAACCGTTATTGAAGATAATGTATGGATAGGGGCCAATGCTATCATCATGCCAGGGGTCACTATTGCTGAAGGCAGCATAATAGCTTCCGGAGCGGTTGTAACAAAAGACACGGAAAAGAATTCGATTGTGGGTGGTGTTCCTGCCAAATTAATCAAAAAAAGATAGCATTGCGGGCCTGGTTTAGATTAATTGTTTTCATTGTGGCCATGGTTTTGGTTGGTTGTGGTAAAAAAGGAAAAATCTATGTTTTGCATGCGGACATTGACGGGAAGGACGCTGTTTTAAATTATCCCAATATCACGAACAACTATGGGTCCGAGAAGGAATTGAATATTTATTGTGACTCCCTAGATGGCTTAAAACGGATAAATAGGGTAGTGATTGGATTTAATTTCAAAAGTCTGCCAGAGGATATTGAGATCGACAGTCTTTTTTTGCAGCTTTATTTTAATGATGTTTCCGGGTTATACAAAATAAAGGGTAAGGGGCATACAGGAAATACCGGTTTAATTGTGGAGAATATAGTAGAGCAATGGGAAGAAGATGTTATAACTTGGGCAAAGTACCCTAGGGTTGAGGATAATAAATTGTATTATGAGACAGACAAAGACATACACCGGGACTATAGGATAAACCTCACGGAACTTCTTGTAGATGAGGCAGGGAACTTAAAACATACGCACGGAGTGCTATTACGGCTACAAGAAGAGGAAAACGGGAATTACATTCATTTCAATAGTCGAGAACACCATAACAACAACAATTTACCTAAACTAAAGGTTTATGCTAAAAAGTAGTATTAAGGCAGGTATTTTTAGTGCTTTCAACAGAATTTTTGGATCTAAGTTAACTAGAAAGGCACATAATTTTTATAAGAACTCTTTTGATACGGACTCCCGGTTTGAAAAAGAACTTATTGCCAAAACCTTGTCCTACGTGTCCGAAGAGGCAACCGTATTGGATATTGGGGCCAATATAGGTAGATGGGCCATCCCTCTTGCTAAGAAAATTGGAGAGAAAGGCGAAGTGATCGCCTTTGAGCCAAACCCTGAAACCTTCCAGTTTCTGAAGAATAGGGTTGCATCCAGGCCAAATGTTCTTACCTATAATATTGCCTTATCGGACCAACCAAAATCACAGTTGGAATTTTTAGTCCAAAAAGGAATTAGTTGCCCCCCGAATGCCGCTATAGCCGAAACGGCCACCCAAATAAAGGATCGGGGCAATTTTGAGCTGATAAAGGTTGGCTGCGAATCTCTCGACAACTTTATCAAAACACATCAGATCCACAAACTGGATTTCGTCAAAATTGACGTTGAAGGGCATGAACTGGAGGTTATCAAGGGGTTTAAAGAGGGAATTAAACGATACAAGCCGATCATTGCCATAGAAATTTTGGCTTCTAAATGGATAAACAATAAGGCTCAAGATTCTGAAGTAGCTCAACTTATTTTGCAACAAGGGTATAAAATGGGTCAGTTTAACGAAACCAACAAGGAATATGTCTTTGAAATTGATCTTTTTGAAAGCTCTTTCCAGAACTTTATTTTTGTGTCAGGATGAAGATGTAAATCATGACTAACGCAAAGTCCGCCAAATCCTCTTAGCCTTCTCTCGGCTGCTGGGTTGGTTATGCCCAGGACAATATGACATTGTTAAACTAAAAGATAAAATTGAATGGTTGGTCGAGGTCAAATGAGAAATGGAGCTGACTTTACGTTCTTCTTAATGGAATCTTTTTGCCGTATGGAAAAAAGATGTTAATCAGGTATAAATAAGGCAATGCATTGATTGGATATACGAAAGCCAAACAGATAACCAATAAGGCATAAAGCGCGAAGAAATATGTGGGTTTAGAATTGGTTATGCGCAGGAGCACGCAGAAATAAAGAAAGGCTCCAACCACACCCAGCTCAATAAGGGCCATAAAGAAGAAGTTCTCCGTGCCTGTCCGTTTATTTGCCTCCGACATGATTTTTTTAAAGTGCTCTGGAAAATCGATTCTATCATAAACATCTGATTCGTAGACCACCGATTCATAACTGCCAAAACTACCTATTCCGGTACCCAAGGTTAACACTTTGGGGTCTGATAACAGAGGCATGCCAGTTCTAAACGAAACACTTCGTAGGCTGCTATAATCCTTAATGTTGATGTAAGATGATAAAATAAGAATACCCAAAAAACACATGGGAAACAAGAAGATAAGCAAGCGCTTGGTGGAGAAACTATAGCTTTGAAAAATAAAACGCTTACGCATCAAAAAGCGGTATCCAAAATAAATAACGGTAAGTAACATAACGAACCTTGTACCTGTAAGTACCACGGTAATAACAAAAACCAGATAAACCCATTTTCGGCGGTCACCAATTATTTCTTTTCCAATAATAATGGAAAAAAAGGCAAGCAAGGCCAAGGAGATAGGATGCCAAGTTACACTTGAAGCACGGTAGAAATTGTTTCGATGGCTAAATGAGAAATAGTGTATCGCATCAAAATCCACAAATTGCACCCAATAAAACTCTACAAAGGAAAATAGGCAAACCAGAATAAAGAACCTATACAACAATCGCTTATGTTTATCCCGCATATACTTATTGGATAGATAACTTACAAATCCAAACACAAAAAGAGGTTTAAAATAATAGGTGAGCTTTGCTACAAAAGCGTTTATGCTGTAAAAATTTACCAAAAAAGAAAGTGCTATAAATCCAAAAAGGAATATAATGGCCGCAACATTGGTTCTTGAAAAACTATTATATAGAACCAAATCGAGTAGACAGGCCACCACACATATGAGAAGAAGGGCATCATCAAAGTATAGATATGGCGTCCAATATTTTGCAATGAGTTGGGTTGAGGCCACAAAACATAATAGAAATAACAGAATGGAATATGCCCTGCCCATGAAACTAAGATATAAAAAGTGCGTTACCCAATTGAGGGCAAAGTTATGTTAAAAGGCCTTAAAAAAGAACAGACTTCTTATTTAGGAATGGATACAATCCATGCCTCTTACATATTTTGAGTTTTTGGAAAGCCGGGCACCAATTTGCTGGCTCAAAATTCTGCTCTCTGCATCATGTTCCCTTCCATATTTAAGTTCTAGAACAATATCATGGATTGATCGATCGGCCACACGGTAATTGCTTTGAAAATGTGGATTAAAAAAAGCCATGTTGAAATCGACGGTAATTCTGAAGTGTTGGCAATGTGATAGAAAGTAGCGCCGTTCGTAGGAATTGTACAGTGCAGGGAATAGACTTTGAAGTCTGGAAATTGGGTAGACATGACCTTTTTCCTTTAGAGCATGAACAATTTTATCAGTTACCGCATCCAAATTCAGATTATTGAGGTCAGCTTTAAAACCATCCATTTTATAGGATATCTTGTCCCCAACCTCTCCATATTTTCTCTTAATCTCCAAAGTTGGCGATTGTATTTCCGAGAACACATCATTATACCAGCGAAGTCGGTATTTTTCCCTTCTCTCATCTCCAGCAACATTCTGTTTATAAAAGGAAAAGTTGTTGTCATCAAAATAGATATTGTTGACAGTCCTTCTAGTATAGATTTCTTCAAAACCAAAACTATTGGTAAAAACAACGTTGCGGATTAAATCCTCTAAACCCAGGTGCTGAAAAATAAACTTTCTTTCAAACCGTAGATTCTTAAATTGGGATTTTTGATTGAAATCCCTATTTACTGCTTTTACCATACTCTTTACCATACATTTGATCTAGCACACTATTTGTAACGGTTTCCACCGGAACGGCATCTACAAGAAGTTCTGAACCGTTTTCAATCAGGTAGTCCAATTGACAATTGATTAATGTCAATCCGGTTACACTTATGTGTCCCGTACCGTACTCCGATTTCTTTTGAAATGAAGATAGTCCAAGCTTGGTGTTCATAATCTTTACAGAGGACAAAGAAATGGAAGATAGATCCTTGCTTACTATTCCAATTTCACCTCCTTCAACATTTATGTTTGAGCCCGTCACCACACTCGATTCACCGGCGCTCAGTGCCTTATCGGATGAGTTTCCAATGTGTATATTGTCTAGTTCAAGGTTGGATCCCGAAACATCTATTCCATCATTTCCGCTATTCAAAAACTGGCAGTTGGTTATACTTCCCACCACGAAATCTCCATCGAACGCATCGGAAAAAGTCTCTTTGAAAAAAGAAGAATCCATAGTGAAGTTGGAGCGAATGATGTTTAATGCATCTTCGCATCTGTTTTTTTCAAAAACCGAATTTGTTATTTCAACAGGAGCTTCATGAAAATTAACTGCCCCAGACAACTCCCATATGGGGGATGTTGGGTTGGACAGGTTGGTGAAGTAGCAATGATTTAAAACAGACTTTTCGCCTGTCCCGGAAACGAATATGCCGGCACCAGAGCTATTGGTTGAAAAAAAACGTATCGGGGATGTTTTGCTGCCTCTGCAGATTATGGGCGAATTGGAAATAAAGGAGGCTCCATTCACCAAATCCAAGGAAAACCCATCTTCAATCGTTACATTATAATTCTTAGGGATAACCAAGGTTTCGGACAAGGTATGCTCACCTCTTTGCAGAACTATTTTCTTTTGATCCTCCATAACCTTTATAAAAGGGAAGTCCCCGCAGTTTCCTACGAAGGAATTTTTATAGTCGACCACGTTTTGGGTAAAAGAACGATCATCCAGTCCAAAAGGGATTATGGCATCCGCTTTAACAAGGGAGGTGCCCAAGAGTTTATGCTTTATTTTTAGTTTTTTGACATCTTTCGGAAACCGAAACCCTCCCTTCTTGTTTTTCTTGGAGACAAAGGCATTTTCAAAAGCATCCTTAAGCGGAAAACTAATTATTCGCTTTTGGTTCGGAGGAATCACCGGATTAGATTGGAAAGGAGCACTTAAACTTCGGCCATTTGAATGGTCAATCCCATAAATTTCTACGGGGAGGTCTGATAAATTTGCAATCGCTACCTGAATTGTTCCGGGCCGATAATCGAGCAAATTGGAAACAATGGTATTGGAGGGATTTATTCTTTTTTTGATGAAGTTACTGTTGTAGTCCAATATAGCTGGGTCTACCATAGTCTTTAGTTCAATGGACAAATCGGCAAACAATCTATTTAGTTCTTCCCCAAAATCCTTTAAAACACCATAAATGAAATCTGGACGGGTGAAAAGTTCCAACTTCTCATTTAGCTTCTGGGTGTATAGGTCATCTCCTTCGGAAAAAGGATAGTCAACAAACTGCCGTATTTTGAACCCAGAATGAGAATCGAAGGCAATAGGTTCCAATTTGTTGGTAATAGGGTTGAAATAGAATTTTAGATTGTGGTCTATTAGCCCATGCTGGCCACCAAATAGATTTGATAATGCAACAAACGTGGTAAGTTTGTCCACATCAAAAACTTCTGTAATCTTCAACTTCTTATGTCTTAGACCTTCCAGCAAATTCTGAGCAGTCCTGAATTGCTTGGATAATTTGGGGTCCGCGAGCACTTTGGTTTCTTCAAAAAGCTTAAGCGGCGCATTTTGTATGGATTGCAGAACCGCGCTTCTTGAATCTTCTTCCAACATCAGGTCGAATTGTTTTTTTCTATCGTCCCATATTTGTGACTCTTCGAAAGATAAAATAATACCTTCCCTTCTTTTGTTGTTTTCCACCAACCTTTTGGTAAAACTCTCCTCAATGGCCATTATTCCAAGGGACTTTGTCTTCGTAGAATCTTTGTCATCTATTTCTAGAAACACGTTAAGGAAATCATAGCGAAGCCCGATAATGTCATTTTGCTTAATTATTTTATGAAAAAGCCATTCCCATTCGTAATTTCTTACTTTAGGATGCTGAATGGAGAATTTGTTCATTCCCATTACGGATTTGTCCTCTTCCAGGATGATTCTGTAAGACCATTTTTTTTCGTCGTTGAGATGGTCGGTCCAGTCACCTTTTAATCGAAGAGCCGCTTTTATACCCTCAGAATTGTTGAAAGCAACGCCAGCTTTTACAAAATCATCATCTTTTTTTACCAAGACCCTGCTCTTTAGGGCTTCATCCCGTCGTTGTTTTATTTTGTCGTAGTTCTTTTGGCTTAATGAGATGGTCAACTTTTCCAGCGAATTCGTAATGTTTATGGGAGTGAGGTTTTTTAATTTCACACCCGAAGCTTCATAAGATCGTCCCTGTCCACCAACATATCTTCCGGTGTTGATGAAATCGATATTGTCCAGAGCCAAAAAATCACCTAGCTCTTCATGTATAAAAACACGCTTGAACATAAAAAACTTATCTCCGTCGATGTTTAACTCAATTGGATTGGGGTCTGAAAAATCCAGATTTACAAAATTGTGCTTTTGTAAGGTTAATAATGTGTTTGGTTCTTTGGGATATACATGTAAAAAAAAACGATCTGTCCGCTCTTTATAGGTAAGACTGTCCTTATAAACATAGTACAGTTTTGGAACACCAAAGCTGGTATTGAAATAGAGGGAGATTATGGAATCAGAATGAACTTTATTGACATCATTCTTGATCATATCATAAATACTGTACTTGCCCACAACTGTTGTGGGCGCCTCTATATCTAACTTTCCCTTGGCATTAGAGTTTTTATTTGGAGCTTCATTTTTCTTTACAATCAGACCAACTAGTAATAATGAAACAAGAACAAGACTTGCAGCAAGAATCCTGTTTCTACTATTTTTTACTTTTTTTATTTGCATGATGCAAGGATTAACGACAAAAAGGGCTAAATCTCATTGCTAAGAAATGTGACCTGGATACCATTATCTATTTTCAGGAGGTCGTCATTAATGATTTTGATATGATTTAACGAAGACACATTTACTAGAAAGTTGAAATCAATTTCATCATCCGAATACTTCACCCTCTTGAGATCAACCTGATTGGAATTGTTGGAAACAATTTCGCTGATTTGTTCTGTAAACTTGGATTTGTCCTCATTGGCGCACCTAAGGTGAATCAATAAGTTTTGGGAGAATGAGCCCTTGAGCTTATCCTTACTTAGTATCATCACAATAATGACCAAAATTGCGAACCCAATTATTGTGGGAAGTAATTGATTGGCCCCCATACCTAGACCAATGGAAATAGCCATAAAAAAATAACCTAATTCCTCGGGCTCTTTTATTGCCGTTCTAAACCGAACAATGGACAGTGCCCCTACAAGTCCTAACGAAAGGGCCAGCGAGGACTTTACGATTGAAATAATTATAAAAGTGGTTAATCCTACCAAAATCAAAACTCTGGATAGTTGGGCCCTATTGGAAATGGACGATCCATATCTCACATAGACTAGTTTTAGGAAAAACAAAAGAATTGCACAAATAACAATATTTAAAACATAAGTTGGAACCGAAAAATTTTCTGTAAAGTTTAGGCTCAATTGGTCAATTATTGTATCCATTACCTTGATTAAAGTTGGCAAAAATTTAAAGCGCGAAGTTAACGCAAAAATAACAATAATATAACCCAAAGCAATTCATTTATGAAGGACCCAACACCGATTTACCCAAACACCTTTAATATTGAAAAAGAGCATTTTCGTCCAATAAAACAAGCATCTCTTTTGGCAAAAACGTAATTAGATAGGTTGGGTTTTTAAATGAGGCCCTTTCGTATGAAGGAAACTTCTTCAAATGAATCGGAAACAGCAAAAATCTCGTACCCCTTCTCGTTTAACCGGCGGACGGAGCTAAGAGATTTTGGAGAAGCGGAATCGAAAAAGCGATCGTGAAATTCTATTAAGAGTTGATCTACTTGGACATCACTTTGGACGAAGGATTCGATTATGTCGTATTCCGAACCTTCAATATCCATTTTTAGCACATCAATTTTGTTGTGGCCCAACATTCGTAAAATGTCATCCAAAGATTTCATGTGAACATCGATACGCTTATTCTCAGACACCCTGACATGTTTTTCCAAACTTCCTGAAACATTATCATCATTTATTGGTAAAAAGAAAGAAGTATCCTCTGTTTTAACACCAATACCAAAATCAAAAAAAGCAAAACGATTGGGTGTTTCTTGGCCTTTTAGCCAATCGATAGATTTAGGTGTTGGGTCAAATCCATAAACTTTGCAGTTAAAATCATTGATTAACGCCTTATCAAAGGAAATATCCTGCCCTATACCAAAGGAATATACCACTGAGCTTTCATTAAGTAAGTCCGGACAGACAAAAAAACCGGCTAAATCCTGGCCATACCAGATATGATTGCAATTGACACTTTTTTTTAAATGGCCCACATTTTGAGTTAACTTGATAACAAGCTTCTTAACTCTTTTTTTAAAGAACTTAAGCATTAATTGAGGTTGAAGTTGAGGTAATATAAATACGAACTATGTAAAAATTCCATTTATTAAAACCTAATGATTTCTGGTATTTTTTTTATTTCACTTAA
Source organism: Flagellimonas flava (assembly GCF_900129665.1). GTDB lineage: Bacteria > Bacteroidota > Bacteroidia > Flavobacteriales > Flavobacteriaceae > Flagellimonas > Flagellimonas flava. Next base: position 803,590 of record NZ_FQWL01000002.1, read on the forward strand.
ATAAAGATAAATATTGTTTTGCTATGACCTTCCAATTGTAGTTTTTCAGTACATGTTGAAAGCCTTTTTCCGCCATTTCATCAACAAGATCAGGCTTGTCCACAAAATTTTGCCACTTCTTTGTCAAGTCTTGATAGTCGTTCACAAGAAAAACAGATCCAGAATCCCCTACTGTTGCCAGGTTTTCCTCAATGCCTTGAACCAAAGTACAGACCTTGGCGCCCATTGCGGCCAAAAGGGATGGAGAGGTTCCTTCCAGTTCACTGGCTGACACATATAGAAGGGCATTGGATAAAAGAGCCTCGTATTCATCGCCAAACTTATATCCTAACAGATGGATTTTTGGATGTTCACTATACGTATTAAAAATATGATCCCTGTATTCGTTTCCCACAACATCATCTCCGATTATTACCAAAGGCATGGAGGTATTCAACTGCAAGTAACTCTCTATTAAACGCTGTACTCCCTTTTCCTTAACAAACCTACCAACAAAAATAAAGTAGTTGTTTTTTTTAAGTTGGTGGGCGTCTAAAACGGTGTTGTTATCTGGTGTGTTGTTCGCTATGATTTTAGCCCCATAAGCGATGAGCTCCGTATCTTTTTTGAACCTATTCAGGTAGAAATCCTGAACCACCTTGTTGTCTACAACAATTTTGTCCGCAAATTTAACGGACATATACGCTCCAAGCTTATACATTGATTTGGCTATACGGCCCCATTTCTTCCGCTTCCATTCCAATCCATCGACAGAGATGAAAACTTTTTTGCCCAAAAGTTTTAATAGGGGTATAAAAAGGCCATTTCCACAGTTGTATAAATGAACAATCTTAAAGTCCCTTCGGAAAAAACAAAGATGGATTATTGAAAAAAAGGTGTGTGATAAAGTCTCCAGAGATTTAATAGGGAGTGATGAAAGATAAACCAAAGACACTCCATCTTTGGTATATCTGTCACGTTGCGGGTACAGATGCTTTCGGCAATAAACTAAAACGTCATGTCCATCCTCTACCCAATGTTTTGTGGTGTGATTCGCACAAGTTTCAAAACCACTGTAATTTGCGGGAAGGCCCCTTATACCAAGAACAGCAATTTTCACTAAGCCAAATCTTCAATGAACACTTTGGAATAATCTTCTAAGGCCTCTTGCCAATCCGGCATAACATTAAGACCTCTGGCGTTCAATTTAAGATTTACCAATTTTTCCGAAAAGGGCCTTGGGGCAAAATATTCTGCCTTAAAGTAGTCTGAGTCAACCTTTGTCACTTTCACATCTTTTTCCAATCCTAAGAGGCGTACAAATTCTTTGGCCACATCAAAACGACTACAGTCTCCATTGCAAACCTGGTTATATACACCGTAAAGTCCGGATTGGACCACTTCCAAAATCCCCTTGGCAAAACTTTTGGTATAGGTTGGGGTCCCCAACTTATCGTCAACAACAAAAAGTTCCTTCTGCCCAGACTTTAATTGTTTATAGATTTTATTCACAAACTTTTTGTCCTTGCCAGGTCCACCGCCCATCATCCAACCTGCTCTAAAAACAAAAAACTTACGGACATGATTCTGCGTAAACACTTCGCCATGGTACTTTGCCTTGGCATAAATGCTAAGGGGGTTTACCTCATCAAAGTCATTATAAACATCTTGTTTGCCATCCACAATACCGGCCGTACTTATATAGACCACGGGTACATCCAGCTCATTGGCTATCAATCCAATATTCTCTGGGCCCAAGGCATTATACAACCATGTTTGCTCTTGATTTTTTTCACAGTACTCCAAATCTGTGAGTGCTGCGAGATTAATGATTAGATCTGGAGCGAAGCTTTTAATGTCTTTGCTGATTTCAGAATAATCGCTTACATCCGCATAACTGAGCCATGGAGCAGTCAAATTAATGTCCGTAGCTTTGACCGTACATTTGGTATCTGTAAAAGTTTGGTATACGGATTCTCCAAGCATCCCCCCACATCCGGCAATATATACTTTTGTATTGTCTGTTATTTTGAATGACATGATATTGATAATTTTATGGCGACAAAACTATAACTAAATCTGTACTGATGCCATCTTTGGATAAAAAAACTATTTCAAAAATCAATTTGTACTTGGTTGGGGCTGCCCTCGCATCCGTACTCTTCTCCTACTTTGTGAGCTCTCTTTGTATTATAGCAGCTTTGGTGTTAGCGGTCATTTTTGTGGATAAAAGTAGATTTACGAAAAAACGCCTTGGACTCACCGTTGCCATTGCCTTACCGTTCTTTATTTTTTTGATCTCGGGCCTCTTCTCGGCGTATCAGGAAAATGCTGCTTCCATGATTTCCAAAAGACTGCCCCTGTTATTGGTTCCGTTGATTGTGTTGAACCTCGAAGAGATTAAGAAAAAGGACTTGGTTAATCTATTGATTCTATTTGGGGTCTCGTGCAATCTGGTAGGAGTCATTGGAATATTCAAGGGGGTGGATTTTTTTCTTAGAACCGGACAATTTTTTGGGTCTAACTATGTCTTTTATATTTTCAAGGTGCAGCACGTTTATTTGGCAACCTTTATAGTCTTTGTTCTCATTGGCAGTTTTTTCGTTTTTAAGGGGGCCAGTTTCCGCAAGAAAGGAGTGCTTGTGGTCGTAAATACAATTAACCTATTGGTGTTTCCTTTGCTATCCTCGAAGATATCCCTTATTATATTACTTGTTTTAGGGTTGTTTTATATCAAAGATTTAAGGAAAAGTTTAGGCCGTAATTTTTTCCTGCTGGTTTTGGGGGCCATCGTCCTATCAATAATGGTATTTGCAGGACCTTATGCTGGGAGGATCAACCAATTGATGACTTGGAATGAGCCTAGATTGGATATCTGGCCATGTGCTTGGAAATTAATTAGCTCCAATTCGTTTATTGGTTTTGTTCCTTTGGGCGATTTCCAAGAATCTCTTAATGTCTGCTATTATCAAGGCACAGGCAAATTAGACTTAGAGGGTTTTTCAACACATAATCAATATTTGGAATTTTGGATTGTTTCAGGCTTTTTAGGGATGTTGGCCTATTTGGTTTCCTTGCTATATCTTTTAAAACATGCGTATGCGGAAAACAGATTACTTCTTAGGGCGTTTTTAGCACTTTTTTTTCTGTTTGGGTTAACCGAATGTGTTCTGAGCCGTCAATATGGAATAACATTCTATGCCGTGATGGTTTCTTTTTTGGTTTTTTCAGAAGACCTGGGAGGGAATTTTAGCACTAAAGGACGTACAAAGAAAAATTAGTTTCCACCGATTCACTTACTTATTTTTGCCAACAACTGTTGCCGCAAATGAACCAAAGGAAAAAGGGATATTCGAACACAATAAAGTCTTCATCCTATTTGCTTGATGTTGCCATTATAAATTTGTTGGCCCATTTTTTTCCGTTACTTTTTCAATACCCACTTTTGTTCCATGGATACATTACCATTGTTTGGATAATTATCGCAGTGAAAACCAGATTTTATGTTTTGCATAGGTTTACAAAAGTCACTTACATATTGAAATTGATTTTTCGTCAGTTTATCTTCTTTTTTTTATCGCTGTACGCATTTATCGGGTTTTTTAAACAGCCAAATATCAGCAGGTTCAATTTAGGCTTGTTTTTCCTCTCGGTTTTCGTATTGGTAGTTGTTTTCAAGTTTATCAATTACTCACTTTTGCTCAAATATCGTTCTAAGGCAAAAGGAGAACTAAAATACATTGTTGTAATTGGGCTAAACCAAAAAACACAACAGCTTGTAAAAATGTTCAAGCAGCATGGAGAATATGGGTATCATATAATGCACATTTTCGATACTAAAAGCCCAAATTTTGGTCTGCAGCAGGTCTTTGATTACGTCGAGGATAAACAGGTAGATGAAATTTTCAGCTCCATCAGAGAACTGGATAACAAAGAAATATCCAAAATGGCTAGTTATGCAAACTACAACATGATTAAGCTAAAATTCATCCCTGACAATAAAGATATTTTTACCAAGGACCTAAAATTGGATTATTATGAGTATCTGCCTATTCTATCGCTAACCGAGATTCCATTGGAGGATTCGTTCAATAGATTTGGCAAAAGATGTTTTGATATTATTTTCTCACTTCTTGTTTCGATATTCCTTCTATCCTGGCTTCTCCCAATAATTGGGATCTTAATAAAGATAGACTCTAAAGGGCCAATTTATTTTAGACAGAACAGGCCAGGTTTCAATGAAAAGGGGTTTGGATGCTACAAATTCCGCACCATGAAGGTTAACAATACCACAGAAAAGTCTGCAACTAGAAACGACCCAAGGGTGACAAGACTTGGTGCATTCTTAAGAAGAACAAGCATAGATGAACTCCCACAGTTTGTAAACGTACTTTTTGGACAAATGTCCGTTGTTGGACCCAGACCTCACTTGTGGAGACAAAATGAGGAGTACAACTCCACGGTTCAAAAATATATGTTGAGACATTACGTAAAGCCGGGAATTACTGGTTTGGCCCAGGCTAAGGGTTATCGAGGAGAAATTGAGACGGATGAGGACATTATCAATAGGACTCGCTATGATTTCTTCTATATCGAAAATTGGTCAATGCTGTTGGATTTGAAAATAATTGTACAGACCGTGTTAAATGTCCTAAGAGGAGAGGAAAAAGCATATTGATTAAAATAAATTAAATGAAAGTAGCTGTTATAGGAACTGGATATGTAGGCTTGGTAACGGGGACCTGTTTGGCCGAAACGGGCAATGAAGTAGTCTGTGTAGATATTGATGAGCAAAAGGTGGAAAGCATGAAAAATGGTATGGTGCCAATTTACGAACCACATTTGGATGTGCTCTTTCATCGCAACATAAAAGCTGGTAGACTCACATTTACCACTTCGTTGGAAGATGGACTGGAACATGGTGAAATCGTTTTTTTAGCCCTCCCAACACCTGAGGGCGAAGATGGATCGGCCGATTTAAAGTATGTTTTGGGAGTGGCCGATGAAATAGGAAGATTGTTGAGAGATTACAAAGTAATTGTAGATAAGAGTACTGTGCCAGTAGGAACAGCAGAAAAAGTAAGAAACGTTATCTCAGAGAATACCAACGTGGAATTTGATGTGGTCTCCAATCCGGAGTTTCTCAGAGAGGGCTTTGCAGTTGATGACTTTTTAAAGCCAGAGCGAATTGTTGTGGGCTCCACCTCGGAACGTGCCATAAAACTCATGAAAAAGCTATATAGACCATACGTCCGCTCTGGGAATCCTATTTTGATTATGGACGAAAAATCGGCAGAGCTGACCAAGTATGCGGCCAACTCCTTCCTGGCGACTAAGATAACCTTTATGAATGAAATTGCTAATTTCTGCGAAAGGGTTGGCGCTGATGTCGACATGGTCAGAAGAGGCATGGGCACTGATTCTAGAATAGGCAAGCGTTTTCTTTTCCCCGGAATCGGTTATGGAGGCTCCTGCTTCCCTAAGGATGTAAAGGCATTGCACAAATCGGGTGGGGAATCAAACTATGATTTTGCAATTTTGGAAGCAGTGATTAAAGTAAATCAATCACAGAAAACAATTCTGTTACCTAAAATGAAGAACCACTTCAATGGAAGATTGAAAGGAAAAAAAATTGCCGTGTGGGGATTGGCCTTTAAACCGGAAACAGACGACATACGGGAAGCCCCCGCATTGTATATGATTGAGGAATTGTTGGATGAAGGAGCTATTGTTCAGGCATATGATCCCGAGGCAATGGATAATGTCCAAAAAGTTTTTGGAGATAGAATTTATTTTGGCAAAAGTATGTATGAGGCGGCTGAAGATGCCGACGCTCTGCTTATTTGCACAGAGTGGAGCATTTTCAGAACCCCTGACTTTACCAAACTTGAAGGAAAGCTTAAGGGTCCAATTATTTTTGATGGCCGTAATTTATATGATACCGAGGATTTGCAAAACCTTGGGTTCACCTATTATTCAATTGGTAGAAAAGATATCGTTTCATGAAAAGAATACTAATCACAGGAGCAGCTGGCTTCCTTGGATCACATCTTTGTGACCGCTTTATTGCAGAAGGTCACCATGTTATTGGGATGGACAATTTGATTACGGGGGACCTCAAAAATCTGGAACATCTAATGCAATTGGAACGGTTTGATTTCTATCATCATGATGTCACCAAATTTGTGCACGTTCCTGGAAAGTTGGATTATATTCTTCATTTTGCCTCCCCTGCAAGCCCTATCGATTATCTAAAAATCCCTATACAGACACTTAAAGTAGGAGCGTTGGGCACCCATAATTTATTGGGTCTGGCAAAGGAGAAAAACGCTCGATTTATGATTGCCTCCACCTCTGAGATTTATGGAGACCCTTTGGTTCATCCCCAAACAGAAGAATATTATGGCAATGTAAATACGATTGGACCCAGGGGTGTTTATGACGAGGCTAAGCGTTTTCAAGAGTCCATTACCATGGCTTATCACAGGTTCCATGGGCTGGACACAAGAATTGTACGGATTTTTAATACCTACGGACCAAGAATGAGACTGAATGATGGACGGGTCATCCCGGCATTTATGGGACAAGCTTTGAGGGGAGAAGATCTTACTGTTTTTGGCGACGGTTCCCAAACGCGTTCCTTCTGTTATGTGGATGACGAAATAGAAGGAATTTATCGTTTGCTGATGAGTGACTATACGCTTCCCATGAATATTGGTAATCCCAACGAGATAACCATTAAGGATTTTGCAGAAGAAATCGTCAAACTTACAGGAACGGATCAGAAAATCATATACAAACCTTTGCCCAAAGATGATCCTTTGCAAAGGCAACCAGATATTACTAAAGCTAAAGAAATACTAGGGTGGGAACCCAAGGTAGGCAGGGAAGAGGGGATGCGAAAAACCTTTGAATACTTCAAGACCCTATCAAAGCACGAGTTGCAAAAAACAGAGCATAGGGATTTTAGCGATAGAAACAAAAAGTAGTTCTATTTTTGCCAAAATTTAACCCATGAATATTCTAGTCCTTGGTTCTGGAGGTCGTGAGCATGCCATTGCACATAAGATTTCCCAAAGTTCAAAAATCAACAAGCTTATCGTAGCACCTGGTAATGCCGGAACCATGGAAATAGCCACCAATGTTGAGGTGGCCGTCAACGATTTTGAGGGCATAAAGGAGCTTACACTTTCCGAAAAGATCGATCTCGTGGTGGTTGGACCAGAAGACCCCTTGGTCAATGGAATCCATGATTTTTTCTTGAACGATTCCGAACTTAAATCCATAGCGGTAATAGGACCCCAAAAAGCTGCAGCCGCTCTTGAGGGTAGTAAGGAGTTTGCCAAGGAGTTTATGATGCGCCATAATATTCCAACAGCTGCCTATGAAAGTTTTACGGCTGATACGCTGGAGAGCGGTTTTAAATTCTTGGAAACCCTAAATCCGCCCTATGTGCTTAAAGCGGACGGTTTGGCTGCCGGAAAGGGAGTGTTGATTCTTCAAGATCTGGAAGAGGCGAAAAAAGAACTCAAGTCCATGCTGGTGGATTCCAAGTTTGGCTCGGCTAGTACAACCGTGGTCATAGAGGAATTCCTAGATGGAATAGAATTGAGCTGTTTTGTGCTCACAGATGGCTCCAACTACAAGATTCTTCCAACAGCAAAAGACTACAAACGTATTGGCGAAGGCGATACCGGGCTGAATACGGGCGGAATGGGGGCAATATCTCCAGTTCCTTTTGCAGAGAGGGACTTCTTGGACAAGATAGAGCGACAGATTGTAAAACCTACGGTGGAAGGGCTTAAAAAGGACCAACTGCCTTATGTCGGCTTTGTCTTCATTGGTCTGATTAAAGTAGGTGATCAACCCAAGGTCATTGAGTATAATGTCCGTATGGGCGATCCAGAAACGGAAGTTGTAATGCCCAGAATTAAGACAGATTTAGTGGATGTGCTGCAGGCTATGGCCAATGGGACACTGGACAATGTTGATTTGGAAATTGATGAACGAACCGCTACCACCGTAATGGCGGTTTCGGGTGGATATCCCGAGGCTTATGAAAAAGGAAAGGAAATCACTGGGATAGAAAAAGTGAAAGGGTCTTTGGTGTTTCACGCCGGCACCAAAAACATAAATGGTAAAGTGGTTACCAACGGGGGAAGGGTCATTGCGATCACCTCTTTTGGTGAAAATTTTAATGAAGCACTTCTTAAGTCCTACCAAAATATGGAACAACTCCATTTTGATGGGATATATTATCGTAAGGATTTAGGGTTTGACCTGTAATCAAACCGTATCAAAAAGAAATCAAATAGGGAATTGGCTTATAGATAGGAGTGTGAAGAAATGCTCTTATCCTCCTCACCATTGTCGTTGAAAATCTTAAGCTCTTTCATCCAGTATACCATGGCGACAAAACCAATAATGGCGAAAACCCAGTTGACCAAATTGGAGGACCACCAGTTTTCCATAAAACGAAAGACATCGTAAGGCGCAAAAAGGTAGTTTACAAATAAGTCCTCAATACCGTAAAAAAACTTGCTCATGTTGGTTATATTTACTCTGCAAAAGTAGTAAAACCCAAAGATGATTTCAAGCTTTTTTGGCAAAACAAAGCCTATAAATTACATCGTTCTTTCGGTATTCCTCTTTCTCTTTTATGGATTGTTTTTAATGCTAAACTATAATCTGGAGCCAGATTATGTTTCTTTTCCATTGGAAATCTTGGTTTTAGCCGTATTCTCGTTGACTCTTTTTTTGATCAACCAAATTGTAAAGACGGAAAAAGTTACTGAGTTTAGCTCCTATGCCATGCTCTTTTTTGTACTGCTCTTGCTTGCATTTTCGAAAACCTTGGCAGATAAAAATGCCATATTTACCAATCTTTTTTTGTTGTTGGCGCTCTGGCGCTTGCTTGCCATTAGGTCCATTAAAAATGTAAAGCACAAAATTTTTGATGCCTCTTTTTTAATTTGTATAGCTAGCCTATTCTACGATTGGGCATTGCTATTTCTAATTTTGGTGTTCCTTGTGATCAATGTTTACGATGGTAAAACGGTCAAGAACTGGATGGTGCCCCCGGTAGCCATTCTAGCTGTTTTTGTCCTGACCTTCACTTGCACGAAACTTTTGGGTGCGCTGGATTTTTTTCAAAGCCACTACCGGTTCCAATTTGGGTTTTTGACAGATGGGTTCTTTTCAGAAAAAAGCACAACAAAATTGATTGTTTATAGCCTGTTGGTTGGCTTACTGGCCTCGCTTGTTTTTCTAAAAGTGCGAAAAAAGGGAGGGGGAAAGCTATTGGTGCTTCGCATTGTATTCTTGGCTTTCGTCTTGGGAGTTGTGCTTAGTTTTCTTAAATCTGCTGACTCTGGTCCAACATTGATAACCATGTTCCCTGCCGCTGTATTTTTCACCAATTTTCTGGAAGGCATAAAGAAAGAACGCCTAAAAGAAATCACAATCGGACTGTGTATAGCAATTCCTGTTTTGCTTTTTGTGTTGGAGCTAAATCTATAAGTGATAAAGCAATATCTTTGCGGTAAATCAATTGTACATGTTCAGCGCACTTGCCTTCAAGGTCTTTCAAGAAAGCATTGATACCTATCATATTAAGGATGATGTGGACCAAGAATTCACCAACCCCTATGCCAAGGATATGGTGGAGCATCTTTTATACCGAAAAAACTGGATAGATACCGTTCAGTGGCATTATGAGGATATTATTCGGGACCCTGCTATTGAACCCAACGCAGCATTGACGCTCAAAAGAAAAATTGACGCCAGCAATCAGGACAGAACGGATTTGGTGGAATACATCGACAGCTATTTCCTTCAAAAATACCAATCGGTTCAAGTGAATGATAGTGCCACGATCAATACGGAGAGCCCGGCTTGGGCCTTAGACCGACTTTCCATTTTGGCCCTTAAGATTTACCATATGCAGGAGGAAGTGGATCGTACCGATGCTTCCCAGGAACACATTGAAAAGTGCAGCGCCAAGCTTGCCGTGCTGCTCGAACAAAAGAAAGACCTTTCTACCGCTATAGATCAACTTTTGACAGATATAGAAACTGGAAACAAGTACATGAAAGTCTACAAACAGATGAAAATGTACAACGATGATGAACTAAACCCAGTGCTGCGTGGACAAAAAGGGTAAACCCGTCCACATTTTGGTCATCCGGCTTTCGGCCATGGGTGACGTTGCCATGACCATTCCTGTTTTAGATGCTGTTTTGGAGGCTTATCCAGAAGTGAGATTCACTGTCCTCACCAAAAAGCATTTTGCTCCCATTTTTTCTCAATTGGACAGGGTGTCGGTACACCCTGCTGAGGTAAAAATCAAACACAAAGGCCTGATCGGGCTATGGCGATTGTACAAAGAACTGTCCAAACTAAAGTTTGATGCCGTCGCCGACCTTCACAACGTCCTTCGAAGTCGGATTTTGAAGAAATATTTTGCCCTCGATGGTGTGCCCTTTGTCCAAATTGACAAGGGAAGAAAGGAAAAAAAGGCATTGACAAGGCCATCCAACAAAACCTTCCACCAATTAAGGACCACACACCAACGGTATGCGTATGTATTCTCCGAACTGGGCTGCCCGATCAGCTTAGAGGATTCAAAATCACTTGTTAGATTGCAACTTTCTAAAAACGTAGTCAAGGCTGTTACTCAAGACGCCAAAAAATGGGTGGGCATAGCGCCATTTGCGGCCCATGAGGGAAAGATGTACCCCCTTAAACGCATGCGGGAAGTCATCGAAACCCTAAATAATACCAATAAGTATAAAATATTGCTTTTTGGCGGAGGCGCCAGTGAGGCAGCGGAATTGAGTGCCATTGAAGCAAGCTATAACAACGTTCAAAATGTGGCGGGGAAACTCAACTTAACAGAGGAGTTGGAACTGATATCCAACCTGGATGTGATGCTTTCCATGGATAGCGGTAATGGCCATTTGGCGGCGAATTATGGCATTCCGGTGGTAACACTTTGGGGGGTTACCCACCCTTTTGCGGGTTTTGCGCCATTTGGACAACCCAAGGAAAATGTCCTGGTATCAGACCGAAATAGATTTCCTCTAGTTCCTACATCGGTATATGGAAACAAACTGCCCAAAGGATATGAATCTGTGATGGAGTCCATTCCATCCCAACAGGTGGTGGATAGGCTTATCAACATCTTGGAGAATTAAGAGGAAAATTTTCGTCAGTTTGAGTGGCAAATCAAGGATTTGGTGTATCGAAAACAAGAAAATCTCGGGTTTTAAGCACTTCTCGATACTAAATTTCAAAGAAATTTAACTCGAAGTGACGGATTCTTCACCAATTCAGGCCACTACCTGCCAAAGGATACGAATCCGTGATGGAATCCATTCCACCCCTATAGATGGCGGATAAAATCATAAGAATATTTGAGCTTTAATATCTTCTAGGTTCGACATTAGATTTGAGTACGGCTTCCCGATTTTACAGAAATAGCTGTAAATCGAGCGAAAGTGCGTTTTGCAGTGCAAAAAAGAGCATGTAGCGATAAGATTTAGCAGCGGTTTTGTGATGCAATCACAAGAATTTCCTTAAAATCGTCTTGATTTTTTGGTTCGTTTTGTATCAAGACAAAATGAACAAGAAGATTTTAGGACTAGTGACGGATTCTTCACTAATTTAGGCCACTACCTGTCTTTCCTCAATGGCATTAAAATACAATTTCAACTGCTGCACGTAATTATACTTCAACTGCCTGTTTGTACTTTCAGCTAAAAGCGTTCGCATACCCAAATAAGAGGCAATAATATAGCTTGCTGCACCTTCACAATCCACATGCCGGGCAATATGGCCATCCACTTTGCCTCGTTTTAGGATGGAAACCAGATTAACCTCCCATACTTTTAAGATATCCCTTAAATAGGTGGCTATTTCTTTATTTCGTTTGCTGAATTCCGTAATAAAATCGTTTAGCATAAATCCGTAGGCGATCTCGTTGGCTTTACCGGGCTCCAAAGCCTGCTCAATACTATCCAAAATCACCGGTAAGGGATTTTCCTGGGTGTTCAAAGGCTCTACCAATAGGGCATATACCTTTTGTTGGATAAGGTTTTGCACAATAGTGATAAAGTAATCCTCTTTGGATTTAAAATGATGGTAAAAAGCACCCTTGGATAAAGAGAGGTCTTTAAGGATGTCGTCCAGATTGGTGTTGTAATAGCCTTTTTCATGGAAGATTTCCAGGCCCTTGGCACACAGACGGTGCATGGTTTCGCGTTTTTTTAGGTTTTTGTCCATAAGATTTGGGTTTTTGGGTAAATAGACTGTTAAGTCGGTTACAAAGTTTCCCCAGTTTTATCCCATGTTCAAGAATCAAGGATGTATTTGTAAGAAAAATCGGTGAAGTGACCAAAAAGGCCCCAAATCCGGAGAGGTAAAAAAAAGGAACCGACCGGCGGGTCGGTTTAAGGGATTCTTTTTTGGGATTAAAAACAGGCAGCCAAATCCAAAAAAGCTCCTTCCCTTGGAAGGGGAAGGTGGATTCCGACCATAGGCTGGAAGACGGAAGGGGTGATTTTCATCTGTTAAACACATGGATATTTCACCCTTTCCGTCCGCTTTGGCGGACACCTTTCCCAGCTTGGGAAAGGAGCTGTGGTTATGCGGCTCTTAAATCTAATCTAGATTTTTAGAGTAAAATTCCCGAACTTCATGCCTACAACGTGATAGCTCATAACAAAAGAAAAGTTTAATTTTTTGAACGCTGTAATGGTTGTATAAATTACCAAGAACGGTAAATATTTAAAATTCATGAGAAAGTTGATTTATTGCCTTTTTATTTTGGCACCTGTATATTTAATTGCCCAAGAATCTGATTATATCATTTCTTCGTATCAAACAGAAGGCACAAAAGCACCAAACACGCATTATCTTGGCGAGGCCTGGTTAAATGCAATAATTCACAATGATGCCGAATTAGGCTATAACATAACTAAGGCAACCTTCAAAGCTAACTCAACCCTAGATTGGCACAAGCATAGTTCCGCTCAGGTATTGATCATAGTAGATGGCGAGGCCTATTATCAGGAAAGAGGAAAAGAACCGTGGATTTTAAAAGAAGGAGATATAATTAAGTGTGATCAAAATATAGAGCATTGGCATTCATCTACCAAGTATAGTGATGTTACATATTTAGCATTATACGGCGGAGGACAACCCACGGTTTGGACTGAAGTACTAAGTCGGGAATATTACGATTGGGTAGCCGAAAAGCTTAATAAGTAATTAATGATTACAAAAAGGTAAAAACAGCTATTCCAATTTAAAGTACATCAGCTCGTTGCAATTGAAATATTCCTCATAATCCAAACCCCAAGAATCCCTTACCTTGCATTTGTGAAAGAAAAGCTTAACCATCTCCCCAAATCCAAACAGGAAGAACTGCAACTGCTGGTGCAGCAGCTTTCCGCATTTAAGGAGGTGGAAATGGCAATCCTTTTTGGCAGCTATGCCCGCGGCAACTGGGTAGAGGACCAGTATGTGGAAAAGGGCATCACCTATGAATACCGCAGCGATTTTGACCTCCTTGTGGTACTCACCCATGAAGACCTCAAACAAAAATTCAGGATAGAGGACAAGATTAAGGCCGAACTGGTAACTACGGGCAAGGTCACTACACCCGTAAGCCTCATCTTTCATGGCATAAAGCAACTGAACGCCTCCTTGGCCATGGGCAACTACTTTTTTAAGGACATCAAAGAAGAGGGTGCAATACTCTACGATTCCGAAAAGTTTAAACTCGCCCACCCCAAAAAACTCACTGCGGAGCAGTACCGCCAAAAAGCCCAAGATTATTTTGACCAATGGTTTAAAAGTGCGAACATGTTTTTCTTGGATTTTGAAGCCAATTTTGAAAGGGGTAAAACGGACGAAGATTTTTTCAAGAATGCCGCTTTCATGCTCCACCAAACCACAGAGCGCTACTACACTACCATTTTGCTCGTCTTTACGGATTACCGCCCCAAAGACCATAACCTGGAGACCCTGGGCATAAAAGTGGAAATGTGCGACCAGCGTTTTGCCGTGTTCCCCAAGACCACGGACGCCGAAAAACACCGTTTTGAACTCCTAAAGCGCGCCTATATAGACGCCCGCTACAAAATGGACGAATACCAGATCACCAAACCCGAACTGGAATACCTTGCCGACAAGGTTGGGCAGTTAAAAGAGCTTACCCAAAGCATCTGTGAGGAGAAGATTCGTTCCATAGGCCAACAACCCTAAAACAACATCAACAGCTCCAAAAAGCTCCTTCCCATGGAAGGGGAAGGTGGATTCCAACCGTAGGTTGAAAGACGGAAGGGGTGATTCATCATCCACCAAAACTGGGTATTTCACCCTTTCCGTCCAATAAAGTGGACACCTTTCCCAAGCTGGGAAAGGAGCAATTGTAATGCTATAAAATGATTGATTTCTAGTTTACAAACTTGCAAGAGCCATACGTCAATTTACTTTTGAATCTTAACTTGAAATCCGCTAACTTCACTTATCGCCGGATATAAATCATTAAAACGGATTCATATCTTTTTAGTTGTGCTTCATGCAAGAAAAACTCGATAATGATAGATTGGATTAAAAAAATATTAAATAACGAAGAATCAAAAGAAATCCTTGAATGGGAAACGGACGATTCAATACTAGTACACTTAAAAAGGAATATTAGCAAAGATGGTTCATTGAATGAATCGGCTGACAAATTACCTGACGAAAAAAAGACTGATGACGAAATAAAATTTGCACCAGGATTAATGGATGCTATGTTTGGAGCTGATGAATCGGAAGAGTCTAAATCTAGAATAAAACAACTTGTAAATCTAATCAAAAGGATTGCTAAGAATGGAGAAAGTCAAAGTAAATCTGACTTCTACAGACAAATTACAGAGAATGAAAATGTAATCGGAATTATTGACGAGTTTTTGCAAAGTTTAGTGCAAAATTCATTATCAATAGAACCGTATTTATTCGATTATGCGTATAAACTAGCTACGAAAACAAGCAATCGCAATTCGGTAAAATTTGGAATTGCAATTCTTGGACTATGTCAAAATAAGAAACCAATCAACGATATTAAAATATTAGGTCTTCATGACGAGTTTACTGTTTTTTCGACCATTGCACTTTCGAACTTATCGAATAATTTAGTTACAGACTTATGGGAACTTGCAAAACGAGTTGATGGTTGGGGAAAAATTCAGTTAGTGGATAGATTAGCCGAAATGGAGTTAAATAATGATATTAGAGATTGGCTTGTACTTGACGGTTATAAAAATAACATTATGTACGAGTATTTAGCATTAACCTGTGCAAAAAATGGAATGCTAAACGAAAAGCTAAAAACAGAGAAAATTGACGACAAATTATATTCTTCTACGGGTGACATAATTATTGCATTAATGGATGAAGGTCCGGCAATTGGAATGTCAGGTTATGATGAATCTAGTGAAACAATTGAAAACTTTATTAGACATTCAAAAACACGAAATCTCAATATTTCAAATTATATAACACTTCATAGAATCAAGGACTATCTAGAAGAATCACCAGAAGAAAACGAAACACTAAACAACTGGAATCAAAACGATTTATCCAATTGCCTAATTGACATTAATGAGCTATTAAACTCTAAAGATTGGACGAACGAGGTCAAAATTGCTTTAAACAGTTCTGACAATATTGAATATTGGAATGGGAAACAGGCTGCGGAAAAACTTGGAATAGACCTTTGGGATACAGTTTGGGGGAAATTACAACAAAACCCATTGGATAGTTCGTCTTGGTACGATGTAACCGCTAATGCAAAAGAAAATAATGTTGAAGAAATCATAGATTTTGCAATAAATAATTTACCACTAGAATTTTTAGGTTCTGGACCAAAAGATTCATCAGGAATTGGAGATGATTATCAAAAGCATTCTTCGTTGGATAGTATCATAACGTTTTTAGAAAATTATCCAAAAAAAGGAGAAAAACTTATTCTAGTTGGTTTGGATAGTCCTGTTACTAGAAACAGAAATATGGCAATTAGAGTTTTGGATAATTGGAAAGTAGAGAATTGGTCGAATGAAATAACTGAAAAGGTTAACATTTTAAAAGGAATAGAACCGAATGAAGACACTAAAAAAAACATTGAACGTCTTTTAAATGGACAAGAATTAGAATAACACGAAAGCACAACAATGGGTATATTGCATAGCTTCCTAGCGTCAGCTACGACAACATACCCGAGACGATAAGTGAGATTCAAGACAAACCCCTTTCTTTTCAAAACCTATAACTCGCCCCAAACTGCATACTCCAACGGGAGTTTTGGTTATCCACCACCCAGGGCGTATCGTCCGTATTGCTGTACTGAAACGTGGGTTGGTTGTTTTCAATCCCTGTAAAGCGTAACAAACTAAAATTGGAGTTCACCACATTGGGCACAAAGACCAAACGCCCCCAATCCTTATTGATCAAATTAAAAACATTAAAAATATCCATGGAAAATCGCAACCGCCCCTTTCCCTTTAGGTTGAGGTCATAGGCCAGCTTGGCATCCAAGCGGTGGTTCCAAGGCGTTTTGGATTCGTTCCGCTCCGCATAACCGCCCCGGTTCTCTTTCAGGTAATCGTTACTTTCTATAAAAGCGTTCAAACGCTCCCATTGTTGGGCCGCGG
The DNA here is from genome assembly GCF_900129665.1 of Flagellimonas flava. GTDB lineage: Bacteria > Bacteroidota > Bacteroidia > Flavobacteriales > Flavobacteriaceae > Flagellimonas > Flagellimonas flava. The sequence goes on from NZ_FQWL01000002.1 coordinate 820,269, forward strand.
TCTGGGTAACGTTTCCATTGCCGTCCGTGATATCAATAAGGTTGATTTCGGAAGCATCCCGCGGAATATAGATCAAGTCGTTACGTGATGAGCCATCCCGGTTTACATCGCCCTGGTACACAAAAGAAAAAGGACTGCCCGAGGTACCATTGTACAAAGCGGAAACCTGCAACTGACTGGATTTTCCCAATCCCAAAGTGTAGGTATGGGTGCTTACCAACCGATGCCGAAGGTCAAAGTTGGAGGCAGAAAGGCTTGGTGCATTGGGTGTTATGGATTGGTTCCATTCAAAATTGGCTGCCGGGGAGCTTCGCACGGTGCTGGAAATATCCTTGCTTCGGCCAAAAGTATAGCCCGCATAGCCATTATAATTGGCCATGCTCTTGGATAGCCCCAAGGTGAGGTTGTACCGAAACCCATCATTGGAATTGGTCAACAGAAAGACATTGGTAAAGTTGGGATTGATCTTGATGGCGTCACCCGTTTCCAAAAAGTAGGAGCGGTTGTCTGCACCGTCAAAAGTGCCCAGCTCGTTCCGTCTATTTATGGATTGAAAAAAGATGCCCCTCAAAACCTTGGTATAGGAAGCATCAAACGTAAAGTTGTAATTGTTGGGTAGAGCAAGATTGAGCCCCAGATTACTTTTCCATTCCCGGGGCAGCTCAAAATCGTTGTCCACCAGATTAATTTCCGCAATGGGATTAGGGCCTGCCAAGTCGGACACATTGTTTACAATGGGCTGCACCCCATCGGGCCGCACGTCCACATTAAAATATTGCGTCCCGGAGATATATTCGGCATAGGCAAACCACAGGTAGGGCAACCTTCCGGTAAACAGCCCCGATCCGCCGTGGAGCTTTACTTTTCTGTCCTCGTCAAAGGCATATTCAAAACCAAATCTTGGGTTGATATGGGGCGAAGTCCTGATCTTGTTACTAAAACCGCTAAATTCTGGAGTTCGGGTCACCTCTTCACTTAAGGGTATCTCGTTCAGCAGAAATTGCGAATCCAATCGGAGCCCAAAGGTCAACGAAAGCCGGTCCGAAAACCGAAGCCTGTCCTGCACATAAAGTCCGGCCACCAAAATATCCACCGTGGCGGAAGGGTTGTTCTGCACAAAATCAAAAGTATTATCGCTCAACCGGTATACCCCGCGGATACGGGATGGCTGGTCGTTCAAAAAATTGTCCAACGAACTGTATTCCCATCGGCCGTTCCAGGCAGACAGGAAGCCATAATTCACATCATTGTATTGCGCCAAGCCGCCAAAGGTGAAGGTATGTTTGTCCTTCATCAAGGTGAACTTATCGGAAATCTGGAGCGTGTTGAGGTCCGTATTGTAGACCGAGGCTTCGCGGTAGGTGCCGGCAAAAATGCGGTTGGAAGCTTCTGAAATTTGAAGGTGCGGAAAAACCTCCCCGTCAAAATCCCGGTTTTCCCTTCCAATATTATAGCCCACACTCAACACGTTGGAGCGAGAATTGTCAAAATTGGATTTAAGCTCAGCAGTAAAGCTATTGGCTACGCTATTGTGCCGAAACCCTTGATTGCCAAAGTTGAAGATGGATTCGTTCCATTCCAGATTGTCCGCGTAGCTGTTCACATAATTGTTGCGCAGGGTGAGTTTGGAGCGGTCGGAAATATTAAAATCGAATCGAAGGAAAAGTTTGGTGCTGTTGGTCTTTAAGGTGGCATCTAAAAAAGCGCCGGGATCATAGTCGTAATCTGTGCGCAACTTGTCCGCTATAAGGTTGATGGTTTCCGAAGAGATATTGGAACTGGAACTTCCCGGCGCATTTAAGACCGGATTGTTGGAGCTGGCCTGCTCAAAGTTTATAAAATAGAAGAGCTTGTCTTTTTTAAGGGTTCCCCCTCTGGAAAATCCCAATTGAAAATCGTAGAAAGACTGTACATTCTGCTCTACGCCATCCGCATATTTCCCCACCAAAGCTTGATTGTTCCCAAAGGCATACACCTCGGTTTCCCCTTGGTTGGTTCCATTTTTGGTCACCACATCAATGTTGGCGCCGGTAAAGTTGCCAATACTGACATCAAAAGGTGCGGTTTTGATGGACAACTGCTTAATGGCCCCAAATCCTATGGGCTGCGTACGGGCCAAACTCCCTGGGCTTCCGTTGGCGGAAGAGCCCGCCGCTCCGCTGGAAGGTTCTTGAAAACCGATAACATCGTTATTGGCCACCCCATCAATGTTCAGGTTATTAAAACGATTGCTGGCCCCGGCAAAGGAGTTGAGATTGGCTTCTGGCAGGTTCCGGGTCAAATCCTGGATGCTCCGGGTGATGGTGGGCGTATTCTTGATGGATTTGGAATTTAGGGTACGTTCTATGGCCGAATTGCGCTGCTCTTCCGCAATGACGACAACTTCTTCCAAGGACTCGTTCAGCTCTTCCAATACAAAGTCGTGATGCGTGGTCTCACTAAGGTTAATGGTGATATCTCTTACAGATACCGATTGGTATCCCAAGAAACTTATGGTCACCGTGTAGGCGTTTCCAGGGGGAATGTTGCCCACGGAATAATAGCCGGAGGCCTGTGATACCGAACCAAATTTAAAGCTGGTTTCCATATCAACCACCACCACATTGGCAAATTCCAGAGGTTGGCCATCCGGGGACGTAATTTTGCCTTCCAGTCTTCCGGTGGTTTCTTGTGCGTAATGCAAAGTGGAACACAACAGTCCAACAAGCATGAAAAAATACTTCATCTAGGGTCTTCTAAAATTTTTAAAAATGGAGTCTAGTGCGCAATCAGATGGGACTGCGACATGCAACATAAAGTGATTGTTTAATTTGAATTAGGCCACGGTCCCTTGGCAACTACTCCCGGCACCAGCCGTACAGCCATAGCAGTGTTGCGATATCACAATGTTGCGGTCGTTCAAAAGGTCTTCGTTGTAGTCTTTAATGTGTTTTACCTTACTGTTCACTTTCAGTTCCAACATCTGGTTAAAATCGCAATCGTACAGCCAGCCATCCCAACTAATGGAAATGGTGTTGGTGCACATCACATTGGCCACGGCAGTCGGATTATAGGCCTCCACTAGGGCATACATATAATCTTCATAATTGTCCGAAGCAATCAAATAATCCAGAAAACGAGATATCGGCAGGTTCGTGATCGCGAACAGATTATGGAATTGGATTCCAAAGTCTTCATCCAACGCTTTTTTGAAATCACGCTCCATAGCGTCCTGATCACCGGGCAAGAAAGCACCGGAGGGATTGTATACCAAATCCAGTCTCAAATCATTGTCGGGCATCCCATATCCAACGGCATTTAATTCCTGAAGGGCTTTGATGGATTTATCAAAAACCCCGTCTCCACGTTGTTTGTCCGTTTTACCACGGGTATAGTGTGGCATGGAGGAAACCACATGTACGTTGTGTTTTTTAAAGAATTCCGGAAGGTCGTAGTATTTTTTATTCGCTCGAATAATGGTGAGGTTGGATCGAACAATAAAATCTTGGATTCCCGCCTTGGCCGCCTCTTCCACAAACCATCTAAAGTTGGGATTCATTTCCGGGGCACCTCCGGTAAGGTCCAGGGTATGCGCCCCCGTATTCCGAATCACCTCCAGACATTGTTCCATGGTTTCCCGGGTCATGATCTCCTTTCTATCCGGCCCGGCATCCACATGGCAGTGCTCACAAACCTGATTGCACATATAGCCTACATTGATCTGTAGGATTTCCAACTTGTTGGGGCGTAATGGAAAATGGCCTATCTCTGCAATCTTGTCCTTGAAATAGGGAAGCTCACCATCGGCAAAAATTCCTCCATTCAAGATTTCCAGCTGCTTGTTGGTTTGGGCAAGCTCATTTTCACGGGCTTTTAACGACTTTTTGGCCGCTTTTTTTATTTGGGGCAGTATGCTTTGATCCATTTTTCTAATTTGAATTATCGAGTCTAGTCTCTAGAAGCGCAGCGGTCTAATGTCTTAAAGCGTTGCGCGTCTATACTTACATGGATAGTTTGTTGTACTTGTTCATCATTTGCACCCCATGTACGAGCGTAGCGCCACTTTCAATGGCAGCTCCGGCGTGCACGGCCTCCATCATTTCTTCCTTGGTAATGCCCCGTTGCAGTCCATCTTTGGTATAGGCGTCTATGCAGTACGGACATTTGACCACATGGGCAACGGCCAGGGCGATCAAGGATTTTTCACGGGCGCTCAATGCGCCTTCCTCAAAGACCTTTCCGTAATAATCAAAGAATTTGGTTCCCAATTCCTCACTCCACTCGGTGATGTTACCAAATTTTCTTAGGTCTGCAGGATCGTAATATGAATTTGCCATTTGTTTTGCTTTTTGGATTGTGATGGATGCATCGAAACTGGAGACACATCAAAATAATTGTTGAAAATTGACCTGAGGTTAGGCCGGAAATTGGATGTTAAGCAAAACGGGATGGAGAACCTTTGTTAAAAGGTATGTTGAAGGTATGCGTTTGAAGGAACACCTGCTGTGCCCCAAAATATGAAGCCTGTTTTTGAAGTAAACCGGAAAAAAGCTGTAACCATTGTTTTCCCAAACTTCTGATGGCATCGGATAAGCGCTTCAAATCGGCCAACGCATCAATATCCTTAAAAGTCTGTAATAGCGTTACCCCAATGTTAAGGGATTTTAGATAGGTTTTGGTTTTGTTCAGCAGGGAACTGGTCTGCCAAGGGAGTTGACCCAAACCATGCTCATCAAAATGATCGGCATGCAGTCCCAAAAGATAAAAACCCCCATCCAAAGAAGGACCCAAAACCACATTTTCCTTGGACGTTTCAGCCGCCGCCTGGAGGAGTTGTTTAGCTCCCAAATGGGGACTATCGTTACCAACTGCCACTATTTTGGAATACCCTTGGTCAAAGACCTGTTGAATTGCGTGGATAAATCGATCGCCAAAAGAATTTCCGCACTGCTCATTTTCCGTAAAATGAAAATAAGGTAAGCCTGTGGCTTGCACTACTTGTATTGTTTGGGCTGTGAGGGCTTGAAAAAGAGGAACGCCAGCTTGGATTTTTTTAGCATGGGAATCCACCTCTGCCGAGCTGGCAAAAATGAGAACCGCAGTATCTTTAAATTGGTTTTGTTCCAAACTACCTGAGTACGTGTAGTAAACTTACAATAAATATCTACATCAATTTAGGTCGAAAAAGGGCCTCAGGGATTACAATTTTTTCCAATAAATCTCAAATTTTAACAAACCGACCCGCTGGTCTGTTGGCAAAATAAAGGCTTGAAAAAGTGTAGGATTAACATCGAGAGGAACTCGATAAAGTGTAAAAAGAGGCCCTATTTTGACGCGATACCGACTCGCCAGTCGGTAATTATCTCTTAAAATTGGGCTTAAAAACGGGATTTTTGGCCTAGGGAAGTTAATTTTATGGGGCCTAGAATCTTTTTTGAATGACAAAAGCAATACCAAATGCAAAATCGGTGGGATTGGTCTTATCTGGCGGCGGAATCCGGGGGATGGCCCATATAGGATTGATAAAGGCCATGCGGGAACATGGCTTGGAAGCCCAAGTAATTGCAGGCTCCAGTGTTGGGGCTTTGGTGGGCGCGTTATACGCCAGTGGTATTCCTACGGAAGAGATGCTTCAGTTTTTTAGGGAGACCCCTTTGTTCAAGTACGACTTTTTTGCCATCAACAAGCCAGGATTTATCGATACCGAGCGCTATTTCAAGATTTTTAAGGGTTATTTCCCCAAAGATTCTTTTGAGGTGTTGGACAAACCTCTATATGTTGTGGCCACGGACCTGTTAAAGGGAGAAGAGAAGGTATTTAGCCAGGGTGAGCTCATTCGACCACTTTTGGCCTCTGCGGCGCTACCTCCGGTATTTAGTCCCATTGAAATTGACAAGGTGTTGTATGCGGATGGCGGGGTCATGAATAACTTCCCGAAGGAATATGTGGATGACAAGGCGGACTTTGTGATAGGCAGTAATGTATCCATTGCCGGAGAGATCGGGAAACGGGACATCCGGAATTCCATTTTATTGGCAGGAAGGGTCACCGGTTTGATGATTTATGCCTCTAGCCATAGAAAATTGGAGGAATGCGACCTTTCCATTGAACCCCAGGAACTGGAGGGTATAGGTGTTCTGGATAAAAAAGGGATAGAAAAAGCCTTCAACATTGGGTATGAATACGGTTGCAGGGCTTTGGAAGCAAGCTTAGTACTGAGGCCTTAGGTGTTTGACACAAACCCGCCTGCCGCCCGGCAGGTTTCACTAATTAATCAAATGGTTTCAGGATTTTCATTGAGGTTTACCCTTCACCCACTAACCCTTTACCCTTCAACCTATACATCATCGTAATCCACCTTCAAGGTAGGGGTCAGCGGATGCGCCTGACAGGTAAGGATAAGTCCTTCGGCCACTTCACCATCGGTCAGGATTTGGTTTTTGACCATTTCGGCTTTTCCTTCGGTGATTCGGGCGATACAACTACTGCAAACCCCTCCTTGGCACGAATAGGGAGCATCTATCTTTTCTTTTAGAACTACATCCAGCACCAAATCTTTTTTATCCATGGAGAACTTGAAGGTCTCGTCGTCTACCAACACCTCCACCTGGGTCTTGCCATCTAGGTTTTCGGCAACAGTATCCTCCGTTTCGGAAGCTGTAAAGAGTTCAAACAGAATCTTGTCTTCGGAAACTCCATTATTTTTTAGGGTATCGGAAACCGTGTTGATCATCTCTTCTGGTCCACAGAGATAAAAGGCATCAAATGCGGTCTCCTTGAACTTGTTCTTGACAATAAAATTTACTGTTGAGGTTTCAATTCGGCCAAACATGGCGCCTTCTTCTTGAGACCTGCTGCAAATGTGTTGAACAAAAAACCTATGGGTATATTTTTCTTGAAGCGTCTCAATCGCCTTTAGGTACATGGTTTCCTCGGCACTTTGGTTTCCGAAGACCAATACAAATGTGCTTTCGGGATGACTTTCCAAAACCGTTTGGGCAATGCTCATGATAGGGGTAATACCACTTCCAGCAGCAAAGGCGGCTATATGTTTTGGGCTGCCATCCGGTGAAAAAACAAAACGGCCTTCGGGAGCCATTACGTCCAGAACATCACCTGCTTTAAGATTTTCATTGGCAAAAACCGAAAATGTACCGTTTGGCACTTTTTTAACCCCAACCGTCAGCTGTCCGGAGGAGGGAGCACAGGAAATGGAATAGGCCCTCCGCACTTCTATACCGTTAACAGCATGTTTTAAGGTAATATATTGGCCAGCCGTAAAGGCAAATGTATCTTTTAGGGAATCGGGAACATCAAAAGTAAGTGCAACTGAGTTTGGGGTCAATGCATCAACCGCAGCAATTTTTAGGGCGTGAAAGTCGCTCATTTTGTACAATTTTTGTGCAAAACTACGGATTCGCACTATTTTGGAAGCTGAAATCCAAAAAAAGAAAGCTTTTTGTAACAAAAGTTTAGCACCCACTACTAACTTATCGAAAACCTCCAATCATGTTCAAGCGTTTTGTTTCCTTGCAATGGAAATCTTTTTTCAGGTCTTCCTCTTTTGGCAAGAGCTTGATTATAAAGCTTGTGATGTTGTTTTTTGGACTTTATATGCTGTCGGCAATGGTGGGCTTGGGCATTGCGCTCTATTTTATCCTAAAGAAAATATTTCCGGACCAAGCACCCATATGGATGTTGAGCCAATATCTTTTGTACTGGGTGCTGGCCGAACTGCTCTTTCGCTATTTTATGCAAAAACTACCAGTAATGGATATTAAACCCATGCTCTCAATGCCCATTAAAAAGAGCAGTATTGCGCACTACATTTTAGGGAGGTCGGGGTTTTCCGTTTATAACTTAACAGCTTTATTTCTTTTTGTTCCGTTTTGCATTGTCTTGCTCTACCATGGATACCCCGTTGTAAACGTGGGACCCTGGTTGGTGTCTATGTTCGCTTTGGTGCTCTGCATCAACTACGTGAATTTCTTGGTGAACAAAAATGACAAGGCTTTTGCGATACTGGCCGGGACCCTTTTGATCTTGTTTGCGCTGGATTATTTTCAATGGGTTCCAGTACGGGAATTTTTTGGTCCAATTTTTCATGGGCTATATCAATATCCCATAATGGTGATTGTACCGATTGCGTTGGCCCTGGCAACCTACTATATCAATTTTAGGTACCTAAAGAACAGGTTGTTCCTAGACGCCTCGTTGAAGACCAAGTCCAAGGAAGCCAAAACATCGGATTTGGCATGGACCAAACGATTTGGCGACATGGCCCCTTTTCTGCAGTTGGACTTAAAAATGATCTGGCGCAACAAACGCACACGTGCCCAAGTGTTTATATCCCTGCTTTTTGTTTTCTATGGACTGATTTTTTATGGCCAGGACCAATTTGCGAGCATGATGCCGATGCTGGCCTTTTTGGGAATCTTTATGACCGGCATTTTCTTGACCAACTTTGGGCAGTTTATCCCAGCTTGGGACAGCTCTTATTATAGTATGATGATGTCCCAGAACATTCCGCTACGGAAATATTTGGAGTCCAAAGCAACCCTTATTTCGGTCAGTGTGGTAGTCATGTTTCTGTTGACTATACCCTATGTGTATTTTGGTTGGGATGCCTTGGCCATAAACTTTGCCTGTGCACTGTATAATCTTGGGGTCAATATTCCGGTGATTTTGTTCTTTGGGTCCTTCAACAAAAAAAGGATAGAACTGGACAAAAGTGCCATAGGGAATATGCAGGGCACAAGTGCCACCCAGTTTCTGATCATACTGCCGGTATTGGGCCTTCCCATTCTTATTTTCACGGTATTTTATTACTTGATTTCCCTTGAGGCTGCCGTAATCATACTCTCCCTAATAGGAATTATTGGTTTTGCCCTCAAGAATAGATTGTTGGATGCCATTACCGAAAAATATAGAACCAAAAAATATGGGATGATTGCCGGCTTTAAAGAAAAGGAGGGTTAACCCATACAACCGAACTTGTTTGAAACCGTTGAACCTGAACCTGACTTTTGAGCTTGAACTTTACACTTTATAACCATGATAACTGCACAAAACCTGACTAAAAAATACGGAAGCCAAATAGTCTTGAATTTGGAAAACTTGGAAATTCCGAAAGGACAAAGCTTTGGTCTAGTTGGAAACAACGGGGCAGGGAAGACCACTTTTTTTAGCTTGTTGTTGGATTTGATTCAGCCAACTACGGGGCATGTGGAGAACCAGGGCATTCAGGTCAATAAAAGTGAGGATTGGAAACCACACACTTCAGCTTTTATTGATGAAACCTTTTTGATAGGCTACCTTACCCCAGAGGAGTATTTTTATTTTATTGGTGATCTACGCGGCAGAAACAAGGCAGATGTAGACCAGCTGTTGGCTTCCTTTGAGGACTTTTTTCACGGTGAGATATTGGGCCAAAAAAAATACCTGCGAGATCTATCTAAAGGAAACCAGAAGAAAGCGGGTATTGTAGCTTCCTTTATTGGCAATCCGGAAGTAGTGATTTTGGATGAACCTTTTGCCAATTTGGATCCTACCACCCAGATTAGGCTAAAAGCAATCATCAAGGATTTGGCAGAAAGAGATCGGGCAACCATATTGATTTCAAGCCATGATCTGTTGCACGTTACCGAAGTCTGTGAACGCATCGTGGTATTGAACAAAGGGGAAATTGTAAAAGATATCCAGACTTCCGAAGAAACACTCAAGGAATTAGAGACCTTTTTTGGAGGATAATAGTTCCTCTCTAGAGAGGGGCCAGGGGTGTGTTGTTCTCGAAACAAAATTCTTTTCAGAATTTCACTCGAATTGACAATTTTTAAAAGTTCCGTCTACCCCAAAACCCTCATCCGTCAACTCAAAACGGGCATCCGTCAATTGGGTCAAAGCTTTTAGGCTGAAGTCTCATTATTTCATGGTCTTAATCCAAAAAAGAAGATTATGAGAAAAATGATATACGTAGGTTCACTGGTTTTGGCCATGGGACTTTTAGTGTTGTCTTGCGGGAAGGATGATGGTCCGGATACTCCACAGGTTCCAGCCCCAAATATTACAGGGCATAATGGGAGCGGAGCGGTAGGTGCACCCCTAATCGTTAACGGCAGCAGCTTTGGAACGTCGATTTCCGACAATACAGTAACTTTAAACGGCACTGCCGTTACGTTAAGCGAGGCCAATGCCAACAAATTGACAGGCACTGTACCAGTAGGCGCAACCACTGGCAAGATCAAGGTGACCACTGCTGGGGGTACTGACACCAGCGAAGATGATTTTGAAGTTACCACAGGAGGCACAAACGCCATTATTCTTGACAAAACCTCATTAGAACTCTTTTCTCTAGACACTTTGGATTTACCTGAAATTACAAATATTGGAGATTTTGAAAACCAAGAGGCCGATTGGGATTCCAATAATGAAAATGTACTTAGTATTACAGAGGAAGGTTCCATTGTTGCGCATAAGTCAGGTTTAGCTGAATTGACAGTTACCATAGGAAACCATGTGGCGACATGCTCGGTAATTGTAAATCCCAGCATATTGGTTGCTGGTGTTGAGAATATCAATGGAATAGATAGAGCCGCATTTTGGAAAAACGGGGAAGTAAACTACCTAAGTGAAGGACTATCTGCCGCTGAGGCTATAGCAGTGGATGATGGAGGGAATATTTATGTGACTGGTTTCAAAAGGAACGAACAAGATATTTCCGTTGCCACCTTATGGATTAACGGAGAGCCACATTTCCTTGAAGATGGCTTAAGCATCAGTTATGCAAATTCCATCTATATAGATACCGCGGAAAATTCCAACAACATTTACGTTGTAGGTTATAAAGTAACAGATGACATGGAGGGGTACGCGACTGCAATGCTTTGGGAATATGGAGCTTCGCCAATTGAAATTCCTAATAACGAAAGTATGGAAGAAGCCAAATCGGTTACGGCTGACGAAAATGGTACAATAATAGTGGTTGGGGTTGAATCCAAAGATGCAAAATCTAAAGCAAGACTATGGAAAATCCCGGGCAATGGTATAGTTCTTTCAGAAGAAAGTGCTGATGAGGCCTATGCACGGGATGTTATTATAGACAATAAAGGTGAGATTATGGTGGTTGGGAGCAATAGAGCAGGAGAGTTTAATTCCGCCAAGCTGTGGCAAGTTGGTGGTGAGACCACTAATATTGAAGGTGGGGATGGCTCCAATGCAACAGCCTATTCTGTCTTTCCAAAAGACAATAAACTTTATGCTGTAGGATATGAGAAAGGGGGCAATTACTATGACGCCACACTTTGGGAAATTGAGAATGGACAAACCCAATCTACCACTGATCTGACTGATAATGTATCATTGGCACCACATGAAGCCAAATCGATTTTCATATTGGAAAATATGGCATATGTAGTTGGATATCGCACCTTTAACGGGGAGAAAGCTATGTTATGGACCATTGATCTTGAGAACGGAAAAAGTATTGATTATCAATACCTTGATAGTTCTAATTCAGCCTATAGTTATGCGAATTCAGTTTACGTAAGATAGAATCAATATCAAATCGAGGGAAGACGAGATGTATATTTAAGTTCCCGACTTCCCTCGAACTGACATAAACTTTTATCCCCCCATCACTGAAGGATCATAAAAAAACTGGGCTTGCTTGATTTTTCCTCCTGCCACTTGGTATACGGAAAGCTCCTGCATGTTTACCCTGCGTCCATCCTTAAAGGTAACATCGCTGGTCATGGGCACCACAAAATGGTTGTCGGCCACAACAGGGTCACCTACCGTTCCCCCGTGGGACTCAGCGATCATACTGGCCCATTGGGCAAAACCTTGTAAAATATTGTCCAATCCTTCCGTTCTTTCGTTGGGCACACCGGGCATCTCCAAACTCACCGCATCCGCCGCGTATAGGCCATAGGCCTCTTCATACTTACCTTCCCTACAAAGGCCTACCAATTTGTCTGCAACTTCTTGTGTTGTCATGTTGTTTCTGTTTTTATGATTAATAAATAAACTTGTATTCAATCCAAGGCTTGGCTTAGGTAGGTGTTCAAAGGTCGAATGACCTTAAAATGGGAGAACACCTCATCAACCAATTCGCTCTTACCAAAAAAAGGCTCCAGGGGAAATTCGGCCATGGCATAAAATTGCTTGTGGTATATCAAGTCGGTTTGTTCACTTGCTTTAAGCAAATTTTTATCCAACCGTTTCGATTTTTCCCCTTTGAGCTTCCCAAAATTCTGCGTGAAGTTGATATCCTGAACCAGCTCTTCCAGCTCATGGGGTTCTTCAGCAATGTATTCCCTTACTTTTTTGAGTTGCGGAGGGCGAAGCATAAAAAGTCCACCGCCCACATGGATGCTATCCGAATCAATTCCCAAATAATAACCGGGCAAGATGGATTTTTTCCCATTGGGTGAAAATCCAGCTTTCATAATAGTGTGGTAGGGCGATTTGTCCTTGGCAAAACGCACATCCCTATTGATTCGGAACAAAGCTTTTTTGGGGTCCGGTAAAATTCTGGAATCCCATTCCACTAGTGTGACCAATAACTCTTCAAGTAAATCCAAAAATGGGGCCTTCACCTCATTTTCGTAGCGTTTCTTGTTGGCATGGAACCATTCTTTATGATTGTTCTTGCTGAGTTCCTTAAAAAATTGGCTATATGCTTTTGTGATCATGTTACACTTCTTTTTTTAATAATTCCAGGGCAGTTTCGGCCAGCTTATGCCATTTTTGGTTTTGGCTAAAATCGGCTTCGTACCACCCAGTCAAAGGTCCTTTTTTCTTAAAGGGATTGAACTCCGTTAGTGGAACATCGCTTTCTAAAAACGGAAAGGTCTTTCCCAATTTAAACACCATTTTATTTTGTCTGGAAAAGAAGGCAAAGACCTTTTTCTTGTAATGTATGGCTGGGGAGCTCATCATTTTTCCTTCGCTCACATCAGCATATTTTAGACACAGTTCCGAACGGATTTCCAAGAATTTTTCCAGCTCCATGTACCAAAACTACAAAAGAGGGAAAAGCGGCATTAAGGCGTAATAAGACACTTTTAAGGGTTGATTCTGCCAAGTATTCCCCCTACATTTATGGCACTAAAACAACTGGTAATGAAACATGTAAGTATTTTGGTGCCCAAGGGGAATGCTATTCTAAGCAATGTGGTGGGACCATTTAAGGTTCTAATGGCGGCCAATCAGTTTTTGAAGCGTGCAGGCCAGCGCGAAGATGATTTTTTTGAAGTGCATTTGGTGGGCCTGGAACGTGACTATTCCTTATACCAGGGATTGTTCAGTATCCATTGTGACAGCACCATCCACGATATTGAAAAAACGGACTTGATTTTGATCCCCGCACTTCGACCTGATAAACTGGAAGAAGATTTAGATCAGAATAAAGATTTTGTGCCTTGGATTTTAGACCAAAGGCATAAGCACAATGCCGAAGTGGCCAGCATGTGCATGGGAGCCTTTGTCCTGGCCATGACCGGTTTGGTAGATGGCAAGCAATGCGCAACGCACTGGGCGGGAATGGATATTTTTAGGCAGATGTTTCCCAAGGTAAATCTGGTGGCCAATAAAATTGTGACCGACGAGGATGGGATCTATACCAGCGGGGGTGCTTTTTCCTTTTTAAATCTTATGATCCATTTAGTGGAGAAGTATTGCGGTAGGCCAACCGCCATTTATCTGTCCAAATTCTTTGAGATTGATATGGATCGGGAGGACCAAAACCAATTTGCCATTTTTCAAGGACAAAAAGACCATGAGGACGATGCCATCAAAGAGGCCCAAAAATATATAGAAAACAACGTCACCGAAAAAATCTCTGTGGAACAACTGGCAAAGAAATATGCGATCAGTGGAAGAAACTTTGTACGACGGTTTAAAAAAGCGACCCAAAACACCCCGTTGGAATATATTCAACGGGTAAAGATTGAGGCGGCCAAACGAAGTTTTGAATCCACCCAGCAGAACGTCAATGAAGTGATGTACCAAGTGGGCTACGCAGACCAAAAAGCCTTTCGGACGGTCTTTAAAAAATATGTGGGATTATCCCCGGTGGCCTACAAATCTAAATACAATAGAAGGAGAGCCAATTTTGAGCGACCCACGGCCTGGTAATAGACAAGGTCAAAATTCCCTTCTGGAGAGGGACTGGGGGGGTGTAAGTTTTCAGTTTCACCAATGAACACAACCCTGATTTCGCTGCTCGAAATCTTTCCCTTCTCAAGAAGGGAGGACATCCAAATTAATCAGGATCAAATTCCACTCTGGAGAGGGGTTAGGGGTGTGTAAAAAAGCCAATGGGAAAAATTATTGCATTTTACCGATGAGCCTTATAATAATATGGGCGATTTTCAGTTAAGGTAAGACACGATTACCGATTATTTTGAAGCTTCAACACCTATTTTTTTGTGCCTTGGTTTTTGGAGGGATGATTTTTAACTCCTGTTCCACCAAAAAGGACAAGTTCCTAAACCGCAATTGGCATGCCCTAAATACCAAATACAATACCCTGTACAATGGCAATATTGCCTTTGAACAAGGGAGGGAAGAACTCAACGCAAATTACAGGGACGATTATTGGGAACTGCTCCCTGTGGAACGTTTAGAAGTAACAGATGAAGTAAAACTGGATTCTGAGGACAACAATCCCAACTTTATTATTGCTGAGGAAAAGGCCACCAAGGCCATCCAAAAGCACAGCATGGACATCAAAGATGAGGAACGCAATCCCCAAACGGATGAAGCTTTTCTCCTTTTGGGAAAGGCACGCTATTTTGACCAGCGCTATATTCCGGCTTTGGAATCCTTCAATTACATTCTTAGAAAATACACCGAAAGTGATAAGCTGAACGAAGCCACCATCTGGAGGGAAAAGACCAATATGCGTTTGGACAATCCAGAATTGGCAATCCAGAACATTAGAAGAATGTTCAAATTTGAGAAGCTAAAGGATCAGGAATACGCGGATGCCAACGCGGTGTTGGCGCAATGTTTCATCAACCTTAAGGCCCCAGATACAGCCATTCAAAAATTAAAAATCGCCCAGGCGTACACTAAAAAGAATGCTGAAAAAGGAAGATATCTTTTCATTATAGGCCAGTTGTACAATGGGTTGGGCCATAAAGACTCGGCCAACTATGCCTTTGACAAGGTAATCGCCCTAAACCGAAGATCACCCCGGGTGTATATGATCAATGCGCACTTAAAGAAAATTCAAAACACCGCCATAACGGATTCCAACCGGGAAGCCTTGCTGGAATACCTTACTGAATTGGAAGAGAATAGGGAGAACCGACCCTTTTTGGATAAGATCTATAGGGAAGTGGCCCAGTTTCATTTGTCCACGGATTCCGATAGTTTGGCCCTAGTATACTTTAATAAATCCCTCAAGGCCAATACCGGAGAACGCAAGTTGAGCGCATTGAACTATAAAGATCTTGCTGACTATTATTTTGACGAGGATGCCTATAAAACATCGGGTGCGTATTACGATAGTACCCTGACCAATCTCACAGAGAACACCAAGCAGTTCCGCAGAATCAAAAAGAAGTTGGACAACCTTGAGGATGTGATTAAGTATGAAGATATTGTACAACATGCGGACAGTGTCATTACACTTTATGAAATGCCCGAAGCGGAACAAAAGGCCTATTTTGAAGAACTCATTGCCGAGCTGAAACGCAAGGATGAGGAAGAGGCCCAAAAACAACTGGAACGAACCAACGCTGGTTTTGCCACCTTTGCGGAATCAAAAGGAGGTAAGGCCAACCAAGGTAAATTCTATTTTTATAATATCACCAGTTTGGGCTACGGTAAAAACGATTTTAAGACCCGTTGGGGAGATCGTATTTTGGAGGACGACTGGCGCTGGAGCAACAAGAGCAGAACCTTACCTTCTGAGGCAACCGGACAGGAAGTCTTGGCCAACGGCCAAACGGATGCCCCCGTTACGGATGAACAAAAATATTCTCTTGACTTTTACCTGGGACAAATTCCTACCGATGTCAAAATTATTGATAGCCTTAGAACGGAACGAAACTTTGCCAATTATCAGTTAGGGCTGATTTACAAGGAAAAGTTCAAGGAAAATCTGTTGGCGGCCGGTAAGCTGGAACGTGTGTTGAGTTCCAACCCGGAAGAGCGCTTGATTCTACCTTCCAAATACAACCTGTTCAAAATTTATGAGGAGACCGGAAGTCCCTTGGCGGACAACATGAAGCAGGATATCATAAGAAACCATCCCGATACCCGCTACGCGGAAATCTTATTGAACCCCCAAGCGGTTTTGGAAGGAAATACGGATAGTCCAGATGCACGATATGCTTCTTTGTACAAATTATATGAACAGCAAGAATACCTCAAGGTCATCACTTTGTCACAGGAATACATAAATAGGTTCACTGGGGACCCCATAGTTCCCAAATTTGAAATGTTGAAGGCCAATGCCATTGGTCGTCTACAAGGATTTGAACCTTTTAAGGAAGCCCTCAACTATGTGGCTCTCACGTATCCAAATAATCCGGAGGGGAAAAAGGCGGAACAGATGGTGGCTGAGCAATTACCTAAATTGGAAGCCAGGGAATTTTCCCCTGAAATAGGCTCCTCGGGTACTGGAAATTGGAAAGTGGTGTTTCCATTTAAAATAAAGGACAACGAAAAAGCGTTGAAATTAGTAGAGCGCTTGGAGGCATCCATCAAAGACCTTAATTACAAAAACAAGATTTCCAAGGACATTTACAATTTGGAAGATCAATTTGTGGTGGTTCATGGGTTTAGATCAAAGGATTTTGCTTTGGGATATACTGAACTCATAAAAAAGAATCGGGACTACCGCATCAACGATGAGAATTTTGTAGTTTTATCTAACAATTACAAAATCATTCAAGTACATAAAAATTTAGAATCATATAAAACACAAATTTTAACCCCAAAACCTTAAGAAAACAATGTTTTCAGACAACAAAAAACCTCGTACTATGACAGAATTTGGAGGACAACCCAACAGAATTGAGAAGAATACCAAGATCAAGGGTAATATTACTTCCGAGGCCGATTTTCGAATCGATGGTAAACTCGAAGGAAATGTAAAGACATCCGGTAAGGTTGTTATAGGAAAAGATGGCTACATCAATGGCAAGGTGGAGTGCGTAAACGCAGATATTGAAGGGAAGTTCAATGGTGAACTTTTGGTAAAAGACCTACTTTCACTTAAGTCCTCTGCTACAATTGAAGGAACTGTTCAGGTCGCTAAATTGGCCGTGGAACCGGGAGCTACATTTAATGCGGCATGCACTATGGGCAAGGGCGCTACCACAGGTACGGCAGCGGCATCAACCCATAAATTGCAGCCCACAAAGTCCAATGAACCCGCAAAAGTCTCCTAAAAAGAAGAATAACTTTAAGAATGCCGCAATGCTATCTGGTATTGCGTTTGAGATGGGCGCCATTATTTTCTTGGCCGTAAAGGGAGGAAAATGGTTGGATGCCTACTACGGGAACGAAAAAAATATTTTTACGGTAATTGCCACTTTATTGGGAGTGGCAATTTCTATTTGGGTAGTTTTGCAGCAGCTAAAACGGATTAAATACTGATGCAAAAGTTCAACCTATCGGTTCAATTTTACCTTTTATTGGGTGTTGCGCTTCTCCTGACCTTCGGATTACACCTACTTGTGCTATCTAACATGGAATACCCAGTTTTTGACCACCTGATTGTACGGTCCTATGTGGTGAACGGACTGTTGGCGGCGACCATTTTCTTCTTGTTGTACCGTTTCCGGGAAAAATTGAAAAATCAGATTGGATTTCTGTTCATGGGCGGCAGTTTGCTCAAATTTGCCTTCTTTTTTCTCCTGTTTTACCCGTCCTACAAGGCCGATGGGGATATGTCAAGGTTAGAATTTGCGGCTTTCTTTGTGCCTTACAGTGTCGCACTTATTTTGGAGACCTACTTTATCTCCAAAATGCTCAATAAACTTCACGATTCCCCTAAAAAATAAAGCACGCAAAATCCTCAAAAATAAAAGTTTGAAAGCTTTTTTCTTTTTGTGAGAATGACTTACATTTGCACCGATTTTGAGAGACCGTTATTTTGAGCGAAATGCGAAATACCCATTTGACCAGATTTTTTCTTGTTGTAGCATTGATTTTAGGGCAGTTCACTTTTGCCAGTGAGGCCAAGGAAGAAGGCGAAGGACATGGCAAGGACCTTAAGACAGAAATTAAGGAATACATTACCCATCACCTTCTGGATTCCCATGACTTTTCCTTGTTCTCTTACACCAAGGAAAATGGAGAACACAAATATGTTGGTATTCCATTGCCGGTAATCCTATGGGATAACGGACTTAAAGTTTTTTCAAGCTCAAAATTCCATCATGGTGAGACTTTGGCCGAGGTAGATGGAAATCATTACAAACTTTACCATGGCAAAATCTACAAGACGGACGCAGAGGGCACCATCAATTATGATGATGAGCACCATGCTACCAACATAAAACCTTTGGATTTTTCCATCACCAAAAATGTGGTAATGATCATTGTTACCGGATTGTTGATGTTGTGGCTGTTCACCAGCTTGGCAAAATCCTACACCAAAAACAATGGTATCCCAACGGGAGCTGGTCGCTTCTTTGAGCCCATTGTCCTTTACATTAGGGATGATATCGCAAGACCGAACATCGGTGAAAAGCGATATAAAAAATATATGCCGTTCCTGTTGACCATCTTTTTCTTTATTTGGTTTTTGAACATTTTCGGTTTAACACCGCTTGGAATTAATGTGACTGGTAACATTGCCATCACGGTTTCCTTGGCGATTATGACGTTTTTGATTACCAATTTCACAGGAACCAAGGATTACTGGATGCACCAGTTTGATCCTTTGGGAAAATCATTGCCTTGGTACGGGAAGATTCCATTGTACATTATTTTGGTTCCCATTGAATTGTTGGGATTGATCATCAAGCCATTCTCGTTGTTGATTCGTTTGTATGCCAACATGCAGGCAGGTCATATTGTTTTGATGAGTTTGATCGGGTTGATGTTTATTTTTAAGAGTTGGCTTGGAAGTCCATTGTCCTTCGGACTGGCTTTCGCCATCTCCCTGATTGAAGTGTTGGTTGCCTTACTTCAAGCGTATATTTTCACCATGTTGTCCGCCCTGTATTTCGGATTTGCCTCTGAAGAACATGAGCACGACCATGAACACGAAGCTGAGGTAGCACATTAATTGAAGGAGTGTCACTTTGAGCGCAGTCGAGAAGTGTCTAAGTATTGAATATTTAATTTTTAAACTAGATAGATATGGAAATTCCAGTAATGGTAGGTGCAGGTTTGGTAGTTATCGGTGTAGGTCTTGGTATTGGTAGAATCGGTGGTTCTGCTATGGAGGCTATCGCTCGTCAGCCTGAAGCTTACGGAAAAATCCAAACAGCGATGTTGATTGCAGCAGCGTTGATTGAAGGTATTGGTTTCGCTGCTCTTTTCGCAGTATAATCAAATCACAAAAAGTAAGAGCTGTAACGGTTGGTTACAGCTTTTACTTCGTTTAAAAATTGCATAATAGTAAAGCATAGAATATGGAAAAGTTATTGGAAGAATTTTCGGTGGGACTATTTTTCTGGCAGACATTATTGTTTGGTCTGTTGTTGTTCTTGTTGTGGAAGTTTGCATGGAAGCCCATCCTTAATGCGATCAATGATCGTGAGGAAGGCATTAAAAATGCTTTGGACGCTGCGGAGGATGCAAAAAGGGAAATGCAGAATGTTACCGCCGATAGCGAAAAACTATTGAAGGAGGCAAGAGCCGAGAGGGAAACGATGTTGAAGGAAGCCCGTGAGATCAAGGATAAAATTGTTGCAGATGCCAAGGAGCAAGCTCAGGTTGAAGGGGACAAAATGATCAAACAGGCCCAGGCAACTATCGAGAGTGAAAAGAAAGCAGCCGTTGCTGACATCAAAGCCCAAGTAGCTAATCTTTCCATTGACATCGCGGAAAAAGTGATCAAGGATGAGCTGTCCGATAAGAAGAAGCAGGAAAAGCTTGTTCAGGATATGTTGGGAGATATTGAATTGAACTAAGAACAGATGAACGAAAGTAGGGCAGCCGTACGTTACGCAAAAGCAACCTTGGACTTCGCAATCGAAAAGAAAACGGCAGATGCCGTGGAAAAAGATATGAGAACCATTGCTGCCACCATTGATGAAAATGCCGAGCTCCAGAATTTGTTGGGAAGTCCGGTAATCAAAGGGGATGTTAAAAAGGGAGCACTGAACAAAATTTTCAAAGGATCCAGCCAAATTACTTTGGGCTTGATCAACACCCTTACCGATAACAAAAGAATTGGTCTGTTGCAAGAGGTGGCCTTTAAGTACATCATTTTGCACGAGCAATTAAAGGGTGAGAACGTTGCCTATGTGACCACTGCGGTTCCATTGACCGCTACGTTGGAAAAGAAGGTGTTGGCAGAAGT
Source organism: Flagellimonas flava (assembly GCF_900129665.1). Classification (GTDB taxonomy): domain Bacteria; phylum Bacteroidota; class Bacteroidia; order Flavobacteriales; family Flavobacteriaceae; genus Flagellimonas; species Flagellimonas flava. The sequence continues at coordinate 840,742 of NZ_FQWL01000002.1, forward strand.
GGCCAAGATTACAGGAAATAAAGTTACCATTCAAAACAAGGTGGATGAAAACATTTTGGGAGGATTTGTCCTTCGGGTCGGCGATTTGCAATATGACGCCAGTATCGTCAATAAACTGAATGGCCTTAAAAGAGAATTTACAAATAGTCTATAGTCCTTCGCTGCGCTACGGACTATAATCGTTTAAAAAATAGAAATAAAAACACGACGCATAGCAATATAAAATCTATCGTCTAAAGTCTAATATCTAGTCAAATGGCAGGAGTAAAAGCCGCTGAGGTATCAGCAATTTTAAAAGAGCAATTATCAGGTTTTGAAGCAAGTGCTTCCTTGGACGAGGTGGGTACCGTATTACAAGTAGGTGACGGTATTGCCCGCGTCTACGGACTTTCCAATGCCCAATACGGGGAGCTTGTGGAGTTCGATGGCGGTATGGAAGGTATTGTTTTGAACCTAGAGGAAGATAACGTTGGTGTCGTATTGTTGGGCCCATCCAAAGAAGTAATGGAAGGCGCAACGGTAAAAAGAACGCAGCGTATTGCATCTATCAACGTTGGTGAAGGAATTGTTGGTCGTGTGGTTGACACTTTGGGAAATCCTATCGATGGGAAAGGACCTATTGCCGGTGACACCTACGAAATGCCTTTGGAGCGTAAAGCACCTGGGGTTATTTACCGTCAGCCAGTAAACGAGCCATTGCAAACGGGAGTTAAAGCGATCGATGCCATGATTCCAATTGGACGTGGACAGCGTGAGTTGGTAATTGGAGACCGTCAGACGGGTAAGACTACGGTTTGTATCGATACGATCTTGAACCAGAAAGAATTTTTTGATGCCGGGGAACCTGTGTACTGTATCTATGTTGCAGTAGGTCAAAAAGCATCAACGGTTGCGGCCATTGCCAAGACCTTGGAAGATAGAGGAGCTTTGGCGTATACTACTATTGTTGCGGCCAATGCATCTGACCCTGCTCCAATGCAGGTGTATGCTCCGTTCGCAGGTGCTGCGATTGGCGAGTACTTCAGGGATACCGGAAGACCAGCCTTGATCATCTATGATGATTTATCAAAGCAAGCGGTTGCGTATCGTGAGGTATCGCTTCTTTTGAGAAGACCTCCAGGTCGTGAAGCGTACCCTGGTGACGTATTCTACTTGCACTCAAGATTGTTGGAGCGTGCCGCAAAAGTGATTGCAGATGACGATATCGCCAAAAACATGAACGATTTGCCAGAACCACTTAAGCCAATGGTAAAAGGTGGAGGTTCTCTAACGGCATTGCCGATTATTGAAACCCAAGCGGGTGACGTTTCGGCCTATATTCCTACCAACGTGATTTCCATTACGGATGGACAGATTTTCTTGGAGCAGGATTTATTTAACCAAGGGGTAAGACCAGCGATCAACGTGGGTATTTCTGTATCGCGTGTGGGTGGTTCCGCTCAGGTGAAATCTATGAGAAAAGTTGCTGGTACTTTGAAACTGGATCAGGCACAGTTCCGTGAATTGGAAGCCTTTGCGAAGTTTGGTTCCGATTTGGATGCCGCTACCTTGAATGTTATTGAAAAAGGTCGTAGGAATGTTGAGATTTTGAAGCAGGCACAGAATGATCCATTTACTGTTGAGGATCAGATTGCAATTATCTTTGCAGGTTCCAAAAACTTGTTGAGAGATGTTCCTGTGGATAAGGTAAAAGAGTTTGAAACGGATTTTATTGAGTTCTTGAATGCCAAGCACAGAGGTGTATTGGATACGTTGAAGGCTGGCAAATTAACAGACGAAGTTACGGACACGTTGACTTCCGTTTGCAAAGATTTGGCTGGAAAGTACTCTGGATAATTAGTTCAGAGTTAGGAGTGCAGAGTCGTGAGTAAATTGAATGAAAGTCCGATTAGGATAAAAAGTTTTCAATTTGCCTGTGATATTGTTAAGTACTGCGATAACCTAAAGGAGAACAAAGATTTTGAACTAGCATCGCAATTGCTTAGAAGTGGCACCAGTATTGGAGCCAATACAAGAGAGGCACAAAGAGGGGTTAGTAAAAAAGATTTTAAGTATAAGTTTGGTATTGCCCTTAAAGAAGCTGATGAAACCAAATATTGGTTGGAAATTTTAGAAGCTACTGGAAGAAAAGTACCTAAAGAAATGATGAACGATTGTGAAGAGTTGATAAAGATTTTGGTTGCCATAATCAAAAACTCTTAACCCAACACTTTTAACTCATAATTGGAAAATGGCAAACTTAAAAGAAATACGAAGTAGAATAGCAACGGTTTCATCAACCATGCAGATTACCAGTGCCATGAAAATGGTATCTGCCGCAAAGTTGAAAAAAGCCCAAGATGCTATCACCGCCATGCGTCCGTACGCGAATAAACTTACTGAATTGTTACAGAGTCTTAGCGCAAGCTTGGACGGCGATGCCGGAAGTAAATTTACCGACAACAGGCAGGTCAACAAAGTTTTGATTGTTGCCATCACCTCCAATCGTGGACTTTGTGGTGCTTTTAATTCAAATATTATCAAGCAGACCAATCTCTTGATCAATCAGACCTATGCGGGTAAGCAGGTAGATGTTATCGCCATTGGTAAGAAAGGAAATGATATTTTGGGGAAAGCCGGAAATGTTATCGCCAATCATAGTAAAGTATTTGATGATTTAACCTTTGATAACGTAGCTGCAATCGCTCAAAACTTAATGGACCATTTTATCGATGGGGATTACGATAAGATTGAGCTGGTGTACAACAAGTTCAAGAATGCAGCTACCCAAATAGTTATGGCAGAGCAGTTCTTGCCACTTGTTCCTATAGAAGGGGATAATGCCAATGCTGCGGATTATATTTTTGAGCCGTCCAAACCAGAAATTGTGGAGCAATTGATTCCAAAATCATTGAAGACTCAACTATATAAGGCAGTACGTGATTCTTTTGCAAGCGAACACGGTGCCCGTATGACCGCAATGCATAAGGCAACCGACAATGCTACTGAGCTTAGGGATCAGTTGAAACTGACCTACAACAAAGCACGACAAGCAGCCATTACCAATGAGATTTTAGAAATTGTTGGTGGAGCGGAAGCGCTGAACAATTAGGCGAAACGCAGTGCAGCCAAATAAGAATTTCAGAAGCGCTGAACAATTAGGCGAAAC
>NZ_FQWL01000005.1 GCF_900129665.1 Flagellimonas flava
GCTCCTTACTTTTTACTTTAGTAGCCCGTAGGGGAATCGAACCCCTGTTACCAGGATGAAAACCTGGCGTCCTAACCCCTAGACGAACGGGCCATAAGCTCGCATAATTGCGGATGCAAAAATACAACTATTTTTAAGTCTTGCAACAGTAAATTTTATTTTTTGCCCGCTTTAGTAAGCCTTGGCAAACAACACCCTTTGTGCTGATGGATTTCCAGTTACCATGCAGCTCCCTTCTTCCTTTTTGGCATTAAGAGGAATGCACCTTATGGTGGCTTTTGTCTCTTCTTTAATCTTGTCCTCTGTGGCCATAGTGCCGTCCCAATGGGCAGATACAAATCCACCTTTCTCCTCAATCACCTTTTTAAACTCTTCATAGCTATCTACCTCGGTGATACGCTCAGCTCTAAAATCAAGCGCTTTTTGGAATATATTTTTTTGGATTTCCTCCATAAGTCCTGCAACCCTACCCACAACATCCTCAGCTTTGACCGATTCCTTTTCCAGGGTATCCCTCCTGGCCACCTCATAGGTGCCATTTTCCAAATCGCGTTGACCAATGGCCAAACGAACGGGAACCCCTTTCAGTTCATATTCGTTGAACTTGAAGCCAGGCTTGTGAGTATCCCTTTTATCAAATTTCACCGAGATACCTTTGGCCCTTAACTCCTTCACAAGTGGCTCCACTTTTTCCGAAATTGCATCCAATTGCTCCAAACCTTTATAAATAGGTACGATTACTACTTGGATAGGTGCTAGATTTGGAGGGAGTACCAATCCATTGTCATCGCTATGGGTCATTACCAAAGCTCCCATAAGTCGTGTTGAGACTCCCCAAGAAGTAGCCCAGACATATTCTTGCTTTCCTTCCCTATTGGCAAACTTCACATCAAATGCCTTGGCAAAATTTTGTCCCAAAAAGTGCGACGTTCCAGCCTGAAGTGCTTTCCCATCCTGCATCAAAGCCTCAATACAATAAGTCTCCTCTGCCCCGGCAAAGCGTTCACTTTCCGTTTTGGTCCCCTTAATCACAGGGACTCCCATATAATTTTCCGCAAAATCGGCATAAACATGCATCATTTGTTCAGCCTCGTCAAGTGCCTCTTGCCTTGTAGCATGGGCAGTATGACCCTCTTGCCATAAAAACTCCGCAGTGCGAAGAAAAAGTCGAGTACGCATTTCCCAACGCACCACGTTGGCCCATTGATTCACCAACAAGGGCAGGTCCCTATAAGATTGAATCCATTTTCTATAGGTGTCCCATATAATGGTCTCCGAAGTGGGACGTACTATAAGTTCTTCCTCCAATTTAGCATCCTCATCCACTACAATTCCGCTTCCATCCTCTGCATTTTTAAGACGATAGTGGGTGACTACAGCACATTCTTTGGCAAAGCCTTCCACATGGCTCGCCTCCTTGCTCAGATACGATTTTGGAATGAATAGCGGAAAATATGCGTTTTCATGCCCGGTTTCCTTGAACATTTTATCTAGTTGGGATTGCATTTTTTCCCAGATGGCAAACCCATAGGGTTTGATTACCATACATCCTCTTACCCCAGAATTCTCAGCTAAATCCGCTTTTACTACAAGTTCATTATACCATTTGGAATAATCCTCGCTTCGACTCGTTAAATTTTTACCCATCTACAGTAGTTTGGCACAAAACTTGTGACTTTATCTTGAAAAATAGTTCGGTAAAACTAACTATTTTTAGTATGTTCAACAATAAAAATTGTACGATGAAAAAGTCTTTACCCCGCCCTAAAATCCAAATGCTTGCCGCATCGCTATTGACCACCCTATTACTGGTCTCTTGTGGTACGTATCAGCAGTCTTCGTATTATGATGATGACGGGATCTACTCCAACAACAATCGCGTTGTACGTGTGGAGAAGCAATCTCCCGAAGGTGTTAGAAACCAAAACTTGGAAAACGACATCTATAGAGAATACTTCGATCAACAATCCAAGGAATATGATGAAATCCTGGATGGTGAGATTTTTACGGATGTGGATAGCTACAGCAGCGATGTACAGAATGATAGTATTCCTTTAGGGGCGCAAACAGACTATTTCGCAAATAACAATACTTATAGAGGAAATCCTGGTTGGGGTGACAATCCCACCAATCTCTCCATTAACGTTTACGACAACAGTTGGGCCTGGGGTGGCTGGGGCTGGAACGATCCATGGCTATGGAACGGCTGGGGCTGGGGCGGATACGGTTGGGGCTGGGGTTGGAACAACCCGTGGAGATGGAACCGCTGGGGCTGGGGTGGCTTCGGATGGGGAGGTTATGGATGGGGCAACCCATACTGGGGTTACGCCGGTGTGGGATTTGGCTGGGGTGGATTCTATGGTAACCGTTGGGGCAGACCCTTCTACGGTAGAGGATATTATGGCCGAGGATATGCCTTTAATAGAAGCAGAAGAGGGTACAACAATAGCTTTATTCCTGGAACGACTTTAAGAGGAAGGTCAAATCTGTCTTCGAGACGAAGCGGCTATGCCTCAAGATATAGATACAATTCTGGACGCTCAAATGTTTCCCGAAATGGTTATGCGGGCAGAAGCTCCAGAACCTACAGAAGCGGAACAACGGCAAGAAGGTCCAATGGCGATGCCGTAGCTCGCAATAGAGGTTATAGAACCAGCAGAAGTACCCGAACTTCTCCTAACTATAACAGAAGTTCAAGAACCTATCGTTCTTATGGCACTTCGCCTTCAAACAGGTCTAGGGGAACCTACCGTAGTGGAACCGTAAATAGGGGCTCTACGGGATACAGAACACAGGGAAGAAGCTCAAGAAGCTATCAATCTTCCGGAAGGACTGCTCCAAGAACAAGTAATTATAGTAGATCTTCCAGTAGTCGAAGGAGTTCAGGAACATACAGAAGTAGTTCCCCAAGCAGGAGTTACCGAAGTTCCGGTAGCAGATCCAGCAGTTCGCGGAGCTACCGAAGTGCACCGAGCAGAAGTTCGCGAAGCAGCGGAAGCTACAGAAGCTCAGGTGGCGGGAGGTCTTCTGGAGCATCTAGGTCATCCGGAACCAGAAGCAGGGGAAGACACTAAATTCCAAATCAATTTATTGTAAAAACTAAATCAAAGAAATGAAAAGAGTCATAGCTTTCATCATGATATTGTCATGCACATATGCGACGTCGCAAAACATAAATGATGTGGTCCGTTACAGCACTGAAAACACCTTGGGAACTGCAAGATTTCAAGCGATGGGAGGTGCATTTGGTGCCTTGGGAGGGGATTTTTCTTCCCTGAACGTCAACCCAGCCGGTTCTGCTGTATTCAATCACAGCCAGTTTACCATTTCAGGTTCGAATTACAATCGGGACAACGAAGTTTTGTTTGGAAACAGTGTTCGGAATTCTAATCTGAATTCTGTTGAGCTCAACCAAGTGGGCGGGGTATTCGTATTTGAATCCTCGGACAGTCCTTGGAAAAAGATTGCCCTGGCCTTCAACTACGATATGGTACAGAATTTTGATAACGAGTTTGTAGCAGTGGGCAATACAACCCAGGGTATCGATAATTATTTTCTCAATTTTGCCCAAGGGCAAGCCCTAGGCCCACTGAGAGTTCAAGATGGTGAGTTTATAGAGGACGCCTATCTGGATATTGGCTCGAGCCTCGGTTTTGGTGCACAACAGGCTTTTCTTGGCTTCCAGGCCGGAATTATTGAACCCGATGTGGACGATGATGCCAATACCGCCTATTTTTCAAATGCTGCATATAGTAGTGTCAACCAAGAGTATTTGCAACGCACAACTGGCTATAATAGCAAGTTCACCTTGAACTTTGCAGGTCAGTATCAGGAAAACTTGTATTTGGGCGCCTCGCTGAACTTTCACAATATTCTATATGACCGTTTGACCCTTCTGGACGAATCAGGCTACGATACCGATTCACCTGTTCAGTTTACCACCTTTGACAATTTGTTGCGCACCGAAGGATACGGTTTTTCGTTTAGTGTGGGAGGCATTGCCAAATTAAACGAGAACATTAGGGTGGGTGGAAGCTACCAATCCCCTACTTGGTATGAACTAACCGATGACATCTCACAACGGATCAATTCGTCCTTGGCAGTGTCCGATATCAATTTCATCGATTTTGGCATTATCAACTTTTTTGAAGAGTACCGTATCAAGACCCCTTCAAAACTTACGGGAAGTGTTGCTGTTGTATTTGGCAAGGATGGTCTTTTGAGCTTCGATTATGGCTATCAGGATATGTCCCAAGCTGAGCTTAGGCCAACTTCAGACCCAAATTTCTCCGAAGAAAATGATGTAATCGCCAACACGCTGGGGGTAGTTAACTCCTACAGGGTTGGTGGTGAATACCGAATAGATCAAGTAAGCCTTCGTGCCGGATACCGTTTTGAGCAAAGTCCCTATGAAAATGGGAATACCATTGGGGATCTAACAGCATATTCCGGTGGGATTGGCTATAATTTTGGTGGGAGTCGTTTAGACCTTGGAGTAAGTAGAACAGACCAAGATGTAAGCGAGGCGCTATTTGATGCAGGCCTGAACAGCACGGCCATGATCAACAGAATCAATACCAATGTTACCCTTGGGTATACCCTAAAATTCTAAGTTGAAAATAAACAATCAAAGGCCGGAAACTATTCCGGCTTTTTTTGTTAACGTACCAGTGAAAAGTGACGCCTTATGGAACGTGCCACTACTACCCCGGCATTATCTCGATCATAGTCAAGTCGAAACCAATAATCCGAAGAAGGCATATCCCGTCCGTTGAAAGTGCCATCCCAACCCAGAGTGTTTGTTGGGAATTCTTTGATAAGCTTTCCATAACGGTCGAAAATATAAATTCTTGGATTGGATAGTTCCTCTACACCGTATACGTTCCAAAAGTCATGTCTATTGTCGGCATTTGGAGTAAAAAACTTGGGATAACCCACCACCAGAAATTCTATTGGCTCAGAGGTTCCACAACCATTTACATCGTTGACCACCACTGAATTGATCCCTGGAGGCACATCCATGAATACAGGGTCTGTCTGAAACTCCTCTCCGTTTAGCGAATATTCATAATTGCCATTTCCGATAGGAACAAACTCCACGTTATAAGGGTCTGTTTGATCACTATTTACGAAATCATCCACGACTACAATATCAATGTCTGCAGGTGTTGGAGTTGCGTAAAAGGTGATGAGAATATCGTCTTGAATTATGGTCGCAAAGGTGGTTTCAATGGTCACTCTATAGCGTCCTGAATTGGGACTTGTGACAGTCCATTCTGTTTGTCCGGCCCCAGTGGCCAAAGTGGTTTCATAGGTCCCATCATCATCTGCATCCAATTCCCAAGTAATATTGGCAATATTGGGCCCGGCCGGTGAATTCAATGCACTCAACACAATATCGGGATCCCCTTCACAGGCAATAATGTCCAATCCTAAAAACTCATCACGTAAGGTACAATCCAAGGCGGTGTTTTGATCATCGTCCACAGAAGAGCCCGTGAACGTTAAGGTAAAGGGTTCCGGATCGCCGTCAAAATTGGTGTTGTAATTGTTGATGAACAAATAATAGATTTCCCCCGCGATGACATCAATGTATTCATCATAGGTATTCTGGCTTCCCACAACAAAGGGCGCCCCCACCCTTCCATCAACGGGATTCACCCCAATACCGGTGAAATTTGTATCATTTACCTCATAGTTGCAACGTATGGGCTGTGCAGAACCATTTCCGACAAGAGTGCAGAAATTTTGACCTGATGTTTGGTCAAAAGGGCCATAAAGTGCAAAATCCAGTTCGGAAGTAACCAATCCACCCGGGGTTACGGGTTGGGCTTCGATATCAAAACCTATCTGTCCGTCTGTTCCAGCCCTAAAAACATACCAAGACGTGTTGTTCTCTATATTGGCAGAGGCCACACTGCCTTTTTCCAAACATCCGGATTGGGTTATGACTTCGGGATCAAAATCATCTATATCCCCACTTCCATCGGTGGCGGAAGTAATGGGCATATCGGCACAAACAGGAATGGCCGTTCTACAATCTGGGGAGTTTTGTGAATTCGCTAAATGGAACGAAAGAACACAACAGATAGCGCATAATAGAGCTCTCATAGAATTTTGGGGCTAAACGGGTTATTCTATAATACCCTCTATAACTCCCAAAACTGACGATTTAGTATGTTTCAACCCAAAAATTATACACTTAATCGATAAAATGCATTCTTGACTATCTCCTAAGCGAAAAATGGCTTTGTAAATACTTGGCATAGATTCGGTTTCCAGTATCATCCAAATAGGACAACTTAAACCAATAATCCGTTGAAGGAAGCGGCATTCCATTAAAACTACCATCCCAACCAGGGCTAAATTCTGTCATTTGCCAGAGCAACTTTCCATAGCGATCGTAAATGGTAACAATAGGAGAGTCCAGTACCGAAAGACCATCTACATGCCAGGTTTCATTGAGGACATCACCATTAGGTGAAAATATGGGCGAAAATCCTACTACCACAAAGTTTTCTACCACTTCCCCGCAGCCATAAATATCTCTGGCCGTGACGGTATGCGAGCCGGGCAATACTTCATTAAAAACAGGGGAAGTTTGATAAGGTCCGTCATCGATACGATATTCGAACTCCCCATCGACCTCGTTGTCAATCGTCACTCTATTGGTTGGGCTCAAATTTTCAAACTCAACATCTACAGAGATTACTGGGGTGCTAGAAACAGCTACACTGACCGTTCTGTCCATAATACAATTGACACCGTTTGACGAATTGGTAACTGTTAAAGTATAGGTCCCTGCCTCAGTAACACTAATGCTTGGACTCGTTTCACCAGTACTCCAGACATAGGTATAGCTTGGGTTCGGCATGGTTTCTCCAATCTCATATCCTGTAGTATCCTCACAAATGGTAAAACTATCCGGAAAGCTTAGCTCCGGAGTTGCTACGGCATCAAGTATAAAACTTTCGGAGGTATCAAAACAATCTGGGCTGATTAACGAAGTTGTTCGCACATAAACGGTTTCTTGTCCGACTGTTTTTGCATATTGTTTATCCATTGGATGGGTTCCCAAATTGGCATCGGACAGAGAAGTGTGATAACTTACCCTTACCTCATTGGGGTCCTGTGCCCCCATTGCCTCAGCATCTTTTAGTGATAGGTCAAAAACCATTCCCGTAGTATGACAAAACACCTCATCACCTATTGGTGAAGTCGTTGGAATTGGACTGAAAACGGCCAGTACATCACTTACCACTGAACCTGAAGATGTTGCCACCACCACTCGATAGGTTGCACTTCCAGAAACACTTAGAATTGGACCAACGGCGCCTCCGATTAAGGTGAAGCCGCTTCCGGTATCCGTATACCATTCATAGGAAATGGCCCCCGCCGTTGTGGCATCCAACGCCACAACATCCCCATCACAGGCCGCTATTGGTGATCCCAATAGATTGTTTACAATGCTACAATCCAACGCATCTGTAGGATTGGTGCTCCAGATATCTCCTGTGAACTGAATGGAAAATCCGGAATTTACATTGCTAAAATTATTGATAAAGAGATAGTAATCCTCCCCTGGATTGACTTGAAGCCAGTCTTCATAATGCACAGAATCAGTATCCCCGGTCGGGTCTTCTCCAACCCCTATAAAGCTCTTACCATCACTATTGTCGAAAAAATTACATCGGATAGGGTCTCCCAAAACCGAACAATTGCTGGTCTGGTACAACGCATAATCCCAATCTTCGGAGCTGTCATGTCCTATATTAAACCCCAGTTGACCGGCAGCTGAAGTTCTAAAATGGTACCATGCCGAATTGGATTCTATACTTCCAGATGTAGTCCGCTCCAAACAACCGCTGGAACTTGCCCCGTTGAAGTCATCCGAACCATATCCATTGGTCCCTCCATTGATGGGGGTGTTGCTACAAATGGGCACTGCGCTGCCACAGTCTGGAATGACCTGCGCAGAGGTAATTTGACCGAAAAAAACAATCGCTAATAGCTTAATAGCCGTTTTCCACATAAATAGCCATAGATTTTGGGCACCATAAAAATAAAATGCTCATTGCCTTAACAATAATTTATGTTGTCAAACCCCTGCTACCAGATGTTAAATAGGGCATTAATGTATATCTTTGCTGTCTTGAAGAAAAAGCAAATGAAACTAGAGCAGGCACTGGAAGAACAGTATGAAGAAAGAGGGAATGACCATGTGGGTTCTTCAACCGAAACACCAATAAGGGAAGATGCCTTTGTATTGAGTGACGATGAAAAGATTGAGAGAATCCAAAAAAGTGTCCATGAAATTATGTTGACACTAGGTCTGGATTTGGATGATGACAGCTTGAAAGGGACTCCAAAACGGGTGGCAAAAATGTATGTCAATGAGATTTTTGGAGGATTGCACCCAGATAGAAAACCTAAGTCATCCACCTTCAAAAACAAGTACAAGTATGGTGAAATGCTTGTGGAAAAGAACATTGTGGTCTATTCTACTTGTGAACATCATTTATTGCCCATCATCGGCAGGGCCCATATAGCCTACATTTCCAACGGAACTGTCGTTGGCCTTTCCAAGATGAACCGTATCGTGGACTATTTTGCCAAACGTCCTCAAGTACAGGAGCGCATGAATATTCAAATTGTGAAAGAGCTTCAAAAAGTCTTGGGAACAGATGATGTGGCCTGTGTTATCGATGCCAAGCACCTTTGCGTGAATTCCAGGGGAATCCGCGACATCGAAAGCAGCACCGTTACCGCTGAATACGGTGGAAAATTTAAGGACGAGGCGGTAAGAAGGGAATTTTTGGACTACATCAACCTCGATACCGACTTTTAACGCTTATTTCATCAATGCAACTGTATAAAGACCAGCACTTAAGAGTTCACAATTCACTTACAGGAAAAAAAGAAGTTTTTGAACCCATCAACGAAGGACATATAGGCATGTATGTCTGTGGGCCTACGGTCTACAGTAATGTGCACCTGGGCAATTGCCGTACTTTTATGTCTTTTGATATGATCTTCCGGTACTTCAAGCATTTGGGCTATAAAGTGCGCTATGTCCGTAATATCACCGATGCCGGTCACTTGGAAAACGATGCAGATGAAGGTGAGGATAAAATCGCCAAGAAAGCCAAATTGGAGCAGATAGAACCTATGGAGGTGGTTCAGCGCTATACGGTCGACTTTCATAATACCTTGCAGAAATTCAACTTTTTACCTCCAAGTATTGAGCCCACGGCCACAGGACATATCATTGAACAAATAGAAATCATTAAGGAAATCATTGAGAAAGGTTATGCCTATGAAATCAATGGTTCCGTCTATTTTGATGTGATAAAGTTCAATGAGAGCAATGAATATGGCAAGTTAAGCGGGCGTAAGTTGGAAGACATGATTGCCAACACCCGTGAACTTACTGCCCAAAGCGAAAAGAAAAACCCTCAGGATTTTGCGCTCTGGAAGAAGGCAGAGCCCCAGCACATTATGCGTTGGCCTTCCCCATGGGGTGATGGATTCCCTGGCTGGCATTTGGAGTGCACGGCCATGAGCACCAAATATTTGGGTGAAACCTTCGATATTCACGGGGGAGGAATGGATTTGAAATTTCCCCACCATGAATGCGAAATTGCCCAAGCCGAAGCGAGCAACGGAAAATCCCCGGTAAAATATTGGTTGCATGCCAATATGCTTACCCTTAATGGCAAAAAAATGTCGAAGTCCACTGGGAATAACATCTATCCATTTGAAATTTTCAGTGGAGAAAATGATATCCTTAGCAAAGCGTATTCGCCCTCAGTAGTTCGATTTTTTATGATGCAGGCCCATTACACCAGCATCTTGGATTTAAGTGATGATGCCCTTTTAGCCTCTGAAAAGGGATACAACCGACTCATGGATGGTCTGGAGAATCTGGAAAAGTTGAAAACGACCAATACCTCCAATTTTGATGTCAAGGCATGGAAGCAAAAGTGCTATGATGCCATGAACGATGATTTCAACACTCCTATTCTTATTTCTCATTTGTTTGATGCCGTGAAACGCATAAACCTAATCAAGGAAGGGAAAGAAACCATTACTGAGGAGGATAAAGCACTGCTTCAACAAACTATGAACAGTTTTGTTTTTGATATTCTTGGATTGGAAAATCAAAAATCCGTTGGGGAAGACACCAATGCCCTAGGAGGGGTAGTGGAACTTTTGATAAAATTGCGAAACGAAGCCAGAGCCAATAAGGATTTTGCAACGTCGGATAAGATTCGTGACGAACTTAACGCCCTTGGCATTCAGCTCAAGGATGGTAAAGAGGGAACCACCTTTAGTATAAATTAAAACCTGACCTTATTTTCTGGGGAATGACTATCAAAAAAATTATTATCGCCCCTTTTGTGTTGCTGGTCCGACTCTATCAACTGCTTATTTCCCCTTTAACACCGGCTACGTGCCGCTACTCTCCCACTTGCTCCGCTTATACCTTGGAAGCGCTTAAAAAGCATGGACTCTTTAAGGGAGGATGGTTATCCATCAAGCGAATTTTTAGCTGTCATCCATGGGGTGGTAAGGGTTATGACCCTGTCCCCTGAAGAAGTTTGAGAATAAGATTCAAGGAGAATGGTTTTGCGAAATTTAAATCACCTTTTTTATCCCAAATCTAACATTCAAAAGCGCAGCGGTCTAACTTCTTTAAGTATCTTAGTCCAAAATTTTACCATATGTATTTCCTAGGCTTTACATGGAATCCAGATGACACTTTACTTCAACTTGGCTTTATCCAATTAAAATATTACAACCTGCTTTGGATAGCCGCCTTTGTCGCTGGTTGGTACATTATTAAGCGCATCTTCCTGAGCGAGAAAAAAACCATGCAACAGGTGGATTCACTTTTTATTTACGGCATTGTTTCCATAATGCTGGGCGCACGGCTGGGACATGTATTGTTTTACCAAAGTGAACTTTTTTGGGAGGACCCCCTGTCTATTTTATTGCCAATCAGTACGGTACCGGAATTTAAGTTTACCGGTTTTGCTGGCTTAGCGAGTCATGGTGCTACTATAGCCGCAATTATTGGGGTTTGGCTGTATTGCAGAAAGTGGAAGGACATTAATATGTTGTGGCTGCTGGATCGCATGGTGGTCCCCTCGGCCATAGGCGCATGTTTTGTACGCTTGGGCAACTTCTTTAACTCAGAAATCAATGGTAAAGTGGTGGACCAATCGTTTGCCCTGGCCACCAAATTTGTTAGGGATTCTGATGACATGCCCGCTTACAAAGCGATGTCATTGACCCAGGAAAAAACGGCCAGTGCAGCCTATAAGGCGCTGGAAAACAATCCACAATATGCTGAAATTTTGGAGGCCATTCCATACCGACATCCTGCTCAACTATATGAAGCAGTGGCCTACGCCCTAGTTTTTGTACTGCTCTATTTCCTGTATTGGAAAACCGACAAGAAAAACAAAACAGGGTTTCTGTTCGGGGTATTCATGATATGTCTTTGGACCATTCGATTTATTGTAGAGTTTTTCAAAAAGAGCCAAGGTGGGTTTGAAGAGTCTTGGGGCCTAATGACCACCGGCCAGTGGTTGAGTATACCCATGATTTTGATCGGACTTTACTTTATGTTCAAACCTTCAAAGAATAAAGCATAAATCATCTCACAATGCGGAACATCATAAAGGTCTTAATGGTTGGTGCTGGTGTACTTTTCCTAGTCAACTGCAAAACGGAGGGAAAACGTGAAATCAAAACAGAGGTCATCAGCTTCACCAAGGAAGGGGAGCTTGAAATCACTCGTGACGGAGATAGTTTGGTGCAATTGGATATTGAAATTGCCGAAACCGACTATGAAACGCAAACCGGCTTAATGTACCGCAATGAAATGGAGGACAGACAAGGGATGTTGTTTATTTTTCCTGATGTCACTATGCATTCGTTTTACATGAAGAACACAGAAATTCCTCTGGATATCATCTATATCGATGAAAATCTTAAAATTGCCAGCTTTCAAAAAAATGCCAGACCCTTTGATGAAACTGGCCTTTCCTCCCAGGTTCCCGCAAAATATGTCCTTGAAGTTAAAGCGGGATTATCAGACCAATGGAGTTTGCAAGTGGGAGATGTTGTTTCCTTTAACAGAGATTAAATGGCAAATTATCTTTTGGACGGGCATGAAACGGAACGCCTGAGTTTCCGTAAGGTGCAAAGTTCTGATTTTGACATCTGGTTGCCATTTTTCGACAACCCCAAATCCACGCAATTTTGGGATGGACTTCCCGCCGATCCGGCTGAAGCCTGCCAACAGCAATTCGACCGTATTTTTGAACGCTATGAGCAAGGTCTTGGCGGCATGAATGCTCTGGTCCTTAAATCCACGAATGAACTTGTTGGTATTTGTGGGCTTTTGGTTCAAGAGGTGGACGGTATAAAAGAATTGGAAATCGGATATTCAGTACTCCCTAAATTTTGGCTAAAAGGTTTTGCTTTTGAGGCAGCGGACAAGTGTAAAAAAGAAGCTTTTAAAAACAATTGGAGCTCTTCCCTGATCTCCATAATTCACGTGGACAACATCCCGTCCCAAAAGGTTGCCAAAAAAAATGGGATGTATTTGGACAAAACCACAAGCTATAAGGACAATCCCGTCCATATCTTTAGGGTAAATCGCGGATAATTTCTAATTTGATGGACCTAATTCCGGTATGAGACAGCCAAAAAACTATGCCATCCTGGCCCCGAACAATGCTAGCACCCAAAAGTTGGTCAAAAACCTTTTAAAGGGTCATCCCATCGAAGGGTTTGAAGCATTAACTTCAAAAAATGGGTTACTGTTCTCCCGTTCCGAGATCAATCGGTATATGGACGAAGAGGAACGGCACGATATCAAAGTGTTGACCAAGAATACCTCCCAATCCCTCAAATCCATGAGCAGCGGGGAACAAAAGAAAGCCCTGCTTGCTCATTTAATGTCCCAACAACCAGATTTTTTAGTCCTTGTCAATCCCTTCGATAATTTGGATATCGCCACCCAGGAACAACTAAGGAAGCAGCTTACTTCCATTTCGGAATCAACTTCACTGGTACAGGTGGTAAGTAGATTGGAAGATATTTTGCCCATCACTTCTGATTTTTTTAGCTTATCCAATATCTGTTTAAAGGCATATACCAGTGCCAAAGAATTCAGGGAAGCGCATGCTTTGGATAACAACCCTTTTCAGGGTTCCATCCCGCCTCCCCTTGTAAATGGTTCGCTTAGGTTAAATAACCTAGTCTCGTTCAAAGGTGTTTCTGTAAGTTTTGATGGTCGCCAGGTTTTAGATCAAATTGATTGGGAGATCAAACAGGGGGAATTTTGGCAACTGGTGGGCCCCAACGGAAGTGGTAAGACTACGTTGCTATCCATGATTACAGGGGACAACCATAAAGGGTACGGGCAAGATTTGACCCTCTTTGGCCAAAAAAAGGGAAGTGGGGAGAGTGTTTGGGACCACAAAAGAAAAATTGGCTATTTCACACCCTCCATGACGGATAAGTTTAGAGGTTACCATAGTGTTGAAAACATGGTCGTTTCTGGTTTCCATGATTCGGTAGGACTCTATATCCAACCCTCGGATCAAGAAAAAAGAGTGGCAAACCAATGGATCGACCTGTTGGGATTAAAAGCCAAAGCGAATGCCCAGTTCTTTGAGCTTTCCCAAGGAGAAAGGCGATTGGTCATGACCGCTAGGGCCATGGTGAAGCATCCGCCCTTACTTATATTGGACGAACCCACCGCTGGCCTTGACGACATCAATGCCTTACTGTTCATTTCGTTGGTGAACAAAATAGCCCAAGAAAGCGACACAGCCATTGTTTTTGTTTCGCATCGGAAGGAACCCCAGTTAAAACCAAAGTATGTTTTTGAACTTATTATGACAGAAAGTGGGTCAAAAGGCGTTGTCAAAACAATGTAACATGAAGAAACAAGAAATAATGCGCCTACTGGTAGAGAATCATCAGACCTTTACCACAACTCTAAATGCATTGTCGGATGAAGATTTTATTCGAAGACCTGGAACAAAATGGACAGCAGGACAGCAATTGGACCATATTCTAAAATCCGTTGTTCCGGTAGCCAAAGCATTCCATTCTCCCTTGGAAGTACTTGAATCCAAATTTGGACTCTCGGAAAAACCAAGTCGGAGCTATCCGCAACTTGTAGATGATTATCTATTGGTCTTACAGAAACTCAAGGATTTTGTCTTACCGGAACGTTTTGTACCCCATCCTATATCTGCAGAAAACAAGTCCACTAAACTCGAAGAGCTAAATCGAACCATATCCCTCCTAAATAAAGGACTACAACATTTTGAAGAGGAAACCTTGGACACCCACTCTATTTTTCATCCGGCAATGGGGAAACTCTCTTTACGGGAAATTCTTTATTTTACCATCTACCATGTTAACCACCACGAAAAGCAAATCCAGAAGAATCTAAATGACCATCCCGTATGATCCAACTCAAACAGGCAACTCATGAAGATGCTGCGCATATCGCCCTTTTGGCCAGGTTCACTTTTACGGAAACGTTTGGACACTATTTTCGGGATAGGTCTGATTTGGAAACATACCTAAATCAAACCTTCAATGTGCCCAAGCTTCAAGACAGCCTTAAAAAGTCCAACAACTTGTTTTGGTTGGCCTATATTGATCAACTTCCGGTAGGCTATTCCAAACTAAAATTGGATTCCCCTACCCCATTTCTTCAGTCCGATTCCATATGCCAGTTGCAAAAAATATACGTGCTGAAGGACTTTCTTTCCCACAAAGTGGGCCTGCCATTACAAAATGCCATACTGGAACATGCGGTGAAAAAAGGCATTAAAAACATTTGGCTTTCGGTACTGAAAGAAAATGCCAGGGCCATACGGTTTTACGAAAAAAATGGGTTCAACATTTTGGGCGATCATGATTTTCAGATTGGAAAAGAACATTTTGAGTTTCTGGCCATGGCCAAGAATTTGTATTAACTTTAAGTCGATGCGAGAAGAAGTTTTAAAAATATACGATGAAGTCGTTTCCAAAAACCCAAACTTTGAACGAAAGGGCAAGACCATGCCCTATACCTCCGCCAACGGACATATGTTTTCGCTATTGAACAAAGCTGGGGAACTGGGTATTCGACTTTCCAAGGAGGATACCGCAGAATTTGATACGGCTTACGGTGCCCAATCCTTTCACTCCTACGGAGCTACCATGCGGGGTTACGTATTGATTCCCGAAGCACTTTTAGAGAACCAGAAGGAACTAGGCAACTACCTGCAAAAAGGTTATGATTACGTAATGTCACTTCCTCCCAAATAAGGAATTCATTCATGGGGTTTTACGATTTGCCCAAGGAGGAACGCCAGCTTTTGGTAGAAACCATTGACCATGCTATTTGGGATGGTTTCAAGGAGAAAAATCCGGCTTTGGTCCTTCCCTACTTTTCGGATGAAGACACCTATATCCGTAAAACGGCGTACCTAGCAGTTGGTAAAATTCAAAAAAAGGGACTCTTGGATATAGATACCATCGTTCCCTTTCTGAACCAACTTCTTATCTCTAATTCTGAAAAAGTTAGACAGACCGTGGTGAATGCAGCGGGTGAGATAGGAAAGAGCCATTTCCAGGAAGTAGTACACTTTTTTGACCAATCGCTTTTCGATACGCACCACTCGGTGAGAAATGCAGTAATTGGTTCCATTAAAAAAATGGGAGAGAAGAACCCTAGACCTGTTTTAAAATGGGCCGAAGGATACCTTATGCATCCCGATAAAGAAATTCGCCGTGAAATTTGCCATGGCATAGAACTAAGGGGGCGTACCCACCCAGAAGACACTTTACCTCTCCTCCGCAAACTCCAACATGATGAAACTGCAAGAGTACGCAATACCCTAGTGCACGTACTTGGACAGATCGCTTACAAAAAGGGTTGTCTGCCAACGGTAATTACCGATTTAAACTCCTGGGAAAATAAAATACTTGTCCAAAAAGTGTTGGACGAGATTGTGGATGTGCATCATCGGTATAAAAACTTCGCAGCTTTATCACAGGCTGAGGCGATTGCCTATATCGACAAACATTATATAGAAACTAAAAAAGCCATCTGAAATCAGATGGCTTT
This sequence comes from Flagellimonas flava, assembly GCF_900129665.1. Taxonomy (GTDB): domain Bacteria; phylum Bacteroidota; class Bacteroidia; order Flavobacteriales; family Flavobacteriaceae; genus Flagellimonas; species Flagellimonas flava. The sequence goes on from NZ_FQWL01000005.1 coordinate 16,151, forward strand.
TTTAATGCTTAAGGTCCTACCTTTATTCGTTGGCGGAACCAATTTTTTTCTTCAATGCATCGAACATGATCGGAGTCGCAATAAATACCGAAGAATAGGTACCCACCAAAACACCGATTATCATGGCGAACATAAATCCTCTAAGACTTTCTCCACCAAAAACAAAGATGGCCAAAAGTACGATCAAAGTCGTTAATGAGGTGTTCAATGTACGGCTCAAGGTACTGTTCAAGGCCTGATTGATATTTTGGCCGTTATTCCATCCCTTCAGTCCAACAATTTCCCGAATCCGGTCAAAAACTACCACCGTATCGTTCAGGGAGTAACCAATAACCGTTAGGATTGCCGCAATAAAAGCTTGATCGATTTCCATGTTAAATGGCATAATCTTGCCTGTAAGGGAGAAGATACCCAATACGATCATCACATCGTGGAAAACCGCCACAACGGCCCCCAAAGAGAACTGCCACTTTCTAAATCGCAATAAAATATAAAGGAACACAACAGCCAACGAGCCAATAATGGCCAAGAAAGCGTTGTTCTTGATATCATCCGCAATAGTAGGTCCCACTTTAACCGATTGAAGGATTCCTATGGATTTTTCGGAAGCCCCAACAGTAAAGTCTTCAAAAGAAGTGCCATCTGGCAAGTATTTCTGAAGCGAGGTATACAGTTTATCCTGAATCTCATTATCCACCTCGATTCCTTCTACATCCACTTTATAGGGCGTGGTAATCTTAATCTGATTGGCCTCACCAAAGGTTTTTACGTTGGTACCACTACCAAACACTGTGTTCAATTCTGATGCAATTTCTGAAGGATTCACAGCCTTCTCAAATCGTACCTGATAGGAACGTCCCCCAACAAAATCAACACCTTGTTGCAATCCAGCAGTGAATAGGGAGAACAAACCAATTCCAACCAAGATAAATGATACTATGTAGGCAATTTTTCGCTTGCCCAAGAAATTGATACTAATGTTTCTAAACAGGTTCTTGGTCAACGGTGTTGAGAATTCCAAGCTCCTTCCTTTTTTGGCGATATAGGAATCCACCATCAAACGGGTTATGAAAATGGCCGTGAACAAGGAAGTTACAATACCGATCAAAAGGGTGGTAGCAAATCCTTTAATTGGACCTGAACCAAAAATGAATAGGATAATTGCGGTAAGTCCTGTTGTTATGTTGGCATCCAAAATGGAGGAAAGTGCATTGCTAAATCCATCGGCCACCGCCTGTGCCTTACCTTTTCCGCGCGCCAGTTCCTCTTTAATACGTTCAAATATCAGCACGTTGGCATCCACAGACATACCTATGGTCAAAACGATACCCGCAATACCAGGTAAGGTCAATACTGCTCCAAGGCTGGTCAACACTCCGAAAATCAAAAGGATGTTTAGGATCAATGCGATATCCGCGAAAATCCCGGCTTTACCATAATAGAATATCATCCATAGCAATACAAATGCCATGGCAATCAAGAAGGACATAAAACCGCTATCGATGGCTTCTTGACCCAAAGAAGGCCCAACCACCTCTGACTGGATAATTTCAGCTGAAGCAGGTAATTTACCAGCTCGCAGCACGTTTGCGATATCCTTGGTCTCATTCACCGTAAACGTTCCTGTTATTTCCGAACGTCCACCGGAGATAGGTCCAGAGGAAACCCCAGGGGCAGTATACACTTTGTTATCCAGCACAATGGCGATACCCGTCTGGTTATTGAACGCATCACCTGTTAGTTTTTCCCATTCTTTTGCACCTCTGGTGTTCATGGTCATGCTCACCGCAGGTTTGTTGTACTGATCAAATGTATCCTGTGCATCAGAAACAACGTCTCCGCTGATTCTTGGGGTATTGTCCCTATTTGATTTTAGCGCGAACAGTTCGGCTATTTCAGAATCCTTTGCAGGTCTCTCCCATAAGAATTTGGTAAACTGTACATCCGTGGGCAACAATCTTTTTATTTCCCGCATTCTCAAATATTCACCAACCTCAGCCGTATCGGTAACCAATACTCGGGCAATGGCATGACTGCCAGGGTTTGCAGGAATAAGTTTGCCCAACAGTGGATTTACCTGTGCTGTAAGATCCAAGGAATCCTGGGCCACATCAGACAGCAGTGAATCAATTTCCGATTCTGGGGTAGCTTCCTCTTCCGCTTCCTCGGTTTCTGGCTCTAAAATTTCCTTTAGCCTTTCATTTGCGTTGATAAAAAAGGTTCCCAAACTCTGGTTGCTTTGCGGATAGGTTTCCCAAAACTCAAGTTGTGCAGTACTGGATAGCAACTCTTGTGCCCTGGCAATATCCCTTGCTCCTGGAAGTTCCACCAAAATACGCCCTGAGTTACCTTCTCTTTGGATATTTGGTTGGGTCACCCCAAAACCATCAATACGCTCACGAAGTACTTCGAAAGCAGAAACAATGGACTCATCAATCTTTGTGCGGATAATCGGTTTTACCTGATCATCGGTCATCTGAAAGTTAATGACATCGCTCAAGCCTTTATTTGCAAAAATATCAGGGGAAGCTAATTTGGTGTCGCCCTTAATGGCATCAAAGGCATCGAAGAACAGTTCCAAATAGGTATCGGGACTATTTTTTGAAGCATTGTCGGCATCAGCCAAAGCTTTGTTGAAAACTGGATTTTTGGTATTGTTTGCCAAACCTTTCAAAATATCCTTGACCGATATCTGAAGCGTAACGTTAATACCTCCTTTAAGGTCCAATCCCTTGTTAAGTTCCTTTTTCTTTGCATCGTCATAGCTAGTAAATCCTAGAACGGGGTTACTGCCAATGGAATCCAAATACGATGCTTCTAAGGCTTCACGCTTAGCCACATAATCTTCCTCAGCCTCCGAAATCTGGTTGATTGCATACTTTTCTGCATCACCTTCCAACTTACTTGTGATGAAGGTGAAGGAAAGCTGATAGATGCTCACCAAACCAAAAAGGAGCGCAAAAAGCCTTATAAGTCCTTTATTTTGCATTGATTATTAAATTTTATGATGTTTTCTTAAACAGCGTGCAAATATATCATTTCCCACAAGATTTGCCAATAGAATTTAGGGGAATTGCAAGGGAGTTGGGCAGTTCTCATGTTAAAACAAAAATGCCATTTCAAACCAACAGGCTCGAAATGGCATTTTCTATTTTGAAAGCTGCGTTTACAGTTGAAGCAATCCGTTTGTTTTTTTAACGCCTTCAGCGCTTTCCTTCATTTTGGCTTTTTCGGCATCGCTAAGCTCGATTTCCACGACTTTCTCGATACCGTTCTTTCCAAGAAGGACAGGTACCCCAATGCAGATATCGTCCAATCCGTACTCCCCTTCCAAAAGCGTTGAGCACGGGAACATTTTCTTTTGGTCACAGGCTATGGCCTGCACCAATCCAGAAACCGCGGCACCTGGAGCGTACCAAGCACTTGTTCCCAAAAGTTTGGTCAGGGTTGCTCCTCCAACCTTGGTCTCTTGCACTACCCAATCCATTTTATCTTCGGGCAGGAATTCGGAAACCTTAACACTATTTCGCGTGGCATGACCGATCAGAGGTACCATACCTTTATCACTGTGCCCACCGATTACCATACCATCAACGTCAGATATTGGCGCCTCTAAAGCCTCCGCCAGGCGGTACTTGAATCGTGCGCTGTCCAAGGCACCTCCCATACCAATTATCTTGTGCTTTGGCAAATTTGTGGTCTTGTGCACCAAGTAGGTCATGGTATCCATTGGGTTACTTACTACAATCAATGTCGCATTTGGAGAATGTTCCAGCAGACTGGTTGCTACAGATTTAACAATGCCCGCATTGATTCCAATAAGTTCTTCACGAGTCATTCCCGGTTTACGGGGAATTCCAGAAGTAATAACGGCAATATCGCTCCCCGCAGTCTTGGAGTAATCACTGGTACTTCCCGTAATTTTGGTGTCAAAACCATTAAGGGAAGCGGTTTGCATTAAATCCATGGCTTTTCCTTCCGCATATCCCTCCTTAATGTCCAACAAGACTACTTCAGAAGCAAAATTTTTCATTGCGATATATTCGGCGCAGCTTGCCCCTACTGCACCTGCTCCTACTACGGTAACTTTCATTTTAATTGATTTTAATTTTAAACGCTCAAAAATAAGGCATTTAGCTTAGATAAAACCTGACTTTCTACCATTTTACGGCACTTCTTTTTTCGTCTGGCCATTGTAAGTAAAAAGCTCTTTATGTTAACAAAGCGTGCCGTTTACCGAAGAAATGTCCTGCCAACGTACCGTACATCGAAATTATTGCAATACCAAGTGGTCAATTACCGTTCTAATAGTCCCAAATTAGAATTAACCTACTTGACCTATGAAAAAGCTCTTTTCATTGCTGGCCATTGCTTCTATTATTGCAATTAGCAACTGTACAAGCATCCCTGAGAACAATGACCCTATTTTAGGGATATGGGTCAGGGACGATATATCTTCCGAAACTGACAAAGCTGAGGGTACAACTCGAGAAGAATGGATCTTCAACGATGTGTACCTTGGACGCTACCAAAGCTATTCCAACTCCAGTCTTACTTATTACACCGATTTTAAATGGTCCGAAGAAAATGGAGTTTATACCATTATTTATTCCGATGAATTGATTACGGATGTTACCGTGAGCCTTGAAGAAACCAGTGAACCTGAAGTTTTATCCTTGGAAAATGGATCGGTCTTCGCCACCAGGGAGTAAACACGGAAGACCCACCATATGAAAATAGAGAGCCCAATTCCCCAAGTTGGGCTCTTTTTTATTGGATACCCACAAATACTAGGCACAATTTCATACCTTTAAGAGAACTCCCCCCACTAAAAAAACTAACATGAAAGCTCTTATACATTACGGGGTTGCTTTTATGGCTTTCCTCGCTTTCCAAACCACCGAGACATCGCCAATCGAAGCTTTGGTCACTTCAGACTGCAAGACCTTCTTTAAATCAGCTATGGATGAAATGGTCGCCGACCAGGAAGATTTCATGGAACGTTACTTGAATGGGTCGGACGCTGACTATACCAGGGCATATGATTTTGAGAAGAATGTGCTGAAAATCCAAAAAAGGAAAAACGGTTTTACTGTTATGGAAATTGAGTTTATTCCCGTGGGTCATTTTGACGCCTCCAAGAAAATCTGGCATTGGGCTTGGGAAAATGGAGGAGAAGATTCCAATTTCGCAGCGGATTATCATGAGGTAAAGGCCTATGGCATGGAAAACGGCTGTGATAAACTCACCGTGGACCAATGGTTGGGAGAAGAGATAAACGCTTGGGAAATGGCTGCTGCCGTAAACCATATCCTAAAAGGAAAGGGTGCAGCTAGACACTACACCCCTTCCAAATATACATATGTGGTTTTTAAAAGTATAAAACCTGCGGTTGATTAGTTACTATCTAAATCCAAAGTTGATTCCGAATGTAAAAGTGCTGAATTCAGCAATGTTATAGTCGGCATTAAGTCGGAAGAAGCCCAATTTAAGCTTGGTCCCTATATTTCCGGAAACACCGCTCACTTTGTTACTTATGCTAAAAGGATCGGTATAAACGATAGGCTGGGCCACCGTTTCGATTTCGTAGGTGCCTAAAATGTCGGTATCCGCTTTTCCAGTGATGTAGTTCAATCCTCCATAGAAATTAATGACAGGCAATCTGGTGGATACCACGGCACTAAAATTCCAAGAACTAAATTTGGCATCAATGCGTTGATTTTCCCCAGAAATCACATCCGTAGTTGAAAAATCATACTCTCCTGATAGGTTGGTGTATCCTATTACTGCAGAAATAGCCACTGGAAGCAACTTATCAGCTGGCAAATGCTTTGTAAAGTCGTGCTGAACACCAAAACCATATAATCCGATTTTAACGTCATCTGTGTTTATCTTTGGCAGGAAACGTGCCTTAACTTCGGTTCCTTTAATGAGTCCAACACTCGCCTGAATATATCCAGACGGTATAAAATTGAAATCTTCTGAGGAAAGACCTGAAGGAAGCTCAAACTCTGTGCTCACCGGTTGCCCCTCTACCAAAGCATTAATCGCCACACTCACACCTTCAATATCACCAAGGGCAGTGGCCACTTGTTTTGAGGTACTACCATCGGTAAAGGTCAGGTTTTCGTAGTCTGCGGTATTCAAGGTGAAGGACTTTTTATCATCCTTGTTTTTGAAGCCGGTAAGATTACCAATAATGGAAATTTCGAATCCGCCCAGAGGCTTGGCATCAGCCGAATTGTACCAACCATTGGAGATACTATATATCCCTGCCTCGGTTACTGGAGCTATCCAATCTGTGGTAAAACGTTCCGCGTCGTTAAGACCAGCGGCCAAAATATCGTTCAGGTTGGACTGTGCCATTCCAAAGGAAAAACTGCACAACGTTAGCAAAAGAATTATTTTCTTCATCATGTGAGGTTTTTCCCAAAACTAAAAAACTCGCCCTGTTGGAGCGAGTTTTTGTTGTGAACTGCCGTAATCTATGCATCTATGTTGGCATAGACGGCATTTTTCTCTATAAATTCACGTCTTGGAGGTACCTCGTCACCCATCAACATGGAGAAGATTCGGTCCGTTTCCGTGGCATTTTCGATACTAACTTGGCGCAGTGTCCTGAACTCGGGATTCATTGTGGTATCCCATAATTGTTCCGCATTCATCTCACCAAGACCTTTATAACGCTGAATACTCGCTCCTCCTTTCATGGACTCCACAATATCATCACGCTCCTTGTCGTCCCAGGCATACCTTTTCTTGGAACCTTTCTTGACCAAATAAAGTGGCGGAGTGGCTATATACACATGTCCATTTTCTATAAGCTCTCGCATATAGCGGAAGAAAAAGGTGAGGATCAAAGTTTCAATATGGCTACCATCCACATCGGCATCACACATTATGACCACTTTATGATAGCGAAGTTTTTCCAGGTTCAACGCTTTACTGTCCTCCTCTGTACCAATAGTGACACCTAGAGCGGTATAAATATTTTTGATTTCCTCGTTTTCAAAGACCTTGTGCTGCATGGCCTTCTCCACATTCAGGATTTTACCACGTAGTGGTAAAATGGCCTGAAAGTTTCTATCCCTTCCCTGTTTGGCCGTACCACCTGCGGAATCTCCCTCAACCAAGAACACTTCACATTTAGTGGGGTCCTGTTCCGAGCAATCGGAAAGCTTTCCAGGTAGTCCTCCAACACTCATTGGATTTTTACGCTGGACCATTTCACGTGCTTTGGCAGCTGCATGGCGGGCCTGGGCGGCCAACTTTACTTTTTCAACGATTTGTTTGGCATCATCTGGATGTTCTTCCAAATAATTCGTCAACATTTCTGATACTGCCTGACTCACCGCACTGGTCACTTCCCTGTTTCCCAGTTTGGTCTTGGTCTGACCTTCAAATTGAGGTTCGGCCACCTTTACCGAAACGATGGCGGTCAATCCTTCGCGAAAGTCATCTCCCGCAATCTCAAACTTTAATTTGTCCAACAATCCGGAATTGTCCGCATATTTCTTCAAAGTGGAGGTCAACCCCCTTCTAAAACCTGACAAATGGGTGCCCCCTTCGTGGGTGTTGATATTGTTTACATAGGAATGCAGGTTTTCAGAAAAACCCGTGTTGTAAATCATAGCGACTTCCACCGGAATTCCATTTTTCTCGCCTTCCATGGAAATCACACTTTGAATCAAAGGTTCCCGGGTCTCGTCCAAGAATTTGATAAATTCTTTCAATCCTTCCTCCGAGAAGAAAGTTTCAGATATGAATTCACCTTTTTCGTCCTTGTTCCTTTTGTCGGTAAGTGTAATGGTCACTCCTTTGTTCAGGTACGCAAGTTCCCGCATCCGATTGGCCAGGGTATCGTAACTATACTCCGTGGTCTGCGTAAAAATGGTATCATCTGGGGTAAAGGTTACCGTAGTTCCCGTGTCTTTTGTGGTTCCTGTACTTTTTACAGGATACATGGTTTTCCCTCTTTCGTATTCCTGTTCCCAGACCTTACCTTCTCGATGCACTACGGCTTTCAAGTGGCTTGAAAGCGCGTTTACACAGGAAACACCTACACCGTGAAGACCACCAGAAACCTTATAGGAATCCTTATCAAATTTTCCTCCCGCACCAATCTTGGTCATTACCACCTCTAGGGCGGAAACACCTTCTTTTTTATGTAAACCAACCGGAATACCCCTACCGTTATCCTTGGTAGTAATGGAGTTATCCTCATTGATGACAACCTCAATGGTATCACAATGGCCTCCCATGGCTTCATCTATGGAGTTATCCACCACCTCGTACACCAAATGGTGCAATCCTCTTGTCCCAACGTCCCCTATATACATGGAAGGTCTCATCCGCACATGCTCCATTCCCTCAAGGGCCTGGATACTATCCGCGGAATATTGATTCTTTTTAGCTTCTTCGCTCATATATTTTCTTTATTTGCCTTGAAAATTTCAAATCTTACAAATATAAGGAATACCCTTTGTAAATAGGTGTTTGAGGTTGATTGCACCCCTCAAGTTATCAACAAAATATTGTGGAAAAAATACCGGTTGGATTTTGATGCAAAACTCAACTTAAAAGCACCAAAAAGCCCCTTCTACAAGGGGCTTTTCTGACTAATTGAAAATGAAACAAAACAGCATCTTACTACTGCATATCGTATAATGGATTGGTTATTTCACATAAGCATCCTCATGAACATTTGCTACAGCCCTTCCAGAAGGGTCATTCATGTTCTTAAAGGCCTCATCCCACTCCAACGCAATCTTGGTACTACAAGCTACCGAAGGTTCTTGCGGAACGCTCAAAGCGGCGGCATCTGAAGGAAAATGTCCTTCAAAAATGGAACGGTAATAATATTCTTCCTTGGTTGTTGGCGTCTGAATTGGGAACTTAAAGTGGGCGTTGGCCAGTTGTTTGTCCGTGACCTCTTCTTCCACCAACATTTTTAGGGTGTCTATCCAACTGTAACCAACACCATCGGAGAATTGTTCTTTTTGCCTCCAAGCCACACTCTCCGGCAAATAAGACTCAAAAGCCTTGCGAACTACCCATTTCTCCATTCGCTCCCCGTTGATCATCTTATCCTTTGGATTGATTCGCATCGCCACATCCATGAATTCCTTATCCAAGAATGGCACACGACCCTCTATTCCCCAAGCCGCCAAAGATTTATTGGCCCTTAAACAATCGTACATATGAAGCTTATCCAGTTTCCTGACAGTCTCTTCATGGAAATCCTTTGGACTTGGCGCCTTATGGAAGTACAGATACCCTCCGAAAAGCTCATCTGCACCTTCGCCAGACAATACCATTTTAATTCCCATGGACTTGATTACCCGAGCCATCAAATACATTGGTGTGGATGCCCGAATTGTGGTAATATCATAGGTTTCAAGATTATAAATGACATCCTTGATGGCATCCAATCCTTCCTGAATCGTAAATTTTATCTCATGGTGAATGGTTCCGATATGATCAGCCACCTTTTGCGCCGCGGCCAAATCCGGGGAGCCCTCCAATCCTACCGAAAAGGAATGCAATTGAGGCCACCAAGCTTCCTTGGTATCTCCCGACTCAATTCGCATTTGGGAATATTTTTTAGCAACGGCAGAGGTGACAGATGAATCCAATCCACCGGAGAGAAGCACGCCATAAGGCACGTCGGACATCAACTGTCGATGTACAGCAGCCTCCAAAGCATCTTTTATTTCTTGAATGCTAGTTTGGTTTTCCTTTACAGCTTCATACTCCATCCAATCCCGTTTGTACCATCTTCTGAATTCTCCATCGGCACTGTGCAAGTAATGACCTGGAGGGAACAATTCAACTTTTGAACAGGTTCCTTCCAAGGCCTTAAGTTCCGAGGCCACATAGAAAGTTCCATGTTCATCCCATCCAATGTATAAAGGAATAATGCCCATATGATCTCGTGCGATGAAATACGCATCTTTTTCGGAATCATAAATGGCAAATCCAAAAATTCCGTTTAAATCATCAACAAAATCAACTCCTTTCTCTTTGTACAAGGCCAAAATAACCTCGCAATCCGATTGGGTTTGAAATTCATACCTTCCCTCAAATTGCTGCCGTAACTCCCTATGGTTGTATATTTCACCGTTGGCGGCCAACACCAATTTTCCGTCCGCGCTAAAGAGTGGCTGCTTTCCGGAAGCAGGGTCCACAATGGCCAAACGTTCATGGGCCAATATCGCCTTTTCATCCGCGTAAATACCACTCCAATCTGGGCCTCTATGCCTCACTTTCTTGGACATTTCCAAAAGTTGGGGCCTTAATACCTCAACAGGTTCTTTTATATCGAACGCACATACAATTCCGCACATATCTTATTCTTTAATAACAATTCTGATACAAATATCCACTTACATTTACATTTTAAAAACATAAAGAGTAATATCAATTACATTTTTAAACTTAAAGCATGACATAATCGATAATAAATAACCATATGAATATAATTACAAGCCCAGCAATGCAATATGTAAGGTTCTTAAATTTTAACGTCTTTTTATAAAACCTTCAGTTAATAACACCCTAGTTTTGGGTTCAACTAAAATCATCATCATGAAAAATGTTTTCTTACTTACTTTTTTAACCTTAACATTTGTTTTTTCCACGGAGGCCACAGCGCAGAAATTCAGTGGCCTAGATAAGAGTCCAGCTGACATAGCGTCTTATCCTACCAGCTACAGGGTTTCGGACAAATCCGTTAGGGTAATCTACAGTCGTCCACAATTAAAGGGAAGAAATCTTTCGGAACTAGCTCCCGATGGTAAAGTTTGGAGAACTGGTGCTAACGAAGCTGCCGAAATTACTTTTTACAAGGATGCGACAGTAGGGGGTAAAGCCGTTAAGGCCGGAACCTACTCGTTGTTTACCATTCCTGGAGCTGACGAATGGACCGTCATTCTAAATAGTAATCTGAACCAGTGGGGTGCCTATTCCTATGATAGCGCAGCTGATGTAGCCAGGGTTACTGCCAAGGCCAGCACAGATGGCGACTCTCTTGAAGCCTTCTCCATAGCTTTCGATGATAACGGAAATATGGTAATGGGCTGGGGCACCACTCGTGTTTCTTTGGCTATGAGCTTATAAGAGCTCTCAAAAAAAGAATTCAAAAAGCGGGCATAGCCCGCTTTTTTATTTGACCTGCTTGCCGTCCACAAAAACTTGCTCAGCTTTAATACTGGGAATACGGTTTGCCGGTATGGTCATTATATCGTCACTTAGGATAACAAAGTCGGCAACTTTACCCACTTCAATGCTTCCTTTTTCAGCTTCCTCAAAATTGGAATATGCAGCCCAAATGGTCATCCCCTTTAGTGTTTCTTCTCTTGACAGCGCGTCTTTCATTTGAAAACCACCTTCGGGGTATTCCTCTAAATCTTGACGGGCGACCGCTGCATAAAAAGTTAAGAATGGACTAACCCTTTCCACGGGAAAATCGGTTCCCAATGCCACAATACCTGCTTTGTCCAATAATTTTTTAAAAGCATATGCCCCTTCTACCCTATCTGGACCTAGCCTATCCTCTGCCCAATACATGTCGCTAGTGGCATGTGTTGGTTGCACAGACGGAATAATTCCCTTAGCGAAATAATCAAAATCGTCTTCAGAAACTACTTGTGCATGCTCTACCTTCCATCGACGGTCTTTCTTACCTGCAAGGGCTTTTTCATAGGCCCTTAGCACCACTACATTAGCAGAATCTCCGATGGCATGGGTATTCATTTGATATTCGGTCGCAGCAATCCGTTCCGCCAGGGACTCAATATCATGTACTGGAGTTATCATAGCGCCAAAATGACCATCATGGTCAGAATAAGGCTCCTTAAGCGCAGCTCCTCTTGACCCCAAAGCACCGTCTCCATAAACCTTTACAGATCGTACATTTAGTCGGTCCGTTTTAATTATCCCTTTATCCAAATAGTAATCCAAATTTTCAGCCGTATTGCTGATCATGGCATAAACTCGAATTGACAAATCACCGGTTTGCTGAAGGCTATCGATAAGTTCAATGGTAGATTTGTTCAAGCCTGCATCATTAACGGTTGTCAAACCATAATTAAAACACAATTGTTCGGCAGCTTTCAGGGCCTGAATCTGTGTAGATCTATTGGGTTTTGGGGCCACCTGATCAACAAGGGCCATCGGATTATCCACTAGAACTCCGGTTGGCCTACCTGATTTAGTAACAATCTCCCCTCCGTTAACTTCGGTTGTACCATCTATCCCCGCTAGCTCCAACGCTTTTTTGTTAACGAGGTATGCATGTCCATCAACCCTTTCCAAGGCTACCGGTGTGTCTGGGAACAATGAATCCAATTTATCTTTGGTCGGGAACGTTTTTGTCTCCCAATCGTTTTGATCCCAACCTCTACCGCGAATAAAATTTGTAGGATTTTCCTTTTGAAAAGCCACTACCTTCTCCAGAATTTCCTCAAAACTGGAGGTGCCCACCAAATCCACAACCTGTTGATTCAAGCCAAGCCCATAAAAGTGACAATGGGCATCAATGAGCCCTGGTACTATGGTCTTACCTTCTGCATCAAGTTGATTGGCAGCATTGAAATCCTGAAAGATTTTCTCCTTATCCCCAACCGCCAAGAATTTACCATCCTTTATCGCAATGGAATTGCCTTTTGAAAAATCGGCATCTACAGTATAGATTTTGGCATTGTATACAATTACATCAGCTTCTTGTTTCGTAGCACAAGAAAGCATTGATAATGCCAGCACCGTGGCAAAAAGGATGTTTTTCATTTTCTTGAAGGTTTCCTCCAAAAATAGAAAATGTATGGTTAAGCTAAAGAACAATGGAATGTTCATTGCCTTTATACAAAATAAAAGATTTTAGATGGTTTGACCTTCAAGCAAAGTTTTTACAGAAAGAGGTGATGTTTAATTATCTACATCGGTCATTACAAATTCAACCCTCCGATTAGCCATATGATCTTCGGCAATTTTACCATTCCCCAAGGGTCTTGTATCTCCTACTCCCTCCCAAACAATTCGATTGTCATCAATCCCCAGATTGGTCAGGTACAGTGCAACGGCCCTAGCGCGTAAGGAAGAGATAAACTTATTGTAGCCAGGTTGCCCTACATTATCCGAGTGCCCGGTAATCTTCATTTGCACTTCGGCATTTTCCTTTAGGTACTTAAATATTTTTTTGACACTTGCCACAGCCTCGGCATCCAATTCGTATCCTTTGGGCTCAAAAGGATTACGCTCTAGAACATAGATCTTGTCCTTTTCATAATTTATCCTGGGCTGTTCTTCCAGCACCAAATTGTCAACATAATAGTATGAAAAATCGCTTGACAGGACCGGTCCTTCTTGTCCGAGAAGTTCAGTGTTTACATTATTGTCAAAATTTCCTACGATGATATGGTTTTCAAAACCTTTGGCCTCGAACTCAGCTGTCAGTGTAACCCACTCATCCTTATTTGCCAAAGATTTGTTGGGTTTAAGCTTTACCTTGTGAAATGACAAGCCTTCTTCCAGGTCCATTCTCGAACCGGTTAACGCAGAACTGTTCGGGAATTTAATTTTTTTATTGACCAAGACAATCGATAAGTTTTTTAGGGCAAGGCTGGAAGCATCTGCCAAACTTACTTGCAAGGATATTTTGTAGGGGTGTTTTTCCCTCAAAGTTTTACTGGTGTTCAATTGAAGGTATTCCCTATAATCGTTTAACGCATAGAAGTACAGTCCCACATAAGCGGAACCATCCGTAGCCACTTGGGAACCCTTAAAGTTGGCGGGCACCCCAAAATCACTTGTGCCACATTGATTAAAGTAATCTCCAGAACTTGAAGATGGCAATGAAATCTCTTCGAGCAAAGCATCGAAACCGGTAATGTTGGTAGGGCAGGACTTATATTCCTCAAAACTGGGGTTAAGAACTAAATTTTGCCCATAACTTGACGCCCCCAGTGCAAAACCAAAAATAAGAGCAAAAAAAATACGAGTAACCTTATAAACCATAGTTGAATCTGTTTTTTTGGTTCTCGTACCGCTTATATAAACGTTGGTTTTTTCGCTGTATTGTCTAGAACGATCTTTTCTACCCCCTTATCGATCTTGGATATTACTACCATACTAACTTTCAGGAAAATACGTTACTATAGTCCAAATCTTACTATCATGCGCATAGTGACGTGCATATTGGTGTTATCTCTTGTGCCCTGTTTTGGCTTTGGCCAAAATAAGATTACAGGTAAAATTGTGGACCAGCTTGGGTTTCCCATCTACCGTGCTTCCGTTGCACTTAACACCACGGATATTATCACTTACACCGACTATGACGGGTCCTTTACCTTGACAAGCGACAAAGATTTTCATTGGAAAGTCAACATTTCCTCCAAAGGCTATAAGCCAGAATCCTATTTCGTACTAAGCGGAGGCAGCACAGGCGCAATAGTTTTGGAGTTTGACGCCGACATCAAGGAACTTTTGGATGCCAGTTCCGGTATTGATTGATTTCTCAATTAGGAAAGCTGGGACGACAGTAAACTACTCATCAACGAATTCGGTCATCACAAATTCCACTCTACGGTTTTTGCGCCTTGCTTTGTCATTAATTGCACTATCCAAAGGGATTTTGTTTCCATGCCCGGCAGAAGATATTCTATTTTTCTCAAGTCCTAGTTTTATAAGATAGCGGGCAACCGTATTGGCGCGCTGTGTAGATAGGACATCGTTGTATTCCTCCGAACCTAAATCATCAGTATGACCACTAATGGAAACTTTAAGTTTCGGGTTCTTTTTCAGATAGCTATATACATCTCTTAAACTCTGCTTGGCTTTGGGCTCCAATTCGAAACGGTCAAAATCAAAATTCACATGATTGAGCACATAGCTTTGGTTAGGTTGGTAATCAGGTCCTAAATACACCAAGGAAACATCGTCCAAGTAGTAATAGGAATAACCTTCTCCCGAAGTTGTTTTATTACCAAAATCCAGATAATGGGTTCCTCCGTTACTTTTGAAATTACCCAAAACCAGATTGGTCTCAAACCCTTTGGCTACAATATCCAGACTTACCCGCATCCATTCTTTCTTGTCATCATAAAATCCTGTAGCCGAAAATTGCTTGGCATGTGTGGTTTTGCTTCTTGCAGAGGCCAACACAGCATTGGACAGCTGTCTTTTGGTATGTATGGACAAAGGTTTTTGGGAAAATACAGCTCCCATATCCATGACCGCTCCATCCGATTTTTCCGAAAGACTGAGGCTAAGGCTCAATCTATACCTATGACCTTTTTTTAAGGTCTCCATCAATTCAACTTGAATATATTCCCTGTAGTCCTTGGGTGCAAAGAGATACAGTCCCGCATAGGCATTGCCCTCATAGGCTTCTTGTTTTCCCTTAAAGTTCATTGGGATTCCCAGTTTGGTCTTGCTGCACTCGTTGAAATAGTCCGTAGTGCCCAAGGTAGGGGCACTCCAATACTCTGTATCCCCGTTAAGATTGCTCATTTTGATAGGGCATTCCACAAAATCTTCAAAGCCTCCGTTATGGACTAGATTTTGGGCCATTCCCATGAAGCAGGACAGGGTCAAAGCCAGGCTGGTCAATATGTAAGAGAATCGTAATCGCATGATTTCGAATCCAATTGGGGCGCCCAGAACGCTGAAAATTTAGCACAGGACAGTCAAAGCATAACGATTTTCTTTAGACTTTATTGTGTTTTTCCTACAAAACTAGAAGTCGAACTTATAAGACACCCCCGCTAGAGCCTGAAATCCCTGCACTCTAAATTTGGCCCATCGCTGGTAGTCATTATTGGCAATATTGGAAGCCTTCACAAAAATGGAGAGTTGCTCGTTAAACCGGTATCCTGCATGCGCATTGGCATCAAAAAAACCATCTAATGTTACAATAGTTGCAGGAAACTCTGATGGGGTTGCATTTTCCAACGCCTGCGCAACTAAATCGTCCCGTTCTCCCACATAAAACAAGTTGGCCCCTAAGTACCATTGTTTGTTGATCTGATAATCCATGAACACGGATCCTTTAATGCTTGGTAAATTCCAAGCGGGATTGTCCGTTTCCGTATCGTAGTCATAAAATTCGGCATTTACTCCTAAGGTAAAATTGCGATTAACATCAATGTTGAGCTCTCCAAAAATGCCCAAAGTCTTCACATCGTCATAAAACACTTGAAACGAATTGCCATAGTAATAGCCTTTTTCATCTGTCCTAAACAAATTTTGAGGATTTAATAAGAACAACGGTTTTCTATTTTCGGCGGTGTACGAACCTTTTATATTGTATCCCACATTAGAGAGCAACTGCCCTTTCAACCCCACATAGCCCTCATATTGTTGATCTGTTGGCAGAATAGACAAGGTTGGTGAAACAAAGGGGTTGTCCTGAACAAATCCATAGTACGAATTCTGGTTCAGTTGTCCTTCTATTCCCCCATAAGCAATTACAGTTTCATCCACTAGCCTATACGAAGCGGTTACTGCCGGATAAATGTAAAAATTGCCATCACTGTTTTCCGTATCCATGCCATATACAAAATTGGCACCCAAATTTAGGGTAAGATCATCCCTTAGCACTAAAAGACTGGGGTTAATCCCAACCTGAAACTGGCCATAGTTGATTTCTTCATCATTGACCGTATTGTTTAGGGATGTGTTTTGGAAACTCCCTCCAACATAATCCAATTTTGTATTTATAGTTACCAATTCTTCCGTAATCGGCAACTCAATTGTCGGTGTAATTACGACCCGGTTCTCCCCGGAATCGGTAGCATCCCAAAATCGTCTAACCAAAATCTTGCCCTTCTTAAAAAATGAATCCTCAAGGCTCAAATGGGCCTGGGCCTGGGCATTGAAGTAATTCTGGGTCCCATCAATAGAGGCAACCGTGGCATCGTCAAAAGCCCCGTTTTCAATACCGTACCAATTATAAAGTTGATGTTGCAGTCCAATACTGGCGCCCCAATCCATATCGCGATCTTTTTTGGCATAGGACGCATCAAACTTGGTGTTATAGAAATCCGCATCCAGAGGTGTGGTTTCAATAGCTCCCCTTGAGGAATGATGGCTAAGGCCAAAATCCAACAAATTCTCTCCCCTGTTGAACTCCCGACTGGTGTACAGATCCACCATGGCGTTGTTGTAGTTCCCTAATCCTATTGAGGCATAGGAGTTGTAAAAGGTGGGTGGAGGGGTACGCTTTACCTTTGAGGCCTTTCCTTTGGCCGGTGTAAAAGTAGAGGCCACTGGCACTGAAAAAATGTTATAGTCGATTTTCTTCTTTTGAAGAACGATCGAATCGTTCAGGTCGGGTGCCGATTTAATCTTAAAGGCATCCGAAACGGTAGGTGAATAAGGTTTGACCACCGTTACCGTCTCGGTTCCTATATCATCGGTCTCCTGAGCCAGCAAGGCTCCCCAAAGGCTCAAAAATAAAATTGAAAATAGATATGTGTTCTTATTCATGTTTTCTCGCATTAATTGCCCGGCTCCACGGAAGAATTACTTTGTGCTTCCCTTGACTTGATTATGGCAAGCTCTCCCTTGGCCTCCGCAACAATCTCATCATATTCCGCGAAGTTGGAAATTACACTCTCCAAAATATAAGTGGCCTGAAAGGCATCTTGCAGCGCATAAAAGTTTTTTGCCATAATGATCAGTCCTTTACCTCCCCATTCCTTGTGTGCCGAATAATCCTTTGCCAATTTCTGCACCGAAGTATTTGAAGCTTCAAAATCTTGGTTTTGGTGTTTGAAGTAGGCATCATAATACCATGCCTCCGCAGCTAGCTTACCTGTTGCGATTTTTTTAACCTCCCCATAAGCGGTCTCTGCCAAACGCTCATCATTGGTGGCAATGGCAGACCGGGCAATCATGATTTGGGCATCACTTTTAATTCTGTTGTCCAATTTGGGAGCATTGAGCACTTTTTCGGCATAGGCAATGGTCATATCATAATTCTTCTGACCGTAATATCCTTTCATCAGGTTGGACTGCGCAAAGGTTCGGTTCTGGGCAATTTCCGCAGAAGATTCCAAACGTTCCAAATAAGGAATTGCACTTGGATAATCTTGTCGCCCAATATAAATTTCACATACCCGGGTCAATGCCTGCTCCGTGTATTCGCCGCTTCCGCTATCTGCCACGACCAAATAATTTTTCAACGCCTCGTCCTTTTGGTTCCTGGAAAAATATAATTGGGCCAACTTAAAGTTCACTTGAAGGGAGTGTATTCCGGATGGGAATTCTTTTAGATAGGCTTCATACCCCCGAAGGGCGGCATCGGTTTTTCCTTCCGAATTTTTCCGGTCCGCGGCTTCAAAGCTAGCGTTGTCCAATTCTGCATCCGTGACCTCAACAAAGTCCAGATTTCTTACCCAAGCGGCATATTCACTTACCCTTCCCTCATCCACATAAACCAATTTAGCAGTTGCCACAGCTTGTTTCGCCTCTTGTGTATTTGGATATTTACTTACCACCGACTTCAATTTTGTCAGTGCCCGATCATTTCTGTTGGCATTGTAATGGACCAACCCCTGTCTTAATAGAGCCCTTGGCGCAAATTTGCTCCTTCCAAATTCTTCCACCAAACGGTCATAGGTTTGCATACCTAAACTTTCATTGTCCGTTTTGATGTAGGAATTCCCCAGTTCGAAAAGGGCGTCATCCCTAAGTGATGATTTGGGGTAACGACTTAAGAATTGGTTCAACCCATCAATCTTTGCCTTGTTTTTTCCCAAAAATCCGTTGCACAACGTCTTCTGAAAAGCAGCATAATCCCTTTCTGGGCCATTTAATTTCGAAGCATCGTTATAGGCTGTTAGTGCAGATTGGTACTTGCTGGTTACAAAATAGCTGTCACCCAAGCGCACATAGCTATCCCCCAACCTTCCGTCTGCATCAACTCCTAAACTTGTGACATTTTTGAAATGGTTTATAGCACTTCCATAGGTTTTTAATTTAAAGTGGACATAGCCCAAATTGTAGTCCAAATGTTGATATTCGGGCAAATTCTTGGCAGCTGCCAGTCGTTTGAAACGACCAAAGTCATCCAGGGCCTCTTCAAATCGATTGAGACGATAGTTGCTTTCTCCCTTCCAATACAATGCTCTGGCCTCAAAATCGGTACTGCCCACATTCTTCAAGGATTTTAAAAAACGCTCCTCCGCGCCAGCGTAATCGCCTTCCATAAAAAGTTCCACGCCTCTATAAAATGCCACCTTTTGATAGGTTTCCTTACTGGCATATCCTTTGTTCTTTTCCAAAAGTTCCATGGCACCCTCAAAGTTTTTGGATGTGATATAGGAATCCACCAAAAGCTCCTGAATTTCCTGTTGGTGTTGATCTTTGGGATACTTCTCCAAATAGGAGGTCATGACTTCGGGAACAGGCTCATAGGCATTCCCTATTTCATAGCTCAGTCTTGCATAATTGAGCAAGGCATCTCTTTCAATTTCAGGGCTGAAATCCATTTGGGAAGCATTCCTAAAAGCGTTTAGGGCTTCCGGCTTTTTATTCAATTTGAGGTAACACTCGGCCAAATGGTAATATGCATTCTGGGAAACACTGTTGGTTCCACCAATGATTTTATTGAACTGCTGGATAGCCCCTTCAAAATCTCCTTGCTTATAATGGCTATATCCCATGAGGTAGTAATCCGTATTGCTGAGTTTCCCTCTTCTACCCCTGTATTTTTTAAGGTACGGAAGGGCTTCATCATATTGTTCCAGATTAAAATAGCTTTCCCCGATGACCTTGTTGAGTTCGGAAACCTCTTTCCGATCTGATTTGGGCAATTGTTTCTTGGCCATGGCGATGGCCTCTTCAAAATTGCCCAGTTTAAAATTTAGATCGGCTTGATAATAGGATAGTTTTTCATTGAGCAGTTCCGGGTCCGTGATTTGATCAAAACGGGCACTTGCCTCATCGTAATCGTCTTGCTCATAAGCTATATAGCCTAAGTAGTATTTGGCTTGTGAGCCATATTTAGGCGAGGTGCTCACCCTGCTCAAGTAGCGTTCAGCCTCCTTGGGCCTTCTTGAAGCATATAAGGCGTAACCGTTATTAAAATTGAAACGTTCCTTATCTGCATTGGACATCGCAGATTGATCCACTTTTTTATACCATTTAAGGGCATAAGGGTACTTTCCAGTCTCAAAATAGTAATCGGCCACATCCAAAAAAGCTGAATTTCGTTTGGTGGAAGTGGGATAACGATCCACAAAATCCTCCATGAGTCTGTCCGCTCCGCGTTGGTTCAATCGAATAGCGGCATTGGCGGCATAATAAGCACTATTGGCTTCGGTCTCCCCGTCCTCGGTGCTGGATTTTACATCTTCAAAAATAGCTTGGGCCGCTTGGTACTGCTGATTGTTATAGAGCGTTAAGGCCTCTTGGTACACCTTATCTTCGTGGGTGAAAATTTGACTTTCCTGAGCCGAAAGCACAAAAAAAGTTCCCAAGAATATGGGAAAATAAAGGAGATTTTTTCGATTCATAGTGTTCTACGCTGTTCTCGATTGACTGTTACCATAACGTGAAAATTTAAGCCAAAGTATATTTTAGGCCAAAGGTAGTTCGTAAAACCTTCATGCATATTAACTTTAAACATGGTAACTTTGACCTAAGTTGCTGTTGTCTTTTATTATCAAATCGTCAATAGGAATGTACCCATAACTTATAAACTTTTGCCATAAATGCCTGAAACCATCTTAAAATTGCAGGATGTTGCCGTTTTCCAAAACGAGAATCTCATTTTGAACGATATCACCTTGGAGGTAAAAAAAGGGGAATTTGTCTATGTCATTGGAAAAACCGGGAGTGGCAAAAGTAGTTTCATGAAGACCCTCTATGCCGATCTGCCCTTAAAACAAGGTTCAGGCTCTATTGTTGACTTCGACTTAAAAAAACTGGAGGAAAAGGAAATTCCATTTCTGCGAAGAAAATTGGGCATCGTTTTTCAGGATTTTAAACTGTTACCGGACCGGAACGTGAACAACAATCTACGCTTTGTTCTAAAGGCCACTGGATGGACCGATACCTCAAAAATGGATTCCAAAATTGAAGAGGTATTGGATAAAGTGGGCATGAAGACCAAAGGCTTTAAATTTCCGCATGAACTCTCAGGAGGGGAACAACAACGTATTGCGATAGCAAGGGCCTTATTGAACGACCCTGAACTTATCCTTGCCGATGAGCCTACAGGTAATCTAGATCCCCAAACCAGTGTTGAGGTGATGAAAGTGCTTCAGGACATCAATCAAAACGGACGGACAATCATCATGGCCACCCACGACTACGCGCTGATCTTAAAATATCCCCATAAAACCTTAAAATGTGATGGCAGCAAGGTATTTGAAGTCATACAAAAAGCGGTTTAAGTAAACCGATGTTTATTTTCCCCAAGACGCTATTCCCTCGCACAGGTACAGGATCCCGTTAACAACAATTTGACAACCAGATATCTTCAGGTTTTGATGGCCAAAACTTTTTTGTTTCTTTTGCAGCATTAAATTTTATCCCTTTTATGGAAATTCTTGGTATTGATATAGGTGGATCAGGTATTAAAGGTGCCTTGGTAAATGCAGAAACCGGCGAAATGGTAACGGAAAGACATCGCATTCCAACGCCCAGTTCGAGGAAACCAGGGGATATGGCCGAAGTGGTCAAGCAAATTGTAGATCATTTCAATTATGAAGGTCCTGTAGGTTGCGGTTTCCCCACAATTGTCAAGAATGGCGTATGTGCTTCACCTGGAAATTTGGATTCCAGTTGGCTGGGTGTAAATATTGATGAACTCTTTACACAAGCAACAGGTCACGAATTTACCGTGCTCAACGACGCTGATGCTGCGGGTTATGCTTCCATGAACTATGGAGTGGGCAAAGGCAGAAAAGGATTGGTCATCATGATCACGATTGGCACAGGTTTGGGAAGCGGGGCTTTCTATAACGGGATATTGTTGCCCAATTTTGAATTGGGGCAACTTCCATATAAAAAATATGACAAAATTGAACAATGGGCCGCAGCTTCGGCAAAAGAGCGCGAAAATCTGAGCTACGAGAAGTGGGGAAAGCGATTCAATAAATTCCTAAAATATGTGGAACTGATTACAGCTCCGGACCTCATCATTGTGGGTGGCGGCACCTCCAAAAAATGGAAGGAATTCAGTCACCTCATCACCATTGAAACGGAAGTTGTAAAGGCCGAATTAATGAACCATGCAGGCATTATCGGTCCTGCCGTGGCCTGCCTACGAGAGCAACACCACGGGCATTTAACCTAGTTTATTTTATTTCTTTTTCGGTCTACTTCTTTTAGAAATATCTTTCTAAGTCGAAGATGATTTGGCGTCACCTCAACGTATTCATCTTTCTGGATATACTCCAACGCTTCTTCCAAGGAAAACTTGATGGCCGGAACAATCTTTGCCTTGTCGTCAGCACCCGCGGAACGAACATTTGAAAGTTTTTTGGTCTTGGTCACATTGATGGTCATGTCATCTCCACGGGAGTTCTCGCCAATCACCTGTCCTTCATAAATATCTTCTCCTGGGTCAATAAAAAACTTACCTCGTTCCTGAAGTTTGTCTATGGAATATGGAATTGCCGTACCGTTTTCCATGGAAACTAATGAACCGTTGATACGTTGTGCAATATCTCCTTTGAGTGGTTGGTATTCCAAGAATCGGTGAGCCATAATGGCCTCTCCCGCTGTGGCTGTCAACAATTGGTTCCGTAAGCCTATTATTCCCCTAGAAGGAATTATAAATTCGCATAGCATTCGCGAACCCTTGGCCTCCATACTGGTCATTTCTCCTTTTCGGATTGATACCATTTCCACCGCTTTCCCGGAAACTTCTTCTGGTAAATCGATGGTCAAATGCTCTACCGGTTCGCATTTTACCCCATCTATCTCTTTAATAATTACCTGAGGCTGACCAATTTGTAGTTCATAGCCTTCGCGACGCATTGTCTCTATAAGTACCGACAAATGCAGTACACCTCTTCCGAACACCATAAACTTATCCGCACTATCGGTTTCTTCTACGCGAAGTGCCAAGTTTTTCTCCAATTCCTTTTCCAGTCTTTCCTTGATATGTCGGGAAGTCACGAATTTCCCATCCTTTCCAAAAAATGGACTGTCATTGATGGTGAACAACATGCTCATGGTGGGTTCATCGATAGCAATGGTCTTCAATTTTTCAGGATTTTCAAAATCGGCTACCGTATCGCCAATCTCAAAACCTTCAACCCCAACAATAGCACAAATATCCCCGGCAACCACTTCTTGCACCTTTTGACGTCCAAGACCCTCAAAAGTGAACAATTCCTTCACCTTGGTCTTGACAATATTTCCATCTCTTTTTACCAAAGAAATCTGTTGCCCCTCTCTTAAAGTTCCTCGTTGCAAGCGACCGATGGCTATTCGTCCCGTAAAAGAGGAAAAATCCAAGGAGGTAATCAACATTTGGGTAGAGCCTTGTTCTGGTTTAAACTCTGGAACATGGTCTATGACCATATCCAATAGTGGTTCTATAGTATCATTAGGCTTTTGCCAGTCCTCACTCATCCAATTATGCTTTGCCGAACCATAAACGGTCGGGAAGTCCAATTGCCACTCTTCGGCCCCAAGCTCAAACATCAGGTCGAACACTTTCTCGTGCACTTCTTCAGGGGTACAATTCTCCTTGTCCACCTTATTAATGACCACGCAAGGTTTCAATCCTAGATCAATGGCTTTTTGCAGTACAAATCGGGTCTGCGGCATTGGGCCTTCAAAGGCATCCACAAGCAGTAATACGCCATCGGCCATATTTAATACACGTTCCACCTCACCGCCAAAGTCGGCGTGACCGGGAGTGTCAATGATATTGATTTTGGTATCCTTGTAGACCACGGAAACGTTCTTGGAAACAATGGTGATTCCACGCTCCCGCTCCAAATCGTTATTGTCCAAAATAAGGTCGCCCTTGTTTTCATTTTCACGAAACAAGCGACAATGGTACATAATTTTATCCACCAAGGTGGTCTTCCCATGGTCAACGTGGGCAATGATGGCTATATTCTTAATCTTGGACATAAGCTGAATTTTAAGCCCGCAAAGATACTGCTATTTTTTACTTGTCCACCCTCGTATATGTTATTTTTATCTTATTGATTATGAGAAAGTTTGAGTCCATTTCTATTGCTCGGAGCCCATTGGGCTTTAAAACCAAAAACTAAATCCAACAGCGCGTTATCAAAGTCCTAACCAAAACACGGCAACTAACTTCCTATTCTGTTGTTTTCATCTTCCAATCCTGTTTTCCTTTTTCTAGCCTTTTTAATTTCATTTCTCCCAAAATCATAGGTAAAGCTAAAAGCTACTTGTCTGGAATCACTTCCTCCAGTTCCATCAATGAACAGTTCGCCAAATTGTGTGGTTCCCCTCCAGGGTATGGTATACAAAATATCATTGAATGCCAATCTCCCGGTGACCTTGTTGTCAAAAAACTTTTTCTGAAATGCTATGTTCAAAGAGCCTAAGGATGCTGTTTCATAGGTTCCGCCCCAAATGGAAGGAGAGCTGTACCAACCTGAGATTTCCATTTTAAAATCTTTGGAAATGGTAAAGGTATTTTGGGCGTAAAAACTGAGGGTTTCCTGCTTTACCGCCAAAAATTCTGGACTAGTGGGCTTGTAGTCACTGATGTAGGCATTCAAGCTGAAATACAGATTCCACCACTCGTAGATTTTCTTGGGGTACGAAATTCCCAAATTGATGATTTCCTGATCTGCTACATTCAAAGTGGTCAAAAAACTGGCGCTTTCCCCTTCAGCCACAGTAACTCGCGCAAAAAAGTCCGAGATGTAAGAGTAGCTCAAGGAAGTGGTCAACCGGTAGTTGAAGGTATGGGATAGTTTAATATTGTCCGTGTATTGCGGTTGAAGAAAAGGATTCCCCTTACCAAAGGACAATTCATTGAGTTTGTATTCAAAAGGATTGAGCAATTGATAATTTGGGCGTTGGATTCGTTTGCTATAAGTCAGGGCAAACTGGTTCTTTTGATTCAGCTGATAAGTCAATCCCCCTGATGGAAAAAAGTCTGTGTAGTTACGCTCCACCCTTTCATTTTCATTCTCCTGGGCGCTTTCCAGCTTTCCATCAGAAATGGTATTTTCCATCCGTAGACCAGCTTGCAGGTTCCATTTGCCCCATTTCCTGTTGTAGTTGACATAAGCCGCGTTAACGTTTTCCGAATATTCAAACTGATTGCTCCGGGTTGGGTCCAACACACTAACTCCTCCCTGTTGATTAAAAAAATCAAAGGTATTGTCCGTATTCACAAGGGCAATTTTAATCCCAGTACCTAGCTTTCCCTTTAAAAAATTCTGCTCGTAGTCCCCTTTTATGGTGGCGATACTGATATCTATAGGTGTTTTTTGGAGGGTGATACGCTCCGTAAGAACCTGGGATTCGTCCCCACTGAAATAGGTGTTGGGCTGAAAAGCATTCCTGTCGCTGTTGTACTTCCCAAAGTCCAAATCCACATTGACACTATGGCCCAAGGTGTCCACATACCTATAATTGAGATTGGTGTTGATGTTGTACGAGGTGTTGTCGGTTTGGTTCAGGGCCACCAGCACACTGTCCAGCTGCTGCACTTGAACAGGTCGGATGGGTGTTCTGGAATTGTCGGTAGTAAATCCGTTGTTGAAATTTCCGTTGAAAATGGCCCCCACGGTATGCTTGTCATTCACATAGTAATCATAACCCAATTTAAGGTTATTGCTGTTCCGGTCGTAGACACTGCTAGTCTCCGCATCAAACTGGGTACCGGATTGTGTTCGGAACAAATTGATGAATCTGGTGCTCTTGCCAAAACGGTTACTGTAGGTTCCGTAGAGATTCCCCTTTTTTCCCCTGTTGTTAAAATTTAGGCTGGAATTAAATCGAGCAAAATCCCCATTGGTCAGCCCGGAGGTATAGGTTCCATTGGTCCCAAGGCTTTTATCTTTCTTTAGTTTGATGTTGATAATACCCGCGTTTCCGGCCGCATCATATTTTGAAGAGGGTTGCGTGATAATTTCCACAGCTTCGATATCGGTGGCTTGAAGACTTTCCAGGTAATTGGACAAATCCTCGCCTTGAAGCACAGATAATTTTCCGTCTATAAAAATCTGCACTCCTGTCTTCCCTTCCAAAATAATGCCTCCGGTATTGTCCATAATGACCCCGGGGGCCTTTCTTAATAGCTCAAATGCACTGGTCCCAGTGGCATTTATGGTATTTTCGACATTAAATACCGTTTTGTCCGCCAACACTTGAACCATAGGTTTTTCGGCAACCACAGTAACCTCCTCCAGACTTTCCGCAGCATCGGCCATGGTAATAATACCCAAGTCCAATTTATCCTTTTCGTTGGTCAACTGGGTTTGAAAATCGGCATAGCCAATACTAGAAACGTTCAACAAAAACTCTTGGGGAAAGACTCCTTTGATCTCAAATGTTCCCTCTTCAGAAGTTATGGTTGCCTTGATCAGCGAATTGTCCAACACTGAAGTTAGGGTCACCGCAGCATAGGGTATTGATGCGCCTGTATTCGAGGTTACCGTACCCATAATGGTTTGCGCTTGTGTAACCGTAATGATTAACATAAAAAACAAAGTGGTTAGACTTTTCATAGTTGTCGATTTAAATTAGATACCCAAAAATTCCCATTTCGTTACAGGAGTAAAATTGGAATCCCACGAATTGACCCACTTCCAGTTTATTGGTCTTGACCATCCATGGGTCCATAGGACCATTCATAAGGTGGAGTGACTCCATCCCAAAAACGACAAAATTGGGGCGTTGACGTAGAGCATTTTTATGGAAGAACCCTTCTATTGTACACCACAATAAGAAGTTGATCTCTATTAAATGTGAGGACATTATCTAGGTCGAAGCCTACGGTGATTACTCCAAGATACATGCAGCATCCCAAGCATACCTCAGCAATTTTGGCATCTTGGATGTGGAGGAAAAATTGCATCCCAAACTGGTTCCGTGGGTACATCGCTCCTCCATGATCAATATGGAAAAAGTAAAAGAATTATGCTGTGATTCTTATCGGCCCACGCACCATCTTTTTTCGCTTATGATCCAACCAATACTCAGGTTTACTACGGGAAGGATGTCCCCTTTAAAAGGTCCAACATAATATCCTGCCCCAGCATCAAGTGAAAAGCTAAGACCAGAATTAAAACTCCTTTGAATACCATACACCAGTCCACCATATCCATGAACTCCATCTACCTGTCTTCCATCCACAACACGGGCGTCAGGAGAAAAAACAGCCACTGTCGGTGCTAGGTAATTTCCGGAATTTCCGTAGATATCCCTACCTCTTTGTTGTCTTCCATTAAAGTTGTGGTAGTATCTGTTCTGAATGGTTATGGCCGGAAAAAAATTGTAGTTTTCCAAGGGTTCTGAACTGGCAGGTTCCAGTGCTGCTTGCCACCCCACCCTAAAGTCTAGAGTGCTATTTACACCCAATGCCATTTCGTATTCCAACCCTGGATTAAAAAGGTTGATCTTAAGCTGGCGAACTTCGCAATTCTTTCCAAATTGTGCCTGCAGCATGCAAGTGAAACCCATCATGAGCCCAACAAAAATTCTCTTCATCGTAGGTTAATTTGGTAGTATTAGAACTATTCCTTTATCAAAATAGTATTTTTGCACAAAATCAAAGTGCATGCAATTAGACGTAATTCCCCAGATAAAACATACAAAAGGTGATAACTTTTTTCTTCTCGCCGGTCCCTGCGCCATAGAAGGTGAAGATATGGCCCTTCGTATTGCCGAGCGTGTAGTGGACATCACTGACAGGCTTGGAATCCCATATGTTTTCAAAGGTAGTTTCAAAAAGGCCAATCGAAGTAGGATTGATTCCTTTACTGGAATTGGGGACGAAAAAGCACTGAAAATTCTTAGAAAGGTTTCAGAAACCTTTAAGGTTCCCACTGTTACGGATATTCACGAAGTGTCCGATGCGGAGAAAGCGGCCGAGTATGTTGATGTCCTTCAGATTCCAGCTTTTTTGGTCCGGCAAACGGATTTGGTTGTTGCCGCAGCCAAAACCGGGAAAGTGGTCAATCTGAAAAAAGGACAATTTATGAGTCCAGAGAGCATGCAACATGCGGTAAAAAAGGTAATTGACTCAGGAAGCGACAAGGCATGGATTACCGATCGCGGCACCATGTTCGGGTATCAGGATATGGTTGTTGACTTTAGGGGTATTCCTACCATGAAACAATATGCTCCTGTAGTTTTGGATGTTACCCACAGTCTGCAGCAACCCAATCAGTCTTCCGGGGTCACCGGGGGTAGACCTGCATTGATCGGTACTATGGCCAGAGCTGGTATTGCTGCCGGGGTGGATGGATTGTTCATGGAAACCCATTTTGATCCGGCCAACGCCAAAAGTGATGGTGCCAATATGCTGGACCTGAGTTTACTGGAGAAATTGCTTACAGATTTGACCGCTATCAGGAAAGTGGTTCAAGGATTGTAACTTATTTCCAAAAACCTTTGTGGTTTACCTGCCAGGCTTCCATAAGCACTTCCACCAATACTTGGGCATCCAAATCCTCAAGATTGGCATAGCGGAGGGATTTCATCACCTTTCTGCCTTCTGTCACCATTTTATCTTGATGGACCGTTAAGTGTGCCGCACTCCAAAACCCCACATCCACATAGTTTTTCTTTTTAGGAACATTCAGGTAACATAGTGGCTTTCCGTCCAAATAATAAAAGGGAATTCGGTATTTGAACTTTAATTCTACCCCAGGAACTGTCGTCTCAATCAATACTTGCAGTTGTAACAGCATTGACTTGAAAGGTTCCTTCTGGCTTAGTATATAATCTTCAGCAGGATTCATTAGCTAAAAATAAAAGTTTGGTTCAACGAAAAAAAGTTGGAAGGTTCAAATATTTAATTAACTTTGAAATTCAAAGTACTTTAAAATGGAATCAAAAAAATATTTGGAAGACATTTCACAAATCAAGGATTTGATGAACCGTTCTTCGCGATTTATATCCCTTAGCGGCCTCTCCGGAATATTGGCTGGAACCTATGCCATTGTTGGAGCCCTTATAGCCCACTTTTACCTTATCCCACAACAGGGCGGTTATGTTATATTGCATAGTTGGAACTTTAAAATGATCGTGGGTGTTTTAATCGCAGTAGCCATCCTTAGTCTCGTAACCGCCTACCTCCTCACCTCTAAAAAAGCCAAAAAAAACAACGAAAAGGTATGGGATGAGACCACCAAGCGGCTGCTCATCAATTTTTTGATTCCCTTGGTTACAGGCGGCATTTACATCTTGATCAAACTAAATAGTCAACATTATGGGCTCACAGCGTCCTTGATGCTCATCTTTTACGGACTGGCGCTGGTCAATGCAGCTAAATACACTATCGGCAAGGTCCGCTATCTAGGGTACCTACAGATAGTATTGGGCCTCATTTGCGCTGCCATGCCCGGCTATGGGTTCTGGTTCTGGGTACTTGGCTTTGGGCTGTTGCATATTATTTATGGTAGTCTGATCTATTTCAAGGAAGAAAAAGCATAGCATGGGGCTTATTGACAACATAAACAAACTCTTTGACCACCGTATAAGACTGGGCATTATGTCCATCCTAATGGTGAACGAAGAGGTGGATTTCAACAGGCTAAAAGAACTCTTGGATGTTACGGACGGAAATCTGGCCAGTCATACCAAAACCCTGGAAAAAGCAGAGTATATTAAAATTGAAAAATCCTTTATCGGAAAAAAACCAAATACGAGATATATCGTCACCCCAAGTGGTAAAATGGCCTTTAAAAAACATATAGAGGCCCTGGAACAACTTATAAAAAAGCAATAGCAAAAATTTTTACTTATATACTTTGAAATACAAAGTACTTTTAATTTAATATTATGAATACACAAAAACAAAAAATTGGCAACTGGTTCAAAAACTCCATCTCTGCCAAGATGCTCATGGTCGGATTTTTAATCTTAATTCTATTGATTCCCCTCGGATTTGTAAAAGACCTTATCCGGGAAAGAGGGTTTCGCCAGCACGAGGTCATTGAAGAAATCAACTCCAAATGGGGCAAACAAGTGGTCATGAACGGCCCTATCTTAAAAGTTCCCTATAACGTATTTGTTGAGGAAAAGGTATTTGATGAAAAGACCAAGACCTTTTTAAAAAGTCAGAAAGCCGTGCGGCACCATGCCTATTTTTTTCCTTGGGAACTCCATATTGATTCCAATGTGGAAACACAGCCCCTGGAAAGGGGTATTTACGAGTCCGTAGTATTTACCGCGAAGACCAAGATGAAGGGGTCATTTGCCAAATTGAATTTTTCCGCAAACGAAGTGCAAGAGGAAAACATCCTTTGGGACAAGGCAACGGTCCTGTTTAAGACCAGCAACCTCAAAGGCATCCGAAATACGGTCAAAGTGAAGCTGGGTGCGGAGGAATATGCGTTAAAGCCCAAGTTCGACAATAGTTATATGAACACTCTGGAATCCGGTTTTCTAAAAGATTTGAAATCCATTCAAGAAGGTTCCATATCTTTTTCTTCATCTGTGGATATTAATGGAAGCAGTACACTACAGTTTATCCCTATTGGGAAGGAAACCCAAGTTTTCATGAAATCGAACTGGCACTCTCCTAGCTTCAACGGCAACTTTTTACCCGAAACGGAAAGGAAGAAAATCAGTGCTTCCGGTTTTGAGGCACATTGGAAGGTTTTGGAAACCAACCGTAGGTTTGGTCAGTATTTCTTTGACAATTTGCCGGATCTATCAGAATTCTCTTTGGGAACAGAATTTATGGTGCCGGTTGATGACTATCAAAAAACCGAGCGTACCAGCAAATATGGCCTCATGATCATTGGACTTACCTTGCTTGTTTTTCTTTTGATCCAAATCAGTAGTAAAATTGTCATACACCCTTTCCAATACCTCATGATCGGCTTGGCTTTGGTGATGTTCTACACCTTGTTGATTTCCATTTCAGAACATCGGAACTATCTATTTGCATATCTCGTTGCAGGTATTGCAGTAGTGGGCCTTATTACTATCTATTCCCGTTCCATTTTGAAAAATCCAAAATTCACTTTGCTCGTTCTAGGGTCCATGTTTAGCTTGTATGCATTCATCTTTGTCATCATACAATTGGAAGACTATGCCCTCCTTGTTGGTAGTATTGGACTGTTTGTAATCTTGGGCACCATCATGTTTACTTCTCGAAAAATTGACTGGTCAGGAGGCACAAACTAATCATTCACTATCCAAATGCTGTCTTGGATTCCCATCGCAGCATTTTTGGAGATGTCGAAATGGTTTGTTAACCAAAAAACTATCATTTTCAACTCATTCTGGTATAGGGTTTTATACCTTTGAAAAAACCAACAACATGAAAAACCAACTTCTTTTTCTCTCCCTTATTTCTTCTGTTTTCCTAACGGCCCAAGACCATTCGCACAGATTCCCTGGAGCCATTTCATTTCCGGATGTGCCGGGATACAAGACATTAAAAACCGATTTTCACCAGCACACTGTTTTTTCAGACGGTAACGTGTGGCCTACCATCCGGGTCATGGAAGCTTTGCGCGATAATCTGGACGTTATTTCCCTTACCGAACATCTAGAGTATCAACCGCACTCCGAAGATATTCCGCATCCAGACCGGAACAGGGCTTATGAATTGGCACTGAACGAGGCCAAAGACCACGACTTACTGGTCATCAACGGATCGGAAATAACCCGTAGTGAGCCTATGGGACATAGCAATGCGATATTTATAACAAATGCCAATACACTGCTAACCGAAAAAGCTAAAGATGCTTTTGCCGCTGCCAAGAAGCAAAATGCCTTTGTCTTTTGGAACCATCCTGCCTGGTATCCCCAAAACCCAAACGGAAATCCTTATTTGAGCGATTTTCAGAAAAAGCGCATTAAAAATGGAGAGCTGCACGGCATTGAGGTTATCAATGAGCGCGACTATGCCGAGGAGTCCCTGGCCCTGGCCTTGGAAAACAACCTGACCATTATGGGAACCAGCGATATTCATGGGTTAATAGATTGGCACTATACGGAAAAAGGCCATGATCGCCCCATAACCTTGGTCTTTGCAAAGGAGAAAACCGCCTCAAGCGTTAAAGAGGCCTTATTTGCGGGCCGTACTGTTGCGGTTTTTAATAATTTGTTGGTGGGAAAAGAAGAAAATCTAATACCACTACTCGAAGCTTGTATTAAAATTTCAGATGTCTCGTACATTCCCAATACCCAAGTGTTGAAGGTTACGCTTGAAAACGTATCCAGTGCCGATCTCTTGTTCAAAAACCAGATGCCCTATACGTTTTATTCCAGTCCAGAGGTGTTCACCGTTCCGGCTATGGGGACCAAAACACTACAGATAAAGACGTTGGAGGTGTTGGGAGAAATTGAACTGAAATTAAGTGCCATTAAAACCTACGTAGCACCAAAGACACATGCTGTTTTAAGTAGAAAAGTTAAAGTTGACTAGTTAGGCAACAGAAAAAAGCCGGGATCCGTTGATTTCCCGATCAAAATCGGCCTTTATTTTTTCAATGATATCGAATGGGGTTTGTTCAGAAATCCAAATCCATTCATTCTTTAAGTCCACGTCAAAATAAAAGTTTGAAAAATCCAACAGATGATCTCCATCAAATTGAGATAGGAGGAACCTCGTGATTCGCGGTCTAAGCCTATATTCTAAATCAATACAGACTTTTTTGGTAGCCGGATCGGAAGTTCCAGGATTGAGCCAATTGAATGTCACTGTTTTGGATATTAGGAAGCCCAAGATAAGAAAAAAACCTATCCAATTGGGTATGACCTAAATAGCTTCGACCAACACCAATTTATTCCAGACCATCCACGTAATCCTGCAAATAAGCGTAACGTTTGGTAAGCTTCCCATTTTGTGTCATTCTGGCCCGTTCCAAGATGCCGTCTTCGTCCCCATTAAAAAATGCGGGAATCACATATTTGGAAAATGCCTCTCCAAAACCGTTACTGGCATCGCGGGGCAACTCGCAAGGGAGATTGTCCACGGCCATTACGGCAATGGCATCCGGGTTTTTAAAATCCACCTCGGTTTCGGATTGGGGGTCATAGCCATAAACGGGGTCCGCCACCTCAGAAGGGCGAATGGTGGAAGCCACAGGTCCGTCTATATCACAGCTAATATCCGCTACCACCCTGATTTTAAAGTTAGGGTGTCTGGCATCCTCCCGGGTGTAGAGATAGGGTGCCCCGTCACCGTAAAAGTGCCCGGCGATGTAAAAGTCGGTCACTTCCGCAAAGCGGAAAAAGTTGGATTTGTATTCTTCGGGGTTGGCGAAGAAATCGGCCTTGTTGCCCCGAACCCCATCTTTACGTTTATTGTATTCTGATGCGTCTATTTGGCAATACACCGGTTCGTTGAACGATTCGTTTAGGTAGTCACCCACATTGACCCGCTTTAGGTCCATGGCATCCAGCATTTCACGAGATCCATTACCTACCCTACCCCTGCCGGTCAGCAGGATTTTGATGTTGGGCAGTTTTATCTTATTGAGCTCATCTATCAACGCTTGTTGATCCTTTAGGGTTTCCGCCTTGGGCAGGTCGAAACTCCCGTATTTAAGTCCGTATGCCCTAAATCCGTTGTAGGCCCCCACAATACCCGCATAGCGCCCAAAGGCCACCAAACGTTGCCCCTTGGGATTGGTGATAACCTCATGATCATAGAGCTCAATGTTCTTTTTCAGAATGGCACGAAGCAAATCCCGGTTATAGGTTTGTTTTTTAATGGTGTGGGAGAAGAAGAAGTATTTTTTATTGGGAATAAGGGCATCAATGGGCACTTCCTTTACGCCTAGGAGCACATCGGCATCCTGCATAGCGGAGACCACAGGGATGTCCATTTCGGCATATTCATCATCGGTGAAGACCCTAATGGGCGAAGTTTCGACCAAAATCTGCGCCTCTGGAAAGGCTTGGAGCACATTTTGACATTCGGTCGGAGATAGCACTACTCTGCGATCTGGCGGGGACTTTCTTTCTTGGATGATGCCGAATTTCATGAATTATATAACTTTTTGGTTGACTATTGTTACAAACATAACTTTTTGAAAGCAGGATTTCAAAACTTTTTTTGGAATGCTTTTTGGGGTACCTTTGCAGGCCTTGCTTAGTTTTAAAGCATGGCAAACGTACGCAATTTGTACGATTTTTGCGTTAGGGATAGCGGCACGTACCCCGCCAAAGGCGTGTACAGCCAATAGCCTGGTGCCCCGAAACCTAAGCTCTTTGAAACCATTTGGTGAAAAAGATTGGTGAAGGGGCGAACGCCCACTTCTCGATACATCCCGAAACAAGTTCGGGACACTCGAAGTGACGTCAGTTCTTTGATAAAAAAATGAGAGGATTTTGTCCATCTTCCCAGCCCAAGGCAGGTTCGATGGTCGTAATTCGTTTACGGTAAGCAAAGCGTACCTAACTCATTACGGGGCCGACTGGTTTTGACAGCGAGACCATTGGCAATGTAAGCATGTCGAGCGCTGGGATACAGCTCGTTAATCTCATTTTCCACACTTTTAATTGGCGATAATAATTACGCTCTTGCCGCATAATCTGAATTATAGTAAGATTTGCCTCGTCCTTACTAGGTAGGGAAGCGAGATGTTCCTGGATAGCCCTTGTTGACGGCGATCCGTTTTGGAGCACCATAAAAGTCAACATAAGGGTACGGCTCGCTTTGGCAGTACCACTAAAATTTTAAGAAGCTAAGTGTACAATAGGCGGTCTTTGGTCGGTTGTGCATCTAAAATTGAACATAGACTAAGCATGTAGAAAGCATTGACTTTGCTTGTTTGGACGGGAGTTCGATTCTCCCCGGCTCCACTTTTAGAACACCAAATTAGACTAAAATCCTGTAAATTGCTGATTTACAGGATTTTTTAATTTTATATGGTTTCATTTATACCCAAATAATATCATTTAAAATGCCACCTAATCGACACCTATTTTAAAAATAAAATGCGGTGTCGATTTCTCTGTAATTTACTATTTTTCAATTAATTAAAAGATTATGTAATTTCTTTTTATTATCTTTAAAAGGTACAAATCGACACTTAAAAAATGGTAAGTACGTTTTCAACACTATTCTATATAAAAAATGAGCGTAGGGATAAGAACGGAAAAGCAGGCTTATACCTAAGGATTACGGTAGATGGGAGGCGAACATCAATAAGTTTGCACCGAAAAGTCGATCCGTCCAAATGGGACTCGCGGATGAATAAATTAAAAGGGAAAGGTGTTGAAGCCGAAGAATTGAATCGCTTTATGACCACAATACGGCATAAGATAAATAGAATACAACATGAATTAATAGAAGGGGGAAAACCATTTACGGCCCTTGATGTCAAAAACATTTATTTAGGCAAAGACAAAGAGGTTAAAATGCTTCTGGTTGTATTTGATGAACACAACCGCCAAATGAAAAAACTGGTAGATAAGGAATTTGCCATCGGTACCTGGAAGCGGTACTTCACCACCAGAAACCATATTGCGGAATTCATTCGCCATGAATACAAGAGGGAAGACTTACCGTTCCAGGATGTAGACCTGAAGTTCATTACCCGATTTGAATACTTTATGAAATCGGTGAAAGATTGTAATCACAACAGCGCATTAAAATACATCAACAACTTTAAAAAGATTGTCCGCCTGGCGGTTGCCAACGGGTGGATAGCCAGAGATCCTTTTTACAATTACAAGGTTAAGTTTAAATGGGTAGACCGTGAATTTCTCTCTACAGAAGAATTGCAACGCCTGGTAGATCTTGAAATTAACTGGCCACGAATTGATATGGTTAGGGATATGTTTGTCTTCTGTTGCTATACAGGGCTAGCTTATATTGATGTGAAGAACTTGACTCAGGATAATTTGGTTAGAAATATTGATGGAGAGCTCTGGATAGAAGCCAAACGGACCAAAACTGATGCTAAATTTAGCATTCCCCTACTGCCAAATGCCTTGGCCATCCTGGCGAAGCACAAACACCATCCCAAAGTGATGAACGGGGAATGTGTTCTTCCCATATTGAGTAACCAAAAATCCAATGCTTATCTCAAAGAAATTGCTGATTTATGCGGTATCAAAAAGAACCTTACTACGCATCTTGCCAGACATACTTTTGCCACTACTGTAACTCTTTCCAATGGTGTACCAATTGAAACTGTAGGAAAAATGTTAGGTCATAAAAATCTTAGAGCTACACAACATTATGCTAAGATCATAAATAAGAAGGTGGGCGAGGATATGGCAATTTTAAAGGAAAAGTTGACTAGCGCCGAGGTAAACAAAAAAACTTCTAATTAGAGTAAGGTCCAGTATAGACGTAAATTTTTTTGCTAACTTTTATGTTATAGCATATTTTTTGCCTATAATTTCTTCCAAAATCCCATAGATTGAAACAAACTAAAGTTGAGAAATTCTCTCAATTAAAAAGCTAAAGTTAGTACTCCTCATATCCCTCATACAATATAAAAGTGAAAGTTTAGCTATCCTTGAATTGGTTGCAATGATTTCTTCTTTAATTGCGACATCCGAAGCTGATGAGTAAGAAAAGACAAAAACGATAGTCTTTGTCTTGAACAAATCGATAAAATCGCTTTCTCCCACAGGGATACTCTTGTCATCTCTATTATATGTAATTTCATTATCCTCGTAATTCTTGGAAACAGTGCTATAGTACTTTTTTAGTAGGGCATTGTCACTTTCATTTATTGCAGATTTAAGTATTCTTGCAGCATTAACAATTTGATTTGAAAGAACTCTCAAATCTCTACCAAGATCTTTTTTCACATGATACAGATATATTGAATCTTCTGAAATTCTAATTAGATCACAAATTTCGATTTGATTCAGAAGTTTGGTATCCGTCACTATAAAATTGTCAACATTCTTATATTCATCGTTGTAGCCCCCTTCTTTTGGAACTAGATTAAGGTCCCAAGCTTCTAGCTTGTAATCTGGCACTATTGCATCAAAGTCAAATTCTGAAAAATATGTGTTTAGATGGTCATCAAAACCATCTCTATATCGATACCAATCATTATCGATTTTGAAAAACTTGTTCCCATCAAACTCCACTTCTCCCCCAATCCATTTATCCAAAGAAACTTCATTCAAATAAGCTCCATCTTCAGTAATTTTATAACCTCCATAACAATTTTGTAGACCTTCCAAGAAAGTAGCTTCCGTCGAGGAAT
Organism: Flagellimonas flava; assembly: GCF_900129665.1. Lineage (GTDB taxonomy): Bacteria > Bacteroidota > Bacteroidia > Flavobacteriales > Flavobacteriaceae > Flagellimonas > Flagellimonas flava. Next base: position 53,473 of record NZ_FQWL01000005.1, read on the forward strand.
CTATTTTGTCCTCTGCCACCAATTGGGATATGATTGAAGTAAAGCCAATTGAATATGCATAGGATATTTCTAGATAATCTCCATCAACATTGAATCTAGCCTCAATTGACCTCATATATTCGAATACGTCCGGATGATAAAAATCTATTGATTCTCCTTCCATATAAGAATTATAGGCCATCTTGATTAATTCTTCATTTAGGTTATCTCTTATTGCTCCCAATTCACTCATAGAAAGCCTGTAAAACTGATTAAATTGAACACCTTCAAGTTCAAGTAATTCTTCAATTTTTAAAACTCTTTGTAGTAATTCATTATAATCAAAATTAGTTGACATTTCAATCGAGGAACTTCCATTTACAGATACTTTCCGAATATCATCCCGTTTTTTAACTATACCCAGTTTTTCGAAATTTTCTTCTTTTATTGAAGCCAACATTTTTTTATAAATTTTGCCAAAATCATCCTCATAGCTTAGATTGTAATTTTCTCTGAAATATCTCTCAGCTCCAAGCACTTCTCCGAAAACCCCTCTTTCTTCTATTTGTCTTATTTCTGTTTCACTCTTGTTAACCAACCTCGATAATACCTCAAGACCAAAGAAGCGATCCATTAACTCTTCTAAGATATATCTTCCGAAATATCCCTTTGTAATAGCGTAAATCCTATTCTCACTATATAAGAAGAGTATGAACGATGAGTACTTTGCTTCCAATTCACCCAAGTCATTTTCATTTGCAACAATTTCTGAAAGAAAATCAACCCACTTTGGATTTTTTTCTTGTGTTCTATAGACATATAGTTTAGGTGTATAACCATTTGAAGTCAGATTGGCATTTAAGGTGACGGAAACAAACTGATTTCCACTCTTCTCCCTATATTCATCAATCATTTTAGCAACCAACTCTTCAGAACCGGCATAATTCTCGACAACTATGTCTTGAAGTTTATAAAGCTTGGCATTTACACGTCGTGACATATGATAAAGATTTGTTGTTTTAATTCAGTATGGTAATGCATTGACTACCTCCAACCGAATTGAGCTTACCTCTTTATAGTTTTTAATGCTCAACTTAAAAGGCATTGTTCTATTAGGAGGAAAAATTTCATAAATGGTGTATTCTTTGTTTCCAATAACAGAGTTTGTTTTGGAATAATAGGTAACTTTTAAAACAACATCCTTATAACTGGCTACAGTAGCCTTATTAGAAATCTTTCCATTTATTTTCAGTTCAGTACCCCAAAAGCTTTCTTTATACTTTCCATTAGCAGTTAAAAATTGAACAGGATTTGCACTCTCAATCTCCTCAATGGACATCTTTTGCTCATGATAGGTTTTTGAATTATCACTGTTGTCCGCTTTTATCACTTTTGAAATTATAATAATAGCTCCTAATACAGCCCCTGCATAAAGTAAATATTTAATGTATTCAGCGCTTTTCATATTGTATAATGATTATGGACACGACCAACATTCATTGCCAAAAGCTTTATTAGCAGCTTCTTGAGCATATTCAGAAGCTTCCCTTGCATAGTCTGCAGCATCACTTGCATAAGAAGCCGCATCCTCAGCATTATTTTTTGCCATTCTGGCCTCATACTCTGCATTACTTACAGATTTCATTATCCTATTGAGTTTAATTTGAAGTTGAATATTATATGCCAACACCATAATAAAAACAACAACAATCAAAGTTTTGTTGGAAATTTTATTCATTTATTTCAGATTGAATTTTCTTGTGTTCTAATCTTCCCATCCACAAAGCGTTCTTCCTCTTCTCTTGGCCTCCTCAAGACTCACTTTAGAAATTGATGATCTACAATTTGAAAGACCTCTACAGTTTTTTTTATAATGATAGCGTTTGCTTGATTTACCATTGCATACATAAACTTCAGGGCTCTCACCCGTAAGAAGATGAATGGTGTCTAAGTTTTGCGGACCTTCCGGTTCAAACTTTGGGATATTCTGATAAGTGTTTTCATTGTGAAACCTATCTTCATAACCAACGCTCTTACTTTCCCTTCCCAATAAAAAGGAAATCAGCAGAGCAAGAAATACACTTATATATTCAAAGTGTTTTTTCTTCATTCGAGAGAGGTTCCGTCTTCAAATAATATCTTTTCAGGTGTCCAAGCAATTTTCAAATCCTCTATGTCCTTATTTCTCAATCTAACATCTTCATCTCTAAACTGATTATAATCAGTTGTATACGTACCTCTGTATACGGTTCCCGAAGGAATTGTTTCATCAATTGTTAAATTGATAGAAGTAATTTTCGTGTCAAACAAATCATTGATGGTCAACACTCCTTTAAATGCTCTTATATCTTTCTGAGATTTGTTTTCAAAAGCCAAGCTATAAGTCAGATAATCTTGGTAATCATATTCAGTATAACCCTTATCATAAAGAGCAACTGTCAATGTGGACCCCATTTTTATTCGCTTCTGCTCTTCTTCAAGCTTTGTCTTTTTTGCAAGATTCTCTTGTTGTTTTTCGTAGTCATTAGCTTCCTCTAGAATTTCGCTATAAGTTTTTCCTTCCAAGGATTCTCCGGTCAATTCGGCTTTAGCAATCCAACCCGCCATTGTTTGAAGTTCTTCATCAGACAATCCTGCCTTTTCTCTAATTTCTTTCGCATCTGCGGAAAGTGATATCTTACTATATTTTTTGTCTAGAGGCGAGGAACAAGATTGTAGTATGAACAAGCAAATAATTATGAGAGTAAGTCTTTTCATTTTATGTTTGTTACTAGTTGAAGAACAAACTTATTCCCTCTGCAAAAAAGAACCTTACGGGTTTCCGTAAGGTCTTTAAATTTTTGGATGAAGTTTAACCCTCAGTAACAATTACATACGTAGTCTATAATATACTTATGAAATCTTTTCCCATAAGAATTTGGATCTCCATAACCTCCATATCGAAAATTGCTCCAGTTTTGAGAAGGAATACCACAAAAGATGTATGTGTTTGTGCTAAAACTATACTCATTCCTTTTTATTTCAGCCACAACATAAATACTGTAATTATATTCGTAGGCAGTTACCTTGTACAACCAGGACGAATTAAGGGTGTAGCTGCTCAAAGAACCTTTCCCATATCCCCCCGATTCAACAAATTCCAACAATCTGTTGCAGCTTATCTGTTGGGAAAAGCTGTTTCCAGAGCACATTAAAGCCAAGAGCAAAACAAACTTTTTCATTTTAGCTCATCCATCTTAGTTTTTGCCAAATCAAAGGCTACATCTATACTGGCTACATCTTTCATAAAAACAGTATTACCATCTCCGTACTTTTCTAGAATTAGATACCAACTAGTTTTACCCTTACTCACAAAATAACCAACTTGAAATCCGTCATCTGTCACAAATTTATTCTCAATATAATCTGCGTATGTAGAAGTGTCGTTTGTACTCTGAGATTTCAGATTTTCTAGTGCCTTTTGCATCTCTAGTAAATCTTCATAAGCAACCGAGGCCGTCTTAGTATCATATTTGCCCTCTTTGGAAATTTGGTAGAACAATTTTGTTTCTGTTCCACTGGTCAATTTCCTTATTCTTGCTTGGGCAATTCCATAGTTCAACTTGATACTAGGCAATCGATAATCCTCATATTTGATCAAAACCCCAGTTTTCGATACAAAGTCCAACATTTTAGACTGTTGTTCTTTTAGGTCTTGACTAAAAACTGTACCAACACTTAATAAAGCAATTAACAGACTAATAGTTTTATTCATTATCATTTCTTTTTCTTTTTAGGTGCTCTCTGTGAAAGAGCACTACCTGCAGCTCTCTTGCTGTCTTTGCTAGTTCTTTTATCCCTCAAAACTTTGGATGCGGAAGAAGCTGCTTTTTTACTCGTCTTTCTTTGTTTTGCCATTGGATATATTTTGAAATTAAAGTTATGGTAGGTTGTTTGGGGTATTATTGGAATTATATGTCGCCCAACCCACTGACTCATCGATTAATAGTCCGTCATCCTTGTCGATAAATCCCTTAAAATAGTCCCTCAGAGCAGCTATGGAAGTATTAACCCTTTTAAAACACCAGGTTGATTCTAAAACTTGAATTGCTCCGAAAGATTTTAGCTCATCATACAATTTTTGATAATCCCTATTATTACGTAAATCGTAACTTAAAAAGTAAAGTGCCATATACACTGTTTTTATTTATTATGGGAAAATAAAAACTTGAAGAACCACTTCATTACGGGATTCCTCATCAATAGAAAATAAATTTTTTGGAAACTAAATAAGCCCCAAATCCTTTACAATTGCCACTAAGTGTATGGCATTTTTAGCCCCGAACTGTATGCGAAGTTTATTCAGGTGTTTTTCGATAGAACTTAAACTGGAGGGGGAGATATTTTTCTTCTTGAACAACGAACTGATTTCATCTTGTGAAAGACCTTTGGCTAAGTGTTCCATCAGTTCAATGTCGAATTCATTAATTCCTAAATCCAACTTTGAGCTCAGTGCGTTTTTCACTTCTTCAGAGAGATAACGTTCATTATTATATATAGATGTGATTGCATTGGATAGTCCTTTAAGACCGTTTCTCCCTTTACAAACGTAACCCTCAATCCCATAGTCATTTACCAAAGTTCTAACTCTTTGAAGCCTGTCCTCAACGGAATATACTATGACTTTTAAATTGGGATACTCGCTTTTTACTTTTTCAATTAAAGCTTCTCCTGAAGGGTAATTTTGTTCCCGATGGTCTACTTTAAAAGACAAATCTGTGACCAATAATTCATAAGGCCCATCATCTAAATAGCTTCTCTTTATTTTTAAATAGGCATCGTCACAATACTGTGTTTGATGAACTTCAGGAATATCCAATTTGGAAAGAATCGTGTAAACCCCTTGGTTTACATCATCCATATCTTCCGCTACCAATACCTTTCTAAACATATTCTAAACAATAATATGAACTTCAAATCCATTATTTCTTTGTGAATCAAAAGTAATGGTTCCCTTTAGAGAGGTAATACGGTTTTCCGCATTCTGCAACCCGAGTTTCTTTTTCAGGTCGCATCCAATCCCATTGTCTTTATAATCAATGGACACTTTAGCTCCTGATTTATTAAACGTTAATGCGACCAATGAGGCCTTGCTATGCTTTTTCATATTGGTCAATAGTTCTTGCAAGACCCTGTAAATTGCCATTCTCTTCAAATCTGAAACCCGACTCCAATCTATTTTTACAATATTTCTAGTAACAATATTTACCTTTTGATTTTTAAAGCTTAGAAGCAGGTCATTTAGCAGAAGATCAAAATCTTCATTAAAGTCAATAGGACTATTTTCCCTCGAAATATCCCTTGTCTTAGAATAAATATTTTCCAAATCATCCATGACATCAGACTTAACATCCGGGTTGTTTTCCAGTTTGGTCATTACTTGATAAATATCGTTTGCCACCTCATCGTGTACTTTTTTGGAAATTCTAGTCTCGGTATTATATGCCTGCTCCAATCTTCCTTTTTTGTACCGGTATCGAAAAATAAAATAGGAAGCCAATAACGCTAAAAGTATTAAAGCCGCTATAGCTTTATATAAAAGTTTTAAACGCTTCTCCTTCTCCTGCTGCAATCTGCTTGCTTCTGTTTTCTTTCGCTCTTCCTCAACATTATACTTTATGTATGCATTTTTATTTTCAGCCAATTGTCTTGCTTCAACAATACTATCGGTCAATCTCTTGTATTGTTTCACTTTGGGGTCTTCATCCAATTCAACAAATAGTGATAACGCATCTTGCACATACCCACCATTCTCCAGTTTTCTGGCAATCGCATAAGCTTGGTCTGCATAAAGCATGGCATTCTTTTTGTCATTTTTGTCAAGAAAGAAATGGGTTAGATTTTTATAGCTTCTGTAAATTCCAGCAAGTTCATTTTCCTTTATCCTAACCTTTAAAGCTTTGTTTAGATTGTCCAGTGCTGATGGCAGATTTAGCTTAGCTTGTACATATCCAAGATTATCCAAAACCATAGCCAGTTGTAAACTGTCACTACCACTCGAAGTCTTGTCATAGACTAGAACATATTGATTTAGTGCTTGCTGATATTGAAGCATGTCCTTATGCACATTAGCCTTATTGTTGAGTATTGTGATACTATCTTTTGTATTCGAGGCCATTTTGAGAGCTTCTTCAAAAGACTTGAGAGCTTCTTCATAATTATTGGCAGACCGATAAACCCTCCCCAGTTGATTTAGTAATCCTACTCGTGATTCAACCAAATTATCTCTATTCTTATTTTTGTTGATCAAATCAAGTGCTTCTACAATTGAGCTTTCACTGTCGTATACATTTCCTATTTTGAACTGACCAATGGCAATCATTCTCAAATCTCCAATAGCTCTTAAGGTATCTCCATTGATTAAATTTCTTTCTTTTCGTTTAGAATAATAGCTGATTCCGTCAGGCAAATGCTCAGGTTGTTTTGGGTTTAGGATAGCATAGTAGTAATAGCTTACACTATCTGATTTATCCTGTGCTGTACATTTACCAGAAATCATTGTTATCAAAAATGACAGCAATAAATAAAAAAAGAGGAATGAAATGTTTTGGTACTTCATTCCTCTAAAATATAAACTAATAATAATTAGTTGTCCCCGCCAGGAGGTGGAGGTGGGGGAATATCTCCGCCATCACCGCCACAACAGGCTTCTATATAAATTTCCTCGTCTGCAATACTTTCCGGCGTACAGGAAAACAGCATAAAATTGAGGAAAACCGTAAACAAAATTAAATATGTTTTTGTCATTTTACTTGCTTTGAAAATGGACATACCAATGGCTGTCCGAGTTATTATTCAGTGAATTCTGCGATGAGAAATCGCATAGAAATATGAGAGGCGTCCCTCTCGATTGAGAAGTATTGAGGTAAGAAGTACACAGCTGTAATTACTTCTCAATTACCTACAGCAATGGACTTAATCCCTCTGATTTAGAATTGAAACTCGCAAGCCTTATACGAGAAGACATTTTCAAATTCTGAAGCAAATGAAATGATGAAATCTTGGAAACCCAGGAATTATTATGGAAGAGATTTGGAAAGTTTTCTGAGCAAAAATTCCACAGACATTCCAAAAGATTTCCTATTTTAAACTATCTAAAAATCAACCTTTTAATGCACAAAACACTAATCATTCATGCTTTTAAAAAGGCAGAGGAGGAAAGAAAAAAAAGAGGAGAAAAAAAGCCCTCAAAAGTTGACCTAGCAGGCGATATTTCAAATTTTATCAAAGATGAAATGGAATTCGGATTGGGTGAGAAAAGTTATCGTGATTATTTCAATGAAGCAAAAAAGTTGGGGAACAACCTGAAGGATATAAGTATTAAACAACTAAAGGTTGTTGTAGGTCTTTGTAGATTTCTTGGTTACAAAACTTATGAAGAGTTTGAGGAGAGTATAAAAAGTGAAAGCATCCTTCAAAAATTGCTAGTCTTTTTAAAAAAGTATAAAATCTTAATCATACTTTTTATTATTACCACAGCTATTTTTATGGTAATAGTTTCGGTAAATCGACAGCGATGGATGATATGGAATGGTAGTCATTACATTGAAACAAAATTTGATGCAGAAAAATTACAACAAGGTCTATTAAAGGTGTATAAAGAAGATCGGATCAAGTATTTTGAAAAAATCGCTCCAGATTGCAATACAGAGTTTTTCACAGAAGAGGGTTTGGAAAATCTATGGTATGGAAAAAATTCATTAGGTGAACTGGAATATTTCACTGACTTGGCAAGACATCCAGAAACAGGTAAATCCCTTAATCCAATAACTAGTTATATGATCAAAAAATACATTTGTGAAAAATATCCGTAACTCATATTTCCAGAGTTTCCCCAAATCTTACCATAAATAACCTGCGCCGGATCCTGTTTCGATTTTATAGTGTGCGGGAAGCTAAGCGTACCTGCCTGCTGACAGGCAGGAAGTAAAATTGAAATAGGGCGTACTTGCTATTTTCAAATCAATTCTATTTTCAAATCAGAACAAATAACTTCAAATTAAATCCGTGAAAAAAAGTGCCTCAAACAGCTACAATTCGAATCAAACATTATTTTTTGTGCCAAAAATTTTCCGTGTTTATAGGGGTTCCCAAGGTTTTTGTCACAAAAACTATTTTTCACGGATTTTTATATCTCTGTAAGATATTGAAAATCAGTAAACTAAAAATCGTAACATCGCGTTAGCGTGTTACCCTCTTGCTTTACATTCCACGTCCTGCTGGCAGGACAAAAAATGTAAACACTATGCGCTTTGGGCATCTATTAAATGACCACAAAAGCCGTCAAATTTTATGTAGAATTAAGGTTAGTATTTCCGTATATTATTTAATGAAAAATGAATTCAATTCATAGGAAAGTCTATTACGCACAATATTTTATTGTAGTTTCTTTGATTTTTTGATTTAGGTGAGCTATTCGGTGAGTATAAAAAACGAAAGTATTGTAAAGCCGGTAATCACCTGTACTCCAGAATTAGGTTCTGGTCTTTATACGTCTGAATTACATTGTATGGAAACCGCAAAATATAATACCTAACGCAAAAAAATCATTTAAGCTTAATCTGGCTGTTCTGTATATCTCAAATAAGAAGTGACCTCCTCGTGTCCTTTTGGAAATGTTCTGCCCGCTTCCTCACTTGAAATGGAAGGATCGATAATCACATCATCATTTTGTTCCCAATTCGCAGGGGTAACAATAGGATGTTTATAACTAAGTTGAAGAGCATCCACCACTCGTAAAATTTCATCGAAATTCCTGCCTACGGCCATAGGATAGGTAAGCATCAATTTAATATCCTTTTCGGGCCCGATAACAAAGACCGACCGAATGGTGTGCTTATCAGAACTCCCCTCATGAATCATTCCGTAAAGCTGAGCGACTTCTGCTTGTTCATCAGCGATTATCGGAAAGTTCACCGTAGTTTTCATTGTTTTTTCAATGTCGGATATCCAGCCTTTATGAGAATTAAGGCTATCAACACTAAGGGCAATTGCCTTAACATTTCGTTTTTTGAACTCATCATGTAAATTAGCGACTACCCCAAGCTCCGTTGTACACACTGGGGTGTAATCCTCCGGGTGTGAAAAAAATAGCCCCCAACTTGAGCCAAGCCATTCATGGAATCCCAATTCTCCCATTGTAGTGCTTGCGCTGAAATCTGGTGCTATCGAACCTAAAGTAATTGACATGGCTTTGACTAAATTATTAAATAACAAAGAATTACTAAAGGAGTAATAAATGTATATTTACTTAGTAACGAACAAATAATGGAAACTGAGGGTACTATTAAGGCAATAATTGTTGATGATGAGGCTCGTCATCATGAGACCCTGGGAAAAATGTTAGGCAATTTTTGCCCTGAAATTGAAATCTTGGGAAATGCCCAGAATGTTTCAGAAGCCGTTAGTTTGATAATGGATAAAAGTCCTCAAATAATTTTTTTGGACATTGAGATGCCTGGTGGTAACGGTTTTACCTTGTTTGACCACTTCGAAGAACCACCTTTCGAAGTAATATTTACTACTGCTCATGACCTTTATGCTATCAACGCAATAAAATATGCCGCTCTCGATTATCTCATGAAGCCCATAAATATTAGGGAGCTACAAGATGCAGTGGCTAGGGCTGCAAAAGTCATTAACAAAAAAGGGGTTACCGTTAGTAGTGAAAAGATTAATGTACTTAAATCCAACTTGAAGTTGGAAGACCAACGCTTTACCAAAATTGCCCTACCTTCTTCGGATGGAATAGACTTTATCGAGGCCGAGGCCATTATAAGAGCCGAAGCGGAACGGTCATATTCAAACTTTTATTTGCAAAGTGGGAAAAAAATACTGGTCTCAAAGCCTTTGAAAGAGTATGAAGCACTATTGGAACAGTGCAATTTCTTCAGGGTGCATAAGTCTCACATGATCAACCTTACTCACCTGGAAAAATATGTGAAAGGAAAGGGTGGATATGTGATAATGAAAGATGGATCACATGTAGATGTGTCAGTTAGAAAGAAGGACGACCTACTCAATAGGTTAATGTAAGTCATTCGGGAAACATACTTTTACCCTTGTCCCCGACGGACCATTCTTGTCTTTTAAATCTAATATTTCGTAAGTATACTCCTTATCCTCACTGGAATCATTTAGAAGTTCCAATCGGGTTTCAAGATTACTTATGGCAACTGACTTATGACCTTGGCTCTTATGCTTTAAAGCATTCTCTCTTCCAATTCCGTTATCCTCTATGATACAGATAATCCTATCCTCTGTTTCGTCTAAATGGACTTTTAAGCTCCCTTTCCTTCCTTCTAGCTTGCTTAGTCCATGAATCACTGCATTTTCTATAAATGGTTGCAGCAACATTGGTGGAATCAACGTGTCATGAGGATTATCTATTTCCTCGCTTATATGGTATTCAAAACTGTCGTTGAATCGTATTTTTTCCAACAAAAGATACTTGTCCAAAAACTCCAGCTCCTCAGCTATTGATATGTATTTGGTAGTCGAGTTGATCAGGTTTTTTCGCATCAACCCCGCAAATTCAGAAATGAAGTCCACAGCTCTATTGGTATCATTATTCAATATGTAAGACTGTACCGAGCCTAAAGAATTAAAAATAAAATGTGGGTTCATTTGGGAGGATAACATCATCATTTTTGATTGCAAGCTTTCCCGTCGCTCTTCCTTTATCTGCTGTTGATGAAATTTCTCCGCTTCTTTTTGAGCCTTTTTGAGTTCTTCTTCAATTTCCTTTCGGGTTTCAATTTCCTGTCTAAGAACTTTGGTCCTATCCTTTATTTTATCCTCCAACAAAAGGTTCATCTTACTCAATTCGTCTTTGGAAGATTGCAGTGCTATATTAAGTTCGGAGGCTTCTTCAAAAAGGAGCGTGTTATAAATTGATATGGCAGCCTGAGATGCGATTACCTTAAGTGTATCGAGATCGTTCCCTTGAAACAAACCTTGGAATTTTCGATTTTCAAGATATAGAACTCCAATAAGCTCTTTTTGCCTTATTAAGGGCAGGGCAAGCAATGATTGTATTTTAGTTTTTTCTATATAGTCTTTATCTACCGAAATCGCTATATCACTACTGTCAAAAACGAATTCCTTTTTAGAGCTTATGACATATTCAATGATGCTAATGGGAATTGACTTTTGTTTTCCAAGGGGTTCCTTGACCAAAAGCTCCTTCTCAGCGTTCAAGTTTATTTCTGCCTCTATATAGGGGTGCCCTTTCTCTATTAGGATTAACACGCTTCGGTCCGCCCCTGCTTTTTCCATAAGCACATTTAGAAGCTTTTCAACTACATCACCTTTGTTAACTTCCGATGAAATTACCTGCATGGACCTAATCAAACTTTCAGTCGTGAGGTCTGAGTACGTGTAATCCAAAGTTGTCTTTTCATTTTTGCCTTTCTTTGCCTTTGCCACCGCATTCCATTGTTCGTAGATGGAATTCACATTTTTTTCAAACCCCTCGGCCAAAATGGAATAATCGCTTGATTTAAGCATGTCAGAGGCAATTTCATAGGCAAACGCCTTAACACCTCTCAAACCACCTTTTTCCGCCCATTTAAGGGCTAAATTAAAAGTTCCCAGCGCCTCTTCGATTTTGCCAGAGCGTCCTTTTAAAAGTGTCTCGATTAGATAATACTCAGCACTGAAATTATCGGGCATACTATTGCTCCAAAGGTTCAGGACTCCTTGATTTTCTTTTACTTTTTCTTCCTGTTTTTTCGTAAGTGATTCGTTCAAATAGAGTATGCAAAGTGAATCCAGAAAGTAGTGTTTTGGCACGTGCGGTTGAGAGGCCGCATAGATCACTATCTCCTCATTTTGCTTTAAAAGAATGCTGGCCTCTTCAAATTCCTTAAGCATACAACACACCCAACTCCTGAAGATATAATGGTGGGATATTGCGGTGAAAAACTTTACCTCTTGTAAAAACTTCAGGGCCTCCATCTCTTTAGACTGATATTCCGGGTCAAACCTGCCCAATAATTTCAACAGACTTCCTTTAAGTAGTTTCATGAGGGCCAACAAACCTTGATTATTGACCTTTTCCATAAATACTATGCTTTCATCACAGATTTCCAAAGTTTTAATCAAATCATCCCCTGCTAGAAAAGCATCCCGCACTTTTGCATAAAAGGAGTACCCCGCATAAGGTAGATCACCTGTTTCCAATCCACTGTAAATGGATTCGTCCAAATTTGAAGTGCCTGCCAGAATAGGTTCTTTAAAATGCTGAATGAAAATTGGAAAAATAGATAATGTTCTGCATTTGTATTGGTCATTGTCGATATGGGAAAGCAAATCAACTCCAATTTTTCCAAATTCGTAGCCATAGTCGAATTCTTTATAGAAAGCAACCAGTAAAGACCCCATAAATACCAAAGCAAACGGAGTAGAATGCGTCAACCCTTTTTCCAAGGTTTGGTTGGTCATTTTTAAGGTGCTCCAAGCAAAAAGATAAAGGTCAACAAAGTATGCGGAGGCATTCATGTTCACCAATACATCCATAACGACCAAATCCTCTGGAGAGGTCATTTTTCGATGGGCCAAGTCTTGCAGCAAGTTGTCTTTGGCAGCAAGAGAATTGAACAACTCATATTCCTTTTGGATCAGTGGCTCCAGACCATTGTTTTCAAAATGAATTCGACCCTGTATATTGAACAGTTCAAGGGCTTCCAAACCAGTCTGGATATTCCTTTCATACATCGCATAGCTTTCGTAAAAAAGCATTTTCATTCTTAGGAGCTGAACTTTTTCCAAAACCTTCGTAGTTGCCGAAAAAGCCTTATTTGCAAAAATCTCAGCACTTTCCAAATCACCTAATAGAAATAAGGACTCGCAAATTCCATGTAAACACTGAAAGCGGTACTGTGATATTTCAAATTTGTCAACTAGGAAAAGACCGAGCTCAAAATATTGTTTACTCGCCTCAGGGGTAATGGACAGGCCCGATTCCTTATTCTGACCCAATACAGCTTTGATTATTGCCTTGGCAATATCAATTTCTATATGCTCTTTAGCATTAACAAAATGCAATAGGATTTCGCCAATGGAATAATCGGCTTGGTTCTTTTTCTTAAGTAAAGTCTTTCCAAGTCGATAATGTAGTTTCTCGTTTGATAGATTAAACGAAGGTACCTGAAGGTGATATGCTGCTTGTTGCACTCTATCGTGGGCAAATGAATATTTTGGGACACCGTCATTTTGGGTCTTGATGATATAACCACTACCAATGGAAATATCCAATAATATCGGCATTAGTACTTTCTCTATCCCACTTATCTCCGATATTAAATCCAAGTCGAATCGACCCGAAATACAGGAGGCAACCTTAAAAATAATCTGGGCTTCGTAAGAGAGCTTATCAATCTTTTTGGATATCAGGCCAACTACATTGTCCGATACATTTTTGGCACCTACCATCGACTTTTTCCATCTCCAAACATGTTTGTCATAGTCGTAACTCAACGCCCTATTTTGGTGTAAAGAGTTTATGAATTGTTTGATGTAAAATGGGTTCCCTTCCGTTTTGGGAAAAATAAGCTTTGTAAACTCTGAAGTGTCAGTTTCATTCATCCCCAGAGTGTTGGCAATCATTTCATTTGCCGATTTTCTGTTTAAAGGAGATACCAATAAGTGACTGTAATTTTCTCTTTTTTCGATTTCCGTTTTGAATCTATGAAAGTGATGATTGCTATCAATTTCATTACCTCGATAGGCGAACAGAAAAAAGACATTTTTACTTTCAATCTTGACAAAAGCATTAACAAGTTCCAAAGATGGAACGTCGCACCATTGCCAATCATCCAAAAACAGAATGATTTTCAATCCTAGGTCTGCGACCGCCTCAAAAAACTTTTGAAAGACATAAACAAAACGGTTTCTAGTCTCAATCGGATTTAATGCCTCAACTACTTCCAATTTAGGTACCATTGCAGAAATCCCTGGAATGATCTCCTTCAGAACCCCAGCATTTTTCCCAAGGGCTTCCTTAAGAGTCTCTTGAAGTTTCTTTGTATCAAGTTTTGAGTTCAATAGAAGTTGTCTTTCCATGCTGGTAAACGCCGACTGAATTGCGGAATATGGTGTGTTCTTAAACTGATCAAACTTCCCCTCCAGTACAATGTTCTTATTGGGAGATAAACCGTCAATGAACTTATTGATCAGGCTTGTTTTCCCTACTCCAGAATAACCTTCTACGAAAACAATTTGGGAATCTAGGTAGCCTACTTTTTTATAGCATTCTTCCAATTTTCCTAATTGGTCTTCCCTTCCAAAAAGTATGGATGCGAATTCTATTCTACCAGGATTGTAATCCCTATGAAGTTGTATTTTTTTGTCCTCATCTATTTTGTATGCTTCCGATATTTCACTTAAATCTTGAAACAGACCAAATGCCGAGGCATACCTTTCATTTGGATTTTTAGCCAAAAGAATTAAAATTAATTCTTCGAAGCTTGGATGCACTTTAGGGTTAATATCTGAAGGAGCAATCGGAGTCTTGGTGAGATGCTGATGCGTTAGCTCTAATTTATCATTCCCTTTAAACGGTAGACTTCCAGTAACCCATGTATATAAATTAATCCCAAGAGAATAGAAATCTGAACGATTATCGGCGACTATCACCGTGTTTTCATAGTTTTCAGGAGCCGAGAAATACAAGTCCTCAAGAGCATAAACCTCGGATGAAGATTTAAAGGGTATTTCACGAAATAAGGAATTGCCCAAAATCATAATTTCCTTTTTTTCATTTAGCGCAATCCTGCTAGATGACAAAGTCCCAATGGACATATTCTTTTGATGAAGTGATTTAAGAGCCTGGACAACCTGCAAGCAACTATTTAGAAGGTCTATAAAATCCGTTTCAGTTCTTGGAATTGGTGGGTCAAACTTTTCAATATCCATGAAATCATAAGAAATATGGTTTTCTTCAGACCCCAATGGTTTGAGTATATGAGGCACATCCAAGAAAACACTTTCAATCCTCCGTTCAGAATGAATTTTTTCAATGAGCATAGGCTTTCCATCAATGTTTTGAACATTGATTCTCACATCGGAAAACTTTGCAGTGAATGACATTTACTTCAAATTATGACCACTTCAAGATATTAATAATGGGGCAATATCCCAGTACGTTCGGAAGTCAAGGAAGAACGTTGGGAAATTACTGATGTCCATCCCATTGGTCATGGAATACTTTTGATGAAATTTCTTGCCATGACCGTTTACGATAAACAAAGATTACTCAATGAGTGCCACAGGGTATTACAATATTACTTGGAGAAGACCGAAAGGGTGATGAACCTCTATCAAGACACTTCGGAAACCCAATACTTTTTATTTGCTTTGAAAGGAACTATGGAATTCATAAACGGTAACAAAAATGCAGATGTCCCTTTTTTGGAGAAGTGCATCAATGGCTTAATTGCTGGTCAAAAAGGAAGAAAGGGAAGCGATAGACTATCTGAGCTTCGGAATGAACTGGAGGAAGAACTAATACTACTCAAACTCCGATACAACATAAAGTGAATAGTTTTGAAAAGAATCCGCAAGGCATATCGTTACCACCTGAAGCTGCAACGGTTTCTTTTCCGAGGCAAAAACAATTCTACTTGGCTTTTATTAAGCCTTGTTCTGTTACTATTACTACCCATACCAGTTTATTTACTTCCACATTTAAGGGCATTGATTTTTCAGGTAGTTTTATCTTTTGTTGTTTTTACAGGCATACAACTGATTTCCAATTCCATTAGGCACTTTCTAGTCGGTTTTACGATTGGTATCGTGGCAATCATATTTATTTGGCTTGGGGCTGAAAGTGGACTACTTCCCGTGGTAAAGTTTTTAAGGGCCTTTTTCACCAGCGCCTTTCTTACTTTTCTTAGTTATCGTCTCTTTAATATCATTTGGAACAGTCCTAAAATTACTTTGAACATTATTTCGGCGGCCGTTTCTGGTTACTTTTTAATTGGATTATTTGGAGGTCAGTTATTTCAGTTCATAAACTTATTGGTTCCCAATTCGTACAATCTAAATCAGGGAAGCGATTTATATCAACTTACCTACTTTTCTTTTACCACATTGACATCCCTTGGCTTCGGAGACGTTCTACCATTGACGGCCCCAGCTCAGTCAATGGCCCTTTTAATAGGTATTACAGGGCAACTTTATCTCACAATATTGGTAGCAATGTTAGTTGGGAAGTATCTAATTCAAGATCCTTCAAACTCTTAACCCCTAACAATTATCATCATCATCTGGCAATAATCAATACGTTGGGAAGTAATACGATAACGATAGGTAATTGCGGGGTGTTTATGGTTATCAGCGCTTCTAGATTTGGTCAATAATCAATAAATCTAGAAGTCATGAAAAAAATTAAACCCATTGTATTCTTACTACTTTGCCTTTATCTAGGTTGCTCAAAAGGGTTTGGCCAACTTACCGAGGAAGACTTGGCCAAAATTGCACAAGATCCCATTGCCAACATTATTAGTGTCCCATTTCAAAACAATACCACTTTTGGAGTTGGTCCATTTGATCGGACAATGAACGTTACCAATATTCAGCCCGTTATACCTGTTGCGGATGGAAAGATTATTACCAGGGTAATTCTACCCATTGTCAACCAGCCAAATGTTTTTACCGAGTCGGGAAATTTTAATGGAATAGGTGATGTAAACCTTTCTGTGTTCTACACAAAAAAGGGCAAAATAAGTTGGGGTATAGGACCAGTATTCAACTTACCAACAGCAGGTGAAAATTTAGGCCTTAAAGAATGGGGAGTAGGGCCATCCATTGTAGGTGTAATTAAACCAAGTAATTGGGTAATTGGGATGCTGATCAATAACGTTTGGTCCCTGGAAAGTGATAATTCAGCATTTACGATTCAGCCCTTTATTAACTACAACTTGCCCAACGGATACTATTTATCCACCTCTCCCAAAGTGGTGGCCAAGTGGGAAGCTAATTCAGATAATCGATGGACGATTCCAATGGGAATCGGTTTTGGAAAACTTGTTAAACCAAAAGGGTTTCTTCCATTTAACGTGCAGGTTGGAGCCGATTACCTAATTGAAAGCCCAGAACTTACTGGAGGTGATTGGACATTTAAAGTCTCCTTTACCGCCTTGATTCCTAAAGCCATATTCCAAAAGAAAAGTAACACCGAGTAACGTTGGGAAGATGAAATGCCCCATTCGGGAAATACCAGTGGTAAGACCTACTTCACATCCATAACATTGTGTCAAAATTAAAATAAGTACAACCTGATAATTTGAAAATTATGAAAACGAATCAATTAAAATCGAAAATGCTTTCTCTGCTTGCATTGATAGTGCTCCTTCTATGTGGCAAGACCTATGCGCAAGAGAAAACAAAAGACCAGCCAAATTTCCTCGTCATCGTAGCAGATGACATGGGGTTCTCCGATGTGGGTGCTTTTGGAGGTGAAATAAACACCCCGAACATAGATAAGCTGGCCCAGGAGGGTACCCGCTATACCAACTATTATGTAGCTCCGACATGTTCACCAACCCGTTCTATGCTTTTAACGGGAATTGACAATCATTTAGTTGGATTGGGCAATATGTATGAATATCCAGCACCCAATCAAATCAATGAAAAAGGTTATGAAGGTTTTTTAAGCAAAGAGGTTCCAACCATTGCGGAAATCCTAAAAGATAATGGATATCATACATACATGACGGGAAAATGGCATTTAGGGAAAAACAAAGAGCATCTCCCTTCAGCATGTGGGTTTGAACGTTCTTTCTCCATGTTATCTGGCTCTGGAAGTTATTTTTCAATGAATGGTCCTGATGAAGATGCAACACCTAATCATTTTGTTGAAGATGACCAGTATCTTTCTAAGCTTCCTAAAAATTACTATGCCACAACCACATTTACTGATAAAATCATCTCTTACATAGATGAGAACAAGCATGATGGTAAACCATTCTTTGCATACTTGGCCCATCAAGCTCCCCATGACCCATTGATGGTTCCCAATAAGTGGTTACGAAAGTACAAAGGTGTTTTTGACAACGGTTGGGATGTGTTAAGAGACGAGCGTTTAGAGCGTATGGTTGAAATGGGCATTCTTTCGGAGAAAACCGAAATGGGTGAACGCCTTTGGTACATCCCTGGATTTGACGAGTTGAAAGTACTGGCTCAAGTCACAACTGCCAGAAAAATGGAAATCTATGCTGCTGTCCTAGACTATATGGACATGGAAATAGGACGATTAATGGAGTATCTGGAAAAGAACAATTTAAAAGATAACACCTACATCGTTTTCTTTTCGGACAATGGTCCAGATGTAAATGACAAAGCTTCTACCTATAAAAAGTATCCTGGTACAGCCGCCGCCAATTGGATGGCCAAAACGTATACCCACGGTTTTCAAAATTGGGGAAGGGCCGAGTCTTTCACTGCGTATGGACCTTCATGGGCACAAGTTTCAAGTGCGCCTTTCTATGGATTCAAATATACTACCTATGAAGGGGGTATTCGATCGCCTTTGATTGTGGTTTCCCCCAACCAAGACAACCAGGGAGTTATCAACACGGAAGCTATTCTGCATGTAAAGGATATCGCACCTACATTCTTGGAGTTAGCGGGAGTCTCTTCTAACAACTACCAAACCAACATTGCCATACAAGGTAAATCATGGGCCAGTATGTTAGATGGTAAAACCATGTCTCCGAGAAGTGAAAATGACTACTTAGGCACAGAATTGTTCAGCGCCAGATCAATACGAAAAGGGGATTGGAAAATTGTAAATGTTCCCGAACCAATAGGTAATGGGGAATGGCAGTTATTCAATGTAAAACAAGATCCTGGAGAACGCTTTGACCTCGCAGCTAAAAATCCTTCCAAGCTTCAAGAATTGAAACTGGACTGGGATGAATATCAAAAAGAGAATAATGTCATAATACCTAACAGAACGAATTTTGATGGCATGGAGGACAAATTACCACCTAGACCCCCAGTATACGACCCTGACTTTGGTCGAGGAAGTGAAATCCCAGTAGAAACAAAATCTAACAACTAAAATCATGAAAAAAGCAATAACATTATTTCTAGTAATTATATCATCAGCAAACCTATTTGCACAGATTGATGGACCACGAACGTATGCAGCAGTACCAAAGAATCTGAATATTTTGAGCGCCCATTTTATAAGTGCTCAGGCCAATGCTTCAATAAACAACTTGAGTTTTATTAACCCCGATGCTACGGTTGAAAGTAACTTGTACATGTTAACTTACACAAGAAGTCAACCCATTTTCGGCAGAACGTTTTATTCAACGCTTATTATGCCAGCAGGAAACCTAACAGCAACCTTGGATGTAGATGCACCTGGGCCTGTAGGTAGTTCCAATACCATATTTCAGCATGGATTTGGAGATTTAACCTGGTTGAACACCATAAATCTAATCGGTGCAAAAGGATTAATGATCAAGGACTTTGTAAGACATGAAAGTCCCTCATTACTCTACTTTCAGGCTGGATTGACTTTTCCCATAGGACAATATGAATCCGATGAAGCGGTAAACATCGGTAGTAATCAATTCAAGTTGAAGCTTGGGCTTCCATTCATACAACGTATAGGCCCTTGGATTGATGGAAAGAAAACTACACTTGAGCTATTCCCCGCTTACACCTTGATATCCAACAACAATGATTTTCAAGGACAAGAGGTTCAACAGAAAGGACTTTTCACTCTAGAGGGCCATTTGACCAGAGATATCACCAACAAGAGCTATCTGTCTTTGGATTACAGTTATATCAATGGAGGTGATTCGGAATTCTTTTTGAACGAAACAGGCGCATTGGTAAATGAGCAAGCAGGTCAAAATGTACACCTGATAGGCGCCTCACTTGGCTTCAACATCAATGACAATCTAAATCTAACAATGACACATAATCAATCCTTTTCGTCAGGTAACGACAATGTGTCACTTGATGGAACCCTTACAAAAATCACCCTAAGTTGGAGCTTTCATGATTTTCAAAACAAGTTTAAAAACTATATAGAAAGTAATTAGTCTCATTTTTGAGTTTAGTTGTTTGGGCCACCTGTTTTGCAGGTGGTTTTTTATGTCTAAAATTCCCGTTTTACGTTGGGAAACCCAATAGGCACGATGGGAAGTTCTCGAGTGTTTACAAGCTTTTTCAAGGGTAAGTTTGACCAGAAATTATGTTTAACAACCTAAAATTATTAGTCATGAAAACAACATTGAAATTTTTATACGTAGCACTTGCACTAGTATTTGCAAGTTGCTCCAGTTTAAGAGTGTCCAGCGACATTGCTGACAATGCAGATTTGAAAAAATACAACTTCTACACGGTTGCCGATACCGAAGAAGGCTTCTTGCCCAATGTAAACCCCACTCAAAAAATGCAATTGCAAACAGCTATCGAACAGGAGGCCAGATCATTATCAGTTGTTCAGACCAATTCTGGCGTTACTGGCCCAGATATCTTAATCAACTATTTCGTGGTAATTGATGCAAAACAAGACTTTGACACATACACCAACTATTACGGTAGGAGAAGGTGGCAGTATCAAATCACTGAGGTCGAAATTCGAGAATATACGGAAGGTACCTTGATAGTCGATTTTATTGATTCCAAAACCAAGGAAGTTGTTTGGCACGGAAGTACATCAGGAGTCATTTCCTCTAACTCAATCAAGTTGGAAGAAAAAATAAACGAAGCCGTTAAAGCCATTTTTAACCAATACAAAAAAGACCAAATTCTTTAAAAACAAGGAGTTATGAAAACTAAGATATTAACCGTACTAATTGTAGCAATCTCTTACTTGCAAATCAGCGCTCAAGAAGAAGACTTTAACCTGGCAGGTATATCATACACCTTTAATCCAGCAGTAAGTTTGGATAATCCTTCTAATCAACAGCTTCAGGAAACTGAAATAAATCTTTCTGAGTTTAAAGCATTCTTTTTAGCTCCATTCAAGTTAAAAAACGACAAGACCATTTTATTGGGTGGTATAGACTATACATTTCTAGGCGGGCCTTTAAATGACCTACCAAATGACCGAAGTGTTGAGGCCAATCTACATGCACTGAAGTTATCGGCTGGAATTAATCAGAAGCTTAACGATAATTGGGCGATAAGGGCAATTCTTTCACCTACCATAGCTTCAGATTTCTCAGGAAGTTTAACATCGGATGCATTTACCCTTCAAGCATCAGGTCTTATAAGACATATAACAAACAAAGGATTTAAGTTCGGTTTGGGTGCAGCTTATACCAATGGATTTGGTGAGCCTCAATTGGTTCCTATGGGAGAGTTCATTTATCGAAAGGACAATTTAGATGTTCTGGTTTTGGCACCCGTTCAGGCGGCTGTGAGATACCGTCTTAACAAAATGATACTTGGGTTTCGTGTAGATCTTCAAGGTAATGAGTATGCCTTGAATGTTGAGGACGCAGAAACCAACATAGGCCAGATCGAAAGTGTAAAATTTTCCAGATACAATATTGGGCCAACCATTGCAACCGATTTATCAAAAAGCGTAAGACTTCAGTTGTCAGGAGGTATCTCGCTAAAGAGGAAACTCACGGCAACAGATGTCAATGGTGATACTGAGGATTATGGTCTAGAAAATGGGGCATTCGTGAAAGCTAGTTTTCTCTTGATAAAGTAAGTCCAGAACCACTCATTTCTAATGTTATGAAAACCATTTTCAATCTAATCTTTGCTTTAATCGTCAGTTTTCACCAGGTTGCTGGGCAATCCGAAATGACCCCCTCAGAAACCTACCAAAAAGTCAATGATGCGGTAGTTGAAATTATAGCCAATTCAAAGGATCGCTCAAATCCATCATTTACATTGTATGAAGAGGGTCAGGGATCTGGAGTTGTGATTTCAAAGGATGGTTTGGTCCTTACGGCGGCGCATGTTGTTCAAACAGCAGAGAAGATTGAAATCAGATTCACTTCAGGAAAAAAAGTTCCTGCTAAAGTCATCAGATTGTCCAAAGGTGCAGATATCGCTTTGCTAAAACTGGCCTGGATACCCGACCAAATGAACGTGGTAACACTAGGAGACTCTGATAAGACCCAAATAGGAGATAAAGTGTGCATCATTGGAGCTCCCTATGGGCTTTCACATTCGCTCTCTGTAGGACACATAAGCAGGAGACACCAAGAACTAAATAAAACTACTGGTTTCCTGAGGGCCGAATTTTTTCAAACCGATGCAGCGATCAATCACGGTAATTCGGGAGGTCCGATGTTTAACAATAAGGGCGAGGTAATCGGAATTGTGAGTTCAATCCTCTCTGAATCTGGAGGTTTTGAAGGAATTGGGTTCGCTGCAACCTCTAATGTTACCAAGAATTTGGTGGTAGATGAAAATAGCCTGTACACAGGACTAGATGGTTATATACTCGATGAAGGTTTGGCTTATTTGCTCAATGTTCCTCAAAAAAGTGGTCTCCTAATCCAAAGGGTTGTTCCGCTTTCTCCGGCAGACTTTGCTGGATTAAAAGGTGGAATTCTAACCACTGAATTTAACGAAGAAGAAATAACACTAGGAGGAGATATTGTCCTAAGCGTGAACAATATCAAACTAGATTCCTTAGATGTTTTGGAAGAAATAGTCCAAACCATAAAAGACAAAAAACACGAGAATGGCTACCTCAAACTGGAAGTCCTTAGGGGTGGAAAAATAGAGAAGTTGTCCGTTCAATTAAAGAACTAAAGCAATGAAAAAATTTATCCCAATTATAACGGCATTGATAATTACAGCAACGCTGTTCAGCTCGTTTGTTAGCTCAACAGAAAGCAGCCCAGAGGGAATGGTAGTGATTTCTGGCGGTACGAGCCTAATAGGATCCAATGAAGTATTTGAACAAGAGGGGCCAGTTCATGAAAAGGTGACAAAATCATTCTATATGGATATCCACCCCGTAACGGTGGCCCAGTTCCGAACGTTCGTACAAGAAACAGCCTATGAAACGGATGCGGAAAAATTCGGCAATGCAGGGGTATTTCAAATGGAGATAGGTCAATGGACTTTGGTTGCTGGCGCCAATTGGATGTTTCCACAAGGTCCTAAAGGAGCAAATGCAAAGGATAATCACCCAGTCACCCAAGTGTCCTGGAATGATGCTAAAGCCTATTGCAAATGGGCTGGCAAACGTTTGCCCACTGAGCAAGAATGGGAACATGCGGCAAGAAACGGAGGACTTATAAAGACAGCTAAGTATCCTTGGGGCTCAGATACCCTTATGAAAGATGGCAAATACCAAGCAAATGTCTGGCAAGGTGCTTTCCCACTTTATAATAGCGTGAAAGACGGTTACAAATACACTTCTCCCGTAGGAGCTTTTGGAGAATCCCCTTTGGGCTTAGAGGACATGGCTGGCAATGTATGGGAGTGGTGTGAAAACTGGAAAATACCTTATGATCAAAGTTCGGAACCGTTCGTTCCCAAAGCCGAAAGTGAAAAGGCCCAGCGAGGAGGTTCTTATCTATGCGACCCAATGGTCTGTCATGGGTATCGAGTATCAGGAAGAAGTGGTTCCACACCTGAAACCTCTCTAATGCATGTAGGCTTTAGATGCGTAAAAGATATCCCTAACAATTAAAACTCATAACGATGATCAAAAACATTTTGACCAATAAGTGTCCCAACTGCGGTGAAGGGAAAATTTTCAAAAACTCCAACATCTACTTCAATTTCAGAAAAGCTGAAATGAACGAGAGTTGTCCGAAGTGCGGCTTTAAAAACCGTAAAGAACCAGGTTTCTTCTACGGGGCTATGTATGTTAGCTATGGACTTACAGTAGGTCAAGGTATCTTGACATATCTGATGGCCAGTCCGTTCTTTTCAGAACGTTTTGACCTACGAATCATTTGGGTTATTGCCTTAGTTCTTATCCTCCTCTCTTCATTCAACCTGAGAATTTCACGGATATTATGGATTTATCTTTTTAAAGAGTACCGAAATTGACTTGGCCATAAACTTTTAGAACCATTCATACGAACGATTTGAGTTTTAAGAATTGAACAATTCTTAGGAATCTTTATCTTTTGCCCAGAGAGTCTCATTAACCCGCCGTTTTCTTGGAAATTATCATTTAAAGCTAGTCCATTACCCTTGTCGTAACTTATTTTGAGCCTCGTTTTGTGAACAATTAGATAAAATGGGCAATTGAAACACCCAAAAATATCGTTAACAACTTGGATAGGTTGAACTCATGGCCTTCGCCCGCCTCAAATAAAATAGTTGTGGAAATATGCAAAAAGATACCGATAACCAAAGCATTGACGATATCCAAATATTCTGTGGCCAATATCGTATTATTGGATATAAAGGTGCCCAAAGGGGTCATTACCGCAAATGCGATCAGGAAACCAGCAATTTGAACTTTGCTATAGTTGGACTGGAACAAAAATGTGGTCAACAATGCCGCCACCGGGACCTTATGAATCAATACACCATACATCATGTCATTATGTTCGTGTATCGGGAACCCTTCCAAAAAGCTGTGGATACAAAGACCGATGAAAAGCAACCATGGAAACCCTTTGTCCCGGTTATGTAAATTATCATGGCCATGCTCGGCCCCTCCAGAGAAAAATTCCAAAACTATTTGCAACAAAATACCCAACATTATAAAAAGTCCGGTCTGGTCGGCCTCTAAATGATGGTACACCTCTGGCAATAGATCAAACAGTGTTAATGCCAACAGAAATGCACCACTAAATGACAATAAGAGCTTTGTGCCTATCGATTTCTGTTTTTTGGTGATAAAGGCAATGGCAACACCGATCAAAATGGCAATGACAGGGAGTAAATACTTGTTCATGGGAATACTACTTAAAAGTTTCAATCGAACGTTATGACGATATGATTTTTGAATTTAAAAGAGTGTCAAAAAAGATTCTTTTTAAAATCTTTTTCGACACATCGATTTTGTAATTGTTTTGAATTTCTAATACTAAATGTATCAGGGACGCAGTGCCACTTTAAGTGTTCCCGATGTCCGATCGCGCATCAAATCATATCCCTTCACTGCCTCTGACAATGGCAAAATATCGGTAAAGATCTTACTCGGGTCAATAATGCCCCTCTCCACTATTGGAAGTAATTTTTTCATATAGGCAGCTACGTTTACAACACCTGTGTGAATGGTTATGTTCCTAAACAATGCTGATGAATACGGCTGCTCGACTTGCTCGTAAAGATGGCCAAACCCAAGAACGCTTATCGATGCCCCGGCCTGGGTCATTTCCATGCCTTGTGCAATCGCGGTCTTGTTACCTACAGAATCGATAACAGAGTTTGCACCTCGTCCCTCTGTAAGTGACTTGACGAAAGCTACAGGGTCTTCATTTTTAGAGTTCACCACATGGGTCGCTCCAATGGTTTTTGCCAATTCCAATCGACTATCGTGACGCCCAACAAGGATAATGGTAGAGGGACCAAATAATGTAGCGGCCATTACCGCACTTAGGCCAACCGCACCATCACCGATGACCACTACGGTCTCACCTGTTTTGATGTTTGCGTTCAATGCCCCGTGATAACCGGTGGCAAAATTGTCCCCCAGTGGAAGAACCTTGGTATCATACTCATCCCCGGTCAAACCTTCTGGAAGCTTGAAAAGTGTTGAATTACCGTAAGGAACACGTATAAATTCAGCCTGTCCTCCTTGAATATCATCACCTCCGTGCTGTGCAAAAAGCGGTGTCCCGAACAAACCGCCATGGTCGCATGCCGAAGGTAGGTCACGTTTACAATAGTAACAATCCCCATCCACGAACATGGCGGAGGCTATAACACGGTCCCCGACTTTCAAGGTATGAATGTCCTTGCCCACCTGGTCTACGACACCCACAAATTCATGACCGATCCGCATTCCTTCAAATAGACCCATTTCAGGACCGTTTTGGGTGAATTCGAGATCCGCTCCGCAAATACCAGCAAGTGTGATACGTACGATTACGTCATCATCTTTTAATAATTGAGGTTTTGGTATATCCACGACCTCGATTTCTGCTCTTTCTTTATAAACTACTGCTTTCATAATTACTTATTTATTTTGTTTTTGCTGTGATCAGATTTTAAAAGAAAGCCCGAACGTGATCAAGTATCTTTCGGGCCTTCCTGTTGATATCAAATTGTTTCATGTATTAGTTGCGTGAGTGCGAATCGTACACCTTGCCACTGATTTTCCATTTCCCGTTCTCCTTGTAAAGGACAAAGAAGTCGGTGAAACGGAATCCGCCCCAGTCGTAGAATTCAACTTTGGCCGCTGCAGCCGGTCCTGAAATATCGATCCATGCAATATGGTGCCTTACGTTCTCGGAAGGCCCGCCTTCATCGACAATACCTTCAAACTGGTCCGCGGTCACATTATATACTTCCCCGTCCACTGATCCCACAACATGGGCATGGGCATAGAATGCCGAACGGCTTAATTTGCCATCGCCTGTCTTGGCACTCTCTATGTAGGGCTGCAAGGCCTTGGCCACTTCCTTGTACGCATCAAAGCTCTGTTTTTCCTGCGCTGTTCCCTTCTGTGCAAATGAGTTGAAAGCAATAAGGGAAAATACCACTATACTTAAGGTCTTCATCTGAATTTAGTTTTATGGATTAATTGTTTGCGTGTGAATCGTACACCTTGCCACTGATTTTCCATTTCCCTTCCTCCTTGTAAAGGACAAAGAAATCGGTGAACCTTAGCCCGACCCAATCGATGAACTCTACCTTGGCCGCAGCTGCCGGCCCTGATATATCTATCCAGGCAATACGGCTTTGTACTTCAGGGGATGGCCCACCCTCGTTTACCACTGCCTCAAATTCATCTGCGGTCTGGTTGTACACGGTTCCGCCCACGGACCCAAGGATATGGGCATGGTCAAAGAACGCCGAACGGCTCAACTTACCATCACCCGTACTGGCACTCTCAATGTAGGGCTGTAAAGCCTTTTCAACTTCCTTGTACTCATTGAAGCTTTGAACTTCATCTGCCTTTGTCTCTTTTGTCAATTCTGTAACTGTTTCCATTTTTTCTTATTATTTATTGTTGTATTAATATTTACTATTTGAACTTTCGTTTAATGATGTTTTAAACTCCTAGTGCACCATCACCGTAATTAGTGCGATTTTTCTTTTTTATGATTTATCAGTTTTTAAGCACTATTCTAAACCGTGCTTTGCCCGCCTCTAGATGCTGCATGGCCTCATTTACTTTTTCCATGGGAAACTCTTCCACCGTTGGATAAATTTCATGCCTTGCGCAGAACTCCAGCATTGTTTTGGTCAACTCGGGACTTCCAACGGTACTGCCGCCTACCGTTTTATCTCCGGCAATTAAACTAAAAGCTGGAATTTCCATGGGTTCCAATACGGCTCCAACAGTATGTAGTTTTCCTTTTTTTGAAAGGGCCGATAGATAGGCATTCCAATCCAAGTTGACATTTGTGGTATTTAGGATAAGTTTGAGTTTCCCCTGTACCGCTGCCAACTCTTTTGGGTCTCTGGAGTTGATGACCTTGGACGCCCCCATGGCAAGAATCTCTTCTTTTTTATCAGGATTTGAAGAAAAAGCGATTACCTCACATCCCCAGGCCTTCAAGAACTTAAGGGCCAAGTGCCCAAGCCCTCCGATACCGATTACCCCAACGGAGTCCGTAGGTTGCACACCCGCAATTACAATCGGGTTGAACACCGTCGCACCACCACAGAACAATGGGCCTACTTTGCCAGAATCCATTCCCTCGGGAATTGGGATTGCCCATGACCAATGTCCACGGACATGGTCTGCAAACCCGCCATGTCTGCCCACTATGGTCTGTTCAGCAGTATCACACATATTATGGTCCCCACCCATACAACTGGAGCAGCTCATACAGGAGCCCGAAAACCAGCCCATGCCTACTGTTTGTCCCACTTTCACGTTTTTCACGGAACTTCCGATAGCAATGACCTCCCCCACTATTTCGTGACCAGGAACCAGGGGGTATTCCGTCATGCCCCATTCGTTGTTCATCATGCTCAGGTCTGAATGGCAAACTCCGCAATGGGTAACTTTGATATCGACATCTTCCGCCCCGATTTTACCTAGTTCATAGGTGTATGGTGTCAATTTTCCATTGGGCTCTTGAACTGCGTATGCATTTACTTTCATCTAATTCTATATGGTATGATTGTATTATTATTTACTATTAGAACGTTCGTATATTATATGCCAAAAAAAAAAATCAACTCTCTATCATTTTCGTCATAAAGGATTTGAACAGCCGATAGGACTCATCTTTTCCAGCAGCTTTCATGCGTGTCATCACGCCCTGTCTACTTGTCAGAAAGAACACCGCCATTTCTGAAGCTTTAAAATCTTTGGAAAAAGCTCCGTTCTCTTGTCCTTCCATGAAAAAACGCTCAAATATGTCCTGCCATTTTTTGTAATTGCCATCGGCCACCTTCTGGATGAACTCGTTCTGTCCGGCTATCTCACTGGTGAGGGTGCCGACCATACATCCTTCCTTGCATGCCGTGGCCTCCAATCGCTCCAATTCCTCATTGAAAACCGTTTCCAATCTCGCTTTATGTGGCGCATCACTTTCCAGTAACCTCAAAGTAAAGTAAGCGGCTACCTTGTCCCCATAATGTTCAAGTACTTTGGCGGCAAAGTCTTCCTTGCTCTTGAAATAGTAGTAGAATGAACCACTGGGAATCTCGGCATTTTCCAAGAATTCCCTAAGTCCAAGATTGTGGTACCCTTTCTGGCTCAAAACCTTTACCCCGGTCTCCAAGGCCCTATGTATATTCTCTTTTTTCATTTTAATATTCGAACAGTCGTATACAAATCTATACGCTTACAAAAGAAATAAAAAAATGTTTGTTTTTTTTCCCATTTGCAACTTTTCATATTCAAGGGTTGTCTGTAATGGCATTGGAAAAAACACGACAGAAGTCGGTAGCTATCTCAAAAAAACACATATATATAATTAACTATCAGAGGTTTACCTTAATGCCTCGTTGAAAAGGGTTATTGTAGAGGCTTAGATAAACTTATGTGGTTTTTAGGAAACAGTCAAAAAATTAGGAACAAAAAAATATTGAAATGAAAGTATTGGTAATAGGGTCAACGGGCAGGGTCGGCCGTTTGTTGACCGAAAAGTTGCTTGAACAGGGCCATACCGTTGTGGGTACTTCAAGAGGGGAAGAAAGACTGTTTGAATCGGATAATTATAGTCCGATCAACCTGAACCTGCTCGACGATATAAAGGACATCGTGAACACGGTTCCCAGCGATGTAGGGGCCGTTTATTTTGTGTCGGGGTAACGTGGCAAGGATTTATTTCAGGTAGATTTGCACGGTGCCATTAAGACCATGCAGGCCGCCGAAGAGCTCAACATACCCCGTTATATTTTATTGAGCACCCTTTTTGCGCTCGACACGTCCAAATGGCACATTGACGATATTGACCAGCTTAGGGACTACTATGTTTCGAAGCATTATGCCGACCAATGGTTGACCAAGAACACTGGGTTGAACTATTCCATATTGCAGCCCGGGAACTTAAAAGAGGTTCCAGGTACCGGTAAGCTCCACTGAAATGGCATCATTTCAAACCATTAAACCTGTAAATTACTGATTTACAGGTTTTTTTATTTTGTTTACTTTCATTCAATAGCTAAAAATAGCTCAATAAATGGTCGCAAATCACTTAAGGGAGCCAGATTTAATAGGCTCTTTTGAGTTTTGCTGTTTTTGTACCAAAGCAACTGGGTTTGCAGTACTTGGTTTTCCTGCTTCAATAAAAATATCTATTTTCATATATGTGTATATAATACACAGAAAAGTTTAATGTTGTTTTTTCAGCACCAATCGATTGGTTTTAAAAAGATTGGAACGCTTGACAAATACAATAATTTGCCGAGTGATTCCCAAAGGTCTTAGAAAAGAGTTGTCGCTTTAGGGTCACATTGATTGGGATGAAATTCGTATGGAGCGCTCGATTGGCTTTGCCTTCTCTATAAAAACAGCGGGAAAAAATTTTATTAAAAAGATGATGTTGCCACCAATAAAACATTTATGAATTTACGAACCGGACATTTATTTTGGGATTTAAAGTCAGCCAGACAGCCCATAGCGCTAATGGTTTTGACAATGTTGCTTGTTTTAGGCAGCTGTACAAAGGTGACCGAAACCCAGCCCCCCAACATCCTTTGGATAGTCAGCGAGGACAATAGCGCCTATCTCGGCTGTTATGGGGATTCTCTTGCCACTACGCCTAATATTGACAAATTGGCCATGGAAGGCCATCTGTATACCCATGCCTACGCAAACGCTCCTGTATGTTCCCCAGCAAGAAACACAATTATCACTGGAGTTTATGCCACCTCAAATGGCAGTCAGCATATGAGGAGCTACAACCCCCTGTCCCAGGTTGTACGTTTTTTTCCGGAATACTTGAAAGAGAAAAGATATTACTGTACCAACAATGCAAAGGAAGATTACAATACCAACACTCCAATCTCGAAAGAGGTCTGGGATGAATCTTCCGAAACCGCGCATTACAGTAACCGTGACCAAGGACAACCCTTCTTTCATGTAAAAAACATACATACTACCCATGAAAGCAGTATTCATGATTCGATTCCTTCTTCCGAACTTGTGCATCGTCCTGAAGCAATGGCCATCCCTCCGTACCACCCCCCTACAGCGGATATAAAACATGACTGGGCGCAGTACTATGATAGGATTACACAGATGGATGCAGAGGTAGGTAAACTATTGAAAGAGCTTGAGGATAGTGGCTTAGCTGAAAATACGATAGTCTTCTACTACAGCGACCATGGTGGGGTCTTGGCAAGGAGCAAACGCTATCCCTTTGAGACGGGTACCAGGGTCCCTTTTATCATTCGGATACCTGATAAATACAAAACATGGAGGCCTTCAAAAGTTGGCGGAAAGGTAGCTAGAATGATATCATTTGTGGATTTGGCCCCCACTATGTTGGGCCTCGCAGGTATTGCCGCTCCTGACCACATGCAGGGCAAGGTGTTCTTGGGTGAATTCAAAGAAGAACCATCGGATTATGTACATATTTTCAAGGGAAGGATGGATGAGCGTTATGATATGTCTAGAGCAGTTCGCGACAAACGATTTAGGTACATCAAAAACTATATGCCTTTTCGCGCATACGGCCAACCCTTGAACTATTTGTTCCGGGCCAGATCAATACAATCTTGGCAAAATGAATGGGAGTTGGGAAACTTGAACAAAATTCAGTCTGCGTTTTGGGAAAGCAAGCCAGTAGAAGAACTATATGATCTTGAGAACGACCCATGGGAAACAGAGAATCTTGCTGACCGCCCTGAGTACGTTTCCGATTTGTGGCGACTTAGGAGGAAAAATCTCGAATGGACAAAAAAGATCAAAGATGCAGGGTTTATTCCAGAAGCTGAACTCATGGAGCGAACAAAAAGTACCACAGTATATGATTATCTGCGTTCTGACGGCAATAATCTAGAGAAAATAATACAGGTTGCCGAGAATGTATCCCTTGCGACAAGGGACTCTTTGCCCCGAATTATGGAATACTTATATCACAAGGACAATGCTATTAGGTATTGGGGGGCAACGGGTCTTCAAATTCTGAAAAGTGATGCTATGGGTGAAATTAAAAGCATAAAACTTGCCTTGGGAGATCCCTCGATTACCGTAACCAATGTGTTGTCGGAGGTGCTGTATAATTTGGGTGAGCGAGAAATTGCTCGTGCAAAACTTATTGAAAATCTTGCTCACGGCGATCATTACTCAAGGGTTCATACGCTGAACATAGTGGATGTTTTGGGACTTGAAGATGAAAAAATCAAAAAAGCGGTTGTTGATTTTTATAAGCAAAACTATGAGAATGACCGTTCACGCTACGATTTAAGGATGGTACGATATCTCTGTAAGAAATGGAAAATTGAAATTGACACTGGACCTGAATATAAAATTTAATTCACATGCTTCCGGCAACGTAGTCATGAACCAAGACAAAGATTTGTTTTAATCAAATGATATTTTAGATATACCAATAAGATTATTCTTACTATTTTTGCAGTTTTTTTGAATTTTTATTACAAAATGATATTTTTTATTAATAATACCTTACTTTCAAAAATATATTTATTGCAGATTTACAATGTGACCTATTAAAAAGCAAGCCTATTTCAAGTGAAAATTGCCCAGCGACATATTGAGACCGAAAAAAATGAAAAACAAAATCGGATGGAGACCCCATCCAATGGGCATAACGCACCTTCGGACCTTCAACTTTGGCAGGAGTTCAAGTCTGGCAGCGAAAATGCTTTTGCAACCATCTACAATGACAATGCTAGTAGATTGTACAGTTATGGGATAAAGCTGGTTCATGACCAAGATTTGGTAAAAGACACGATACAGGACCTTTTTGTAGAGCTATGGAATACCAAACAAAGGTTGGGAGAAGTTAAATCCATTAAATCCTATCTGTACAAATCCATTCGTAGAGCCCTTATTTCGAAAGCATCCAATAAAAGAAACAGACTGGGGTTTTTCTATCATCTAGAGCGTTTTGAAGAAACAGTCCCCTCCCAGGAAATTCATTTGATTGAAAAGCAGCGCTTTGATGAGGAAAGAAAAAAATTGAAAAAAGCTTTAGGAAAACTCAACCCCAAGCAACAAGAGGTAATTCATTTGAAATTCTATAGTCGCTTAAGCTATGAAGAAATTGCCGAGGTGATGTCCTTGGACAAAAAGAAAACGTACAATTTAGTAGCTTACACCTTAAAGTTGCTCAGGCAATATCTGAGCTTGTCGGTTTTAGCTTTTCTTTTGTGATGCTATCCTAATTCTGCTTGGCCAAAACCTTCGGCCCCCTGCTCTTTTGAAGAGACTATTATATCATTGGTTTTCAGCCCATTGTTCCAAAGGCTCACGGTTGTTTCTCACCGACCTATTAAGAAATTCACGAAAATTCCAACTTTTTTTAAGTAAAATGACAGAAATCACCTCTTATTAATTAGAGATTGACAATTATCAAAATTTTGTTGATGAAATATTGCAAATACGAGGTTGAGGATTTTGTAATGGACGAGTATTTCCAAAAATGGATTTTGGACAGTGATTCCTTGACGTCCAATTTTTGGGAAAACTGGATTTCCGACCATCCAGAAAAGAAAGAAATCGTTGAAAAGGCCAAAAGGCAGATTCTTCTGATGAATTTTGACAATGACCCTCTTTCCAAACAGGATTTTGACACGATGTGGCGCGTTATTGTGGAGAGAAGAAAAGATGACCATAAAGACCCACGCCAATTCCACTTTTTCGAAAAATATAGAAAACTTGCGCTTCTAAGGGCCGCTGCCGTGTTCATTGGATTTACGGTGGCCTGTTTTGGAATCTATCAATCCGGGCTCTTTGATACTAATTCTGTCCCGTCACTTTCAGGTTCTGAAATCACCCTTGAACTTGAGGATGGAACCGTCAAGGTTCTTAAGGAAAACTCCACAAATATTGTCAAGGATTCCGAAGGCAGTATTATCGTGCGGCAGGAAGAGAATACCCTACTGTATGAATCACCCGAATCGCGTAAGGAAACTTTGCACTACAACCAGCTTACCGTTCCATATGGAAAGAAATTTGAACTGATGCTATCTGATGGAACCCATGTGTTTCTGAATTCGGGATCAAAACTGAGATACCCTGTGACCTTCTTAAAAGACTCTAATCGAGATGTATATCTCGACGGGGAGGCGTATTTCTCCGTAAAGCGTGATGAAGAAAGGCCTTTTACAGTAATTACCGATGATATGAATACCAGGGTATATGGTACCGAGTTCAATGTTTCAAGTTACAAGAACGAGAACAATACATCCACCGTACTTGTTGAGGGAAGTGTCGGGGTCTACCGCTCTAATAATGACGAGGCGTTGAAACCAATAGCCATTGCTCCCGGTCAACGTGCGGTCTATCAAGACAATACCATAGCCGTTGAAGATGCAGAGGTATTAAAATATATTGCTTGGAAGGAAAACAAACTGCTTTTTGCAAACGATTCGTTCGATTTGATTTTGAAAGAATTGGAGCGCCATTTTAATGTTCGAATAAACAACCGGTTCTTGGCTTTAAACAACAAAAGGTTTACGGGAACTTTTGAACATGAATCGTTGGACATCATATTAAAAGTCTTCAGCGAACATACTGCATTTGACTTTACTGTTGAGGGAGA
Organism: Flagellimonas flava; assembly: GCF_900129665.1. Classification (GTDB taxonomy): domain Bacteria; phylum Bacteroidota; class Bacteroidia; order Flavobacteriales; family Flavobacteriaceae; genus Flagellimonas; species Flagellimonas flava. Next base: position 87,756 of record NZ_FQWL01000005.1, read on the forward strand.
AACAATAATTATAACGGAAAGAAAGTAAAATAATCAACAAATTAGATACAAACCTTAAACCGTCAGCCTATGAAACAAAAAAATCGGAAAGTGGTGCAACACTTTCCGATTAACAAATGATCTAGTCGTAAGTAAACTAACTAAAATCAATTCAAAATTATGAAAAAACTAAGGAACTTCCCTAAGAAAAGGAAGTATGCATTCCCAAAGTTTGACTTGAAAATGAAAATCTCGCTACTGCTCATATTAACAGTTTTTTTTCAATTACAGGCAGAGACGGGATATGCCCAAAAGGCAAAAATCACAGTCAATATGACCAATGCCTCCATCTTGGAGGTAATGAATGAAATTGAATCAGTTTCGGAATTCAAATTTTTCTACAGTAGTCAAGAACTCGATTTAAGCCGTAAGGTAAGCATCAATGCAAAAAAGCAACGGATAGACAATGTATTGCGTGAACTCTTTTCAAACGGAGTCGCTATTTACAAAGTCATCGAAAAACAAATTGTACTTACCCCGACCGGCACTTCTACTAGGGTTATACAACCGGTAAAACAATCAAAACCGACCCAACAACCGGATCAAGCTCAGGTTTCAGGAACGGTTTCGGACTCAAATGGGACCCCATTGCCAGGTGCCAACATAGTTGAGAAAGGTACTACTAATGGTGTTGTAACCGATTTCGATGGTAATTTTTCAATCTCAATTGCAGATGCCAATGCAACCTTGGTAGTGTCTTATATAGGGTTTGAGAAGAAAGAGGTGGCTGTCAATGGACAGACCAGTATCAACGTATCATTGCAGGAAAGCACATCTGGCTTAGACGAAGTGGTGGTCATCGGTTACGGAACGCAGGCCAAAAGTGATTTAACAGGAGCTCTGGTTTCCTTGGATGACGAGCAGATCAACAGCATTAATGCGCCAAGGGTAGAGGAAAGATTGAAAGCCCAGACCCCAGGTGTGCAAATCTCTTCGACTTCCAACCATCCCGGTGGAACCGTTCAGATTCGGATTAGAGGAAGCAACTCCATTCAAGGTGATAACAATCCTTTAATTGTAATCGACGGACTTATAGGTGGAGACCTAACTTTTATAAACCCCAATGACATTGCCTCCTTAGAGGTATTGAAAGATGCTTCTGCTACAGCAATTTATGGCTCTCGTGGTGCAAATGGGGTCATTATAGTCACTACTAAAAAAGGTAGAAAAGGAAAGCCGACCGTGAACCTTAATATATATGGAGGTGTACAAAATGTCAACAAGAAAATAGATTTGTTGAATGCCAATGAGTGGACCAGTATTTTGAATCAAAACCCGAATTCAATTAACCTTGATGGTCCTATTGCGGCGGATACGGACTGGCAAGATGAAATCTTCCAGACGGCTCCTATACAGAATTATCAGCTTTCGGTTTCCGGGGGTACCGAGAATACAAATTATCTTTTTTCGCTCAATTATTTTGATCAGGAAGGCGTCATAAAGAATGCCGACTTCAATCGAGCGACCATACGATTGAACCTAGAACAAAAACTAGGCAAAAAAATTAGGATTGGGAACAATCTTTCCTTTTCAAGAACGGTGAACAACTTAGTGAAAATGAACGAAGGCTTTGGGAACGATGGAGGGCCGGTAACTTTTGCAGCCCTTATTTCTTCGCCAGCTTATCCTGTTTTTGATGAATCCATAAACACATTTACCTATAATCCATTTGAGCCGATTGCGGAAAATCCTGTGCGTCTGGTGAATCAAAGGGATGATGTTAGATCTACAAACTACCTTTTCGGAAATCTATACGGGGAATTGGATATTGTTAAAGGATTAACGTATAAGCTTAATTTTGGGTATATCCTCAGGGATTTTTTGCAGCAAAGATATGATAGCAGGGAACTGGTAGGTGTTCAAGATATCGGATTTGCCAATGTGAATAGTAGAAACCAAACAGATTATCTGCTTGAGCATACCCTAAACTACTCCAACACCTTCAACGAGGTACACAATCTGAATGTCCTTGCTGGATTCACTACACAAGCAATTGAGAACAAGGGACTATCGACTAGTGCATCAGGTTTCTCCAGTGATGAACTCGGATTTAATGGTATTCAACTGGCGACAAACCTGGGGCCGGCATTTACTTTCTTTGATAGGAGGACTTTAGCTTCTTTTTTAGGTAGGATCAATTATTCCTACGGCGGCAAATATTTACTTTCAGCTTCGTTTAGGGCTGATGGAGCCTCTGTTTTTGCCAAAAATAACAAATGGGCTTATTTTCCTTCAGCTTCAGTAGGTTGGCGAATAAGTCAAGAGGAATTCTTAAAGGATAGTAAGACCATAAGCAATCTTAAGTTGAGGGGGAGCTATGGGGTGACTGGAAGTCAGGCTATTCAGCCTTACCAATCTTTAGCAGCGTTCCAATCCGGTGTCGCTATAAATTTTGGCGAAGAAGTAGCCTTGAATGGATCGATTCCAAGTCGTATAGCGAACAACGATTTAAAATGGGAGACTACTACTTCCTATAACGTTGGCTTGGATTTAGGACTTTTCAACCAAAGAATAGACTTCACTGCGGAATATTATTATAAGAAAACCGAGGATCTCCTTTTCGATAAAGAGCTTCCTAAATATACAGGGTTCAGCAGCCAGGTTCAGAACATCGGTAGTATGCGCAACGAAGGATTTGAATTTGCATTGAATACGGTCAACGTAAACTCTGATACATTTAGGTGGAATACGAACTTCAATATTTTCTTCAACGAAAACGAGGTTTTGGACCTTGGTGGGGACGAAAATTTGATCTTGAGTTCTGGCTCGGTCTTTAGTGAGATAAGCGAGAGCGGCATATTGACTCCTGGTGAACCTTTGGGATCGTTTTATGGGTTTGTGTTTGATGGTATTTACCAGAATCAGGCTGAAGTTGATGCCATAAATGACCCCCGTGGCGCGCCAGGTAGAGTAAAGTTTAAAGATGTCAATGGGGACGGTGCTATAGATTCTGAAGACCGAACTGTTATCGGTAATGCCCAACCCGATTTTATATGGGGCTTAACCAATAATCTATCTTACAAAAATATCGACTTGGACTTTACCCTTCAGGGTGTACAGGGCAATGAAGTTTTTTGGACAACCGAATTTCAACTTTCCAGGGTTGGCCGAGAATCCAATTCTTTAGCCTCGATAAGGAACTTTTGGAATGGTGAAGGCACCAGTAATACGGTTCAGGGTCTTGGTGAGGGACCCGGAGACATGTCAAGCAGATATATTCATGATGGGTCCTATATACGATTACAAAATTTGTCGCTAGGATTTAATTTTCCAAGAACATTATTAGACAGGTTAAAAATACAGGCTGCCAAAGTATATGTGAGTGGCCAAAACCTATTTACTATAACCAATTATCCGGGCTATGATCCTGAAGTGAATTCAAGAGGAGGAAATGACAATTTATCTAATCAAAACATTTTGTTGGGTTATGATCATGGTGGATTTCCAGGAGTAAAAATTTATAACATCGGTCTTAATTTGACCTTTTAAAAAAAAAGAAAATGAGAAAAATAATGATTCTTGCAATCTTGATAGTGCTGTCAAGTGCATGCAGTGATTTTTTGGAAGAAGAACCAAAGGACTTTTTATCGCCCGATAATTTTCCCAATACACAGAATGATGTTATACAACTTATTGGAGGAGTGCAAACTAGATTTGGCAGAAACGACTATTATGACAGGGATTTATGGGATGTCGTAGGTTATGGGGCTGATCATGTTACATCCAGATTCTTGCCTGGGAATATCCGAGGGGATATGGAGCACTATACATTTTTAACAGATAACCCAAGAATACTGTCTCTATGGGAAACCAACTATTTTGGCATCAATGCGATGAACCAGATATTACAGGCATTGGAGGGACGTGATGAGGGTTGGATTCCTGGATATAGGGGTGCCGCTTTGTCCTTCAGGGCGCTATTCTATTTTCATTTGGTTCAGTTGTTTGGAGATTTGCCCATTGTTACCGAACCCATATCCGACCTGGGATCTGGACTTGAGGTGGGCAGAAGCCCAGTTGCCGAGGTATATGCGTTGATTGAAAATGATCTTTTGGAGGCAGAGTCTTTGTTGGAAGGTGTCGATTTTGGAAGACCGGGATTGCCCACGGTAGGGTTTGCAAAGACGTTACTTGCCAATGTATATCTGACTATGGCCGGATTTCCTTTAGAAGATGATTCCAAATGGGCATTGGCGGCAGCCAAGGCGAAAGAAGTTAAGGCCTCGGGAACTTATAGCTTGGTAAGACCGTTTTCCGATCTTTGGTTGATAGCCAACGAAAATGGCCCTGAACATATTTTTTCTACCCAAAGGGATATGGCAGAGAGCAGTCTTCAGGCATTTTTTCCGGCGCGAACACGACCGAACTTTATAGGATATCAATCGGGAACTTCAAATTATAATGGAGATTGGGGTCTATATAACAAGTATTCCGATGAGGATTTGCGACGATCGGCCTCTTTTGATACGATTATTGTAAGTACTGAAACGGCCTCTGTGGATTCCCCTGTTAGAATTTGGAATTATACTGAATTCAATGGAGGTACCAATCCGAAGGAAACAAGGCCATACAGCCTAAAATACTTTGATTCAGGCCGACCTTATAACGAGTTTAGAAATTTCGGCAGAAGGCAGCCAACAAATTTCCCAATTTATAGATATGCAGAGGTATTACTTTTTATAGCAGAGGCTGATAATGAAGCAAATAATGGCCCAACACAAGATGCTTACGATGCCATTAATGAGGTAAGGGATAGGGCCGGACTTGCACCCTTATCGGGATTGGGTCAAGATGAATTCAGGGATGCTGTTCGATTGGAAAGGGAATTAGAACTAAACTTTGAATTGAAGCGGCGTTTCGACTTAGTGAGGTATGGAATATTTTATGAGGTCATGTCGCAAGAGGAATTTGCTGAGGATGGTATTCAGCCTCATCACGTACTTTATCCAATTCCTGCAAACGAACTCTCGGTGAATCCAAGTCTTGAACAGAATCCTGGATATTGATTGGTGTTAGGATAAACGATTAACGGATAGTTGTGCAAGCAAAAGGCCTTTTTAGAGGGGCTATGTTAGTAATTATTTGAGTTAGGTTTTTTTAAGAAAAGAGTATCCCTGCTACACCACGAATTGGAATCAGGGTGCTCTTTTTAAAAAAATGAGCCTAAGCCTATCTACAATTGATTCTTTAGTCATATCTGAACTTCCTTTCTAAGGTATTAGACTTATTCAAGATTAATACGAATACTCTACAGCAGTTTCTAGAACACAAAATTCCCTAGAATGATTATAAAAGATGAACAAATAATGGAACAAGGCTTTAAGAAAGTCAATTATTGGCCAAAGGGGTATACTGTTGTACTACTTATTTTTTTAACTACAATGGAGGTTTTCGGATTTGATAATATGAGCGATTCTTTAATTACTAAAGAAGTTTTTGGTATTATGCCCGATGGTAAAAAAGTCAACTTGTTCAGCCTTAAAAACTCTAGTGGCCTGGTTGTCAAAATTACCGATTACGGAGGCACGGTGGTATCGGTGCAAACCCCTGACCGAAATGGAAATAGCGCCGATATCATAATTGGATATGATTCGTTTGAAGACCTGTACCATAAAAACGATTCCTATTTTGGTGTTCTTGTAGGCCGATACGCCAACAGGATAGGTAATGCAAGATTCAGCCTAGCCGGAAAGGAGCATGTATTGTCAGCTAACAATGGCGACCACCATCTTCATGGCGGAGTCAAGGGAAATTTGGACAAGGTTCTTTGGTCGTCACAAATTGTCGATGAAAAAGAACAACCAAGACTAAGACTGACATACCATAGTTCCGAAAATTCATCCGAATATTCGGGAAATGTCGATCTACAGGTCGATTATAGCTTGACCGAGAATAACGAACTGGTCATAGAATATAGGGCTTCGTCGGACAAGCCGACAATAATCAACCTGACGAACCATAGTTATTTTAACCTTTTAGGCCTTTCAGACGGTGATGACCCAATCGAAAATGTATTGGGGCATGAAGTAAGCATTAACGCGGATTTTTATACCCCTGTTGATGAGACACTGATACCTACTGGTGAGATTATCTCTGTAAAGAATACGCCAATGGATTTTATAGCTCCAAAAACCATTGGTTTGGAAATAGGCTCCGTTTCTGGGGGATACGATCATAATTATGTTCTTAACAAAACAGAAAGGGACGTTCTTAGTTTGGCCGCAAAGGTACTAGAACCCAAGTCAGGGCGGACTCTTACCGTACTGACCACCAAACCCGGACTCCAATTCTATACGGGCAATTTCTTGGATGGCACCCAAATCGGAAAGTATGGGAAACCCATCATAAAAAATGGTGGATTCTGTATGGAATCACAGTTTTTTCCTAATTCCCCTAACCAGCATCATTTCCCAAGCCCAGTGCTACTTCCCAGTGAAACCTATACCCACAAAACAGTTTACAAGTTTGGAATCAAGAAATGATTGAGTTGAAAGAAAATATCGGCAACAATTTAAATAAAACGCTCAATTGTTTTACAAACAAAATTTTTGGGCAAAATGGACATACAATTCTCCACCTACTTTTTTTCATCGTTTGGTCAGTTCCAACTTTTGCATCGGCCGAATCACTATATCAAGAGAGTTGTTATGCACGTTTGGAAAATGACACCCTTATACTGGGAAATACAAGAATTGAACGACAATTTCTATGGAACGGAGGTAATCTACTTGGCTTGGCCATCACCAATAAGGATTCCAATCATACTTGGGCAATAAAAACTGAACCAAATACTACTTTTCCTGAGGAGGGTAGTTCCCCGAAAAATGCAACATTTGAAGCTCAGTGGGTTGCAGGCACTAATATCTTGAATGGTCATCTGGAGGCCACCCTAAAATATTCCCTTGGTGAATTACATATTAAAAAGGTGTTCAGAATTTATCCTGATACTCCAGCCATAGTCTGCGATATTTATCTCAAAGGAAAAACAAGGATAGATTGGAATGATAAGACTTTTACTCAATCGGCAATGTCGGGGGAAGAAAAAAAGTTGTTAAAACAATTAGAAGAAACCAATCCGTTCCCAATCTTGGATAGGCTCATAATGCCTGGCAACCATTGGAAATTAAACGTTGTTGATTTTAAGGATGTTACCGACATAAACAACAATTTAATACAAGACGAGAACTACTTGGCCTTTAATCGACCCTTATTGCTAAAGGGTAATCTATTGTTTGCCTTTGACCAGATAAAAGAAGAGCAGCTTTTTGTTTTAAAAGAGGCCCCTCTATCCAATAAGCAATTGTATTATCCGGGCTATGATTTTTATTTCAAGTACGATGAACTACAGGTCGTGGGTCTGGGAATGAATACCTCCAATATAAAGGAAACGGAATGGACAAGGGGGTACGGAGTTGTAATTGGAGTGGCAGGGTTGGATGAGTTGGGTAAGCTTGAAGCATTGCGATTGTATCAAAAACAATTGCGGAACCGTGATTCAATCCGTGACGAGATGTTGATGATGAACACTTGGGGAGATCGCGGCCAAGACGGAAAAATCAACGAAGTATTCGCAATACGCGAGTTGGAGGCAGGATCTAGATTGGGCATAACCCATTTGCAATTGGATGATGGATGGCAAAAAGGCCTTTCAAAAAATTCTGTTGATGAATCCGGGAATTTGTGGAACCAGTGGGATGCGGAAAGTTGGGAGCCCCATCCGGAACGGTTCCCCAATGGCCTGGAACCAATACTTGAAAAAGCCAAGTTCCTTGGTATAAAATTGGGACTCTGGTTTCATCCAAGCGATGCAGATAGTTATAAGAATTGGGAGCAGGATGCAAATGTGCTTTTATCGCTATACGAAAAATATGGTATAACGAATTTTAAGATTGATGGCATTGAATTGCCTGATAAACAATCTGAAATCAATCTTCGCAGGCTTTTCGACAAAGTAGTGGAAGATACCGAAGGCAAGGTAGTGTTTAATTTGGATGCGACCGCGGGAAAACGGGGAGGCTACCATTATTTACAGGAATATGGAAACATTTTCCTTGAAAATCGGTATACGGATTGGAGCAATTACTACCCACATTGGACATTGCGAAACCTGTGGATGCTCTCCCGCTATGTTCCTGCAGAAAATCTTCAAATAGAATTTTTGAACAAATGGCGCAACGAGGAAAAATATAGGTCGGATGATCCATTCGCTCCCCACAAACTACCCTTCGACTATCAGTTTGCCATAACCATGATGGGCCAGCCATTGGCTTGGTTTGAAGGGAGCAATCTTCCTGAAAAGGCATTTGACATTTCCCCGATCGTACAGGGATATAAGGAGGTCATGCATGACATTCACTCAGGCATTATTTTACCCATTGGTGAAGAACCTTCAGGAAAATCATGGACAGGCTTTCAATCCTTAAAGGAGAACCATGAGGGCTACTTTCTTGTGTTCAGGGAAGGTAATGACAACGACGCAGCATCCATAAATACTTGGCTTCCTCAAGGCAGAAAAGTAATCATGACCAGTATACTTGGCCATGGTCAGGACTTTGAAGCATTAGTGGATGATCAAGGAAGTATTCAATTCATGTTGCCTAAAGCGAACAGTTTTGCACTTTACAGATATCAATACAACTGAGATGATAAAGAATTTTTATACAAATGGCCAAACACTATATGACTCATAAGAATCAAAATATTGCAAGGTATGTTTATGGCTGTATATGGATTTTTCCCATGGTACTAGTTTTTGCGTGCGGCACAAAGACCTACAATAGTGAGCGCACACGACCAAATGTACTTTTTATTTCAGTGGATGATTTGAGACCCGAACTGGGCTGTTACGGCAAATCACAAATACTTTCTCCCAATATGGATAAACTGGCCGCTGAGGGCACGCTCTTTGAACGGGCCTATTGCAATGTACCTGTCTGTGGAGCTTCGAGGGCCAGTATCCTAACCGGTTTACGACCCAACCCTACACGCTTTCTTACCCATAAAAGCTATATCGATGTTGATGCGCCGAACGTGGTTACGCTGCCCCAACATTTTAAACGCAACGGATACCTGACCTTAAGCTTGGGAAAGGTGCTACACAATTGGGCAGACGATGCCCTTCAAAGTTGGAGCGAACCACCCTGGCATCCAAGAGTGTTCGAAGAAGGAAATGCTGGAAGACAAAGACTTAATTATCAATTGGATGTAAATAAGGATAAGAGACCGCCCTATGAAAGGGCGGAAGTTATCGATACTGCCTATCTGGACGGAAAGATCGCGAACCGCGCAATAAGGGAGCTGCAGAGGTTCGCTGAAAGCGACCAGCCTTTTTTCATCGCCATGGGCTTCGTAAAGCCGCACCTGCCCTTCAATGCCCCCGCCAAGTACTGGGACCTCTATGACCCGGATAAAATCGAGTTCCCCGAATTCATGGAATACCCGGAGAACGTTCCGGACGAGGCGCGCCATAATTCCAGCGAATTGCGCACGTACGATGACATTCCCAAAGAAGGCCCTTTGTCCGATGCAATGGCGCGATCATTGATGCATGGCTACTATGCGTGCGTGAGCTATGTGGATGCCCAGATCGGGAGAGTGATGAAGGAGTTGAAAAGGCTTGGGCTGGAGGAGAATACGATTGTGGTGGTATGGGGCGACCATGGCTGGAGCCTAAGGGAGCACGGACTTTGGTGCAAGCATTCCACATTTGATGTCGCTATGCGGGCACCCCTCATTGTAAAGACCCCGGTCAATAAAGGTGATCAAAGGGTTCATTCATTAGTGGAATTCGTTGACTTGTATCCTACGCTGTGTGATTTGGCCGACCTAACTAAACCCAGTCATCTCCAAGGCGATAGTTTTACCTACTTGTTGGGAGACCCAGATGCGAACGGAAAAGAAGCGGTTTTTGGCAGATGGCAAAATGCTGATTTTATGAAAACCAGACAACATGGCTATACAGAATGGTTTTCCGAAGATGGCAAATCACAAGCTCGAATGCTCTATGATCATTTGATCGACCCAAACGAAACCAAAAATATTGCTCAAAAACAGGGTAATGCCGATATGATAAACAAGTTCAGCGAACGTGTTGAAGAATTACGTCAAATTGAATAACAAGTGTACCCTTAAGGGAACATTATTGGAACAATAAGAAATTATATAAACAGAACACAATGAAAAGGGAGCTTAGAATATTTTTTTATAGCCTATTAGGGTTCTTTGTCTTAGGGTTTATCTGGAGTTTTTCAAAAAGCGGGGTCGATAAGATCCGCAAAAAAGAACCAACTGATCATCAAATTATTAATCACAAAGAAAATACGTCATCTGCGAATGCCCAGAAATCGGTATCTGAAAAGAATGAAAATGAAATTGAAAGATCTTTACCTAAGACCAAGGAAAAGCCCTTGAACGTTCTCTTCATAGCAGTGGATGATTTAAGGCCCGAACTTGGCTGCTATGGCAAATCACAAATATATTCCCCCAATATCGATAAATTGGCCGATCAAGGTTTTCTGTTTGAGCGTGCTTATAGCAATGCCCCTGTTTGTGGGGCCTCCAGGGCCAGTATCCTCACAGGTTTACGGCCCAGCCCTTCACGTTTTCTTACCCATAAAAGCTATATCGATGTTGATGCACCCAACGTTGTCACCATGCCAAAGCATTTCAAGAACAATGGTTATGCATCATTGAGCCTTGGGAAGATATTGCACAATTGGAACGAGGATGCCCTTGACAGCTGGAGCGAGACACCTTGGCATCCGAGGGTATTTGAGCCCGGTTCTTGGGAACAACAAAGGTTGAACTACCTACGTCCCGAAAATTTTGGAACCCGGGCACCGATTGAAAAGGCGGGAGTTGCCGACACTGCCTATCTGGACGGAAAGATTGCGAACCGCGCAATAAAGGAGCTGCAGAGGTTTGCTGAAAGCGACCAGCCTTTTTTCATCGCTATGGGCTTCGTAAAGCCGCACCTGCCCTTCAATGCCCCCGCCAAGTACTGGGACCTCTATGATCCAAATAAAATCGAGTTCCCCGAATTCATGGAATACCCGGAGAACGTTCCGGACGAGGCGCGCCATAATTCCAGCGAACTGCGCACCTACGACGACATTCCCAAAGAAGGCCCTTTGTCCGATGCAATGGCGCGCTCATTGATGCACGGCTACTATGCGTGCGTGAGCTATGTGGACGCCCAGATAGGTAGGGTAATGGAAGAGCTAAAAAGGCTTGGATTGGAGGAGAATACGATTGTGGTGGTATGGGGCGACCATGGTTGGAGCCTAAGGGAGCACGGACTTTGGTGCAAGCATTCCACATACAACATAGCCCTGCATACTCCCTTAATAGTGAAAATTCCGAATAAAAAAGGAGGCCAAAAAATCAAGGCCCTTACCGAACTTGTTGACCTCTATCCCTCCCTTTGTGACCTTGCAGGGTTGTCCAGGCCTTATCATCTTCAGGGTGATAGTTTTGCTTACCTGATTGAAAACCCCAATGCAAAGGGCAAGGATGCCATTTTTGGAAGATGGGTGGACGCAGATCTAATCAAAACGGACAGATATCTATATACAGAATGGTACACCTTAGACGGTAGAACCAAAGCGCGAATGCTTTACGACCACCATAAAGATCCCGATGAAACGGTAAATATTGCAGAACGGTACGAGCACACCGACATGGTGAAGGACTTTAGTAACCGTCTCCAAAGACAGCGCAAAATCCAATGACAGATTATTAAAGCATAGATAAGCGAACTTTTTTATGAACAGTATTCAATTTGAATCGATGAGAAAACTACAAAGCACATTTTTTTATAGCCTAATTCTTTGTTTAGCGGGAATTGGCCAGAGTTGTCAGGATAAGCCGAAGGAAGTGACCGAGCCATCGAAAATGACGGAGTTGAACCCAGATGACTTCAAACATTATATAGACAGGTTTAACAATGACGATTTATATGAATCCGATTCCTATGTAGCAAACGATAAGGCCTGGGCTTGGTTAAGAGGTCAGATACCACTTTTTGAATGCCCCGATAGCACTATTGAAAAGACCTATTACTTTAGGTGGTGGACCCTCAGAAAACATATCAAAAAGAGCAAGGAATCTTTTGTAATGACCGAGTTTCTGCCTGAGGTGCCATGGGCTGGCCCAGAGAACACCATAGTGTGCCCCGTCGGTCATCAGTACAATGAGTTCAGATGGTTTCACGAGACTAGCTATCTCGATGACTATTCGAGATTTTGGTTTGAAAAGGGTCAAGTGGATCGCTATTCCAATTGGATAGTTGATGCCCTTTATCAGAGATATTTGGTGGTCAAAGAAAAGGAGTCTCTTACGGCACTACTTCCTAAGATGATTGATTTCTATGAATCTTTTGAAAAAAGGCAAATGACCAAACATGGCCTTTTTTGGAGCATCGATACCAGGGAAGGTATGGAATTCAGTATAAGCGGTGTTCCTGACACAGTTATTGCAAATAATCTTGCCCATAAACAGGTTTATCCGCCTGGTTTGGCACACAAGGGCTATCGGGTCGCAACAAATTCCTATATGTATGCAAATGCCCTTGCAATTTCTAAAATAGCGAAGTTGGCCGGTAAGGAAGAAACTGCACTACTATACGAGGATAAGGCCAAGGGACTAAAAAGCTTGGTTCAAAATAAACTATGGGATCATGATGCCCAATTTTTTAAATCATCCATTGACAATGGTGATTCACCTATTCTTTCCGAGGCCAGGGAGTTGAGCGGTTATATACCGTGGTATTTCAATCTTCCGGATGAAGGCTACGAGGAATCATGGGCCCAATTGATGGATTCCCAAGGTTTTTATTCTGATTATGGCCCCACATCTGCCGAAAAGAGGCATCCTGACTTTATGTATGAAAATGGCCATATGTGCTTTTGGAATGGCCCCTCATGGCCATTTGCAACTACCCAAACCTTGGTGGGTCTTGCGAACTTGTTAAATAATTACGACCAGCAAGTCATAGGTAAGGAAGATTACTTGAAGGTTTTAGGTGACTATGCACATTCACATAGACTTAAGTTGGAAAATGGCAAAGAAGTGAGTTGGATTGGGGAGAGCATCAATCCCGAAAATGGTGATTGGCTCTCGCGAAAAATCATGTACGAAAAGAATGCAGATGACAAGGATCGAGGTGTCCATTACAATCATTCAGGATATATAGACCTTATCGTTACAGGTTTGGTGGGACTAAGGCCTAGAGAAGACAACATTTTAGAGATTAACCCGCTTGTTCCCGAGGAAAAATGGGATTATTTCCGACTGGACAATGTGCTGTACCATGATAAAAAAATATCCATAGTTTATGACAAGACCGGAAAAAAATATGGGTTGGGCAAGGGAATTATGGTTTATGTAAATGGCAAACAGATTGCCTCAAGCGAAGAACTAGGAAGAATAGAAGTAGAACTTCCTCCCTTGACGGAAACCTATAGTGAGACCAATGCTGGTTGGGAAAAATACGAGGGCAACCCGGTTCTGGGAGGCGAGCTGGGAACATGTTTCGATGTCTCCCTACTCAAGGAAGAAGATAAATATCAGATGTGGTTTTCGTGGCGCCCAGAACAAAGTATTGCCCTGGTGGAAAGCACTGATGGCAAGAACTGGGACAAGCCCCAAATTTCCCTGGCACCCAATATGGAATCAAAGTGGGAAGATAGGGTAAACCGCCCCGTGGTCATTAAGAATGACAAAGGTTATAAAATGTGGTACACGGGCCAGATTTCAACTCCTGAAAATAAATCTGAAATCGGGTTGGCCACCAGTACGGATGGGATTATTTGGAATAGAGTACAAGGAGAATCGGTCATTGAACCCAGTGTGCCATGGGAAAAGAACGCCATTATGTGTCCCCATGTAATCTGGGATGAGTCCAACAATCTTTATCAAATGTGGTATTCCGGAGGGGAACAATACGAACCGGATGCCATTGGTTATGCTACCAGCACAGACGGGGTAGAATGGAACAAGCATGAAGCCAATCCTGTTTTTAGTGCGGACCAGAACAGCCCATGGGAGTATGAAAAAGTAACGGCTTGTCAGGTAGTAAAGCATAAGGACTGGTATTATATGTTCTACATCGGCTTCCACGACGTTCATTGGGCACAGATTGGAGTAGCACGTTCTAAAGATGGTGTTTCCAATTGGGAGAGACATCCTCAAAATCCCATTATCAAAACCAGTAAAGAGGGATGGGACCGGGATGCCTGTTATAAGCCCTACGTCATTTTTGACGAAGAAAATGATCAATGGATGCTTTGGTATAATGGCAGAAAACTAAGTGTTGAGCAGATTGGTCTGGCCATTCATAAAGGAGAGGATCTGGGTTTTGACAAGTAACAATTTCATACCGTATTAACTCAACTATTATGGGCGATATTTCACATATATTTTTCATCAAGTAGGCCCAGGTTGAAACATTCGTAATTAAAACCAAATTTTTGATAAAAAAGTGAAGATGATACGACTTAAACTCCAAAAAGTGATTCTGAAGCTGTTTCTGGTTCTCATTATATTTTCATTGGGTTGCAAAGATCAGAATAAAGAGACAATATCAGAAGTACCCAATATCCTTTTTGCCATAATGGATGATGCCACGTATCTCCATATGGGAGCTTACGGCTGTGACTGGATAGATACTCCGAATTTTGATAGAATTGCCAGTGAAGGGCTTTTGTTTTCGAGGGCTTATACCCCTAACGCCAAATGCGCCCCTTCTCGATCTTCCATTCTTACGGGGCGAAATTCTTGGCAATTGGAAGAGGCCGCAAACCATTGGTGCTATTTCCCACAAAAATTCAAAACATATGCTGAAGTTTTGGAAGAAAACGACTATCATGTAGGTTATACAGACAAAGGATGGGCTCCCGGAATTGCCAAAAACGCAGATGGATCAGAACGGTTTCTACTTGGTAAAGCATATAATGAAAAAATAACTTCACCTCCTACTAGCAAAATCTCAACTGTCGATTACGCCGCCAATTTTTCAAGCTTTTTGGAAGCTGATAAAGGGGATAGGCCATTCTGTTTTTGGTATGGGTCAAGAGAACCACATAGGGCTTATGAAGAAGGGTCTGGAATTCGCAAAGGCGGTAAGAAAATTGAGCAGATTGATATGGTGTATTCCTTTTGGCCAGATAATGAAGCTGTTCGCTCCGATTTATTGGATTATGCTTATGAGATAGAATATTTTGATTTTCAATTGGGGAAAATGCTAAAAACTTTGGAGGAAAAAGGAAAGTTGGATAATACCATTATCGTGGTAACCTCTGACAATGGCATGCCATTTCCCAGAATCAAGGGACAAGAATATGAGCTTTCAAATCATTTACCACTTGCAATAATGTGGAAGGATGGCATCAAAAATCCTGGTAGGGTTATCGATGGTTTGGTAAGTTTTATCGATTTGGCGCCTACATTTTTAGAACTGGCCAAAATTGGTCAAGACTCAAGCGGAATGGAACCTATTACCGGCAAAAGTTTGGTCAAATTTTTTGACTCCAATCAATCGGATGTTAAAGATACTTTTAGAGATTTTGTCCTTATAGGTAAAGAGCGACACGATATTGGGCGGCCTGATGACGTGGGCTATCCGATTCGTGGAATTGTAAAGGAAGATTATCTCTTTATCCAAAACTTTGAGACGGAAAGGTGGCCCGCCGGAAATCCATCCACAGGCTATTTGAATTGCGATGGAAGCATTACAAAGACAGAAATATTAAAATCCAGGGAAGACCCTAAAACGTCCCACTATTGGAATCTGTCTTTTGGCAAGAGGCCAGAATATGAACTTTACAACATCAGGACAGATCCGGAATGTATGTACAATCTGGTGAATGAGCCTGAATTATTGCCAACTGCTGAGAGGCTTAAGAATCTAATGGTTTCAGAGTTAACAAAGCAAACAGACCCAAGAATTTTAGGGAATGGGGAAATATTTGATAACTATAAATATGCAGATTCAACAGGGGTCAACTTTTACGAACGATACATGGCAGGAGAAAAACTGAATTCCGGTTGGGTTAATCCTTCTGATTTTGAAAAGGGTGATTTTAACTAAAAGTAGGGAAGATGCATTTTAAAACCTCTACACAGGAGGATAAAAATAATTTTGAAGCGTAGAAGAACAGGTGTTGACAAGAAATACTGGAAATGGAATTTTGGCAAAAGGCCCTCCGAAGAACTGTACAATATTAAGAAAAACCCGTATTGTATGAACAATTTGGAAGGGAAGGCACGATTTGAAGAAAGCAAAGATCAACTTAAAGCAAGTCTTTATGCGCATCTAGAGAACCAAAATGACCTTAGGGTTCAAGGTTAAGGCCATCTATATGAAAGTAGTCCACAAGTAAAGCTAAGTCATTTTTATGAAGATTATATGAGTGGAAAAAACCCAAAGGCAAGCTGGGTCATTGAAAGTGATTTCGAACCATTTTATGTGGATGCCAATGGGAACAATCTCGAAAAGGTCATCATTAAAAAAATCAAATGAGCCCTAAAAAACTCTACCCTATGAATCGGGATAGCCGAGATACTGTTGGAAATCTCTCCAGCTGTTAAACAAATATTGTAGTAAGTAATCTAATCTATTAAAAAAATGAAAACAACAAAAGTTTTAAAGACCAGATTTTGGTCTTATGCTGTTGGGACCATGTGCCTAGCAGTCATGATTTCTTCCTGTGAGAAAGAAAACCTAGAGGCTCCCCTTATAGAGGATTCCTCTGAAAACACCCTTGCCCGTGCGGTCTATTCCAACAGAACAGTTGGTTTTAACAAGTCTGATCAAACCTATACCAATTCTATGGCCACCTCTGATTTTGGCAGTATTGGAGGCTGGAGTTCAGGTGAAGCAGGAGCTTACATAAGAGCCAATGCACTTAGAATAACCTTGAAGAAGAACAAGGTAGGTTCTGGCAGTGGTATGAATTCTACCGTCAATGTATCTGATGGTACAGAGTATGAGGTGGAGTTCAAGGTGAAATTCAATAGTGGATTTGAGTGGAGTCGCGGAGGAAAAATGGGTTGGGGCTTTTCAATTGGTAATGGAGTCACGGGCTGCAACGGTGATGATGCCAGAGCAGGCCAGGGCGGTAGTGTACGGTGTATCTGGTACGCGCCAGATATGTCAAAAGGTGATAATAACGGTACTGCATATTTCCGACCAGGCGTTTACTCCCGAGGAATGCCTGATGACTGTGCTGAAAATTTTGGAGCTAAATGGCCCAGCAGCTCATCTCTACAAACGGGGGTATGGTATACCGTTAAAATCTACTACAAGCAGAACACCAGTAATTCAAGCCAAAACGGCAAGCTTAAAATGTGGGTTAATGGAAATAAATTTTTAGACAAGAGCAACATGTGGTGGAGTGATAATTCCAACAATAGGAAAGTAGAAAAATTATTGTTTAACACATTCAGGGGAGGTAGTTCATCAACCTGGGAAGCGAACAATGATCACTTCGTTCGTTTCGATTATGTGAAATGGAAAAGGTTAGCCAGTTAAGAAGTTTATTGGTTTTTTGGTTGGTAACCTTCAGTGCTTCCAGTCTTTTGGGTCAGACCAATAGACTGGAAGTCCAATTGGCACCAGTGGTAAGTTTAGAAAATTTTTCATGGTCAATTGCTGGAAATCTCGAAGGTGCAGACCCTAATATTCTATCCGAACTGGAATGGGAAAACCTTGTCAATGCAGGATTCCTAATAGGGCTTCGTTACAAGATTTCAAGTCAATTTCGGATAGTGTTAAGTCAAGTTGTAATGACAACCTTGAGTGGTAATGTTACGGACACCGATTATGAAGGCGATAACCGACAGAATCCAGTTTTTAGGACATCTGAAAATGCCAATAAAGGACATTTTGTGCAGTCAGATGTTGGTATGACTTATGATTTCCAATTGGGTAGAAATCTTTACATGATCCCTTATCTAGGGGTGGTGTATTCAAACCGCTATCTATCCATCATTAATAAATCTAATGGGTTGGATAGTTCTTATAGACCCTACACCTATGGCCCGACATTGGGAGTAACACTAAAAATGGGTTTTAAAAATCATTGGGAAGTGGCCTTTGAAAGTCGGTTGGGCGCTACCAAATACAGGGCTTCAGGAGATTGGAACTTGATTGAAGAGTTACAACATCCTGACAGCTTTCGCCATAAAGCAAATATGTACAGCATCAACAGCCAGTTTTCTGTTATTAAAAGTATTGGAAAATCGAGTTTGGCAGTAATTCTTTTCTACGACTATGCATCTTCAGACGAAGGTGTTGATACCCTCTTTTTTGAAGATGGAAGTGTGGCTTATACCCAATTCAATGGAGCATCTAGCCAAACGTTTGGATTGGGTTTAAGCTATAGTAGATGGTTTTGGTGATAAGTAATTGATAAACGGATTGTGTTCCCCATTTCGGAATATAACAGAAGGAGATGAACTATAATTCTTTACTACACAGATATAATATCCCCCAAAGGCTGCTTTGGGTATTTTTTCTGGTAGGTACGATTTACAACTGTAAAAAATCGACCAAAAATCAACTACCGGTAGACTTGGTTCTTGAAAGGACACAGTTAACTAAAATCTGTGATTCAATATATGAGGCATATAGTCTACCCGGTTTGGCGATTGCCATACGCTATGGTGAAGATGAGTTTGTATTCTCCAAAGGAATTGCCGATCAACATATGAACCTTCCAGTTACCGATAGTACGCTTTTTTACATGGGCTCATTTAGTGAAGTTCCTATGACCATGGCCATGTTGGAGTTAGAAGAGGCAGGTCTGGTAGATTTGGACATTCCATTCAGAAAATATATTCCTTACCTCGACAAGGAATTTGATGGTGTTCAACCGACCATCCATCACTTATTGACCCATACCTCGGGCATAGAAGATACCAATCCAACTTGGGATGACACAAAATATGATACCGACGAATTGGAGATGACCTCTAAAAGCATAGCCGGATTACCACTACTCTTTGAACCGGGCAGTAAACGAACTTGGTGTGGGTATGGCTTTGATATATTGGCAGATATCATGCAAAAAACGACTGGTGAAAAATTTGAACATTTGTTGGATTCCCTTGTCTTAGAACCAATGGACATACAAGATGCTACATTTGAAATCAGAAAGGTAGATATTGCCAAGTTGGCGAAACCACAGGTGAAGAAAAACTATTTGGCCCATACCTATAAAAACGGAGATTTTTACCCTTATGCAAGGGAAAATGCAGGTAGCCATGGTTTTCACAGTTCGCTCTCTAATATGCTCAAATTGTTTACAATTCTTATTGATCAGGCAAACAACATTTTCCAATTTGAATACAAAGAACTCTTTAAAAGACAATACCAAACTTCTAATGATACCTACACTGCTTATGGTTGGCAGGTACTTAAAGTTTCTGATTCCTGCTTGTTCGAACACTCATGGCGACAAGGGGGTTTTAGTGGTTCTGTACTCATTGAACCGGAAAACTCATTTGCCATGGTTATTATAACTAACACGGTCTCAGAGTTTGTCCCTGCTACCTATACCTATAATTTTTGGAAAAACGTCATCCACCATAAAAAGATAGAAATAAAACCACCCTACCAAATCGCAATGGGCAAACAACTCAGTGAGGGAAAAACATTGGAGAAGGTTTTGAAAGGGTATGAGTTAGAGTATAAAAATAAGGAATCAGGATACAGCACTCCACCTGAAATTTTGGCTGAGTTTTACTCAAATCTTGTCATGGAGGAGAAGATTGATTTAGCTGAAGAATTGAAAGATTATTTGCAGACAAAACATCCAGAAGTTTACAATCTGGTCGAACCAATTCCAGTGGATTGAGTATAGAGTAGTTCTGTCAAGAAAAGAAAGAGGTAGTAAGGCAAGCAAATTGTAACAATCGATAAATATGTATACAAGATAACAATGGGTATTACACTAACAAAGGAAAGCAGCGATGTGATTCAGGTTTCATCTCCAGGACGGATTAATCTCATTGGCGAGCATACGGATTACAATGACGGTTTTGTGCTACCCGCTGCCATAGACAAGCGAATTTATATGAGGCTTTCGAAGAATGGAACTAAGACCACTTGTAGAATAAAAAGTAGGGGATTTGACAGTGTTTTGGTGGCCGACCTATTTAGTCTAAAACCGGGTACCGAGGGTTGGCACAACTATGTGCTGGGGGTGTTGAACGAGCTGCAACTGTTGACCCAAGGGCTTAAAGGCTTTGATTGTGAAATGTATACCGAGGTGCCTGCGGGTTCCGGAGTCAGTTCATCGGCCGCCCTTGAATGTGGGCTGGCCTATGGACTGAACGAGCTTTTTGAACTCGGGCTGAACAAATGGCAACTCATCAAACTGAGCCAACGTGCTGAACATAATTTCGTAGGAACCAAATGTGGCATCATGGACCAATTTTCATCGGTAATGGGCAAAAAGGACCATGCCATGTTGCTCGACTGCCAATCGTTGGATTTCGAATACATCCCAACAAAACTGAATCCTTATGTCATTTTAATGCTGAACACTAATGTGACGCACAACCTTTCGACCAGTGGTTATAATACGAGACGAGAGGAAAGTGCATCTGGATTAAAAATCATTACGGACCATTTTGGAGTAAAAAACTCATTTAGGGAAATCAATATGGAAATGGTGGAGGAATGTAGGGAGCTCTTGGGAGATGTGCGCTACAGAAGGTGCAGTTACATTTTGGAGGAAAACCAAAGGGTTCTCAAAGCTGCCAAAGCTCTCAAGAAAAATGACCTATTAGAATTGGGCGAGCTCTTGTACAGGTCACACAAAGGTCAAAGCGAAAAATATGAAGTGAGCTGTCCCGAACTTGATTTCTTGGTAGAATTTTCAAAAGGAACCAAAGAAATTCTGGGATCTAGAATGGTCGGTGGTGGTTTTGGAGGTTGTACGTTAAACCTTATCAATAAAGATGCGGTAGTTGACTATGTTGAAAGGGCCTCAATAGCCTATGAAAAAAAGTTCAAAATAAAGCTTTCACATTTTGTAACCGTGCCCAGTCAGGGTACTTCAATAACAAAACAAACATATGATGAGTTTAAATTTGGATGAACACCCGCACAGAAGGCACAATATATTGACCGGTGAATGGGTCCTGGTCTCACCGCACCGTACCAAAAGACCTTGGCAGGGCAAACAGGAAGGAACGGTATCGGAAGAACGTCCAAAATATGATGAGAACTGCTATCTCTGCCCGGGCAACACACGAGCTAGCGGAGAGGTCAACCCTAATTACGAATCAACGTATAGTTTTACCAACGATTTTTCTGCCCTCCTTTCCGATACTCCAGATGATGGGTATGAAGATGGGCTTTTGAGGGCAAGGAACGAGACCGGCATTTGCAAGGTAGTCTGTTTTTCCCCAAACCATTCGTTGACCCTTCCGCTGATGAAAATAGAGGCCATTGAAAAAGTGATCGGTCTGTGGCAGAAAGAGTATACCGAATTGGGGGCAATGGAAAACATCAACCATGTTCAGATATTCGAAAACAAAGGAGAATTGATGGGCTGCAGCAACCCACATCCCCATGGGCAGATATGGGCACAATGTTCCGTGCCACAGGAAGTTGAGAAAAAATCGCGCCAACAACTTCATTATTGGAGGAAAAACGGTGCTAGTCTTTTACAGGATTATTTGATACAGGAAATCCATCTCAATGAGCGGATCGTTGCACAGAACGAAGACTTTTTGGCCCTTGTCCCCTTTTGGGCGGTATGGCCGTATGAAGTCATGATTGCCCCAAAAAAGCACTACCAAAACATCGAACAACTGGCTAAGAGCGAAAGGACAGGTTTTGCCGAAATCATCAAAGAGGTCACCATAAAATATGACAATCTTTTTGAGACCCCGTTCCCCTACTCCATGGGAATTCATCAGGCTCCCACTGACGGGGCGGGCCATGAAGAATGGCATTTCCATATGTCCTTCTATCCCCCGTTGTTGCGTTCGGCAACGGTAAGGAAATTCATGGTCGGCTATGAAATGTTCGCCAACCCGCAACGTGACATTACCGTGGAACAGGCGGCGCAGACCCTCAGAAAACTTTCAAACGAGCACTATAGCCAAAAATCCGATTAAGATGCCCAAGATGACAACCATAAAAGAAGTGGCACAATTTCTAAAGGTTTCGCCGTCCACAATATCAAAAGCGCTCAGTGACAGTCCAGAAATCAGCCAATCAACAAAGCAGAGGGTTCGGGAAACCGCCGAAGCTTTAAGCTATGTACCCAATCACTATGCCCGTAGTCTGAAGTCCAAAACTACCCGGACCATAGGGATCATGGTACCCAATGTGATTGATGATTTTTTTGCAAAAGTATTGCATGGAATAGAGAAAGAGGCATCAAAATATGGATTCACACTCCTGGTCACTTTTTCCAACGACCGAAAAAAGGATGAATATAAAAACCTGTTGTCATTGATCAATCATAGTGTGGATGGGATTCTGATCTCCTTTTCAAAGGAAACACAGAAGTCGAATGACTACAGTAGCATCAGAAACATATTGAACTATGGGTTGCCCATGGTGATGTTTGACCGGATTCACGGGGAACTGCCCATCGATTCGGTGACCATTGACGATTTCAATGGGGCCTTGATCGCCACGGAATACCTGCACAGGTCCGGATGTAAAAAAATTGCCTTTTTATCCCCGATAGCAAACACGAGCGTGGGACGGTCACGTAAGGCAGGCTACCTGTCGGCACTCAAATCCATGGGACCGAAATCGAATACCTCTTTTTCCATCGAGTTCAGCGACTATGCCAAGTTCAAGAAAACGTTCTCGGGTGCAATGGCGAAACATGGTTTTGATGGCATCTTGGCGGCAGATGAACTTTCTGCCGTTTATGCTCTGAACACCTTGCAACAATTGGGGCATAAAGTCCCCAAAAAAGCATCAGTGATTGGTTTTACAAACGGGCCCATGGCGCAGGCCTCCCATCCTGCCCTAAGTGTGGTTTCCCAGCATGCCGAAAGAATTGGACGAATGTCCCTCCGATTGATTAGGGATATACTTATTAACCCGCAACGGGAAAACAAAAGAATCGTCATACGACCAGAATTGGTATTAAGGGATTCCACAAAAAAAATGAAACAAAAATGAATGGGATGGGGATAGCGGCAAAGGGGAACATATCCCGGTTTTTCTTGGGAGGAACCTGTACGAATCCCAGAGCTGAGCACATAGACTTCAGAACAGTAAAACAACTAAATCATTAATAAAATCAATTGTAAATAAAACAATGAACACTTTATTTGAATTTTTGGACTATACCGTTTTTGTCTGTTATGCCCTGTTGATATTAGGTGTCGGGCTGTGGGTCTCAAGAACCAAAAAAGGGCAAGAAAAAAATGCAGAGGACTATTTTTTAGCCAGTAGGTCTTTACCTTGGTGGGCCATTGGGGCCTCATTGATTGCCGCCAATATCTCCGCTGAACAATTTATTGGAATGTCGGGTTCCGGTTTTGCCTTAGGCCTAGGTATCGCCTCTTATGAATGGATGGGTGCAGTTACACTTTTGGTCGTTGGCAAGTATTTCCTGCCCATTTTTATTGACAAGGGACTCTATACCATCCCTGAGTTTGTGGAAAAGCGCTTTTCCACAAATTTGAAGACCATATTGGCCGTGTTTTGGATTGCCCTCTATGTCTTCGTAAACCTTACTTCAGTACTCTATTTAGGGGGATTGGCCCTCGAGACCATTCTGGGAATAAATATAGTATACGCCATTGTTGGGCTAGCACTTTTTGCTGCGGCCTATTCGCTTTATGGAGGGTTGTCGGCGGTAGCTTGGACTGATATCATCCAGGTGATCTTTTTGGTGTTTGGAGGACTGGTGACCACCTATTTGGCCTTGGACAGTGCCTCGGGAGGCCAAGGAGTCTTGGCCGGACTCCATAATATTTTCGAAGCGGCCCCAAATCATTTTGACATGATCTTGGACAAGTCCAATCCCGAATATATCAACCTTCCCGGGATTGGAGTTTTGGTAGGTGGCATGTGGGTGGCAAATCTTTACTATTGGGGTTTCAACCAATACATTATACAACGCACCCTGGCGGCAAAATCATTGCGCGAATCGCAAAAAGGCATCCTTTTTGCGGCGGGACTTAAGCTAATTATTCCTTTAGTTGTCGTGATACCGGGTATTGCCGCCTATGTAATTGTGAATGACCCACAAATGTTGGCTAGTTTAGGCGAAAACGGCGTCGCCAACATTCCCTCATCCGGTGCATCGGATAAGGCCTACCCCTGGTTGATGCAGTTTTTGCCCACGGGACTTAAGGGAGTGGCCGTGGCCGCCTTGGCAGCCGCAATCGTTTCCTCCTTGGCTTCCATGTTGAACTCCACATCGACGATTTTTACCATGGATATCTACCGTCAATATTTCAACAGGCATGCAAATGATCGCGCCACTGTAAACGTGGGGCGTTTATCCGCTGGTGTTGCCCTTGCGATTGCGGTGGCAATCGCCCCTATACTGGATGGTCTTGACCAGGCATTTCAATTCATACAAGAATATACAGGTATCGTAAGCCCTGGGATTTTGGCTGTTTTTCTATTGGGGCTTTTCTGGAAAAAGACTACCAATCGAGGGGCCATAGTTGGCGCTTTGGCTTCCATCCCCATTGCGATGTTCTTCAAGGTGGGCCCGAAAGGGTGGGCGGCAGGCAGTGCATTCGAATCTTGGTTTCCGACATTGCCATGGATGGATCAAATGGGACTTACTTGTCTCGGCACCATGTCGATCATCGCCCTGGTAAGTTACCTTCAGAAAAAAGGGGAGAATGATGTAAAGGGCATTGCCCTATCCAAGGAAACATTTAAAACCAGCCCCTTGTTCAATATTGGGAGCTTTGCCATTTTGGTTGTCCTAGCGGTTGTATATGCCCTGTTTTGGTAGGGCAGATGACACAAAACCAAACGCAGTTCAAAATGGATATGAAATTGGAAATTTTCCACCGAACACAAAATCAATAGAATAGGTCAAACCGTACCCTGAAAAAAAGCAATCAAGGGGACTTTCTTAAAAAACAATATGATACATAAAATTCCAGTTGCCCTTATTTCCTTTCTGCTGGTAATCTCTTGTAGTGAAGTTGAAATGGGGCACGAAAAAAGATCCAAAACACTTTTGAACAAAAATTGGGGCTATACTGAGGTACCCTATGATGAGCCTTCAAAAATACCAGATGACACCGAATGGGAAACAGTCGACTTGCCCCATACCTGGAACGATGAGGACACCGTTGATAATTTACCCGGCTACAGAAGATCGGCAAGTTGGTACAGAAAAGATGTTCCAATCGATGGGATACACACGAACCAACGGTACATCCTATATTTTGAAGGAGCCAACATCACCACAACCGTGTATATCAATGGTATGAATGCCGGTGAGCACATTGGAGGGTACTTGGGGTTCGAAGTGGACATGACCCCATTTGTAAAAAAAGGAACAAACGAGGTCATGGTTCGTGTGGACAACGGGTATTACAAAGATATCATTCCCTCACAAAAAAGCGACTTTTTCATTTATGGAGGTATCACCAGAGATGTTTGGCTATTGCAAAAACCCAAATTGGCCCTAGGTAAGGTAAAAGTGACCACGCCTACGGTCTCCCATTCGAATGCTTCCCTAAAAATCGATGTCCCAATCGAGGGAACACGGGGAAATACCGATCTGTTCTTAAAAACTATTTTACGGGACCCTGAGGGAAAGGAGGTGGTTTCAAGGATACAAAAAGTCGTAAATGACAATGATTCCATGGTCATCCCTCAAGTTCGAAACCCTAAATTATGGGATATCGATAGTCCCCATTTGTATGAAGTTGCCATTCAATTGTGGGAAAATGAAACCCTGATTGATGAAGTAAACGAAAGGGTCGGTTTCCGTTGGTTTGAGTTTAAGGAAAATGGACCGTTTTATCTAAACGGCAAACGGGTTTTGTTGCGGGGCACACATCGCCATGAAGAACATGCCGGGGTCGGAGCGGCAATGAGCAACCAACAGCATCGAAAGGACATGGAACTTATCAAAGAAATGGGAGCAAATTTTGTTCGTTTGGCCCACTACCCCCAGGACCCAGAGGTGTATCGGGCGTGTGATGAACTGGGACTTCTGGTCTGGGATGAACTACCTTGGTGCCGTGGAGGCCTTGGAGGGGAAGTGTGGCAAAAAAACACAAAAAACATGCTCAAGGAGATGATAGGGCAAAATGGCAACCATCCCAGTGTCATCATTTGGTCCTTGGGCAACGAAATGTACTGGCTACCAGATTTTGAAGGTGGAGATGACACAGCAAAAATGAATATATTTTTAAAAGAATTGAATACCATTGCCCATACCATGGATCCCACAAGAAAAACGGCCATTCGCAAATATTATGAGGGAGCCCAATTGGTCGATGTCTTTTCACCATCCATATGGTCCGGTTGGTATTCGGGGAGCTACAAGAGCTATCGGAAGGCATTGGATACCTACAAGCCCCAATACAAACACTTTTTACATGCTGAGTATGGCGGTTCAAGTCATGTTGGCAGGCATTCAGAAAATCCAATCACCGGAGAAGGTATGATATCGTCTGATGGATGGGAGGAAGCCATTGTTCAGACCAATGTGGCAAATATTGCCCAAATTGGAGATTGGAGCGAAAATTATATCGTAGACCTTTTCGATTGGCATTTAAGGATTACCGAAACCGATTCCACCTTTGTGGGCAACGCACAGTGGGCATTCAAGGATTTTGGAACACCCTTACGCCCCGAGAACGACATTCCATACATCAACCAAAAGGGATTGGTGGACCGCAATGGAAATCCTAAAGATGCCTTTTACGTATTCAAGAGTTACTGGGCCAAAGCACCTTTTGTCCATATCGAATCACATACCTGGACCGAACGCCAGGGCCCAGAAGGATTGGCCAGAAATATTTCCGTTTTTGGCAATTGCAATGAAGTGACCCTAACCCACAATGGAAAAAGTCTGGGCACAAAAAAAAGGAATATGGCCCTTTTTCCGGCTTCGGGCCTAAATTGGGATGTAACATTTGTTTCTGGCGACAACATATTAGTCGCCGAGGGTAAGGACAGGAACGGAAATAGTGTTAAAGACGTTTTGGAAATCACTTATAGACACATTAAGAACGGTCCCGCCAAGAAGCTGATACTTTCATCCAAAAGGTTGCCCAACGGGAATTTTTTGCTTACTGCAACGGCCGTGGATGACAAAGGACTTAGGTGCCTGGACTATGAGGAGAAAGTATACTTCCAGTGTTTGGAAGGTGGCACTACCCTAAAAAACCAAGGCACGCCAACCGGAAGCGAAATCATTGCCATGTCAAATGGAAAGGCTTCCATTGAGGTTGTTCCGGACCAAACCACCAAAAATTTGAAATTTATGGTATTAAATCAAAACTTCAAGGGTACGTATTTGACCGTTGAAAAATAATTGATACGTTTTTTAATCCCTATGCTGGAGGATGGGAATTGCGCCCAATAGGTTCAATTCATTACTTTTAAAGTGGGTAAAGTCAAAGGGGGACAGAAGGTGTATATTAAATTGGGGCTGCCCCGTATCAAACCTTAAAGTGTAATGGTAAACGCAATCAAAAAAAACAGACTTTTGGTTTTTTCGACGATGATTGTAATCATCGGAGTATTGATTTTTAATGTATTCCAGTATTCCGCCAGTTACGGTATAGTCGAAATCAACAATATAAACTCCCTGTTTTTGGTGCCCTTCATACTATTGGTCTATGGGCTTGGAATGGCTTTGGGCACGGTCAAGGGCCAAGACGAAATTGAACGGGTCTATCAAAACCAACTTTCAAAACGGGAGCGGGAAGTCATCAAACTCATTAGCGCGGGCAAGCAGAACCAGGAAATCGCGGATGAACTGTTTGTGGACTTGAGCACTATTAAGTCCCACATCAACAGAATTTACAAAAAGACAGGAATGAAAAACCGAAAAGAACTTCGGTTTTACGGTAAAGAGGCCATGGAGAGGTTTGGAAACCCGTAAATCCATCCTTTTTTCCAACCCTTTTTACTTGATGCTTAGCGTTTTGTCCGTGAATTTTGTGGAAAACAAAACACAAAAAAATGGAAAGACTAAAGACCCCCATGGTATACGGATTAGCAGTCGCCCTTGCCGGGAGCGTACTCATGCTGACATTGATCGCGCTGAACCTGATCGGGCCCAAAGCCATAGCGTTGGAAACCGAAATGACGGGAGGGACCATCCTCTTTTTGATGCTTTACCTTTTCTTGCTGTTTGGCATATACTTTGCCATCAAAAAAAGGAAGGAGGCACTTGGGAGCGGTATCCCGTTCAAGGAGGCCATCGTTCAGGGGTTGGTGGTAAGCTTTGCCACAGCTCTTTTCAGCGTGGTCCTTACCATAGTTTTCTATGAACTGTTGTATCCCTCCTATGTGGCCGAGACCATTGAAGCTCTAAAACTGAAAATGGAGGCCATGGGCGTTCCAACTGGCAAACTAATAGCCAAACTGGAAGAAAAGGAGGCGTACTTCAGCACTTCCTCACAAAGCCTGTTTTCCTTTGTTGGAAACCTTATAACCGGTACTGCCTTCACATTGCTGTTGAGCTTCTTCCTAAAATCCAATACCAAGAAATGAGCCTTAATCCCCAAATAACCGATTACATAGCCCAGCAACCCCTGACCAAATTATTGTCCTGGAGAAGCTCAGGGAGCTTATCCATCAGACTGTGGAAGATGTGGGGGAGGAACTGAAATGGAAAATGCCCGTATTCAACAACGGAAAAGATTTTGCATATCTTAGATTTTCCAAGAACCATATTACGCTGGGGTTTTACAACATAGATAAACTAAGGGACCCGGATAATCCGTTGGAAGGGAATGGAAACACGCTAAGGCACATTAAATTAACTAGCTTGGATGCGGAGCTTAAGGGACAGATAGCCCAATGGTTGGCGGAATTAACGGCATAGGCACCATGCCAATAAGACACTGATGGGATACTAAAGGGAAATAAATGAAAATGATGCTGACATATGTAGGTCTATTGACCTGGTTGGTCTCCTGCAAGATGACAAACGAACGTGTGCATACCAAGCTGCAACCCAACATTTACCAGATCAACAACCAGTATTTTTATGGAGAAAAGGTGCATACATATCTCATCGAGTTGAAGGATCAAGTGTTGCTTTTTGATATTCCCACATATTCGGAAGATGTAAAGAGGTTTATAACATCTTTTGACAAACCTGTAATCGCCATACTCTCCCACGGGTCCTGCGGAATAGTGGATGGAACCAAATGGCAAAAAGAGATTGGCCTTACTGTCCATGCCCATATAGACGACACCGACCATCCATGGTTGCGGATGGCCCCGGATGTCTTCTTTGCACAGATGCCCAATTTCGGTGGGAATTTCGAAGTGATCCATACCCCGGGACATAGTGCGGGGGCAATTTGTCTGTTGGAAAAAGAATCGAAATCCCTTTTTACAGGTGATACATTTTATGGCAATAAAAATGGAGAAATCAGAGACTTTACAAGAGAGCGTTCAGAAGACTATGAAAATCCAGCGGACAGAATCGAGAGTTGTAAAAAGCTCTTAAATTATGATTTTGAAAACGTATATCCTTTCCATTATACATCCATTATTGGAGAGGGAAAGCAAAGATTGGAAAAGTACCTCGAAAATTTATAGCGCTACTTTTAGGCTATTTTCTATTCACGAAACCAGTGTGTTTATCATGGGCTCAAAAAACCAACCTTTTTTGGGCATCAAAAATCTTAATTAAACTCTAACTACTATCACTACTATGCTAAAATTTGTATCTATTTGAGGTCGTGTAAGGAATCGAACCCTGCTTTTCTGGACGGAGTAACCTATTCGGTGAGCATAAACTTTTATTATGTTTGAAAGCCTATATTTATTGGGGATTTAAGAGATAGGTTCTAGTCTCCCCGGCTCCACCTTCGCTCCCCGAAGCTTTATGCGAAGGGGAGCTTTTTTCTTTAATTACATATCTTTCTGGTCTTTAAATATCCGCGTCCCCGAGCGGTGAGCTACGGTGGACGCCGTCCATTTATACCCAAATCTTATGGCACTCCCTTATTCTGTTTATATTTTAAAATGCTCTAATGGACAGTTTTATACTGGTTTCTCAGCTAATTTAAGTCAGCGATTAAAAGCCCATGCCAAGGGCGAAGTATCTTTTACTAGGGACAAATTGCCCATTGAATTAGTCCATGTTTCCAAGTTTGCCAATAAACTAAGGGCGTACGATTTTGAGCGATACCTCAAAACTGGCTCTGGCATAGCATTTAGAAACAAACGTTTGGTTTAACACGCCTCGTAGTTTTGAGCAAAGCGAAAAGTGAAGGAGGGCCTCACAATTTCGTTGATTACCATTATCTTCGAGATTATCTAGTACTCCAATGTCCAAAGGAAAATCCTGGTTACGAATCCTTATCGACCTTATTGAGGTTTTTATCAACAGTAAGGCGAGCAACAAGCGAGGTCGCACATGGCATCAACATGTGGTGCCCTATGAAGAAGGTTGGGCCGTACGCCGCGAGGGCAACAAACGCGTAACAAGTAAACATCGTAAGCAGAGTACGGCGATTAGAAAAGCCAAAAGTCTGGCCAAAAAATATAAGGCAGACGTTGTTATCCATAGGGCCAGTGGAGGTATTCGAGAGCGAATCAGCTATGACGATTAACATTGAGCTGGTTAATTTGAGTCGACCCGCATATCGTTTTACTTAAGAGTCAAAAAAATTAAATGTAAAAGCTAGCCTCCTGCGGACAAACGTCCGCGGAGTTCTCGAATCTTTGTTTTTCCTTTGAATAGCAATCCCAAATAATTTCCTATGAAAGATAAGAAAAAGATCAACCTAGATGACCTGGAACTCCCTATTGAAGCCTATTTTGGAACCTTGGAGCGGCAAAAAAAGGATTATTCATTAACCCGTTTACGGGTAAAGGGCTACCGAGACCTGCTTTTTAAATTGGAGTCCCTCCTTAACGTCTGTATTTTGGCCTTGGAAAACCCCAATTCGGGCAACCATCAAGATATTTTGGAACCGGATGAGCATATCCAAGCCGTTTTGGAATTGGCCGCAAAACTGATTCCGCATGAGGAGGCCGAATTTTTGGATGGGATTGGTGGATAGTTAGGGTAAATTCCTGTCCACGGACACGCTTTCATCGACCAAAAAACTGGCCCAAACACGCATTTTTTCGATAAAAACAAGACACACTTCCATTTATCCAAGGTTTGCTGCGCTTAACCAATGAATTGGTCCGAATCTGCATGGGTCTTCATCTTTACTCCAAAGATTTAACCTATGAAAGCCATTATTTACAACCTTAAAAAGGAATTTTCAATCCCTGATAATCTTGCAGCTGCCATTTGTTGTTTGATTCTGTCCATCACCATATTCTTTATTATGGGGGTCATTAACAGACAGATTTTACTGTAACCTTTAGCGACTTATTTTTTAGCGACGGGTATCAACGTGAAAGTATAGGATCGGGCAACCGGTGCAATGGTGTAAGCGTCATGGACCAATCGGCCCCATGATGTATCACCTCCCACTCCCATTTGTTGTAGGTCAATGTTCCATTGGACGCTGACACCAGTTTTAATATCTGCTCCATGTTTTTTGGTCACAGGCACCAACCCTGAGGCTGAAGCCGCGCCATCCTTCTCTGAATCGAAATCCAATTCAGCCATGGAAAAGGGCCAAACACTGGCATTCAACTGCCTATCCCCAACCATTCTTATTGTTAAGTCATTGGAAGAAACTTCCATCCAGCGTACATCAGTTTTATTTCCTGTTTCTTGAGGACGTGGGTAGCGATGAAATTCGTCCTTTATCCTGCCACTATACAAACCTGCTTTAACACCAGTTTTTCGGTCCCAATAACTTTCTTGTGGTCCATTCCCGTACCAACTTACCTCTGTAAAGCTATCGGGAAGCGTTAGATACATTCCCAATCTAGGAATATTGGGCAGTTCCGAATCTTTAGGCACAAACTGATACGCTACTTTAAGATTTCCATTGGGCAGCACCGTATAAACGGTGGTCAACTCGGCCACTCCCTGCGGCAGGTCATATTCAACCTTAAAACTGACGGCCCCATCAGAATCTAAAGATGGAACTTCAACTAGACTTGCTTCATAGTTGTAGGTTGCATCCTGCCATATTTTGGCCCATTTGTCCATTCCATTGCCCAAATCGTTATCCGTAGGTGGTCGCCAAAAATTGGGTCTAATAGGAATATTTGAAATCAAAGCTCCATCAAACTCCCAACCCTGAAATTCTCCTGTCATAACATCTATTGTAAGTCTGGTCTTATCATTCGTTATGTTATAAGAATCCCCCACCTTTTTTATTTCAAAGTTTTTGTTTGACGTCTCTTTTGCATCCTGAAAATTGCCTTTTTGCAATACAAATTGATCCCAAGCGACTTCATGACCTTCAGGAACAGTAGCTGCGGATTCCCTTTGGACCAAGCTCAACTCTAAAATGTACTCATCATTGTTTCGAAAGGAAGTTGGAATTCCCTTAATACCGATTTTTTTGGTTTCTTGCGGCCCAACATCGATACGGATATCCAACTGCTCGGACTCCAGTTTTCCATTAACCAGAAGCTTCGCCCTCACCTCTTTATCGGAGAAATCGGCAAAGAAGTTTTTATTTTTTAGGAATACCATCCCATTGCCTAAATACTGAAATTGAGCTGGTTCGTATACTTTCTTGACTTCGGATAGATGTGGATGTGGATTTCTGTAAGGATCTACCAATCCGTTATTTAAAAAATTACCATCCGTAGGTAGGTCTGGGTGATAATCGTGCCCATAGGCCAGATAAGGCTTTCCGTTCTCATCCTTGTATTCCAAACTCTGGTCCACCCAATCCCAAATAAAACCTCCCTGTAGATTGTGATATTTTTCTATGATATCCCAATAATCTTGCAAGTTCCCTACAGAATTGCCCATGGCATGCGCATATTCGATCATTATGGAAGGCTTATCCGAATTAGATTTTCCATGTTCTATCAAGAACTCTGGTTTAGGGTACATAGGACAATACAAATCTGTATAATCATCTTTCCCGGCAGGTTCATATTGCACAATTCGGTTATTGTCCTGCTCTTTGAGCCATTCATAAGTTGTTTTGAAGATGCTGCCCTCACCTGCTTCGTTGCCCAAGGACCACGAATAAATGGATGGGTGGTTTCTATCCCTAAAATACATCCGTTGGGTACGCATCATATGAGCGGGGAGCCAAGCCATTTCGTTTCCAATTTGGGTATTCTCATCAATAGCCAAAGGATGGCTCTCAATATTGGCCTCATCAACAACGTATAATCCATATTTATCACATAAATCAAGCCAATAGGGGTCATTGGGATAATGTGAACTTCGAACAGCATTGATGTTATTTTGCTTCATTAATCGAATATCTTTTTCCATGGAAGATTTGGATACCACATGTCCCGTGAAAGGGTCTGTTTCATGACGGTCAACCCCTTTGATATATACCGCCTTACCATTGATAAGAACCTGCCCATTCTTGATTTCAACCCGCTTAAATCCTACATGGCTTTTAATGAATTGATTATGATTCGGCTCCAAACTATCTTCCAATGAGATTTTAAGGCGATACAAGTTTGGAATTTCCGCCGACCATTGCTTTGCTCTTTTGCAAAGGTGATCAAAACTGACTTTTACTTCTTTTCCCGGTGGGATCTTAACCGACGATATTTCGTTGTAGACCGAAGTTGCTCCATCCCAAAGTTCCAATCCAACATTTCTTGCAACAGTGACTATAGATTCATTTTTAATTCTAACCGTTCCTTGAAATACTCCATCGGAATAAGTATCGTCCAAATTTGTATAAATATGGTAATCAGCTATGTGGGTCTTTGGCCTTGTGTAGAGGTAAACATCGCGCTCTATGCCACTCATTCTAAGCATATCCTGACTTTCCAGATAGCTGGCATCACTCCAGCGGAACATTTGCAAGGCAATTAGATTTTTTCCTTCACTTAGATTTTTAGAAATGTTAAACTCCGCTGGTGTTTTGCTTCCTTGGGAATATCCAATATACTGGCCATTGACATACACATACATGGCCGACTTGGCTCCAGCAAAATGCAGGATTACATCTTCTTTGAGAAAATCGTTGGAAAGTGTAATTTCCTTACGATAGGTGCCAACTGGGTTGTACATAGCGGGAATATTCGGCCAGTCTGTGTCGAAAGGATAACGCTCGTCCAAATATATGGGGTGGTCGTAACCTTCCACTTCCCAATTGGCGGGTACAGGTATCGTGTCCCAATCGCTATCATCAAAACCTATATTTTGAAAAGTGGTAAGCCTATTCTTTGGGTTCTTTACAAATTGAAACTTCCAGTCGCCATTTAAGTTCATGAAACGTCTAGAATCTTCCTGTTCCATTAAATCTATGGATTCGAAGGCAAAAAAAGTTGCCCTTGGAGGTAATTTGTTCTCCTCAAAAATTTCGTGATTGAAGTGGTTGAACTGATTTGGGACTTCTGGCATAAAATTATTCTTACAGCCAAAAACCAACAATGCCAACACCAGGGGGATGATTATTCTCATTGGGTGATATAAATTTATGCTTTCATATAATCTTCACCGAAAACTTTCATCAAGTAGTTTATCAGCTCCTCCGCATTGTCTTTGGTAAAGACCATTGGCGGCTTAATCTTTAAGACGTTATGGTCTGGGCCATCCGTACTCATTAGGATGCCATGGTCCTTCATACGATTGGCAAGGTAATCTGCTTTTTCTCCTAAAGGCTGCATTTGCTGGTCCACCAATTCAAAACCCAAAAACAACCCTTGACCCCGCACGTCGCCAATAATAGGATAATCCTTTCGCAGGGTCGTTAGCTGCTGCTTTAGGAAATTGCCTACCTCTAGCGCATGTGCTTGTAGATTTTCCCTTTTCACGGTTCTAAGTACTTCCGTTCCTATGGCACAGGAGACCGGATTTCCGCCGAAGGTGTTGAAGTATTCCATCCCATTGGCAAATTTCTCCGCCACTTCTTGGGTACATGCAACCGCAGCCAATGGATGTCCATTACCCAAGGGTTTACCAATGGTTAGGATATCAGGAACCACATGGTGCAATTGAAAGCCCCAAAAGGTTTTCCCTACTCTACCACAGCCTACCTGCACCTCGTCCGAGATACACAGTCCTCCAGCGGCTCGAACCAATTCAAAAGCTTTTGACAAAAAGCCCTGCGGAAGTTCAATCTGACCACCACAACTGATTATTGATTCGATGATAAACCCTCCTACGTCCCTTCCCTTGGCCCGTATATCGTCTATCCGATGCTGGACCTCCTTTGCGTAAAGGTCTCCGGTATTGTCTCCACGGTATTTCCCCCGAAATGCATCTGGTAAAGGGATAATATGGGTATGCTCAGGAGCTCCTGCACCACCTTTTCCATCGAACTTATAGGAACTAATATCTACGCATATATTAGCATTACCGTGGTAACCCACCTCGGAGGCAATAATATCCTTTTGCCCGGTAGCGGCCTTCACCATCCGGATGGCCAGCTCGTTGGCCTCGCTCCCCGAGTTTACAAAATGTAATACGGAAAGTTCGGGAGGCAGCGTTTCTAATAGTTCTTGTGCCAGGGCATTAATATTATCATGTAAATAGCGTGAATTGGTATTGAGCAATGCCATTTGGATCTGGCCCGCCTTTACCACCTTGAAATTTTCGTGCCCAACATGGGCCACATTGTTTACCGTATCCAGATATTTTCGTCCCCATTGGTCAATGAGATATTGACCTGCTCCCCTTACCATCTTAATCGGTATTTTATACTGAAGGCTCAAACTTTTACCCAGATGTTTTTTCCGATATTCGATTAGCTCCGGATTGGAATTGCTTTTCACCGGTTCAAGCCCCTTGACCTTGAACAAATGGTTAGGGTCAGGGCATAAATCTTTCCACACCTCCAACTGGTTGGGGTAGGCAACTCCAGGGAAGTCATCTTTATAACCAAGCATCGACAGCATAATCTGGAAATGAAGATGTGGTGCCCAATTCCCATTCTCGGGAAAATTGCCCAGAAGACCTATATTTTCCCCAGCTTTAATCTGGCTGCCAACCTCATGCTTGGTGGCACTTTCCGGAATCAAATGGCCGTACAACGTATAAAACTCGAAACCATCCATGTTGTGCTTCAAAATTACCAGCCCACCATACTCTTTATCTCCTGCATCATTGATAGCAGTGACCACTTCTCCATCCAAAAGCGCATGGACAGGGGTGTTCTCCCTAAGCCAAAAGTCCACCCCAAGATGTACGGTTCTGCTTTCCCTTCCACTATTCCCGATTTTATCATAGGCCGATGTGGTATAGAGCGAACGGGGTTCCAAATACCCACCTGCCAAAATTTTGTTTGGATGTTCTTTTTGAAGTCGGTCCAATTTAAACTGGAGGAGTTCCAAATCATTGAATTCTTCTTGATGTCCCACCCACCTACTGGAAACGCTTAAGTCCAAATGCTCCACCTGGTCCCTAGATACGGTGGGAAACAAATTCGATAATAAAAAAGCATTTGTTTTGGACCATGTTTCAAATTTTGACTTTTTGGGATGAGCTGGATATCCACATGCCTTCCGGAAGCTGTAGTGCGCAAATTCAGGGTGGATTTTACACCATTTTCGGAGCACTTCCCAAGCCGGTTTCTCACTCACTAACAAATAAGCATTGTCCGGTTCTTTTATCTTATTTAAGGCCGATTTGGTTACTGTGATCCCTAATCGCATAGCAATGGCCCAATACAAATGTGATACATCTTCTTCCTTTAATGGAAAGGAAGAATGGTACCCTTCAGCAATCGACAAGGAAGCCTCCAAAGGGTCATTATGATGCATAACGGCATAGGCGCAGGTTATGGCCACATCATTTATAATTTGGGTATGGATGGCATCACCATAGTCTATAAATGCCCGCACTCTGGGGTGGATCAAATCTTCCGTAACAATAATATTGTTGTCATTGGCGTCGTTATGTACTACCGATTTTCTGAGTTTGCCATAGGTTTCCTGCACTTCTTCAAATCCTTCAACAAAAAACTGAAGTATTTCTTTTTCATCCGTCGCGAATAAATCCAGGTGTTCCTTAATCCAAAGCGATTGGGCCACATCCCACTCAAAGTTTCGATGGGCCTGTGGATGGTCAAATCCACTCAATGCACTTGCCAAAAGTCCGCATTGTTCTCCCAAACTAAAACGTAAATCATCCAACTGTGGATTCACCCCGCTCCAAATACGACCGGGAACCCAACTCAACAAGCGTATCTTACGAAGTTTGCCTTGTTCATCCCTATAGTCCGAGACCATATTGCCAGATGTATCTTTAATCACTTTAGGAGAAATGATCCCCTCGGCACGTTGCTCAACATAAAGCAGTAATTGCTGTTGATAGTCCAAATAATCCGTATCCTCTTCTGGACGTGAGACTTTTAAAATGTAACCATGCCCCTTGTTGGTTTTAATCCTGAAGTTAAAATCGACCTCTCCAGGCAGTGGAAAGGCAACTCCTTTGATACCAAAAAGTTGTTCCGTAATTTCCTGCGCTTGTTCTGTAGTGATTTTCAAAATCCCGTATTCCATTGGCTATTCCTCGTTTGTCAGCAACATTAAGATATGGGCAGCACTCCAACTAAAATTTGGAGCATTAAGTCCCTTCCCGGTAAGTGGGTGATAATTCTCAAAAATGGGAGTTCCCTTGTCCAAAATGCCCTCCGCTCCTTCCAATAGTTTTATGGTAGCAACATCCGCTTCTTCTTCAAATCCATAATTTCTAAGGCCTTTGATGCCAAAGTATGCCTGATCTAACCAATTAGGACCTCTCCAATATCCTTTCAAGGGGTTGAATTTGGGATGATCGGCAGCCATGGTCTGAAAGGGTACTTTGACATAGAATTTCATGGGATCCATCATTTTATCTTTCACCTCTTTGGCCTGTTCTGATGAAGCTACTTTGGCCCAGAGTGGAATCCAACCCTCACTCCCTGCTCCTTCAACAAAAACATCACCTTTTAAGTTGGTATCGTAAAACCATCCATCTTTCTCACTAAAAAACTGCTTTTGAATGCGTTCTTTCAAAACATGGGCTTCATCTGTCCAGTTCTTGGATTCGTCTTCCAAATGTAAAAAAGCTGCCAATTTGGCCAAATACAACTTTTCTGCATAGAGGTAGGAATTTAAGTCTACGCTTTCTTGATTCATAGAAAAGGCTCTTTCTGAGTTTTTGAGCATCTTGGCTCCATCAAATCTAATAGCGTTGTCCATGCCACTCTCCCACTTAGCGGCAATCAAGGTACCATCTGTAGATCCATATTCACATAGTCCATCTTGATCATGATCCCTATCCAAATACCACCAACGATGATACTTTTTTAGCTTTGGGTACATTTCCTTAACAAAACTTGTATCCGAACTATGCTGGGTAATTTTGGCTACCGCCCACGCAGCCAATGGAGGTTTAGTATCTCTTAGGTTGTGGGCCTCTATCGTGGTGTCTCTATAAACACAATCCACAATAAATCCATTTTCATGTTGAAAATCGAACATGGCCCTTATTTGATCTTTTGCCAATTCGGGATGGTAGAGGGAAAGACCAGCGGCATGCTTCCAAGAGTCCCAGGACCAAAATCCATGAAACCATTCGTAGTGATAGCTCGGAAACAATCCCTGATGTTTCAGTTCCCCCGCAGGAACCCGCCAATTGTTTTGCATCGTCAAACGAGCTTTTGCGGCTAGCGTGAGATACAAACTATCGTTGAACTTTTCACGAAGTTTGGATTGAAGTGACAAAAGTTCTTTTTGTGCTTCAACTTTCCGGCGTTTTAAAAGGGTATCAAAACTAATCGCCTCAATGGCCCTTTTCTCTTTTTCCCAAGAATACTCGGGAAAAATAAAGGTTTGGGAAGCCAAGAAACTCTTTGATTCTTGTGGTTTTAGAACAAACCGATGCTTTTCCAAATTATAGGACAAGCCATCCTGAATTTGTATTCCTTTTGCCCCATCTAGAAAGAGTAAATAGCCTACGGCATCACTTTTTTCCGATATGAGCGCGATTTGATCCCCTTTGGTCTCTGCTTGCACCCCAACGTCAAAGAGTTGACCCGAATATTGGGCATCCAAAGAAATAGACTTATCTGTCCTATTGGTGACCACGGTTCTTTGCAAGGCCGTATGAGCAGACAGGTACACCAATTCTTGTTTAACATTAAGTACCGATCCCACATAAACTTGCTCCAAGTGACTGGCATAGCTTTTTTGGGATATCAATGCATTGGTCAAAGAAGATGGTTGCTTCCCAGGGTCAATTAAATTAAATTCTAACCGTTGGAGGACGGGACTCAACCAAACCCCGTTTTCCTGGGTCATCAAAAAGGGACCAGAAAATCCACCATGATAACCGATAGTATCTGGAAGGCCATAGGCAAACCATGCCCCTTGATCAGAGAACATGAGCATATCCCTATCTCGTGGAGAATTTGGCGCTCCTTTATAATCAAGCACATTTTCAGAAAACGAGAACTGATGTAAAGTCGAGGGTTCCGATTCGCCCACATCACGGCAGCTGTTCAAAAAAAGAAATGCAATTAGGCAAAAGAAAAATGAGTTGTCCATGGGTTAAATATCATACAATGATTATAAATTTCACAAGTGACGAAATTTCTTTCAAACATTATACGAACGATATGATAAACTACAACGAAAAGGGAAACACGCTGCTAACTATGGACTTGCGAAAGGTACAAAAAAAACCATTTTAACAGCCACGACAAACTAAAATCATGGTTAATTCATACTTTTAATCTTGACATTTTTTCAAAACCAGAATTATAGGATGGGTAAAATTAGACTTCAAGCTAACCTAAAAAAAGCACAATCAGTCTTATATCTTTTCCTTAGTCAACCTTAACAGCCAAACCAATTTTGGATTCGAATTCTATTTTAAGGGAAATTCAAAAACGCAATCAATTTGTGTTCAAAAAGTTTTTTGAAGACACCTATGAAGAATTGGTCCATTATGCCAACAGCTACCTTTTTGACCCGGGGTACAGTGAGGATATGGTGCAAGAAGTTTTTATCTATTTATGGGAAAGGGCAGGAGAACTGGAAATCAAAAGTTCGTTAAGGGGGTATTTGTACAGCATGGTGCGTAACAAATGCCTCAATTATCTTAAATCCATAAAAATCACGGATACAGCAAATGTTATGGATTTGCAGTCCTTGATCGCATCTGATTATAATTTGCAAATTTTCTCGGACGATGATCTTAAAATTGTGCATCAACAGCTATTAAAAGTCGTTGAAAACCTTCCTTCAAAAATGAAGCAAATTGTGAAGATGCGGTTTATTGACAACTATAAGTACATTGATATAGCTGAAGAACTTGGGGTTTCGGTCAATACGGTCAAGACCCAATTGAAGCGGGCCAAACTCAAAATATCCCAGCAAATGGCATTGATTCTCACATTACTTTTCACCCAATAAATTGCATTAATACGTAGTAAATCCGCCGGTTTATTAACACACTATTAAATTTTTCTCAATTTTTTGTCACCCATTTTAAGAATTTGATTGTCTTAGTAAAAAGAAGTCAACATAAAAATGGAGTTTAAGTTAATCCTTAAGAAACTAAATAATACCCTTACCAAAGACGAAGCAAGGATTTTTCAAGAATGGATTTCCGAGTCAGAAACCCATCGGGCCTATTTTCAAAAAGTTAAGGAAAATCACTTAAAATCTCCCGAGGCCATTGATGTGCGGACCGGATGGAAAAGTGTGGATTCTCAACTAAAATCAAAGAAACGAACGATCATGTACTGGAAATATGCAGCGGCCGCAGTGCTGCTGGTATTACTTAGCTTGCCTTTTTTATTCACAAAGCAAGAACCCATTACCGAACCCATAGTGAACGTGCCCACGGAGACCATTGAAATTGGTTCTGATAAGGCTACCCTGACCTTGGAAGATGGCACCAAGGTTCCCTTGGAAAAAGGTAAGACCTTTAGAACAACTGCATTAACCAGCAATGGACAGCAAGTTGTCTATTCAAAACCAGTTGCCGACAAAACACAAACGCCAACCTATAACACCTTGACAATTCCGAGAGGGGGACAATTTTATATTGTCCTTTCGGACGAAACCAAGGTTTGGCTAAACTCAGATTCAGAACTACGCTATCCGGTTGCCTTTTCTCCTAACCAACCCAGGAAAGTGGAATTGGTATATGGTGAGGCCTATTTCGAAGTTTCACCCAGTACCCAAAACCATGGAACCCATTTTCTTGTTGCCACACAAGAACAAGAAGTGGACGTGCTGGGAACAGAGTTTAACATCAAAGCTTTCAAAGAAGATGACTTTATAGAAACAACTTTGGTCAACGGCAAGGTTGCCATTAGAAATGGGGGCAATGTCAATAATCTGAGCCCGGGCTTCCAATCCAAATTGGATAAGGGATCTCAGCAGATCAGTATAGCTCCTGCAGATATCTACAATACCATTTCATGGAAAAATGGTCTTTTCAGCTTCAAGAATATGGCTTTAAAGGATATTATGACTGTGCTTTCCAGATGGTACGATGTAGAAGTTGAAATCAGGAACACTTCGGTAGAGAACATTTCATTTCATGGTGTTTTTAATCGAAATCAGGACTTAGAGAACATTCTTTCAATCATAGAAAACACGAACGAAGCAAAATTCACAACTAAAGGGAAAACAATTATGGTAGAATAAAATAGGGATGGGGCTTAGACCTGGACAATTTAAACTCCCATCCCTGCTGTCGATCAATTAATTAAATATTAACTAACTAACGCAATCAAATTTATGAAAACAAAATTTGTTGGACTACCTATTTACTATAGGAAGACACTATTACTCGTTATTATGAGGACCTTTATCTTTTTATGTTGCATGGCAACCTTTGGTTTTTCAACCAAAATAGGATTCTCACAGGACAAAAAAATTGTTGTGGACAGAGATCAAGAACTCTCTGTGGAACAGGTCTTTGACCTCATTAGACAACAAACGGACTATTCATTTATCTATCGTTCGGATTTATTTTCGGAAGCACCAAGGGTTAAAGTTAAAAAAGGAGAAACCCGCATAAACCGATTACTCCAAAAAACCTTGTCGTTTGCAGATTTTGAGTACGAATTATCACCCGATGGGGCCATCCTTTTAATAAAGAAGGAAAAACAGGTCAAAAGAAAGAAGGAAAAAGTACAGCAGGAGATTACCGGGACCGTTACCGATACTAATGGAACTCCATTGCCGGGGGCTTCTGTATTAATTAAGGAAAATACCACCGTAGGAACCCAAACCGATTTTGATGGCAACTATTCCATTATGGTCCCTGGATTTGAATCCACCCTGGTTTTTAGTTATTTGGGATTTACGACCAAGGAAGTAGTCGTGGGTGACCAAACCACCATAAACGTCACCTTGGATGAAGATGCCCAAGGCTTGGAAGAGGTAATTCTTGTAGGTTTTGGTACCCAACGAAAAGCAGAGGTAACTGCAGCAATTTCCTCCGTGGACATAGAAGAAATTCAAAAGATTCCTACCGCCGATGTCGCTACCTCACTTCAAGGTCAAGTGGCGGGTTTAAATGTGGCCATCGCTACAGGTGCTCCGGGAAGTGAACCTATTATCCGTATAAGGGGACTCGGAACCATTGGAAACAACAATCCTTTAGTGGTTATAGACGGTATTCCTGGGGAACTTTCTTATATCAATCCGTCGGATATTGAGGATATTAGTATTCTTAGGGATGCATCTGCAGCAACCATCTATGGTTCCAGGGCATCCAACGGGGTCGTAATTGTGACCACCAAACGAGGACGGACAGGTGACCCTAGGGTGACTATAGGCTCTTATGCCAGCACCCAGTGGTTCAGTAACGGTGTAGATGTCGCCAACAGATCACAACATGATCAAATTAAACTGGAAGCATTTAACAATGCCGGTGAAGCCCCAGCTCCTTATCTAACCAGCGGAGCACAGTATGCAGATTCTGATTGGGTTGGCGCCTATATTGACAATGCCTTTGAGCAAAAACATGATATAGGTATTTCCGGAGGAACAGAAAACATGAAGTATAGTTTCTCCGCAGGATATTTTGAAAATACGGGTACAGTAGTGAATACAGATTTTAACAGGCTAAGTACCCGATTAAATTTGGATTTTAATTTGTTGGAGGGTCGCTTAAAGATTGCCCCAGGTGTAAGTTACACTCGTGAAACCACAGGGGGAATTTTTGAACCAACCGAGGAAGGAAACGCCAGTTTTTCACCTTTCCTACAAATCTATCAGACCTTGCCCCATAAAGCCATTTTCGACTCTAATTCCTTAAATGGTTTTGCCACACCTCCATCCGAACTTGGATCAGGGAACCCTGTAGGCGAAACGCAATTGAATGATAGAACGGACGAAGATGATTACCTACAATTTAATGTGGCCGCTACCTTAAAACTCTTTGATGGACTGGATTATCGTTTTCAATATGGTGCAAATATTGAAAATACGCATTTCGCCAATTTTTTGCCGACCTATAATTTTGGCCCCCAAGCGGT
Organism: Flagellimonas flava; assembly: GCF_900129665.1. GTDB lineage: Bacteria > Bacteroidota > Bacteroidia > Flavobacteriales > Flavobacteriaceae > Flagellimonas > Flagellimonas flava. The sequence continues at coordinate 131,505 of NZ_FQWL01000005.1, forward strand.
AAATGAGAATCCTTCCCTTTCGGAGCTTCGGACCAGATCCAACGAATGGACACTCAACAACACGTTGAACTATCGTAAATCCTTCGGCAAACATGATATTGAGGTTCTACTAGGTATTTCAAGGGAGAAAAGCGAATTTAGGTCGGCCGGGGGATCCAACAACGAACTGGCATCTGATCAACTACGAGGATTAAGTGCTGGTATTGGTGATGAGTCATCTTTTGGTTTTAACTCCACAAGTACCTTACAATCCTATTTTGGACGATTAAGCTATGATCTAGACGACAAGTACTATATTCAGGGTAGTGTTAGAAGAGATGGTTCGTCAAGATTTGCTTCCACGAATAAATATGGAAACTTTTATTCAATATCCCTTGGATGGGCAGTTCATAACGAAAGTTTTTTCAATTCAGAGTTAATCAGTCAGTTAAAGCCACGTTTCAGCTATGGTACCTTGGGGAACCAGTTGATCGGGGATCATTTGTTCCTGGCCCGAATTGGGTCAGGCGGACAACAGCTAAATTACCCTTTTGGTGCAGGGCAAAGTCAACCTGTGATTGTAGGTGCCATTGCAACCTCATTGCCTACACCTGATATCCAATGGGAAGAGACTGCTACCACCAATATTGGGGTGGACCTTGGTCTTCTACAGAACCAATTGAAGTTCTCATTTGATTATTTCACCTCCGAGACAACCGACATGTTGGTAAATGTACCTATTCCTGCAACATCGGGAATAACCTCATTTCCTTTGACCAACGGTGGTAATCTGGAAAACAAGGGTTGGGAATTTTCAGCCTCATATAACAACTCCAACAACGACTTCAGTTATAGTGTAAGCGCAAACATCAGTGGTTCCACTAATGAGGTCACTAAATTGGGAATAGCAGATGAGGCGTTTACTGATGGATTCATTGAGTTCAACAACTTCCCAACAACACGAACGGAAGTAGGTGGCGAAATTGGACGGTTTTATCTGTTCGAAGCGGATGGGATTTTCCAGACTCAGGCAGAAGTAGATGCCCACGGAGTGCAACCCAATGCCGCTCCCGGAGACCTTCGATTTGTAGACACCAATGGTGATGGTGCTTTGGATGACGATGACAAACAGTTCATGGGCAGTGGACTTCCAGATTTTGAGTATGGAATCAACTTCAGCGCCAATTATAAAAATTTTGATTTGAGCCTTTTCTTCCAAGGAACCCATGGTAACAACATCTACAACGGTGTTAGAATGTGGTTGTACAGAACGGACAGGCAAAACATGTCAGCTGATCTTCTGAATGCTTGGTCTCCTAGCAACACCGGAAGTAATATTCCTCGGAATGTTTTTGGAGATCCCAACAACAACATTCGACCATCAAGCTATTTCTTGGAAGATGGGTCTTATTTCAGACTTAGGAACCTTCAGGTAGGCTACACTTTCCCACAGAATATTATGGGGAATTTACCTGTGGACAATCTCAGATTGTACGTTACGGCCACCAATCTATTTACGATTACTGATTATTCCGGGTTCGATCCCGCCCTAGGTAATGGAGGAACTTTTAATAGAGGCGTCGATAGAGGTTTCTATCCTTTATCCAAATCTCTCATCCTAGGATTGAATCTTACACTCTAACAAAAAAATTGAAACTATAATGATCAAGATTATAAAAAAGAGCAAGTATACGCTCATTGCAGTTTTAGCCCTGATGGGTGTTTACTCCTGTAGTGATGATTTCATAGAAGTTGAAAATAGGGAAGTACTTACCGAGTCCAGTTTTTGGCAAACGGAAGATCATGCCCTTCAAGCGCTAACCGCCACTTACGCCGCTTTACATAGTTCCAGTGGAAGTAAATGGGCATTTTTTGAGGAGATTTACACCGCTATGGCCTACAAAGCGGATGAGATGGTCAACAACACTGCCGAAACCTATAGCAGGTCTTTGGCCAGTTTTACCAATACCACGGAAGAAAGTGGGCCTTTTAACATCTGGAGAAGTGCCTATGCAGGAATTGGCAGAGCCAATCAGATTTTGCTTCAGGTACCCAATATGGAGGCCCTTTCTCAAGAAAGTAAGGATGTAATCATGGCGGAGGCTAAGTTTTTAAGGGCTTACTATTATTTTTGGTTGGTCACGGGTTTTGAAAATGTCCCATTGGTTACTTCCTATGAGGTTGATCCTGACAATCTTTTCCCGAATCAGGTGACTCCAGCCGAAATCTGGGCTCAAATTGAGACAGATCTAACCGAAGCCGAAGGTGCCATGCTTGTAGAACATTCCGGTGAATGGCTCGGGAGAGCCACACAGGGAGCTGCAAAGGCCCTTTTGGGAAAGGCCTATCTATTTCAAGAGAAATGGGCTCAAGCAGAAACCAAACTGGCAGAAGTATTGGCCATGGACTATGCCTTATTGGAAAACTATGAGGACAACTTTAATGGAAGCGCAGAAAACGGCAGTGAAAGTGTTTTTGAAATTCAGTTTACAGGAGATAGATCCAACGGTAATGACGAGCGTCAAGTTTTTAATTTTGAGGTATCACCCTATGCCTTTGGTGGATGGGAACTGTTTTATCCTTCCCAGTGGTTGGTAGATGAAATGCGAACGGACCTAAATACCGAGGGTGATCCCAGTGATCGTGTTTATGCAAGTATTTTCTTTGATGACCCAGGGTCAGAAATGTATAGCAGGGACATTGATGATAATGTAGCGTATACTGATGCGGCGGGAGATTTGAATCATCCAAAATATTTTAAAAAGTATTCCTTTAATGAGGATACCAACTTTTACAACGGTACCAACATTTCCATTATTCGATTTGCCGATGTGCTATTGATGTATGCGGAGGCTCTTAATGAAAATGGAAAAACGGACGAAGCCATCATTGAGATAAATAAAGTGAGGGAACGAGGCGGAGCAGTACCACTGGCAGCGATGTCACAAAGCGATTTGAGAACCCAAATAAGACACCATGAAAGGCCCGTAGAGCTATCCATGGAATTTGGTATTCGTTGGTTTGACCTCTACAGATGGCAACGGGGAAGTACCGCCACAGAATCCATAAAGACGACCCTTGAAGATCATGGCAAACCATTCGCTGAGAACTTTCAAGATAAACACATACTCTATCCGATACCACTTCAGGAAATCAACATCAATGAAAACCTAGATCAAAATCCTGGGTGGTAGGTTAAAGATGTTTAGTTAGCAGTTTGAGTTAGTTTCGTATTTAAGTTGCGTCACGTGCCACCTAGGACCATTTGCCTGGTTTCCTAGGTGGTTTTTTATAGTATCATGATCAATCAAACAGTAATTCACAAAACACCGTCGCAACATATGAAAACCCTTTTATATCAGCTTTTCTTGGCCCTTTTTCTTATAGGGTGTGGTTCCGGTGGCAATAACATTCGATATGATGGATATGCCACTAAGGCCTATTTAGGAGATTCCATCGAAATCTCATTTTATTCACCCAAAATGTTCCGTTTTCGTATTTCCGGACTTCAAGGTGAAAAGTTTCCTGTTCAATACGAAATTCCATTTCTAAATGGTCATAAAGAACCTTGGAAAAAGGTAGAATGCACCTATGAAGAAACGGAGATGAACCATATCCTTAAAACTTCGGGCCTTACCCTATTAATTGACAAAAAAGACTTGAAATGGGAAATACGTGACGCCGCAGATGTCCATGTTTATCCATCCGAAGGCCCCATATATGGTATGTTCCGAGATGGTTATTCCAAATTTGACAATGCTAGTGCTTTCAATGAATTCAACCTGAACAGTCGATATTCCCATTGGTTTTACAACAAAGAGTCAAATAGTTATTCAGACATTTTTATCAAGGACAGCTTGATTAAAGACGAATACTTCATATATGGACCAGACTACCAAACCATTTTCTCACAATTCAATGATTTAGTGGGTCCTGAGCCACTTTTGCCTAAAAAAGGGTATGGGTTTTTCCAAACCCAGCATCTATCCTGCTCTGGCAACCAGAACGACTTTATGGAAGTCGCACAAATGTTCCGGGAGAGGGACATCCCTTGCGATAATCTAATTCTTGATTTTGGTTGGGGAGATGCCTGTATTGGTGATAAGGAAATTACATGGGGAAGTAGCTTGGATTGGTCCGAGAACTATACCCATCCACTTTCTGCAAATCAAATGATCGATTCCTTAAAAAAAATGAATCTAGATCTAATGCTCATTCACCATAATGCACCCAATCATCCAAATAGGGAAAACCATGGATGGACAGAATCATTGTTTGAAGAAGACCTCTGGTGGAAAAGATATAAGGAAAAACTGGATATGGGTATTGCCGGTACTTGGCAAGACACAAGAAGAAACAATATTTCTGATGCAGAAATCTGGAATGGCACCCAGGAATACATAGGTGCAGATAAACGCGTATTGTTCATGGGGTGCAGACGGATGCAGGAAACCAACCCCTGGGGCGGTGAACACACACAGCTTCCCGTGAATGCCATGATAGGACAACGAAGATACCCTTTTAGATGGGTAGGGGATTCTGATTTCACTTGGTCTGAAATGAAATGGCAAATCAATGCGATTACCAACACTCATGGTGCCATGAAGGGCATGTCAAACCTTACCTGGGATGTATATGGAAAAACCCCATTAATTCAGGCAAGAATGAATCAGTTTGTGGATTTTTTAAGTGTTTCCCGATCACATAATCTCAAACCTTGGTCCGTTAGCTCAGACATAAACCAATGGAAAGAACGCATTGTAATCGAACGTTCACTAGTAACCTCAAAGAATCAAGAAAATTCAGAAAGACTTGCGAAAGCTGGGGAGTATACAGCGGAAAAAAGCATTCGAAGACATCGCAAATTGCGCTATCGACTCCTCCCTTACATTTACTCATTGGCGTATGAAAATTACCTGAGCGGCATGCCCATTACACGACCTATGTTGCTTCAATATCGGGAGGATGAAAAATGCAATAGAAACCAATGGCCCTATCAATATATGTTTGGGTCCTCGCTGTTGGTAGCTCCTGTATATCACGATGGTTTACAACACCAGATATATCTTCCCAAAAAATCAGGGTGGTACGACTTCTGGTCTAAAAAAAAGTATGAGGGAGGGCAAATCATTAATTATGACTCCAGTAATCCAGATCAACTTCCTTTACTGATTCCTGAAGGCGCTACTTTGGTCTATGGAAAAAATCGAAACTGGATTGTACCGGGAGAACAGGAAAAAGTACTTTGGCTGGAGATTTACCCCGGACAAAAGGGGGAAACTACGATTTATGAGGACGATGCCCAATCAATAGCCTATCAAGAAGGGGAATATGGCAAAACCAAAGTTCATTGGGAAATGGACCCGGTAAGTAACAATTTAAAACTGACCATAGGTGCCATCGAGGGTGATTTTCAGAACAAATTGGCGAATAGATTATGGAAAATACGGGTGCTGGACTTGGATAACAAATATCGGTCAGCTTCATCCAAAGGCACTAACTTAGTGTTTGGGGTTCCTTCAAGAATCGAAGCCACCGGTTTGGCGCTAAACGATGCCTTTAAGGAAGTAACGTTAAAGACCCTTACTAATGAGGCTACCGTCATTGTATTCAAATAGATTCCATCAAATGCCAAAGAATTCGTCTCAACATACAAATCCAAGTCTAGTCAAAATTATACTTCTAGTTTTCTTCGCATGCGTTTCCTGCAAGGAGAAGATGGAAAAAAATACCCCAAAAACGGAGAAACTATTTACTGAAATTCCCAGTTCCATTTCAGGAATTCAGTTTATCAATGAGATTCCTGAAAGCAGTGCCATGAATAGTATGGTCTATGAATATTTTTACAACGGAGGGGGCGTGGCCGTAGGTGATGTGGACAATGACGGACTACCAGATATCTATTTCACCGCCAATCTGATGGAAAACAAACTGTACAAGAACAAGGGCAATTTTACATTTGAGGATATCACGGTAAAAGCCGGTGTAATGGGAAGTTTTGGATGGACCACTGGAGTAACCATGGCAGACGTAAATGCCGATGGGTGGCTTGATATATATGTCTGTAAATCTGGAAAAGGAAAATCCAAGGACCGAAAGAATCTATTATACATCAACAACCAAAATGGCACTTTTGTAGAAAGGGCGGAACAATTTGGGCTTGACTTTGATGGTTATAGCACACAAGCTTCTTTTTTTGACTTTGATAAAGATGGGGATTTGGATATGTTCCTGCTCAATCATAATGTGAGTCCGATAAATACCGATAACCCCGAGGAGTTCAAAAAAGATTCAAATGAACTTGTTGGGGATAAATTATACAGAAATGATGGTGAAAATTTCACAGATATATCTGAACAAGCCAGAATTGTAAGCAATTCCCTTGGATTTGGGCTAGGTGTTTCCATTGGGGATGTTGATAACAACGGCTGGCCAGATATCTATGTGGCCAACGACTATATTGAACAAGATTACCTGTATTTCAACAATGGGGATGGTACTTTTTCCGAAAGTCTAAAATCTGCGATTGGTCATGTTTCCAATTTTTCCATGGGCACCGATATGGCGGATATAAACAACGATGGACTGCCGGAAATTCTTTCATTGGATATGGTTGCAGAAGATAATTACGGTATAAAGACCAGCATGAGCGGTATGAATCCAAAAGCTTTCAATCATGCAGTTGACCATGGCTTTCATTACCAATACATGTATAATACCCTTCAACTTAACCAAGGTGGCGGAAAATTCAGTGAAATAGGTCAAATGGCAAATGTTTCAAGTACCGACTGGAGTTGGGGACCCTTGTTTGCGGATTTTGACAATGATGGACTAAAAGACCTTTTTGTAACCAATGGCTTAAAAAGGGATTTTAGAAACAATGACTTTAAAAAATACAAGTTGGAACGCTTAAAGCTCGCACAGCAAAATGGTGAAAATATGCCAAAAGTCATTGAGGAATTGGTACACAAAACACCTCAACGGAAAACGCAGAACTACTTTTTTAAAAACAATGGGGACCTAACATTTACCAAAACATCATCAAAGTGGGGAATAGATCGTCCCACTTTCTCGAATGGGGCCGCTTACTCCGACTTGGATTTGGACGGTGATTTAGATCTAGTGGTGAACAATATTGATGAAGAGGCTATAATTCTAAAAAACAACTCAGAGCAAAACTTCATACAATTTCAACTCATCGGGAGCTCCAAAAATAAGTTTGGGATTGGAACAAAAGTTCACATTGAGACAGCAGAAGGAACCCAGTTCTTGGAAAACTATCCAACCCGGGGATACCAGTCTTCGGTTGAATCTAAACTTCATTTCGGCCTGTCAAATATTTCGAATATCAAAAAGGTCGTCATTACATGGCCAGACGACAAAGTAAGTGTAATGCATGACCTAAAAGCCAATCAAGTTTTTAGCGTAGATTATAATAGAGCTACTATTCCAGCTCCCGTCCCTAAAAACTTGCCAGTCACCATTTTTTCGGAAGTTTCATCAGCTAAAATTGATTTTAAGCACGAAGAGAACCTTTATGATGATTTTGCCATCGAAAGTCTTCTTCCCCATAAAATGTCACAGTTTGGACCTGCACTAGCGGTTGCCGATATTAACGGCGACGGTCTTGAGGATTTTTATGTAGGCGGAGCGTCAGGAAAGCCTGGTGCACTGTACACACAAGATGCTTCTGGCACTTTTGCCCGTTCAACAAACCAACCTTGGCAATCCGATGCCATACAAGAAGATCTGGATGCCGTTTTTTTTGATGTGGATAATGACGGAGACCTTGACTTGTACATCGTAAGTGGGGGCAACGAATGGAAACAGGGCCATCATTACTACCAAGACCGGCTCTATCTAAATACAGGTGGACGTTTTGATCGTGATTTTAAAAGTCTTCCAAAAATTTCCATCAGTGGAAGCTGTGCAAAACCTTTTGATTTTGACCAAGATGGAGATTTGGATTTATTTGTTGGAAGTAGACTACACCCGCAAAAGTATCCCTTCTCGGAGTCAAGCTTACTATTAGAAAACAGAAACGGTGTTTTTGAAGATGTAACCCCAAAAGTAGCCCCAGAGCTTTCCGAAGCCGGAATGGTAACGGACGCCATTTGGACGGATTTTGATTCGGATGGACAAACCGACCTTATTGTGGTAGGGGAATGGACCAGTATCCAATTCTTTAAAAATGATAGAGGAAAATTAACCAAGGAGAATCGCATACTTTCCAAAACCGAGGGCTGGTGGAACAGTATCGCACAAGCTGACATGGATAACGATGGTGATATGGACTATGTCGTGGGAAACCTCGGATTAAATTACAAGTATAAAGCTTCTCATGAAGCACCGTTTGAGGTCTATGCCACAGACTTTGACGACAACGGAACCAACGATGTGGTTCTTGGATATTATAATGAGGGGAACCTCTTTCCATTGCGGGGAAGGGAGTGCTCTTCCCAACAAATGCCCTTTATCAAAAAGAAATTTCCAACCTACCATAGTTTTGGTTCCGCTAATCTTTTGCAGGTATACGGGCAAGATAAATTGGAGAAAGCTCTGCATAAATCGGCATATACCTTTGCATCCATCTGTTTGGAAAACCTTGGGGAAAGGAAGTTTAAGATGCATCAATTGCCCAATTCTGCACAAATCTCATCCATAAACGCCATACAAGTGCAGGATTTTGATGAGGACGGGAATGCAGATATATTAATTGCTGGAAATCTATATCAATCAGAAGTGGAAACACCCAGAAATGATGCCAGCATTGGTCTATTGTTAAAAGGCAGGGGCGATTTTGGTTTTGAACCCGTCCCTTGTAATAAAAGTGGTGTTTTATTGAATTCAGATGTAAAGAAAATGAAAGCTATATCCCTTGGGGAAGAAGGAACTGGAATTTTAGTGGCCCCCAACAATTCATCTCTAAAATTGTTAGCGCACCGGCCATAAAAAAGACTTTGACAAATCCTTTGTCATCAATAATTAATTTTAGAAGTTGCCTACACCATCAACAATTCCTCTGTTACAGGTAATTGCCTAATGCGTTTTCCGGTTGCGGCAAAAATGGCATTCAACACTGCCGGGGCTACTCCGGGCACTCCCACTTCGCCCGTTCCACTAGGTGTATCCTGAGTTTCCACAATATGCACCTCCACATCAGGAGCTTCTTGCATTCGTAATAAATCGTATGAATCATAGTTGCTTTCCTGCACAACACCTTCTTTTACCGTGATAGGCGTTTTTAATAATGCCGTTAAACCCCACATGATACTGCCCTCAATCTGCCCTTTCACCTGACTTGGGTTTATGGCCAACCCGCAATCTATGACTGCAGTGAATTTATGAACCTGAATCTTCCCTTCGCGAACAGAAATATCGGCCACCATGGAACAATAACTTCCATTGTAACACATAGCCGATACTCCCTGAAAAATCCCATTGGTCCTTAACCTCCCCCAACTTGATTTTTCTTTTACCAATTCCAGGGTATTGTGCAACTTTTTCGGATAGAGATCGCTACCAACCCAAGGCCATTGTTTTTGTTCCTGAATTTCCGCGTTCTTCAATACCTCTAGTCTAAATTGAAGGGGGTCCTTTCCAGCATTGTGGGCCAGCTCGTCCATAAAACATTCCATCCCCAAACCCCATGGATGTGCAAAGACACTACGCCAGGAAGCTCGTGGCAAAAGTCTTCCCTCCTTGTATTTTAAATAGCTATGGCTCATAAAGGGAATGCTATAGGGATAACAGCGGTATGCGCCTGGTCGGTTGATAGAACCGCGATACCTGATGGAAACTGGAAAATTGTTGGCATCCAAAGCTGCCTCCCAATAATCCTTGCAAAGTGGATGATATTTTGAGGTAAGGAAAGTATCTTCACGGCTCCATGTTACCTTGACCGGCTTACGAAGTTTTTCGGAAAGGATGACGGCCTCTTCCACATAATCACAAAAGAATCTCCGCCCAAATCCACCACCTGAGGGCTGGTTGTTCACCTTTATGGCCGCCTCTGGTAGACCGGTAAGTTCTGCGATTCGTTCCCTGGTGAGTTGGGGAGCCTGTGTTCCTGCCCAGATTTCAAGTTTATGTCCCTGATGATAGGCTGTTGCATTCAAGGGTTCCATGCACGCGTTCACTTGAAATGGGGAGTCGTAGGTTCCAGAAATGTATTTTCTTCCTCTGGGAAACAGTTTTTCAGCATCATAAAGATTGGCAACGACTTCGCTTTTGGTTTGATAATCGGCTTCCAATTCCTTTCTAATGTCATCATTGGATTTAAGGCCGTTCTTCCCCATTTCCCATTGTATCTCCAAGGCCTTTTTTCCTTCAAAGGCTGCCCAAGTGCTTGTTGCCAATACGGCCACCCCAGGCCGCACTCCACCTCTATAATCTTCCTGTTGTAGTTCTGTGGGCTCCACTTCCATCACATCAACAACTCCGGGAATTTCCAAGGCTTTACTCCCATCAAAAGACACTAGTTCTCCTCCCCATACAGGGCATCTTTCAATGGCGGCATAAACCATGTCTGGCAGTTTGGTGTTAATGGAGTATGGGGTGGTCCCGGCTGTGGCCCATTTGGTTTTCACCCCTTTGACCGGTTTCCCAATATACTTGAATTCCGAAGGTTCTTTTAATTGAATCTCCCTTGGTGCCTGTAAGGTAGAGGCTATGTCAAGAACGGCTCCAAAAGGTAGTTTTTCATTCAGGTCTTTGCGGTGAATATGTCCATCTTCACAATAACATTCCTCTGGTGCCACATTCCATTTCTGCGCCGCTGCCTGAACCAAAATTCCCCGCGTCGTGGCCATAGCTTCCCGCAGAGACTGCCAAACCATCCGAAGTCCATTGCTTCCACCGGTATCTTGCAGGTAACCATAGCGCTCAGAACTGCCGGGTCCAAATTCGAGCTTCAGTTTATCCATGGATACTCCCAATTCATCCGCTGCCACCATGGCCAATCCTGTAGAGGTACCCTGTCCCAACTCAGATTGACTGCAAATGAAGGTAATGGTGTTATCAGAACCTATTCGGATGAAAAAATTTGGTTCCCAATCCACGATGCTTTCATCAACAGTTGTACAACTAAAGGGAAGATAGGTTCCCAATAAAAGGCCTCCTCCAGCCAGTGAAGTTATTCTGAAAAAGTTTCTACGTTCCATGATTGCTAGTTTTCTGATCCTTGTTCCCCATTGATTTTTTCGGCAGCTTTCTTTATCGCCCTTCGAACCCTAACATAGGTGCCACACCTGCAAAGATTTCCGTTCATAGCGGTATTAATGGCGTCATCATCAGGATTCTTATTCTTGGAAAGGAAGGCGGCAGCGTTCATAATTTGGCCACTTTGGCAATATCCACATTGTGGAACGTCCTCGTCGTACCAAGCTTCCTGCACCGTTTTCAGAAGAGTATTCCCATCCGCTCCTTCAATGGTGGTAATCTCTTTATTCTGTAAGGAGGAAATCGGTGTTACACATGAGCGTACCGCCTCACCATTCACATGAACCGTACATGCACCACACAAACCTTTGCCACAACCGTATTTGGTTCCATTAAAATCCAACAAATCCCTAAGTGCCCAAAGCAAAGGCATGGTATCGGGAGCTTCCACCGAATGGGGTTTTCCGTTTATCATTAAATTTTTCATAAAAAAAATTGAGAGCTGATTAATCTTATATATTTGAGCAGAATGCTTTTCGTTTTTGACCTATGAATGATGCCCACAAATTAGTGTGTTGCGAACATTGAAGGTCCATTTTCATCAATTACTATTTTCAGATTCTTGGAATCTGAAACAAATCATAGACACAAGGCATATCGAATGAATATTTGGAAACTGGTTATCGTTATCGTAAGTGGAATTGCCATTGCACAGGGGCTTTTTCTAAGTCTCTACATTTTAATAAGGGGTCAAAGGCGATTTCTCCCCGCATTTTTTTTAAGCCTGATGCTTCTGGCACTTACCTTAAGACTTTCCAAAACCTACTTTTACTATCTCTTTGCGATGGTTCCCACTTGGTCCGTTTGGATAGCTATTGCAGGTCTGTGGGCCATTGGGCCTTCCTTCTGGCTCTATACCTTATCCAGCGGACCCAACAAGATTAGAAAAATGGACTATCTGCATTATATCCCATCCATAATCTTTGTTTTCATAAGCACATTTGCCAATCCAAGTTGGCCATTGTTGCCCCTGTTCAACGCTGGAGCGATTATTCTTGTGCTTTACATCGCTGCCAGTTTCCTACTTTTTAGATTGGGAAAATGGCAAGGAAACAAAAGACGATTTCTACTTTTTGGTACTAGCATCGGTCTAATCGGTCTTATTTTCACCTCTCATATTTTTATAGGTACGATTCAATCCTATACCGTTGGGACCATCCTAACCTTAATTATTCTGTACTGTATCAATTTTATGATCTTAAGGGATAGAACCATTCTTAAATCCGCGGAATCAAAGTCCAAAAAGGTACGACCAGATGCATTGGCCGTTATTATTGAGGACATTGGACAGTTATTTGATGAACAAAAAATCTATCGCAAAAAGGGATTAACATTGGCCACCGTAGCCCAAGAGTTGAACCATCCCGTGTACCTGGTTTCCCAAGCCATCAAAGAACATAAGAACACAAAATTCAATGCCTTTGTAAATGCCTATAGGGTTTCGGAAGTCAAGACTAGGCTCAAAGACTTGGATGCGAATTCCAAAATAGAGGTCATTGCCAAAGAAGTTGGATTTTCAAGTACTGCTTCCCTCTACAAAGCTTTTAAGGAACAAACCCGTCTTACCCCGCAAGCTTTCCGAAAAGAATATGAGGCCAAGAACCATATGTTGGATTGATTTACCAGACTTGTTACGATTATGATTTGTAAGCGGTTTCCATAATTCCTAATTTCAAGGCTCACTAGTTAGGGAATTGTACACGATAATCGACATAGAGACCACTGGAAACGGAATCAAAGGCAACAAGATTACGGAAATAGCCATTTTTAAGTTTGATGGGGTTCAGATTGTGGATGAGTTTACGTCCCTTGTGAATCCCGAAGCTCCCATTCCAAGTTTTATCACTGGACTTACCGGGATTGATGACCAAATGGTGCAACAAGCACCCATTTTTTCAGAAATTGCAGACAAGGTTCAAGCCATTACCTCGGATTGTATTTTTGTGGCCCACGCCGTTAACTTCGATTACGGTGTCATAAAAGAGGAATTTCGGCGAATAGGAGTCGACTTCATTCGCAAAAAACTCTGCACGGTCCGACTGTCCAGGAAACTAATTCCGGGATTGCGGTCCTATTCCCTTGGAAAATTATGCTCCGCGGTACAAATACCATTGCAAAACAGGCATCGGGCCAGAGGTGATGCCCACGCTACTACCCTGCTGTTTGAAAAATTAGTCAATTTGGAGGGTTCAGAAGATATCATCAAAAAATTCTTGAATGCCAGAAGCCAAGAAGCTACGCTTCCGCCCCATTTGCCCAAATCGGTTTTTGATGCCATCCCTGAACAACCAGGCATATACTATTTTAAGAACCAGAAAGGAGAGATTATTTACGTTGGAAAAGCCATCAACCTTAAGAAAAGAGTGCTAGGTCATTTTTACGACAAAAGCAGTAAAGAAACACAAATGTGTAGTGAAACTGCATATATTGATTTTAAACTTTCAGGGAGTGAGTTGGTGGCGCTATTGATGGAGTCCGCCGAAATCAAGAGGCTTTTCCCACCATACAACAGCGCCCAAAAAAGGGTTTCCAAACGCTATGCGCTTTTTGCATATGAAGATAGAAATGGAATCATACATCTGGCCTATAATTCCATAAAAGGAATTCCAAACCCCATCAAAGTCTTTTACAACCAAACGGATTGCCGTGCTTTTTTGGAGGAGCTTTGCAAGACGTTCTTACTTTGTCCAAAGTACTGTCACTTACAACAGACCAATACGGCTTGTTCCCATCATTCAATTACAAGCTGTGAAGGTATCTGTACATCAAAAGAAACTGTGGCCCATTATAACAAAAAGGTTACCCAAGCCATTGCAAGTATTAAATCTGCACAAAGTGAGGTCCGCATTATAAGGGAAAAGGGTCGCAAACCTGAGGAAAATGCTGTGGTTTTGATTTCGGAGGGAATCTACAGGGGTTATGGATTCATCAACAGGGAGCTCGAAGTATCGTCCTTGGCGGATATTGAAGCCTATATCATTCCCCAAAAAAACACCGTGGAAGCCCAACGTATTGTCGAATCCCTTTTACCTAGGTTGGAATCTTTTGTGCTTTAAGTTATTAGGTCACTTTTTAATTCTTCGAAACATTTTAACCATAAAAACAATCCAAGCTACTAGTATAAGGGCTCCAAATACAATATATGGTAAAATAATATCCATGACTGGTTATTGTTCAATCGAGTAAGCCCCCATACCGGAATTCCAGAAGCAGGAATTCTTAATGTTTCCCATGGAAAAGAACGCTGTAAGCCAAACATATAGGCTTTCACCTATCTAAATTTAGTAAGAAATAAGATACGAGAGGCAAAGTAATCGTTTCATTTCGAACAGTTTGTCGAAAACTAGACCTTTAAAATCGTCTTGAAAACTGTTTCTTGATCAGACAGTTCCAGAAATCCTTCATGTAGATTCTTTTGTGCAACGGCATAGGGATAAAACGAAATTGGTTCTATGCATACCATGTTTCGGACTTCCGTCCAGCACATAAAGTGACCGAAGCCTTCGGTTTTAATATGGATATTCCTTTTATCCTTTAAGGTAATCAATTCGCAGTCTTCTACCTGCAATGCCCTACTTCCAACGGCCAAAACCTCATCCAAGGTAATTTCCTTTCCTGATGCCAAAATTATGGGAGTGTCCGTATGAATTTTAAATGCAGGATGGTAACCCAGCATAAACGGCATACCTACCACTCCCGAAATGGAAAAGGAAATCTCCAGCTGATTTTCCGTTAAATCAAAACGTTTTGTAAAACTAAAACTGTAGGGCCAGGATAGCCATTCTTCGGTGGATTTAGCTGGAAATTTGGAATTTTTCACCTTTGTACCAGCAACATAAGTCTTGCTGAAAACGACATGGACATCGGATTTATCCTCTAATACATAGTCAAGTTCCCGAAGCAAGCCATGCTGATCTTGTATTGCGGTCCCTTCTGGTACTTCTACCCTAAAATTGGCCTCGTTTACGGGGCCTATAATCGGGAACATTTCCGTGTCGGCACTACGCCATCCTGGACTCCCCTTCTGATGGATAAACTCATGTTCCAGATGTTTAAAGCTTACCAATTCCCCTTGGTCCAAGGAGACCTTACATTCTCCAAGTCGTAAGTGTATCATGATTTGGTATTGATCAATCTGTAAATGAGTATTGCCGTGCGTTTGGTAAGGGCTTCTATCGTATTCAAATTCACCGTCTCCTCGGGGGTGTGTGCCCCAGTTCCCATAGTACCAAGTCCGTCCAAACAATCAACATATTCGGCCACAAAGGATACATCAGCCGCTCCACGTTTACCTGGATCATAGGCCAATACTTCCCCTTGGCCCAAATCCAAGCTAACCTGGTTCAATGTGCCCAACAGTTGATGATTTCCCTCGGTAGGCCCCATGGCTGGGTAACTGTCCGTAAAGGATATACTAGCGGATGTTTTGGGGAGGTTATTGGCAACAATCTCCCTCATTTTCTCACGTGCCCTTTCTTTTTGTTCTTCTGAAATGAATCGAAGACCACCCCTTGCCATTGCCTTTTGGGCCACCACATTTCCCTTACCAAAAACATCGCCCTTGCTGGTCATGGGGTCAAAATTCACAAAAGTTCCGCCCAACACCGTTCCCGGATTGAAGGTTAATAGATCTTCTCCTTTGACATCTGTATAGAATTGATGTAGGATACGTGACATTTCAAAAATGGCCCCGGCTCCGGTTCTTTCACTGAATATTCCTGAGGAATGTGCCCTTTTTCCTTCCACTTCCACAGCCCATCCCGATGCGCCTCTTCGAGCTACTGTGGCATAATTGAACCCTGTGGAGGTTTCAAAGCCCAGTGCTATATCGCTTCGTTTCGCGGCCTCAATTAAATCTTTACGGCTAACCGTTAGTGGTTTTCCAGTACTTTCCTCATCTCCTGTAAAGGCTACAACAATTTGGGCGTCGTTTAAAAGCCCATTTTCATGCAGTGCTTTCAAGGCATACAAGACAATCACGTCCCCACCCTTCATATCGTTGCCACCAGGAGCATGGGCCATACTATCGTTCACCATTTTAAACTTTTGGAAGGGACTATCCTCCTCAAAAACAGTATCCAAGTGGCCAATAAGCAATAGTTTTTTTCCTTTATTTCCGGATATTTCTGCAAACAGATGTCCAGCTCTGTTCATCTCTTCCGGCATCCCGACCCAGCGGGTATTAAAATCCAAGTTATCAAAGGCCTCCTTAAAAACCATGCCCACTTGCCTAACCCCTTTTGCATTTAGCGTACCACTATTTATATTGACTACTTGCTCCAGAAAAGTTCTGGCCTCGTCATTGTTTTTGGAAACTGTATTGACAATCTTTTTTTCTGTCCGAGTCAATTTCTGGCCTTGCGCCAAAGGTTGGAATGCAAAAAAGAGTGTTAGGAACGCGATCAATGGTAATTTTCTCATTGTTACAAGGTATTTATTGCACCGTCCATCCAAGTTAAACGGTCTTCAATCCATGTTCTTAAATAAGTAAGTTCTTCGTCATGGCTATCCCCTACAAACTCGTTGGGCCAAATATAAATGCCCAGCACGGGCCATTTTTCAAAGTTGGTTTTCACCGCTCCAGCATCCGTTAGCGTGGTTTCATAGTCATCAATCCTGTTAACAATGGACTGATTGGACAGAGCACCTGCCCTTAAAGAACTCCATCTGGATTGTAATTTTGAAACGAAATCGGGATCTTCCAACAACCGGGTCCACCAAAATGGAACCAGCCATACATCATTCGGACAGCGCTGATTAAACTGGTATGCCCATACGTTTGTATTGCCGCCCGAACAATAATCGGCATTTCCAAAAGCCAGATTGAAATCCCATATTGGCCCCATTTTTAGTTTTTCATTTTTTTCCTTCGACATGAACGTGCTTAAACGATACCCGTCAACGTTGTTGGAAAGCTCGGTCAGGATAAAGAAATCAATAAAACTATCCACATCTATATAAGCTTGATACCCCAAGTCTGGATCCATGAAATCATCTGACGCCAAAGCGGATTCAAAATCACCCATATAGCCAGAAATGTATGCCTTTTGCTCGTCGGTAATATCCTCAGCATCTGGATACTCGTATAAAAAATAGATTTCCTGATCAAAACTGGCCAATGGCGGGTCGTAATTGGAAACAAAAGAATTTAACTCATTGTATCCCTCACCCAAGTTGCTTCCCGCGGTCTTATCAATTTTAAGAATGTAGCCCCCAGTAAGATCTTCCCCGGTATTTTCATCCTCCTTGAGTTTGTTGATATCAATCCGGTTGGAATCTCTTTTTAGTTTCTCCATAAAGACATAGACGCCTTGATAGACCTCGTTAATTGAAATCTCCACAAACTGGGTTCTGCTTGCGTACCGACCCATATCACGGGAGAGGTCATAGATGAGCATATTCCTCATCAAAGATTTATCGCTATAGGGGGCATATAGTACCCAATCCTCTTCTTCCGGGTAGTCTAAGAGGGAAACATCCAAGTCTTCATTGGACTCATCCCAAGTTTCGAAACCGTATGATTTTTTGGGAAACAACTGGGATGACGCGCCACGGATTTCTATACCCATGTTTCCTTCATAGACAACCTCTTCGGCCTTGGTTATGGAAAAATTTGCTGCTATTTTTGGCTCATCTGGAATGACTTGACCATCCGTATCAATATTGAAATGGGGTAGTTTGTTTTCTGGTTCAATAGAAGGTTCTTCCTGATTTTCACCATCACCATCTGGCACCGAATTATCTGAACTGCACCCTAGTAGCAGTCCTAATATTCCAACCAAAACAATGTGTCTCAGGGAAAATATAAGGCTTTGAAGTTGCTTGATCATCGTTCTTTTTCCCCTAAGATACCAAAAAAGAGCAGCTACTCTATATATCCCTTGTCCCGCATCCAGTCGTCATTGAACATTTTACCCACATACCTGCTTCCATGGTCATGAAAGAGCACAACCACAACATCATCCTTGGAAAAGTGCTCCTTTAGTTGCAATAGCCCTTTTATGGCAGCCCCTGCGGAATTACCTAAAAACATACCCTCTTCTTTGGCCAATCGCTGAGTATATACGGCAGCATCTTTATCGGTTACCTTGGTAAACCCATCTATCAGCTCAAAATTCACATTTTCTGGAAGGATATCCTCACCAATACCTTCGGTAACATAGGGATAGATTTCGTTCTCGTCAAAAATTCCGGTTTCGTGGTATTTCTTAAAAACGGAGCCATAGGTGTCCACTCCCCATACCTTTACATTTGGGTTCTGCTCTTTTAGATACCCTCCGACCCCAGAAATTGTGCCGCCCGTGCCAACACCTACAACGAAGTGGGTCACCTTTCCATCGGTTTGTTTCCAAATCTCTGGCCCAGTACTTAAAAAATGTGCTTTTGTATTGCTTGGGTTATCGTATTGGTTAACGTACCAGGAATTTGGGATTTCCGTGGCCAATCGCCTTGCGGTCGAATAGTAACTCCTTGGATCATCAGGTGCCACATCTGTAGGACACACATGGACTTCACTGCCAACAGCCTTAAGAATGTCAATTTTTTCTTTGGATTGTTTGTCGCTGATCACACAGATCATACGATATCCCTTGACCACTGCAGCCAAGGCCAGCCCCATACCTGTATTTCCAGAAGTTCCCTCGATTATCGTTCCCCCAGCTTTTAGTAAACCTGATGCTTCAGCATCCTCCACCATTTGAAGGGCCATTCTATCTTTAACAGAGTTTCCGGGATTAAAAGTTTCGTATTTGGCCAACACCAAACATGGAAGTTCGGAGGTCAGCCTATTCAATTTTACCAAGGGAGTATTCCCAATGGTTTCTAAAATGTTATTTGCATATTCCATAGTCGCTGCAAAGGTAATCTTTTGGGGTATTGTTTTTTTGATTATCGGAATTTTGAAACGGATTCTAGGAAGGTATCAGATTTCATTCAGAACAATCCATTGAAAACGTCATATATCCTAGATTGCGTTTTTGAAATTATTCGAATTTGATAGCTTTTACCGGGCTTATTTTGGTGATGATATAGGATGGCAATAGCAGCATTAAAAGGCACAACAGCATCACTCCGAGGTTCAATAAGAGTACGGTCGGAATGTCGATGTGCACGGGAATATATTCGATATAGTATTCCTCCGGATTGGGAAATTTGAACCATTTGTATTTGTTCTGAAGAAACAGCAAGCCCAATCCAAGTCCATTTCCCCAAAGCAATCCGATGGTGATCAGATAGGTTGCATTATACAAAAACACTTTGCGTATACTCCAATTTTCGGAGCCGAGTGCCTTTAGAACCCCTATCATTTGGGTACGCTCCAAAATCAGTACCAGCAAAGCCGTGATCATGTTTATGCCGCCCACAATAATCATAATACCAATGATAAGGGCAATATTGAAGTCAAACAGGCCGATCCATTCAAAAATTCTAAAATATTTGGACTTAATGTTCTGGGTATCCAAATTGGAAAGTGTTTTTCCGTAAATCTCATTGCTCTTGGCTTCGAGCTCATCAAAATTCTCCAAAAACACTTCAAAATTTCCCACCTCATCATTCTTCCACTTGTTCATGCGCTGAATATGACGGATATCGATAAAGACATAGGTATCCAACTCATCAAATCCGCTTTCATAAATACCAACAATACTGAATTTTCTATTATTTGGTACTCTGGAGGGGTCCCCATCCTTTAAGAAAAAAGAGAAGAAGGAATCACCAACACCCAATTGAAGTTTGTTGGCCAACAATTTGGATATTAGCACCTCATCATTCAGCTTTCCAGTATAATCTGGGAGTTGCCCATCCACAAGAAATTCCTCAAAAAAATGCCAGTTATAATCCGTTCCCACTCCTTTGGCCAGCATGCCCTCAAAGGTATCCTCTGTCCGGATAATTCCTCCCTTAGTCGCAACCGCCTGGACATGATCAACTCCTTCCACGTCCTTGAATTCAGGATAAAAATCTTGTTTTATAGAAATGGGAGCAACGGAAACTTCCGAGGCATTGTTATCGTAATTGGAAATTTGGATATGGCCATGAAAAGCAGAGACCTTTTCCCTTATTTTATACTTGAGGCCCACACCGGTGGCTATAGCTATGAGCATCATCACCAACCCTATTGCAATAGCAGCAATGGCAATTTTTATTATAGGGGCGGAAATGCTAATTTTATGCTCCTTCCCTGTAATCAGGCGTTTGGCAATAAACAATTCTAAATTCAACGAATGCCCATTTTATCTCTCTTCAAAAGTACAGTTTTATTGTTGGTTTTTACCGTGTTTCTTGGCGGATGCGGCGAGAGCCTGAAAGCCAAGGTAGCAAAGGACGCTCCTGCTGAAATACGCAAGAGCGAACCAGGCACCATAATAGTTGCCGCCAACAGGACCGAAGCCTACCTTCCCTTGCTCCGGGGCAAAAAGATAGCTGTGGTGGCCAATCAGACCAGTGTAGTATTCCATAAAACAGGACATACCCATTTGGTGGATTCGCTTCTTGCACTTGAAATTGATATCGCAAAAGTTTTTGCTCCAGAACATGGCTTCCGTGGAAAAGCGGATGCTGGAGAATTGGTGAAAGATGGTACGGACACCCAAACAGGATTGCCCATTTTTAGCCTCTATGGAAAAAACAAAAAGCCCAGCCAAGAACAATTGGAAGGTTTGGATTTGGTTTTGTTTGACATACAAGATGTTGGTGTGCGTTTTTACACCTATATCGCCACCTTGCAATTGGTAATGGAAGCCTGCGCAGAAAAAGGTATTCCTATAATCGTATTGGATAGACCCAACCCCAATGGACATTATGTAGATGGCCCTTCGATGGAGTTAGAACATACAGGTTTCTTGGGTATGACTCCAATTCCGTTGGTATATGGGATGACCATTGGGGAATATGCCCAACTAATCAATGGGGAAAAATGGCTTGAAAATGGAAAAAAGGTGGACCTGACCATAATTTCGTTGGAAAACTACACCCATCAATCGGCATATCACTTACCTATAAGGCCTTCTCCCAATTTACCCAATGACACTTCCATTACGCTTTACCCAAGTTTGGGACTTTTTGAAGGTACCAATGTTAATGCAGGTCGTGGAACCGAATTTCAATTCCAACGCTATGGGGCTTCCTTTTTAGATAGTACCAAGTATGATTTTAACTATGTTCCCAAGCCTAACTTTGGTTCCAAATATCCAAAAGAAGATGGTAAAAAATGTTTTGGAAAGGATCTAACGGAACATGAACGAATGCATTTGGTGAACCTGGAGTGGCTATTGGAAGCTTATCATAATTCCATTGATAAATCAGAATTCTTTAGGACCGATTCCTTTACCAAACATGCGGGAACAGCATTGCTCCAACAGCAAATAACCAATGGAAAAACTGCATCGGAAATTGCAGCTAGTTGGCAAAATGATTTGGACGAATTCAAAAAAATTAGAGAAAAATACCTGCTCTACGATTGACTTTCTGTAGTTGGTTTTCGGTATTTATGAAAAGGTTGTTTTAAAAGTCCCATCACGCTACTGTTTTCCTTTTCATCTGGAAAGGTATCCACCCCATACACGATTTTATCCGTATCGAGATACATATAGGTGCCAAAAAGTCGGTCCCAAATCGCAAAAATATTTCCGTAGTTGGAATCGGTATAGGGAAGCTTATAATGGTGATGCACTTTATGCATATCTGGACTTACGATAATCCAACTTATGGCTTTATCCACTTTTTTGGGCAATTGGATGTTGGCATGATTAAATTGAGACAAAACCACTGAAAGGCTTTGGTAAAGCATGATAATTCCTATTGGGGCACCGACTATAAAAACTCCAATAAGGGTAAATGAATAGCGAATAAGGCTCTCCAATGGGTGATGCCGATTAGCTGTTGTGGTATCCACGTTATGATCGGAATGATGCACTAAATGAACCATCCACAAAGGCTTCACCTTATGCTCCACCAAATGCGCGGTGTAAGCGCCAATTAAATCCAAAAGCAGTACACCAAGGAATACATATAACCAGAGTGGTATTTGGGGCAACCAATTGATAATTCCAAAGTCGTTGGCCACTGCCCAATCCGATGTCTTTAAAAGTAAAAATGCCAACGGAAAGTTGACCAAGATGGTGGTCAATGTAAAAAAGAAATTAGGAACGGAATGCCGCCATTTCTTGTAATCCACCCTAAACAAGGGCACAATCCCCTCAAGTATCCAGAAAAAAGTTATCCCCCCAACCAAAATAAGGCTTCGGTGCAAGGCTGGAATGTTTTCGAAATAGTGAATAATCTGCTCCATATTCCCAAATATAAGAAATCGTTAGAGCTTCAATCTTCGTTTCATTTCCTCCACAATATGAAATGCGGCAGGACAAATGGCCACATTTTTAAGGGTCAAATTGCTGATTTGTTGGAACTTTTTTCGGTCCGTATGGGGAAACTCCCGACAAGCTTTGGGTCTAACATCATAAATCGAACAATAATTATCAGCTCCTAAAAACGCGCAAGGTACTTCTTGCAATATATAATCGTTTTCTTCATCCAAACGGAGGTACTGGGCGATGAATTGGGATGGTTTTAGTCGGAAGAACTTCGCAATTCGCTCAATGTCGGTATTGGTAAAAAGAGGACCCGTGGTCTTACAGCAGTTGGCACATTGCAAGCAATCCGTTCTTTCAAATTCATCTTGGTGCAGTTCCTGCATCACATAGTCCAAGTTCTTGGGCGGACGTTTTTTAAGCTTTGCGAAGAACTTTTTGTTCTCCGCATGTTTTTCCCGAGCTTTTTGGGGCAATTGTTCGATTTCCTTTTCCATCTCGGACAAACTTAAAAAACTGTTTTCATTTAAACCTTTATCTGCAATTAATGTCCCACTTTTGTAGCAGTAATTCTGAATCATGGAAGATGTGTTTGGCCAAGCACTTTTAGACTATCACTCCAACAACTATTCGGAGGATATTAAAACCATTTCATCACTGGACGAAGAGGACGTGATTCCCTTGCCCTATTTATTTAGGAATTATGATCAAATGCCACCACTGGAACAAAATGCACTTCAGCTAGCACGGGGCACCATCCTTGATATTGGTTGTGGTGCTGGCGGACATGCCCTTTACCTGCAAGAAAAGGGTCTTGCCGTAACTGCTTTGGATCAGTCGGAAGGGGCAATACAAGTATGCCAGGAAAGAGGTGTAAAAAAAACGGTACACAGCTCGGTTTTGAGCTATCAGAAGGAAAAATACGACACTCTTCTGCTCTTGATGAACGGCATTGGACTGGCCGGGAGGCTGGTCGATATGGTCCAGTTCCTAAACCATCTTAAAAAACTGTTGAAACCCAATGGCCAAGTACTGTTGGACTCCAGCGATATCATTTATATGTACGAACAAGATGAGGATGGCGGGTATTGGATTCCATCCAGCGACCAATACTACGGGGAAGTAACTTTTACCATGGAGTACAAAGGGGAAAAAAGCGCCCCTTTTCCATGGCTCTATTTGGATTTTAACACCTTACAGAACGCTTCTTGGGCCAACGGTTTAGCGTGTGAGCTTGTAAGTGAGGGAAATCATTACGACTATTTAGCAAAACTTTCGTTTCAACAATAATAGAATTGGTCTTACACCGTTCTACTAAAACATAGTATTACCCATGAAAAAGAAACTTCTCCTTTACACCTTGCTTGGATTAGGTTTTGTAATCAGTTGCTCCAAAGATTCTGATGACACTCCACCGGAACCAGTCGCCCAGGTGGACAAAACTGCCAATCTTCAGGTTACCGGCTCTTCCGCCAATGATTTTCTTTCCAATGCCAATTTCGATCGACTTGTATTTGAGATTGCCCATGTGGAGGGATTCAGACCTACGGCAACCACTATTGCCAATTTTGAGAATTTTATAAGGGAAACTACTTTTAAGACCAATATCGAGTTTACCTTCCTAAGTCTTCCCTCTCCGGGTGAGACAGATTTAACCACTCAGGAAGTAGCGGATTTGGAAGAAGAAAACAGAACCGTGTATAATGATGGTACTACTTTGGCCACATATATCTATTTTGCGGATGCTCCTTCAGTAGGTGATGATTTGGATGAAGGTCTAGTTACCTTGGGAGCCGTTTACAGGAACACGTCCATGGTTATCTACGAATCCACTATTAGGGATTTGGCCAGCAGAAGCAATACCATTACGGTCACCGATGTGGAAAGTGCCACACTGCATCATGAATTTGGTCATCTTTTAGGTTTGGTGGACTTGGGTACGGACGAAGTAAACCCACATGAAGATCCCGAAGCGGAAAACCATTGCGTGGTGGATGGTTGTCTCATGCGGGCCCAAATAGAATTTGGTGGTCCAATGATGAAACTTTTGGAAAGCAACGCCGCCAAAGGCTCCGCAGTAGTTCCGGTTTTAGACGCCGAATGTATGTTGGACCTGCAGGCCAACGGAGGCAGGTAAAACTTTCTTTGAAAACCCAGACTAGGGAATATTCAAATATTTATGCGTTTGTAATGACACCTTCCATTTGGGGTGCTGCATGACATAATCTACAATCAAGGGTACCATTTTTTCCCTGACACTCCATTCAGGCTGAAGATACAATATGCAGTCTTCACTAACTTTTTGGGCCTGTTCCTCGGCAAATACAAAGTCATGTCTATTGTACACTATCACTTTCAACTCATGGGCGAGTGGATAGATTTCAGGTACAGGAAGTTTGTTCTTTTTGGGGGAAAGGCATATCCAATCCCAAATCCCAGTGAGTGTATAGGCCCCTGAAGTTTCTATATGGGTCTGCAGTTTTTTGTCCTTTAACCCGGTGGTCAACGGTCCCATATCCCAAGTAAGGGGCTCACCGCCAGTAATTACAATGGTGTCAGAATAGGTATTGGCATTTTCAATAATATTTTCAATAGCTGTGGGTGGATGCGTTTCTGCATTCCAGCTTTCCTTTACATCACACCAATGGCATCCTACGTCACAACCACCAACTCGAATAAAATAGGCTGCAGTACCCTTATGGTAACCTTCACCTTGAATGGTATAAAATTCCTCCATTAAAGGTAGCATCTTACCCTGTTCCACTAATTGCATGACATCCGCTGTAACCATTCGGCAAAGATACATTGGATGTTTGGATTTTTGGAAAGAATGCCCATTCCCAAATCCATGAGTGATAAGGAATTGACATCATGGCTAAAATTACCCTATTTTTATGCCAAATTGAAAACCATGGGAGCCACCGATAAATTCTTTGAGCATATAGAAAAAGGATATACCACCAAAGGCGATTTCATTACTATGGGTGCTGGAATGTTGGATGGGGAAGCAGTGACCAATGCCTTGGTAAAAGTTCCTTTAAAAACATTGAACAGACATGGTCTTATCGCCGGAGCGACGGGTACGGGAAAGACCAAAACCCTCCAGGTGATTGCTGAGAATCTATCCGATAAGGGAATTCCTGTTCTATTGATGGATCTTAAGGGGGATTTAAGCGGCATTGCCCAACCTAGTCCAGGGCATCCCAAAATTGATGAACGCCATGAAAAAATTGGAATTCCTTTTGATGCAAAGGCCTTTCCAGTGGAGATTTTATCGCTTTCCGAGCAAGATGGCGTTCGATTGAGGGCCACCGTATCCGAATTTGGACCCGTACTTTTAAGTCGAATTTTGGACCTAACGGTTACCCAAGAAGGGATTATGGCCGTGGTATTTAAATATTGTGATGACAACAAGCTTCCCCTTTTGGATCTAAAAGATCTTAAAAAGGTGTTGCAATATGCCACCGGTGAGGGCAAAAAGGAATTTCAGGCCGATTATGGTCGTATTTCCACAAGTTCCACAGGTACAATTCTCCGAAAGATTATCGAATTGGAACAGCAGGGTGCAGACCTCTTTTTTGGAGAAAAATCCTTTGAAGTGGATGATTTGGTCAGAATCGATGAAAACGGCAGGGGCTATATCAATATCATAAGATTGACAGATATCCAAGACAGACCGAAACTGTTCTCCACTTTTATGTTAAGTCTTTTGGCAGAGATTTATAGTTCGTTTCCAGAGCAGGGAGATAGTGACCGTCCAGAATTGATCCTTTTTATTGATGAGGCCCATCTCATCTTCAAAGAAGCATCCAAGGCTCTGTTAGATCAAATAGAGAGCATCGTTAAATTGATTCGATCTAAGGGAATTGGTCTTTATTTTGTGACCCAAAACCCAACGGACGTACCAGATGATGTTCTGGCCCAATTGGGGTTAAAGGTGCAACATGCCTTAAGAGCATTTACAGCCAAAGACAGAAAGGCCATCAAACTGACTGCGGAAAATTACCCTGATTCGGAATTCTATGACACCAAAGAAGTACTTACGTCTCTAGGTATAGGGGAAGCCCTAATATCCGCATTGGACGAAAAAGGCCGACCTACCCCGTTGGCCGCGACCTTACTGCGTGCTCCAATGAGTCGTATGGATGTGCTCACGGCAAAAGAGCTAAAAGAAACCCTAGGAAAATCCAGTCTCATCAAAAAATATAATGATGAAATCGATAGGGAAAGTGCTTATGAAATCCTAAATGAAAAAATAGAAAAGGCGCAGGAAGAGGCGGAAAAGGAGAAGGAGAGGGAACGAAAAACCTCATCAAGAAGAACTTCTTCATCCCGAAGAAGCACACGAATGAACCCCGTTGTAAAAGTATTAACCAGCGCTACTTTTATTCGTGGTGTTTTGGGCGTCTTAAAAAAAGTGATACGATAACTAATGAAAAAGATTGTTTTGTTATTGGGTATGAGCATGGTAATCCTTCAGTCCTGTGCAGAAAAAGATACTACCTTCCTCATATCTGAAACCAGCGTGGGACCTCTTCAAAGAACAACACCTGTAAAAGAAATTGAAACCATTTTTGTTGGAGATTCCATTGTACAGGACTCTCTCAAAACGAACATTGGTGGAAAAACCGACCGAATTAAGATTTTCGAAAAAGGTGGAAAACATCTGCTTACCCTTACACCATCGTCGGATAGTATCCCGAGCATAGAAAATATAAGGGTTTTTGATTCCCGATACACCACGAGCAGTGGCGTAGGCCTGCATAGCACTTTTCAGGATATCCAAAGAAACTATGGTATTAAAAAGATTGTAACTACCCTGAACAGCGTGGTGGTTTTTCCAAAAAACAGCAATCTTTATTTTACCATAGACAAGGAGGAACTTCCTTCCAACTTACGCTACACCGTAGCCAACATTGAGGCCGTTCAAATACCTGGAACGGCCAAAATCAAATATTTGATGGTGGGCTGGGAATAGACCGCTTGTTAATTAATTCCTAAAGAGCGGGCAGGCTTACCTTCATTTGGGTAATTTGAGGACAAACTCCAACCCAATGAAAAATAGATATTTAAGCTTGCTTCTCTTGTTGCCTTATTTAGGAATGGCCCAATACGATTACGAACCTTCGGCCGAACATCCGTTTGGGCTACCAAATCCCAATGCCCCAACCGAGCTCTTGGATTTTGCGCCTCTTATCGGTGAATGCAATTGTACATCTGCAACCAGGAACCCAGATCAAACCTGGGCAGAACCTGTGAGTATGGTTTGGCGCTTTAAATACATTATGAACGGTATGGGGGTACAGGATGAAACTTTAAAGGAGGACGGCACTTACTCAGGGAGTATTCGTCAGTTTATTCCAGATAGCACTCGATGGTATGTACATTACTACAGTTCGGGCTCGCCATCTCCTTCGTTGCCTACTTGGGAAGGTAATAAAGCCAAAGAAGGAAAGATCATATTATATAGGGAACAAAAAGCTCCCAATGGGATGGATGGTTATTATCGCCTTTCTTTCTATGATATCGACGGGCAAGGCTTCAAATGGATTGGGGAATGGGTGAACAAAGACGAATCTGTTGTTTTCCCAACTTGGAAAATTGATTGTTCCAACGGTAAAATCCAACAAGGAAATGAAGACGAAAAACGTTACATAAGGGAAGCCTCTAAAAAGTTTTCCAAAGCCTTTATCGAACAAGATTTTGAGGCCATGGCCAATTCCTATACCAAGGATGCCAAACTCATTCCTTTGGGCACTCCCATTGTGGAAGGTAGGGAAGCCATAAAACAACGATGGATTTTGGGGAAAGACACCAAGGTCCTTAGTCATAGTATGGATGATACCGAAATTACCGTTTTAGGAGACCAAGCCTACGATTATGGCTATTATAAAGGAACCAGCAAGAAAGGGGATGAACCCATTTCCGAATGGAAGGGAAAGTATGTGGTGGTCTGGAAAAAAGAGGAAGGTTCTTGGAGAATGTATATTGATATTTGGAATCGCCTCAAGGATTAAAGCAGTCC
Organism: Flagellimonas flava; assembly: GCF_900129665.1. Taxonomy (GTDB): domain Bacteria; phylum Bacteroidota; class Bacteroidia; order Flavobacteriales; family Flavobacteriaceae; genus Flagellimonas; species Flagellimonas flava. The sequence continues at coordinate 160,038 of NZ_FQWL01000005.1, forward strand.
ATATTTTTCTCTATTTGCCAGTACTTTGGGGCTGTTGGTCTGCATCCATTCTGTCAGCTCCAGTAGTTTTTCTACATAGGACTGCCCAAACTCGGTAAGCCTATACTCCACTCTGATTGGTACTTCGGCATAGGCTTTTCTTTGGATGTAACCATCTGCTTCCAGCACTTTCAAGCGCTGACTCAAAACCTTATTTGAAATTCCGTACACAAACTTTTTAAGCTTATTGAACCGTAATACCGGGAAGTATCCCAACCATAGGATAATCAATGCGCTCCATTGGTCAGATGCCACGGACATCACATCCCTTACCGGACATAATTCAGGCGGGTTCTTATAATCAATGTGGCCAAACATTTTTTGCAACTTTTTTGCCGTTCTAATCTTCTGATTATCAGCGATAGTTTCTGATTCCATACTTAGTTCTGTTAAGGTGACTTCTTTTTTGTTCCGAAATGAATCTGTATTTTTAGTTTCAGATATAGAGTAAGTTACAAAAAGTAACCGAATGAAAAAGTTAATTACAAAAATTGTTCCGTTGGCCTATGGCCAATACTTTAACCTAATTTCCCTTTTTGCCCCAAAAAAAATGGCCCATAAAGCCTTCAATCTTTTCTGCACAGTTAGAAAAGGACGGGTCCTGCCCCAACAGGAACCCTATTTGGAACAGGCAAAAAAAGAGGTAGAGATCGTTGCGGAACATCGACTACAATCCTACCATTGGCCAGGAGAAAAGGAAACCGTCCTCCTTGTCCATGGATGGGAAAGCAACACCTTTAGATGGCGGAACTTAATCCAAAAACTAAGAGAGGCAAATTTTAACATCATTGCCTTTGATGCTCCTTCGCATGGGTACTCTTCCGGCAAACTATTGTATGTTCCCCTTTATGAAGAAGCGGTTCACCATATGGTAAAAAAATACAATCCAAAGTACTTAGTGGGACATTCGGTGGGTGGAATGACCTTGATGTACAACGAATACAAAAATCCCAACCCAGGGGTTGAAAAAATGGTGGTCATTGGTGCTCCATCAGAATTTCATGAAATTATGGCCCAATACCAGGACATCCTCAGGTTCAATGATCGGTTTATGGGTGTTATTGATCATTATATAAAAAATCGGTTTGGATTTCATATACGCGATTTCTCCAGTTCCAAGTTCGCTAAGAACAACACCAAAAAGGGGTTGTTGTTTCATGACAAATGGGATGCGGTTGCCCCATACCATGCATCAGAAAAGGTACATGCAAACTGGAAGGGTAGTCAACTGGTCAGCACTGAAGGACTTGGACATTCCATGCACCAGGAAGAAGTAAATAATCAAATCATTGATTTTCTAGCCGGTTAGGCCCAATGCATAAAAAATCCCAAACGCAGTTCGGCTTTTGGGATTTTTAGCTTTTTCAATACAATAATCGAGCTAAAACTCTCTATAATCTCCTCCCAAATATTGATTTGCCTCTTCTTCCGCGAATTTTGCCGTTTCACTGTCCCAATGTAGGGTTTGATTGGGAAAACGTCCTGCGATAACCCCCAAAAGAATGGTCTCGGTCAAACGCGCTGCATATTCAAAAGGAGCAGTACATTTATCCTTGCCCAAGCAAGCATCGATAAACTGGTGATAATGCTTGGGACCTTCGCTGGCATAATTTCTAACGGGTTCTCCCAAATTGTGTTTTGCAATATCTTTGGAAATGTCCACATATTTGCCTCGAACTATTTTTCTGGGCAGCTGCATAAAATGTGGTAAAAGCAAGCGTCCCTTTGTACCTACGAACATAGCTCCCTGTTCTGGCAGTTCACCCTCTCCCGCAACTTTGGCATCAAGGGAAATATCTGTTTGCGATGTTTTCTTGGCGTTGGTCTTGTTTTTGGCTCCGGGCAGCACCAAATCTTCATGTGAGGGAGGCATTCCTGGGCCATCGTACCAAATCCATTTTAACGATTTACCCGTGTATTCGGTTCCGGGAAATTCGTAGGTAACCGTATTATTTTCAGGGTAGCCATAACCGTTCGGTTCACGGCATTCGTTTTTAATGGTTCTGGGGACATCCAAGTTCAGAGCATTGTAGGGGGTGTCAAAAATATGAACGCCCATATCGCCCAAAGTACCACATCCATAATCCATGAGTTTTCTCCAGTTTCCGGGATGGTAGTATCCTTCCTTGTACGAACGTTCCGCCGAAGTGCCCAACCAAAGGTTCCAATCCAACTGGGCCGGTACCGGGTCTTCCCCCTCCGGCTCAGCACCGTTGTAACCCCAAGATTTTGGACTCCATGCATGTACGGTATGCACCTTTCCTATAATACCATCTTGTATCAGCAGGGTGGCCAATTTGTAATCGTAGAAAGAGTGCACCTGTATACCCATTTGGGTAACAAGACCTTTATCCTGGGCCATTTTCTTCATGGCTCTAGATTCAGAGACATAATGCGTCAAAGGTTTCTGGCAATACACATGCTTATCTTTTTGCATTGCCATCAATGAGGCAGGCGCATGGGTATGGTCTGGGGTAGAAACAATTACAGCATCAATTTCATCGGCCATCTCATCCAACATCACGCGGTAATCAAAAAATACCCGGGCCTTGGAATGTTTCTTCCGTGCGGTGGATAAGTTGATTGCATCAACATCGCAAAGTGCCACCACGTCCACCTGGGGATGCGAGGAAATATCGTTAAGGTCTGCAGCGCCCATATTGGCAACCCCTATATGCGCCGTTCGTATCCTTCCATCCGGTTTGATTGCCCTAAGCTTTTCGTGGGCACTAAGAACGGAAGGTGCGGCAAGCAAACCGAGGGCACCTACACCGCTTTTCTTTAGAAAATCCCTCCTATCTTGATTTGATATCTTCTTACTCATACTATTGTGTTATTGATTAGTTTTTCGATGTCAGCTCTTTGATTTTAATATTCTTGAACCATATGGGACTGGAATGGTCCTGTAAGCCAATGTAGCCTTTTTTGTACTTTCCGTAGTCCGGTGTGTTGTCCCATTTTCCAGAGTTTTTCTTTTTATTCCATTCTTCGGACCACGGTTGAAATTCCAATAACTTTTTACCATTGAGCCAGTGTTCCACTTTTTCTGGAGTGAAAACAATTTTGGAGGAATTCCATTCGCCCACCGGATTCAATATTTTCTGTGACTCATCGGCCACATGCATCGCATAGTCGGCACCGGTTTTTTGCCAATCCTGTAGCTCAGCAGGATGTTCAGCTCCGAATTGGGAGTTATAGCTCGTCAAATCGTGTATTTTGGCATAATTCTCGTCATCAATGAGCTGATATTCCGGGGAAACCTCAGGTGGTCCGCCATAACCTTCCTTAACATGATAAAAGATACCGCTATTACCTCCTTCGGGAAGTTTCCATTCGAGATAAAGCTCGAAATTATCATATTCCGCAGCTCCATAAATGATGTCCTTTCCGCCTTTGTAATCCTGCTCAAGACCCAACTCCGTATCGAAGGTCAAAGTACTGTCCTTTATGGTCCATCCTGGCGGAAGCGTTTCCCCATTGTAGGCTCTCCAGCCTTCCAAACTGGTACCATCAAATAGGTAGGTCCATTTTTCCAAGGGCTCAATTGGTTCCTCAGATTGGTCGGTAATTTCGGTTTTTTTGGTTTGCTTGCATGCACCTAGGGCAATCAACGCTAAAAGCATTGCTGTTTTTTTCATATAATCTGTAATTCAATGGATTAAGAACATAGTTACTAAAGATAGTGACATTCGTGAGTCACCAAAACTTTTTTATACCATCAACACATGATGAACCACGAATGTTAATTCATAGGAAGTCTTTGACATAATGTGATGAAATCACCCAACATCCATTTGTATAGTTGGTTGTGGGGAATTACTTTTAGTTCCATGAAACAAGTTAATCCCTTTCACATAGCCATTCCTGTATACAATCTGAAAGAATGCCGTGAATTTTATAGTACTGTCCTTGAATGCGAAGAAGGGCGAAGCAGTGACCATTGGGTGGATTTCAACCTTTTTGGACACCAACTGGTCATTCATTACAAACCAAAGTCGGACGAAGATTTGCACACTAACCCAGTCGACGGAAAAAATGTGCCCGTTCCTCATTATGGAGTGGTTTTACCATGGGAGGATTTTCAAAATTTCTCGCAAAAACTTAAGTCCAAGAATGTCGATTTTGTCATTGAGCCATATATACGATTTGAGGGAGAAGTAGGAGAACAAGCCACAATGTTCTTTCTAGATCCCGCGGGAAACGCACTGGAGTTCAAGTCGTTTAAAGATATGGGTCAGCTGTTTGCCAAATAATTTCAGACAATATTCAATCCTTTGCGTTTCACCCAAAAGTGGGCAAAAATGATATTCGGAACCCACGATAACCACGCTACAATCTTATAGGCAATTAAGAATTCACCAAAAATCATTGTTAATAGTGGCAGCCAAAGTCTAAGGGTGACTGCGGCAAAACAGGCCGCATAACTATATATCATCATGCCCTGGTGCAAAGATATATCCTTGGTCCGTATTGCTGAATAAGCCTTCAAAGTTGTATACAACCAAACCAGGCCCAAACCGATAAAACCGGCCGCAGTTACTAATCCACCTGTGGCGTAAAACCCAATGTATAATGCACAAATTCCACTTAACAATGCGGACGCTACATAAATCTTACCCAAGTTTCGATGCAGTTTCAGTTTTTTGGAGCGAATTTTTTTACTGAATTGGGACCAACCTGTAAGCAATGCAATACCCCCGAAGGTTATATGCCCATAAAATCCAATGTTCCACAGCTGATTTGAAATCAGCTCCGCAGATTTACTGAGCAAAAGACCCACAGGCTCTGGGGCCAGCCAATATAAAAGAGGATAAAGGCCCACTCCAATGGCCAAAAAGGCGAATATTACCCAAGCTATCTTATTTCTCGCGGATTTGGACACGTTGAGTTTGTTTGCTACAATTTATCGAATAAATGCGAAAAAAGGCAAGATGACGCATTCCAAACCGTTATAAAAGATGTGAACGGCCTTTGAAAACCCAAATTGAAGCCTATGAAAATTGTTCTATTGTTTATTACCTTATTTTTTTCCGCTTTGGCCCTTTCCGGATGCACCAATGATGAAGGGGAAAATGATCTGGACTTTATAAGCCCCGACGAAGAAGAAAACGTAGTTTCCCAACAAGTTTCCAAAGAATAGGAAATCTATTTGTTTTGTTGGTGCCTTTCCCGTGCCAAAAGTGTATTTTTTAGAAGCATGGCAATGGTCATTGGCCCCACCCCCCCTGGTACTGGGGTAATGTAGGAAGCTTTTTCGCTAACATTTTCAAAATCAACGTCCCCTGTAATGTAGTATCCTCTTTCCCGGGAAGTGTCTGGCACCCTAGTGATGCCCACATCGATTACGACCACGTCATCCTTCACCATATCCGCCTTCAAAAAATTGGGAACCCCAAGGGCAGAAACAATGATATCTGCCTGCAAAGTGAGTTCTTTAATGTCCTTGGTCCTACTGTGTGTTAAGGTAACCGTTGCATTGGCCGCTTTGCCTTTCTGGCTCATCAAAATACTTATAGGCCTTCCCACAATATGGCTTCTACCAATAACTACAGTATGCTTGCCTTGGGTATCCACCTCATAACGGCGAAGCAATTCCATAATTCCGAAAGGGGTTGCAGGAATGAAGGATTCCATATCCAGCGCCATTTTTCCAAAGTTGGTGGGATGAAATCCGTCCACGTCTTTGTCAGGATCAACGGCCATCAATACTTTTTGTTCATCGATATGTTTTGGCAATGGCAACTGAACAATATAACCGTCAATGTCCGTATTTTCATTTAGGGACCGGACCTGATCGAGCAATTCAGCCTCTGTGGTTTCTGTGGGAAGATGGATCAAAGTGGATTCGAAACCTATTTTTTTGCAGGACCTTACCTTACTACCTACGTAGGTGAGACTAGCCCCATCATTCCCTACCAAAACAGCCGCCAAATGAGGCACTTTTTCACCTCTTTCCTTCATTTGGGCAACCTCTACGGCTATTTCATCCTTAATTTGGTTCGATATCTTTTTACCGTCGAGAATTTCCATTTTTGATTGGTTGTTGGTTGTGGTTCTTATTTGGTATTAGCGCATATTCTGCATCATCTGCATCATCTTTTTTCCGCCGCCGCCTTGCATCATCTTCATCATTTTACTCATCTGGTCGAATTGTTTTAGAAGCTGATTGACCTCTTGGATGGTGCGGCCACTACCTGCTGCAATGCGTTTTTTGCGACTTGCGTTCAATTTGGACGGCGTAGAACGCTCATCCGGGGTCATGGAATGGATTATGGCTTCTATATGCTTAAAGGCATCATCATCGATATCCAAACCTTTTAGAGCCTTTCCCGCACCCGGGATCATACCCATGAGGTCCTTCATGTTCCCCATTTTCTTAATCTGCTGGATTTGACTCAGGAAGTCATCAAAACCAAAGCGGTTTTTGGCAATCTTTTTCTGGATTTTCCGCGCTTGTTCCTCATCAAATTGCTCTTGGGCCCTTTCTACCAAAGAAACCACATCTCCCATGCCCAAGATACGATCAGCCATCCTCGAGGGATAGAAAACGTCTATGGCCTCCATTTTTTCCCCGGTACCAATGAACTTTATAGGTTTGTTGACCACGGATTTGATGGAAATGGCGGCACCACCTCTTGTATCACCATCCAACTTGGTCAGTATAACACCATCAAAATTGAGGACATCGTTGAAAGCTTTGGCTGTATTAACTGCATCTTGACCAGTCATGGAATCCACCACAAAAAGGGTTTCTTGCGGTGTTATGGCCTTGTGGATATTAGCGATCTCCGTCATCATCTGCTCATCCACTGCCAAACGTCCCGCGGTATCTATGATCACCACATTACAACCATTGCTCTTGGCATGCTGCACTCCAGCCTTGGCAATGGCCACTGGATCGTTGTTCTCTCTATCCGAATAGACTTCTACACCGATTTGCTCCCCTACCACATGCAATTGATCAATTGCTGCAGGACGATACACATCACAGGCTACCAAAAGTGGTTTTTTGGTCTTCTTATTTTTAAGGTAATTGGCCAGTTTACCCGAAAAGGTTGTCTTACCAGAACCTTGTAAACCGGACATGAGAATAACCGATGGGTTTCCAGAAAGGTCAATTCCTTCGGCATCGCCTCCCATGAGCTGGGTAAGCTCGTCCTTTACGATCTTGACCATGAGCTGGCCCGGCTTGAGACTGGAAAGTACGTTCTGTCCCATGGCCTTTTCCTTGACCCTATTGGTAAACTCCTTGGCAATTTTAAAATTGACATCAGCGTCCAGTAATGCCCGGCGCACCTCTTTGAGGGTTTCCGCTATATTGATCTCTGTAATTTGCCCGTGGCCCTTGAGGACGTGGAGTGCCTTATCCAGCTTATCACTTAAATTATCGAACATATGCTCTCGTCATTTTAAAGGAGGCACAAATTTAAGAATAAAAAGAAAAGGACGGCTTTGGGGAGAGCCGTCCTTTTCAAAAAAGATAGGGGAAAAATCTTATTGTTTTTCGAAAACAAGCGATTTATAATTGACATTCTCGTCTTCGTAAACCAATTCAATACGATCGGTTGTCACCTCGGTTATGTACCAGGCTTCGGTTAATTCGCCAAAGGTGGCATCTTCTTGGAAGTTCAAGAAAAACAGCAAATCAGATCCCGGTTTTCTAGCAATTCTCCAAAGACCACTGATTATTGGGTCGCTATTCTCAGTCACTTCAACTAGATTTGCTGTTGAAAAAGTGAAATCCTTGCTGGCATAATTGGTCGTTCCATCCATGCCTTCGTTATCATATAGGGCAACATTCCATGTTCCGCCTTGCATGATATTTCTGATTTCCGCTACGTCTTCGTCATTAGCGTCATCATCACAGGTTCTTTGAAGTACCAGTCTATATCCAACTTCCTCCACTCCAAATTTCAGCCTTGCATCATCAAGATCTCTAAGCGGCCAGTCAAAATTGATACTGTTCTCATCCCCGATGGAAATCAAGAGAGCCGGAACTTCATCTTCATTCATCCCTACTTCCCAAGTACCCTCAGAAGTATTTTCTCCGTTGGTAAGTTGCAGGACACCATCTGGCAAAAACTTGAACTTATATCCTAAAAGTCTATCAATTTCCTCTCCTTGGTTAATCACTTTTTTGATGATCCACTCACATTCCTTCAAAATGCCACGCAAGGTATCTGGATCTACATCGTCTTCACAAAGTTGTTTTAATATGATCTTATTGCCATTATCAGTATATAATTTAATGGTATGATCACCAATTTCATACACCAACCACTCTGAGTTAAAGTCAACCAAATCCTCAAATTCCAAGGTCAAAAGTGGTCCACGGTCGGTAAAACTGCTGCTCCATGTACCCTGTACCATACCTCCAGAACCATCTGAAACGCTAACTGTTCCATCTTCATTAAAGGTCATAATACGAGCTAGGTATTGATCGGTCTGGTTCACTTCATCCCGAATCACCTCCATAACGCTCCATGGGCATTGGGTCAAACAGAAATCAAATCTTTCTTCATCAAAATCGTCATCGTTGAAATCATCATCATCGTCTTCATCACACTCATCAGCAGCCAATTCCAGAGCACGGGCCAATTCGGCATTGCTATCCACAACAACTTCAGTTCCATCGAATTTCTTCAAGGTTACTGGAAACTCAATACTTACCAGGTCATTGTCTTCCAATCCATCAAAGAACTTGCGCATATCCTCGTCACTTTCCACTGTTACCTGACCAGTTTGCTGGTTATTGATATCAAAGGTGTACAGGGTAATAGGGTAAACAAAGTCGATACACTCAATATCATCATCATCACCACCTTCTTTACATTGGGCGGCTAGCTCACGAAGGGCTTCCACATTTTCAATAACCACTTCGGTAAAATCTGCAAGGGTTATTGTAATGGGAAAAATAATTTCAAGAATGTCTTCGTCAACATCAACCTCATCAAAAATATCTTCAATGGTATGGAGGTCCTCTTTGGAATCAATGGTCACCATGACACCATTTACTTCAACTGTGTAAGGAAATTTAAGTGCTATACAACTGGCGCTATCCACAATATTATCAAAAGAACCGTCATTGGAGGACGTTTTCTCTATTAACTGCGCAGTGGAAGAATCGGCTTGGATGGTTTCGTTTTCAGTTCCACCGGTCACCTCTTCAAACTCTTCCTGACAAGCTGTGAATGTCAGTGCCATAAGAGCCAGGCCTGCATACAATAAGTTATTTATCAACTTTTTCATAACGATTTGGATTTTTAGTTAGAATTCAATCCTAAAACAACTCATCGGAAAAAAACCCTACTTTATCTTAATTTTTTTTAAAATATCTTTGATTCAAAGTCAACACCTCCTAAATGAACAACGTTTGCGAAGAGCAGGTTTTCAGCTCCGTTTTCAAGGCTAATTCCAAAACGGTATTCAACTATATATATTATAAGTTCGGCAATGAGGAAAAAGCCCATGATGCTGTGCAGGAGGCATTTGTAAAACTTTGGGAAAACTGTGCCAAGGTGGCACCGGAAAAGGCAAAGTCCTATTTGTACACGGTGGCAAACAACTTATACCTAAATGTCATCAAAGCGGAGAAAGTTAGGCTTAAATATGCCAGTCCCAGCTTGGAACATTCCAATGAGTCGCCCGAATTCTTAATGGAGGAAAAGCAATACAAGGAGAAGTTGGACAAAGCCCTGAACGATTTGCCCGAAAACCAACGCACCACATTTTTGCTCAATCGGATTGATGGAAAAAAATATGCGGAAATTGCCGAGATGGAGGGTGTAAGCGTAAAAGCCATTGAAAAACGGATGCACCTAGCCCTAAAAGCGCTGAGGGAGCAAATTGACGGAATATAAATTAGAACCTTGAATTTGTGATATTGGATTACCCAAAGAATTGGGTCTTAAATGGAACATTCAAATAGTAGAAATTGATAATTAATAATCTGAAAGTAGGGTTTTTAGGAAGTTAGTTGTTATTAATGTGTAAAGCATAGAAATCATGCAGGAGAATTATTTGGCAAAATGGCTTAGCGGAGAGCTTTCCGGTCAGGAACTGGAAGAGTTCAAGAAGTCCGAGGCCTATGCTTCATATCAGAAACTAAAGGAGGTCTCGGGTCGTCTTGAAGCTCCGGAGTTTGACGTTGACCAAGCACTTATGCAACTCAAGAACGAGCGAATAGGTGAAACGCCCAAGGTTATTGCGCTTCACCCTTTCAAAAAATTCTTGCGCGTTGCGGCTGTCATTGCCCTGCTATTGACCGGTTCCTATTTCTATGTGAATACCCTGGACGAATCTATCTCCACTGAATATGCAGAGCGTTCCCAAATCACCCTACCAGATAACTCAGAAATTATTTTAAATGCAGGTTCCCGCGTTTCTTTTAGCGAAAAAAACTGGGATAAAAAGCGAAGTGTAGCCCTTGACGGCGAGGCTTTTTTTAAGGTTGCAAAAGGTGAAAAATTCACCGTTTCCACATCCCAAGGAACCGTTGCGGTACTGGGTACTCAGTTTAATGTAGAAAATAGGGAAGGTTTTTTCGAGGTTACTTGTTATGAAGGTCTGGTAAGCGTTACCTACAACGACACGGAAACCCAATTGCCGGCCGGAACTTCCTTTATGGTCATTGATGGAGCCCTTATCGCTTCCCCAAAGCCAAATACGGCCCAACCTTCATGGGTCAACAACGAAAGTTCTTTTGAAAGCATTCCATTAGGATATGTCTTAGCCGAATTGGAAAGACAGTTTAATATTGAGGTAAAAACACAAAATGTTGATAAGAATCTGTTATTTACAGGAACTTTTAGCAACACAGACATAAATATGGCGTTAAAAAGTATAAGCACCCCATCTCGAATTAATTACAAACTTGAGGGCGATAATGTACTTTTCTATGCTGAAAAGACTCCTTAGAGGCCGCTTTTGCCTCTTTTTACTGTTTTTACTTTTTCTGGGGGTCAACACAACCGCCCAAGAGGAAAAGGGAAAACAGCTTGAACTTGTGCCCTATATTAAACAACTCGAGGAGCAATTCAATATTAAATTTTCATATATCAACAAGGATTTGGAAGGATTCACAATCCAAATTCCAAGCAACCTTGTCGCTCTGGATGATATTCTTGCCCATATTTCTTCAGAGTTTCAGATTAAGGCCCAAAAACTAAACGATAGGTACTATACCTTGACGACAAGTACACTCGTTAAGGTCTGCGGAAGAGTGCTCGATAATTTCGCCGAAAACAACATCCCGGGAGCAACGGTTGAGGTATTTGGAACCTCCATAGCCCAAACTACTGATGTAGACGGTGCTTTTCGCCTATTTGATATCCCAAGAAATGCAACCCTTAAAATTAGATACCTTGGCTTTAACACCAAGTATGTAACGGTAGATGAACTACTCAAAGGAGGAGGCTGCCCCAAGATATTGATGGCCCAGCACTATGAGCAATTGAAAGAGGTGATTGTTTATAAGTTCCTAACCACGGGAATCATAAAAGAAACTGATGCGAGCATCACACTGAATACGGCAGATTTTGGCATCCTTCCCGGTCTTATTGAGCCGGATATATTGCAAACGGTGCAATCGCTTCCCGGGATCAAAAGTATAGATGAAACGGTTTCGGACATAAATGTCCGCGGGGGTACCAACGACCAGAACCTGATGCTCTGGAACGGGATAAAAATGTACCAATCCGGGCATTTCTTTGGTTTGATATCCGCCTTCAACCCTTATCTCACGGATAAAATTACCGTGTATAAAAACGGAACTCCTTCAGCCTACGGGGACGGGGTGAGTAGCGTAATCCGAATGGAAACCAGAAATGAGCTCTCCGATGATTTCGTTGGAGGTGCCGGATTCAATTTTATCAGCGGGGATGTTTATGGTCAAGTGCCCTTAACCCATAATCTCGGTTTTCAATTTTCGGCACGTCGTTCTACAACGGATTTTTTAAACACCCCGACTTACAACAAGTTTTTTGACAGGGCATTTCAGGACAGCGAAGTGACCAACGCAAATAATGTGGCCGTAGATCAAGAAATCGCTAGAAGTGAGAACTTCTTCTTTTACGATTTCACCGGAAAACTTCTGTATGATATCAATGATGACCATCAGCTCCGCCTGAACTTCATAAGCATTACCAACAACCTGGACTATACGGAAAGTAACCTGTCCCAACTGAGAACCACCAATAGTCTGCTGGACCAGAACAATCTGTCCCTAGGAGGTCAATTGCAAAGTCAATGGACAGACCGACTCTCATCAAACTTAAACGTGTATTATTCCAGGTACAATTTGGATGCAGAAAGTCTTTTTGCCAATCAAATACAGATTCTTTTTCAAAACAATCGAGTCATAGAAAACGCCCTTAAACTGGACACTAAATATATTCTTTCAGAAGGCTTCGATTGGAACAATGGATATCAATATATAGAGACGGGAATCAAGAATTTCACCATAGTAAGCCAACCAGACTTTCTTAGTAATATCACCGGGGTTATCCGAATTCATGCTCCATATTCCGAAATAGGGTATCGGTCAGAAGGCAACAAATTTGTGGGCAGGGGCGGTGTACGGGTCAACTACATTGAAAACTTAAATACGTTCGCTGAACTTTTGATAGAGCCCAGATTGAACCTCAGTTTCAGATTGGCCAACCATTTAAGGGCCGAGGTGTTGGGTGAGTTCAAAAGTCAGAGTACCAACCAGGTCATTGATTTGGAGCAGAACTTTTTAGGTATTGAAAAACGAAGATGGGTACTTTCGGATGATAATTTACTCCCCATCACCAAGAGTAAACAAGGCTCCTTGGGCATCAATTATGATAAGAATGACATCTACCTTGGAGTAGAAGGTTTTTACAAAAAAGTGGACGGTATAAGCACTAGCACCCAAGGATTTCAGAATCAAAATCAATTTAGTGGGGAAATTGGCAGTTATGATGTAAAAGGACTGGAATTCCTCATCAATAAAAAGGGAGCTAATTACAGCACATGGTTAAGCTATACGTACAACAAAAACGACTATACTTTTGAGACGATTATCCCGAACAGTTTCCCTAATAATTTGGACATTCGGCATACCTTGACCTTTGCAGGTACATATACTTATAAGAACTTGAAATTGAGTGTTGGCCTTAACTATCGTTCCGGAAAACCATTTACGGAACCGGAAACCGATGGAAACGTTGTGGACACCTCGGTTTTCCCGGCCAGAATCAACTATCAAGTTCCCAACAGTAGCCGACTCCCCGAGTACTTCAGGGCAGACGCCTCGGCTATTTACAAATTCAATATTGGTCAAAGAGTGAAGGCCAATGCAGGGATTTCCCTAATCAATATGACCAATAGAAGAAACAGTCTCAACAAATACTACCGTGTTAATGATGATGATGAGATTGAAACCGTAGAGAACATCTCCCTAGGTCTAACGCCAAACGTGAGCTTCAGGGTAACGTTCTAGGCTACATTCGCTCGGGAACATCTATTCCCAAGAGTCTAAAGGCCGATTGAATGACCTCTCCTACCTTTTTGGACAACAATACCCGAAATTGTTTTTTGGTGCCATCAGATTCCCCTAAAATGGAAACTTGCTGGTAAAAAGAATTGAACTCCTTTACCAAATCATAGGTGTAGTTGGCAATGAGGGCCGGACTATAGTTCTCTGCAGCCAATTGAACAGTTTCGGGAAATAATTGGATCAATTTCAGCAGCTCCTTTTCCTTTCCGTGCAAATCGAATGTGGCTTTTAGGTCAATGCTCAAGTCAAAATCTGCCTTTCTTAGAATGGATTGTATCCTGGCATAGGTATACTGAATAAAGGGCCCTGTGTTTCCCTGAAAGTCAACTGACTCCTCCGGATTGAACAAAATCCGTTTCTTAGGATCAACTTTTAGAATGTAATATTTCAATGCACCCAAACCAATGGTACGGTACAGTCGTTTTTTTTCTTCTTCCGAGTAGCCATCCAACTTACCAAGTTCTTTGGAAAGTTCCTCTGCCGTGTTTTCCATGCTTGTTAAAAGGTCATCGGCATCCACCACGGTTCCTTCCCTACTTTTCATCTTACCACTTGGCAAATCCACCATCCCATAGCTTAGGTGGTATAGTTGTTGCGCCCAGGTATAGCCCAATTTCTTAAGGATAAGGAACAACACCTTAAAATGGTAATCCTGTTCATTACCTACGGTATATACCATTCCGTTGATATCTGGGTGGTCCGTAACCCTTTGGATCGCGGTCCCGATGTCTTGGGTCATATAGACCGCTGTGCCATCCGAGCGGAGCACAATTTTTTCATCCAAACCTTCATCGGTAAGGTCTATCCAAACGCTGCCATCTTCTTTCTTGAAGAAAATCCCTTTTTCCAGGCCATCCTTTACTACATCCCTTCCAAGTAGGTAGGTGTTGCTTTCATAATAGAGCACATCAAAATCGACCCCAAGGTTTTCGTAGGTCGTATCAAAACCTTCATAGACCCAGCCGTTCATCATTTGCCAGAGAGAAACTGTTGCTTCATCACCGGCCTCCCATTTCCGAAGCATTTCCTGGGCCTCAAGAAGAATTGGTGCTTCTTTTTCTGCCTTTTCCTTTGCTGTTCCATTGTCGACCAACTCGGCAATTTGTTCCTTGTAAGCCTTATCAAATGCCACATAGTACTTGCCCACCAAATGATCACCCTTTAAGCCTGAAGATTCAGGGGTTTCGCCCTCTCCAAACCTTTGCCAAGCCAACATACTTTTGCAGATATGGATGCCTCGATCGTTGATAATCTGGGTCTTATATACCTTTTTACCAGCTGCCTTCAATATCTCGGATACCGCATAGCCTAATAAGTTGTTCCGAATATGCCCTAAATGAAGTGGTTTGTTGGTGTTAGGAGAGGAATATTCAACCATCATTGCATCCGAAGAAATATCCTTTGCAAAACCATAATTTGCTTCCTCTCGAATGGTATCGAAGAAATCCAGATAAAACTGATCATCGATGACCACGTTCAAAAAGCCCTTGACCACATTGAACTTTGCTACCTCATCCACATGTTCTTGCAGGTATTCTCCAATCTTCGTTCCGATTTCAACAGGGTTTCCCTTTACAAATCTGAGCATAGGAAAAACTACCACGGTTATATCGCCTTCAAAATCCTTTCGAGTGGGTTGAAACTCGACAGATGGCAGTTCCATTTGGTATAACTCTTTCACTGCATCAATGACGCATTGTGACAAAACTTTTTGCAAACTCATGTATCAGGCTTTTCAGCCTGCAAAACTACATATTTTTTACCCTTTTCAGCTATTATTCGTAGGCATCGTCCATAAGAAAACCATGGATTTTGGCTAAATTTAGACATGCTGTTAAATGTTTCGTACAACGACCCAAAGGTCAAGCAAAAGGTAGATGCCGAGGTAGGGAAGCCCTTCACGCTTAAAGAACGATGGGCACTTGGGGGAATAGGTTCACCCAAACTCTTTATGACGGATGCCAGTGTGGAAATCCAGAATCTTCTCATTTTGGACAACAATTTGAACACCTGCAATATTGAAATGCGGCCCAAAGGTATCATTGTGCGTTTCCGTTCGTTGTTGGAAACCTATGGTCTCATCATCCCCTACTATAAACTCACACTTTACAAGGGCGACTTCGCTGCATATTCCATACATCGCGATCAATATTTCATCAAAGTAAAATCCGACACCAAGGCCATCCAAAAATATTTTAAGAAGCTATTGGACTATAAGGCTGACAATGCCCCAACCTCGATTGAAGATTTATGAAAATACTCCTTACCGGCGCTAACGGATACATTGGTATGCGGCTGCTTCCCAAGTTGTTGGAAATGGGACACCGGATTGTCTGCGCCGTGCGGGATGAAAAACGTTTTTCCATTGATCAGGGCACACGTTCAAAAATTGAGGTGGTAGAAATCGATTTTTTGGATGATAGCTCCCCTTCAAAAATACCGAAGGATTGCAATGCTGCATACTATCTTATTCATTCCATGACCTCCTCCATTGGGGATTTTGACGTGCAGGAAGCCAAAGCGGCACAAAATTTCAACACTTGGGTAGCACATACCCAGATTGAGCAAGTGATTTACCTCAGTGGCATTGTCAACGATGTAAAGCTCTCCAAACATCTTAAGTCGCGGAAAAATGTGGAGGACATTCTTTATCAGGGAAGTTTTGAGCTCACAGTACTTCGGGCAGGAATCATTGTGGGTTCGGGAAGTTCATCCTTTGAGATTGTTCGGGATCTTTGCGAAAAGTTACCGGTTATGATTACCCCGAAATGGGTACTTACCAAAACCCAACCCATTGCCATAAGGGATATCATCAACTTTTTGACCGGTGTTTTGGGAACCCCCCAAACCTATGGGCAATCATTTGATATTGGAGGCCCTGATGTCCTTACCTACAAGGAAATGTTGCGTCAATATGCCAAGGTCCGAGGTTTTAAAAATTGGATTTTGACCGTTCCGATAATGACTCCCAAACTATCTTCCTATTGGCTCTATTTTGTTACCTCAACATCCTACAAGTTAGCAGTGAACCTGGTCAATAGTATGAAGATGGAAGTTGTGGCGAAGGACAATCGGCTTCAAGAACTTTTAGGTATCCAAACACATAGTTATGAGGAAGCCATAGCCATGGCATTTAAGAAAATTGAGCAGAACTTGGTCATAAGCAGCTGGAAAGACAGCATTGCCAGTGGGCAGATAAAGGAAGACCTCGGCAAATACATCCAAGTGCCTAAATATGGGGTTCTAACGGATGCCAAATCCATGGTAGTCCAGGATGTTGAGGGCACCCTGGAGAATATATGGAAAATAGGTGGCGATACAGGTTGGTACTACGCTAACTGGTTGTGGAAAATTCGGGGATTCATGGACAAACTCAACGGGGGACCGGGTTTACGCCGGGGACGTACACATCCAGACAAACTATTCCCAGGTGACGCGCTGGATTTTTGGCGCGTGCTATTGGCAGATAAAAAGGCAAAGCGCCTGCTGTTGTTTGCAGAGATGCGCATGCCAGGAGAGGCATGGCTCGAATTCAAGATTGATTCTGACAATAGGCTCCATCAGGTGGCCACTTTCAGGCCGCGAGGTTTACGCGGTCGACTTTACTGGCTCAGTGTTTATCCATTCCATTATTTCATCTTTGGCGGAATGATCCGCAATCTTACCAAAACCAAGTCTTTGGAATAAAATTTGTTACAAAGTCCATTGCAATTCGTCCTATATCAGATGCAACCCTTTTACCTATTTAGTTGTCTATTACATAGACAATCAAAAAACATATTTATGTCAGCTAAAACCCCATTTTTTGTTTTCGCCGTTTTGCTTTCTTTGAGTCATACCCTTTCTGCTCAAAGTGTCAGTTCCCGTTTGGTGGATGCCAAGACCCAAAAAGGTATTCCCTACGCCACTGTGCAATATGGTGAGCACCAGGGTGTCATCACAAATGAAGAAGGCCGATTTGCATTTATTTTGGATGCAGGTGTACCATTACAGGATTCAGTTTACATCTCCTCTATGGGATACCAGAAAATGGGCTTTACCTTGGAGCAACTCCAAGATAGTAGCATCGCCATAACTCCAAAAGCCATAGAACTTAGCGGGGTCTATCTGTTCGACAAGGAACTGTCAGTGGAGGAAATCATGGAACGCGTAGAGGAAAACATGCCAAAGAACTATGCAAAGACTCCAGCCAAACAGCGTTTTTTCTTAAGACAATCCAGCTTCAATACGGTTCAAAAACTTGATATTGAGTTCAAGAAATCCACCATTGCCGAGCTCAACAAAAAACTAATCGACAGCATTGTGTCCATTCTCCCCCGTCGTTCCTCCTACTATACAGAGACCTTGGGCGATTACTATACAGGAGGCGAAGAAAACAAGCTGGAAGTGATAAAGGCGGCTGAACTGTACGACAAGAGTAATGAAAGTTCCATGGAAGCGCTATCTGACAAAATGGAAGCTATCTTTAAGGCTAACGTAAAGCCCGATTCCTACCTTAAAATCAAGTCGGGAATTTTTGGCGAAAAAGTACCAGTGGATTCCATTTTAGAGGCGGAGGAGGAAACAGACGAGATTGCTGATGAGCTAAAAAAACCAGAAAAAAGTGATTTTTTGGGGAATCGAAAGTATGTCATGAATGAAATTCATTCCCAGTTTTTCAATAAGAAATCAAAGTTGGATGTCCCCAAAAAACTTAATCGCTATGAGTACGAATTAGCGGGCTATTCCGAATTGGAAAACCAAGGGGTATACGTCATTGGTTTTGTCCCAAAGGGACGGGGTGACTTTCAAGGTAAACTTTTTGTAAATATTGAGGATTTTGCCATTGTGCGCATAGATTATGAGAATGTAAAACCATTGCGAAGCATCAAATTGCTGGGCTTTAGTTATCGGGAACAGCAGTATTTTGGCAGTTCGGTGTTTTCCAAATTCAGCGGTGAACAATACCGCTTAAAGTTCATGAACTTCACCTTTGGCCGCAAGATGGGTGTGGACAGACCTTTAAAGGTCATTGAAAAGAACAAACACGTAAAAGGTAGAAGAAAACAGAACGAACTCTCCTTGGCTCTGGACATTGTAAATTACAATACGGAAAAATACGAGTTGGTGGTTTTTGACGCGAAGTCGGTATCCAAATCCCAAATTGAGGGATTAAAAGAGGATGAAACAGCCAAGGCCACTTACCTCTCCGCGTATAATCCCGAATTCTGGAAAGGATACAATATTATGGAACCCAACCAGGCCATACGTGAGTTTACGGTGGAGGAGTAGTTCACCCCTCCGATTCCAGCTTTGCTGGAACCACCTCCCCTCTCCTGATGGGAGGAGCTTATCGGCAAACCCTATAGATTCCTTCCCTAAATTAGGGGAGGTGGTTTGGTATTTCATACCAAACCGGAGGGGTCGGAATCGCACAGAGGGATCATGCTTTCGGTAAAAACACCTCCGCCATCATACAGCGTGCGGAACCACCTCCACAGGTTTCAATGGTATCCAATGAACTGTGGATAATGGGACAGTGTTTTTCAATAGCCGAAATCTGGTCTTCCCGCAAGCTATTGTATGCGGCTGAACTCATCACCATATAGCGTTGATCTTCAGCTCCAATCACCTGCAACATATTCCCCGCAAAGTTGTACATCTGTTCTTCGGTAATATCAATCACCTCCTTACCATCTTTTTTCAGATGTTCCACGACATACTTGCGTTCTTTTTTGTCGTCTATAGTATCCAAACAAATTACGGCAAAAGTTTCCGCCATGGCCATCATTACATTGGTATGGTAAATGGGAAGGCGTTCCCCATCAACACTCTGGTTGGCATGGAAAATCACCGGAAAACAATCAAAATCCTCACAGAATTCAATAAAAAGTTCCTCATGGGCACGTTCAGAAAGTGCACAATAGGCCTTTTGGTGTACCCTATCTTTTAAAATACTGCCTGTTCCTTCCAGAAAAACTCCTTCCTCTTCTGCAGCAGTATAGTCCATCACATTGTCAATGACAAAGCCCTCATTTTCCAACTTATCAAAGATATCTTCCCTTCGTTCTTTTCTTCGGTTCTCAGCAAACATGGGGTACACACAAACCGTACCTGTTGCATGGAAGGAAACCCAATTGTTTGGGAAAATAGAATCCGGAGTATCCGGCTCTTTGGTATCCTCAATCACAACAACGTTTACTCCATGTTCTCTGAGCTTGGCCACAAAGCTGTCAAATTCGCGCTGTGCCTTGGCATTAATCTCATCCTTGCTCAGGTTGGGTTGCTCCTGAAAATAATTATTCACGGCGGTCTGCTCGTTCATTCTAAAATTGACCGGCCTAATCATTAAGATGGTATTAGTTACTTGCATCCCTAAAATCTAAATTTTTGTTGAAAAATGTAGTGCGCGCAAAGATATGATCTTAGTCAAGATTCACCTAAAATGGAAGTAAAATAATATCGAAGAATCCGGGCAATTTATCGACTATTTTTCCAGCAGTTTACCTTGGTAATCCACCTCAAATTGGAAAGGGTTCAAAAGCTGGTCAACAAGGATACTGATCATCCTTCTATCCAGTGGGGTGCTTTCCGAAAAAGCACCTCTATAGCCCACAGATGAGCAAATAGTTTTCAAGGTATCAAAAGATGCCTCCCTTTCCAATAGCTGTAACATCCCAATTAAAAACTTTGATGAAACGGGGGCTCCGGAAGCTTGTAATTTGTCCAACTTTGGATACAATGGTTCCAGACCTGTTTTCAATTCGTATTCGGATACCAATCGTTCCGGATAAAACCAAGTTTGGTTGGCCCATTTATAAGGTACACCATAACCTTTGAGCACTCCCGAAACCCCAATTCGTTGGATTGCCCCAAACCCTATGTCCGATGGGGTAACATCCATAAAAGGAATCAGATAGGCATTTTGTTCCAATAGGGCCCGCTGTACCTCTCGGATAGACACTTTAGAGGTTTTGCTTTGCTTTAAAACAGCCTGTCCGGCAATGGCCCCGGCCGCTTGGCCAATACCTAGCACTACAGGCTGTAACCGTGTGGTGCCGTTCACAATATTGGAGACGCTAATGTTTTTATCGGCTACCAAAAAATTATCCACTTGTCGGGGCACCAAACTCCCCATGGGGATGGAATAACTGGGAACCTTAATGTTGATAAAATCAATTTCCGGCGCTTCGGGGTTTTTATCGTGGTGATGATCAATAGGATAATCACCAACGGTCACACCCGTTTTGTACAAACCAAAATCATAGGGCCTTTCTAGATGGTCCACCACCAGAAAGGTCTTCCCTTTGACTCGTCTACCCTCCCGATGATAAGGAATCATGGGATATCCATCTTTTGTGGGGAATTCCTCTGCCAATCTTAAATTTTTGAAGCCCAGTTCATTTTGAATATAATAGATAAAACCTTGGGTGAAGTCCTTGGCCTTTTTGAATTGTTCCATTCGCTCTGACGCAGATAGTTCTGGCCAGTTTACAAAAAAGTCGTTGCCGCAATTGGGCCAATTGATCATATATTTGCTGTTGGGAAGTTTCCCATAGTTCAACATTTGTTCACAGCCCGATACCGCTCCGAACATTTCACCGTCTTCCCGTTTGCACGCACAGGCATAGGGTTCAGATGAATAGTTTCTTGGTTTTTTCACCAATCCCTTACGGTGTTTTACCACTCCTACATCCTCTAGTATGGCCACATAGGTCAAATCCTGAACAACGTTGTTGGCTTCATCTGGTGCTTCCTGTTCCCCTGTCTCCGATTTAGAATCCATCCCCAACCGGTATTCGGCGTCCACAAGGGGTAACAATTCACCAGTTTCAGTGGCATCGATTAAAATGCTGGCCTCTATGGATTCAGTTTTTCTACCTTGGGTATACGTCACCTCCCATATATCCTCTCTTTTTATAATTTTTTGATAGACTGCATTGAAAACAATATCCAGGTTGGGTATGCTGGTCATCTCTTTTAAAATTTTATTCCCGACGGACGGTTCAAACAACGTATGACTTACCCATCCGGTAGCCACTGCTTTGGGTCCTCCGTAGTGAGCATACAGTTTTTCCCGAAACTCACCCCAAATCCCTGAAGGTAGTTGATGGTTGCCATCAATAGCGGAAACACCTGCACTGGTAAGCATCCCGCCCAGCCAGGTGGTTTTCTCTAAAATCCGCACTTTCGCTCCCATTCGGGCCGCCTGGATTCCAGCCGAAGTACCTCCAGCTCCCCCGCCAATAATCAGCACATCTACCTGGTGTTGTCCAAAAATGGGGAGCATCGTACCCAACAAAAAAATCATTACTAATGTTCTTCGCATAACTTTACATTTTAGGGTACTTATCTCGGAAAAAGGAATCGTGCCCTTTTAAACCTTCATAAAAGAAAAATACCTCTCCCTTTAAACCCAGTTTTCGATTGGCTTTGATCATGTTTTTGAGGTATGCTTCCGAAGGAAGGTAGTCATTCACCTTGAGCAGAACTCCAGGAACAAATAGATTTTTGCAGTTCTCCGGCATAAACTCCAAATTAGACGCTAAAGTTTTGGTATATGCCTCAATATCGTAGCGATAGACCTGAGGGATGATTTGGTCAACCCAACCATGTTCAACCCATGTAGGCCAATCTTGCAAATATTCCTCCTTGCTCCAAGGGAAAATACTTGGTGCCATGGTCACCATTATTTTAGGTTTTATCGACTTTACCGTTTTAAAAATCTTCTCGGCAAAACGATTCAACCGCTTGGCCCGCCAATCCACCCAAGCTCTGTTCCTATAATCCTGCGGAGGATACGCACCGTTATGTTCTTTTTTATAGGCAGCTACCGTATATGCATCATACCCGGCCGTGGAGGGATTTGCAGGAAGTCTATCATCGCCTTGCACCCCATCAATGTCGTAGTTTTGAACTACTTCCACAATAAGCGACAACAAAAACTCCTGGACTTCTGGATGAAACGCGTTCATCCATTGAAACCCATTTTTGCTCACCAATTTACCTTGATTGTCCAACGCCTTCCATTCTGTTCTCTTCCTCAAGATGTGCCCCCCATCTTCTTCTTGGTAGCTGGAGGAAAAACCAAATTCGAACCATGCATGTACTTTTAGACTCTCCTTGTGGGCTTCTTCGATAAGGGTTGCCAGCATATCAAACTTTGAAAATCCCGGCATTACACTTCTACCGAATTCCGCCTCCATAATCGCACTTGGATAAAGGGTATATCCCCGATTCCACACCACGACATAAATATTATCTAGGCCAATAGCCTTGCACCTCCTGACTACCTCTTCAATACTTTCTCTGGAATCTAAGGCTTTACTTGCCACATCGGTTAACCAAACTCCTTTCACAGATTGTGAGTTAGCCGGGGTTCTTATCAAACAAATCACCAAGACCAGTATAAGCCCATAAAACCTTGACATATTATACATCATCCGTGTTAGATATCCAGTGTTTTTGAAATTTCAAGTAGTGCTCTAGGCACATGAAAACAGCCTTTCCATTTACCCCCCTTTAACGGCAGCAATAGTTCCCCCCTTCTGTTCAGGTATCCGTACCACTCACCACCATGTTCGAGGTCCCTAAAATGGTTCCAGGTATAGTCATGAACTTTTTTAAACCAATCTTTGGCCAAGGGACTCTGATTGTAGGCATAGGTCTTGGCCAAGGCCACTAATGTCTCCAAATGTACCCACCACAACTTTTGGTCCCATTCCAATTTTTCCGGGGGGTGGCCTTTGGCATCCAGAAAATAGAAAATCCCACCATGCGTATGGTCCCAGCCCAATTCCAGTTGCTGATACATGATTCGTTCTGCTTTTTTCACCAACCGATCATCATTGTTGCGAATACCAATGTTCATGATAAACCACATCGCCTCTATGGCATGTCCAGGATTGAGCAAACGACCTTCAAAGCTGTCTACAAAATGTCCATCAGTTGAGATGTTTTCTAGGACAATACCCCGGCTTTCATCGTAGAATTCTTCCAAAATCTGTTTGGAGATGTTATTGGTAAGGTTCTCAACTTGGCCAGCATCCAAAATCGATTCCAGTTCCAAGGACAGATTGCATAGGATCATGGGCAGTGCAAAATTTTTCAGCTCCCGTGTACCCGGAAATTTTTTATTGTAGATTCCTTTGGTATTGTGTTGTCGCTTCAAAATGTTCCCAAAGGTTTCCTTGGCAATCGCAGCATACTTTTGATCGCCGGTAATCTCGGAATACGCACCAAAAGCCATGGCGGCAAAACAATCTGAAAAAATATTATACGGCTGGACCAACGGATTCCCTTTTTTATCCAGAGAAAAATACCAATTGCCTTCCGAGTCCCTGCCGTACTTTTCTAAGAATTGAACGCCGTTCCCAGCCATCTCCAGCCACTCCTTACGTTGCTCTATTGTGCTATAGAATTTGGAAAACATCCAAGCTTGACGGGCCTGTAACCATACAAACTTATCCGTATCGTACACCTTACCCTGTGGTGTGAGACAGGTAAAATACCCACCATGTTGGCGGTCCACGGAAAAGCTCTCCCAAAATGGGATAATTTCTTCTAGAAGTTCTGAGCGATATTGTTGGGCGTAGTTTTTCAGAGACTTGGTTTTAACTATGGTTTAGATTCTCAAAATATTCCATATATCTATTGTACAAGTGCCCAGCCTGTGCATACGCCGACTGGGGACTCATAAAATGGGAAAATTCAAAGGTGATGGCCTTTTCGCAGCCCGCTCTTTTTGCGGCTTCCAGCTTAAGTAGTAGTTTTTCAAATTTGATGGGCATAAACTTTATGGGCATATCCCTATCAAAGGATTCCAAATTGGTCCAGGATTGCATGCCATAGCGATCCGCCAACTTTTTATTCAGTTTAAGATAGTCCTCCAAATGCTCATAGTCCACATGCCCATCTTGAAAAGCAACTACATCTATAGCGCCCTGTACGCCGTCAAATATTTCGTTCCACTCCGTGAAATGTTGTTGCAAAGACACGCTTTCTGCCTTGGTAATAGCATGTTCTGAGGCCATGACCGCTTTTTTTCCATCAATCCAAGGGGAGATCAAAACCGGTAGTCCCCCACTTACCTCCTTACAGTGTTTTCCAAGTCGCGCTATGGTATCCACGGCACCTTTGGTTCTTCTGCTCAATTCCAAGCTTAGGTACCATCCTTTAAAGCTCTTATAACTACCATAGGTACTGTAGGCCTCATCAATTACATGCAGGTTGGAATCCAGTTCCAAGGTCATATCTCCCGTTCTCCAGTAAGCCCCACTATCGTAGGTTCCAAAATAGAACTGCATCCCAAATTCATCCGAAAGTTCCAGAAATTGCTTGACCAAATCTGTGGGCGGTTTAAAACAATCTTTTTTCTTTATGAGATATTCCGATGGATAGGTAAGAAACTTTTGATATCCTGACCGAATCAGAATAACGGTATCTATACCCATTTTTTTCATGTGCCTGAAATCATTCTCCCACTCCTTCCTACCCCAATTCTGATGGGGGATATCGTGACTTATCTCGTCCAAGAAAGTGCCAGTGATTTTTAAATCGCCGTTCATGCTAAACTTCCTTTAATTTATCCCACCAGAACTTTTTGAGCAAGTAACTTGTTAAAATCAACACTGCGGACCAAATCACCATTTGGGTATTTTCGCGCAGCATAAAATAAATGGGAATGACCACTTGGGCCATCTGCCAAATGATTCCCACTACCACATTGAAACTGTCGCGACGAAAATCTTGGTTCGGTTCAAAGCTTGGATCTTCTGCCAAGACCTCCCTTTTAATCGGTCCCCAGAATCCCCAAGGTCGTGTTTGTTTATAAAACTTTTTCACGGCTTCCTTATTGGGCAGGGGTTCCAAATAGGTTCCAATGATGCATCCCAAAAAGGAAAACAGAAAGATGATGGGGAAGACAAAAATGTCCACATATTGAGGGAAGAAAAACAGTTTAACGGTGGAGGCAATCAAACCGAAAAGCATCCCCCAAAAGTAGCCGTTACCCGTAAAGCGCCACCAAATCCATTTTAATACATTGGCCGCCACATATCCACCGTACAAGGCTGAACTAAGCCAAAGGATCAACTCGTTGAGCGATCCGGCGTTCAAACCAAAAATTATTCCTACCACCACCATGGCCAAGGAAGACCATATGCTCAGGTTGACTAAGCGTTTATCCGAAGCGCCTGGCTTGATGTATTTCTTATAGATATCGTTTACGATATAAGCAGGTGCCGCATTGACAAATGCCGCAAAGGTGCCCATAAATGCTGCCAAAAACCCGGCCAACATCAATCCTTTTAGGCCAGCGGGAAGGAATTTATTGATGGCCATAGGAAGCACTTGTTCAAAGTCGATTTCACCACCCATGGCTGAAAGTTCCGGTCCTAGGTAAACTAGGGAAAGGACGGCAAACCCCACAATCATAAAATATCTGGGAATGTATAGCACACAAATGGTAAGGAAGCTCATTTTGGCAGCCTCGGCAGCGTTACGCGTCGCCAGAATCCGTTGCATATCATAGCTTGGTACCGGCCCCGCCGTCGATGCAAGGATGCCCTTCAACACCATAAGGATAAAAAGTAGACCAAAAAGGTCAAATCCATCTTTTCCAATCTTTGAATTTACCTGGGGAAAGGCACTATTACTCCAATCCAAGTCCAAGTTCCAACCAAACCATAAATCCTTCCAACCATTTGGCACAATTGTTTCAATCTGACCTGCATCAACCATATTGAATGCGATGATACCCACACCTATACAGGCAATGGTCATGATTACAAACTGCATCACCTCCGTGGCCACAACGCTGTGCATTCCTCCCTTAACAGTATACAAGGAGGTAAGTCCACATATAAGCAACGCATAACTTTTGGCAGAGGAAACGTGATATCCGAAAAATTCAAAAGCCAGGTCCCAAGGCAAAATAGAGGTGCAATACTTTCCTATTCCCTCAAAAAAATAAGCGATAAACCCCAAGACACTGATGACGGCAAAAATAACTATGATAATATGCGAGAGCTTAGCTCCTTTTCCATCTCCAAAGCGAAAGGTAATCCACTCCGCTCCGGTCATTACATTAGATCTTCGCATCCAAATAGCCAAATAGACAAAAATGAAGACTTGGTTCCAAACGGGCCACAACCAGGGCAACCAGGCGCTTTTAAGTCCGTATACGAAAAGGATGCCCACGGTCCACATCGTCCCTGAAATATCGAACATTCCTGAGGCATTACTTAATCCCAGATAATACCATGGCAACTGATTACCTCCCAAGAAATAAGACTCTAGGTTTTTAGACGACTTTTTGGATAGGTAGAACCCAAGAGCAAGTACCCCAACCACATAGGCAAGAACAATTGCAATATCAATGTTTGAAATCTCCATATTACCGGACAATAGCATGTTTTGGTGTTATTGACCTTTCCAAGTTCAACTTGATTGATCAAAAAGTATTGAGTCAAAGCAAATCTAAATGATTATGACAATATAGAATGTGTTCACGAGCACATTTATAGAATTGACAATAAAATAAGTTATTTGATAAATAATTTTCAATGATTCGATTTGATTTTAATTTTTAATTTATTGCTATTGCATGCCAACTTTACTACTTTGGTTCCCAATTTGTCTCTGATAGTATTTTTTGGCTGTTTATAATCGCCCAGTTTGACTTTTATAGCATAAAAGCCTGATTTACACCTATAGGAAACCAATGTAATCTCCGAAACAATATACCCAGCACATGCATCCCAAAAAATATACCCTCCAAGATATCGCTGAACTCGCCCAAGTTTCCAGGGGCACTGTGGACAGGGTGGTAAATAATAGGGGCAAGGTTTCGGCAAAAGCCAAGGAGAAAGTAGAAAAAGTTTTAAAGGAAATAGATTATAAACCAAATCTAATTGCAAGGTCTTTGAAGCGGCATAAAAATCTTGCAATAGCTGTTGTGATACCACAGCACAATCAACATGATGTTTATTGGGACCAATGCGCCCAAGGAATTCAGGAAGCTGGCAAAAAATGGAGTCAGTTTGGAATTGAACTCAACTATTTTTACTATCAGAAAAGTAAGGAGAGTTTTGTAAAAACCCTTATGGAAGCATGGCAGACAGGTCCAAATGCAATTTTGATGGCGCCCATTTATTATGAAGAGTTAAAGTGGGTGTTTCCACAAATTGAACAGCTAGATATACCTATTGGATTTATAAATACTCCTATTGAGGAGGTCGACTATTTGACCTTTGTAGGACAAGATTATAAGAAGAGCGGTAGGCTGGCGGCACAACTTATGGAAAATCTTATAAAATCCTATCCACCACAGAAAATCCTGATTGCCCATATTGGCGTAGATACCGATCACGCAATTCATTTACATGACAAAGAGAAAGGTTTTAGGGAGTACTTCGCCGAACGTATCCCTGATTTTGAAATTGAGACAATCTCGTTCCGCACTGATAATGTATCCAAGAATTTGGATTCATTTATGTCTGATTTTGCAGGGGTTTATGTTACCACTTCCAAGACCCATTTGCTATCGGAATATCTAAGTAGTCATCCTAAAATTAAGGTCATAGGCTATGACTTGGTTCCAAGAAACATAGAACTGTTAAGGAAAGGCACTATCAATATGCTTCTAAACCAGAACCCAAAAATGCAAGGTCATGCCTGTATTGACCATCTTTCAAACCATTTACTATACAACATAGCCGTTGATAAGAAAAAGCTATTTCCTATTGATATTGTATTGACAGAAAATTTGCCAAGTTATCTCTAATTTTCAATGCTACCTAGCTTCTAATCAAAGGCATGGTACTGCATCTTAGCAGCCCTTCCTGTTTAGCGATTTCGGCATATGGGATTTCCTCTACAATAAAACCTTGCTCCCGCAGCCAATTATTAAGTCGGGTAAAATTCTTTTCGGAGACGACGACCTCTGGGGAAATGGAAAAAACATTGCTGAACATTTGGTACATTTCGTCTTTGGTAATTTCGAAAATGTTCTCTTGCCCAAAATAATCTACCAACCATTGGTACTCTTCTTCTACCAAAAACCCATTTTTATGCAAAATGGCCTTATCCTTTCCCACAGGTTGAAAACAGCAGTCTAAATGAAGGGCATTGTCCTTGGCATTAGTATTGGATTTTCGAAGCTCGAACGATTTTACCGTTTTGTTTGGAAACTGTTCCTTAAGGAACTCCACAGCCTGTTTATTAGTTCTAGCAGTAATGTAATCGGGGTAGTCTTCTCCGGTATAGGTCCCCACAAAGATGTAGTTATTCCACGGCATTACATCCCCGCCTTCAATATGAACCTCCTCGGGAGGCCTAATAATTTTCAAGGGATCTATCTGATCCAATACATGCTGTATGGCCTCAAATTCCCTTTCCCTATCAGGGAGGATGTTAGAGTGAAAAATTCGGTCCTCAATAACAAACGCAATGTCCCTTGAAAAAATCTGATTACAGTCCTTTAGCACCGTAGGCCTATACACTTTAACTCCATGCTTTGCAAAAACCTCGGCAAAGGCGTCCATTTCCTTTACCATATCGGCCTCCAGGGGATAAGTACCTGCCAAAATATGCTCAAGAGACTTTGGATCGTATGCCTGCTCCGGGGTGGGTGTTGGCCCGCAGCTTTCTGCAGTTCCCAAAATTACCGCCTTTAAGGAGCTGGTCTCATCTTCAATATGCAATTGCATCATTTCATTTCATTTTCTAGAAAAGGAATCCCAATTCGTATCCCATAGAAGGAAATCCCTAAAAATTCTAAGGCAAAACTAGTGCTTTGCCTGCAATTTTCCATTTGCAAATTCAGAAAAATAATAATTCGTAAAAGGGTTTTACAACAGCAAGATTATCCAAAAACCCTTGTCTTTTTAAATAACTGATATTCAACTTTTTAAATTGAAAAAAAGCTAAATTTTAAGCGTTAAAAATGTAAATAATTTCTATGGTATTACTACTTTTATTTGAAGAAAATCCACAGGATTATGAAAAAGGCAGCCATTCTCTTTTTCTCTATTATGATTATTGCCCTTGGAGCATGGTCACTAAACTCATTTTCTAACAAAATATCCCCTTCCAACACAGAAAATGTGAGCTCCATGGACATGAAGGAGTACGGCAACAAATATTCAGATTGCATCAATGGTTCTGAGCTGGATTCCTTCACCAAGCAAGTGTTTGAAACAAACTTTAAAACCACCAAACTCCCGGTTAAGAGCATCGATAAAAGTTTGGAAAATTATCAACGCTCTCTAGAAGTCACTATAGAAAACCTTAACGCCATTGACGCCCACGACTTTTTACATTCCGAGTATGAACGTTACAAAACCGAAATGAGCCAGGAGACGCTTTCTGGAGTCAGAGCTTATTATCTCGCAGGTGCCATGAAAGTCTGTTTCAATTTGGATAAGTCGTTAAACCAGGACTCAAACCATCTCCCCCAACCTTAGTTCAAACAAAAAACGGCTCAAAGGCCGTTTTTTGTTTACTAATTACGTGTTGTCTTTTATCTCTTTTTAACGGGAATGAAAGGCCTAAGGTTTTCACCGACATAGATTTGTCTAGGTCTTCCTATTGGCTCACCTCTTAAACGCATTTCTCTCCACTGGGCAATCCATCCAGGCAATCTACCCAGTGCAAACATTACCGTGAACATCTCTGTAGGTATCCCCAAAGCTCTATAAATAATACCTGAATAAAAATCCACATTTGGATATAGTTTGCGTTTTACAAAGTATTCATCTTCCAATGCTTCTTTTTCAAGACCTTTGGCAATATCCAAAATAGGGTCATCTATTCCCAAATTGCCCAAAACCTCATCTGCAGCTTTTTTAATAATGCGAGCTCGCGGGTCAAAGTTCTTGTAAACGCGGTGTCCGAACCCCATCAACCTAAAGGGGTCGCTTTTATCCTTGGCCTTGGCCATATATTTTTTGGTATCGCCACCATCTTCCTGGATGGCCTGCAACATCTCCAAAACCGCTTGGTTGGCTCCACCATGAAGTGGTCCCCAAAGTGCAGAGATGCCTGCGGACAACGAAGCGAAAAGGCCGGCATGCGAAGATCCAACGATTCGAACTGTAGAAGTAGAGCAATTTTGCTCATGATCCCCATGCAAAATCAATAGTTTGTCTATCGCATCTATTGCGATATCGTCACGTTTGTATTCTTGGTTGGGTTTTTTGAACATCATTTTATGAATGTTCTCCACATAACCCAACGAATCGTCACCATAGTCCAAAGGAAGTCCTTTTTTCTTGCGTTGTGTCCAAGCCACCAGTACTGGGAACTTGGCCAAAATACGCACGATGGAATGGTACATTGCCGTTTCCGAAGACACATCTACCGAAGTAGGATTAAAGGCTACCAAGGCACTCGTTAAAGAGGATAAAACACCCATTGGGTGCGCAGATTTTGGAAAAGCATCCAAAATCTTCTTCATTTCCTCATCCACGTGGGACTCTTCCTTTATGTCGTTATGGAAATTGGCAAGCTGTTCTTTATTGGGTAGTTCCCCGAAAATTAAGAGGTAGGCCACCTCTAAAAAATCTGCTTTCTCGGCCAAATCCTCTATGGAGTATCCGCGGTAACGTAAAATTCCCTTTTCTCCGTCCAAAAAGGTAATGGCACTTTCACAAGAACCGGTGTTCTTATAACCCGGGTCTATTGTTACCATTCCACTTGAAGATCGTAAGGTTTTGATATCTATAGCAAGTTCATTTTCAGAACCTTCAATAACAGGAAATTCATATTTTTCACCACCATATTCCAGTACAGCTTTGTCCGACATATTTAAGATTAATAGATTAATAGATTAATAAAATAGAAGGTGAAAATTACGAAAAAGCAAAACCATTAACAATTTCTGCGCGCTCTTTCTCAATGGGCAAAAGCACAAATAAATGTTAAGTTTCCAACAGGTTTGGACGCCTAAAAATTATAAAGTTCCTTGTAATAGTTGTCAACCGATTTTTTCCAGGTAAACCTCATTTTTTTGGCAGCTGTTTGGATTTTCTTCCAAGTGGGCTTGTCGTTTTTATAGACATCCAAAGCAAGGTCAAAACCATCCAACATACTTTTAATTTTATCGTCGTACGTATCGCCATCAAAACTGAATCCCGTTTTCATGTGCTTTACTGTATCCTTGAGCCCCCCTGTATGGTGCACCAAACATGGATTTCCATTTCTCATGGCCAACATCTGGCTAATGCCACAAGGTTCAAACAAACTCGGCATAAAATAGAGATCTGACTCCAAGTAAATGGAATCTATCAGATTTTCTGACTGACCATTTGTAAATATGAAGTTTTTATGCTCGTAGCTCAGTTTTCTAAACAGTTCTTCATATTCGGGCGCACCTGTACCTAGAAGCATAAAAATACCGTCCACCTTTTCCAGCTTTTTCAGAATTTCCACAAATGCCTCCGGTGATCTTCTAAAAAAATAGAATTTTTGCTCCGTAAGCCGGGCCACGCTGGAAACGATAAATTTGGGGCGATTGTCCACATACTCCATGATTTTCTCTCCGGTATGGGCTAAAAAATCGGCCTTATATTTTTTGGATTCCTCTTGTAACCATCTAAACAATGCCTTAACCGTATTCCTGTAGATAAAGCCCTTTTCCTCCTTATTTATGTTTTTGTAATTACATCCATTAAGGATTCCAAAGAGTCTTCCCTCTTCATCTGCCTTGAGCAAATCTTCTTCAAGACCCTCTCCGCCAATAAATTCTGGTGGTGAGCTGGGCAGCATCACATCTTTTTTGTAGGAAGGGGATACAGTATGAACAGCATCGGCAAAACGAATCCCCACTGCCATAAGGTTGATACAATCCTGATAGCGATAATCCATCAAAGTCCGGTAATCGAACACCACATCAGGAAACCAATTCCGTACCGAGGAGTAATTATCCTCAAAAGGTCTGATCCCTTGAATGGCCAAATTATGGATGCTATATACTGTTCGAATGTCTTTTAAGCCACCATAATCCTCATGGTATTCTCTAAGAAACAATAGGAGACTCGAGTGCCAGTCGTGCATATGAATGATATCCACCTTGCCAAATGCGCCCTTCTTAATTGCTTCGGCCATGGCCGTATTGAAGATGAAGTACTTTATCGCATCGGTATAGAAAGGCTCCTCCGGGTCATTGTGATAAATATGGGCGATATCACCAGCCTCAATTTCTGGGTGGTGAATTACATAATGTACAATATTGGGAAATTCCTTTTTGGGTTGCACCTCGTACAACTCAGCTGCATAGGGCAGGCCCCGTAGATTAAAATTCAGGTTGGTCTTGAAAAGTCCGCCATGATGTAATCTTCCGTAGGAAGGGACAACCACATGGACCTTATCCCCGCGTTCCGATATTTGCCGTGGAACATCCCGGACCACATCTCCCATTCCTCCTGCTTTACAATTGGCCAAGGCATCGTTTTCGGCTGCCACAAAAACAAAATTGTTCATTGCGTTAAGTTTGTTTGGTTTGGATTAATTCAATTAAGTTAACCAAAGTTTATTTCGGAAGCAAAAAAAAGCCTTTCACGTTTGGGAAAGGCTTTGCTTATGCTAAAAAAACATTATGAATTATTTTACTTTGAAAGCTTTTTCCTGTGGATAATATGCTGTACTTCCCAATTCCTCCTCAATTCTAAGTAATTGGTTGTACTTGGCCATACGATCACTACGCGAAGCGGAACCGGTCTTAATTTGTCCCGTATTCAAAGCTACCGCCAAATCGGCAATGGTATTGTCTTCTGTTTCACCGCTCCTGTGGGACA
The DNA here is from genome assembly GCF_900129665.1 of Flagellimonas flava. GTDB lineage: Bacteria > Bacteroidota > Bacteroidia > Flavobacteriales > Flavobacteriaceae > Flagellimonas > Flagellimonas flava. The sequence goes on from NZ_FQWL01000005.1 coordinate 193,374, forward strand.
TTACCGAAGTGTACCCAGCATTTTTTGCCATGTTCACGGCAGCAATGGTCTCTGTTAGGGTTCCAATCTGGTTCACCTTGATCAGAATGGAGTTGGCAATGCCATTTTCAATACCTCTGGAAAGACGCTCCACATTAGTTACAAACAGATCATCTCCTACAAGTTGAACCTTGTCTCCAACTTTTTCGGTCAATACCTTCCAACCGTCCCAATCATTCTCATCCATTCCATCTTCAATGGAAATGATGGGATATTTGCTACAAAGGTCGGCCAAATACTGTGCTTGCTCCTCAGAGGTGCGCACTACACCCTTATCACCTTCAAATTTTGTATAATCATATTTGCCATCCACATAAAACTCCGCAGAAGCACAATCCAAGGCAATCATGATTTCATCCCCTAATTTGTATCCTGCTTTGTCGACAGCTTTCGCAATGGTGTCAAGGGCATCTTCGGTACCACCTTCCAAGGTTGGTGCAAATCCTCCTTCATCTCCAACTGCTGTGCTCAGACCTCTATCATGAAGCACCTTTTTTAGATTATGGAAAATTTCCGTTCCCATCTGCATGGCATGACTAAAGTCTTTGGCTTTTACAGGCATGATCATGAACTCCTGAAATGCGATCGGTGCATCCGAGTGGGATCCTCCATTAATGATGTTCATCATGGGAACCGGAAGTGTATTTGCACTTACACCCCCAACATAACGATACAGCGGCATCCCCAGCTCATTGGCAGCAGCCTTTGCCACGGCCAAAGAAACTCCAAGAATGGCATTTGCTCCCAACTTAGACTTGTTTGGTGTGCCATCCAAAGCTATCATGGTCTCATCAATATGGTTTTGTTCGAAAACCGAGGTTCCAACCAACTCCTCTGCAATAGTGGTATTTACATTGTTCACGGCTTGTCCAACACCTTTACCCATAAAGGTGTCTCCTCCGTCCCTAAGTTCAACGGCCTCATGCTCACCTGTAGAAGCACCAGAAGGTACCGCTGCCCTTCCCAAAATCCCGTTTTCGGTAATCACGTCCACCTCTACGGTAGGGTTACCTCTAGAATCTAAAATCTGTCTTGCATGAATGTTGATGATAATGCTCATGTGAACTTAAAATTTATGGTTGAAATTAATTTGCCAAAGATACAAAAGGTAGCATGTTTTGCTCCATGACAACCCTCATAAAACACTGATAATAACCTAAAAATAAACTACAACGTTTTAGTTGCGGCTTGTCTTGATGGCATCAAAAAACTGGTCGAACAGATAGTCGGCATCATGTGGTCCCGGACTTGCTTCCGGATGGTACTGTACCGAGAAAACATCCTTATCCTTCATTTTGATTCCAGCCACGGTATTATCGTTCAAATGTAAGTGTGTAATCTCCAAATCCTTATTGGCCTCTGTCTCTTCCCTATTGATGGCAAATCCATGGTTTTGGGAGGTGATTTCACCTTTCCCGGTGACCAAATTGAGAATGGGGTGGTTAATACCCCTATGACCATTGTGCATTTTGTAGGTGGACACTCCATTGGCCAATGCCAATACTTGATGCCCCAAGCAAATACCGAACAAAGGCTTGTCCGATTCGATCATCTCTTTCGCCGTCGAAATGGCCTCGGTTAAAGGTTCAGGGTCACCGGGGCCATTGGAGATAAAATAACCATCAGGGTTCCAGGCTTCCAACTCCTTAAAAGGCGTGTTGTACGGGAATACTTTTACATAGGCCCCGCGTTTGGCCAGATTGCGTAGAATATTTTTCTTGATACCGATATCAAGTGCAGAAATCTTAAACTTGGCATTTTCCTCCCCGTAGTAATAGGGTTCTTCAGTCGACACTTTGGAAGCCAATTCCAAGCCTACCATACTTGGCACCTTTTTCAGTTCTTCCTTAAGTGCATCCAACTCATCCACGCGTGTAGAAATCAAGGCATTCATGGCTCCGTTATCCCTAATATAACTGACCAAGGCTCTTGTATCAACATCAGAAATCGCAAAGAGGTTGTTTTTTTCCAAAAATTCCAAAAGGCTTATATCAGCATCGGGTCGGGAATACTCATAGCTAAAGTTCTTTACAATGAGCCCGGCAATCTTGATGGAGTCTGATTCCACTTCGTCCTTGTGTGTTCCATAGTTTCCAATATGGGCATTGGTGGTCACCATAAGCTGCCCAAAATAAGAGGGGTCTGTAAAAATCTCTTGATAACCGGTCATCCCGGTATTGAAACAAACCTCGCCTACAGCGGTACCTTCCCTGTTACCCACGGCTTTTCCGTAGAACACTGTACCGTCTGCCAATAATACTAATGCCTTTTTCTTTTTGTGATACTTCATATAGGTCTTAAAAATTTCGGTTTGACAAAAAAACATAAAAAAAGGATAAGTTTTCACTTATCCTTTTTCCAATTATCTAATAGTTAATAACATATTGTTATTCTTCTGAATCGTCTGCTGTTTTTGTTTCAGCAACCGGAGCTACCGGCTCTGCCTTTTTACCTCCACCTCTTCTACTTCTTCTAGTGGATTTCTTGGCAGGTTTGCCTGCGTTGTACAACTCGTTAAAGTCTACCAATTCAATCATGGCCATATCAGCGTTGTCTCCCAATCGGTTACCCAACTTAATGATTCTGGTATATCCGCCTGGTCTATCCCCTACCTTTTCTGCCACCGCACCGAACAACTCGGTTACTGCATGCTTGTTTCTAAGGCTGCTGAAAACTACCCTTCTGTTATGGGTACCTTTCTCAGTAGTCTGGTTGTTCTCCGTTTTAGATTTGGTGATCAACGGCTCTACAAATTGCTTAAGGGCCTTGGCCTTGGCAACTGTGGTGTTGATTCGCTTGTGTTCTATCAGGGAACAGGCCATATTGGCCAACATTGCCTTTCTGTGGGCTGCTGTTCTACCTAGGTGATTAAATTTCTTTCCGTGTCTCATATCATTATTTTATCATCTTGCTACCAAACCCTTTTTGTAAAGGGGAGCAAAATATGATTAATTAATCCTTGTCCAATTTGTATTTTGAAAGGTCCATTCCAAACTGAAGGCCTTTATTGATAACCAATTCCTCCAACTCGGTCAAAGACTTTTTACCAAAGTTTCGGAACTTCATCAAATCGTTTTTGTTGAAGGAAACCAAATCTCCCAAAGTATCAACTTCGGCAGCTTTCAAACAGTTCAATGCCCTTACGGAAAGGTCCATATCTACCAATTTGGTCTTCAACAACTGACGCATGTGCAATGATTCCTCATCATAGGTCTCGGTCTGCGCGATTTCATCAGCTTCCAATGTAATCCGCTCATCGGAGAACAACATAAAGTGGTGAATCAATACTTTGGCAGCCTCGGTCAAAGCATCTTTTGGATGGATGGAACCGTCAGTAACGATTTCGAAAATCAATTTTTCGTAATCGGTCTTTTGCTCTACCCTGAAGTTTTCGATGCTGTATTTTACGTTCTTCACTGGGGTGTACACAGAATCAACCGCAATACTTCCCAAAGGAGCATTGGATTTCTTGTTTTCCTCAGCAGGAACGTAACCACGACCTTTTTCAATAATAACCTCCAAGTTGATGCTCACCTTCGGATCCATGTTGCAAATCACCAAATCGGGATTAAGTACCTGGTATCCTGAAATGAACTTCTGGAAATCACCGGCGGTCAACTGCTCTTTTCCACTAACGGAAACGGAAACAGTTTCGCTCTCCACGTCGTCAATTTGTCTTTTGAACCTAACTTGTTTTAGGTTCAAGATGATTTCTGTAACGTCTTCAACAACGCCTGGAATAACAGAGAATTCATGTTCAACTCCATCAATACGCACGGAAGTGATTGCAAAACCTTCCAAGGAGGAAAGTAAAACCCTTCTCAGCGCATTCCCAACTGTTAATCCGTATCCAGGTTCCAAAGGGCGAAATTCAAATTTCCCTTCGAAATCTGTTGAATCTATCATTATAACTTTATCGGGCTTCTGAAAATTAAGTAATGCCATATCGGATTAATGTTGTTTTTATTTAGAGTATAACTCGACGATTAGTTGTTCCTTGATGTTTTCAGGAATCTGAAGTCTTTCTGGAACTGCAACATAGGTTCCTTCCTTCTTATCAGAATTCCAAGTGATCCACTCATAAACACTGCTATTGGAATCAAGGGAATCCTGGATGGATTGAACCGATTTTGATTTTTCCCTTACACCTACAACATCACCGGCCTTAAGGGAATAGGATGGAATGTTTACCACATTACCATTTACTGTAATATGTCTGTGCGAAACCAACTGTCTGGCACCTCGTCTTGAAGGGGCAATTCCCATTCTGTAGACTACGTTGTCCAAACGTGACTCGCATAACTGGAGCAATACTTCACCGGTTACACCTTCACGTCTTTTGGCCTCGGAAAACAAATTTCTAAATTGTCTTTCCAATATACCGTAGGTATATTTTGCCTTTTGCTTCTCCATCAACTGGATTGCATATTCAGACTTTTTACCACGGCGTCTGTTGTTTCCGTGCTGTCCTGGAGGGTAACTTTTCTTTTCGAAGGCTTTATCGTCTCCGAAAATCGCTTCTCCAAACTTTCTAGCGATCTTTGATTTTGGTCCTGTGTATCTTGCCATCTTCTAGTTTTTTGAAAGTGCGATTATGAATTAAGGCTTATCCTTCGATAATCTCTGTGCACCTTCTTTGTGAAGACCCTAACGGGCCGAATTATGATTAATTAAACTCTTCTTCTTTTTGGAGGTCTACAACCGTTGTGCGGAAGTGGTGTAACATCAATGATCTCTGTAACCTCGATACCTGAATTGTGAATGGAACGAATTGCAGATTCCCTTCCGTTTCCAGGTCCTTTTACATAAACCTTTACTTTTCTTAGACCAGCTTCATGCGCTACCTTGGCACAATCCTCAGCAGCTACTTGGGCAGCATAGGGGGTATTCTTTTTAGAACCCCTGAAACCCAATTTACCAGCGGATGACCAAGAAATCACGTCTCCTTTTTTATTGGTCAAAGAAATGATGATGTTATTGAAGGAAGCGGTAACGTGGGCCTCACCTGTAGACTCTACGACTACTTTACGCTTCTTTGTTGTCTTTGTATTTGCCTTTGCCATATTTTTTAGTTTTTAGTGTTAGCTCTTAGTTATTGGAATCCTAGACTTTTACATTTCAAACAGATTCTTCTAACGTCTAAAGACTAATGACTACTTTACTTATTATTTGGTCGCCTTTTTCTTGTTGGCAACTGTTTTACGTTTTCCTTTTCTTGTCCTAGAGTTGTTTTTGGTACGTTGACCTCTAAGTGGCAATCCTGATCTGTGACGAATTCCACGGTAACAACCTATATCCATCAATCGCTTGATGTTCAACTGGGTTTCTGAGCGAAGTTCCCCTTCAATAGTGTAAGAGGAAACAGCTTCCCTGATTCTTCCGATTTCATCATCGTTCCAATCAGAAACTTTGGTGTCCTCACTTACTTTGGCTGTCTCCAAAATCTCTTGGGCCCTACTCTTACCAATTCCGTAAATGTAGGTAAGTGAAATTACTCCGCGCTTTTGTTTGGGTATATCAACCCCTGCAATTCTTGCCATAATTACCCTTGTCTTTGTTTAAATCTAGGATTCTTTTTGTTGATTACGTATAATCTGCCTTTTCTGCGAACTATCTTGCATTCGGCGCTTCTCTTCTTTATTGATGCTCTTACTTTCATCGTCTTAGTATCTGTAAGTAATTCTTGCTTTTGTTAAATCGTAAGGGCTCATTTCCAACTTCACCTTATCCCCAGGAAGCAATTTAATGTAGTGCATACGCATTTTCCCTGAGATGTGCGCCGTAACCACGTGCCCATTTTCCAATTCTACCCGGAACATAGCATTTGACAATGCCTCTATAATTGTTCCGTCTTGTTCTATTGCTGGCTGTTTTGCCATATTTTAATTATTAGTTTTCAGTTATTAGTTATCCGTTAAAGCCTTTCAAAATCCTAAGTCTAACATCTAACTTCTAGCTTCTAACTTCTTCTTTATGCTACTTTTCTATTTTTTCCGGTTTTCATCAAACCGTCATAATGTCTGTTCAGTAGGTACGAATTTACTTGCTGTACCGTATCTATTGCAACACCTACCATAATCAGTAGGGATGTTCCTCCATAAAACAAAGCCCATCCTGCCTGCACATCCATCAACTTAACCACTACCGCAGGCAATACGGCCAACAATGCCAAGAAAACTGAACCTGGCAAAGTTATCAAGGACATGATCTTATCCAAGTAATCGCCGGTTTCCTTACCTGGTCTGATTCCAGGAATAAAACCACCACTTCTTTTTAAATCGTCCGCCATCTTGTTCGTAGGAACAGTGATCGCAGTATAGAAGTAGGTAAAGATGATGATCAATACAGCAAACAAAATATTATAGGCCAAACCAAAAATATCAGCAAACTGAACTTCCATCCATTGTCCTACTGCGGTATCGTTGAATGTTCTTCCAATCAAACTTGGTGCAAACATTATTGCTTGGGCAAAAATAATTGGCATAACTCCGGAAGCATTCAATTTTAGTGGGATGTATTGTCTAGACCCCATGATGTTCTTTTCGTATCCGCCCGAAGCTGTTCTCCTGGCATATTGCACAGGAATCTGGCGTACCGCCATCACCAAGAGCACACTGGCCAAAATAACAAGGAACCAAATGATGATCTCAATCAACATAAACATGATTCCACCAGTGTTGTTAGTAGTCCTTGAGATAAACTCTTGAACAAAAGACTGTGGCATAGTAGCGATGATACCGATCATGATCAACAAAGAAATACCGTTACCGATACCCTTGTCCGTAATCTTTTCACCCAACCACATGGCAAATACACAACCTGTCACCAAAATAATCACTGCAGGAATAATGAAATCCAAACCTTTGCCCAATACAAAGGCACTATCTGGCACTCCCAGGGCTCCCAAACCAAAAAGGTATGCCGGTGCCTGAACAATACAAATAGCAATAGTCAACCATCGTGTAATTTGGTTGATGGTCTTTCTCCCACTTTCTCCCTCTTTCTGTAGTTTTTGAAGATAGGGAATGGCTATTCCCATCAACTGCACCACAATGGAGGCCGAGATATAGGGCATAATTCCCAACGCAAAAACCGACGCGTTGGCAAATGCACCACCTGTAAAAGCATTAAGAATCCCCAAGATACCATTCTCTGTATTTGAGGTCAATTGTGCCAATTGGGAAGTATCAATACCTGGAAGCACCACTTGGGCACCAAAACGGTATACCAATAGTAAGCCAAGGGTAACAATAATGCGTTGCCTTAGCTCTTCTATCTTCCAAATATTTGATATGGTCTCAACAAATTTCTTCATGCTTCTTTTCCTTATAAACTTATTGCTTCGCCCCCAGCGGCTTCAATAGCGGCTTTTGCGGAAGCAGTAAATTTATGTACAGATACTTTCAGGGAAGCTTTCAATTCGCCGTTCCCCAAAATCTTTACCAAGTCGTTTTTGTGTGCTAACCTGTTTTCAACCAAAGTTTCCAAGGTTACTTCCTTCTTCACGATTCCCTTATCCACCAACTCTTGAAGCTTGTTCAAGTTAATACCTTGGTATTCCTTTCTATTGATGTTCTTGAAACCAAATTTGGGAACACGTCGTTGCAAAGGCATCTGTCCACCTTCAAAACCAATCTTTTTGGAATAACCAGATCTGGACTTGGCACCTTTGTGGCCACGGGTGGAAGTTCCTCCTTTACCGGAGCCTTCTCCCCTACCTACACGTTTTCCTTCCTTTTGTACAGCGCCTTCTGCTGGTTTAAGACTATGTAACTCCATGTATCTTATATATTAAGCTTCCTCAGTGGAAACCAAGTGTTTTACCTTATTAATCATTCCAAGGATATTAGGCGTTGCATCGTGTTCAACAACATGACCTATCTTGCGCAAACCAAGAGCTTCCAAAGTTCTTTTTTGGTTTTGGGTCCTTTTGATGGCGCTTTTTACCTGTTTTACTTTAATCTTTGACATAATATCCTCTTATTATCCTTTAAAGACTTTTTCCAAAGAAATTCCTCTTTGATTCGCAACTGTCTGTGCACCTCTTAATTGCAAAAGGGCATCAAATGTAGCTTTTACCACATTATGAGGGTTTGAAGAACCTTGGGATTTTGACAGCACATCATGTACACCAACGGCTTCCAATACCGCCCTAACAGCTCCACCGGCTATTACTCCGGTACCATGGGATGCAGGTTGGATATAAACTCTTGCACCGCCGTATTTCCCTTTTTGTTCGTGCGGTAAAGTTCCCTTGTTCAAAGGAATTCTTACCAAATTCTTCTTGGCATCCTCAATGGCCTTGGCAATGGCCGTGGCTACTTCTTTGGACTTACCCAAACCATGACCAACAACACCGTTCTCATCACCAACAACAACAATGGCGGAAAAACCAAATGCTCTACCACCCTTGGTAACCTTGGTTACCCTTTGGACACCAACCAAACGGTCTTTCAATTCAAGTCCACCTGGTTTAACTGTTTCTACGTTTTTGTATTTCTGGTACATAGTTTTATTAGAATTTAAGTCCTGCTTCCCTAGCTCCTTCTGCCAATGATTTTACTCTTCCGTGATACAGGTTTCCACCTCTATCGAAAGCTACTGCCTCGACACCAAGCTTCTTTGCCTTTTCGGCTATGGTCTTACCCACTTGGGCAGCCACCTCGCTTTTGGTACCTTTTGCATCAACATCTTTATCTCTTGATGATGCAGCCGCCAAGGTAATCCCTTTGTTGTCATCGATCAATTGAGCATATATCTCTTTGTTACTTCTGAAAACAGACAATCTTGGTCTAGCTTCAGTACCAAAAGAAACCTTTCTGATTCTTCTTCTGATTCGTAATCTTCTTTCCGTCTTAGATAATCCCATAGTCTTACTAATTAGGCTGATTTACCTGCTTTTCTTCTTAGTTGTTCACCAACAAACTTGATTCCTTTTCCTTTGTAAGGCTCTGGCTTACGGAAACCACGAATCTTGGCGGCCACTTGGCCTACCAACTGCTTGTCGTGCGATGTTAATTTTACGATAGGGTTCTTTCCTTTTTCGGAAATCGTCTCAATCTTCACCTCAGGAGCAATGTTCATCACAATGTTGTGCGAAAATCCAAGGGCCAAATCCAATTTTTGTCCTTGGTTGCTTGCTCTATATCCAACCCCTACCAATTCCAATTCCTTGGTCCATCCTTTGGAAACACCATCCACCATATTGGATACCAATGCACGATATAAACCGTGTTTGGCCTTAATCTCTTTGGAATCTGATGGTCTTTCAAGTTGAACACTTCCGTCTTCTACTTTGATTGCAATACCAGAAAATTCCTGGGAAAGTTCCCCCAATTTACCTTTTACGGTAACTACATTTTCCTTCACTTCAACAGTGACACCTTCTGGAACTGTAATTGGATTGTTACCTATTCTAGACATTTCTTTTCTCTTTACTCAATTAATAAACGTAGCACAATACTTCGCCACCTACGTTTTCCTGTTTGGCCTGCTTACTGGTCATCACCCCATGAGAAGTGGACACAATTGCAATACCCAAACCATTAAGAACTCTTGGCAATTCTTCAGAACCTGCATATTTCCGCAGACCTGGTTTACTTACCCTTTGTAATTTTTTGATTACAGGCTCTTTGGTAAACTTATCGTATTTCAAGGCAATTTTAATACTTCCCTGAACTTTGTTATCCTCGAACTTATAGCTCAAAATATAGCCCTGATCGAACAATATTTTGGTAATCTGTCTCTTTAGATTGGAGGCAGGAATCTCTACCACCCTATGACCCGCTCTACTAGCGTTTCTAATTCTGGTCAAATAATCTGAAATTGGATCTGTAAGCATTTCTTTTCTTTATCTGTTTACCAACTTGCCTTTTTAACTCCTGGAATCAAGCCCTGGTTGGCCATCTCCCTAAAAGTAACCCTGGATATACCAAATGTTCTCATATACCCTCTTGGTCTACCGGTCAACTTACATCTGTTGCGCATACGCACAGGAGATGCATTTTTTGGAAGCTTTTGCAGGGCTTCGTAATCACCGGCTTCTTTTAGAGCCTTTCTTTTCTCTGCATACTTTGCAACCATTTTTGCCCTTTTTACTTCACGGGCTTTCATTGATTCCTTAGCCATACTAGTTCTTTTTAAAGGGTAATCCCAATTCGGTTAACAATGATTTTGCTTCTTTATCAGTTTCAGCGGAAGTCACAAACGTGATATCCATTCCGTTGATTCTGTTGATTCTGTCTATATTGATTTCAGGAAAAATGATTTGCTCTGTAATCCCCAAGTTGTAATTTCCCCTTCCGTCAAAACCAGTGGCCTTCACTCCTTGGAAATCACGTACCCTCGGAAGGGCAGAGGTAATCAACCTGTCCAAAAACTCATACATACGCTCCCCTCTTAGCGTCACTTTTGCACCGATGGGCATTCCTTTTCTTAATTTAAAGGAAGCGACATCTTTTTTGGAAAGTGTGGCAATGGCCTTCTGACCGGTTATATTGGTCAACTCCTCAACAGCATGGTCAATCAATTTCTTATCGGAAACTGCTGCACCAACACCACGGCTAACCACGATTTTCTCCAATTTTGGGACCTGCATTACATTTTTGTAACCAAATTCCTCGGAAAGCGCTTTCATTACACGCTCCCTATACTCTTGCTTTAATCTTGGAATGTAACTCATAACTAAATTACTTCATTGGATTTTTTGGCAAACCTAACTTTCTTTCCGTCCCTTTCCTCAAATCCAACTCTTGTGGCCTCCCCAGATTTTGGGTCGATCAATGTAAGGTTGGAAATATGGATGGGTGCTTCCTTCTTTACAATTCCTCCTTGTGGATTCTTTGCACTAGGTTTTTCGTGTTTGGATACGGTATTTACCCCTTCCACGATAGCCTTATTCTTTTCACGGTCTACCTGAAGCACTTTTCCTTCGGTGCCCTTGTGGTCTCCTGTAATGACCCTGACGGTATCCCCTGTTTTTATTTTCAACTTCATCTTAACTGGTATTTCTGTTAAAGCACCTCTGGAGCTAGTGAAACAATCTTCATGAACTGCTTGTCCCTAAGTTCCCTGGCCACAGGACCAAAAACCCTCGTTCCACGCATTTCACCTGTTGGGTTCAACAAAACACATGCGTTGTCGTCGAAACGAATGTAAGATCCATCTGGTCTTCTTACTTCTTTCTTCGTCCGCACCACAACAGCGGTGGAAACCGAACCTTTTTTTACTGTTCCATTGGGAGTAGCTTCCTTAACGGTCACTACAATTTTATCTCCCAAAGAAGCATATCTTCTCTTAGTTCCTCCAAGTACGCGGATGGTCAAAACTTCTTTTGCACCGGTGTTGTCCGCAACCTTTAATCTTGATTCTTGCTGTAACATAATTATTTAGCTCTTTCAAGGATTTCAACCAACCTCCAACATTTCGTCTTACTCAATGGTCTGGTCTCCATTATTTTCACGGTATCACCTTCGTTGCAGTCATTCTTTTCATCATGGGCCACATACTTCTTGGTCTTAAGAACGAACTTACCGTACATAGGGTGCTTTACTCGTTTTACCTCAGAAACCACAATGGACTTTTCCATTTTGCTGCTGGTAACAACGCCTATTCTTTCTTTTCTTAAATTTCTTTTATCTTCCATAAGGCAAAACCAATTATTGTACTTCCCTTTTAGTTAATTCTGTTGCAAGTCTTGCTACCGTCCTTCTTGTTTTCCTGATCTGCATCGGATTTTCCAAAGGTGTTACCGCGTGGGCCATTTTAAGGTCAGCATGCTCTTTTTTCAAATCAGCCAACTTCTCCTTTAGCTCTTCAATTGAAAGTTCTTTTATCTCTGATTGTTTCATCTTTCTTCCCAATTAAAAATTAAGCGGAATAATCCCTAGCTACGATAAACTTGGTTTTTACAGGCAACTTTTGGGCTGCAAGTCGCAACGCTTCCTTGGCAACATCCATAGGAACCCCAGCTACCTCAAACATGATTCTTCCAGGCTTAACAACGGCCACCCAATATTCTGGAGCACCCTTACCTTTACCCATACGAACCTCGAGAGGTTTTTTGGTGATGGGCTTGTCCGGGAAAATCTTGATCCATAGCTGACCCTGTCTTTTCATATACCTTGTCGCAGCAATACGTGCAGCCTCAATCTGGCGGGAAGTAATGAAATGGGAGTCCAAAGACTTGATACCGAACATTCCATTGGAAAGTTGGTGTCCCCTTTGGGAATTTCCTTTCATACGTCCCTTCTGGGCTTTACGAAATTTTGTTCTTTTTGGCTGTAACATTTTACCTTTACTTTATCTTATTACTTTCTACGACGTTGTGGTTTCTTACCATCCCTCTTGTCGCCTTTACCTTGACCTTTGGACAATCCTACTAGTGGAGAAAGTTCTCTTTTCCCATACACCTCACCCTTCATGATCCAAACTTTGATTCCCAATCTTCCATACGTGGTGTGGGCTTCATGCAAAGCATAGTCCACATCGGCACGAAAGGTTGACAATGGGATTCTTCCTTCCTTATATGACTCTGAACGCGCCATTTCCGCTCCGTTCAAACGTCCAGAAATCTGAATCTTAATGCCCTCTGCATTCATACGAATTGCAGCGGCGATAGCCATTTTAATAGCTCTTCTGTATGAGATTCTGCTTTCAATTTGTCTTGCAACACTAGCTGCAACCAAATTGGCATCCAACTCAGGTCTCTTAATTTCATGAATATTGATCTGAACCTCCTTGTTGGTAATTTTCTTAAGCTCTTCCTTAAGCTTATCCACCTCTTGTCCACCTTTACCAATGATAATACCAGGTCTTGCGGTAGTAATGGTGATGGTGATCAATTTTAAGGTTCTCTCAATAATTACCCTTGAAACGCTGGCCTTGGCCAAACGCGCATGGATATACTTTCTTATTTTATCATCCTCAGCCAGCTTATCGCCGTAATCGTTACCACCGTACCAGTTGGATTCCCATCCTCTGATGATTCCTAAGCGATTTCCTATCGGATTGGTCTTCTGTCCCATATTATACTCTAGCTTTGAACGTTGTTATTGGATTCCAAAATCATGGTTACATGGTTGGAACGTTTTCTAATTCTATGTGCTCTACCTTGAGGGGCAGGACGCAGTCTTTTCAACATGGTTCCACCATCCACGCGGATTTCCTTAATATAAAGGTCAGCATCCTCAATGCTTGCATCTTCATTTTTGGCCTCCCAGTTGGCAATTGCAGAAAGCAATAATTTTTCCAACTTTCTAGAAGCTTCTTTTGGGTTGAACCTTAAAATAGCCAAGGCCATTTCAATTTGCTTGCCTCTAACCAAATCAGCGACCAAACGCATTTTTCTTGGTGAGGTTGGGCAATTGTTCAACTTGGCAATAGCAAGCTGCTTCTTTTCCTCTTTAAGCCTTTCGGCCATTTGTCTTTTACGAACTCCCATAGCTTACTTACTTTTTACCTTTGTTTTTAGCTCCTGCATGACCTCTAAAAGATCTTGTAGGTGAAAATTCCCCAAGCTTGTGCCCTACCATGTTTTCAGTAACATACACGGGAACAAATTGTCTTCCATTGTGTACTGCTATGGTCTGACCCACGAAATCCGGAGTTATCATTGAGGCCCTAGACCATGTTTTGATAACTGATTTCTTACCTGATTCTATATTCGCCTGGACTTTCTTTTCCAGACTGTGATGAACGTAAGGTCCTTTTTTTAATGAACGTGCCATTTACTTTTTCTTTTATTTCTTTCTACGTTCTATGATATATCTATTGGTATCCTTGGTCTTGGAACGTGTTCTGAATCCTTTTGCTGGAATACCGTTCTTAGATCTTGGATGACCTCCTGAAGCTCTACCTTCACCACCACCCATTGGATGATCAACTGGGTTCATAGCTACAGGTCTAGTTCTTGGTCTTCTACCCAACCATCTGCTTCTACCTGCTTTACCAGATACCAACAATTGGTGGTCAGAGTTGGAAACCGCTCCGACAGTTGCCAAACAGTTGGCCAAAATCATTCGGGTTTCACCAGAAGGCAATTTGATGGTAACAAACTTTCCATCCTTTGCCATCAACTGTGCAAAAGTACCGGCACTACGCGCCATAACAGCACCTTGACCAGGTCTCAACTCGATACAAGAAATGATAGTACCCAAGGGAATCTCACTTAAAGGAAGTGCATTTCCAATTTCCGGGGCAACATTGGCTCCAGAAGCTATTTTCTGACCAACCTGCATTCCATTTTGGGCAACTACATATCTTTTCTCACCATCCTTGTATTCTACCAAGGCAATGAATGCAGTTCTATTGGGATCGTATTGGATGGAAACCACTGTGGCCTCAACACCTTGCTTATCCCTTTTGAAATCGATAACTCGATATCTTCTTTTATGACCTCCACCTCTGTGGCGCATGGTCATTTTTCCTTGACTGTTCCTACCACCCGACTTTTTTAACGGAGCAAGCAAGCTTTTCTCCGGCTTATCAGTAGTAATCGCGTCAAATCCGTTTACTACTCTAAAACGCTGTCCAGGGGTTATCGGTTTTAATTTTCTAACTGACATTTCTTGTCTTTATAGATTACTGTAAAAATCAATAATATCACCTTCAGCAACATCTACAATCGCTTTTTTCAAAGCATTTGTTTTACCATGTTGGATTCCAGTTTTGGTATAACGACTCCTACGATTTGGACCATAGTTCATGGTTCGTACCTTTTCCACAGAAACACCATAAGTAGCCTCAACAGCCTCCTTTATTTGAAGCTTATTGGCCGATGGGTCAACGTAGAAACCATAACGATTGAAAAGCTCGCTATCCGCGGTCATTTTTTCCGTAATGATTGGTTTTATCAACACACTCATGATATCTTATTTCTTTAGGTTCGATTCTATTCCTTCCAAAGCACTCTCGGTAAATACTACATTATTAGCGTTAACTATTTTGTAAGTATTTAATTCTGAGCCATTTATGACTTCGGAACGCTCCAAATTGCGCGACGACAAATATACGTTATAATTCGTACCGCCCAACACGATTAGAGACTTTTTGTTTTCGATGCCAAGTGAGGACAAAAACGCCTTAAAATCTTTGGTCTTTGGCGCTTCAAAATTGAAGTCCTCTACCACAGTAATCGCCTTCTCTTTGGACTTCAACGTTAAGGCTGACTTTCTTGCCAAACGCTTCACGTTTTTGTTCAATTTTTGCTGGTAATCCCTTGGTCTTGGACCGAAGATTCTACCACCTCCCCTGAACACAGGAGATTTGATACTACCGGCCCTTGCGGTACCAGTTCCTTTTTGTTTCTTGATCTTACGGGTACTCCCAGCAATCTCAGCTCTCTCCTTTGCTTTATGGGTTCCTTGTCTTTGATGTGCCAAATATTGCTTCACATCCAAGTAGATGGCATGCTCATTAGGCTCTATTCCGAAAACGTCATCAGAAAGGTCAACCTTTCTTCCCGTTTCTTTTCCTTTGATATCTAAAACTGCAACCTTCATTACTTCTCAATTGTTACGTAAGCATTTTTATGACCTGGAACAGCACCTTTAACTACAATAAGGTTTTTCTCAGGAACCACTTTCAATACTCTTAAGTTTTGAACCGTTACTCTTTCACCGCCCATTCTACCGGCCATCTTCATCCCCTTGAATACTCGAGCAGGATAGGACGCCGCGCCAATGGAACCTGGAGCTCTTAATCTATTGTGCTGACCGTGCGTTGCTTGCCCAACACCCCCAAAACCATGTCGTTTAACAACACCTTGGAAACCTTTTCCTTTGGAAGTCCCAATCACATCAACAAATTCTCCTTCTACAAACAAGTCAACACCAACAGTGTCTCCCAATTTAAACTCACCTTCAAAATCACGGAATTCAACGACTTTCTTCTTTGGAGAAGCACCTGCTTTTTTTGCATGGCCGAGTTCGGCCTTGTTTGCACGTTTTTCTGCCTTGTCATCGAAACCTAGTTGAAGGGCACTGTACCCGTCTACCTCTTCGGTTCTGACTTGGGTAACCACGCATGGTCCAGCCTCAAGAACGGTACATGGAATATTCTTTCCATTCTCGTCAAAGATGCTGGTCATACCGATTTTTCTTCCTATTAACCCAGACATATCTATTTAATTATTAATTATTCTAGTTTTTCTATCGCCAATTTCTTGGCAAAAAAATTGGGTCAAAGAAAAGATTCTGTGACCCAGATATTTTTCTTATTCCCGTTTTTCCCTCGCTCGCAGCTCAGGACATGTCTCCACCTTTCTGTTAAAAGGCGTGCAAATTTACACTTTTATTTCGACTTCTACACCACTTGGAAGCTCTAATTTCATTAAAGCATCAATGGTTTTTGAAGAAGAACTGTAAATATCCAACAATCGCTTGTAAGAACTCAACTGAAATTGCTCCCTAGATTTCTTGTTCACGTGGGGTGAACGCAAAACCGTGAAGATCTTTTTGTGCGTAGGCAATGGAATTGGTCCAGTAACCACAGCCCCAGTTGTCTTAACTGTTTTTACAATCTTTTCAGCAGACTTATCCACCAAATTGTGATCGTAAGATTTAAGTTTTATTCTAATTTTTTGACTCATCTTGCTGAATAATTAAGCGGTTACCCCTTTTACTGATTTAATAACTTCTTCTGCAATATTGGTTGGAGTTTCCGCATAGTGTGAAAATTCCATTGTTGAAGTTGCTCTACCAGATGACAATGTTCTCAATGAAGTCACATAACCGAACATTTCTGATAAAGGCACTTCCCCTTTAACCACTTTGGAACCGGCTCTATCGCTCATATCGCTAATAGTTCCTCTACGTCTGTTAAGGTCACCAACAATATCACCCATATTTTCTTCAGGTGTCAACACCTCAATCTTCATGATAGGCTCCATCAATACTGATCTTGCAGACTTAGCAGCAGCTTTGTATCCCATTTTTGCAGCTAATTCAAAGGAAAGTGAATCCGAATCCACTGGGTGGAAAGAACCATCCTTTAAAGTAACCTTCATACTATCCATCTCAAATCCAGCCAAAGGACCATTTTTCATAGCCTCTTTAAATCCTTTTTCTACAGATGGAATATATTCTTTAGGAATATTACCTCCTTTAATAGTGTTCACAAACTCTAATCCAACCACTTCTTCACCCGCAGGCTCCATAGTAAAGACAATGTCGGCAAACTTACCTCGACCACCAGACTGCTTCTTGTAGACCTCTCTATGATCAGCAGATTGTGTAATCGCTTCTTTGTACTCAACCTGAGGTTGCCCTTGATTAACCTCAACCTTGAACTCACGACGCAAACGGTCAACAATAATATCCAAGTGAAGCTCACCCATACCTGAAATAATGGTCTGACCTGAAGCTTCGTCGGTTTTAACCTGGAATGTTGGGTCTTCTTCAGCCAATTTTGCCAAAGACATACCTAATTTATCCACATCTGCCTTGGTTTTAGGCTCAACAGCAATACCAATTACAGGATCAGGGAAATCCATACTTTCCAGTATGATAGGATGTTTCTCTGAAGACATGGTATCACCAGTCTTGATATCTTTAAATCCAACAGCTGCACCAATATCACCAGCCTCTATATACTCAATAGCATTTTGCTTGTTAGAGTGCATTTGGTAAATACGCGAGATACGCTCTTTTTTACCTGAACGGTTGTTCAAGATATAAGAACCTGCATCCAACCTACCTGAATAGGCTCTAAAGAATGCCAAACGACCAACAAAAGGATCTGTAGCAATCTTAAACGCCAAAGCAGAGAATGGCTCTTTTGGGTCTGGTTTTCTTGTAATCTCGTTTCCAGTGTTTGGATCAGTACCTACAATATCATCTTTATCTATTGGAGATGGTAAGTAACGACAAACGGCATCCAACAAGAATTGAACTCCTTTGTTTTTGAATGAAGAACCACAAACCATAGGAATGATAGCTCTATCCATAACAGCGGCTCTCAAAGCGGCATGCACCTCTTCTTCAGTAATGGAATCTTCATCTTCGAAGAACTTCTCCATCAACTCCTCATCATATTCCGCAACGGCTTCAATTAAAGCAGCTCTATACTCCTTAACCTCAGCTTTCATGTCTTCAGGAATATCGATAACATCGAAAGTAGAACCAAAGTTCTCATCGTGCCATACAATTGCCCTGTTCTTAGCAAGGTCAACAATACCTTTAAAGTCAGCTTCTTCACCAATAGGCAGAACAATAGGAACCGCATTGGAACCAAGCATGGTTTTAACCTGGTTACACACCATCAAGAAGTTGGAACCTTGACGATCCATTTTGTTCACGAAACCGATTCGAGGCACTTTATAGTTATCGGCCAATCTCCAGTTCGTTTCAGACTGTGGCTCAACACCATCAACAGCACTGAACAAGAAAACCAACCCGTCCAAAACACGAAGGGAACGGTTTACCTCAACGGTAAAGTCCACGTGTCCGGGAGTATCGATAATATTAAAGTGGTATCCTTTGGCATCAGCGGTAGGCTGTCCGTTTTCGGTAGGGAATTGCCATGTACAAGTGGTAGCAGCAGAGGTAATGGTAATACCACGCTCTTGCTCTTGCTCCATCCAGTCCATAGTTGCCGCACCATCGTGCACCTCACCAATCTTGTGACTTACACCGGTATAAAAAAGAATACGCTCAGTAGTAGTGGTTTTTCCGGCATCAATGTGCGCCGCAATACCTATATTCCTTGTGTATTTTAAATCTCTTGACATTGTTTTGACTAGAATCTAAAGTGTGAGAATGCTTTATTGGCCTCTGCCATTTTGTGGGTATCCACTCTTTTCTTGACAGCGGCACCTTCCTCCTTGGCAGCAGCTAAAATTTCAGCAGCCAATTTTTGGGCCATGGATTTTTCATTACGCTTTCTGGCATAGCTGATCAACCATTTCATGGCTGTAGAAATCTTACGGTCCGGACGAATCTGCATTGGAATCTGAAATGTAGCACCACCGACTCTTCTACTTCGAACCTCAACGTGCGGCATTACATTGGAAAGCGCATCCTTCCATAGCTCCAAAGCTGTTTTCTCTTCGTCTGTGTTTTTTTCATCCACGATATCAATCGCATCATAAAACACCTTAAAGGCAACGGATTTCTTTCCGTCCCACATCATCATGTTCACAAAGCGTGTCACCAACTGGTCGTTAAACCTTGGATCTGGCAACAAAGGTCTTTTCTTTGCCTGTCTTTTTCTCATCGCTTCTTATTTTTTAGGACGTTTTGCACCGTATTTAGATCTACGTTGCGTTCTACCTGCTACCCCTGCGGTATCCAATGCACCACGAACAATGTGGTAACGGACTCCGGGTAAATCCTTAACTCTTCCACCTCTGACCAATACTATCGAGTGCTCTTGGAGATTGTGACCTTCACCAGGGATGTATGCGTTAACTTCTTTACCGTTGGTCAACCTTACCCTGGCCACTTTACGCATGGCAGAGTTAGGTTTCTTAGGCGTAGTTGTGTATACACGCGTACAAACCCCTCTACGTTGAGGGCACGAATCCAAAGCAGCCGATTTACTCTTCTTGGTAATGGTGACTCTTCCTTTTCGTACTAATTGTGAAATTGTTGGCATTAAAATTTCTATTAAAAATCAAAACAACCCTCGTTTTGAGGGCTGCAAATGTAATGATATTTCGGAATAATTCAAATCCTGAAAGATTAAATTTCAGGCACTTCCTAAAAATAGAAATAAGTCACCCAGATTCTAGCTGGGCGTTAAGTGATTGACTCAAGAAAAAACCCACCCAAAGCTTCAAAGGTTTCCGGCAAATGCAATCACATTCACCAACCCCTTTTCCGTCTTCAAATCAATATTTCTGGATTTCATAAATTGTTTAATCTTCTGCTGATGGTCAGGAAGGAAAAGTGACAAAAAATCCCTTTTCTTGGAACTTATATAAGCAGGAACCCCATCATCAAGGGAAATATAAAAATGGGTTTCATCAACAAATCGATGCGGAAAGGAAACAGCGTGCGAAGTTTTCGCCTCCTTACCCGCTTTAAAGTGCTTGATATTTCTTTTATGCAGTTCATAGCCGCCAACATTTAAAACACTTTTTAGATATCCCTGGGATTTCTCATTCTTCTTATCCTTAAAAACCCCATATATATACTCATCTCCCGCCAACACGCAGGAAATATTTACATTTTTTAGCAAAGCAAGCGCCTTGTCCTCTTTAAGGTTCGTGTTTTTTATCTCAAACTCATCATTAAAGGCATTATACCGCATATACATATCACGCTCCTTTTTACCGTTAAACCGAATTTCTCCTTTTACAAACTGTTCATTAAAATAAATGGACCCATCAATATCATCAAGATTTAGTTTTTGCTCAACACCTAAATCGGCCAACTTATCCCTCATCTGGTTATAGAAATTTTCAGAAGCCGGGTTGTTGCCAAAATCAGGACCTATTCCTTGCAAACCCTTCTCATAAAAATTAATGACCCCAGGTTGCACATTGGCATTGCCTTGAGCTAAAACGGAAGTACTAAAAATCAGTAAAAAACATGCGCAAACAACTGTTCTCATATCCCTTATATATATTAAGGTATAAAGTACAAATAATATTCCGGTAAAATTCAAGCATAAGTCGATTTAACACCGTCCTGTTTTATTTCCGGTGAAATAGATGTTTTTTTTACATCTGCAACATTGAAGCCCCTTATTTCAAAGAACCCTAACAGATTTTTAGACTTTAAAAATTGCATTCCTAATAATTCTGAGTGCTTCAAATTGAATAGTCAACAATTTACAAATGTCTTTTTAGCGGAAACGCATTTGTAAACTTAGTCTTAAAAATTTAGTAAAATTAGTTTGGATTATTAACATGAAATTATGATTTTAGCGGCTAGCTAATTCAAATAATTTTAAAATGAGAACAAAACTTAATGGATTGTTAACGCTGTTATTGGCGTTTGTTGTGCAGATTTCCTTTGCACAAGACAAGACGATTACAGGTAATGTTACGGACGCCGATGGCTTGCCGCTACCTGGGGTCAATATTGTCGTTGAAGGTACCACTAATGGTACCCAAACTGATTTTGATGGAAATTACGCGATCAGCGCCAGTCAAGGTCAAGCTCTTCTTTTTACCTATATCGGGCAACGTCCTGCAAGAAGGGATGTTGGTGCGAGTGACGTTATCAACGTCCAAATGGAGGAGGATACCCAAGCTCTTGAGGAGGTTGTTGTAACAGCCCTTGGTATTAAGAGGGAGAAGCAAGCTTTGGGTTATGCGGTAACCGAAGTTGGTTCCGAAGACCTAGAACAGCGTCCTGAAGGTGATGTTGCCAGGGTACTTCAAGGTAAGGCCTCTGGGGTACAGATCACGCAACAAAGTGGTCTTTCAGGTTCTGGTACCAACATCGTTATCCGGGGACAAACAACGTTCAGTGGTAGCAACCAGGCTCTTTTCATTATAGATGGTGTTCCTTTCAGTACGGATACCAACTCCCAAGGTAGGAAGGATGACCGTAACGATTTCGTAAACGGTAACAACGGTTCCAGTAGATTCTTGGATTTGGACCCTAACACTATTGAAAGTGTAAACGTACTTAAAGGTCTTGCTGCTGCAACACTTTACGGTTCACAGGGTCGTAACGGGGTTATCCTTATTACAACCAAAGGTGGTTCTTCACAAGCTGGACC
>NZ_FQWL01000008.1 GCF_900129665.1 Flagellimonas flava
GGCAACGACCTAAGTTTGAGCGGTGACCCGACGGCCACCCCCATAGATCTTAGTGGGTATCTTGATAATACTGACAATCAAGATTTAAGCTTAACAGGTAATATACTTAGCTTGACCAATGATGGAACAACAGTTGACCTAAGTGCTTACGTCAACGATGATACCAACGAAATTGAACTTCCAACCGGTGGAACAAATGGACAGATTCTTTCTACTGACGGAAGCGGTGTATACTCCTGGGTGGATGATGAGGATGATCAAAATGCAGGAGAGGTGAATTTAGTGACCCCAGTGGATATGGATGAAGCTGGTGAAGCATCTCCTACGAATGAAACAACAGTTGAGGCAGCCATTCAAGCAATAGCACCAATAACCTCAAAAGCAGCGAGGATATTTTATCCCCCTTCCATTGCGGTTCCCGCTTCATCTACTGGACCTGGAACTCCAATTGACTTGCATGCGCAATATGTAGCTCAATATGGAAGTCCAGCTGTAAAGAGTCCATCAGCTCCGAATTCTATTCCAACATATGCAGCCGGTGAATTACATTACTATATCACCTTTTACGATACCTCTGTTTTTTCGGGAGTGTCCGTATCAGATGCAGGTATTATGACATTTACCGTAGATGCAGTCCCTACTGGATATAATTCATTGATCAACGTAGTATTTGTTGTAAAATAAAAAATAAAGACTAGAGAAAATTTTGAAATTGTTCAACCTACATAAGTCTTTATTTATCGGATTAGTAATCCTCTTTTTTGGATTTCAATCCGGGCATGCCCAGTTTTTGCTTCAAGCACCCAACAGTGGTGATGAAGCCAATTTTCAATGGTTTGAAGCTTCGGATCTGGGAACAGTATTGTCCACGGACTTCTTTTATGAAGCTACTCAACCTGGAGTTTATTTTGCTACCTACGATGGAACTTTATGTGGATCCAATGCAACGGGTTATTTTATTCTAACAGATTGTGCAGCCCCCGATAATCAAGTGACCTTGGATATTTCGGCAAGCATTCCCACAGGCTCAACGGTAAGCTGGAATCCAGCCCTACCCGGTGATCAAACACAACCAACCGTGACCAGCACACAAACGGTTGAGCGTTATGTTGCCACAATTACAAAAGCGGGAAACTCAAGTGAACTACCACGATTCACAGTGGTTTGTATGAGTCAAGCAGGCAATCTTGTTGATGATTTAGTATCTGTTGATGAGGATACCTCAGTTATTGTTGACATTTTTGCCAACGATACGGATTTACCTACAGATGGCATTCTAACCACGACGAATCCAGCAAATGGAAGCGTTTCCATTAATACCAATGGAACGGCAAATGACCCCACCGACGATATTGTGACATACATGCCAGATCCGGACTATAATGGAACTGATTCATTTGACTATACGGTTTGTAATCTTTTCGGTGCTTGCAGCACGGCAACAGTAACTGTTGATGTAATCCCTATTGTTGATGCCATTGATGATTCCGTGAATACAGATCAAGATGTAGCTGTGGACATCCTAATGTTGACTAATGATAACGACCTGCCAAATTCAGGAACCTTAACCATTACCACTCCATCCAATGGAAATACGGTACTGAACGACAACGGAACTCCAACCGATCCATCGGACGATTTTATTACATACACCCCTAATGCAGGCTACCTTGGTACGGATTCCTTGGATTATACCATTTGCGATGGTATCGGTAACTGCAGTACGGCAACGATTACCATAATGGTGAACGTTCCTTCCGTTGATTTGGATGCGGATAATGATGGTATTGTTGATGCTTTTGAGGATTTGAATACTGATAGTGATGATGACCCAAGTACCAATCCAACAGATTCAGATGTTGATGGTATTCCAGATTATTTGGATATAGATAGCGATAATGACGGAATTCCGGATAATGTAGAGGCACAATCTACCCTTGGTTATATTCCACCAAGTTTGACCGATGTCAATGACAACGGATTGGATGATGCCTATGAAAATGGGGGCAATGTGGGACTTATTCCAGTTGATTCAGAAGGGGATGGTATTCCAGATTATGTGGATGAGGATAGCGACGATGACAATGTGCCTGATAGCATTGAAGGAAATGACCAAGACCATGATGGCGTCGCCGATGTAATCTTTATTGGGTCCGATAAGGACAATGATGGTTTGGATGATGGCTATGAAGGAACCACGGTTATCGATATCGATGTTAATGATGAAATCAATGATCCGGTGGCAAGTCTACCCGATACGGATTCGGATGGAGAATTGGACTATAGGGATTCTGATGATGATGATGATGGCATTGAAACCATTGATGAGGATTTGGACGGTGATGGAAATTACGCCAACGATGATTCGGATGCGGACGGTATTCCAAACTATTTGGATTCTGATTTAGGACCTACTCAGGTAGATGAAATTGATGTTATTAACGTTATTACTCCAAACGGGGATGGAATACACGATGTATTCACTATAAATAATTTAGAAGATTATCCAAACAACACAGTAAAAATTTACAACAGGTGGGGTGTGCAGGTATACGCAACCAAGGCATACAACACAAACGGAAATGTCTTTGATGGCACTTCCGAAGGACGGGTAACCGTTAACAAGGACAACCAGCTCCCCGTGGGAACGTACTTCTATGTCATAGATTATGAAGATCCAACAGGCAGAACAAAACAGTTGTCAGGTTACCTATACATAAACAGATAAATGAAGATAAGTACTGTGGAAAAGGATATTCGAAAAAAGATAAAGTGGTTACTTTCATTCTTTATGGTAGGGTTAAGTTTGGTCACGTACGGACAACAGGACGCCCAGTATACACAATACATGTACAACACCGTAAGTGTGAACCCGGGTTATGCTGGGTCTAGAGGCCATTTAAGCATTGCTGCCCTTTATCGAAACCAATGGTTGGGACTTGATGGGGCGCCTGAAACACAGACCTTGAACTTGCACACCCCAATGGGATATAGAGGAGTGGGACTTGGCATATCAGTGGTTAATGACAAGATTGGCCCAACTTCCGAAACGTATTTTGACGTAGATTTTTCCTATACTATCCAGACCTCATTTGAAGGAAAATTGAGTTTTGGCCTAAAGGCCAGTGCCCATATGCTCGATATCCGATACAGTGAGTTGGATGAGTTTGAGATTGACCCCCAATTACAAGCCCAACAAGATATTCGAAACAAGTTTTCACCCAACATTGGAGCAGGTGTGTACTATCACACAGAACGATTTTATACTGGACTATCCGCACCCAGATTGTTAGAAACAACACATTTTGATCAGTCATCAATTTCCACTGCTAAAGAACAGATTAATTGGTATTTGATTACGGGCTACGTATGGGATATCAACCCTTTCCTAAAATTCAAACCAACGCTTTTGGGCAAAATGGTCCAAGGAGCACCCTTGCAAGTGGATTTGTCTGCCAATTTTATGCTGAACGAAAAATTTATCGGCGGCGTTGCCTACAGATGGGATGCAGCTTTTAGTGGCCTTTTTGGTTTCCGACTTTCGGATGAAATCTTTTTGGGGCTTGCCTATGACCGTGAAACAACGGATTTGGGTGCTGCAACCTTCAATGATGGATCGTTCGAAGTAATCTTTCGATACGATTTCGTTAAAAACCTGGGCAACCTAAAATCACCTCGTTTCTTTTAAGACCGCTTTCTTAGCATTTTTTTTGGAGCCTCTTATCGCATAAATCCTGACAAACGTCATATTTTTACGCTATGAAAGAAGAAAATGTGATATTGGTCAACATCAATGATGAGCCCATAGGTCTAATGCCCAAAATGGAGGCGCATGAAAAAGCCGTTCTTCACCGGGCTTTCTCGGTTTTTATAATGAACGACAAAGGCGAAACCATGCTACAGCAACGCGCCAAGGAGAAGTATCATTCTCCGCTTTTGTGGACCAACACTTGTTGTAGTCATCAAAGGGATGGGGAGAGTAACATTGAGGCCGGGAAACGTCGTTTGATGGAGGAGATGGGATTTAGAACCGATTTAAAGGAACTGTTCTCCTTCATTTATAAAGCTCCTTTTGATAATGGCCTAACGGAGCACGAGTTGGACCATGTGATGATGGGTAACTACGATGGTGAACCCAATATCAACCCCTTGGAAGTAGCGCATTGGAAATGGATGCTTCCCGCGGATATTAAGAAAGATATTGCCGAGAATCCCCAGAACTACACAGTTTGGTTTAAAATAATATTCGAGCGATTCTACGATTATCTCATTGACAATGCCCATGAAAGTAAAAGTAAGTAGAAAGGCAAGTTTCAATGCCGCCCATAGGCTGTACAGACCTGATTGGAGCGATTCCAAGAACGACGCAGTTTTTGGGAAGTGCAACAATCCCAGGTTCCACGGGCACAACTATGAGCTTATTGTCAGTGTGAATGGTGAAATTGATCAGGAAACAGGCTTTGTGATGGACTTAAAGGTCTTAAAGGATCTTATCAAGGAACATGTTGAGGAAGCGTTGGATCACAAAAACTTGAATATGGATGTTCCAGAGTTCAAAGATTTGAATCCCACTGCAGAGAATATTGCCGTGGTCATCTGGAACAAACTTCGACCGCATATTGAAAAAAACAAAGAGTTGGAAGTGGTTCTTTACGAGACACCTCGTAATTTTGTAACATACTCTGGATAACTAATGGCCTTATACCCTTTAAAATTCCGCCCAATTCTTAAAGAACGACTTTGGGGCGGCACTAAGCTAAAAGACGTATTGAACAAACACATTGCTAGCGATATAACCGGCGAGAGCTGGGAACTATCGGGAGTTTCTGGCGATATCTCCATAATCGCAAATGGACAATTTGAAGGAACCTCGCTGAACGATTTAATCCAACAACAAAGGGAAACCTTGCTTGGTAATAGTGTAGTGGAACGTTTTGGTACTGATTTCCCTATTCTAATCAAGTTTATCGATGCAAAGCAGGATTTGTCCATTCAGTTGCACCCCAATGACGAATTGGCAAAAAAGAGACATAATTCCTTTGGGAAAACTGAAATGTGGTACGTGATGGATGCCGATCCGGGCGCCAAACTTATCGTAGGTTTTAAACGGGATGTTGAAAAATCGGAATACGTCAAAAGTTTGGAAGAGGGAACTCTGGAAGACTTAATGAACTATGAAGAGGTGACGGAAGGGGACACTTTCTTCATCAATACAGGAAAAATCCATGCTATTGGAGCAGGGGTGCTTTTGGCCGAAATCCAACAAACCTCCGATGTAACTTATAGAGTTTTTGATTTTAACCGTAGGGACAAGGAAGGTAATCTAAGAGAACTTCATACTGAACTGGCCCTGGATGCCATGGATTACAGCCGTAAAGATGATTTCAAAGTCAATTATGAAAATGAGCAGGATCGAATAAACCAAATGGTGGTTAGCCCCTATTTTAAGACTGATTTTCTTGATTTGACCCAAACCTTGACCCAAGACGTTTCAGATCGCGATTCCTTTACCATTTTCATGTGCGTGGGAGGGAGCGCTGAGATTGGCAATGATTGGGGGACGGCTTATCTCCAGAAGGGAGAAACTGCCTTGGTTGCAGCAAGTAGCAAAACCATTACCATCAATACGAAAGGAGCAAAACTTTTAGAAGTTACCATTTAATAGTACATTTGAAAAAACACCATTATGGCAAGTATTCGCGACTTAAAGAAAGATGTAAACTTTGTCTTGGGCGATATTATTGAGGCCGTTTACCTATGGGAGGCCGGTTCTGATAAGAAAGAATCAGAGGAGGGAACCGTTATTATTGATAAGGCCATTTCAGTTTTCGATGACCTCATGTCCAAAATCCACAAAAAAGACGTGGACAACAGCAAAACACACTTCAAGGAAATTCGAACCGAATTAGAGGAAAAAGCTACCGAGTTGGTCGAGGAGCTTAACAAGCTTGCCAGCTAGACACTATTTACTTAAATAGTTCTTTAAGGCTTTTCCATATTTTGACTCCGCCACTTCCGGAGCTAGTGCTTTGTAAATGGAATCCAGATATTTTGGATTGGCCCTGTCAGAAACATTCAACATAGCATATGGGGTTACGTATGAGGAACTGTTGGTAAGACCAAAGTTCAAAGCGTACCTATAACTTCCCACCGTATTGTGGTTGACCAACCTTTGAATCGAATCCAGTTTAAGCGAATCTCCTTGAAATTCTGGTTGGGTGGTCAGTTGAAGCAGTTCCAGTTCGCGAATACTGAATTTGGACATCATATTATTGAATTCTTCCAACTTTTCCTGGCTCTTAGAACCATAGATTTCTGGCTCAATATCGAAAGTATTCCATGAAGTCCGAATAGTTATCTCCCCCGGTTCTCCAAAAAAGGTGATTCGGTCATTGATATTGTTGTTGTCCTTTTTATCCAGATAGAGATAAAAAATCTCTGGGTGTTCCAGTTCTTGCGAAAATTCAAAAGAACCATCCCCGGAAATCTCTAGCGAATCCAAACTCACTAGGGTGGAATCTTTAAAGTTCTGCAAAAACAAAGTCCCTTTTTTAAGTCCCTTGATGTTCCCAGACACAGTCATCGTTTGTTCTGTCTTTGTATCACAGGAAACCACAATTAATCCTATTACCAATACCGCTAAAATCCGCTTCATGTTTACAATTTTGCGAGGCAAATATGCATAAACTTATGCAATAATTAAACTTTGGAGGCCACTTCCATAAGCAAAGCACATAAATAAGCTCCGGCAGTACCTACAACATAACCAAAAACGGCCAATAAAATTCCGACCGAGGTTAGGGAAGGGTGAAATTCGGCTGCAACCACAGGTGCTGAAGCCGCACCACCAACATTGGCTTGACTTCCGACCGCCAAAAAGAAGTAAGGAGCCTTGATCAACTTGGCTACCAGAATTAAAAGTCCCGCATGAATGCATATCCAGACAAAACCTATAGCAATAAGGCCAGGGTTTTCCATGACCCTGCCCAAATCCATTTTCATTCCTATTGTGGCTACGAGAATGTAAATGAACATACCGCCAACTTTACTTGCTCCCGCTCCTTCGTATTTTTTGGCCTTGGTAAATGAAAGTGCAATACCAATAGAGGTTGCAAACACCACCATCCATAAAAACTTTGAGCCTAGGGAAGACAGGATCTTTTCTTTGTTTCGGATAACCTCAAAATTGGCTTCCAAGAACTCAGCAAAATGGTGCCCTAGAAAATGGGCGATACCAACACCGGCAAACGCATAGAGAAGCATCATCATAAGATCGTGTAGCGAGGTAACCCGTGCTATTTTTGCCGTGTAGGTCGATACCTTTTCCTTAAGTTCCTCAATAGATGAGGTATCCGCCTTGAGCCAAGCATCAATTTTTTTGGTTTTGCCGATGCCCAAAAGCAATATGGCCATCCATAGATTGGCCATTACAATATCGATTAAAACCATACCACCGTATTTTTCCTGGTTGAATTGGAATACTTCCAACATTGCCGCTTGATTGGCACCACCGCCTATCCAACTTCCGGCTATGGTGGCCAGGCCTCTCCATACGGCATCAAAACCATTTCCACCTACGGTTTCGGGTGAAAAAATAGATACTATCAAAATCGCCAAAGGTCCTCCCAAAATAATACCTGCGGTTCCAGTGAGAAACATGATGAGCGCCTTGGAACCCAAATTGGCTATGGCCTTAAGGTCAATACTCAAGGTCATTAAAATCAGAGCGGCCGGCAGTAAATATCTACTGGCCACATAATAGGTGTTGGAGGATTTTTCATCTATAACCCCACTACTGGCCAATATGGCTGGAAGGAGGTAGCACATCAGGACAGTTGGAACAAATCCATAGAATTTTTTCCAGAATCCGGTCTTAATCGAAGAGGTATAAAAAACAAAACCTAAGCAGAGACAGAGAAGCCCAAAGATGATGGTATCTTCGGTAAAAGGTAGTTGGTTCATAAAAAAGTACTAGCTATTTCCAAATATAGGAAAATCAAAGATGGTCCTTTATAAATTGCGCTACTCCGCTTGACTTGTTATCTAAGGTAACTTTTTGAACGATATTCTTGACTTCTGGTCTTGCATTGGCCACCGCCACGCCATAGCCCACGTTTTTAAGCATGTCAATGTCGTTGTAGTTATCGCCAAAGGCGATTACATCCCCCAAAGTCTCTCCCTGTCGGAGTAGGGATTGAATGGCCGATAGCTTGGAAACTGATTTTGGCGCAATCTCAATTAAGGTGTCGTTGGAGCGGTAGCAATGCATATCCTTTTGGAATTGTGCGTCCAGGAGTGGAGTAATTTTATCCATACTTGCCTTGTTCCCCATCAGCATAATTTTATGAGCTCCCATGTTTTGGGTTTTCCATCTATTCAGGGTCACCGTTGTTGATTCAAATACGGGAGTAGCCTTTGTGTTGAAAATTTCCTTCTCCACCCTTTCCGAAGTTTCTTCCACACACCATTCATCCCCTCGGTACAGTCCCATCTTGATATCATAGTGGTGGCATCTTTCGTAAAGATTTTCAACCAATGAAGGGGAAAGCATGGTATTGCTTATTTCGTTGCCATTTTCAATGACCAGAGCCCCGTTATAACAGATTATCGGATTGTTTTCAATTCCCAACCTTTTTTGAAGATAGACCATGGATTTGGGCATACGGGCAGATACTAGGATAACCCTCATCCTATCCTTGATCCGATTCATTTCGGAGACCGTGAAATCCGAAACATCGTTCTTGGAAGACAGTAGGGTGCCATCCAAGTCGGAACATAAAATTTTAAAATTCATCTAAATGTTGAGCCAATAGGTAAGCTTCAGATTAATGGACCTATTTCTGGGCATAAAGGTATTCACAAAATAATTGTCGTTGTACACCAAAAAGAGGTCTGAAAGAGGCGCGAACCTCCATTGTAGTCTAGAATTAAAACCTAAATTATCCCTTTGGTTGCTATATTGGACCAAGGTGGACCAGAAAATGGATTTGCTAAATGTGATATCTATTCTGGGAGCAACCAGCCAAATATCGGCTGTGGCATGCGGGGACGGTAAGTCCAGGTGATCGTAATTAAGATCTAAAGATAGGTTGACCTTGGGCTGAATCCTTAGGTTTACATCCGCCTGAAGTGAAAACCGCGTGCCGTTAAAAAAGCCTCCATAAGAAGGCATGGCCCCGAAGAAGAAGGTTTTTCGCCTGTCCGATCTATACTCAACCGCCGTGGAGTAAAAATAATATCCCTGATTGGCTGGCAAGGGTACCGCATCATCTTTGCCAGTAGGTTCAAACTCATCGGTCAAATAAATGTAACGATGCACTATTTCTGCATTGATTTCGGATAGATTGTTGAACTCCGCTCCCCAGTTAAAGTTGATATTATAATCAGTATTCTGGTAATCTAAAGTTGGTCTCCAGGTATAAATTGAAAAAAGTCCAAACCCGTGTGAATTAATTTTACTGTCCTTGGGCCAAAAGTTGCGATTAAAATTCCCGGCAAGCTTAAAAATGTCCTTTCTTGGGATAAAACCTAAATCCGAATTGAATTCTTCATCCACGTAGACTGCATCCAAAAAGGCGCCGTAGTTTCTAGAATTATACTGTAAAAAAGCTCCAAGGGAATAGTTGCCTTCGGTGTCGTCGGGTTGAAATGATTTATGTCCATAGGCCTTACCTACCCAAGTATTGTCTTCGGTAGCAAGGTTGTAATCCAAACCTACGACCCGATTGTACTCCTCATCCTCATCTAAAAAATCGGGAGAATCAAAGGTTTGTCTATTGATGAAAAACA
This sequence comes from Flagellimonas flava, assembly GCF_900129665.1. Classification (GTDB taxonomy): domain Bacteria; phylum Bacteroidota; class Bacteroidia; order Flavobacteriales; family Flavobacteriaceae; genus Flagellimonas; species Flagellimonas flava. Next base: position 9,790 of record NZ_FQWL01000008.1, read on the forward strand.
TACCAATATTGGATCGCGAAAACACTTTCTGTTGAAGTGCCACCATCATATTGTTGTTAGACGCAATTTCATTGGCCTCATCTTCTTCGGTCTGAATACTCAAAAACCCTAGCCTAAGGTTTTGATTGAGCTTTCCGCTCAGTCTTACCCCACCAATAATTCTATTCTCTATGGTGTTGTCTTCTGTATCCGTGGCAATTCCAATTCTTCTTGAGAAGAAAGGATTGGCATCCCGCCGGCCACCAAAATTGGAAAATAGGTCGCTATTATCGATAAAAAACTGTCTTCGTTCGGGAAGAGAAACCTCAAATCGGGTAAGGTTGGTAATAAAGTTGTCCACTTCTACTTGTGAAAAGTCAGGATTTAAGGTGATGTCCAGATTCATCCCATTTCCGATGGCGATTTTGGCATCTCCGCCCACCTTAAAATCGTTGGTGGTTTCGTCGGTCTCAAAATCTTTCCCTGAAATACCATTAATGTAGGGGATGATTGCCAAAGGTGTTCTAGATTTACCTAATGGCCTCTCAAAAACCATATCCCCCATAAAAGCCAGACCAAAAATCAGCTGGTTCTGGGGTATTTTTATCCAGGTGCTACGCTCATTGGCCTGCATATCAAATCTATAGCTGTTGAACCGCCATTTGGTTTCACCTTCACGGAACTTAAATGATGTCAGTGGAATGGCAAGTTCTGAGATATAATAATCGTCATGGATTTTAGATTCGCCTTTCCATTTTACATCCCAAGATGTGGTAAAACCACCAAGGTCGCCACCGCCGCCAGAAATCAAAGCTTCCCTTCGAACCCCCAGAGGTGTGATACCGAACAAAAAGGCATTGGTGCCATCATTGAAGGTGTCAAAAAGAAGACTGATGTTGTCGTTCCCACCTGCACGATAATCTCTTCTCAGCGAGGGTGTAATGTAATCCCTGCCTTTTGTGTCCTGTCTAATACCAATGTATAGGGTGGTATCATCAAACAACATCTTAATGTCCGTTTTTTGAGTGGCCAAAATGGAATCAGACGGAAAGTATTGCTGAAAATCATGAGCACTCTCAGCGGTCTGCCAAACAGATTCATTGAGTTCTCCATCAATGGAAATGGGCTCTGAAATATACTTAACGGTAAAACTTTTTAAGTCGATTTGGGACATCAACACTAAAGGGAACAGTGCTGTCGCCAGTACAAAACGAAGTTTCAACATAGGTTAATTTGAGTTAGCTTGCCAAATTTACGGGGAAGCTCCGTTAAAAAAATCCCAAAATATATGGATGACCTATTTCAATTGACGAATAAAATAAATTGAACGATTTTTTAACCTTTAAACCGTAGTGTTTACATTTGGAAAAATCATCAATCATGAAAAACCTCATCGTCCTGTTCTTACTTTTACCTGCACTTTGTTTAGGTAATGCCATTTGGGGCAAAACCGGCCATAGGGTCACTGGACACATTGCTCAAAATCATTTAACCGGTAAAGCAAAACGTGCCATTAAGGAGCTTCTGGATGGTCATAGTTTGGCTTATGTCTCCACTTTTGCCGATGAAATAAAAGCAGATCGCGCTTATTCCAAATACTTTGCGTGGCATTTTGTGAACTATCCTTTGGGGATGCGTTACGAAGATTCAGAAAAGAGCAAGTATGGCGATTTAATTACCGGAATAGAAACATGTGTACGCATTGTAAAAGACAAGAATTCCAAACGAGAGGATCGGGTATTTTATCTAAAAATGTTGGTTCATTTGATCGGAGACCTTCATCAACCCATGCATGCCAGTAGGGCAGAGGATAAGGGGGGCAATGATATACAGGTACAATGGTTTGGAGAGGGATCTAATCTCCATCGTGTTTGGGACAAAAACTTGATTGAATCGTATGGTATGACGTATACCGAACTGGCAACAGAGCTAGATCAGGTCTCCCGAAAAGAACGCAAAAAGATTCAAGAAGGAACCATTTATGATTGGGTTGATGAATCCCACGTAATCTGCGCTAAACTTTATGATTCTGCCAAAGTGGGCGACAAACTGGCATACCGATACGGATACGATTATAACGATATATTGTTTCAGCAACTGCAGCGAGGAGGTTTACGCCTGGCAAAGGTGCTCAACGACCTGTTTGAATAAGGTTTAGTGGATGACCCTAAAGGTCAGATTAATGCGCTCCCCAACTTTTTTGGCGGTTTTAGCAATTTGATGCTGCCAAAAGTGTTGAGTTTCCCCTTGCATTAACAACAAGCTCCCATGTTCCAATAATATCTTGTGCTTTTTGGCCTTGTCCGATTTATACCTAAGATGAAAGTAACGGGAAGCTCCAAAACTCACAGAGGCAATGATAGGGTTTTTGCCCAGCTCTTTTTCATCATCCGCATGCCAACCATTGCTGTCCTTGCCGTCTCGGTATAAATTCAATAGGCAGGTGGTAAAGTCGGTTCCTGCCATTTCCTCCACTTTTCTTTTGATTTGCAATAGCTCTGGGGAAAATGTGTTGGGTGTCATGGTAATTCCGGAATAGGAATAACTTTTTCCGTTGTTGGCAAAGAGTGAAGTCAATCTCGGTTGATCATAGGTTTTACCAAAAACCTTGATTTGATCTAACTGCCAGGGTACTTTTTCCTTTAGAACTTGAAAATACTGGTCAGCCTCTTCCATGGAAAAAAATAAGGGATAATAGATGACATTTCCCTGGGGAAGATCTAACACTAATTTTTCCTGAAACAAAGCCACCTTATTTTAGTATTGCTTTCAACTGGTTTCTATATTCTGAGGGATTTTGGCCCGTAAATGCCTTGAATGATTTGTTGAAATGCGAAAAGTTGTTGAAACCACTGTCATAGCAGACTTGGGTTATGCTCAGAGGTTGCTCGGCCAAAAGCTTTGATGCATGTACCAATCTGTATTCGTTTACGAATTGGGTAAAGGTTTTATTGGTGATTTTCTTGAAATACCTACAAAAAGAAGGCACCGTCATGCTAACAAGGTCCGCAATTTGATCCAAGCTGATATCCTCCTTAAAATTCGCCTTTACATGATTGAAGACAATATTTATCCGATCATTATCCTTGACCTCGGTTTCCATGGAGAAGCCTTCTCCGTTAAGAACCTTGATTTCTTCGGAGGTAGCGAGCTGGTTTAAAATATTAAGAATGGATAGCAAACGCTGGAAATCGGTTTGATACTCCAAAATTTCCATTTTCTCCCCAACCTTGACCTTGGTCTTTCCGGAAAAAGCGATGCCCCCCTTGGCTACCTCAAACAGTTTTTGGATGTTTTTCATCTCAGGTATGCTGAAAAAATCACTTCCCAAGAAGTCGGCCTTCATCTGTACAATGGTCTCGCTCTTGTTACCGGTGAGCTTATCCGTGAACCCACAATGGGGCAGATTGGAACCAATAAGGATGAGGTCGCCGTTCCTGAAATAGGATACATGACTTCCTATTTGCCTCTTCCCAGAACCTCCATTTATATAGACCAACTCCAACTCCGGGTGGTAATGCCACCCATTGTTCTTGTTTTTATGGTTCTCATTGAACTTTTGGTAGGTGAATGAGCCTCCAAAATTTGGGGCAATTGCCTCAAAAGCAGGCTTTTGTGTTGTTGCCATTTCTTTCAATTTGCTTATGTAAAGTTATGGTGCTTTACCTAGAGTATCTATGCAAAATTACCAAAAATATATGCTATTTTACCTTTAAGGTAATTTTAACATGAATAGGAGGGTAATATTGCATATAAATTGGAAAACAGGGTGGTGTTGTGAGCTGGACAAGGGTGGTAGTTTTGCCTTGTAATCTTAAAAAAACGACGTTATGAAATCAGTTTTAAATTATGTTACAGTAGCAGCATTCCTTTTGGGTACAATGGGATTTGCTAACGGACCTGCAAAGAGCGAGGTAGAGAAGAATTTGATCAGTGTTGAACTTGATCCAGTATTTGTTAAGAAGGGCGACAAGTTGTTTTTGAACCTTTTGAACCTTTCTCAGGATAAAGTAGTTGTTAAAGTGTACGACAGCCAAAACAGAGTGGTATATAGCGAGGCTATCAAGGGAGAAATGGTAGTTGAAAAGGCGTTCAACTTTGAAAAGGCCTTTGAAGATGAATATACCGTTGTTGTCGTTGATGAAAGTGGTACTTATAGAGAGACCATTGCGGTAAAATAAGTTTGTTTAGTTAATTTCAGTTTGCTGGAGGCCCTGTTGGGGCCTCTTTTTTTTGTGGAAGTTTTTGAAAAAGCCCTACCGGGAAAGATTTAGGCCATTGCACCCGGTAGGACAAAAAAGAACACTAACTAATTACATCACTTAATCGTAATATGGGATTGCAATGGTTCTGTTGCACTAAGGTCCAAATGTAGGTAAGGCGCTTACAACTTTTGCGGCCAAATGGACAGATACCCCTTTTGAATTGACGGATGCCCGTTTTCAATTGACGGTTGATGGTTTTCAGTTGGTAGTGAACAATGAACAATTTATTGGATTCAAGATTCAAGAGCCAAGACCTTGAACTTGAAACTTGAGTTTGAACCTGTGTTTGAGGGACCAGAGGCTAAGCATCAGAAGTCAGATTATAGAGTTTTTTGCCTAACACCAAACCACCTAATGCAGTTTGATCAAAAATTGAACTTGATCTTGAAACTTGAATTTGAACTTATATAGGAAAACCCCACCCAACCAAGGGCAGTTAGGCAGGGCAAAAGACAACTACTTATGCGAAACTAGATAGTCCTAATCGTAATCTTGAACAGCTAGGGTGCCATCTCCATTAATCGACAATTGTTGTGCATTCAGCGCATATTTTTGGTTTACGGGCTCTCCATTTTTAGCGACAAAAGCAATAATCTTCAGATTGTCCTTATTGTAGTTACTAAGATCACTGACCTTAAACATACGTTGAAACCTCCCTTGCTCGGCAATCACATCATTCGGTATCTGTTGTCCTTCAAAAGGAGTCAAAGCCTCTCGGATTACATTGTTATGTTCATAATCGTTTATTAGATTTTTTTCATTATAAAATGGATGTCCTTCAAAATCATCACCATATTCATAACTATAGTAATTGTATTGGGGCACAATCATCCCATTTTCCAATAACTGTACATGAAGAGCGACGCCCTCTTCGTTTGCGCTGAAACCAACCTCAACAAAGATTTCCAATTCGTCATTCTCATTGATTAATGCGCTTAAAGCAAGACCTGTGTTAATTACTTCGTCCAATTGCTCAACTACATTGTCTTCCCATTCCGAACGTGACATTGCATAATCTTGACTGGTAATTGATGCCCTACGGTTGACCAAGCCAGCTGGAAAACCTTTGACATCAAAAGAATCATCCATATATTCATAAAATAATTCATTTTCCAATCCTGGACTGCCCTGATAGATGTTGGAAACAATGATTTTATCATCGTAATTGTTGTTCATGACCTCAATGCGAATGGGAACATCTACACTCCAGCCGGTCCAGGTACCAACGAAAGTTTCCAATAGTATTTTTCTTGTATACTCTCCAGGATTCTCTGTAAATTGTTTTGTAATGGAACCACTATAAGTACAACTACCATCATCCATGACAGCATCTTCGTTAAAGTTATCTGCTCTGGAATCGGTGCAATTGTACAAGCAGGAACCATCGTCTTCCACTGCATCCGCATTGTAGTTTACGGAAAGGGGATCCATACACCCAGCAACTGGGGGGTATGAGCAGGAGTCATCATTTTTAGTTGCATTTTCATTATAGTTGGTGGCATCAGGGTCAGTACAACCCAGTACCTCTGTAGTTTGATCCGGTTCCTTGGGCGAGTCGTCCTTGCTACAGCTTTGTAATATGACTGGAAGGCATAACAAAGTGTAAATCACAATTTTTTTGATTTTAATGGTTTTCATAATAAAGCAAGATTTGTTACTAAAATATTTTGGGGAATGTAACCCTGCTTTTATCTGTAATTGGAAACCAATGGACAGATACCCCTTTTGAATTGATGGATGCCCGTTTTGAATTGACCGTTGACAATTTTCAGTTGGTAGTGAACAATGAACAATTCATTGGATTCAAGATTCAAGAGCCAAGACCTTGAACTTGAACTTGACATTTGAGCTTGTGCCTAGTAAGTTATATTTTTGGTTACCTCAGACAGTGTATGGTTTTCCATTACCTGACCACAAAATGTTGAACTTGAAACTTGAGTTTGAACTTGTGTTTGAGGGACCAGAGGCTAAACATCAGAAGTCAGATTATAGAGTTTTTTGCCTAACACCAAACCACCTAATGCAGTTTGAGCTTATTTCAAAAACCGTTTTAATTTGTCCCTTTTGCGCTCTGGTAAGGCATCATTTTCCAAGGCCAATTGCAATAACTTGGGATCCTTTTTCCGGGTAAAAAGTAATTTGTAGAACTCTTGTGTGGTTAATTTGTTAGTAGAGGGTTCAACAAGTTCAAGAGTATCACCGACTTTTACCTCGCCTACTTCCAAAACCTGCACATAGGTGCCCGGATGGCCATGATCAATAAATTCTTTAAGGATATTTTGATCATCAAACCGAATGCCCAACTTAAAACAGGGCTCCCTAGGCTGGGAAATTCGCACCAATGCACCACCCAAACGATACACATCGCCAATCACAAGTTTGGACTCGTCCAATCCCTCAACAGTAAGATTTTCTCCAAACATGCCCCAATCCCAGTCCAAATTGGGATATTTTGCTTTCCAATAGGGATATTGCTCCGCGGCGAATAAATAACAGGCTTTATGAACCCCACCATGAACCCTTCTATCGCTTATAGTGTCATTGGCCACACTTTCGGTTTCCAAAGTTATGGCTTGGTCCACGGGGTACTTAAAAATTCCTGTTGTGGTTTCTTGCCCGTTCCAGAAAATAGGGGTGGGTCTACCCAGATTGGTGGAGATAACTTTCATGTCTTGAAATTAAAAAAACCATCGGGATTAGCGATGGCCTTTAACAGAAAGATGTGGTATTTTGTTTCAGTCTTTTTTTTCCAATCTTTTGGTTAGCATAAAGCCTATCATGAGTCCCACTCCAGACATAAAAAAGATAGTTCCGGGATAGGCGATCTCCTCATCCAGCCCCATCCAATTTTCCAGTGCGGAGCCCAAAAATATGGCAACCCCCACACTCATAAGAAGCACGGCAAAGTTGATCAGTACAATTTTCCATGCGGGAATGTCCTTTTCATCCTTCGCCTTAAAAAAGATATTGGCATCCACTCCTTTTTCAATTAGGGCAAGTCGTTCCCTGTTCCGCGTTGAAAAATAAAGATAGAGGATGGCAAACACCGTCAGGAAGAAACTAATGGGGATTAAAACTGCTGGTAACATGATTTTCGCTTTTTAACTGATTAATAAACTCTTTGCCCATAGGACGACAACTTTATCAAGGAGGTTACACCCAAGTTTATTTTTTTAATTTTAGTGTAACCTCGGCCTTTTCCGTATCGTCTAACCAAACACATGAAGCAAACGGTAGACCAACCCAATATTGCGGCCATAGTAAATGGAGATTCCCATGAGTTCTCAAAACTGGTGGAGACCTATAAGCATATGGTGTTTACCCTTGCTATGAGAACCCTTAAAACCAGGGAGGAAGCAGAGGAGGTGGCCCAGGACACCTTTGTTAAAGTATTTAAATCGATAAAACACTTTAAAGGGGACGCGAAACTCTCTTCTTGGATCTATAGAATAGCCTATAATACCTGTTTGGATCGTTTAAAGAAGTACAAAAAGGAAATGCAGAACCGTCCTATGGAAGAAATTAATGCTTTTGAGGTGGCGGAAATACAGAATGCCCTAACGGGTATGATACAAAAGGAGCGATTGGAGTTGATCAAGAAATGTATTGACCAACTCTTGCCCACAGATGCCGCCTTGTTGACACTTTTTTATTTTGAGGACAAGAACTTGAACGAAATGGCAGAGGTATTGGAAATGAGCGCCAATACGGCCAAAGTTAAATTGCATAGGGCCCGAACCCGATTGGGCGTTATTATTAAAGAACAATTGGAACCAGAAACTATTGGAAGTTATGGACAAGGATAAAAATTTGGAAAAACTTATTGATCAGCTTATGGAAGAGGTTCCTTTGGATACACCTTCTGTGGATTTTACCTCCAACGTACTGAAAGAGGTAGAAAGTGTTGTCGATTCCAAAATCAAATACAAGAGTTTGATTTCAAAAAAGACAATTGCTTTTGTCTTGGCAGGATTGTGCCTGTCTCTTTGGTATGTAGGGGCGTGGAATGGTAATATGGGTGAAGACGGTTCCCTTTTGGTCACGTATCTTACTGATTCTGGAAAATGGGCATCGCAATTCCTGTCCCAATTCCAGTTTTCGAAGACCTTAAGCTATAGTATTGTGGCCATCGGTGCCATGATCTGCTTTCAGTCCCTGTTGCTGAAGCGCTATTTTACAAATCGTTTGGTCAGCTGAAAAAGGGAACAAAAAAGAGCGCAAAAAGTGACCGAAAAGCCTTTTTGCGCTCTTTTTATATTTACTTATGGGGTTTACTTGATCATCTCGTAACTTCTGGCAATGAAATTGGTCAACTCCTCGCCCTTTAGCAACCCTTTGGACAATCGGGCCAAATCTAACGACTGATTGATCAAACGTTCCCTTTTCTTGGATGTTTTGGTGTTGAGAATCTCCCCAACCAGCTCGTGATTGGTGTTCACGATCAAATTGTACATTTCGGGCATATTGCCCATTCCGAACATACCACCGCCACCGGTCTGCTGCATTTCTTTCATGCGGCGCATAAATTCAGGCTCGGTAATGATAAAAGGGGAAGCACTGCTGTCCATGGCTTCCATTTGTATAGTAAAACCTTTCTCCTGGACAATACCTTCTATTTCACCTTTTAGCTTTTCTTTTTCCTCATCGGATAACTTGGAAATGGCAGTATCCTCTTTTTTGATGAGGTTGTCCACATGATCGGCATCAACCCGGGCAAAGGAGAGTTTTTCTTTGGAGGTTTCCAGCTTTTGCATTAGGTGCGATACAATTGGGGAATCCAATAATAGCACTTCGTAGCCCTTGGCCTTAGCCGCTTGAATATAACTGTGTTGGGCTTCTTTGTCCGAGGCATATAGCACTACCAATTTATCATCCTTGTCCGTTTGGTTGTCCTTGATTTTGGTTTCTAACTCCTCATAAGTGAAGTACTTGCCATCTACAGTAGGGTATAGGGCGAATTTGTCCGCTTTTTCAAAGAATTTTTCCTCTGAAAGCATTCCGTATTCGATGACCACCTTGATATCGTTCCACTTTTGCTCAAAATCTTCCCTGTTGTTTTTAAAGAGCGAGTTGAGTTTATCCGCAACTTTTTTGGTGATATAGGTGGAAATCTTTTTGACGGCACCATCGGCTTGTAAATAGGACCTGGAAACGTTCAGTGGAATGTCGGGCGAATCGATCACTCCGCGAAGCATGGTCAAAAATTCCGGAACAATTCCCTCCACATTGTCCGTCACAAAAACCTGATTTTGATACAATTGAATCCTATCCTTTTGAATGTTGAGGTCGTTTGTCAACTTTGGGAAGTATAGGATACCAGTTAAATTAAAAGGATAGTCAACGTTTAGGTGTATGTTGAACAAGGGTTCTTCAAACTGCATGGGGTATAGTTCCCGATAAAAACCTTTGTAATCCTCTTCGTTTAAGTCTGATGGTTTTTTTGTCCAAGCCGGGGTTGGGTTGTTGATGATGTCATCTACCTCTTGCGTTGGGGCAGGATCCTCTTCTTTGGCGCCTTCTGGTTTGGGAAGGGTTTCTGTTTTCATCCCAAACTTAATGGGAATGGGCATAAACTTGTTGTATTTGGTCAACAACTCCCTGATTTTGGTGTCTTCCAAAAACTCTGTGGAATCTTCAGCCACATGCAGGATGATTTCCGTACCACGGTCTTCCTTTTTAGCTTTGGTGAGCGTAAACTCCGGAGATCCATCACATGTCCAGTGCACTGCTGGCTCATCCTTAAAACTTTTGGTGATGATCTCAACTTTATCCGCTACCATAAAGGCCGAGTAGAACCCAAGACCAAAATGACCGATAATTCCGGAATCTTTGCCTGCATCTTTATATTTGTCCAAGAACTCCTCAGCTCCTGAAAAAGCTACTTCATTGATATATTTCTTTACCTCATCCTCTGTCATGCCAATCCCTTGGTCCAGAATATGGATTTGCTTTTTGTCCTTATCCACTTTGACCTCAATCCGGGGATTGCCGTATTCAACCTTGGCTTCGCCAATGGAGGTAAGGTGCTTTAACTTTAAGGTTGCGTCGGTTGCATTGGAAATAAGTTCCCTCAAAAAGATTTCGTGGTCACTGTAAAGAAACTTTTTAATAAGGGGAAATATGTTTTCTACTGAAACATTGATTTTGCCTGTAGCCATCGTTTTAGTTTTTTTTCATGCTTAATAGATCAAAAAAAATACCATAGTCTCAAATATGACAAACTGACACCGTGAGCAACCTTTAACATTCGGAAGTAAACATTTAACACATTTTTGTTTAGCTTTTATTTTAAAAGAATAAACAAAATTTATATATTTGTATCGTTATGGAAGAAATTGCTATGAAAAGATTTCATGCTATAACAAGTTTGTTTATTGGTTAGGTTGTTGGAGACGCACTTTCGCCCGGAAGTGCGTTTTCTTTAAAAATTAAGATAGCTTAACTAAATCTCTGTTCTTTAAGACGTATTTTTGTTTAAACAATTGGCAAAATGGCAAATACATCAAATTCTAAGCTTACCGAGGAGAAAATTATTGGATGGTACATGGAATCGGTCCTGGAGCATGAGGCGATACCCAAGTCGGTATTCAAGTTCTGCAAAGACCATAAGATTACGGAAGAAGATTTTTATGGCTTTTTTGGTTCGTTCCAAGGTCTACAGGAGACCATTTGGCATAAATTTTTCGATAACACCCTATCGGTGATGCAGAAGAACAAAGGCTATGAGAGCATGACCAATGAAGAAAAGATGCTTACCTTTTTCTTTACCTTTTTTGAATCACTTTCTTTAAATAGAAGTTACGTTCTTTTTATGCTCCAAGGACATGAAAACGCCATGGAGAAATTAGGCCAGCTCAAAGGTCTTCGAAAAAATATTAAAGAATTTGCGGCAGGTCTTATAGCATCTCGAAACGAGACCAAAAATTTAAAAGTTCTAAAGTATAGCCCCCAACTATTTTCGGAAGGTGCATGGGTACAGTTTCTTTTCTTACTCAAGTTTTGGATGAACGATTCCTCTCCCGGTTTTGAGAAAACCGATATTGCCATTGAAAAATCGGTCACGACTATTTTTCAGGTCCTTGAGACCACACCTTTGGAAAAAGTTATCGACTTTGGAAAATTCCTCTACAAAGAAAGTTTTGCCTAAAGGCCTATGAAGACATTGGATAGCATCCCTACCGGAAAAATTGAACGCGCTAGTAAACTCGTAAAGACAGGTGTAAAAATTGGAGGGAACTATGTGAAATATTATGGCAAGAAATTGGTCAATTCGGATAATGCAAAGGAAGAATTGGACCAAGATAATGCTGAAGATATCTACGATGGATTGAAAAGCCTCAAAGGAAGTGCGCTAAAGGTGGCACAGATGCTCAGTATGGAGAAGAATCTTTTGCCACGGGCCTATGTTGAAAAATTTTCACTTTCCCAGTTTTCCGTACCTCCGCTTTCGGCGCCATTGGTCCGAAAAACCTTTAAAAAGTATTTGGACCGGTACCCTGAAGAAGTTTTTGATCATTTTGAACGGGATTCGGTCAATGCGGCCAGCATCGGACAGGTCCACAGGGCTGAGAAAAATGGGAAACCATTGGCTGTCAAAATTCAATACCCCGGTGTTGCCGAGAGTATAAGCAGTGACTTGGCTTTGGTAAAACCCATAGCTATCAAGATGTTCAACCTGAAGGGAAAAGACTCCGAAAAATACTTTAAAGAGGTAGAGCATAAACTTATAGAAGAGACCAATTATATTCTGGAATTGGAGCAAAGCAAGGAGATTACCGAGGCGTGTTCCATTATTCCGAACATGGAATTTCCGAAGTACTACCCAAACCTGTCCAGTGAGCGCATCCTAACGATGGACTGGATGAAGGGACAGCACTTGAGCGAGTTCACACAAAATAGTTTTGACACTGAACTAGGTCATAAACTTGGCCAGGCCCTATGGGACTTTTATATGTTCCAAATCCACAAGTTGCGAAAAGTTCATGCCGATCCGCATCCGGGCAACTTTTTGGTAAGCCAGAAGGATTCGCTTATTGCTATCGATTTTGGTTGCATCAAGCAGATTCCGGATGAGTTTTACAAACCTTATTTTGAGCTTGCCCAAGAGGAAAACATCAACAACGATGCTGTTTTCATGGAAAAACTCTATGAACTGGAAATCCTTACCCCAACAGATTCGCAAAAGGAATTGGAGTTTTTTAAGGCCTTGTTCAAGGAGATGTTGAGCCTCTTCACATCACCTTTTCATAAAGAAGAATTTGATTTTGGTTCTGGTGATTTTTGGGAACGGATTGCTGATCTGAGCGAGCGCTATTCCAAGGATGAACAAATACGCAAGATGAACGGTAATAGGGGGTCCAAACATTTTCTTTACATGAACCGCACGTTTTTTGGGCTTTTTAACCTGTTGCATGATCTTAGGGCAAAGGTGCAGGTCAATCAGTTTAGAAGGTACATGGGCTAATTTTCAAGCGATATTCGTACTACGTTGAATATATTTTATACTTTTCCTTGAAATAGCTTCCGTTTTTTTAAAAAAAGAGAAGTTTCAAACTTACTAACTATGTACAACTCAAGAATATCTGGCTTGGGATACTACGTCCCGGAAAACGTGGTGACGAATGATGATTTGTCCAAGGTAATGGATACCAGTGATGAATGGATTCAGGAACGCACCGGAATCAAGGAACGAAGACATGTTGAAAAAGGCACTGATACCACCACATCAATGGGGGTGAAGGCGGCCAAACAAGCCATAGAACGAGCCGGAATTGATAAGGATGATATCGATTTTATTGTTTTTGCTACCCTAAGCCCAGACTATTATTTTCCTGGTCCTGGAGTATTGGTCCAGCGTGATTTGGGCATAAAAACGGTTGGAGCCCTGGATGTGAGAAATCAATGTTCTGGCTTTGTGTATGGGGTTTCCGTTGCTGATCAATATATCAAGAGTGGCATGTATAAAAATGTGCTGGTCATCGGTTCCGAATTACATTCGCATGGCTTGGATATGACCACTAGGGGTAGGGGAGTTTCCGTTATTTTTGGCGATGGAGCGGGAGCAGCGATCTTAACCAGGGAAGAAGATTCCTCAAAAGGAGTTTTGTCCTCACATCTACATTCTGAAGGGCAACATGCCGAAGAACTGTCGCTAATTGCTCCGGGAATGGGCAAAAGATGGGTTACCGATATTATAGAAGAAAAAGATCCAGAAGACATTTCCTATTTTCCATATATGAACGGACAGTTCGTGTTTAAAAACGCGGTGGTCCGCTTCAGCGAGGTCATTATGGAGGGCCTACAGACGAATAATTTAGGGCCTCAGGATATAGATATGTTGATACCCCATCAGGCCAATCTTCGCATTTCGCAGTTTGTCCAAAAGAAGTTTGGACTTTCAGATGACCAAGTTTTTAACAATATCATGAATTACGGAAACACCACCGCTGCCTCAATTCCCATAGCATTGACAGAAGCTTGGGAACAAGGTAAGGTCAAAGAGGGTGATTTGGTGGTGCTGGCCGCTTTTGGTAGCGGGTTCACCTGGGGGAGTGTTATAATAAGATGGTAGATGGGGAGACTGTTACCGGAACTTACACCATATTTAATTGAATTTATTCAAAATCAAAAACTGTTTTTCGTGGCTACTGCCAGGGAAGAAGGTTCCATAAACCTTTCGCCGAAAGGATTGGATTCGCTCCGGGTCATGGACCCGAACCGAGTGCTTTGGCTCAACTTGACTGGGAGCGGCAACGAGACGGCCATCCACTTAAGCCATAAAAATCGAATCACCTTGATGTTCTGTGCTTTTGAAGGAGACCCTATCATTCTTAGATTATATGGCACGGCCCAGGTCCATGGGGCCGGTGATGATTCCTACAGGAAATTGATTTCACTTTTTCCGGAGATTCCCGGGGGAAGACAGCTTATCGATGTCAAAATTGACAGGGTACAAACTTCTTGCGGTATGGGAGTTCCCTTGATGGACTATTCGGCACAAAGACAGGGCTTAGTGGACTGGGCGGCCCAACAGGGTGACGAGGGCCTCAAAAAATACTGGAAGAAAAAAAATCAGACCAGTATTGATGGGTTTGACCACAAAACTGAATAAAAAATAAGCCCCAACTTCATACGAAATTGGGGCTTTTTAATGATAGACCTTGAAAGACTAACCAACCAACACTCTAGCAAGGAATATCAAGATTTTCACTATAGGATTCCGCCACCTGATTGCTTGGTGTTGTTATCCCTTCTTTTACGTTGCTTGGCTCTGTTCTTTCCGCTTCCAAATCGGTACGACATCCCTACGTAGAGATTGTTACTCTCCCAATTGAATTCACCCTTTTGCGGGTAAGGACGGTCTCCGTCAAAACCAAATTGCATAGTATTGAAAATATCATTGTAGTTTACGCTAAACGTACCCTTGCCTTGGGCGAAGGTATATCGGGCGCCAAGGTTCACAAAATACATAGGGCGTGCCGTAAACTGAATAGTCCTGTTTTGACCCCTATAAAATCCAAATAGCTGTAGCGTAAGTTTTTTGTTTACGGTGAAGCTATTGTTCAATCGCATATTCCAAGCCGTGTTGTCCACTTCAACCCTTTCCACTTCGATTTCGTTCTCTGTGGGATTTGGGCTATTGCCACTTAAACTCTCCGTAATACCGCGTTGGGTCTGGGAGTAAAAATCAAAACTTCCGTTGATGTTCCACCATTTAGCAGGCCTGTAGTTGCTGGATACTTCAAAGCCATAGGCAGATGTATTGTCAAAATTATCAAAGGTCAAAATAAGCCTGTTGAAATCCAATCGGTCCACATATACTGCTCGGTTGATCTCATCCGAGATGGATCGGTAGAAAACGCCGGCAGTGATGCTTCCATTTTTGATACGCTTTGTGTAATTGGCTTCGTAGGAGTTGGTAAACTGTGGTACCAAACTAGGGTTTCCGAAGGATGAGATCAGTGGTGTTGCCCATTCTCGAATTGGGTTGACCTGATCCAAACCGGGTCGATCTACCCTACGGCTGTAACTAACTTGTATTTGGTCTTTTTCGTTCGGTTTGTAGGTAACAAATGCCGAAGGATAAATTTCCGTATACTTATCGGTAAAAGCCCTAATCCTGTTGGTATCAGCTTTGACCTCCACGTTTTCAATTCGCGCACCCACCTGATATGACCACTTTTCTCGGTTTTGCGAAAAGGTCACATAAGCGGAGTAGATATCCATATTGTAATCAAAGTCGGTACTGGGTGTGGGAATCAAATCCCCGCCAGAATTAAATGAAAGCCCAGTGGAAGTATAGCCCACATTGGTTTCAAAAAGCCTGGATTCCACCCCAACTTCCAATTTGGAAATACTGTCCAAAGGATTGGCATAGTCTAAATTGGCAATGGTCTGGGTTCGCTCCGTATCTACAAAGTCCATGTAGTCTGGAAACAAACTGGCCCCAGTGGAATCAAAGTTCGCATCTTGGTCGTTTTCAAAGCGATTGTGATCTACCTCCAACTCAATGTTGTGACCTTCTTTGTTGAAATCCAATTTATAATCAAAGTTGTACTGTTCGCTATGGTTCTCGCTGACGTCACTAAAGATTTGGGTTACATTTCTAGCCAAATCATTGTTGTAGGTCACCGCAGTTATGCCTTCACCTTTTCCATCAAATATGTTTTGATTGGTGAAAACCGAGATGGTGTTTTTATCATTCAAATAGAAATCCACCCCTACCTTGTACAAATGGGATTTGTTGTTGTTGAAGAAATCAAATTCTTGGAGTGAGTTTTCATCCAAACGGTCGATAAAGCCATCATTGACATATTTCCCAATATTGTTGCCATAATTACCATAAAAGTTGAATTTTCCACTTCTGTAGTTCATATCGATGGAACTATTGAACTTGGCCTCCACACCTTTGGTAAGTCCCGTAGTGATGTTTCCGTTAAAACCGATATTGGCATTCTTGTGCAGTACAATATTGATAATACCACTCATTCCTTCAGGATTGTATTTTGCCGAAGGATTGGTGATCAATTCAATTGATTTTATGGAAGTGGATGGGATTTGCCGTAGTAACTGGGCAACAGGTACATTGGACAATTTACCATCGACCATAACCCTTACATTGGAGTTACCTCGCATGGTAATGTCACCTGTCTGCGAATCCACGTTAAGTGAGGGAATGTTGTTCATAATATCCGATGCCGTTGCTCCCGCGGTAGTAAGGTCTTTCCCTACATTGATTACCTTCCGGTCTACCCGCTGTTCAATAGTAGTGCGTTCCGCGACCACTTCTACCTCGGAAAGTTCTTCTGTTTCTTCCATCAAGGTAATGGTGCCCACGTTTACTTTTCGATTCTTTTTGGTAATGACCAGCTTTTGGGAATGGGTCTTGTACCCAATAAATTGAACCTCCAGCACAAAGGAACCTTCAGGAAGTTTCTTGATCTCAAAGTTTCCATCTTCGGTTGTGATTCCTCCGGTAATGGTCTGCGATCCATCTTCGGATTTAACCACGATGGCGGCGTAGGCTACAGGTTGATTTAGCGCATTGTCCACTACAGTACCTGAAATAGAACCCACTGGGGGTTCGTTCTCGGGATTGGCATATGCGTTTTCAGAAAAAATAATGCACTGTACAAGCGCAAAAAGAAGAATTACTCTTTTCATGAGTTGTTCGTTTTTGATTGATTGATGTTGTCTACAAGACGATATCCAAGTGCGGATGTTACATATTATTTCTGCTTTAACATATTTTAACTATTGCAAAAATGTTAAGGCACTGTAAGGGAGGTAGTTTTGAAAAGACAAAAATCGATATTCGGGAAAAGAGAAACCCTGACTTTCGATAGTGACCGAAACGCCAGGGCTTGATACATTGATAAGCTATACTAAACACTAACCATTAACTATAAAAAAATACAGACTTACCAATGCCTAATTTCGTATGTACAATAGACGAGTTTTTTTTTGAATAGTTACAATCATTAATTCAGTTTAACATTTAAATTAACAAATGGCAAAGACACTTGTTATTGGGGCTTCCACTAACCCAGGCAGATATAGTAATCTTGCGATACGCCGATTACTGGAAAACAACATAGAAACGGTAGCATTTGGGGTCAGGGAAGGAACTGTGTCCAAAGTACAAATTAAAACCAACCTTAGTGATTTTCAAAATGTACATACCATTACTTTGTACATCAATCCAACGCGCCAACCCGAATACTATCAGCAAATCCTTGATTTGAAGCCGAAACGTGTAATTTTTAATCCAGGAACAGAAAATCCTGAGTTTTATAAGATGCTTACAAAAGCGGGAATAAAGGTGGAAAATTCCTGCACTTTGGTATTATTGGCCACTGGCCAATTTTGAGGCTGCGCTTTTTTTTCGAATCAACCAAAGGCCAAAGAAGGTTAATAACCCGTTCAAGGGCAAGAGTTCATATCCTACCACATAGCCGCCAAGATATTCCTTTGGAATATTGGCAATCATCCATATGATTAAGACAGACAATCCGCTCACCAACCATACAAACTTGTCCTGTATTTCATGTTTCGTTAAAATACCAAAGGCAAAAAGGCCAAGTAATGGGCCATAGGTATAACCCGCCACAGTAAGCAAGCTGTCAATGACGTTGCTGTTCAAGATATATTTAAAGGATATGATGACCAGCACCAACATAACGCTCATGGCAATATGGGTTCGTTTCCGAATTTTTTTCTGATCGGCTTCCTTTTCCTTTTCAATATGTAAAAAATCCACACAAAAAGAAGTGGTCAACGATGTCAATGCGCTGTCCGCGCTACTGTAGGCAGCGGCAATAAGTCCCAACATAAAAGTAATGGCCAGGGTCAGTCCCAGACCGCTGTTCAAAGCTATTTCCGGAAATAGCAGGTCAGATTTTGGTTTGCCATCCATTAGTGGGATGGAAATCCCGTTTTTTCCAGCAAAAATAAACAACAAAGCTCCAAGCAGCATGAAAAGAAAGGTCACGGCAACCAAGACCAAGCTAAACGATACCATATTTTTTTGAGCATCCTTCAAGGTCTTGCACGTTAGGTTTTTTTGCATCATGTCCTGGTCCAATCCGGTCATACAAATGGTCACGAACATTCCTCCAATAAAGGATTTAAGAAAATGGTTTCGCTCCAAAAGGCTATCCGTAAAAAGGAATTTGTCATAGTTTTTAAGTTCATCCGAAACTAAGAACTCCCCAAAACTCCATTCCAATTCCCGATTAATGAAAATAATGGACAGCACAACCGCCAGTATCATGAAAAGGGTCTGCAGCGTATCTGTCCAAACGATGGTTTTAATCCCTCCCCTGTTGGTGTAAATCCAAATCAATAGTATGGAAAGCACCACGGTAAATTCAAACCGTACACCCAGGTCATCAAAGACAAATTGCTGTAACACGATGGCTACGAGATACAATCTAAATGCGGCTCCCAACACCCGCGAAATGAAAAAGAAAAAAGCTCCGGTTTTATGGCTAACGTTCCCAAATCGTTCCAGTAAATACTCGTAAATGGAAGTAAGATTTTGACGATAGTAGAGCGGAAGTAACACGTATGCCACAACGAAGTAGCCAAATAGGTATCCAAAAACTACTTGCATATAGCCAAATTCGGAAGCTTCAATCCACCCGGGTACAGAAATAAAGGTTACTCCAGAGAGGGAGGCCCCTACCATTCCAAATGCCACCAAGTACCACGGTGACTGTCTTCCTGCCTTAAAAAAGTCTGAATTGGAGTCGTTTTTTCCTGTGAAGTAGGAAATAATCATCAACACCAAAAAATAGGCGCTGATGAGCAAGAGAATCTGTACTGCGGACATAAGAGCAATTTGAATTGCAAAGTACAAAAGTTAATTGGTAACCGTAAAATCGTAATTTTGTGCCATAATTGAAGAAATGGATTTTTCATCTAAGCTTTTGGAGAATGCGGTGTACGAAATGTCACAGTTGCCAGGGATTGGTAAGCGAACCGCCCTACGATTGGTTCTTCATCTGCTAAAACAGCCCGAAGAGCGAACCAATCTGCTTTCGGAGGCATTGACAGACTTGCGTGCCAAGGTTAACTTTTGTAAAAGCTGTCATAACATTTCGGATACCGAGATATGTGAAATTTGCAGCAACCATAAGAGGGATAAGAGTTTGGTTTGCGTGGTAGAGGATATACGTGATGTAATGGCAATAGAGAGTACCTCCCAGTATAATGGGTTGTACCATGTACTCGGTGGAAAAATATCACCAATGGAAGGCATTGGCCCACAAGACTTATCCATAGTATCCTTAGTGAACAGAGTTAAGGAAGGGGAGGTGAAGGAGCTTATTTTTGCACTTAGTTCCACGATGGAGGGCGATACCACCAATTTCTATATTTATAAACAGTTGGAAGGCCTTGATGTCACCACCTCGACCATAGCTCGTGGAATAGCTGTAGGGGACGAGTTGGAGTATGCGGATGAGGTGACATTGGGTAGGAGTATCTTGAACAGAATACCATTTGAAAACTCTATAAAAGCAAGCTGACAGATTATCAATAAATGCATATAAATTAAGAATAAGAGGAATTCTTTATTATTTTTGCAAAATATAAGTCCAGAAAAGACCGTTAAATAAGAATATGTCAAAATTTGAATTAAAATTACCGCAGATGGGAGAAAGTGTTGCCGAGGCAACTCTAACTACTTGGTTGAAGGAAGTAGGGGATACCATTGAAATGGACGAGGCTGTATTTGAGATCGCCACGGACAAGGTAGATTCCGAGGTTCCCAGCGAAGTGGAGGGCGTATTGCTGGAAAAACGGTTCAATGTGGACGACATTATTAAAGTAGGTGAGGTTGTGGCCGTTATCCAGACCGACCAGGCTTTAGAATCTCCTGCAAACGGGGTTGAGGCAACTCCCCAAGTGGAGGAGCAAATTGAGGCACCGGCTGCAGTACTCGAAACCCAAATGGCCGAAGTACAGGAAACGGTAACAGCAGCGACCCCAAACTTTTCAGAATCCCAACGGTTCTATTCACCCTTGGTGCGCAACATTGCCAAAGAAGAAGGGGTGTCCATGGAAGAATTGGATGCCATTATAGGTACGGGGAAGGAAGGGAGAGTGACAAAAAATGATATTAAGGCATTTTTGGAACATCGTTCCGCAAATGGTAGCGCTCAAACTGCGGTACCTGTGGTTGAGAAAACCCCGGTTCCCCAGACTAAGCAAGCCCAAGAAAAACCTAAGGCAGCTCCAGTACCTGTAGCTAGTGGAGATGAAATCATCCCCTTAACAAGAATGGGTAAGCTAATCGCCCATCATATGGTGGAAAGTGTTTCCACCTCTGCACATGTTCAGAGTTTTGTGGAAGTGGATGTGACCAATGTGGTAAATTGGCGAAACAAGAACAAGGACAGCTTTCAAAAACGGGAAGGTGAGAAACTTACCTTCACTCCAATATTTATGGAAGCTGTGGCGATGGCACTGAAGAAATATCCGATGATGAACATCTCATTGGATGGGGACAAGGTTATCAAAAAGAAAAACATCAACTTGGGTATGGCAGCGGCCTTACCCGATGGAAATCTAATTGTTCCGGTCATCAAAAATGCCGACCAGTTAAATCTTGTGGGCATGGCGAAGACCGTAAATGATTTGGCCAACAGGGCCAGAACCAATCAACTTAAGCCGGATGAAGTTCAGGATGGAACTTACACCGTGACCAACGTAGGATCATTTGGAAGTATTTTCGGTACACCCATAATCAATCAGCCACAAGTAGGTATTCTGGCACTGGGTGCAATTCGCAAAATGCCATCGGTAATAGAAACTGACCAAGGAGAGTATATTGGCATCAGAAGTAAAATGTTCTTGTCCCATAGTTATGACCATAGGGTGGTAAACGGGGCCTTGGGCGGGATGTTTGTAAAAACGGTGGCGGATTATTTGGAAGCTTGGGACGTGAATAGGGAAATCTAAGCCCAAAAAACACCTGAATTCTTTTCACTATTCTTATTTTAGGGGATGAAACCAATTCATCAATCCATGAAACTTTTGAACACCCTTGGAATAACATTCCTTTTTTTGTTTTGTACCCAAATGACCGCACAGGATTCTTCACCCTATCAAAAAAAAGTATTTGTTAAGGATGGAAAGAGCCTTCCGTATCGTCTATTATTGCCAAAAGATTATGATGCCAATAAAAAATACCCTCTGCTTTTGTTTTTGCATGGTTCTGGGGAACGCGGTAACGACAATGAAGCACAATTGGTGCATGGCTCAAGTTTGTTCTTAAAGGAGGAGGTCAGGGATTCCTACGAGGCCATTGTGGTGTTTCCCCAATGTGCCGCTGGGAGTTCATGGGCCAAAATCGATGTTGAAGGTGATTTTCCAAATAGGGAGTTCATCTATTACGAAAATGCCGAACCTACTGCCGATATGTTGTTGTTGGAAGGACTTTTGAAGCACCTTAGGAAAAACTACAAATTGGATAAAAAAAGATGGTATGTGGGCGGTTTGTCCATGGGTGGAATGGGGACCTTTGAATTGGTTCGTAGAAACCCCAAAATGTTTGCCGCTGCTTTTCCCATTTGTGGCGGGGCAAACCCAAAAATCAGTAAAAAACTGACAAAACTTGACTGGTGGGTTTTTCATGGGGACGACGATCAGGTTGTTCCGGAGAAATACTCGGCCCAAATGGTTAAGGCAATGGAAGATCTTGGGGTCAATATCAAGTATTCCATATATCCGGGAGTCGGACATAACAGCTGGGACAATGCTTTTGCAGAACCCGAATTGCTCTCCTGGGTCTTTTCCAAATCCAAATAACTACTTCATGCAACTACAATTAAAGAAGCCGATTTGTTTTTTTGATCTAGAAACCACCGGTATCAATGTGGCCAAAGATCGCATTGTTGAAATTTCGATACTCAAGGTGTTTCCCAACGGCAATAAAGAAAGTAAAACCTGGCTGGTGAATCCAGAAATGCCCATACCTGCTGAGGTTGTGGCCGTCCATGGCATCTCTAATGAGAAGGTGGCCAATGAGCCCACGTTCAAAGAGCTGTCCAAGGAAATCTACCGCATGATAAAGGACAGCGATTTGGCCGGTTTTAATTCGGATAGGTTCGATATTCCATTACTGGCCGAAGAAATGTTAAGAGCGGATGTTGATTTTGATATGAAAAACATGGTTTCCGTTGATGTGCAGACCATTTTTCATAAAATGGAAAAGCGTACCCTTGAGGCCGCCTATAAATTTTATTGCGATAAAAACCTGGACGATGCGCATAGCGCACAGGCAGATACCTTGGCAACCTACGAAGTGCTTTTGGCTCAGTTAGACCGTTACCCAGAATTGGATAATGATGTTAAAAAGCTTTCTGAGTTCACAACTAGAAAACAATCCTTGGATTTCGCCGGATTCATTGGAGTGGATAAAGAAGACCGACCCATTTTCGCTTTTGGCAAGCACAAAGGAAAAACGGTAGATGAGGTTATGGAAAAGGAGCCAGGCTATTTTGGCTGGATTCTGAATGCAGACTTCCCCTTATACACAAAAAAAGTACTTACCCAGTTAAAGCTGAGCAAGCTGAATAATAAGCTTTCATAAATTTAACCCCAAAACCAGAGCACTATGAAGCTGATTTGCATTGGCCGTAACTATGCGGCCCATATTGAAGAACTTGAGAATGAGCGTCCCCAAGAACCCGTGGTGTTCATGAAGCCGGATTCCGCTATTTTACCCAAGGAACAAGATTTCTATATCCCCGAGTTTTCCACGGATATACATTATGAAGTTGAGGTTTTGGTAAAAATCAAGAAGGTGGGCAAGCACATAGCCCAACAATTTGCACATACCTACTACGATGAAATAGGATTGGGAATCGACTTTACAGCAAGAGACTTACAATCCCAGTTAAAAGCCAAGGGATTGCCTTGGGAAAAAGCCAAAGGTTTTGATGGTTCGGCCGTTGTTGGTAAATGGATACAAAAAGAAAAGTACGAAAATATAGACAAACTGGGGTTTTCCTTGTTAAAAAATGGGGAAAATGTACAAAATGGCAATACTTCCTTGATGCTGTGGAAAATAGATGAGTTAATTGCCCATGTCTCCACTTATTTTATGCTGAAAAAGGGCGATATTCTCTTTACGGGCACCCCTTCTGGGGTTGGTAAAGTAAGTCCAAATGATTACCTTGTAGGGACACTCGAAGGAGAGCAGGTATTTGAAATTAATGTGAGATAATGATTTACAACCTCGATAAGATTAACGAAATGGCGGAGGGCGATCAAGATTTTATCACCTCGGTTATTTCCGTTTTTTTGGAAGAAGTTCCTATAGATTTGGAAGGTTTGGAGAAGGCCATCGCTGAAAGGGATTATGAAAATGTGTACAAGCTTGCCCATAAAATAAAACCCAATGTGGATTTACTTGGAATGGAACAAACCCGTGCCATAGCCCTGGAGATTGAGACATTGGGTAAGAATGCCGACAACATGACCCAAATTGAGGAGAAATTTCCCGTTCTAAAGAAAGATGTACTCCAGGTGGTAGCCGAACTGCAAAAAGACTTCAACTTATAAATGCAAGCCGAAATCATCACCATTGGGGATGAAATCCTCATTGGGCAGATTGTGGACTCTAATTCCGCATTCATTTCCAAGGAATTAAACAAGATTGGTGTAGCGGTCTACCAAATTACCTCTGTACAAGACGACAGGGAGCAAATCCTTCAAGTACTGGAAGAGGCTGGTGACCGATCTCAAGTAGTAATCATGACAGGAGGCCTAGGTCCAACCAAGGATGATATTACAAAACACACCCTTTGTGAGTTTTTTGGGGATAGATTGGTTAAAAATGAGGACGTACTTCAGCATATAGAAGAACTTTTCAAGACCTACATTTCCACACCCATTTCGGACCTCAATCGAAAACAGGCCTTGGTTCCATCCAAATCTGAAGTCCTCCACAATGCCAATGGTACGGCACCAGGTATCTGGATGAGGAAGGGGGAGACCGTTTTTGTTTCGCTTCCCGGCGTGCCGTTTGAAATGAAACACCTGATAACAGATAGGGTTATCCCCAAGATTACAGAGGAATTTGAACGCCCACATATTTTCCATAAGACCATAATCACCTATGGGTTGGGAGAGAGTGCAATTGCGAACAAAATTGAAGACTGGGAGAATAATTTACCCGAATTTATAAAACTGGCCTACCTACCCAATTTGGGAAGGGTTCGGTTGCGGCTTTCGGCAAAGGGAACCGATAAGGAAGCTATTGAAGAAGCTGTCGTTGCTGAAGTTAAAAAACTATATGCCGTAATAGGTGACATTATTTTTGGGGAGGAGGAGGAAGATGCCATAGAACGTCAAATTGGAATATGGTTGACGCAAAAGGGATTTACCTTGGGAACCGCAGAGAGTTTTACTGGAGGCGCTATTGCAGGACGTATAACCTCAATCCCGGGGGCATCAGCATATTTCAAGGGTAGTCTGGTTAGCTATGCCACTGAAACCAAGATTAAGGTCTTGGGTGTTCCTGAGGAATTGGTGAATAAATATTCCGTTGTGAGTGAAGAAGTTGCTATGGCCATGGCCACAAATGCAAAGCGGGCAATGGAATCAGATTTTGCCATTGCAACCACAGGCAATGCCGGGCCAACCAAGGGTGACTCGGATGCAGATGTGGGCACGGTTTTTATTGCTATCAGCACCCCTGAACGTACTTTTGCCCAGCGTTTTACCATGGGAAATAGTCGGGAACGTATCGTAAAACGGTCAGTAAACAAGGCCTTCGAAATGCTCTGGAAAGAAATTTTAAATTTCTGAAAAAGAATTTTGTGCGTCCCGTATAAATGCCATAAATTTGCAGCCTCAATAAAATCACTCAAAAGTTAGGGAGATGTCTAAAGTTTGTGAAGTAACAGGTAAGAAGGTAATGTTTGGAAACAACGTTTCCTTCTCTATCAATAAAACCAAGAGAAGATTTGATGTAAATATCTCTAAAAAGAGATTTTACATCCCTGAAGAAGATCGTTGGGTTACCCTTAACGTGTCTTCGAGAGGTTTAAAGATTATCAACAAAAAAGGAATCTCTGCCGTTTTAAAGGATATCAAATCCAAAAAATAGGGAGATAATTTTTTAAGTACGATACAATGGCAAAGAAAGGTAATAGAATTCAAGTTATTTTAGAGTGTACAGAGCATAAGGACTCTGGTATGCCAGGTACTTCAAGGTACATCACCACCAAGAATAAAAAGAACACGCCGGACAGGATGGAAATCAAAAAGTTCAATCCTATCTTGAAGCGTATGACCATTCATAAAGAAATTAAATAAGTAGACCATGGCAAAGAAAACAGTAGCAACACTTCAGTCCTCATCCAAAAGGTTGACCAAAGCTATCAAAATGGTGAAATCCCCAAAAACGGGAGCTTATACTTTTGTGGAGTCTGTAATGGCACCGGAATTGGTAAACGATTGGTTGAACAAAAAATAACCCATTCGTAATACAATATATAGAGCCGCTTGTTAAGCGGCTTTTTTTATGCACTTACTTTCCTATCTTTGAAGCTTGATGACGATTGCATATGAGCCTATTTAAAAACATATTTTCTTCGGATAAAAAAGAGACTTTGGACAAGGGTTTGGAAAAGTCCAAAACCAGTTTTTTTGGAAAGCTTGGAAAGGCTGTTGCAGGAAAATCCAAGGTGGATGATGAGGTATTGGACAACTTGGAGGAAGTACTGGTGACCTCAGATGTTGGTGTGAATACCACCCTGAAAATAATTGAACGTATTGAAGAGCGGGTCTCTAGGGATAAGTATCTGGGAACTGAGGAATTAAATACCATTTTAAGGGAAGAAATAGCTGGTCTTCTATCCGAGACGCATGTTGGGGAGGACACAGAATTTGTAGTTCCCAAGGATAAAAAGCCCTATGTGATCATGGTGGTGGGGGTAAACGGCGTTGGCAAGACCACAACCATTGGCAAGTTGGCCCATCAGTTCAAAAAACAAGGACTTAAGGTAGTTTTAGGTGCTGGAGATACCTTTAGGGCGGCAGCCATAGATCAGTTGCAAGTTTGGGCAGAACGTGTGGATATTCCTATTGTCAAACAAAAAATGGGAAGCGACCCGGCCTCGGTAGCTTTTGATACATTGAACTCGGCTGTAGCCGACGGGGCGGATGTGGTACTTATTGATACTGCTGGCAGACTTCATAACAAGGTGAATCTTATGAACGAGCTGTCCAAGGTGAAAAGGGTCATGCAAAAAGTAGTGCCAGATGCGCCACATGATGTCCTTTTGGTGTTGGATGGTTCTACGGGGCAGAATGCATTTGAACAGGCTAAACAGTTTACAAAGGCAACCGAGGTGAGCAGTTTGGCAGTCACCAAATTGGATGGCACGGCCAAAGGGGGAGTAGTGATAGGAATTTCAGACCAGTTTCAAATCCCGGTAAAATATATTGGGGTAGGCGAAGGAATTGAGGATTTGCAGGTCTTCAATAAATATGAATTTGTAGATTCTTTTTTTAAAGTTTGAATCCCATAACCTATGGGCAGAATACATCTGTTCGAATTTGAAGACCAAAAATGGTTCCCTGCCTTTTTGAGGAACTACGGAACAGATTTTCTGCAATTTCTTGCAAACAAGACCAAGTTATACAAACCCATTCTTCCCGTTTTGGAACGGGGAATTCGAGCAAGTGGCACCCATCAAATTGTAGATTTGGCATCTGGTGGAGGCGGGGGGTTACTCTGGCTCAACCGTGAACTTAAGAAGTCGATTCCCGATTTAAAAATTATCCTTACCGATTACTTTCCCAATATAAAGGCATTTGAATATTCCCAACAACAGGCTGCCAACTTTGATTTTGTTAAGCGTTCCATAGATGCACGTGATGTTCCGGAAGACCTAAAGGGAATCAGAACTCAATTTTTATCGTTGCATCATTTTAAACCCACTGATGCTACGAAAATCCTTCAGAATGCGGTTGATTCCAGAGCTTGTATTGGGGTTTTTGAAGCTCAGGAAAGAAGTGTCCCCAGCGTTTTGGCCATGCTCTTTTCGCCCATAAGTGTTCTTTTTACCACCCCGTTTATAAAACCATTTAGCCTTGGGAGAATCATTTTTACGTATCTAATTCCCATTGTGCCCCTGTTTGTTTTATGGGACGGTGTTGTTTCATCCCTCAGAACCTATTCTGTGAAGGAAATGCAAGATCTTGTTGCCAATCTAGATAAATCTGAGTCATACGATTGGGAAATTCAAAGAATAAAGTCGGGTCCCGGCGTGATTTTGTATCTTTTAGGAATTCCCAAATAAGGGAATCCATCATAATAGATAACCACCAACATTATACCCAATGAAAAAGGCACTGTTTATTCTTAGCTTCCTATTGGTCCATTTAGGCTATGCAAAACTTTGGACCCCCTCTATTATTTCCGACAATATGGTTTTGCAACAGCAATCCACAGCAACTTTTTGGGGTTGGACCACTGCAACCAATGAAACACTTACCATAAGACTTTCTTGGGATGATTCGGAGATGACTACCAAAGCCCACCAAGGTGTTTGGCGCATTGAGTTCCCGACCCCGGGGGCTGGAGGACCACATACCATAAGCATAAAGGGACATGAAGAATTGGTTTTTTCAAATGTGATGATTGGGGAGGTATGGATAGCCTCTGGGCAATCCAATATGCAGTGGACCCCAAATATGGGGCTCGATAATGCAAAGGAGGAAATCAAAAATGCCATTTATCCCAATATTCGCTTTTTCAATGTCCCCCAGCGAAAATCGGATGGTAAACAGGACGATACTCCCGGAAAATGGGTGAGTTGTTCACCGAAAACGATGCAGGATTTTAGTTCTGTGGCCTATTTTTTTGGGAGAAAACTACACAAAGAATTAGACGTGCCTGTGGGATTGATAAGTTCCAATTGGGGGGGGACGCCAGTTGAGGTTTGGATTCCCGAGGAATTGATTGTGGAAAATGAAGAATTAAAGGCCGCAGCCGGTCAACTTTCCGAATTTGAATGGTGGCCGGAAAAACCCGGAGCTACCTACAATGCTATGATTCATCCATTGACCAAGTTCCAAATTGCTGGGGCCATTTGGTACCAAGGTGAGTCTAACCGGGCCAATGCAAATTCGTATTATGAATCTTTTCCATTGCTTATTGAATCATGGCGAACAGCCTGGAAAAAGGATTTTCCATTTTACTTTGCACAAATAGCACCTTTCAATTACGATAAAGAAAAAAACGACATCAGGGCCGCTGTGGTCCGTGATGCCCAATTGTATGCGTTGCGGAATATTGCTAAAACCGGTATGGCGGTTACCAGTGATATTGGAAACCTCGATGATATCCATCCAACAAACAAGCAGGAGGTAGGGCGACGGTTGGCTTTGTGGGCCTTGGCAAAAACGTATGGCGTAAAACAACCCTATAGCGGTCCGGTATTTAAAAATATGGAACTGCGGAAAAACAAGGCTGTTTTGCACTTTGATTTTGCGGATGAAGGTTTGATTATGAAGGGAAAGACCTTAAAAGAATTTTATGTGGCAGGTGAGGATCGAATCTTTCATGAGGCCAAGGCCAGAATTAAAGGAAGTACCGTTGAGGTATCTTCTTCAAAAGTAAAGGAACCCGTTGCAGTCAGGTTTGCATTTTATGACAAGGCATTGCCCAATTTATTCAACCAGGAGGGCTTACCTGCTTCGGCTTTTAGAACAGATGATTGGGAAATTAACTTGGATTGATATCAGGATGGGGCAGCTTAAATTGACCTTGCGAATTTTTGGATCGCTGGTTGTGTTGTCAATAGGGCAGCTCACAGCACAGCTCAAATATCCTAAGGCCAGTCCAGCATCGGTGGTGGAACAGGCGGTGGGACTTTCTAAGGTAACAGTCCACTATTCTAGACCCGCAGTTAGAGGGAGAAGTATTTTTGGCGACTTGGTGCCTTACGGTAGGATTTGGCGTGTTGGGGCCAATGAATCCACTAAAATTACTCTGGATACAGCTATGGAGGTTTCGGGAAAAGCCCTTCCCAAAGGAACTTATGCGCTATATGCTTTTCCTGAATCAGATGAATGGGAAATTGCATTCCACAACAATTTGAGCCATTGGGGAGATGGTCGAAAGAACTATAAACCAGAGGAAGACCTATTTCGTATCTCGGTACAACCGGAGAAAATAGGAGGCCATCAAGAGAACTTTCTGATCACTTTTGATGCCATATCCCATAATTCCGCGCAAATGAAATTGATATGGGCAAACACCCAGGTGGTAATCCCCTTCAAAGTTGATACCCATGCCCAAATGGAAAAGGAAATCTCAAAAAAGTTAGAGGAATCGCCAACGGCCCAAACCTATTATGAAGCGGCACGCTACCTGCAGGAGCAGAACGAAGACCCCAAAAGAGCTTTGGGTTATTTGAAAAAGGCCCTGGAATTAGGAGGTGACACTTATTACTTTCATAGGGTAAAATCCCTTGTGGAAGCTCAGTTGGGAGATTATAGATCAGCTATAGCTTCTGCTCGGAAATCACTAAAAATTGCTGCAAATCTGGAGAAAGATGAGTTTGTTCGGATGAATCAAAAGAACATTGTCAAATGGGAAAAATTACTGGAACAAAAATAAAAATACCAAAGAATTCCCTTAGGGTTGCCTTGGGAATGGTGACATTGTGGTTTGCGTTGCAATCCTGCCAATTCATTGAGAAGAAAGAGGTTGAGACAGAAGATGAAAGTGTTTCGACAGCTGTGGAAACGGAAAAAGAAATAACGGAGACAATCAAGGAACCCCTTTGGACTCCATATGACGAGACCGCAGAAATTCAGGAGAACGCTAATCATGAAAATGAGCGAATGCGATTCAGATTCATTCAATCCAAAATTTTGGACAAGAATGAGGTTTTTGCTCCGCTTTATACCGAGGTGTCTAAGTTTCCAAAGGAAAAATACGAAATGATGAAACCGTTGGTGCTGGAACAGGACATACCTAACATCCAAAATGCGGTTAAGGAGGGCAAATTCAACTACACGGAATTGGTGTTGTTCTATCTCAGCAGAATCTACAGGTATGAGCTGGACAAAGCCACCACCCTGAACACGATAATCGCATTAAACCCCAATATTTTGAATGAAGCCAAGAAATTGGATGCCAATGCGGAGGGACACCATCCGATTTATGGAATGCCAATTTTGCTGAAGGACAATATTGGTGCCTCGGGAATGAATACCACTGCTGGAGCCATTGTGCTACAGGATAATCAAACGGAGGATGCATATATCGTGCAACGATTAAAAGAAAATGGCGCACTTATTTTGGGCAAGGTAAACCTAAGTGAATGGGCCAATTTTATTTGTGAATGCCCCAACGGTCAAAGTGCCGTTGGGGGACAAACCTTAAACCCTTATGGCCGACGTGTTTTTGATACAGGTGGATCCAGCGCGGGAAGCGGGACCTCAGTGGCTGCCAATTATGCGGTGGCCGCAGTGGGTACAGAAACTTCTGGATCAATCTTGTCACCGTCCGGACAGAATTCCGTGGTGGGCATGAAACCCACAATTGGGTTGCTAAGCCGTACTGGAATAGTACCCATTTCCAGCACTTTGGATACTCCTGGCCCTATGACAAAAAGTGTTATTGATAACGGAATACTAATGGATGCCATGCGAGGGTTTGACATTGAAGATGAAAAATCGGTGAAGGCAGATTGGGATGAAAATTGGTATGCAGAAGAAGTGAACTTAAAGGGTAAAAGATTTGGCGTCTTTAAGAATTACATGAAAAGTGATTCTGTTTATCATGCGACTATGGAGCAATTAAAGGCGGCTGGCGCGACGATTATTGAATTTGAACCCCCGGAAGTCAATTTTGATGGATTCCTTTCGATCCTGAATATAGACATGAAAAATGACCTGCCAGTATATATAGAAGCGCATGTGAAAGACACAAATCGAGTTGCTGTTCGCAGTGTGCAGGACGTGGTGGATTTTAACCAAAAAGACAGCTCGGCCAGAATTCCCTACGGGCAGCCTCGTTTTGACGGTATTTTGGCCGATACCACATCGGCAGAAGGGCTAAAAGAAATAAAGAAACGCATGAAAATTACTGGCCGCACCTATTTTAATACCCCTATGAACGATTATGGTTTGGATGCCATACTATCTATTAATAACTATGACGCTGGCGCAGCCGCCGCCGCTGAATATCCCGCCCTCACTATTCCCATGGGATATAAAGTTTCGGGAGAACCCATAAATTTGACCTTTATTGGAAAGCAATTTCAAGAAGGAAAGCTATATGCCCTGGGGGCGGCATTTGAATCCCTCATCCAAGCTCGCAAAATTCCAAAAGCATATATGGATTGATTCCATGGTTGCCCAGGTTTGTATGCTGGTATCCTTTTGGGAGGCAATTTTTTTTCAAAATGGTGTCACGCTTTTTGATTTTGGTTTGTCATTAAGTTATGGAAGATTATCAAAATAAGCTATTTCCCTACGCCTATAACATTTTAGGCTCCGCAGATGATGCCAAAGATGCCATACAGGAAATTTTGATCAAATACCAAAACGTAAACCAAGCCGTCCAAAATGAGATGGGATATCTTGTACGGTCCGTGATCAATGAGTCCATCAACCTTAAAAAGAAACGGCAATTGGGTTTGTCCGATGCACTATGGCTCCCAGAACCCATTGCAACGGATGCCGCCGATGAACAGATAGATAGCTCAGCAATCATATCCTATTCCATGATGGTGCTTTTGGAAAAACTTTCGCCCAAGGAAAGAGCGGTTTTTATTCTTAAGGAAGCATTTGGGTATTCCCACAAGGAAATTGGTTTGGTGTTGGAAATGACCCTTGAAAATTCAAGGAAGCTTTTGAGCAGGGGAAGGAGCAGATTGCGCACCCTTAAAAGCGGGGTGTCCATAGATCATGCCAAGGTTCCCAAGGCCTATTTGCAGCGGTATGTGGAAAGCATACGTAATGGAGATATCAAGAATTTGGAGCAAATGTTGTCCGAGGATATTATGGTTTCTGCCGATGGTGGCGACGAAATCCAGGTGGTTCGGGAACTGACCCATGGTCTTAAAGCGGCTGTTAAGCTCCTTCTTTACGTTTTTAAGACCTATCAGCAAAAAAACAGGATTATTGTTACCGAGGTTAACCATCAACCTGCCTTGCTCTACTATCAAGATGAGGTGTTGGTCAATTGTCAGATTTTTCAGATTGAGGAAAGGAAGATTGTCCAAATCCATGCGCAACTGGCACCCAATAAATTAAAGGCACTCAGATCGGCCGTTAATCCATAAATCCAAAAAAATAACATGACTAGAGAACGAATTAGCTCGGGTTCAACCTTTGAGCAACAGATTGCCTATTCCCGCGCCATAGTTGATGGACGTTGGGTCTTTGTTTCCGGGACCACAGGTTTTGATTACACCAACATGACCATCTCGGAAGATTTGACAGAACAAACCAAGCAATGCCTTAAAAATATTGAAGAGGCCCTAGTGAAAGCCGAATCTGGCTTGCAAGATGTGGTACGTGTACTGTACATCCTTCCCAATACTGAGAAATTTGAAAAGTGTTGGCCCGTACTACGTGAATACTTTGGAACTGTTCGTCCGGCGGCAACCATGATTTCTGCTGGGTTATCAGATTCCCGTATGAAAATTGAAATCCAAGTAACCGCATTAAAGAAGAAATAAGAAATACTATGGCAACAGTGTCACGTTTTCCGTTCGGATTTTGTCCTATTCATACAAAGCAAAATACTATGAAGACATTGTTACGAATTGACTGTAGCGCTAGAAAGCTAGGTTCCCATTCCAGGGAATTGACAGATTATTTTGAAGCAAGATGGAAACAATCCAATCCTGGAGGTCGTGTTGTCCACAGGGATTTAACACGGGAACAATTGCCCCATATCCAAAACAATACTATTGAGGGCTTCCATGTTTCTCCAGACAAGGCAGATGTCCATCAGAAAAATGCGGTAGCACTTTCTGATCGGTTGATTGCCGAACTTAAAAAGGCTGATGAGGTGGTCGTAAGTAGCCCTCTTTACAACCTTAATGTGCCTTCCAACCTTAAAGCCTATATGGATCAGGTGGTACGCGCAGGGCATACCTTTGGTATGGATGCACAAGGGTACCACGGATTACTCCAAAACAAAAAGGTGTTTTTGATCACTTCCAAAGGAGGGGTCTATAAAAACACTCCGTTGGAAAAATTGGATTTCCAAGAACCTTACCTCAAGGCCATCTTTGCGCATATGGGGATAACGGATGTTGAAACCTTCTCTCTAGAAGGAACCAGCTACCAAAATTTGGTGGCTAAGAATAAAATGAACATTCAAAACGCAATTGATTCAACTCTTAAAACGACAACAAATGGATGATATAGCTAAAACCGACTATTTTAATGACGTTCTGGAAGATAGAGCTACTGTAATATTACCCGAGAAAGGGGAACAACTTCTGCTCAACGATATTGAGTTTACCTTTAAAGTCACCAGTGAAATGTCCAATGACCAATTGGGAGTTTACAAAATTACCCTGAATCCCATGGCCATTGGCGCCAAGTTGCACTACCATAGGTTCATGGACGAGACCTTTATTGTGGACAAAGGTGAACTGACCATTCAAGTAGGGGAAGAAGAGTATAAGGCTGGTGTGGGAACCATTGTGTATGTTCCTAGGTTTACGCCCCATGGCTTTCAAAATGACACTGAGGAAAAAGTGGAACTTACGTTGCTCTTCAATCCATCTCAAAAAAGGGAAGGTTTTTTTAGAGGACTTCAGGAAACACTTATGGAGGAACCCATTGATCCAAAAAAGTACTTAAAGCTTTACAATAAATATGATAGTTTCCCGGTGGATACTTCCAATATGATTCCCAAAAGGGAACCTTAATTCTTGTTTAGTTAACCAAGAAAAGGCCCTGGAGTATTTCGGGGCTTTTTTATTGTATTTTTGCACACCATTTTACACAAGCATGCGCACAAAATCGCTTAAGAAGAACAAAATCAATGTAGTAACTCTTGGATGTAGCAAAAATGTCTACGATTCAGAGGTGCTCATGGGACAGTTGAAGGCCAACAACAAGGAAGTTGCCCATGAGGAAGAAGGCAATGTGGTGGTGATCAATACTTGTGGATTTATTGCCAATGCAAAGGAGGAGAGCGTCAATACAATTTTGGAGTACGTCCAGAAAAAGGAGTCAGGGGAGGTGGACAAGGTTTTTGTGACAGGTTGCTTAAGTGAGCGGTACAAACCCGATTTAGAAAAGGAGATTCCAAATGTGGATGAGTATTTTGGAACAAGTGACCTTCCCAATCTGTTGAAAGCCCTTGGAGCGGACTATAAACATGAACTTATTGGAGAACGATTGACCACTACTCCCAAGAACTACGCGTATTTAAAAATTGCCGAGGGCTGCGATAGACCCTGTTCCTTTTGTGCCATTCCCTTGATGCGTGGTAAGCACAAGAGCAAACCCATAGAAGAGTTGGTGGGTGAATCTGAAAAATTGGCCGCCAAAGGAGTAAAGGAGTTGATTCTGATTGCCCAAGACCTTACCTATTACGGCTTGGATTTGTATAAAAAGAGGAATCTCGCTGAACTACTTCAGGCCTTGGCCAAGGTTGAGGGCGTGGAATGGATTCGATTGCATTATGCCTTCCCAACGGGATTTCCAATGGATGTTTTGGAGGTAATGCGAAAAGAACCAAAAATTTGCAATTACATTGATATTCCCCTTCAGCATATCGCGGACCCTATCTTGAAAAGTATGCGCAGAGGAACAACCAAGGCCAAAACCACAAAATTATTGGAAGAGTTCAGGGCTGCCGTTCCTGAAATGACCATTCGTACTACTTTGATCGTGGGCTATCCCGGCGAAACCGAAGAAGATTTCAAAACCCTGAAAGAATGGGTAAGGGAAATGCGATTTGAACGCTTGGGATGCTTCACTTATAGCCACGAGGAAAATACCCACGCCTATACCTTGACCGATGATGTTCCAGAGGAAATAAAGCAGGAACGGGCCAATGAGATTATGGAACTCCAATCCCAAATATCTTGGGAGCTCAACCAAGAAAAAGTAGGTAAAACATTTCGATGTATCATTGATCGTAAGGAAGGGAACCATTTTGTGGGCCGTACCGAATTTGATTCCCCGGATGTTGACAACGAAGTCTTGATTGATGCAACCCAACATTACGTTAAAATTGGGGAATTTGTGAACATAGAAATCACGGAAGCTTCAGACTTTGATTTATACGGAATTCCAGTATCGGTTGTCCAAGATTCCTAGCTTGACAAATATCATTGCTGTTTTATTAGATTCATTGTAGCTTTGGTTTGTTTGTAGCAAATCAAAAAGATAGCAGCATGGAACATGACTCTAAAACTAGTAAGGTCAAGATTTGGGTCACCGTTTTGAGGGTACTTATCGGGTGGCATTTCTTGTACGAAGGGATTGTTAAATTATACAATCCAGATTGGACATCATTTGGGTATTTGGCTTCTTCACAAGGCCCGTTGAAACCACTTTTTTCAATGTTGACACACCCATCGGTAATCACTTGGGTAGATGCCCTGAACATGACGGCCTTATTGGTCG
This sequence comes from Flagellimonas flava, assembly GCF_900129665.1. Classification (GTDB taxonomy): domain Bacteria; phylum Bacteroidota; class Bacteroidia; order Flavobacteriales; family Flavobacteriaceae; genus Flagellimonas; species Flagellimonas flava. Next base: position 45,672 of record NZ_FQWL01000008.1, read on the forward strand.
TGGGCATTACGCTTATTCTTGGAATATTTGAGAAAAAGGGCGCATTGGTTGGAATAGGTCTATTGAGTCTCTATTATCTGGCGCACCCCTCCTTGCCAGGCCTACACCAACTTAATGTGGAAGGAAATTACTGGTTGGTTAACAAAAATCTGATAGAATTGACAGTCTGTATTTTGCTGTACCACTATCCTACAGGTCACTTTTTCGGCCTGGGCTATTTTAGAAAAGAACGATTAACCAAAATTGAAAAATCATGAAGTGGACTAGAAGAGACTTATTGAAAGGCTTAGGTGGACTTCCAATTTTAGGAGCTGTTTGGTGGGCTGGTGCCGCAAGCGTGGCCTATGGGAGAAAGAAACGATCAGAGATTTTGGAACAATTGAATATTAGGCCCTCTTTGCCCCCCACTGTTCCAGAAATCACCGGTGAACCGGTTAGGGTAGGAATTATTGGTTTTGGAATACGAGGCGAACAATTATGCCGTTCCCTAGGGTTTGCAACGAAGGAATGGATGGAGGAAATGCGATTGGCAGCGGAAGAAGATCCTGCCAATAAAGCCCTTGAAGATTTTTTGAGCCAAGAAAAGTTGAACCTTAAGCTGGTAGGCGTCTGCGATATTTTCGATTATCGAGCAGAAAAAGCCCTGAAGTCATTTTCCAGTCCTGATAACACTATCAAAAGATATCGAACCCATCAAGAAATGATTCGAAGCGGTGAGGTAGATGCCGTGGTGATAGCCACTCCCGATCATTGGCATGCTCCAATGGCCATTGAGGCGTTGAACAATAATGTTCATGCCTATGTGGAAAAACCTATGACCCATACCGTTGAGGAAACTTATAGGTTAAGGGATGCCGCAAAGGCCTCTAAGGCAGTTTTGGCCGTAGGGCATCAGCATAGGCAGACTTTAAGTTTTAGCACCGCTAGAGACATTGTTGAGAAAGGTACTTTGGGGCATATATCCCTTATACAGACCAATACGAACAGAAATGATGACAATGGCGCTTGGAACTACGATATCCATGAACAGGCCAACCCCCAAACCATAGATTGGGAACAATTTTTGGGCACTGCACCCAAAATACCGTTCAACAAGAACCACTTTTTTAGATGGCGCAAATGGTGGGCCTATGGCTCAGGTTTGTCCGGTGATTTGTTGACGCATGACTATGACCGATTGAATTGTGTCCTCAATATGGGGATTCCTGAAGCTGTTTCAGCGTCCGGAGGTATTTATACCCATAACGATGGTCGTAATGTTCCGGATGTATTGCAGGTGAACATGGAGTTTCCGAATTTTTCAACAGGAAGCAGCCAAGTGAAGGGCAAGGAAAAGGGAATGACCTTCTGCTACAGCGCCTCCTTGGGAAATGCATTTGGACGTCCAACAATTTTGATGGGACATGATGCAACGATGGAGTTGGGAAACCGATTGACGGTATGGCCCGATGGTGCTTCTACCCGGTATGCAGAAATGCTGGAGGAAGGGAAAATGAAACCTAACGTACCTATCTATCAGTACAATCCTGCCGCCAACGTGCCAGATGCTATTTCATCCGCCACTTCCCAATATTTTGCGGATAAGGGATTGATGTGGACCTACATCAATGGAGTTCGGGTCGATTCTACATTTTTACACATGCGGGAATGGTTGAGCGTTATCAAAAATGGTGGTAAAGTGAGTTGTGGTATCAAGGAAGGTTTTGAAGAAGCTATCGCAGCGCATATGGCAGGTCTTTCCTGGAAATTAGGCCGACGAATTGAATGGGATACCGAAAAAGAGGAGTTGAAACCTATTGAGGGAATCAACTTTGATGAAGTGCTCCTATCCAATGGGGAATGGGAAAGTCCAACGGAAAACCTAGAGGTTTGACCCCAGACTACATATTTACAAATTCAAAACCTGACAATGGGATGTTCCTAAGGTCAAATTCGGTTTCATTAAGCAATATACCGTGCTCCAAATAGGCTTTTAAGTTGGCTAGCCAAAAGGTCCATCCATTGCTGCAGCCATGATGGATATTTAGTCTGCTTTCTTCATCGGTAGGGATTTGATGTTGTTTTAAAGTAACCAAAACGGCCTTGTCATGGTCCTCTAAGGTTACGGATACTTTACTGTCCGTAAAGGAGATTTCCATAAAATCAGTGCCATTGGCCATATGTACTGTGCCTTTTTCCACCCCATCCCAATTGTGCCACTTCCAGGTATAACTATCCCCAGCCTGTATGTTTTCTCCTGGTTTTCGCCGTTCACCATTTGGTGAAGTGTAAATGGCACTCTCCAGAAACCATGAAGTTATGCCTTCTTCGGTGCCCCAGCACCAATACAATTTCTCCTTGCTAGCTTTGATGTAGATTTTTTTGTTGAAACAATCAAATGATAATTGGCTCATCGTTTTCGTTTTAGTTCGTAAGCGTAAAGTTCCCTTCCCAATTCTGCCAAAAATGGGATTCCAATTTCATCGTATTCATAGAAGTTATCATTAAAGATACCATCTTTGTTCACCAAAATGGTGGCGGTAACCATAAAATCGATATCGTTTTGAGTGTCTTTGATATAAGCGCAATCGGTTAGTGTGCCATACGCATAACCCACTTTGTTGTATATCTTGATATGTTCTGGAATGGGATCGGTGCTATCCCCGAACACTAAGAATTTCACATAACTATCATAGTAAGTGTTGGAATCGTAGCCTACCTCTTTGGGTAGGGTATGCATGGCGGCCAATAGAAGATGGCGCTGTTCGTCCGTAATCTGAAAACGTTCTTCCATGGCAAAAGCTTCTGGAAAAATAACCCGCTTTAACAACCCATGCTGTGCTTGTATGGGATAGTAGTTCTTCAACGAGAAATCGAAGGGCTCTCTATGCAAAGAGTCATCCGTATAAAATCCTGTGCCTTTTTCAACACCTAGGATATCTAATGGTGAAGGATAGGTGTTGATGATGGATTTGGAAACTGAAGTGGTGGAATCGTTTATATAAATCACCAAAGGTCTTGTCGTGGCATCATCCGCATTTGGAGTGGAAAGCCGGTGGGCTATTCTGATAGGTGCAACACCTTTATGCGCCATCCTTTGGTTGAGGTCATCTTGGCCCAAAAACTCCAAGAGTCGATTATTGGCAGCATTGTCCGAAACCGCAAAAATCTCTGAAACGGCTTTAGCAATTGTCGTTTCCACAGAATCCCCTTCAATATAGAATATGGTCCGTGAGGTTAAAGAATCAATTTCACTTACTTTTTCCAGGGCGGCAACGACAGCAGGAAACTTTACGGTGCTTGCAGGATAGAAATAACGATTGGGATCAACTTGGAAATCAAAATCTGTGAAGACAATACTGTCGTTTTCACGATTTATCTGTGTGTACCTTATCTGAACTTCATGTGCCTCAAGGTTGTCCACAACCCTTTTAATTTTAGGGTTCTCAGAACGGAGCACCATTTGTAGTGGATTCTCGTTCTTACTTGTTTCGGTACAAGAAAAAAGGAATAGTACCGCGAACAGAATAAAAAGTACTGACTTTCTAGGCATCATCCAGATAAATTTCACCTCGATGTGGTTTTAGGATATCCTTTACTTCTTTTAATTCAAACTCGGCAACCACCATATAGGTAATACTGTGTGTATCACTCAAGTGATTGAATCCGGTAATATCAAATTTGAGCTCTTCAATGACAATGAATTCTTCCAAATGTTTTTGGTAATGCTCTGCAGTTCTGGCAGCTCCAGGTCCTCGAAAATCCCAAATAATCTTAATTTTTCTGTCAAGTACGGGTTCCATAGAAGTTAGATATCTAAGACTGAAGTTCCATTTTCGGCAAATGCTTTAAAATCCTGCAAATACTGCATGGATTGTTTTTTGAAGGCACCTGGCATCAAAAAGCCCATTAATTTCATCCCAAATCCGGAAAATTGAAATTCGCTTTCGGATATCCATTTGGTCTTCCCACCTTCTTCTTTAAAGTGATTTTTTTGAATGTTATGGACACCCTTGGTGTCGTATGTAGCGTGCAATGCGGTGGGCAAGTCTCTTCTAATGATGGTTTCAACCATTTCCAGGTCCCGTTTACCCATTTTGTACTTTAGGTTCATTTGGGCTCCCTCGTTACCTGGTGTTCCGGTAAGGTGCTCGTAAGCCACTAGGCCTCTCTGCCAGTGCTTCATATTTTCGGGATTGTCCAATTTTTTAATGAACTCGTCCCGCGGAAGATCCACGATAATTTCACAGGTATACTTCATTTTAGTTGGTTATTGTACTAATGTAATAAATATATGGTTCGCTAGGCCTACTAAAAATCTGTTAACTCCTTCCCATACTTCTTGTGTGGGTTTAAGTTATTGTTATTTTTGCGCAATGCTTTTTCTTAAGAAAAATAAGGCGGTCCCCATCGCCATGGCTGGACTTATGTTGTTAGCATCATGCGATTCCCTTTTTAGGGAAAAAGTGGAAAAGGAGCCACTTGCCAGGGTTGGGGAGCAATTTTTGTACAAGGAGGATATGGCACCCTTGATTCACCCTGATATGACCGAACAGGACAGTGCCTTGTTCGTGACCAATTATATCAACAATTGGGCCTCTAAACAATTGCTATTATCCAAATCCAGAATCAATCTGCCGGAAGAGAAATTGGCTGAATTTGATCGTTTGGTGTCCGATTACAAAGCTGACCTATATACTAGGGCCTATGTGGAGGCATTGGTGTTTAAGGATCAAGACACTGCCATATCCACTACCCAATTGCGGCAGTACTACGAAAAGGAGAAGGAAAATTTCAAACTTAACGAAAAGTTGGTCCAGCTAAGGTTTATTGGAATGCCCGCGCAATTTTTGGATAAGGATGAGGTGGTTTCCAGAATGAAAAACTGGGAGGATATTGATAGGAACTATTTGGATTCCATTGCAATGCAGTTTAAAAAGATTCATTTCAATGATTCTATTTGGGTAAGTGCCTCCCGTGTAATGGAGGAAATACCGCCTTTAAACCCCTTGAACGAGGAGGACTACTTAAAAAAATCACAATTTTTTGAAATACAGGATTCCTTGGAGGTATATTTGGGTAAGGTGACCGATGTGCTGGAAATTAACGATATAGCTCCTTTTGAATATATATCACCGGATATTAAGCAGCTAATTTTGAACAGAAGGAGAATGGACTACATTAGAAGGCTGGAAACGGAAATTATTGATGAAGCGATACAGAAGAATGAATTTGAAGTTTATGGAAAAGATGAATAGAAACCTGTGGATAATGGCGTTTTTTGCGTTGGTGGGAATTTCCAATGCCCAAGAAAACGATGTGGCACTAGTGACAAAAGACTCCACCGAGTCGGTTACCAAGGTTAAACTGGATGGCATCGCTGCGGTGATTGGGGATTATGTAATTCTGGATTCCGATGTTGAAAAGACGTTGATTGATTTAAAAAGCCAAGGTGCTTCCACTGAAGATATCACTAAATGTAGTCTACTGGGGAAGTTGATGGAAGATCGACTTTATGCCCATCAGGCCGTACAGGATAGCTTGCTGGTTTCCGATGATCAGGTGAATGCCCAAAGTGATAGACAAATTCAGCAATTGGTTTCCCAGGTAGGTTCTATGGAGAAGGTGTTGAAGTTTTATAAGAAATCCGATGTGGAAAGTTTTAGGGAGGAACTTTTTGAAATCAACAAACTAAGGATGCTTTCCGAGAAGATGCAGACCAAAATTGTTGAGGAATTGGAAGTGACCCCAGAAGAGGTGAGACAGTTCTTCTACAAAATTCCAGAGGATGAACGCCCTGTTTTTGGAGCGGAATTAGAGATAGCCCAAATTGTGAAGCAGCCTACAGCTTCGGAAGATGAAAAGCAGAAAATTATAGACCGGTTGAATCAGATCAAGCAGGATGTGGAGGACAACGATGCAAGTTTCAACGTAAAGGCCATTCTGTATTCACAAGATCCTGGATCAAAGTCAAAGGGAGGTTTTTATAGCATGACAAGGGAAACTCCATTCGTAAAAGAGTTCAAGGATGTCGCCTTTAGTTTGCAGGAAGGTGAGATTTCCGATCCGTTTGAAACCGACTTCGGATATCATATCATATATATTGAAAAAATAAGGGGACAGGAATTGGATTTGAGACATATTCTTTTGATTCCCGAGATTCCGCAAAGTGCTATAGATGATGCGGTAAAGGAGTTGGATAGTATCCGTCAGCACATTTTGGACGGGAAATATACTTTTGCTGATGCTGCATTGAATTTTTCGGATGAAAAAGAAACCAAAAACGATGGTGGTGTTCTTAGAAATCCAATCAACTATGGGTCCCGTTTTGAACTGACCAATATGGACCCTGCTTTGTACAATCAGGTAAGGAATTTAAAAGATGGTGAGATTTCCAGACCACTGCGGGAGGATGATCAGCGCGGAGGCCCACCCAAGTTCAAGATCATGAAGATTTCCAATAGATATGATGAACACAAGGCCGATTTTGCAAAAGACTACCTAAAGATCCAAGAACTGGCTTTAAGGGAAAAGCAGTTTAAGGCTATCAAGGAATGGATGGACGAACATATTGAGGATACCTACATACATGTAAATACCGGAAATAGGGGATGTGATTTTGCAAATAATTGGTTAAAGCAATAAGTGCATGTCAGACGTTGCAGCAGTAGAGAACCTCGTACAAAAACATCAAGCGCTTAAGAACGAAATTGCCAAGGTCATTGTTGGCCAAGAAAAAGTAATTGAGCAAATTCTACTTTCCATCTATACTGGAGGACATTCCTTGCTCATTGGTGTACCTGGTTTGGCCAAAACCTTAATGGTAAATACCATTGCCCAGACCTTGGGGTTGGATTTTAAAAGAATTCAGTTTACTCCTGATCTAATGCCCAGTGATATCTTGGGTAGTGAGATACTGGATCAGAACAGAAACTTTAAGTTTATCAAGGGACCTGTGTTTGCCAATATTATATTGGCGGATGAAATCAATAGAACTCCACCAAAGACCCAAGCCGCTTTATTGGAGGCCATGCAGGAACGTGCGGTTACCATAGCCGGGGAACAGCATAAACTGGACATGCCCTATTTTGTCTTGGCGACCCAGAATCCAATAGAGCAGGAAGGCACCTATCCGTTACCTGAGGCCCAATTGGACCGCTTTATGTTCGCTATAGAATTGAAGTACCCATCCATAGCGGAGGAAATACAGGTCGTAAAGTCAACTACAACAGATGATAAAGTGGATATTCAAACCTTGTTTTCCGCTGACGAAATTGTTGCGGTCCAACATTTGGTACGACGGATTCCCGTGCCTGACAATGTTATTGATTACACAGTGCGTTTGGTAAACAAGACCCGTCCAGGATTGCCAGATTCCTCCGATTTTGTAAACAATTACGTGGACTGGGGTGCTGGTCCCCGCGCTTCTCAAAATTTGGTTTTGGGAGCAAAAGCACATGCAGCGATCCATGGTAAGTTCTCTCCCGATATTGAAGATGTCAAAGCGGTTTCCATGGGTATCTTAAGACATCGAATCCTTAAAAACTACAAAGCTGAGGCCGAAGGTATTTCAGAAGAAAAAATCATCTTAGAATTGTTATAAATTCAATAAGAGACCGACTTATTTAGAGGATTCTAATTCCTAAATCGTAGGTAAATTAGTAAATTTACCGAATTACAAACTTCTTAAATCCAAACTGCAGAATGGCATTTGACATTGACATGATCAAGGAGGTATACGCCTCAATGGGTGAGCGTGTAGGAAAAGCCCGCGAATTAGTGGGAAGGCCGTTGACCCTAGCTGAAAAAATATTGTATTCACATTTATGGGAAGGTAAACCAAGCCAAAAATTTACCCGAGGGAAAGATTACGTGGATTTTGCCCCTGACAGGGTAGCTTGTCAGGATGCCACAGCCCAAATGGCTTTGCTTCAATTTATGCATGCAGGTAAGCCTAAAGTGGCTGTGCCAACTACTGTACACTGTGATCACTTGATTCAAGCCAAAGTTGATGCCAAAACAGATTTGAAACGAGCCAATGAGACGAGTAATGAGGTTTTTAACTTTTTAGAATCCGTATCCAACAAATATGGGATTGGTTTCTGGAAACCAGGCGCCGGAATTATTCACCAAGTAGTTTTGGAAAACTATGCTTTTCCTGGTGGGATGATGATTGGGACTGATTCGCACACCGTTAATGCCGGAGGATTGGGCATGGTTGCTATTGGAGTTGGTGGTGCTGATGCTGTGGATGTAATGGCTGGAATGGCTTGGGAACTAAAGTTCCCAAAATTGATCGGGGTTAAACTGACCGGAACATTATCCGGATGGACGGCTCCAAAAGATGTTATATTAAAAGTGGCCGATATCCTTACCGTTAAGGGTGGAACAGGGGCCATCATTGAATATTTTGGAGAGGGTGCCACCTCAATGTCCTGTACAGGAAAAGGTACCATTTGTAATATGGGAGCTGAAGTTGGGGCAACCACGTCTACTTTTGGGTATGACGAATCTATGGACCGATACTTGAGATCCACTGATAGAGCTGATGTGGCGGATGCCGCAAACGAAGTCAAAGAGCATTTAACGGCTGACCCGGAGGTCTATGCCAATCCAGAGAGTTACTTCGATCAAGTAATTGAAATTGACCTGACCACATTGGAACCCCATTTGAATGGACCATTTACCCCAGATTTGGCCACACCAATCTCTAAAATGAGCGAGGCGGCGAAAACTAACGACTGGCCCCTGAATGTTGAGGTAGGACTTATTGGTTCCTGCACCAACTCATCCTATGAGGATATTTCAAGAGCTGCTTCCTTGGCGAAGCAAGTAGCCGATAAAAATCTAAAGACAAAATCTAAATTTACCATTACACCGGGATCTGAACAGGTGCGATATACCATCGACCGGGACGGATATATAGATACTTTCAATGCAATTGGGGCAACGGTATTTGCAAACGCCTGTGGACCTTGTATTGGTATGTGGGATCGCTATGGGGACAAAGCCGCAGACGGACCAAGAAATACGATCGTGCATTCATTCAATAGGAACTTTGCCAAACGGGCCGATGGAAACCCAAATACCCTGGCTTTTGTCGGTTCACCGGAATTGGTCACTGCTATAGCCATTGCGGGACGATTGGATTTTAATCCAATTACAGATAAGTTGATCAACGAAGAAGGCGAAGAAGTGATGTTGGATGAGCCAAGAGGATATGAGTTGCCTCCAGAGGGATTTGCTGTTGAAGATGCTGGTTTTATTGCGCCAATGGAGGATGGAAGTGGTGTACAGGTGGTGGTTTCACCTTCGTCTGAGCGATTGCAGTTGTTGGAACCTTTTGTGCCAATAGCGCCAGATAGCCTTAAGAATGTTAAACTATTGATCAAGGCATTTGGCAAATGTACTACCGACCATATTTCTATGGCAGGACCATGGTTACGTTATAGAGGTCATTTGGATAATATTGCCAATAATACCTTGATTGGAGCCGTCAACGCATTTAACAAGCAGACCAATTTTGTGAAAAACCAGCTGACAGGAGAGTATGGTGCTGTGCCAGATACACAACGTGCCTATAAGAAAGAAGGTATTCGAACCATCGTTGTTGGAGATCATAATTATGGTGAAGGTTCTTCAAGGGAGCATGCGGCCATGCAACCTAGACATTTAGGGGTTGCCGCGGTATTGGTAAAGTCTTTTGCGCGAATCCATGAGACCAATTTAAAGAAACAGGGGATGTTGGCCTTGACCTTTGATAATGAGAACGAATACGATTTGATTCAGGAGGATGATACCTTCAGCTTTGTTGATATTGAAGAATTTGCACCAGGGAAACAGCTGACCTTAGAGGTTACCCATAAAGATGGCAGTTCTGATACCATCAAGGTGAACCATACCTATAACGCTTCACAGATAGATTGGTTTAGGGAAGGTTCTGCTTTGAACATGATTAAAAAGGAAAACGCTTAGACTCCTAAACGGATAAATGAAAAAACTCCTGATTTTGTTTCAGGAGTTTTTTAGTTTTGAGACCAAACCAACCAGATGAAGAAGGGTAAAAAGACTATAATCAACATTGTTCTCATTCTTTTCATAGTCTCATTTTTTGTCACCCCTTTGGGACATTATGGGAAAATACTTTTAAACCGTGCCTTTTCGTTTTCTCCTCCAATTATTGAAGTGTCACAACGCGAGAAATTGGGTGACTATGATTGGAAATTAAAGGATGAGGAATGGAATTTTTTCAATTTTGAGCGCTCTGAAGGTCGAGTTGTATTTATCAACCTTTGGGCCTCTTGGAGATTGCCTAGTGAAGCGGAATTGTCAAGTATTCAGAAAATGTATGATGACTACAAAGGGAAGATGGATTTTTATATTATCACCAATGAGAACAGGCCGCCCGTTGAGGAATTTATGGACAAACATGGCTTTACGTTTCCTGTCACGTATTTGATCATTGGAGAAAAGATGCCCATAAATCCAAACGAGGTTCCTTCCTCCTATCTCATAGACAAATCTGGAGATATTGTCATCTACAAAAAGAAAATTGCAAATTGGAGTACGTCCAAAGTTTATGCACTTCTAGACGAATTGATTGCCGAGTAAAGAATGGGAATGAAACTTAGCAAAGAGCAGATTGGGAATGTGGTCTGGATTGTGGTGATTTTGCTCATCCTATTTACACCTATAGGTTTCCATTTGAAGGTATTTGTAGGCAAGTTATTTTCGGGAACGGCAGATGTGATAGCGGTTGAAGACCGGGAGATGTTGGAAAGCTATAATTGGCAGCTTCAGGATATGAAAGGAAATCCGGTCAACTTCAAATCCTTCGAAAATGAAGTTGTTTTGGTAAACTTTTGGGCAACCTGGTGTCCACCATGTGTTGCAGAAATGCCCAGTTTGGCAAGGCTTCACTCGGATTATAAGGATAGGGTTATCTTTGCCTTTGTGGCCAGCGATGAAAAAATCAAGGTTTCGAAGTTTTTGGATAAAAAAGGATACTCTTTTCCAGTATATTTTGAAAACACAAAGACTCCGGATGTGTTGGTGTCGAGCAGTATACCAGCTACCTATATCTTGGATAAAAAGGGGAAAGTTGTTGTAAAGGAAATCGGGGCAGCCAAATGGGATGCCCAAAGTACCAGGGATTTATTGGATCAGTTACTTGCGGAAGATCAATAACTATTTCTTAAAATATTTGAAAGGAACCACTAGCATTCCAAAGCATTCACCATCCTGTTTTCCCAAATGTTTATGATGGATTTTGTGAGCCCGCCTAACTCCCCGAGCATACCAATTATTGGCATTTCTAAACATTTTAAACCGCTGGTGGATAAAAATATCGTGTACCAAAAAGTATGCGATTCCGTAAGCCAAAATCCCAAGACCAAGGGGCCATCCATACCAGAAAGTGGTTTCTGCTCCTAAATAGAAGCATATCATGCTGACCACGGCATAAAAAATAAAAAAGGCATCGTTACGCTCAAACCAGGAATCGTGGTCTTTTTTGTGATGATCTCTGTGCAAGCTCCACAAAAAACCGTGCATCACATATTTGTGCGTAAACCAGGCCATAAATTCCATGGTGGAAAAAGTGCCTAAAAAAATGAGAATCCAAAGTGCAACTTTCATTTAAAACAGCTGTAGTTTATAGTTTACGTAAGATTGGGCCAAAAGTCCTAATTTTTGGTAGTCGGGAACCCTTATTCGGGTATTTTTTATTTCCAAAGGAGGTGTGCTTTGTAACTTTTGCAACAGTTTTTTATAATACTTGTAAGCAGTGTATACACCAAACTTGGCTTGCTCCGGCAGTTTTACGATTCCTGAGTACCCAAGGGCAAAATCAGCTTTTATCTCATCCACAATTCTTTTTTTGGAGGCTTCATCCAACTCCATTAGATTGGTATTGGGGAAGTAAGTACGCTCTAAATCTTCAAAATCCGCCTTAAGATCCCTGAGGAAATTTACCTTTTGAAAGGCCGAGCCCAAAGCCATGGCAGATTCTTTCAACTCCTCATATTTGTTTTTATCCCCATCTACAAAAACACAAAGACACATCAGTCCAACTACATCGGCAGAACCATAGATGTACTCCTTGTATTCGTTAAAACTGAGGTATTCTTTTTTCGTAAGATCCATCCGCATGCTCTTCATAAAAGCCTCCACCAAATGATGCGGGATATCATATTTATGATAGGTATACTGAAACGAATTTAGAATGGGATTCAAACTTATTTTGTTTGAGAGTGCTTTTTCCAGGGCGAGTTCAAAGTTATTGAAAAGCTCTTCCTTGTTGTAATCGTGAAAAGTGTCCACGATTTCGTCCGCAAAACGCACAAAACCATAAATGTTATAGATATCCTGTCTTATAGAGGTAGACAGCATTTTTGTGGCCAATGAAAAAGAAGTGCTATAGGATTCCGTTACAATTTTACTACAGCTTCGGGATACATCATCAAAAATAGTTTTCATGTTCTCAAAGTTTTTTAATTAGTAGGTCAGAAACCAACTTGCCCGAAATTAGCGAGGGAGGAACCCCTGGCCCAGGTACTGTGAGCTGACCCGTAAAAAATAAATTTTTAACCTTGCTACTTTTGAGGTTAGGTCTTAGAAAGGCAGTTTGTCTGAGCGTATTTGCCATTCCATACGCATTTCCTTTATAAGAATTGTATTGCTCAATAAAGTCGTTCACACAGAAGCTCTCTTTAAATATAATGGAATTTTTAATAGCTTCTCCCGTGCGGGCGGCGAATCTATCCATCACAATATCAAAATATTGCGCTCTCACTTCTGGAGTGTCTTCCAATCCCGGAGCAATGGGTACCAAAAAAAATCCGGTTTCACACCCGCTCGGAGCCATGGTCTCATCGGTTATAGATGGGAAGTTTGCATAAAAAAGTGGTTCTGAAGGCCATTGCGGCTTATCGTAAATTTCGGCGGCATGTTTTTCAAAATCTGTATCAAAAAACAGATTGTGATGGTTTACGTTTTTTAGTTTTTTATTGAATCCAATATAAAAAAGAAGTGATGATGGGGCGTAGGTTCTATTGTTCCAATAAGCCTCTGAATATTGCCGGTATTTTGGGTCAAGAAGGGTTTCTGAATGATGGTAATCCGCTCCGCTGATGACAAAATCGGAGGTTATCTTTTTTCCCTTGCTGGATATGCCGCAGATGACCCCATCCAAGACCAAAATGTTGTTCACTGGGCTGTTTGTATGTATTTTTACACCTAACTCCTCAGCCAAATTGGCCATTGCTTTGATGATTTCATACATGCCTCCCTTGGGATGCCAGGTGCCCAATCCAAAATCGGCAAAGTTCATAAAGCTATAAAACGAAGGTGTCTTGCTCGGTTTAGCACCCAAAAACAAAACTGGAAACTCCAGTGTTGAAATCAATTTGGGATTTTTAAATCGCTTGCGAACTTCCTGACTGATAGTCTTAAAAAATTGGTCTACCCTAAAAATGGTATCCTTGGTAACCAGTTCAAAAGGGGAGAGACCAGGTTTTAGCACCACTTTGTTTATGGCTATATCGTAGTTTTCTTGCGCCTGATCAATGAATTTTTTTAGGTGAATACTACTACCTTCCTCAATCCGCTCGAATTCCTGACAGATTTGCTCCATACAATCTCCAATTGTTATGGTGTCGTCTTTAAAGAAGATTTTATAGGCTGGATTTAACTTATCCAAATGGTAGTAGTCCGATGTGCTTTTTCCGAAGTCGGCAAAGAACTTTTCAAAAATGTCGGGCATCCAGTACCAGCTTGGCCCAATATCAAAAGTAAACCCATCACGAACAAGTTGTCTAGCCCTACCACCAACGGTATCGTTCTTTTCAAAAATTTCTACTTCCATACCCGCTTTTGCAAGGTAGCAGGCCGCAGAAAGGGACGAAAAACCAGAACCAATGACGATAGCTTTTTTCATGTTTATGTTGGGGGAACTACAAGTTGTTGATTAACTGTTCAATGGAGGAGAAGGTCATAATGTCCGCCGGAAGCTCTTCTTGGGTTATATGCTGTATTTGATGCCCCAGTGCATAAAGTTTAGAAGTCCCGGAAGTATTTAATGTATCAGAGAATTTTTGAAAATAAGCCGCTAATTCGTCTTTTGTAGGGGAGACGGTGAAATAGGAAACGAAATGGATGTCGTTATAATACTTCAATAAATCTATCAAACTCTCTATGGGCATGGTTTGTCCAAGATAAATGGTTTTGTAGCCCTGTAGGGCAATCTCATAGTTAAGATAGAGCAATCCAATCTCATGAATTTCATTTTCGGGGAGGAACAAGGCGAACACCTTGTCCTTTTTTGTCGGCTCCAGGGATTGGAGCTTTTCCGTGTTGATATAGATTTTCTGCTTGATCAGATGCGAAACAAAGTGCTCATGGGCGGGACTGATAGTATCTGTTTGCCACAATAGGCCCAATTCATTTAATAATGGTATCAGAACCTCGTTGAAAATATCCCGAAACGATCGTTCGGAAAGTAAACTATTATAAGTGTTTTGAAAAAGCACTTGGTCAAAATTGACCATGGCCAGTTTAAAAGCATTTATGGCATGGTGCTTTTCACTGCTATTGGATACAATCTCACGCACCAAAACAGGAATTCTTGGTTCTTCTAATTTGGCGATTTTAGAAATTTTATATCCGTTGTTGTATAGCAGGGTAACGTTCAGCAACTTTTGCAAGCTCGCCAAACTGTAGGTTCTAATGTTGGTACTTGTTCTTTCGGGAGTAAACAGATTATATCTTTTTTCCCAGATTCGGATGGTATGAGCTTTAATTCCGGAGAGGTTCTCCATATCCCGAATACTGAAAGATTTTTTTACATTGTTCATCTTTTCCAAGTAATTGTTAAACAAATTTACAATTTTAATGATGCCATCCTAGTATATGGTCATAAAATTTGGGAGGACTTTAAGGAAAAAACATGGATTTTGAAGAAAAACAGGGGATTTTATAGCGAAAAGGGCCATAAACAAAAAAAACCGCAAAAATGCGGTTTAGTGCCCACGACTGGAGTCGAACCAGCACGTCCTTTCGAACACTACCCCCTCAAGGTAGCGTGTCTACCAATTCCACCACGTGGGCTTTAAAAGTGTATTTGAAAACCAGGAAACCCCATGATTCTAAAAACGTGAGGGCAAATATCGGTAAAAAATGGCTTGTTGCGCAAGCTAATCAGTGTATTTAATTGGAGGATGAAAAGAGGCTGGACTTAAGTTATAAGGTTGCCCTGTTCATCCCATTCGGCTATTACCGCGCGTTTACTCTGATCCACACACTTTGCCAACCATTCCTCATCATATGCAACTCCATGTTGGGCCAATACATCTTCCGGGACTCCATCCCAGACATTGGGCATATTCCCCTTGTATCCCAATTCCTCAATCCCAATTTTTGTACTGTAATACCCAGACAACGTAAGGTTACGCATTAGTGTAAAGAATTGTATTTCCAACGGATGTTGGTCTTGGGGAACGGACGGGTCTGGATAGGCTATGGTATCCAGTATGTTTTTTTGTTGTGCCTCAGAGGCAACTTTGAACTCCAAATTGAACTCTGTATTGCACTTATGGTCCAACCACATTAGACCACCCCTTAATGGGATTTGCAATTCAGGGATATCTTTGGACATAAACTCTATGAAATCGGGAACTTCCGCATCAAGGGCGCCTTTTAGTCCGTCATCCGAGGGTAATATCAGGTTGCACAATACAGCAATTGTTTCCATTTCATGATCGTTGAAGAAAACTTCTTCCATGAGTTCTTGGTCACGCTGCACCTCTTTTGGCGTTCTACCATAGGTATAACTTTTAAGCACCGTACTTTCTTCAGCTATGGCTTCTGATTTTGGACTGCAGCCATGGACTGCAAGTCCACCTGCAACGCCACCCAATAGAATCGATTTTAAACTCTTTCTTCTATCCATGGCTAAATGTTTTGTTGTTTGAGTTGTTCAATGATAAAATCCGATGTTCTCCATGAAAGGGCCAAAATGGTCCAAGTTGGGTTCTTGTCCGCTTGGGATACAAAAGGTCCGGCATCAACAATGAAGACATTTTTTACATCGTGCATTTGCTGATAACTATTTACGACGGAGGTCTTTTTATCATTCCCCATCCGTGTGGTTCCCACTTCATGAATGATCTCTCCAGGGGCCAAAATTCCGTAGTTTTCATCCTCCCCGGGTTTTTTGCCTAAAGACTCGCCACCCATATTATGGATGATTTCCTCAAAGGTGTCATGCATGTGCTTCACCTGTTTTATTTCATGATCTGTCCATTTGTAGTGGAACTTTAGCACAGGAATGCCATATTCATCAACCTTTGTTGGGTCTATTTCACAATAGTTGCTCTTTTGTGCAACAGATTCCCCTCTTCCTGAGATACCTATCGTGGAACCATAATATTTTTTAACGTCTTTTCTTAAATCGTTCCCGTAACCACCAACAGTTAGGCCAAAGAATTTATTGAAATCATTTACATTGAATCCAAAGCCATAGCCGGGCATACCCAATCCACCCCACATTTCAATATGGTAACCTCTCGGGAAATCAAGTTTTTCGTTTTCCAACCACCAAGGGGTGTAAACATGCATTCCTCCAACACCATCTTCATTGTAAGTTTTACGATTCATCAAATCTGGAATAAAGGACACGCGACTGCTTCCGGTGGAATCATGGAGATACTTGCCCACAATATCACTACTATTCCCCAAACCGTTGGGATGCTGAGAACTTTTGGAATTCAGCAGGATCCTTGCAGAACTGCAGGCGGAAGCGGCCAGCACCACAATTTTTCCTTTCAGTTTGTATTCCTTGCGATCTTCTTTATTGATATAGGATACTCCGGTTGCCCTGCCTTCATCATCTGTGGTAACCTCTCGTACCATGCAATTGACAAACAAATCTATCTGTCCACCACTTTTTTGAGCTGGGAAAATCAAGCAGGTTCCTGAGGAGAAGTCAGCATAAACCTGACAAGCCCTTGAACATTGCCCGCAATAGAAGCACACTCCCCGCTCGTTGTTTATTTTTTTTGTGAGCATAGACATTCTGGATGGGTACACCGGAATATTGGATTTACGTGCCCCTTTGATGTAAAACAACTCATGCAGTCTTGGTTTCGGGGGAGGGAGGAAAAAGCCATCAGGGTCATTGGGCAATCCTTCATTGGTGCCAAAAACACCGATTAGCTTGTCCACTTTATCGTAATAGGGCTTAACATCTTCATAGCCAATGGGCCAGTTATCCCCAAGACCGTCTTGGTCTTTTCGCTTAAAATCTTTTGGCCCAAATCGCAATGAAATACGCCCCCAGTGATTGGTTCTGCCACCCAGCATCCTGGAACGGAACCATTTAAAATCAGTGTCTTCCCCATTGGTGTATGGCTCGCCCTCTATTTCCCAACCACCATAGGCAGAATCAAAATCACCAAAAGGACGGACCGTACTGGCTCCCCTACGAGGAGATTCATAGGGCCACTTTAACTGGGTCATTTGTTCTGGGTCTGCGGGGTCAAAAAAAGGTCCAGCTTCAACAACTGCTACTTTAAGGCCTGCTTCTGATAGGATTTTGGTTGCCATTCCACCTCCGGCACCGGAACCTACGATAATAACATCGTAGATTTTGGAAGATTCTTTAATCTGCATCTATAGAATTATTACCTAAGCAAAATATAAAAATTCCAGACGGCTTTTTAGTTTTTTTCGCTTATCGACGGTAAAATTCAAGTATTTGACAACAATTTAAGAGATAAGATGCCTAAAAATCTTTTCGCCTAGACTTCAGAAGTAATCTCCAAATGGGAATGATTGTCCATAGTATCAACACGAATACGGACAGGATGAAACCGAAATTGGTGCCAAAGAATTTTTTGAAGACTGCTCCGGTGTATCCCAATAAGGCAGAAATATCCAGTTTCAGTAAAATCAAGGTTCTAGACAGGTCCACGGGATTTAACATTGTAGCGACCAATGAAAAATTGTCCAGGGGATATTCTTCAAAAACAATCAACGACATTAAAAAGAGTCCATCATAGATGACCGCCAAAAACAACCAAAGCAACACGGCATAGCCAAAACCTTTGATTTTATTGTCATTGGACAAGGCAATATTAAAAGCTAGAGCGGCGAAAATTAAGGTCAAGAAAGTACCGGTAACCAAAAGAAGGGAAAAATCCCAAATGGCATTGCTCCTTAGCAATCCGTATAGAAAGAACGGAATGCCCAAGCCTAAAATAAGACTTAGGGAAAGTGAGCCTGCAACGCCCAAGTATTGGCCCAAGAAGATGGAGGTTCTTTTAATGGGTTGGGCCAAGAGCAGTTCGGTAAACTCCTTGGAGTTGTAATAATACATTACCCCAAAGATGGTGGCGATCAAGGGAACCAAAACTATAATCAGGTTCATTAGTGTGATGACTGCCTTGGATACATCATTGTTGAGAAATAAAAGGACAAAACCAAGAAGCAGATAGAACACAAAATATACATAGCTCCACCTACTTCGCATTAAATCGTAAAAACTATATTTTAGAATCTTAAGCATGGTCTTTTTGCGTTGCGATGGCCACGATGGCATGTTCAAAATTGGTTTGGCCTGTTTGTTTTTTTAACTCTTCAATACTGCCCTTGAAGTAGATTTTACCTTCCAATAAGTAAATGATTCCCTCCGCTACCTCTTCAACAAATTGCAGGATGTGGGATGTAACCAGAATGGTCTTTCCCTTTTCCTTTTCTGTTTGGATACATTTTTTTAGCTGAATCAGGGCGGCCGGATCTAATCCGGTGGTTGGCTCATCCAAAATCAGAAGGGGAGAATCGAACATAAAGGCTAGCACGATGTTCACTTTTTGTTTGGTTCCTCCGGAAAGCGTGGCTAATTTTTTGTCCAAAAATGGTCTAATTTGAAAGGCATCTATTAGTTCTTCAGAATTATCTGGTTTTTGTCTCAGGTCTACAATCATTCTGATAAGTTCACCCACACGAAGGTTCCCGGGGAAATTTGCGATTTGGGGAAGATAATTGATCTCCTTGCGGTATTTCCAATTGGTTTTAACCGCTTGATCCAATACCTCTATTTTGCCCTTGTCCATGCGGACCATGCCCAAAATACTTTTGATCAAGGTGGTTTTCCCCGAACCATTGGGGCCTAAAACTGCAAAGATTCCCCCACCTTCAATAATCAGGTTCAAGTTGTTGAGCACTTGATTTTTTCCAAATTTTTTATGGAGATCTACTACTTTAATCATTATATTTTTTTCATTTTAGGGGCATTGTCCATGAGATTATCCGGAGTAAAAACAGGTGAAACTTTTTCTGAGAAATCTATGATATCCATAAAAAGGCTTCTCAGCAGAACAATGGTTTCCGGTGTTCGGTTGACGATATAGGAGAATAGCTTCACAGGCCTATAAGGTACATCGCCAATCCCGTTTTTGTCCAGATCATACCCGGTATAATCACTCCAAAAATTCCCGTCGAAGGTATTGTCGTTCAATTTACTGTTGTACGAGACATCGAAGGAATTGTATAAAAAATTGTTTTCCGAGAAGGAGTTGCCATAACAAGCTCCACGAACCTTGATGGCCCATCCGTTGCTGACAAAATCATTTTGACGATATTCGATTCTATTTGACCCCTCAATACTGATACCTACCGTGTTTTCTTCGAAAATATTGTTGGCTATTTCCGCATCATTGATTTCTTTAAGGAGCATGCCAAAGGAAGCCGTTCCCCAATTTTTCTTGAAAGTATTATGGTACATTTTAATCTGCTTGGAGAACATGACGGCAACCCCGGCACCGTTGTTTTCAAATGTGTTGCCCTGATAGATGTCGTTGTTGGAAAACATAAAATGCAGCCCATATCGGACGTTATTGGTGCTGATGTTGTTTTCTATAAGCACATTATCCGAGAATTCCAGATAGATGCCATCCCGAACATGCTGTACTATATTCCGGGAAACCTCAATATTGTTACAGTACCATAATTGAATGCCGTTTCCTGAATTGAACTCCTCAACCGCATCACCAATGATTTTGTTGTGATAAACCTTTCCGTCCTTTGCTTTCTCTAAATAGATGCCAAAAAATAGTTTTTCCAGCACCACGTTCTGGATGAGGAAATTTGCACTCTTAACCACTCTTATTGCTGCGTAATCCGAAGTATAGCTAGTTCCTACATTTATAATGAAGAGCCCATCCACAGTAACATCATCAGAGGTAATGGTGATAATCTCGCCTTGGTCTTCACCGTCAATTATAGGATAGTTTTTCCCAAGGAGGGTCAGTGGCTTATCCACGACAATGTTGTATTCTTTGTAAGTGCCCTTTTGGATAAGCAAGGTGTCGTAATCCATTGCCGTGGCTACACCTTCCTTAAGGCTGTTGACAGGACAGGACTTGCAGACCTCTATGGTTTTTCCGTGGGCATGCAGACCGATTAAGACCAGTAAAAAAGGGAGAATTTTGGTCATTGTACTATCGTATAATCAGAAACTTTGAATTTTCGTTGGCCTCAACCCAATGCTTTTCTTCTTTTGGAAAGTTGAAATGCTGTTGTTCCGAAAGTTGAAACGTGCTTTTATTGATATGAAAGTCAATGTTTCCTTCCAAAACCAATAACTGGGCTTCGCGAGGAGAGCTATGCTCTGGAAAGATGGTGCCTTTCTCCAAACTTATGGACAGTACTTCAACAGCATCTGTTTTGCGCAGTACCTGAATTTTCAAGCCGCTAAAATTTTCATTTTTGATTTGATTATTGATTGTGTACATCATATAGGTCTAAGGATTGAGTTCTACCAAAAGTTCTTCCCAGGAGTAAAGAGTACCACCATGTTTGTTGTGTTCGATTGCTGCTTCTTCCTGGGTAGCAAAAGCGGTTAGAAAAGCACCCATGGGACTGGGAATCCCCTCACTGATCAGAAATACGGACGCTGTAGCATCAATCAATTCTCCCGGTTGGGTATAGTGGTTGTTCAAGTAAAGTGCAACCGATTCAGGGTCCATTTCATTTCTATAATTGACCATACATTCAATAGCGTCAAACTTATAAGCCTTTCCTTTTTTTGTTACTATTTGTGCTGCATGTTGTTTGTCCACGATGGTCATTCTGCAAAAATGACAACCATCCGTGCCGTATTCAATTTCCTGGGGTTTGGCACTACAGCTAGAAAAAAGCCCAATTAGTAGCAAGGGTAAAACCAATATCCAAAGCAAGTACTTTTTCATCTTGGAGAATTTATTGTTTGTTTTTCTTTCTTCCCACCAAGAACCCTAAAAAAGCAAGTCCCATTCCTGCACCCAGGCTGTAGGCACCAAGTTGAGGATAGGAGTGGGCGGTAAAATTTAGGATATCCTTGGTTCCAAAGAGTGGTGGCTGGAAACCCATTACAGAGCCATCAGGGTTAGTAAATTTCATAATAGCTTTAGGATCAAGATCATGCCCATAATCGTGTTCCCAAAGGTAAAAGTCATAGAGACCTGCTGCACTTAAGAGTACCATCAGGATGAACCAATACAAATACCATTTGTAATTCGCCTTAAAAGCGATCAAAAGACCTATTAGAGTTGTGATTAAAATGCCAGCTGGGAATATTTTAAACTCAGGAATAGCCTCGGGAATATATTTCATCCCAACATAGTGGTTCATCAAGTTGATATTCTTGATATCGTGGGGGTTGGCATCCGAGAAGTCATTAATGTGGATATACATTCCAAGTGGAGTTGGGTATTGAGGGGCTTCTAGGGTAATTTTCCACAATGGAAATACGAAGAGTAGAAGCGGGAGCAAAGCTCCGGCAAACATTAGAATTTTCTCTTTTTTCATTTTTTTGGGTCTTTTGTGGTTAAAAAGCGGAAGGAAGATCCCTCCGCTTTTTTCAACTAAACCAATATTAAAAACTAACTAATCTTCTCCTAGAGACCAGGTCAAATCCAAATTGGAATCAGCAGGAGAAACCCTTATATATCCTTGCATTTCTTGGTGTAACGCCGAACAGAAGTCGGTACAATAGAAAGGCCATACTCCTACTTGTTTAGGTTCCCAAACAAAGGTCTCCGTTTGTCCGGGCATAATAAGAAGTTCAGAGGTGTTTGCCCCGATTATACTAACACCATGGGGCACATCATAGTCCTGTTCCAAGTTGGTCACGTGGAAATAGACCTTGTCGCCAACTTTGATTCCTTCAATATTATCAGGATTAAAGTGGCTTCTAATCATGGTCATATAGATATGGACCTCCTTACCGTCACGTTCTACCCTAACATCCGCATCCGATGTTGTAGCATAGGCATGTTTGTTATCCGTTAGATTAAAAATTTTCTTGGATCTTGGTTTCACCAAATCCGCTGCGATACCTGCGGCATAGTGTGGCTCACCCACGGTTGGGAAGTCGAGCAAGAGTTCCATTTTTTCGCCTGAAATATCATATAACTGGGCCGATTGTGTAACCTCCGGGCCTGTTGGGAGATAACGGTCTTTGGTTATCTTGTTCATGGCCAATACGTACTCTCCAAAGGGTTTTCTTGAGTTTCCACCTGGAATCATCAAGTGACCTACAGAATAATAGGTTGGTTTTCTATCGACCACTTCCCAAGTGCCAAGTTTCCATTTAACCACCTCAGATGAGATGAAGAAGGTTGTGTATGCATTTCCTTTACCATCAAACTCGGTATGTAATGGTCCAAGACCAGGTTGATTTACCGTACCTGCCAATACATCCTCAAATTTCAAGATTGGAATACCGTAAGCTTCCCCATCAAATTTTTGGTTTTCAATGGCATCTATCATTTTGGTGAAGGAATGCACGGTCAAATCCGCGGATAATTTTCCGTTACCAACAATGTACTCCCCAGATGGGTCAACATCACATCCATGGGGTGATTTAGGTGTTGGCAAGAAATAGACCAATCCGGGGCATTCAGCTGGGTCCAATACCCTAACCTCTTTTTTCATCGTTGAGGTTGCAGTATGGGTCTCTTCATCATACACGTTGTGGGCGTAATTGGCCGGGATGGTCTTGAATTTACCTTGCGCGATATATTCTTCAGCCTTTTTCCAGTTTACCGCTGCGATAAAATCCTTATCGTTTTGTGAAGCGTTCACTTCCATAAGGGTACTGGCTTCCTCCGTGTTATAAGTGGTAAAGAAAAACCAACCATGGGAGGCACCACGTCCGGGGTGTGATAGATCATAATCGAAACCTGGCATAAGTACTTGGAAGGAAAGGTCCATTTCACCGTCTTCTGGGTCCACACTGATAAAGGATAGGGCCCCTTTAAAGTTTCCTTTGTATTCCTTGATGGACATATCGCGTTGTGGTACCGGGACCGAAAAACGTGTCCCTGCAACTACATACTCCGTGTTTTCCGTTACAAATGCAGAACTATGGTTCCCAGCACTATTTGGAATTTCAATGATTTCCGTAGTTTCAAATACACTAAGGTCGATTTTGGCAATCCGTGGTGTGTTGTTTCCATTGATAAACACGTAGCGTCCGTCCACTTCTCCATTGGTCTGCGAAATATCAGGGTGGTGGGAATCGTCCCAAGGAATAAAGCCATGCGAAGTGTTCAACATAGGTTTGGTTTCCTCGTTATATCCCCAAGCTTTTTCCGCATCCTGTGAAAAAACGGGAATAACCTTGAAAAGTCGTCCGGATGGCAGTCCGTAAACAGATAACTGTCCGCTAAAACCACCGGAGATAAAGGCATAATAATCATCGTGCTCTCCGGGTGCCACGTACACTTTTTCCGCCGCACTGGACGATAAAGCTCCGTTGGAGTTGTTGCCCTGCTGGTTACAACTGGTCACCAAAAACAGGCCGGTGATTAGGGCAATCATAAAATAATTGAGTCTTTTCATTGTTGTTGATTTAAAAAAATTATCTAGTTCTAATTAATTGGGAGGAAGAATTACCTTGTCCACAACGTGAACAATACCATTACCAGCCGGAACACTGGCTATGATCTTGGCTCCTCCAACGAATACATCGTCTCCTTGCACCTCTACTGTTACATTTTGGTTGTTGGCTTGACCGAGTTTTTTGAATTTTTTCAAAAAGTCCTTGGTGTAGCGGCCAGGTGTAACATGGTACTTTAAAATATTTGCAAGGGCGTCCTTGTTTTCCGGTTTTAATAGATTTTCCACTGTACCGGCAGGTAGGGCTTCAAATGCACTGTTGGTGGGAGCAAAGACCATGAGAGGTCCAGCATTGACCAACGCATTTTCCAATTCCGCTGCCTGAACAGCTGCTACCAAAGTGGAGTGATCTTCCGAGCCAATGGCAATATCCAATACGTTGGGCGTGGCTTCATCGTCTTTAAGAAATGCTTGCCCCTGTTTTTTGGCATTTTCCTGTGTTGTCGCCCCCTGATCGGAAGGGGCTTGGGTCTTGGTTTCGTTTTTGCATCCGGCGAATAGGCAGAGTGCAAACAACAAACCAAATAAAAGATGCGTGTTGGCTATTTGTTTCATATTCAAGTTTTATAAGGTTCTAAAATATTCGAGTACCGCCCTGGCCTGTTCCTCTGTTAGGCCCTGATTGGCCATAGGTGAGCCATTAAATTCGATGAGAAGGTCTTTGGCCAAAGGATCTTCCTTTACCATTCCCTCGGGATTCAGAATCATATTCATTACCCACTCAGGAGTTCTTCTCTCCAAAATACCATCGGGAGCAGGACCAATAAATTTTTTACCCACCCTGTGGCAGGCCAAGCACATTTGGTCATATACCGCTTTCCCTTGATCAGCAAGTGCTGGATCTATCGTTTCTGGAATATCTACGGAAGTAACCGGACCAACACCTTTGTTGGAAAGATCAATTCTTTCTGATGCTTTAATGCCTTCAGCCTCGGGTTTTTTGGTGGTGTTTTCAGTTGCTTTTTGTCTTTGGACCTCAAATCCATCTTGTTTTTTTTCTTGTTTCCCCCCACAGGAAACCAGTAGTCCTAGGAAAAGAAGTGAACAGCCTTTTAAAATAGTTCTCATTTGATTACAATTGCTTGATTTTGTGGTCAAATGTAGCGGCTGGATTCCAGTTAGAATATGATAAAAATCAGATTTAGGATAAAAATATCTTTTTATTATTGCATGTATTTTTCTAGCTTTCCATCATGTTATCAAATTCAGCTAAATATGCTATGAAGGCGGTGCTTTTTTTGGCATTGCATACGGATGAAGACCATAAAATGATGGTTAAGGATGTATATGGAAGAATTAATGTGCCCCAATCGTATTTGGCCAAACTTTTGCAGGAGCTATCCAAGCACAATGTGATTTCTTCTGCAAGGGGACCTAAGGGAGGTTTTTATCTGAGTGCTATAAATAAGGAACTACCCCTGATTAAGATTGTTGATGTCATTGATGGGGAGCAACGTCTGCGATCGTGCCTTTTGAGCATAAAAGAATGCGATAGTGAAAATCCATGTGCTCTACATCATTTGGTTGGGAATGCCAATTCCTATTTTATTGAAAATTTGGAGAACACTAGTATTGCCGACCTCATTGTTGATGTAAGAGACGGGAAAACGGTACTACCACTTTAAATTTAATGCTGCTCAAATGCTCCAAGCCTATTTTTTAATTCCGAACTTATAGACACAGACCGATGTATAGGTGTCCCCTACATCAAGTTCCGTACTAGGAAAACCAGATTGGTTTGGTGAATTGGGGTAGTGCTGGGTCTCTAGGCAAAATGCCCCTCTTTTAAGATATTTTCTGCCACTTTTTCCTTTAACCGTGCCATCAAGAAAGTTACCGCTATAGAATTGGATTCCAGGTTCGTTGGTATACACTTCCATGGTTCTTCCGGAAGAGGGCTCTTCAACTTTTGCAGCCATGACGAGGCCTTCGGAATTTTTCGATGAGGTTTCCAGGATATAGTTATGGTCAAACCCTCCTGCCATTGTTAACTGGGAAGAATTGTTGTGGATGTCCTGTCCGATGGTTTTAGGAGATGTAAAATCCAATGGAGTTTGTTTCACATTGGCCAATTCTCCCGTAGGAATCAAATTTTCATCTATAGGGGTGTATAGGTCAGCATTGATGGTAAGGATATGATCTTCAATAGTGCCATTGCCTTCGCCCTTTAAATTGAAAAAGGAGTGGTGGGTGAGATTCACCACCGTTTTTTTATCGGTCGTTGCCTCATAGGAAATTTTTAGTTCGTTATCCTCCGTTAACTTGTAGCTTACCTTAACAGCAAGATTACCCGGATACCCTTCTTCCCCATCTGGAGAAATTCGAGAAAATTGGATACTCTTTTGGGAAACTTCATCCACTTTCCATACAACATTGTCGAATCCTTTTAAGCCCCCATGTAAATGATTTGGGCCATTGTTTTTGGCTAGAGGATATGTTTTTCCGTCCAAAACAAAACTACCATTGGCAATCCGATTGCCGTACCGGCCGATGGTGGCTCCAAAATAAGCTGCGCCCTCTTGTCCATATTCTTCTAGCGAATTAAAGCCAAGAACGATATCTTCCAGCTTTCCGTTTTTATCTGGTACATATAGGGAGACAAGTCGCTGGCCAAAGTTGGTAAAGTAGGCTTCAATTCCCTTGCCATTTCTTAAGGTATATAGCTTTACGGAATCACCCTCTATTTCAGTTTTAAAGTTTTCTTCTTGGGGTGTATGAATTTTATCAAGTTTGGGATTATTAATTTCCATTTGGATATTGTCTTTTGGTCTTCGTTCCTTGCAACAGGATAAAAGTATTGGGAATCCGATTAAAAGAATGGTTTTTTTTAGCCTTGGGATGGACATGATTGAATGACTTAGGGATTAAATGTAATCAAAAACATCCATGGGCCTACCAAGATCCATTTCAATTGATAAAGCTAAAAGAATCATGTTTTTATGAAGTAATGCGCTATTTGGCTTATGGGCAGTTTTAAAATTCAGAGTATAATTTATTGATTATCAATGAATTAATTTGTATATTTTTAAATATATCTTTTTTTGTGTATTTTGTACACACAATAATTCGGATACAAAAAAAATGCTATCTTAAAAGAGGTTTGGGCCAACGTGCAAACCGATTTGTAAATATCGGTTGCTACTGACAAAATAATTAGCGATGGGAAGACAATTAAGCAAGGATGAAAACAATCCTTTGAATACCTTGGATGATTGGGAAGACAATATATTAGAGCGTTATCCTGATCCATCTACAAATGAAAAGAAAAAGGAAGAATTCCGTAACTATGAGGACTCCGAACGGGTTGAAACAGTTAAGGAATTTTACCGATTGAACCATAAATACCAAACCTATGACTTTGTTTGTGAAAAGGAAAATGAGTTTTTGAAATTCAACCAAAAGGAAATGTCGCTGTGGGATGCAGTAGATTTTTTGAACACTTTGGTTGATGACAGTGACCCTGACATAGAGTTGGATCAATTGCAACATCTACTGCAAACCTCAGAGGCAATTCGGGCAGATGGGCACCCGGACTGGTTCGTCCTTACCGGATTTTTGCATGATATGGGAAAGGTTCTTTGTCTTTTTGGAGAGCCCCAATGGGCTGTTGTTGGTGATACATTTCCAGTAGGATGTGCCTTTTCCGATAAGATAGTTTATCCCGAATTTTTTCAAGAAAATCCGGATGCCGAAAATGAAAAGTACAAGCATAAGTACGGTGTTTATAAAGAAAATTGCGGTCTTGATCATGTTAAAATGAGTTGGGGACATGATGAGTATTTATATCAAATCATGAAGGACTATTTACCGGAACCCGCCTTGTACATGATCAGATACCACTCATTTTATGCCCAACACAGGGAAAATGCCTATGACTATCTTTTGAATGAAAAAGATCGGGAAATGTTTGAGTGGGTTCGGAAATTCAACCCTTACGATTTATATTCCAAAGCTCCCGTTCCTCCAGATGCCAACGCACTAAAACCCTATTATGAAGATTTAGTGGCTAAATATCTTCCGGAAAAACTTCGTTTTTAGCAACAAATTCTTGTAACCACTCTTTCGCAATGTTGACCACCTATCTTGGGTTCTTTGGATTTACGCTTTTCGTGGTGCTCTACACCACCTATAAATTGCGGAGGGACAATTTTAAAACTGCCAAGGGCTACTTTTTAGCGGGAAAAAGCCTTACCGGTCCTATTATTGCTGGTTCCATGATCTTGACCAATATCTCAACCGAGCATCTCATAGGGATGAATGGGAGCTCGTATAAAAATGGAATTATCGTTATTGCCTGGGAGGTCACTTCGGCAATTGCTCTGGTCATAGCTGCTATTTTCTTTCTTCCCCGCTTTATCCAAATGGGGCTTACCACCATTCCAGAATTTCTTGAAAGAAGATTTGACGGACTTACCAGATCTATTGTTGCATTTCTGCTGATGCTTTCCTTTGTGGTAACCCTCTTGCCAATAGTTTTATATTCTGGGGCAATCAACATTGAGAGTGTTTTTGAGTTTACCGAAATGTTCGGAATAAGCAAAACAGAGGCACTTTTGTATACGGTATTGACCATAGGTGTGATCGGTTCTTTGTATGCTATTTTTGGTGGGCTTAAGGCGGTGGCTTATTCAGATAGTCTAAATGGATTGGGACTGATGCTCGGCGGTTTGCTTATTCCGACCATTGCACTATATCAGATTGGAAACGGGGACATGATTGAAGGATTGACCACAATATACGATTTTGCCCCAGAGAAGTTTGATATAGTCGGCTCCCCGGACTCTGTATTGCCCTTTTCCACACTTTTCACAGGTCTAATGATCAACCAACTCTATTTCTGGGGAATGAACCAGGCCATTATACAAAGGGCATTTGGAGCCAAGAATTTGGCGGAGGCCCAGAAGGGATTGATCTACACAGGTATACTAAAGCTTTTGGTTCCATTGATTATTGTTTTACCTGGCTTGATCGCTTTCTATTATTTTCAGGATGAGTACTACGCTACCCCGGATTTAATCTACCCCTTGTTGGTCAAAAAAGTGCTGCCGGCCTATCTCTATGGATTTTTTGCAGCGGTGGTCTTGGGAGCGGTATTGAGCACTTTTAACAGTGTGCTTAATTCGGCCAGTACCATTTTTTGTTATGATATCTACAAGAAAATAATCAACACCCAAGCATCCGACGCAAAACTGGTACGATGGGGAAAGTTTACTTCCGTGGTACTCGCAGTTGGTGCTATCGCCATTGCCCCTTTTGTGGCCTATGCCCCGGACGGACTCTATTTTTTACTCCAAGAATTAAACGGAATCTTTTTTATACCCATTTCTTCCGTAATAATAGCTGGAATTTTTGTCAAGCAAATTAACGCAACAGGTGCAAAAGCGGGGCTTTTCTTTGGCTTTTCATTTTACATATTGGCCACTTTTATCCTGGATTTGGATATACACTTCGTGCATTTATGGGGAATTGAGTTTGTTTTGAATTTCATCATTATGTGGCTGGTGTCCAAACAATTTTCAACAACGGATTATGTTCACGAAAAATATAAGTATCCAGATCAACCATGGTCTAAAGTAAAATGGGCAGGCGCAATACTAACTGGCTTAACTATTCTAATTTATATAGCATTGTCATAAGAGGGAATCGGGAAAAGAAAATATGAGCAAAAACAAGTTTATAGCAAACGACTTTTTATTACAGGGCAAGTATGCCATGGAACTCTATCATGAGTATGCGAGCAAGATGCCCATTATTGATTACCACAATCACCTACCGGTCCAACAGATTTTGGAGGATAAGACCTATGATGACATCACTGAAGTTTGGATCGCTGGAGATCACTATAAATGGAGGGCAATGCGGGCATTGGGCGTTGATGAGAAATATATTACAGGGGATGCTTCTAACAGGGAAAAGTTTCAAAAATGGGCTGGTACAGTTCCTTATACGGTTAGAAACCCCCTTTACCATTGGACTCATTTAGAGCTGGTCAGATACTTCAATTTTCATGAATTGTTATCGGATAAAAATGCAGACACGGTCTTTCAATTAACCAAAGAGAAACTGGCAACGGGGGAGTATGGCTGCCGGGGTCTATTGGAAATGATGAATGTAGAAGTGCTTTGCACCACTGAGGACCCAACGGACACCTTGGTATATCACCAAACCTTGGGGCAGAGTGATTTCGGAATTAAGGTAGGAACGGCGTTTCGGCCGGATAGGGCCATCCTAATTGGTAACGAGGATTACAATAATTATTTGGATGTTCTTGAAGAAACAAGTGGAACCCAGATTGGGACCTATCAGGATTTATGCGATGCCTTGTTGGACCGGCTGCATTATTTCAAGGTTAATGGATGCTCGATATCGGATCACGGTCTGAGTTATATTCCATTTGAAGAGGCCGCACCCATAACAATTGAAGCCATATTTCAAAAGCGTAGGGCAGGGAAGATGATCAGCCCTATAGAGCAGGAACAATTTATGACCGCCTTATTGCTGTTTCTTGGGGAGTGTTATCACGAAATGGGTTGGGTACAGCAATTCCATTTGGGAGCGCTGCGCAATAACAACCGTCGTATGGGAAAAGTTTTGGGCCCGGATACGGGTTGGGACTCCATAGGCGACTTTAAACAGGCTGCTACATTGTCCAGATTTCTTAGTAAGTTGGATGAAAACAACACTCTTTCAAAAACCATTCTCTATAACTTAAACCCTTCAGACAATGAGGTTTTGGCCACCATGGCAGGAAATTTTAATGATGGCACTGTAAAAGGTAAGGTCCAATTTGGTTCGGGGTGGTGGTTCCTAGATCAAAAAGATGGAATTGAAAAACAGTTGAATACCCTATCGAACATGGGAATGATAAGCACTTTCATCGGTATGCTTACGGATTCGAGAAGCTTTTTATCCTTCCCCAGACATGAATACTTCAGAAGGATTCTGTGCAATCTTTTTGGGGCAGAAATACAACGGGGAGAACTGCCAACCGATATAAAATGGATTGGTAAAATCATACAAGATATTTGTTACAATAATGCCAAAGAGTACTTCAATTTTTAGGTTTTATATCCTGTTGGGGATTTTACCGATTTTCTTCTGCGGATGTATGGAGAATGATACAAAAGTGTTAAAATTGGCCCACGGTCTGGATGTGAACCATTCGGTGCATCAGGCGATGGTAAAAATGGGAGAAGAACTGGGCAGGCTTTCCGAAGGTAAAATGACATTGGAGATTTTTCCCAGCCAACAGTTGGGTACCGAACGCGAATGTTTGGAGCTATTGCAAATGGGAAGTCTGGATATGACCAAGGTTTCTGTTGGGGTAATGGAAAATTTCGCCCCTAAAATGAAGGTTTTGGGTATGCCGTTTCTGTTTCGAGATAGGGACCATTCCTTTCTGGTTTTAGATGGCCCCATAGGACAACGGCTTTTAAACGAAGGACAAAAGTATTGGCTAAAAGGATTGGGGTATTATGATGCGGGTAGTCGGAGCTTTTACACTAAAGAACGTCCTGTGGAATCCCCAAAAGATTTAAAAAACCTCAAAATTCGGGTGATGGAAAGTGTAACGGCCATGGAAATGGTTCGCGAGCTAGGAGGTTCGCCCACTCCTATTTCTTGGGGAGAGCTTTACACCTCTTTGCAACAGGGTATTGTGGATGGTGCTGAAAACAATCCCCCAAGTTTCTATTTGTCAAAACATTATGAAGTGTGCAAGTATTATGTGCTGGATGAACACACCTTTTTACCAGATGTGCTCGTCATCGCGACACATGCATGGAACAAAATGTCCGATGAGGAGCAAAAGTGGCTGAAAGAGGCTTCAGAAATCTCTATTGCCTATCAACGGGAATTATGGGCCGAAGCAGAAAAAAGAGCCATTGAAGCTGTAATGGAGGCTGGGGTGGAAG
The DNA here is from genome assembly GCF_900129665.1 of Flagellimonas flava. Classification (GTDB taxonomy): domain Bacteria; phylum Bacteroidota; class Bacteroidia; order Flavobacteriales; family Flavobacteriaceae; genus Flagellimonas; species Flagellimonas flava. The sequence goes on from NZ_FQWL01000008.1 coordinate 77,501, forward strand.
TGATAGTCCCAGATAAATCCCCATTTATTGAAAAAGTAAGTGGATTCTACGATGCATACCAGCAAGATTCAACTATGAACACTTTAATTGAAGAAATACGAAATACGAACTGAATGGAGGTGAGAAAAAAAGTCGATAAAATTCTGGGAATCCTTCTGGCAATGATCATGGGAGTAATGGTGGTCAATGTATTGTGGCAGGTGTGCAGCAGATTTTTACTGGGAAGTCCCAGTTCCTTTACTGAGGAATTGGCTCGATATCTAATGATTTGGGTAGGGATTATGGGCGCAGCCTTCGTATCTGGGAAAAAAATGCACGTGGCAATCGAAGCACTTCCTTCAAGACTATCTCCAAAATCGCAAAGAAGGTTAAGAGCAATCGTCTATGTACTGATACTGCTTTTTGCACTTTTCGCCATGGTCCTGGGAGGTAGTAGATTGGTGTATATCAGTTATCTACTAGGGCAGAAATCGCCGGCACTCCAAATACCGCTGGCCTTAGTCTATACCGTAATTCCAATTAGCGGATTATTGATTGTCTATTATAAACTTCATGACCTAAAATACAATTGAAATGGCAGAGGTTATTCCAATTTTAGTACTTGTTTTAGGTTTTATGCTCTTTCTTTCCATAGGAACTCCCGTTGCTTGGAGCATTGCACTTTCTTCATTACTTACGATGCTTGTCAGTATTCCCTTTTTACCGGCTTTGACGACAGTGTCGCAACGAATGGCTGCCGGATTGGATAGTTTTGCCTTACTGGCCATACCGTTTTTTATTCTCTCTGGTCAGCTCATGAACAAGGGAGGTGTGGCCCATAGGTTAATTGCCTTTGCCAAAACTTTGGTGGGAGCCCTTCCAGGTGGACTGGCGTTGATCAATATTATTTCGGCCATGCTTATGGGGGCCATTGCGGGTTCAGCCTTGGCATCTGCCTCTGCCGTAGGCAGTATTTTGGGGCCAGAAATGGAAAAAGAAGGTTATTCCAAGGAGTTTGGTGCAGCGGTTAACATTACTTCCAGTACAACAGGATTGATTATTCCGCCAAGTAATGTTCTTATTGTCTATTCCCTTGCCAGCGGGGGCGTCTCCATTGCTGCCTTATTTTTGGCAGGATATTTACCCGGAATTCTAACAGGCCTTTTCTTGATGCTGGTAGCTTCTGTTTGGGCAAAGAAGAAAAAGTATAAAACTGGAAAACGAAGCAGTTTAAAGGAAATAGGGAAGACCTTTGTTGATGCATTTCCTAGTTTGATGTTGCTCGTTTTGGTAATAGGGGGTATTGTATCAGGCATATTTACCGCTACGGAGGCTTCGGCCATTGCCGTTTTATATACGTTGATTTTGGGATTTGCCTACAAAGAAATCAGATGGAAAAGCCTTCCCGAAATCTTGTTGGATTCTTCCGCCACCACAGCCATTGTCATGCTGCTGGTTGGAGCTTCCATGAGCATGTCTTGGGTAATGTCCTATGAAAGTATTCCGCAGGATATTAGCACCACTTTATTGGCTTTGAGCGATAACCCAATCGCAATTCTTCTAATTATAAATCTGTTATTATTGTTCGTGGGTATATTTATGGATATCACCCCAGCAGTGTTGATATTCACGCCAATTTTTTTACCGATTGTGACAAAATTGGGAATGGACCCTGTGCATTTTGGGATTGTGATGGTCCTAAATCTATGTATAGGAATTTGCACTCCTCCTGTGGGTTCGGTGCTTTTCATAGGTGTGGGTGTGGCCAATACCACCATCGAAAAAGTGCTTAAACCTCTAATTCCTTTGTTTTTGGCGATGATTTTGGCCCTTTTGTTGGTGACGTACATTCCAGCGATAAGTTTATGGCTTCCTGGGATTTTTAAGGTGTGAAACAGAGAGAGGGCAATAATCACAAATTATTTTGTTTAAGGATATTTAATTTTAATTAAACAAATTTGTAATTTTGGGCAAAAACAGGAAGTTCAAAATATTATAGGCCCCTTATGAAGACTGCCATAAAAATTAAGACCGCTCCTTCCAAAGTGCCAGAGGCATTGAAATCAATTTATGACATTCCGGTTAACGACCTCGGAGGTAATCCAATTGATTTATCAATATTTAAAGGGAGATATATTCTGTTTGTCAATGTTGCTTCAAAATGTGGATTTACAGCGCAGTATAAGGATTTACAACAGTTAAGTGACAAATACCCTGATCAATTAGTGGTGATTGGTGCTCCATGTAATCAATTTGGTGGGCAAGAAGCTGGTAGCGCTTCACAAATCCGAGGTTTCTGCGAGCTCAATTTTGGTGTTACGTTTTTGCTGACCGAAAAACTTAATGTCAAAGGTGTTCATCAACATCCGCTTTACAGTTGGTTGACATTAAAGAAATTGAATGGCAAGAAAAGTTCAAAGGTTCAGTGGAATTTTCAAAAGTATTTGGTCAGTCCTAAAGGCCAACTTATTGATTATTACTATTCTTTTACAAAACCACTAAGTTCAAAGATTACTAAATACTTGTAGACTTGAATTGAAAATATAAGCTTGACAAAGTCTAATTCCCCCATATTGGAACAAGAAACAAAAAGCCCATAAATCAAAGATTTATGGGCTTTTTAAGTGACCTGACTGGGGCTCGAACCCAGGACCCTCTCCTTAAAAGGGAGATGCTCTACCAACTGAGCTATCAGGTCTTGCTTTATTTACTACCGTGAGTAGCCTTAAGCGGGTGCAAATATAATATCAATAATCTATTTTGCAAGATGATTTAATGATAAATTTGTGTTTTTTTGAAATCGGTTTTAATTCAAGGAAATGAAAGTAGTTTTAGTCGGCTATATGGCAAGTGGAAAGTCTTCTGTTGGAAGGTTGTTGGCCAAAGAAATAGGTCTTGATTTTGTGGATTTGGATGACTATATCGAAGAACAGCAACGCCAATCCATCAAAGACATTTTTCAGGAAAAAGGAGAAATCTTTTTTCGGAAACTGGAACACCAAATGTTGGAAAAGGTCCTAACGGAAAAAGAATCCCTGTTACTTTCTACTGGGGGGGGGACCCCATGCTATGGTATAAATATGGATACGATTCTAAAACATTCCGATCATTCAATATACCTGCAGCTGCCAGTTGCCACTTTAGTGGAGCGTATAGCCAAAGAGAAAGAGGAACGCCCACTGGTAAAGAATCTGAATAACGAGGAATTGCCAGAATTTGTTGGGAAACACCTTTTTGAAAGAAGATCTTTTTATGCAAGGGCCAAATTTACTTTGGATTGCTACGGTAAGTCGATAGTGGAACTTGTCGCTGAGGTAAAGGAGAAACTACTCTAGGTAAACCGCGTTGTTTTTGGCCTCAAACTCTACGCGGATATGTTCATTTAAGGAGGTTGAGAGCGATATCCCCTTATAATCGGCCTTTATCGGATACTTTTTATGGTTCCTGTTGACCAGAACGGCGGTCTTTAATTGTTTTATGGGCGTTTTGAGAAAATGGTGGACCCCGTAGATCAGCGTAGTGCCGGAGTTAAGCACATCGTCTACAAGAACAATGGATTTGTTTTTATATGCATCTTCACTTATTGATGTACTCACCCCACTTTTAAGAGGGTCTTTTTTATCCATTTTTAAGCTACAGAGCACAATCTGTGCTTCGGTAATTTTTCTTAAGGTCGTAGTTATTTTTTTGGCCAGGTTCAGTCCACCGCCATCTATCCCGGCAACAATGATTTCCTTCTCGTTTACATTGGCCTCATAAATCTGATAGGCTATGCGCTTTACCTTATGCTGTATTTGTTCGTGGGTGAGTATGCGGTTCAACATGAAACTAATTTAGTGCTACCAAAGATAAAAAACAGATTATTCGGATTCATCCAAATAATCATCTATATCCCTGCGATCTTTTTTAGTGGGCCTACCCAGCCCTTTTTTACGATAATGCTCTTTAGCGTGTTTCAACAAATCTGTATGCTCAAAAGCTTCCTTTGGTGTGGTGTCTTTTCTGTAGATGTCCACCAATTTGGCTCCCACACGACTCTCGGGAATATCCAAAACGGTAAGTTTATGGTCGATCTGGTTTTTTCTAAGCACAATTTCGTCCAAGGGATAAATTTCCCGTGAGGCTTTGACTACACTCCCGTTAACCCGAACTTGACCTTTTTTAACAGCATTTGTGGCAACGTTTCTAGTTTTATAGTATCTAATACACCAGAGATATTTATCAATGCGCATAAGGTCTGCAAATCTTTGTTAACGTAAGGAGCAAAAATAGTGGAAAATTGTATCTTGCGCAGCTAAATCAAGTTTTTGAATGAAGAACGGTTTTTTAGCTTTTTTGGTTACGATGGTTTTATGCGTTTCCTGCAATAACGACGACAATGGTCCTGACCTTGAAACTGTCCCTCCGAGACTGTTGGCGGAGGTTTCGCCAGAAAACGATGAGGAGATTCAGGAATACTTACGCACACATTTTTATAATTACGAAGAATTTGATGCGAATCCGGATGCTCTGGATATCAAAATTAAAATAGATACCATTGCAGGCGCAAATGCGGATAAGACTCCATTGGCCGACCAGGTTAGCTCTGTTACCGTGCAGGTTTCATCCTCCCAGTTAGGTCTTAGTGAGGAAGAAAATGATATTCCCCATACACTTTACTATTTGGTTGCTAGAGACGGAAAAGGAGTAATGCCAACGGTGGCCGACTCTACTTTTTTAAGGTATGAGGGTATGCTTTTGGACGGAGTCAAATTTGATGCATCCGAAAGTTTTATTTGGCAAGAATTACCGTTTTTCTTGCGAGGATATTCCAATGGTATTTCCAAACTCACATCAGCTACCAACGATGGGTTGGTAGTAAATCCTGATGGTACTTTCCAATATAACGATAGTGGTATTGGCCTTATTATTATGCCATCTGGACTGGCATATTTCTCCGGAACCGGTCCCAGCAATACCTTACCACGGTATGCTAATTTGGTATTCCAAGTAGAGGTGGGGCGGGTCATTGAAAATACGGACAGCGATAACGATGGTGTTCCTTCCATTCAAGAAGATGTAAATGGAAACGGGTATCTATTTGATGATAATACAGACGTGGATGTAGAATCCAACTCTGGGTTGGTCACTAGGTTTGCCGATTTTCAAGATGGAGATGATGATGGGGATGGAGTGTCCACCAGAAATGAGATAACCAATGATGATACGGGTGAAATCATATTCCCTTACCCAGATTCGGATAGCGATGGGACTCCTGATTATCTGGATCCTGATACAAACTAAAAAAAGCCCCGTTTTAAACGGGGCTTTTTATACGGTATAAATTTTCTTTTTTTCTACAACTTCAGGGATAGGGCAAAAATTACTTGCGATGGTCTTGAATCTACCCTTCCCTCAATATTGGTGATATTGTTCGAAATAATCTGGGCCTCGTTTTTCGAGAAACCACGCTCATAGCGCACATCCAATCCTAATTTACCGAGATTAACACCTACACCGGCGTTCAGCCCGACGGTGAAATCGTTCTCTACGTCTTCCACTTCCAAATCTCCCAAGTCGTTGCTTAGGGTATATTGAAAGGCAGGTCCCGCGAAAATATGTAGCGGCCCAACCAATTTATAACCTAACAGTACCGGTAAGTCCAATTTGGAAACATCATAATCATTAGAGTCGCCGTCCACATCATAGGTACTCTTGGTTTTGGTATAAACCAGTTCTGGCCTCAGGTAAATTTTAGGAAAATCCAGTTTTCCCCAGAAACCAAAGTGGTAACCGGTTTTGCCCTCGGCACCTTCCACCGCGTTCTGGGCAGAATTACTAATAGTCCGAATTAAATCTCCGTTTTTGTTGTAACTGATTCCTGCTTTTACACCAAAGCCTGAACCGCTTTGGCCAAATGCAGCTGTACCCATTAGGGCCAACACTGCAATGAAGAGTGTTTTTTTCATAAGTGCTTCGTTTTTTAATTGGTTGAAATGTATCAAAGATGATACCGAAAACTATTTTCGTTTCAACACTTTTAAAACGGCAGCTTCTATGGCTTTATTGTTTAAACCATACTTATCCATAAGTTGATCAGGGGTGCCACTTTCACCAAAAGTATCTTGAGTGGCCACAAATTCCTGGGGAGCAGGATGACTCATGGACAGTACTCTGGAAACACTCTCGCCAAGTCCTCCCAGGTAGTTATGTTCCTCCGCAGTAACCACACAACCTGTTTTCTTGACAGAAGCCAAAATAGCTTCGTCGTCCAAAGGTTTTATAGTGTGAATATTGATTACTTCAGCCGAGATTCCTTGATTTTCCAAGTTTTCCGCTGCGATAAGCGATTGCCATACTAAATGACCGGTAGCTATGATCGTTACATCCGTACCCTTATTTAGCATAAGTGCCTTGCCAATCTCAAATTTCTGGTCTACTGGAGTAAAATTGGCCACCTTTGGTCTTCCAAAACGAAGGTAAACAGGGCCTTCATGTTCTGCGATGGCAATGGTAGCTGCTTTGGTCTGATTGAAGTCGCATGGATTGATGACCGTCATCCCTGGTAGCATCTTCATCATACCCACATCCTCAAGAATTTGATGGGTAGCCCCATCTTCTCCCAAGGTAAGCCCAGCATGTGAAGCACATATCTTAACATTTTTCCCCGAATAGGCGATGGACTGTCTGATTTGGTCATAAACTCTTCCCGTGGAAAAATTGGCAAAAGTTCCGGTAAAAGGAATCTTTCCGCCAATGGTAAGTCCAGCGGCAATCCCCATCATATTGGCTTCGGCAATTCCCACTTGAAAGAAACGATCAGGGTTTTCGTCAATGAACGTTTGAATTTTTAGGGAGCCCACCAAATCGGCGCAAAGAGCCACCACGTTTGGGTTGGTTCGACCCAATTCTGTCATTCCGGCACCAAAACCGCTTCTTGTATCCTGTTTTCCTTGGTCAGTATATTTTGTCATAATAATGTTATTCTAGCGTAAAATTGAGGTCTACGGTACCCGTTAGTTGTTCTTCTTTTATTCCTAAAAGTCGGAATTGCTCGTTTCCATCTTTATCCCTGGCGTAGACCAATGCACCGTTTGGGATATCAACTTTGAATTTTTCTCCAAGAGCGGCAGAAAACAGCTTTCCAAAATACGTATTGTAATCCAAATCGTAGGTGTCGTCAAAAGCGGCATATAGAATATCATCCGGCTTATTGGCAGGTGCAATTTCATACACCCTATATTCGGTGCCATTTATAGTTACGATTTCGGAGGTCGATTTTTTTACCAAAGCCGTTTCCTCCTTGGAGTCAAAGGACTTGTTTTGATTCATGAATGTGGTAAGGTCCACATGTCCCCAAACTGTGTTGTTGTCTATCTGCATTTGCATTAACATGAAATTAGTGGACATATCCAAGAACAGTTTGCCGGACATGATGGCATTTTTATTGTTGCCGCCAAATTTGCGGAAGGAGTTCCTAAAACTTGATGTCACGGTCTTGGAATCGGTAAACAGATATTGTCCTGCATTGCCTACCCTAATTCGAACTGTATCATTGGATTTAGGAATTAAATAAGTTATTTCATAGTCCAGTTTAAAGTCAAAATTCTGGGAGAAGCATAAGCATCCCATTAACAGCATTGGAAATAGTGAAAATAACTTTTTCATGATTGACGTTTATCAATAATCGCCTAAAGTCTCTGGATTTTGCGCCAAAGCGGTCTCCAGCTGTTCGTCACTTGGGGCCTTGCCATGCCATGCGTGGGTGTACATCATAAAATCAACCCCATTGCCCATTTCTGTGGTCATTACCACACAAACCGGCTTTCCTTTTCCGGTTCTGCTCTTGGCTTCTTTCAGTCCGGAAATGACTTGTTCCAAGTTGTTCCCGTTTTCAATTTCCATAACATCCCAACCAAAAACCTTGAACTTTTCGGCTACATCGCCCAAGGGCAATACATCTTCCGTACCACCATCAATCTGCTGGCCATTTCTGTCTATGGTCGCAATCAAATTATCCACTTTGTTTCCTGCGGCATACATAATGGCTTCCCAGTTCTGCCCTTCCTGAAGTTCACCATCCCCATGCAAACTGTAAACCAAATGATTATCCCCATTTAACTTTTTGGCCAAAGCTGCGCCAACGGCCACAGACATACCTTGACCCAAAGACCCGGAAGCTACACGTACACCCGGAAGTCCTTCATGGGTTGTTGGATGACCTTGCAATCTGGAATCTATCAATCTAAATGTGTTTAATTCATCAACAGGGAAATAACCACGTCGTGCCAAAACACTATAAAAAACAGGTGAGATATGGCCATTGGAAAGGAAGAAAAGGTCTTCACCAATTCCATCCATATCAAAACCATCTTTCAACTCCATTACCTCGTTGTACAGTGCAACAAAAAACTCAGTACAACCTAAGGAACCCCCTGGATGTCCAGAGTTTACCTTGTGTACCATTCGCAAAATATCCCTGCGAACCTGGGTAACTAAATCCTGTAATTCCTGAATGTTTGGCATCGTATTGATTTTAAGCTCTCAAAAGTAACGGCATTCCCGTTGTTAAACAAGCACTTGTACATTATTTTACGAAACGCTTTGCGAAGGGAAACTTTATTTTTTTGTTAAGGCTTTGTAGTGGTGGAGTTGGCTATATTTGCGGTTTTAAAAGTTACCATTGAAATTTACCCTAGAACATAAGGACAACCAAAGCAAGGCACGGGCCGGAACGCTTACCTTGGATCATAGTACAATTCAAACTCCCATCTTTATGCCGGTTGGCACGGTAGCCTCTGTAAAAGGGGTGCACCAGCGGGAGCTACGTGAGGAAATCAATCCCGATATCATTTTGGGCAATACCTATCACCTTTACCTAAGGCCAAAAACTGCCATTCTGGAAGAAGCGGGGGGACTTCATAAGTTTATGGGCTGGGACCGAAATATATTAACGGATAGCGGCGGTTATCAAGTGTATTCCTTGTCCAACAATAGAAAGATTAAAGAGGAAGGGGTCAAGTTCAAATCGCATATTGATGGATCCAATCACTTTTTCACCCCTGAAAATGTGATGGAAATCCAACGAACCATTGGGGCTGATATTATCATGGCTTTTGACGAATGTACACCTTACCCATGCGATTACAATTATGCCAAACGTTCCATGCACATGACCCATAGATGGTTGGATAGATGTATCAACCATTTGGAAAAATTACCTTTTAAGTATGGATATTCCCAGAGTTTTTTTCCGATTGTCCAAGGGTCTACATATAAGGACCTACGTCAGCAGTCGGCCGAATACATAGCTTCGGTAGGTGCAGAGGGAAATGCTATAGGGGGACTTTCTGTTGGTGAGCCTGCTGAGGAAATGTATGCCATGGCCGAATTGGTTTGCGATATTTTACCGGAGGACAAACCACGGTATCTAATGGGTGTGGGTACACCCATCAATATCTTGGAAAATATTGCCTTGGGCGTAGATATGTTCGATTGCGTTATGCCAACTAGAAACGCAAGGAACGGAATGTTGTTTACCGCTCACGGGACCATAAATATCAAGAATAAAAAATGGGAGGCCGATTTCTCCCCAATCGACGAGATGGGCATCACCTTTGTAGATACTGAGTACTCGAAGGCGTATCTACGACATTTATTTGCTGCCAACGAATATTTGGGCAAGCAAATCGCTACGATCCACAACCTCGGTTTTTATCTCTGGTTGGTGCGTACCGCGAGAGAACGTATTTTAGTGGGAGATTTTCAGGAATGGAAGACCAAAATGGTTCAACAAATGGATAAAAGATTGTAATGCTTACCATACTGGATAGATACATCTTGAAACGATATCTGGTGACCTTTTTGGGAATGCTGATGTTGTTTGTTCCCATTGGCATCATGGCCAATTTGGCCGAAAAAGTTGGAAAGATCATAGACAATGAAGCTCCGCTGGGAGAGGTAATTGTGTTTTATGGCAATTTCACCCTGGTGATCGGGAACCTATTGCTACCCATATTCCTCTTTCTGTCCATCATTTTCTTTACCTCCAAATTGGCAAGTAATACTGAGATTGTGGCTATCTTAAGTTCTGGGGTGTCCTACTGGAGATTCCTAAGGCCTTACTTAATAGGTGCGACCTTGGTCGCCTTTCTGATTTTTATGATGGGGATGTTTATTGTGCCTCATGCAAGTATTGGGTACAACGAATTTGAATACAAGTATTTCAAACGAGGAAAACAGGTAAGGGAAACTACGAATATTTTCAACCAGTTAAATGAGAACGATTACATTTATGTAAGCAGTTTTGAGCCCAGCAGAAAAATTGGCTACAATTTTACCTTTGAGCATTTCGATTCCATCAAACAGCTCGACTATAAAATTTCCTCTACCAATATTAGATGGATAGAAAAAGACAGTATATATAGGTTGACAAATTACGTTAAACGTAAGCTTAGGGACGGGGTGGAAATCATGGAAACCAAACGTAGGTTGGATACCTTGTTCACATTTAAAATTGAAGACCTTACCCCGGTTTCCTATGTGGCGGAAACCAAGAACCTTTTTGAGTTGAACGAGTTCATCGATGATCAAAAACGGAAAGGAGCCTCCAATATCAATGCCTATATTTTGGTGAAATACAAACGATGGGCACTTCCCATAACAGCTTTTGTTCTTACCATTATCGCGGTAGCCGTTTCCTCGGTTAAACGTAGGGGAGGAATGGGATTAAATCTTGCCTTTGGAATTGGTGTGGCCTTTATCTACATATTCTTCGATAAGGTTTTTGGAACCTTGGCAGAGCAATCTGGCTTCTCACCTTTGTTGGCGGTTTTGATTCCCAACCTTCTTTTTGGGGCTTTTGCAGTATATATGTTGATGAGAGCCAAACGATAAGCTTTTACACTAATCCTTTGAAGGGGAATTGATGCCGGTAGGAGGCACGGAGTATCATTAAAGTTTTATATTTGTCCCCAATATTTTGTTGAAACCAAACTTCCATGGAGTATTTAGATTTTGAACTTCCCATTAAAGAACTTGAAGACCAGCTTCAAAAATGTATGATAATAGGAGAGGAGAGCGATGTAGATGTTAGCGAAACCTGCCTTCAGATTGAAAAGAAGTTGGGCGAAACACGAAAGGACATCTATAAAAACCTTACCGCTTGGCAACGGGTTCAATTGTCCAGACATCCCAACCGACCCTATACAATGGACTATATCAATGCAATTTGTGGGGACACCTTCTTGGAATTGCATGGCGATAGGACCGTGAAGGATGACAAAGCGATGATCGGTGGTTTGGGAAAAATTGGTGAGCAGAGCTATATGTTCGTGGGCCAACAAAAAGGCTACAACACCAAAACTAGGCAATATCGAAACTTTGGTATGGCCAATCCGGAAGGTTACAGAAAGGCATTACGTTTAATGAAGTCTGCCGAAAAATTTGGTGTTCCAGTGGTATGTTTTGTGGATACTCCCGGTGCTTATCCTGGAATTGAGGCCGAAGAAAGAGGTCAGGGCGAAGCCATTGCTAGAAATATTTTGGAAATGACCCGTTTAAAGGTCCCCATCATTGTGGTGATTATTGGTGAGGGTGCTTCAGGCGGTGCTTTGGGCATTGGAGTAGGGGATAAGGTGTTGATGTTGGAAAATACCTGGTATTCTGTAATCTCCCCAGAATCATGTTCTTCCATTCTTTGGAGAAGCTGGGAGTTTAAGGAGCAGGCAGCGGATGCCTTGAAACTTACGGCCACGGATATGAAAAAACAGAAGTTGGTGGATGAGATTGTAAAGGAACCCTTAGGGGGTGCGCACACCAATCGAGAAAAAACTTTCGAGACCGTTCGGAATAAAATTTCGGCCCATTTTGAGGAGCTAAAAAAGTTATCACCAAAAGAACTCGTAAAAACCCGAATGGAAAAGTATGCTTCTATGGGAGTGTTCAACGGGTAATAACGGGTTTCTGGCCCATCCTCATTTTTTTCAGTTTTTTTCTTCAAACATTTTCAGGTTATTAACAATATTTCAAAGTTATCAACACTAACTTTGTTTATTACCTGTGAACATCGCAAAGGATAAATTTAAAGTTAACTAAAGGTTAATTACCTACTTTCGTAGTTATGGATAAGCCCAGCCCGATTATTGGTCATAAAGTTGACAAATCCACCCTAATCAACCTTGAGAGAGGTAAGATACCTCCGCAAGCTGTTGATTTAGAGGAAGTTGTGTTAGGGGCGATGATGATTGACAAAAAAGGAGTGGATGAAGTAATAGATATCTTACATCCCGATGCCTTTTACAAAGATGCCCATAGGTTTATCTACGAAGCTATTTTCAAATTGTTTGAATCTTCGGAGCCAGTGGATTTATTAACCGTTTCTTCGCAATTAAAGAAGGACGGACACTTGGAAGCCGTAGGAGGTGATTTTTACCTGATAAAATTGACTCAAAAAGTGGCTTCTTCCGCCCATATTGAGTTTCATGCCCGTATCGTACTTCAAAAATACATTCAGCGAAGTTTGATTAAAATTTCAAACGAAATCATTGAAGATGCATACAACGATTCAACCGATGTTTTTGATTTGTTGGATAGTGCGGAAGCCAAATTATACGAGGTTACTCAAGGTAATCTGAAACGATCCGCCGAAACCGCATTGGATTTGGTCATTCAGGCCAAAAAGAAAATTGAGGAGATTTCAAACAAAGAAGGTACAAGTGGAATTCCCTCTGGATTTGATAAACTTGACAAACTGACCTCAGGTTGGCAACCCAGCGATTTGGTTATTGTGGCTGCGAGGCCTGGTATGGGTAAAACGGCGTTAACGCTTTCAATGGCCAGGAACATCGCCGTAAACTCGGAAATTCCCGTAGCATTCTTCTCCTTGGAAATGTCCTCTGTACAGTTGATTACCCGTTTAATTTCGTCAGAGACAGGTCTATCCTCCGAAAAGCTCAGAACCGGGAGATTGGAAAAACATGAATGGGAACAGCTCAATGTAAAGGTAAAGGCCTTGGAAAAGGCTCCTTTGTTTATTGACGACACTCCATCGCTTTCGATTTTCGACTTAAGGGCAAAAGCTCGACGGTTGGCATCCCAGCATGGTATAAAGCTCATCGTAATTGATTATTTGCAATTGATGACCGCTGGGGGTAGCCAAAAAGGTGGAAATAGGGAACAAGAAATTTCAACGATTTCAAGAAACCTAAAAGCACTGGCAAAAGAACTTAATGTGCCCGTCATAGCGTTGTCCCAGTTGTCTAGGGCAGTGGAAACGCGTGGTGGCAGCAAACGTCCTATTCTTTCTGATTTGAGGGAATCAGGTGCCATTGAGCAGGATGCAGATATTGTGTCATTCATTTATCGACCTGAATACTACAAAATTGATGAGTGGGATGATGAAGAACGGACCCCTACCCAAGGTCAGGCCGAATTTATTGTGGCCAAGCACAGAAACGGTGGATTGGATAATATTAGGTTAAAGTTTGTGGGTGCACTGGGTAAATTTGATAACTTGGATGACTTTGATTCCCCATTTGAGTTTCAGTCTAAGATGAATGCGGATCAAGAAAACCCTTTTGCAACACCGAATCTTCCAAGCACAGATGAGGCATTTGGCAGCGCAATGAATAGTGACGATGACCCGGAGAATGACGTACCTTTCTAAAATTGTAAGCTCGCCGCTTCAAGCCAAAGCGAGAAGTGCCTTCCTTTTCTTTTTCTTTTTATTCTTTTTTAAATCGTTTGCCTCAGTTATTCTTATACCGATGGATGCGGAGGGTCAAGAAAACCATTTAAAAGCCTACGGGATAACCTATTGGGTGTTGGGGAAACAGCAAAAGGTGCAATGGCTGTTAAACTATAGGGGCGGGTCTTTTCTATTACCGGATGGAGAAACCATCAGAAAGGAATGCCAGATTCGGGGTGTTTCCTTTGAGGTCTTGTCTGATGCCCAGGCAGAGCAAATTTTAGATGGGATAAGCAGTCCATCCCAAAACCAAGAAGCTGTCATTTTGGAAAAAGCCCCTAAAATTGCAGTGTACTCTCCCAAGGGAAACCAACCCTGGGATGATGCGGTGACTATGGTCCTAACGTATGCAGAGATTCCGTATGTCACGGTTTATGACGAAGAGGTGCTGGACAATAAATTGGTGTTGTATGATTGGTTACACTTGCATCACGAGGATTTTACGGGCCAGTATGGAAAGTTCTATGGTGCTTACCGGGCGGCTCCCTGGTATATTGAAGGAAAGAAAAAAGCTGAGGCCTTGGCTCAGAAGTTGGGTTTTGACAAAGTTTCGGAAGAAAAAAGGGCCGTAGCCCTTAAAATCAGAAATTATGTGATAGGGGGCGGATTTATGTTTGCCATGTGCTCTGCTGCGGATAGTTTTGACATTGCTTTGGCAGCTGAAAGTGTGGACATTTGTGAACCTATGTTCGATGGTGATCCATCAGAAGCCAACTATCAAGGAAAACTGGATTACGGAAACACCTTCGCTTTCACCAATTTCGTTTTGGAGCGAAACCCCCTTCGATATGAGTTTTCATCCATTGATATGACCAATAAACGTAGGAATGTCCCAAGGGAGTCGGACTATTTTTCGTTGATGGAGTTCTCGGCCAAATGGGATCCTGTACCCACCATGTTGACCCAGAACCATACTACATTGGTAAAAGGATTCATGGGTCAGACAACCGCCTTTACCAGAAATGAGGTTAAACCAACGGTCATGATATTGGGAGAGAACAAAATCAATGGGGAAGCACGCTATATCCATGGGATAAAGGGCAAAGGTTTCTTTACCTTTTACGGAGGACACGATCCGGAAGATTACCAGCATAGGGTAGGGGACCCCAAAACCGAATTGGAGCTGCATCCAACCTCGCCTGGATATCGCCTTATTTTGAATAATGTATTGTTCCCCGCTGCTCGTAAGAAGAAGCAGAAGACCTAAGATAGAGTCTTTACCGGGTTAGTCTTCCTATTACATCACCAAGGTCTGGAAATTGAGCTGCCAACCCTGTGCCATCTGCCATGACAAAATCTGCAAAATCAAAACCTGGTGAAACAGTGCAACCAACAAAGGAGTAACTATTGGGTTCTACAGTTTCAGCGGCAAACCAATGATTTCCCGGAACCACGAATTGGGGGACCTCCCCGGCTGAGAAATTGGTTCCGATTAATTGCTCCGTATATGCACCCGTTTCGGATATTACATGAAGCTTTATGGGAGAGCCTTCGTAAAAATGCCATATCTCATCCTGCTTTATCCTATGAAAAGCTGAAAATGTGTCTGATGTCAACAAAAAGTAAATGGCCGTGGCGTAGTTTCTATTCCCGGGATAGTGGGACGGAAGGGAGATTTTGGGTATTAAACCATCACTCCTATAGGTTTCTTTAAAGTACCCTCCTTCCGGATGGGGTTGAAGTCCGAAATTGGAAATAAGTTGTGAAATCCTGTTCATACCAGCTGTTCCAAGATGTGCTCCACACCAAATTCGTCATTGCTCAAGGTTTCATATTTTGCAATTTGCTTTACATTGGGGTGTGCATTCGCCATTGCAAAGCTATAATCCGATAATTCCAACATTTCCAAATCGTTGTTATAGTCGCCAAAGACTAAAACTTCATGGGACTTTAAGCCATAAGCGTTCATGAGCTTTTCCAAAGCATGCCCTTTGTGTGCGTTAGAATGGTTTAAATCCACCCAATTTAAACCCGAGACCTTCACCTTAACCTGACTTTCCAAACCTTTCATGGCCGGGTAGATGTATTCCTCGGCATTTATGCTGTGGTACACGGCTATTTTAATAATTTCGTCCGTTACGTCATGAAGATTATCCAGTATTTCATAACTCGAATAGTACTCCTTCAATTGTTCCAAAAAGGGTGCTGACTTTCCATCAAAATAAGCGTTGTACTTACCGCATAACATAGCATGGGCGCCTTCAATGTGGTCGACTATGGAAAGAAGGTCGTTCTTAAGGTGGTGTTCAATTGGGGTGACCAACAGCTCCCTCTCTTTGTCTTTTACCAATGCTCCATTTTCTGCAATCACAAGGATATCTTCCCGTATAGGGTCAAGCTTGTCCACAATGCTATGATATTGCCTTCCACTTGCAGCCACAAAACGAATGTTCCTATTGGCCAAGGACTTGAAAAGTTCAAAAAATCTATCGCTGACTTGATGTTTTGAGTTAAGTAGGGTGCCATCCATATCAGAGACAACCATTTTAATCTGGGAAAGGTCCATGCATTTGATTTAAACTGCAAAGGTAGGTCTTGCTATGGGAATGAAGTAAACTTTGTCTTAAATTCACAACTTATGAAATGGCACCAATCGGAAATAACACTTAAACCCCATTCAAGGGGATTTCATTTGATAACGGATATTGTTGAACGATCCATACCGGAAATCCGAGAATTCAAAATGGGCATGTTGCAGGTTTTTATAAAGCATACATCTGCCAGTTTGAGTATTAATGAAAATGCCGACCCTACGGTCCGTTTAGATTTTGAAAGTCACTTTAACCAAATGGTTCCCGAAGATGCGCCTTACTATGTGCATACCTATGAAGGGCCAGATGATATGCCCGCACATATAAAGTCTTCCCTGCTGGGAGCATCGGTGAACATTCCAATAACGAATGGTAGGCTGAATATGGGGATTTGGCAAGGAATTTACCTTTGTGAGCATCGGGACCATGCCTCTGGGAGAAAATTGGTGCTCACGGTTTCAGGAATTTAGAAATACAAAAATCCCGCTCAATTGAGCGGGATTTTGATAAGCGGGGTAAGTTTATATAAAATCTTATTTTACTCTCTCCACGATGGCTTTAAAAGCATCTGGGTGGTTCATGGCCAAATCCGCCAAAACTTTACGATTAAGTTCTATTCCGTTGGATTTAACTTTTCCCATGAACTGGGAGTAAGACATTCCGTGCATTCTGGCACCTGCATTGATACGAGTGATCCATAGGGCGCGGAAATTACGTTTTTTGTTTCTTCTGTCACGGTAGGCATAAAGCATTGCTTTCTCTACCGCATTTTTGGCTACTGTCCAAACGTTTTTACGTCTTCCAAAGTAACCTTTGGCTTGCTTCATTACTTTTTTTCTTCGAGCTCTAGAAGCAACTGAATTTACTGATCTTGGCATAATGTTTCATTTTTTTGTAGCAGGCGGTTCAATTGCGAACGCTTTTTAGAGCCTGACTCCATGGTTATAAATTAATGTACCTGTGTTTGAACAATTATTTTAATCGTAATTGTTCCTTGATGCTGTTGACATCCGACTCGTGCACCAATGTGGAGTGGGTCAACTTAAGCTTACGCTTTTTAGACTTTTTAGTCAGGATATGACTCTTAAAAGCGTGCTTTCTTTTGATTTTACCAGAACCTGTAAGCTTAAATCGCTTTTTAGCACTGGATTTTGTTTTCATTTTAGGCATTTTCTCCTCTTTATAAATTATGACCAAAACAATTTGGTCTCCCGCTTTATTTATTTTTTGGTTTTGGGAGCAATGAACATGGTCATTCTTTTCCCTTCCAATTTTGGCATCTGCTCTACCTTGCCAAGTTCTTCGAGTTCCTGTGCCAAACGAAGCAGTAGAATCTCACCTTGATCCTTATAAACGATAGATCTTCCTTTAAAAAAGACATATGCCTTTAGCTTGGCTCCATCTTTTAGAAATTTCTCCGCATGACGTTTTTTAAACTCATAATCATGGTCATCTGTCTGCGGACCAAACCGGATTTCCTTTACTATAACTTTCGTGGCTTTGGCCTTCATGGCCTTTTCCCTTTTTTTCTGCTCGTAAAGGAACTTTTTGTAATCTATGATTTTACAAACCGGCGGATTGGCCTTGGGGGATATTTCCACCAAATCCAGTTCCAGTTCATTGGCCTTGGCCATTGCTTTGGCAATAGGGTATACCCCTACTTCCACATTGTCCCCAACGAGCCTAACCTCAGGGGCTGTAATCTTGTCATTGATATTGTGAGGGTTCTTATTTTCCCTCCGTGGTTGGGGTCTAAATCTTCTTCGTATTGCTATGACGTATACTTTTTAATTAAACTAAAATTCTTAGAACGACTTTAAGGTACTATTTATTTCAGTAGCTACCAAGTCAGAAAATTCATTGATGCTGATGCTTCCAAAATCCTCTCCTCCATGTCTTCTTACGGCAATGGTTTCGGAGGCTTCCTCTTGCTCACCAACGATGAGCATAAATGGGATTTTCTTCAGCTCGGCTTCCCGGATTTTCTTCCCGACCGTCTCATTCCTATTATCAATGAGCGCGCGAATTTCGTGATTTTCCAACGAATTCAAAACTTTTTCAGCATATTTTTCATGTTTCTCACTGACTGGCAGGACTATAGCCTGTTCCGGAATAAGCCATAACGGGAAATTCCCTCCAGTATGTTCCAATAACAATGCCACAAATCGTTCTAAACTCCCAAAAGGAGCCCGATGAATCATTATTGGACGATGCAGTTCATTGTCACTTCCTTTGTAAGTAAGATCAAAGCGTTCTGGCAGGTTATAGTCAACTTGGATGGTTCCCAATTGCCATTGCCGCCCAAGGGCGTCTTTCACCATGAAATCCAGTTTGGGCCCGTAGAAAGCAGCTTCACCACTTTCGATAACAAAGTTGAGTCCTTTTTCTTCGGCAGCATTGATAATGGCCTGTTCAGCTTTTTCCCAATTATCGGTATCGCCGATATATTTTTCTGGTTGGTCCAAATCACGAACCGAAACTTGGGCCGTAAAGTTTTCAAAACCCAATGAGCCCAGAACATAAAGTGAAAGGTCTATTACATTCTTGAACTCCTCGTTCAGCTGATCAGGCGTACAAAAAATATGGGCGTCATCTTGAGTGAAACCCCTTACTCGTGTAAGTCCATGTAGTTCTCCACTTTGTTCATATCTATAGACAGTTCCAAATTCTGCATAACGTTTGGGTAGGTCTTTGTAGCTAAAAGGGCGACTATTATATATTTCGCAATGATGAGGACAGTTCATGGGTTTCAAAAGAAACTCCTCCTCCTCTTTTGGAGTATGAATAGGTTGAAAACTGTCTTCCCCGTATTTGGCATAATGCCCAGAGGTGACATATAACTCTTTTTGGCCGATGTGGGGAGTGACCACCATTTCATACCCAGCCTTTTTTTGAGCTTTTTTCAGGAATTGCTCCAAACGTTCCCTCAAGGCAGCTCCTTTCGGAAGCCACAAAGGCAGTCCTTGTCCAACTTTTTGTGAGAAGGTGAAGAGCTCCAGTTCCTTACCCAATTTTCTATGATCACGTTTTTTGGCCTCCTCCAACAAGGCAAGATATTCGGTAAGCTCCTTTTGTTTAGGAAATGAAATACCATAAACCCTTGTCAATTGGGTATTATTTTCATCTCCTCGCCAATATGCCCCTGCAACACTTAGGATTTTTATGGCTTTTATGATGCCAGTATTGGGGATGTGTCCCCCTCGGCACAAATCGGTAAAGGTACTGTGGTCGCAAAAAGTTATGGTGCCATCCTCTAAGTTGTCAATAAGTTCAACTTTGTAAGGGTTGTTCTGATCTTTATAATAGGATAACGCTTCGGTTTTTGACACACTTCGCATTTTATACTCGTGTTTTCCACGAGCAATTTCCAGAGCTTTTTTTTCGATGGCTGGAAAATCTTTTTCTGAAATACCCTGTTCTCCAAAATCAACATCGTAATAGAATCCATTTTCTATGGCTGGGCCAATGGTTAGTTTGATGCCTGGATAAAGTTCTTCCAGCGCTTGGGCCACAACATGCGAACTGGAGTGCCAGAAAGCTTTTTTGCCCTCCGCATTGTTCCATGTATATAATGTAAGGTTTCCATCCTCTTCTAAAGGAGTGACGGTTTCCACTGTGGTATCATTGAATTTTGCGGAAATAACATTTCTTGCAAGACCCTCACTGATATTTTTGGCAATCTCCATGGGAGTCGTGCCTTTGGAAACTTTTTTTATTGCGCCATCTGGCAATGTAATCTGAATCATTTGTTCTCCTTTATTTTGGATGGAGCGCAAAGATACTATCTTGATATGATGCTTACAATAGTAGGAGGATTGTATTGATAGAAACCTTTCTTTCAGAGGATTATAAATGGGGTTCGTTAAATAGGCTTACCGTAATAGGCTGAAATTCAAAATTTTGAAATTTAAATACCTGATTTGCAATGACTTGTGTTTTTTTTGATTTTTTTTTTGAAATTGTTTGGTTGGATAAAAGAAACCTCTCTATATTTGCACCCGCTTAGCTGATAAAGCTGGGTTGTTTACTGGGGGATTTAGGAGGGTCTGCGGGCCTTATTTTTTTCTCTTGTGGATTTTTGAAGTTCATTTGACATATTGTATAGACAGCGTAAAAGAGAATAACAAAGAACCATTTTGATGTCAAGGACCTTGTATTGTTTGGGAGTTGAATTTATTTAACTTTTTACAATGAAGAGTTTGATCCTGGCTCAGGATGAACGCTAGCGGCAGGCCTAACACATGCAAGTCGAGGGGTAACGGGAAGTGCTTGCACTTTGCCGACGACCGGCGCACGGGTGCGGAACGCGTATGGAACCTGCCCCTGTCAGGGGAATAGCCCAGAGAAATTTGGATTAATGCCCCATGGTATCCCACCACCGCATGGTGGAGGGATTAAAGATTTATCGGACAGGGATGGCCATGCGTACCATTAGCTTGTTGGTAAGGTAACGGCTTACCAAGGCAACGATGGTTAGGGGCCCTGAGAGGGGGATCCCCCACACTGGTACTGAGACACGGACCAGACTCCTACGGGAGGCAGCAGTGAGGAATATTGGACAATGGTCGGGAGACTGATCCAGCCATGCCGCGTGCAGGATGACTGCCCTATGGGTTGTAAACTGCTTTTATACGGGAAGAAACGCACCTACGTGTAGGTGTCTGACGGTACCGTAAGAATAAGGACCGGCTAACTCCGTGCCAGCAGCCGCGGTAATACGGAGGGTCCGAGCGTTATCCGGAATCATTGGGTTTAAAGGGTCCGTAGGCGGGCCGTTAAGTCAGGGGTGAAAGTCTGCGGCTCAACCGTAGAATTGCCTTTGATACTGGCGGTCTTGAGTCGTTGTGGAGTTGCCGGAACATGTGGTGTAGCGGTGAAATGCATAGATATCACATAGAACACCGATCGCGAAGGCAGGTGACTAACAACGTACTGACGCTGATGGACGAAAGCGTGGGTAGCGAACGGGATTAGATACCCCGGTAGTCCACGCCGTAAACGATGGATACTAGCTGTCGGGCCTTCGGGCTCGGCGGCCAAGCGAAAGTGATAAGTATCCCACCTGGGGAGTACGTTCGCAAGAATGAAACTCAAAGGAATTGACGGGGGCCCGCACAAGCGGTGGAGCATGTGGTTTAATTCGATGATACGCGAGGAACCTTACCAGGGCTTAAATGTAGTGGGACAGGCTTAGAGATAGGCTTTTCTTCGGACTCATTACAAGGTGCTGCATGGTTGTCGTCAGCTCGTGCCGTGAGGTGTCAGGTTAAGTCCTATAACGAGCGCAACCCCTACCGTTAGTTGCCAGCGAGTCAAGTCGGGGACTCTAACGGGACTGCCGGTGCAAACCGTGAGGAAGGTGGGGACGACGTCAAATCATCACGGCCCTTACGTCCTGGGCCACACACGTGCTACAATGGCCGGTACAGAGGGAAGCCACCCCGCGAGGGGGAGCGGATCTATAAAACCGGTCACAGTTCGGATCGGGGTCTGCAACTCGACCCCGTGAAGCTGGAATCGCTAGTAATCGGATATCAGCCATGATCCGGTGAATACGTTCCCGGGCCTTGTACACACCGCCCGTCAAGCCATGGAAGCCGGGAGTGCCTGAAGTCCGTCACCGCAAGGAGCGGCCTAGGGCAAAATCGGTAACTAGGGCTAAGTCGTAACAAGGTAGCCGTACCGGAAGGTGCGGCTGGAACACCTCCTTTCTAGAGAAAGACGACCGGACGATTCGGGTCCGGCATCAGGTGGTCCCTTTGTTTTTCTTTTATGCTGTCTTATAATATGTAAACATACTGGCAATTTTAGGCCAAACAGTCTCATAGCTCAGCTGGTTAGAGCGCTACACTGATAATGTAGAGGTCGGCAGTTCGAGTCTGCCTGAGACTACTGTGGTCACCGGAGCCTGGTGCGAAGGGGGCCGAAGTTCATTAAATGTTGAAAGGAAATTCTGGAAGTTGGGCGGTAGTTATGGACTAACTACTAACTACTATGTACTAACGACTAGTATATGGGGAATTAGCTCAGCTGGCTAGAGCGCCTGCCTTGCACGCAGGAGGTCACCGGTTCGACTCCGGTATTCTCCACAAGGGCGTAAAAGCTGTCCACGGCATTTTTGTAACTGCCAGTGGCGGCCCGCCACAAGTTCATTGACATATTGGGACGGAGCATGATGGTATTGTACCATCATTGCGAAGTCAAAGAAGAAACACGAAGTAGAATAGAATATATAAGGATTAC